>CAWATE010000001.1:0-215199 GCA_963784875.1 uncultured Solirubrobacterales bacterium
TCGGTTGCCGCACAAAGGAGCCAGTGATGTCCCTCCCGGAGTTCATGTCACGTCGGGTGGTTGTCCGTGTTGTGGGTGCCGGGGCGATTGCCGGCACGCTGCTATCCAGCGCCGCGGGAATTGCCGCAGCTGATCCGACGCCTCGGCCACCCAACTGCTCAGCAGCCGAATGTGGCCAGCGTCGCAGCAGGCGTTGCGACGTCGCTCTCGGCCTACCTGTTCACTCACCCGGATGTGAACGGGTTCTACACCGGACTTCAGGATCAGCCCCAAGGATCAAATCGGGGACCAGACGTTCAGAACTACTTCAAGCGCCAATCCGCAAGAGGAAGCCGACTCGATCCAGATCCCCTCCAGCACATCGGCGCCGAAGTGCATCCAGCGGCGGTCCGGGCGGCGGCTGCGCACGTACAGCGGCATGTCCTGGCGCACGCCGAGCACCAGGCGCTTGCGACGCAACGCGGTGAGCACGGCGAGCAGCACCGAATGCGGATACGGGCCGAGCACCCAGACCGCGTCGACGTCGTCGAGCAGGCGCCAGAAGCGCACGACGGACACGAGCAGCGAGCGCGCGACCGGCGAGCGGGTGCGCCAGGCTCTCGTAGTGGGGCAGGCCGAGCAGCTCCGGTGTCGGGGTGCAGCGGATAGTGAGAGCGTCCCCGGCTGCGGATCGAGACGCCCGACGAGCACCAAGCGCTCCACGTGCTGGCGCAGAGCTTCGAGGAACACCACGAACGCCCGCTGTCCGTAGCAACCGCTCGCCGTCGGAGCGGTACTCGTAGTCGGTGTACACGGCGAGACGCACCTTCAAACGTCCCCGCCGTGCAGCGACGGCGCGTAGACGTGCTCGAGAACGTCTCTCCACGCCCGGCGTCCCACACGTGAAGCCCGCGCAGCTGGGCGAGCGCTTGCAGCGGCGGCCCGAAGCGAAAACGCCCGGCCAGCGTGCCGAAGCCCCACCCGAAGTGCATCACTCCCAGGACGACGCTCAACAGCGCTCCCTCCCGTGGGCGCTCGCCGTTTCGCGAAGATCGCGCTCGCGCCGGTGGCGAGCACCGCCAGGAGATAGGCGCCCAGCGGGCGCGCGACGCCCGTCGCAGCGGTCGGGGACCGACGGCGGCGGTCACGAGCGAAGCGGCCAGCGGGGGCGATCAGGTGCGAGCGGCGCATGCTCTGAGGGTGACGGCGGAACGTGCGCGCGCGATAGAAGCCGTAGCGAAAGTACTGCCGCGCGAGCGCTCCGAGCGAGTCGCGCAGCAGGTAGTGGCCGGCCATCTCCGGCAGGCAAACCAAGCGCGCGCCGCGCGCAAGGAAGCGCGCCGCCATCTCTGAGTCCTGATTGATCGGCCAGCGCTCGTCCCAGCCCCCAACCTCGAGCACCACCGCGCGGCGCCACACGCCCCCGAACACCCCGGTGTCCAGCTCGCGCTCCTCAGCAGCCGTGCCGTGCTCGCCCACTTGCGCGAGCCACCCCGGCCGAGCCAGGATGAGAGAGCGCGCGCGACAGCACGCGAGACCGCCCCGGTAGGGCGCGGCACCGCCGGCCCACTGACCCAGTCGGTGTCGCCGCGTCGCAGCCGCTCGACGCCGGCGGCGAGGTAGCGATCCGCGTAGTAGGTGTGGGCGTCCATGCGCGCGACGAACTCGCCGCGTGCCTCGCGCAGGCAGACGTTGAGCCCGCTCGGCGTTCCCCGCCGCGGGTTCTCGAGCACGCGGATCCGCGGATCCTCCGCGGCCAGCTCTTCCAGGATCGCGCGCGTGCGATCTTCCGAGCCACCGTCGGCGAACAGCAACTCGAACGTGCCGGCGTAGCGCTGCGCCTGCATCGCGGCGACCGTCTCACGAATATGGGTTCCTCGTTCAGGACCGGGATCAGCGCCGAGACATCGACACGGTCCGCGCGATCGGCAGAAACCTCTTTCAAGAAATCGGCCGCCTCCGTTGAGGAAAGTGGTTCTGAGCAGGCGCATCGGTCCGGGAAGATCGTCATGGTACCGGTCGTGCCCACAGCCCCTCCGCTGCCATGACCGACGTGATCGTGCTCTGCTATCACGCCCTCAGCCCGACATGGGAGGCCGACATGTCGACGACGCCTGAGCGTTTCGAACGCCAGATCGCGATGCTCGTGAAGCGCGGCTACCGCGGCATGACTTTCTCCCAGGCCGTCGGCCCCGCCACACGCGGACGCGTCATGGCCGTGACATTCGACGATGCCTACCGTTCTGTGCTGGAGCTCGCACAACCGATTCTCGACCGCTACGGCATCGCGGGCACCGTGTTCGCGCCCACCGATTTCATCGGCTCAGAGCAACCGATGCGCTGGCCGGGGATCGATCGCTGGCACGGCGGCCCGCACGAGCGAGAGCTGACGCCGATGTCGTGGACGGAGCTGCGCGCACTCGCCGCGGCCGGCTGGGAGATCGGCTCGCACACGAGCTCGCACCCACACCTCACGCAGGTCGAGCATGCCACGCTCGTCGACGAGCTCGTGCGGTCGAAAGCCGTCTGCGAGCAGCACCTCGACCGCTCGTGCGCCTCGCTCGCATACCCGTATGGCGACGTCGATGGGGGCGTCGTCGCGGCGACCGCCCGCGCAGGCTACACCGCCGCCGCCGCGCTCCCCGCGCGCACGTGTTCCCGCGAACCCCTCCAGTGGCCCCGCATCGGCGTCTATCGCGTGGACGACGATCTTCGCTTTCGCCTGAAGGTCTCGCCGCTCGTCCGCCGCCTGCGCGACTCCCCCACGTGGGATGCGGTGAACGCTATTCGAGCACGAGGAACGTGATCCGCGCGTATTTCCGCGTGGCCGCGAGCCGGTCGAGCACGCGGTCGTCGAGCTCGCCCAGCCGACCGGCCATCCGCCGCTGAACGCTGACGGGCAGGATCAGGTTCAACGGCATCAGCGGGATCGTGAGGAACTCGCGCTCGTGATGGTGGAAGTTGTCGAAGATGGATGCACACAGCTCCCAGTCGCGCGTCGTCAGCGGATGCTCGTCGGGAGTGCGCGCTGTGGGGGTCAGCGCGCGGCCCAGGCGCAGGATCGGGTTGTGCCACAGCGGCTCCAGGAAGACTGCGCGGCCGCCGGGTCGCAGGATGCGCCTGATCTCCTCCAACGCGACGCGCAGATCGAGGTGGTGCAGGATGCTCTCGCCGACGATCACGTCAAACGAATCCTCGGGCAGCCCGGTCGCGTGCGCATCGGCGACCAGGAACTCGCTGCGACCGTCGAAGCCTTCTTCGGTGGCGCGCACGCGCGCCTGCTCGATCTCCCCCTCCGAGACGTCGATGCCCGTGACCCGCAGCGCGCCCTGGTCGAACAGGTACCTGGTCAGGTACCCCGGACCGCAACCGTAGTCGAGCACGACCTTGCCGGCGGGATCGTAGAAGTCGACGATGTCCGCGTTGCGTCGCGAACTCGCCGAGCGCCCGCCAGATCCAGCGGCGGATGGTGTGATAGGAGGTCGCGCCCTTCTCGTTGTAGAAGCTCTTCTCGCGTTCCACGCGCGACTCGAGCGCCTCGCTCTCAGGCGCCACCACCTCAGTACCCATCAGCCTGCACGCTCACGGGGCGACATTGTAGTTGCGCTCACCGGCGACCAGCTCACCGGCGGCCGGCTCCCCCGCGGCCGGCTATCGGCCCGAGGTCCTGATGACTCGCGAATGGCCGACGTCGACAACGTACGCTCGCAACTCTCTCGCGCCGGGGGGGAGCTGCTTCAAGAGCGCGAAGCGATCGCGTCGATCGACGGTCGCGACGCCAAGCACACGCCACGCATGGTTTCGGTAGACCTCGACCAGGACCCGCCGGCCGGCGAGCTTGGACGAGGAGGCGATCCCACCGACGATCGACGCCATGCGCGTTCGTCGGGCGACGGCCGCCCTCGCGACCCGCTTTCGTAGTCGCAGCCAAACGCGCGGCGCCGGGCGGCGCGGCAGCGGCCCGCGCGACCCGAGCGCGGCTGAGTGAAGGACGCCCGAACCACGCCGCGACCCCCGCCCGGAACCGAGCGCCTTCGACGGCGGCTGGGTCAGCGGGGATTTGCCGCCCGACGCGCCGGCGACGGGCGTCTTGGCGATAGATGCGATCGGCGGCCGCACGCCGGTCAGTACGCTGCCGGGCTGACCCGGCGATTCGCCCGAGTCAAATGCGCCTGTTTCGGCTGAAGCGCGTTCGGCGGCGACCGTGAAGCCCGCGTAGTAAGTCACCGCGGTGGGACGGGGAGCCCAATCGCCGCGATATGTGCCGATCCGCGCGTGGGTCGCCACCGGGACCCCGGCCTGCTTGAAGATCGTCGGCATTTTCGTATTGGCCAGCAACGCGACCATGCCGCTTTTGTCTTCGTTGAGTTCGCCGAACATTTCGACCGACCCGACCGCGGCGTTGGATGAGAACTTCACGTGCAGCAGGAACTTGCTCCACTTGTCCACTTCCGCCGGCCACGATCCGACTTCCCCACCCGTCTGAGCTTCGCTGGGACGGTGCGAGGCGATGAACCGGTTTCGTTCGACGTTGATCTCAAACGGAGGTGGGGAAGAACCGCCCGCCTGGTGCAACTGGAAGATCAAGTTCCAAGCGTTGTGGTCTTCGCCGACCGGATACGGCGATTGCATCCTGAACTGGAAAGCGATCCAAACGTCGTCGCCTTCGTGGAAGACGGGCACCGCGGCCCTTTCGGGGTTGCCCATCGCCAGTTCGGAGCGCTCGCCGTAGCCGCCCGGGTTATCCCCTTCGCGGATTTCGACTCGGTACGCCCTACCACCTGGCATCGAAGCGAAGGGCACGGTCGTGATGCGTCCGGATTCCGCCGCCACGTTGGCCCAGTCTTCAGCCGCCGGCTTCACCGGGCTCGCGGCCCAGAGAACCGTTGCCTGGGCGGTGACTGACATGCTCGCCAGGCATAGCACGAGGAGCAGGACTGCGAAAAGCGCGCGTCGCGCTGAGAGCGAGCGCAACGAAAGACGGTTTGCGTCATGCAACATCGAGGACCAGATCTCCGTAACCGTGGGGGAAGCTCGCGACTGCATCGACCTCTGCCCACGTCTCGTGACCGCTGCTCCGCGCCTTAGGACGAACGTCCAGAGACGCCGAGCAGTGCCGGCGCGCCCTTTGACGAGTCGGCGTGCCGCTCAGCGAGAGCGCCGGCTGCGCTCGGCGAGCAACTGGCGGTAGAGATCTTCCAGCCGCCGAACGAGCACGTCGATGTCGAACTCGCTGCGCCGACGCTCACGTCCTCGGACTCCCATCGCGCGTGCGCGCTCAGGGTCCCGCAACAACTCCGCGACCGCGTCGGCGAGCGCTGTGGGATCGCCCGCGGGCACCAGCAGGCCATGCACTCCCGGCTCGATCAGATCCGGCACGCCGCCCACGGCCGTGGAAACCACCGGCAGCGCCGCGTCCATGTACTCCATCACCGCGAGCGGGCTGCCCTCGAAGTCCGAGCAGCAGACGGCGACGTCGAGCGCGCGCAGGATGTCGGGCACGTCGGTGCGATGACCCAGGAACCGCACCGTCCCTTGGATACCGAGCTCGCGCGCCAGACCCTCCAGCGTCTGGCGTTCGACGCCGTCTCCCGCGAACAGCACCTGTATGTCAGGCCACCGGTCGAGGAGCTGCGCGGCTGCGCGCAGCAGCAGGTGATGGGCCTTCTGGGGGCGCATCACGCCGACCGTGCCGATCACAGGCACGTCTTGCGGAATGCCGAGCTCCTCGCGTATGTCATGACCATCGGGGGGCGGCGAGGCGGGCACGCCGTTGGGGAGGAAGAGCGTGCGCGCGGGGTCGATCCGCTCGACCTCGATCATGCGCCGCCGATCCTCGCGCGAGACCGCGATGAAGCGGTCGGCGCCGCGCGCCACGAGCTCGCGATCCAGAAAGCGGCGCAGCGGCTGGCCCTCGTAGGACCATGTGTGCTCGTGGGCAAGCACGACCGGGACGCGGGCCATCCGGCCCATCAGCGTCCCCCAGACGTTGGAGCCGAACTTGTGTGTGTGGAGCACCTGCACGCGCTCGCGGCGCAGGAACCGCTCGAGCTTCGCCCAGACCCACACGTCCAGCTTGCCGCGGCGGCCGAGCGCCAGAAAGCGCGTACGCGCCGCGGTGAGCTCCTCGAGCGCTTGCGACACCGACGGATCGTGATCCCGCGCCGGCGGTGAGCGACTCACGCACATGGTCGAGTCGAAGCGCTCGGGGTCAAGGCGCGTGGCGATCAGCAGCGCGAGTCGCTCCGCTCCGCCAAGGCTGCCCAAGCCGTCGATCAGGGTCACCACGCGCACACGCTCGGGCGGGGTGGTGGACGCGACCCGCTGCATGACTTGCGCCATCCTATATTCACCGGCGAACCCGAACAGCCGCTACGCTGCCGCTCGATGACCGGCAGCGCATCGTCCCCGAGCCTCTCCAAGCGCAGCTCCGCCGGCTTCTTCTCCAATGCCGCGTCGTTCTTCCTGCCCGTCGGCGAGCACTTCGATGCGGCGACCGTGCGGGGCTACTACATCGACATGCGCGTCAAGGCCGGGACGCCGCTCTGGCCGTCGCGGGAGGTTCCCCTGTATGTCGGCCCGATCCAGTGGGCGCTCGGCTGCTTCGAGCGCTACCTGGCCGGTGAGGGCGAGCTTTGGCTCCAGGCCGCCCGCGAGCGCGCCGAGGCACTGGTGGAATGTCAGCAGGAGGAGGGGCCGCAGACCGGTGGTTTGCTGCACCTTCAGGCGCTCGCCCACACTTTCGCGCTGCGGCCGCCGTGGATCTCCGCGATGGCCCAGGGCGAGGCGGCCAGCCTGCTGGTGCGAATCTTCCAGGAGACCGGGATAGACCGCTATGCCGAGGCGGCTCGCCGCGCGCTTCTGCCGCTGAGCGTCGACTCGGCTGACGGAGGGGCCCGCGCTCAGCTGAACGGTCGGGCATTTCCGGAGGAGTACCCGACGCAGCCGCCGTCGTTCGTGCTCAACGGCGCGATCTTCACGCTGTGGGGACTCCACGACGTCGGCGTCGCCCTCGACGACGCCGACGCGCGAGCGGCGTTCGCGGACGGGGTCGACACGCTCGCCGAGAACTTGCATCGCTGGGACCTCGGCTACTGGTCGCGCTATGACCTATATCCCCATCCGGCCGTCAACGTGGCGAGCTCGTTCTACCACGACCTCCACGTCAACCAGCTACGCGCCATGCATCGCCTTGCTCCCAGGCCGCAATTCACCGAGACGGCCGACCGGTGGGAACGGTTCGCGGCTTCGCCGTCGTGCCGTCGGCGTGCTTTGGCCGGCAAGGCGTTGTTCCGTGTGCTCGTGCCCCGCGCGAGCCCTCTCGCGCGCAGGCTTCCCTGGTCGGCGCTGCGCGGCATGTGACCCGCGGCACGTGAACCCTATCGGGCAAAGAGCGAGGGGACGGCGAGCGTCGCGGAGAACAGCGTCTGCGTTCGGAGCGTCTCCGCCGAGACGCGACGAACGTCGTGCGCCAGGAAGTTGGAGCGCGTCACTCGCCCTCCGTAGTTGCTGAAGGCAAGCTCGATGCCGGCTTCGGCGGCCGCGATCCGGCTGCGCTCGTCGAAGGCGTTTCGGACTCCGACGGGATAGGCGAGCCAGCGAGGACGCTCACCGAGCTCGGCCTCGATGCGATCGGCCGAGCCGGCTATCTCCTCGCGCTGGCGCTCATGACCGAGCCGGGCAAGAATCGGATGGGTCACCGTGTGGGCGCCGATCTGGTGGCCGGCCTGTCTCATCTCGCGTGCCATCTCCCACGTGATCCAGTCCGCCGAGGCCGCGCCGGCAGGGCGTCTCCCGGCACCGGTCACGGAGCCCAGCGCCTCGATCATCTCCGCGGCCCCATCCGGCGCAAGCTCCCAGTACCTGCGCGTCACCAGATCGATCGCACGCTCGATGCCCCCATCGTCGAGCGCGAGTGCCTGCGTCGACCATGGGCCCGGCGCAAGCGTCGGCGGTTCCCCGCGGCGAAGCGCACCCTGGCGAAGCATCCACGCGATCTCATCCCACCAGGCGCTCGCGAGCCCGTCGAGGAACCCGGAGCAGAGGAACATCGTCGCGCGTACCCCGTTGGCCTGGAGCACGGGATAGGCGGCCTCGTACAGATCTCGATAGCCATCGTCGAAGCTCACCAGCACGCGCCGCCCGCGAGCGGCGAGCAGCTCGGGCCGCAGCAGCTGCTCGGGATCGATGATCTCGAAGTGCCGCCTGAGGAACCGCAGCTGACGGTGCAACGACGCCGCGGTGGCCGTCCACAGCGCGCGATTGGTGTCCGAGCTCGACGCATCGCCGATGCGGTGATAGGAGAGCACCACGGCGCCCCGCCACGGCGCCATGCGCAGCAGCGCGCCGGTGATACCACCGAGGTGCATGCCCTGGGCCACGGCAACCCGCTTGGAGACGCGGCCGACGGGGGTTCGCTTGAGTTGTTCGTTCACTTCAGAGCCCGGTGAAGGATGCCGACTATAGCCCGGTGAGCGCCTGGGCGTGGGATACGGTGAGGCCGTGAGTAAGGGTGCTCAGGGCCGCAGGCCAGCGCTGGTTCTCGATGCTGAGCTGCGGCAGTCGCTGGCCACCGTCCGCTCGCTCGGACGCGCCGGTGTGGCGGTCCACGCCGCCGAGACGCGCCCGGGCTCGCCTACGTTCGCGTCGAGATGGTGCGCGAGCCGCACGGTCGTCCCCGACTTCGCGCGCGATCCGGCGGGATTCGTCGAGCGCGTGGTCGAGCTTTGCGGCTCGATCGGGCGACCGGTGCTGATCTCGAGCCACGACGGGGCGATCGACACGCTGCGCGCGCATCGTGAGCAGGTGGAAGAAGTGGCGACGCTGGCGCTCGCGCCCGAGCGTGCGCTGGCGCTCGCCATCGACAAGCGCGCAACCTTGAACGTCGCCGAGCGTCTGGGGCTGAACGTCCCGCCAGGGGTGACCGTCACCGACCTTGCATCCGCGGAGCAGGCGCTCGATGCGATCGGGCTGCCGGTCGTCGTCAAGCCGGCCGTTTCGTGGGTCAGCTCCGGACCGGCGGCGTGGAGGGCGGCGCCGGGGCTGGCGAGAACTCGCGAGGATGCGATCGAGCAGGTGAGGCGACTGATCGCGGGGAAAGTCGGAGCGTTGCTGCAGGGGTGGCTCGGGGGCACCCGCGAAACGGTCAGTGTGCTGTTTGCCGACGGGGTCATGTGGGCGACCTTCGCGCAGCGCGCCGATCGCGTGTATCCGCTGCTCGGCGGCGCCGACGTGCTCTGCACGAGCATTCCCATGCCCGGGGACATCGGCCCGATGGCCGAAGCCCTGATCCGCGAGCTATCACTCGAGGGCTTCTCCAGATCGAGTTCCGCCGCGACGCCGCCGGACGCCCTTTCCTGATGGAGATCAACTCACGGCTGTCGGCATCGATCGAGGCCGCCGTACGGGCTGGAGTCGACTTCCCGCTGCTGCTCTACAAGTGGGCTGCCGGAGAGCCGATGCGCCCGGCCGGCTCCTACCGTTGTGGGGCTCGGATGCGGTATCTGAAAGGCGACTTCTCATGGCTGAAGGCGGCGCTTCGCGACCCGCGGGATCCAGACGCGCCGCCTCCCGGGGTCGCGATCGCGAGCTTCCTGGGAGAGTTCGGGCGACGTACGGGCTATGACTACTGGGACCGTCGCGATCCGGCGCCGGCGGCGCTCATCGCGGCGCGCGCGGCGTGCTCCCTGCCCGGGCGGATAGCGCGGGCATCACGGGCGCGAGCGCCCCAGCGCCCTGAGGGCCCACGCCCTGAGTCGCTCGTGGCAACCACGCGGGGAGAGTAGGCCGTGCGCGAGGAACGGGCCGGCGCGGACTCGCTGCGGAGATCGGTGAAGACCGGTATCGCCTGGTCGATCTTCACGTTCGCCGTGACGAAGGGACTCGCGCTGGTGTCGCTGCTGGTGCTCACCCGCCTGCTGGCGCCGTCGCAGTTCGGCGTCGTGGCGGCGGTGACGGCCGTGCTCAGCCTGATCGAGCTGACCACCGACCTGGGCATGGGCCAGGCGATCATCTACGAGCAGGAAGAGGGCATCGGCGAGCGCGTCGAGGTGGCGTTCACGATCAACATCGCGGTGACCGTGGCGCTGACGCTCGCCGCCTTCTTGGCGGCGCCGCTGATCGCGAGCTTCTTCCACGCCTCCGATCACGTCGGGCTCTTCCGTCTGGCGGCGCTCGACATCTTCCTCACCGGCCTCGGCGGCGTGCACGACGGCCTGCTGCTGCGCGATCTTCGCTGGAGCGCGAGGATCGTGACCCAGGTGGTCGGCGCGATCGTCCGTGCCGGCGTCGGCGTGCTGCTGGCCGTCGGCTTCGGCGCGGCATCGCTCGTATGGGGCATGCTCGCGGGCACGGCCGCGTGGACGGCCTCGCTGTGGTGGTACACCGGCTTCACCCCGACCCTGCGCTTCAACCGCGCGATCGCCGCGAGCATCGTGCCCTACGGGGTCGGAGCGTCGCTGCTGCAGGGACTTGCCCAGATCACCACCCAGGCCGACGTTGCGGTGGTGGGGCGGGTGCTCGGTCAACGCGCCCTCGGTTTGTATTCGGTCGCTTTCCGCCTACCGTCGCTGCTGCTCGAGAACATCGCCAATCAGGTCTCGCTCGTGGCGTTTCCCGCGCTGTCGCGCAAGCGCGTCATGGACTCCGCCGGGGTCGGCGCCGCGACCGGCCGGCTCGTGCGCTACCAGTCGCTGTATGCATTGCCGCTCGCGGTCGGGCTGGCGGCACAGGCCAGGCCAATCGTCGAGGTCCTTTTCTCAGCCAAGTGGCGCGACGCAAGCGGGGTGTTCGCCGCGGTCTCGGTGATGTCGGGGATCTCGGCGGCGGGATTCGCGCTCGGCGACGCCTTCAAGGCGCTCGGGCGCCAACGCGTGATGGTCGGGCTGACGTTCATTCAGCTTCCCGTCCTCGTCGCGACGATCGTCCTGCTCGCGCCGTTCGGGATCACCGCCGTTGCCTGGGGGCGCGCCGCCAACGTGGTGTTCTGGGTCGCGCTGATGACTGTCGCAGCCGCGCGCGTGCTGGGGATCCCGGTCACCGTCACGCTCGCCGCGATGTGGCCGGGAGCGGCCGCATCGGGCGGCGTCGGGCTCGCCGCGGGCGCCGTGCGGCTGTGGTCCGGCCTGCCCGCGGTCCCGGAGGTGATCCTTGCCGGCGCGCTGGGCACGCTCGGTGGCCTCGCCACGCTGGCGCTGCTGGCCCCGGGGACGTTCCGGGAGCTTCGGCTCGGTCTCGCGGGCATGCGCCGAGCCAGGGCCTCCCAGACCTCCGCCGCCACGTCGGCGGACGCCGCAAACAGGCCCTCGGCGCGGGGTTGATCGCCCCCCGTAGGCTCGCGGTGGCAGCCGCACCGTCGGGTAACATGGCCGCATATGGCTGACGATGCCACGCCCGGCCTGGGTGCGACCACCAACGCGCCGGAGCCGGCGCTTGGCCCATATTTTCGCGCCGTACGTCGCAACTGGCGGTTGGTCGTGGCGATCACGCTGCTGACCGGAGTGGTGGCGGCGGCGACCGTCCTGCATCGCGGCTTGAACTACCAAGCCAGCGCGACGGTGCTCGTCTCGCCGCTCGAGCAGGGCGACGCGAACTTCCTCGACACCGGCGTGGTGATCGAAACGGGCGAACCTGTGCGCACCGTGCAGACAGCCGCCGCGCTGATCGACTCGCAACCGGCCGCACAGGCCGCGGCGGTCGCGATGGGCGCCGGTTGGAGCGCGACGCGCGTGCAGGAAGCCGTCAACGTCACGCCGCTCGGACAGAGCGACGTTCTCAACGTCACCGCCCAGGCGGGCTCCTCCACGGACGCGACGAAGCTCGCGAACGCGTTCGCCAAAGCGGCGGTGCACTATCGCTCGACGATCGTCCAGCACAACATCAGCGTTCAGCTCGGAGAACTGACCGCGCGTCTGAACCAGGCTTCGGGCACGGGCGTCGCGGACGTAAGCCTCGCGCAGCAGCTCGCGACGCGGATCGCGGCGCTGCGCGCGGCGCAGGTCAGCGGCGGGGACCCTTCATTGGCGGTCACGGGCCTTGCGCGAACCGGCTCGGTCACCGGCGCCTCGCATTCGCTGATCATCCTGCTGTCGCTGATCGGCGGGTTCGCGATCGGCAGCATCGCCGCGCTCGCGGTCGACTTCTTCAACCGCCGCATCCGCGACATCGACGAGCTCGAAACGCTGTCCTCGATGCCGGTGCTCGCGGTCGTGCCCCAGGTGAGCGGCGCGAGGAACCACGGCGTCCTGCGTCCCAGTGCGTTTCCGCCTACGGCTTTCGAGCAGGTCCGCATGCTTCGCGTTCAGCTTTCCAGTCGCGCGGGGGCGCCCGTGATCATGCTGACGAGTCCCGGAGCGGGCGACGGCAAGACGACGCTCGCGGCAGCGCTCGCCGCCGCCTTCGCGGAGACCGGCGAGGAGGTGATCCTGATCGACCTCGACCTGCGCAAGCCCGATGTCGCGAAACTGCTCGGGCTGAAGCAACCGCGCGCCGCGCGTCTGCTCGACGCATCGCTCGACGAGCTGCTCGTGAAGGTCCCGGACCTGCCGCACGTCCGCGTGCTCCCCGCCCCGCGCGGTGACATGGTGATGTTCTCGATGCTGCTCGGACGTCTGCCCAAGCTGCTCGACGAAGCCGAGACGAAAGCCGGCCATGTGATCATCGACACGGCGCCGGTAGGAGTGGTGAGCGAGTCTTTGGAGGTCGCCAAGATCAGCGATCAGGTGGTTCTGACCGTGCGGCCCGGTCATACCGACCGCCGCCGTCTGATCCTCGCCAACGACCTGCTGGTGCGTGCCGGCGCGCCTGTCGTGGGCATGGTCGCCGTGGCGCAGAGCACGCCGCGAACCGACGACGCCTATGGCTATGCGTACGGGACGGAGCTGGGACCGTCCGCGAACGACACCGTCCCGCCCGACGAGGCGCCGTCGCGGCGCACGCGCGTAGAGTCGGCCTGACGCCGCTGCTGGACCTGGTCTGAGCATGACGGTTCTAAGGGCCCCAGGTGTGCGCGGGTCCTCACCGAAGGCACGGCGCGTCGGCCAAGCGCAGGCCGAGCTCGACGTGCTCGCGGTCATCGACCACCTCGCGCTGGGTGGCGCCGAGATGCTGCTCGGGCAGTTCGCCGCGGCCGCGCCGCAGGCGAACATCCGTCTGCGTGTCGCCTATCTGGAGGATCGCGACGGCAGCCCGGCGGCCGCGCCGCTGCGCGCGGCCGGCATCGAGCCGGTGGACCTCGACGTCAGCGGACGGCCGGGCCGCAGGCATCTGCGCGCGATGCGCCGCCACATCCGTCTCGTGCGGCCCGACGTCGTGCACACGCACCTCGGCACGGCCGACCTCGTCGGCTGTGTGGCGGCGCGCTCGCTGGGCGTGCCCGCCGTCTCGACGATCCACGAAATCGTGCCGCGACGTGTGGGAACCGAGCGGGCGAAGGACGCGATCTTCACCCTCAGCCGACGTATCTGCGACGCGCGCGTGATCGCCGTCTCAGAGAGCGCACGGCGCGCGTATCTCGAGCAGAGCTGGCACATGGGCGAGCGGGTCGTGCGGATCTACAACGGCATCGACGTCGACCCTGCGCCGGGCAGCGGCGGCGCCGTCCGGCGTGAGCTCGGTGTCCCGCCGGACGCGCCGCTCGTGGGGATGGTGTCCGCGCTGCGACCGGAGAAGGGCCACGACGTCGCGGTCGCCGCGATCGCGCGGCTGCGTGAGCGGTTCCCGCGGCTGCGGCTGGTGATCGCCGGGCAGGGTCCCCATGCCGCAGAGCTCGAGCGCATGGCGGCGCCGCTCGGCGACAGCGTCATGTTGGTGGGTCGCCGCACGGACGTGACGCACGTGTTCGACGCGCTCGACGTGTGCCTGCACCCATCGCGGATGGACGCCTTTCCGACGACGTTGATCGAGGCGCTCGCGACCTCGGTGCCTGTGCTCGCGACCGCCGTCGGCGGCATTCCCGAGATCATCGACGACGGTCGCACGGGAGTGCTCGTTCCCGCTCCGCCGACGGTTGAAGCGCTCGCCGAGGCGCTCGGCGGCCTGCTCGCCGATCCGGCTCGCCGCCGAGCACTCGCCGAAGCCGGGCGACGAGACTACGAAGAGCATTTTACCGCCGGTCCGTGGGTCGAGCGCACGCGCGCGCTGTACGACGCGGTGCTCGCGGAGGCCGACCGCGGTCCCGGCCTGAGCGAGCGCCCGGAGAAGCGATGAGCAGCGTATCGAGCTCTGGGCGCCCGGCCCTCTGGAGGGCTCAGCTGGTCGATCAAACCCGCCCAGAACGCTGGATTCCGACGATCCCCCCCAGGGTCATCGCTGCTCTGGCGCTGATCCTCGCCCTACTCGCCGGGCGCTTCTTCGGCGATGGCCGGCTGGGCTTGGGGGTTGCGCTCATCCTCGGCGCTTGCTACGGACCGCTCGCGTTCATCGATCTGACGATCGCGCTGGCCGTATACGTGGCGGTCCTGTTCGTACAGGACATCGCTGCGCTGAGCGTGGGGCCGAACTCGATGGGCGTGCTCGTGTTCCTCGGCTGGATCGGCACGCTCGTGACCCGCTCGGCCCGGCCCGTCGTGCTGCGTGAGCAGTCGCGGCTGCTGCTCGCGCTGACCCTGTTCGCGCTGTGGCTGACGCTGTCGTTGGTCTGGGCGCAGAACTCGAGCGATACCGCCAACGGGGTACAGACGTGGCTGATCGCGATCCTCGCTTTCGTCGTCGCCGTCACTACCCTGCGCAGCTCGCGCGACGTCACGATCATCGCCGTCGCGTTCATCGTCGGCGCGGCGATCTCGGTGGCCTTCGGTATCGCCAACGGTGCGCTCTCCGCCGCCGCGAGCAGCACCAACGAAATTGCCCTGCAGGGACGGTTCACCGGCGGCGGTGGCGACCCCAACGTGCAGGCCGCCGGCTTTCTTGTCGCGATGTTCCTCTGCGCGGGGCTCTGGAGCATCGCGCGGCGGCGGCTCGCCCGGATCGGGTTGCTGCTCGCGTTCGTCGTCGTCGCGATCGGCTTCTTCGCAACGCAGTCTCGAGGCGGGTTCATCGCCCTCGCCGTCACGGCGATCGTAGGGCTTGTGGCCCTGCCGCGCCAGCGCAAGCGGCTGCTCGGCCTCGCCGCCGCCGCCGGCGCCGGGCTGGGAGTGGTGGCGGTCGTCAATCCCAGCGCGATCGGGCGGATGACCGACATCGGGGGCGGCACCAGCGGTCGCAGCGATCTCTGGACCGTCGCTTGGAAGATCTTCACCGAACATCCGCTGGTCGGCATCGGGCTAAACAACTTTCAGGTCCTGCAGTCGCGCTATACGCTCAAGGCGGGCAAACTCACGCGCGTCGACCTGCTCGCCGAAACGCCGCATCTCGTGCACAACGTCTATCTGCAGTTGCTCACCGAGACCGGCGTCGTCGGGCTGGCGATCTTCCTGCTCGTGATCGGGGGAAGCCTGCGCGCGAGCTGGCTCGCGGCACGGCACTTCGACGCTCGCGCCCAACCTGGCTACGGTGATCTCGCACGGGCCAGCCTGATGGCCTCGATCGCAATGCTCGTGACCCAGTTCTTCATCTCCGATGGCGACGATTGGCGCCTGTGGATCCTGCTCGGCCTCGGACCTGTCCTGCTGTCGCTGGCGCGTCACGTGGCGCCGTCTTCGCCATCCGCAAAGAGTCGTCCGTCGAGCCCTGTGTACGCAGCTTGGCCCGGGGGTGGGCGCTCTTCGGCGCCGACTCATGGTTCCCCTCCATGACCGACCCCACTGAGCTGGTCCGTTTCTACGAGGACGCCTACACCCAAGACCCCGTCCGGGCCGACACATACGCGCGCTGGCGCGCGCTCGGCGCAATCGGCAAGGCCGACCACGCGATCGCTCTGTGCACACGCGCGAATCTGCTCCCGCAGAGCACGCTCGAGGTCGGCTGCGGCGACGGCGCGCTGCTCTGCGAGCTGCGCAGCCGCGACTTCGGCGGCCGGCTGCACGGCGTCGAGATCACCGAGGCCGCTGTCGCGATCGCGCGTGAGCGATCACCGCAGATCGACTCGGTGCAGCTCTACGACGGCCTGCATCTACCGGCCGCCGACGGCGCGTATGACCTGGGCATCCTCTCGCACGTGCTCGAGCACGTGCCCGATCCTGCGACGCTGCTGGCCGAGGTCGCGCGCGCCTGCCGAGCGGTGCTCGTCGAGGTGCCGCTGGAGGCGAACCTGTCCGCGCGCCGCGCGGCCAAGCGCGAGCACGCCGCCGAGGTCGGGCACCTGCAGCGCTTGGACCGCGACGGGGCGCGGGAGGTGGTCGCCCGAGCGGGTCTGCACGTCGCTTGCGAGCTCGACGATCCGCTGCCGCCGGAGGTCTATCGCTTCTTCGCGGCGACCTCGTCGGCGCGCGTCGCGGCCACCGGGAAGTGGGCGCTGCGCGCCGGCCTGCACCGTCTCGCCCCATCCGTTGCCAGGCGCCTGTTCACGGTCCACTACGCGTGCCTCTGCCTCTCCCCAACGCTGGCGACCGAGCCTGGAGGCCTTTCCACGACTGTGCGAAACGCCGCCGACCGCGGCCGGTGATAGATGTAGTCGGAGAAAACGAAAGGCTCCTGCCGTAAAACGGCGAATCAAAGATCACGTTTTGTCAATAGAATCCACGGGAAATTCACGCACCGAAGCCCTCTCAGGGGGCGCAGCTCACCAGACCATCAATGGGAGGTTGGCATGACCCGCACCGACGTCGGGGCCTCGAGCAGGCCGCAGGCAGCAGGGACTGAAGCGAAGAGAAGAGGATCGTCCCGCGCGGCGCGCAGGCTCGTGGTCCTTCCGGTGGCGCTGTTGCTGGCGATCGCGCTCGCCGTGCCGACCGTAGCGGCGGGCAGCAAGAGCAAAGAAGCGCTGTCGGGCTACGGAACCAAGCCGTCCAACGGCACGTCGCCGTCGAAATCGACGAAAACGCCGACAAGCAAAACGCCGACGACGACCACCCCGGCGAACGAACCGGCTCCGGCCACCTCGAGCAACGTCCCCACCACGACGACCACCCCGACGAAAGCCGGCTCGCTGCCGTTCACCGGCTTCGACCTGCGCTGGATGGTCGGCGGCGGCCTGCTGCTGATCGCGATGGGCTTCTCGATCGTGACGGTCCAGCGCCGCCAGGGCCGCGACAGCGGCCGTTAGCAACGCGGATCGAGGCATGAAGTGAGCGCGTCAACGGTCGCCGGCCTCAGTCGGCGACCGAGTCGCGCTTTCAAAGGCCTCGCGGTCCTGCTGATCGCGCTCGGCGCGCTGGCGTTGGCCGACGCCGTTGTGACGCTCGTCTGGCAGGAGCCGTTCTCCGCGCTGTACGCCAAGCTCGAACAGGACCACCTGCGCGGGGCGCTGCACAAGCTCGAACACGCCGCCCCGTCCCCCGCGGAGCGCCGCACGCTCGCGAGCCTGCCCGGCGAGCGCCGCCGGATCGCGTTCCTCGCGCGCGAGCTGCAGCGGCGCTCGGGCGAAGGCAGCCCGGTGGGGAGGATCGTGATCCCGCGTATCGGCGCGAGCTATGTGATCGTCCATGGCACCGGCACCTCGGCTTTGGAGAGCGGGCCCGGGATCTACTCGGAAACCGGCTTTCCAGGAATTCCCGGCACGACCGCGATCGCGGCCCATCGCACCACCTATCTGGCGCCGTTCCGCCACATCGACGCGCTCCGTCCCGGCAACCACATCCTGCTGTACATGCCCTACGCCCACTTCACCTACACGGTCATCGGCGAGCAGGTGGTCGCGCCCACCGACGTGCGCGCCGCCGTCGACGACGTCGGCTACTCGCGGCTGGTCCTGTCGGCGTGCACGCCGCTGTTCAGCGCCGCCAAACGGCTGCTGGTGTATGCCCACCTGACCCGCACTGTTCCGGTGGGCGCGGCGCGACGGGTGCCCGGCGGGGGCGCGGTGCGGCCGATTATCCCTTCGCGGGCCGCGTAGCCCCGGCGAACAGGATCGACAGCACCTTGCCCATCAGCTCGTCCGGCACGGCACCCGGATCGGCGAGCTTCTGCCGGGCGATGCCGTCGGCCAGCGCGTCGATCGCGACCGCGAGCTGCTCGGCCGGCAGCGCGAGCTCGAGGTCGAACTCGCGCACGCCGTCGGCGATCAGCCGCGTCAGCAGCTCGCGCACCTGCGCGAACCGCGCCGCCACCTTCGGGCGTACGCGGGGGTCGCGCACGCCGTAGGCCCAGAACTCCATGAACAGCAGCAGCAGTTCCGGCTCGCGCTCGATCATCGTCATCCACTGCCGCGCGCCGCCTCTGGCGCGCTCGTCGACCGACGCGCGCGTTCCCACCGCCGCGGCGATCTCGCGCGCGTGCGCGGCGATCTCCCGCTCCATCAGCGCGAGAAACAGGTCCTCCTTGCCGTCGAAGTTCGAGTACAGCGCGCCGGTCGAGAACCCTGCCTCCGAGGCGATCTCCTCGACCGAGGCGCCATGAAAGCCGCCGCGGGCGAACACGCTGCGGGCCGCGTCCAGCAGGCGCTCGCGCGTGTGCGCCTTGCTCTGCTCGCGTGTCATCCGCGCGGTCTCCATCGCCTCTCATCCTACTTGACAGAGCGCATGTTATTCCGATAACGTTCGTTATATGGCGATAGTGACAATCCCCTCATCGAGCGACGCGGCGACGGCGAGCCTGCCGACGGATGCGATCTCCTACGACGACCTGTACGCCCGCTGGGAGCGCGGCAACTGGAGCGCGACCGAGCTTGACTTCACCGAGGACGCCCGCCAGTGGCGCGAGGATTTCACCGAGTTCGAGCGCCAGGCCGCGCTGTGGAACTACTGCCTGTTCTTCTGGGGCGAGGACGCGGTCGCCGACAACCTCTCCCCCTACATCGACGCGGCGCCGCTGGAGGAGCAGAAGTACTTCCTCACCACCCAGCAGGTCGACGAGGCGCGTCACGCGGTGTTCTTCAAGCGCTTCATGCAGGAGGTCTGCGGTATCGGCACGGGCTCGACCGCAAGCAGCCTGCAGGCGATCAAGCCCCAACTGACCGTGGGCTTTCGCAAGATCTTCGACCGTCTCGACACGATGGCCGACGAGCTGCGCGCCGACCACTCACGCGCAAAGCTCGCCGCCGCCGTCACGCTCTACCACATCGTGATCGAGGCCTCGCTCGCCCAGCCCGGCCAGCACTTCATCTGCAGCTACCTCGAACGGCGCGAGCAGCTGCCCGCGTTTCGCGAGGGAATGGCGAACATCGCCGCCGACGAGCAGCGCCACATCGGCTTCGGCGTGAAGCTGCTCGCCGACCTCAAGCGCGAAGACCCCGTCGGGGTCCCCAAGGCCGTCGCCGGCCTG
Source organism: uncultured Solirubrobacterales bacterium (assembly GCA_963784875.1). Taxonomy (GTDB): domain Bacteria; phylum Actinomycetota; class Thermoleophilia; order Solirubrobacterales; family Solirubrobacteraceae; genus Palsa-744. Next base: position 19,276 of record CAWATE010000001.1, read on the forward strand.
CTGCGCGAGGTCACCCGCTACACCGGCCAGGTGCTGATGCCCCCGGGCTGGGACGAGCGCTACATCACCACGTTCGGCTCCACCTTCGACGAGGTCGGCGTTGAGGGCATCGGCTCGATGACCACCAAGCTGCGCTCCGCCGGCATGCCTGTGGAGACCTTGCCGGGACCCCCGTTCCTGCCGCCGGGCCTCACGCAGCTGGAGGTCGTCCAGCGCGGGCGGGCACTCGTACAGGCCGGCATCGTCGGCGTGCGCGAGGGGCCGTCCAAGCGCGATCCCGAGACGCTCGCCCTGCTGTTCGACACGATCCGCCGCCAGGTCAGCCCGAACCATGGGCTGCGCCGCCCGACCACGTTCCAATGGGAGTTCACCGACCCCGACGTCGACACCTGGCACCTCACCGTGAACAACGGCTCGAGCACGGCCGAGCCGGGCGAGGCGCTCAGCCCCGACCTGCGCCTGCGCACCTCATACCAGGACTGGGTCGACATCATCGGCGAGCGCCTCGACCCCAGGCGCGCCCTCGCCACCGGCCGCTTGCGCCCGCGCGGCAACCCGCTCGCGCTGCGGTACCTGACCAAGGCGTTTCCGCGCGCCTAGGCGTCGAGCTGAACGTCGGTGGCGCTAGCTGCCGATCCCGAACTCGCGCGCGGCGGCCGACCCGCCGCTGGATTCGCCACTCGAGTGCGTCTCGCCGCTTGACCCGCCGGCCGTCGATGACCGGCTCGCTGCAACGGCGGCCGGCTGGATCGACGAGGTGGCGGCGTGCGAGGCGGAGGAGGCGGAGGAGGCGTCACGCACGACGGAGGCCCGCCGGGCGGTCGGTGCGGCGATCGCCGCCGATCCCGGCGCTGCCCGCGGCGCAATCGCCTGCTCGAGGCCGAACTCGCGCGCAGCCCGTGTCGCCGGCGTCGCGGCGTCGCGCGCGGCGAGCGCAGAGGACGCGCTCAGCGGTGCGGCTTGGGTCGTCGAGCCGGCGGTGAGTCCGTCAGGCGTGACCGTCCCCGCCAGCGGCGCCACCGCGGTCGTGTCGTAGACGGAGCCCTGTGCACGCGCGCGAGCAAGGGCGCTCTCGTGAGCATGCCGGCGACGCGATCCGTGCGAGGGGTGCAGCCGTAGCGAGAGGGGGCCGGAGGTCAACGCCGCGCAGGAAACGCTCAGAGCGAGCAGACAGCCGACGGCGAGCTTGGCGCCGATGGAGCCTCCAGCCAGCAGCCACCCCCCGCCGGCGGCTCCCCCGGCGGCCCCACCTACGCCGGCGACGCTCGATGGGAACAGGCCACTCGCCGCGGCGCCGCTCGCAACGCCGGTACCCGTCCCGGCGCCGGCACTCGCCGCGACACCCGTGCCTGCCCCGCCCGCGGTGCCGGTCCCCGCGCCGGCGCCCGCCCCCGCAGCCGTCCCCGCGCCCGTCCCGGCACCCGCGCCGACCCCTGCGCCATGCCCCACGACCGTCCCCGCTGATGCGCCGCCCACGCCGACAAGCGCCCAGGGGAGCGCGACCGGGGGGAGCGCCGCGGCGAGGCCGCGCAGGCTGAGTACATACCTGCGGCAGGCGGGGCACTCGCGCTGGTGGGCCCGCGCGAGTCGGTAACGCTCGCCGGAAGGGTCGAGGACGCCGAAGGCAAGGCCGCGCATGGTCGAAGCCTGCTCCTCGCACCAGCCCCCGCCGCTGATCGTGTCGAGCAGCGCACCGACCTTGCCCGCGACCCCGGGATGGCCCGCACCCGGGCCCTCCATCAGCTTGCGCATGCGCGCCTCACCGATACCCATGCGCTCGGCCGCCTCGGCGCGGGAGAGACCCTGCAGATAGCACAGCGCCGCGGCCTGGCACTCGCGCGGGCTCAACCGGCCACGCAGACCCTCGAACAGCTGGCGCAGCCGGCGGCGATCGTCCAGCTCGTCGGCGATGTCGCGTTCCGCCGGGACGTCGCACACGTCATCGACATGGTTGTGACGGCGCGTGCGATGCTCGTCGAGCGCGCGGCGGAACGTCACGAGCACCAGCCAGCCGCGCGGGCTGGCGATCGTCTCGCCGCCGATCATCGCCGCGTACAGGCCCTGCCATGCCTGCGAGTAGCAAGCGTCGAGATCGCTCGCATCGAGGGTGACCTCACTCGCGCGCAGCCGTTCGCGCACGATCGCGAGCGTCTCGCGGCGCAGCCCGTCGAAGTCCTGGCGCAGCAGACGCTCGGCGCGGTAACGGCGCAGGGTCAGCGGGCTCATGCCCACGAAGACTACGAGTCAGGCGAATTGCCGCTCAGTCGAATTCCGCTATTTGCTCACAACTCGTGCGCCGCATGTCCTCCCCGCGGCGGTGTGCCTCGTGCCACGCGACGACCCGCTCGAGGCCGTCCTGCAGATTCCACGCCGGCTGCCAATGCAGCTCGGTTTCGGCGGCGCTCGAGTCCAGCTCCAGACGGGCGGCCTCGGGCGGGTTGGGCGCCTCGTCGAGCTCCCAGCGCAGAGCGCCGTTCCAGAGCGAGCCCAACCGCTCGACGATCCAGCCGACCGTGCGCGCGTCCGCGGCACGCGGCCCGAAGTTCCACGCTCGCGCCAGCTCGCCGCCCGCCAACTTGCGCGTACCGGCCGACTCGCCCGACATGGCGACGTCGCGCGCACGCGCGACACCACCGTCCGCGAGAGCAAGCTCTTGCGCGAGCAGCAGATACCCGCTCAGCGGATTCAGCACGTGCTGCCACGGGCGTATCGCAGCCGGGTTGCGCACGCTCACGCGGCTCGCCGGCGTCTACCGCACGCACGATGTCGGCGATCAGCCGGTCCTCGCCCCAATCGCCACCGCCGATCACGTTGCCGGCGCGCGCGGTCGCCACGCGCGGGCCGTCCTCGGCAGAGAAGAACGAGGAGCGATAGGCCGCGGTGACGAGCTCGGCGCACGCCTTGGAGCTCGAATACGGATCGTGCCCGCCGAGCGGGTCGTCCTCCACGAACCGCCGGCCCACCGCTCAGCGTCGCTCAACCCCCCGCGACGCCGTGCGAAGGGTTGGCGTAGCACTTGTCCGACGTGACCACGACCACGGAGCGCACGTGCGCGCCGTGCAGGCGAACGGCCTCGAGCAGGTTGACGGTGCCGAGCACGTTCACCGCGTAGGTGAGGACGGGGTCGCGAAGAGAGCGCCTGACAAGAGGCTGGGCTGCAAGGTGCAGAACGACCTCGGGCCGAGCGGAGCGCAGCGCAAAGGCGACCGCGTCGCTGTCGCGCACGTCGCAGACGAGCTCGCCCATCTCCGCGCCGACCTCGGCCAGCTCGTAGAGCGAGGGCTGTGTGGGCGGGCCGGCGGACAGGCCGGTGACGCGCGCGCCGAGCGATTGCAGCCAGAGCGAGAGCCATGCGCCCTTGAAGCCGGTGTGGCCGGTGAGGAGCACTCGCCGCCCAGCCCAGAAGGCGGGGTCGATCGGCACGGCGGGTAGCGTATCCACTCGCCGCGCATGGGTATCTTGGGCGGATCGCGATCCACCTGCCATCCAGCCATCCCCACGGCGCCCCCCCCTCCGCGATGCGCGGAGATCTTGGGGATTCCGCTCGCGGTGTCGGACTACGAGGAGGTGCTGGACTGGATGGAGGCGATGATCGCCGAGGACCGCCGCGGTTACGTGACGGCCGCGGCGGTCAATCTGGTGATGAAAGCGCAGGAGGAACCGGCGACGAGGGAGGCGACGCTCGGGGCGACGCTGGCGGTCCCCGACGGGCAGCCGCTGGTGTGGGCGCTCAAAGCGCTCGGCCACGGGGAGGCCTCCCGCGTGTACGGGCCCGATCTGATGGCTTTGTTTTGCGCGCGCGCAGCGAAGAACGGAACGCCGATGTATTTGTACGGCGGCCGCGACACGCGGGCGCGCGAACTGCTGGAGCGCCGGTTGAGGGAGCGCTACCCGGGCATCCGGCTCGTGGGAGGGGCATCGCCGCCGTTTCGCACGCTGACCGCGGAGGAGGACAATCGCCTGCTGGCGGACATCGACGCCTCGGGTGCGCAGGTGGTGTGGGTGGGCACCGGACAACCGCTACAGGAGCAGTGGATGCATCGAGTGCGGCCCCGGCTGTGGACGCCGCTGCTGGTGGGCGTGGGCGCCGCGTTTGACTTTCACGCGGGCTTGGTGTCGCAGGCGCCGGCGTGGATGCAGCGCAACGGCTTGGAGTGGACGTATCGGCTCTCGCGCGAGCCGCGCCGGCTGTGGCCGCGTTACGCGCGCTACAACCCCCGGTTCGTGGCCGGGTTCGCACGCCAGTACGCGCGGCACAGGCTGAGCGGGCGACACCGGCGGGCATGAGTCGCGTGCTGGTCACAGGCGCCGCCGGCGCGATCGGCGACGCGATCGTCAGACGGCTGCTCGCCGATCCGGCGTATGAGGTGCGGGTCTCCGATCGCCGCGCGGCGCCGCAGTGGATGCGCGAGGGGGCCGAGGTGCACGAGGGCGATCTGCGCGTGGCGAGAGAGGCGCGCGCGGCGCTGGACGGCTGCGCGTACGTGATTCACCTGGCGGGATTTGGCGACGGCGATCCCGACGGAGAGGAGGGCGTCGCCGCTGATGTGAGTCGCGCGCCGTTCACGCTGATGGAGGCGATCGGGGCCGCGTGCAGCGCGGTGATCGGCGCCGCGGTCGAGCCGGAGCGAAGGTGGAGCGGTTCGTGTATGTCTCGTCGGGGACGGTGTTCGAGCGCGCGAGGGAGTTCCCGACGAGCGAGGCGTATCTGGCGGAGTGCCCGACGCCAGAGTCGGCATACGGGTTCGCGATGCTGGCCGGCGAGATGTGCTGCCGCGCGGCGCACGAGGAGCACGGGCTCACGTACACGATCTGCCGCCCGTTCGACGCCTATGGCCCTGGCATCGCGATCGAGACGCGTGCCGGCTGATCGGAGAGGCGCTCAGACGGCAGGACGCCCAGCGCGGCTCGGGCGAGCAGACGCAGAGCGGACCACGTGATACGCGGCGATGGGCGCTGCGAAGCGAGTCAACGAGGATTTCAACATCGCGGCTGCACGCGAGCTGACGGTGGCCGAGATCGCACGCATCGTGTTGGAGACGTGCGGCGAGAATCCAGGCCCGTTCGCAACGGAGCCTCTACCTACGGACGTGGTTGAGGCGCAGCGGAGCTACCCGTCGGTCGAGAAGGCGCGAAGGCTGCTGGGGTGGGAGGCGCAGATCGAGGCCGAGGAGGGGATCGCGGCGACGGTCGCGTGGATCCGGGCGCGGGGATCGGTAGGGTCCGCGACATGAGCGGAAAACGATCGGCGCTGATCACGGGCATAACCGGCCAGGACGGGTCGTATCTGGCCGAACTGCTGCTGGAGAAGGGGTACGACGTGCACGGCATGGTGCGGCGCGCGTCGACGGAGAAGTTCGAGCGGATCGAGCACTTACGCGAGCAGATCACGCTGCATCAGGGCGATCTGCTCGACCAGCGCTCGCTGGTGGACACGCTGCGCGCGTCGAACCCCAGCGAGATATACAACCTCGCGGCGATGTCGTTCGTGGCGGTGTCGTGGATCCAGCCGACGCTGACGGCGGAGTTCACGGGCGTGGGCGTGACAAGAATGCTGGAGGCGATGCGCGAAGTCTGCCCGGAGGCCCGTTTTTACCAGGCCAGCTCGAGTGAGATGTTCGGCAAGGTGCTCGAGGTCCCGCAGACCGAGACGACACCGTTCTACCCCCGTTCGCCGTATGGCGTGGCGAAGGCGTACGGTCATTTTATTACTGTTAATTATCGCGAGTCATACGACTTGCACGCCACCAGTGGAATACTTTTCAACCACGAGTCCGAGCGCCGTGGGCTGGAGTTCGTCACCCGCAAGATCACCTGGCACGCGGCCGCGATCAAGCACGGTCTGACAAAGGAGCTGCGTCTGGGAAACCTCGACGCGGAGCGCGATTGGGGCTATGCGAAGGATTATGTGGAAGCGATGTGGCTGATGCTGCAACGCGACACGCCCGAGGACTATGTGATCGCGACCGGACAGGCGAACTCGGTGCGCGAGTGCTGTGAGGTTGCATTCGACGAGGCGGGGCTGGGCGACTTCGAGAAGTATGTGACGATCGACCCCGCGTTCGTGCGCCCGGCCGAGGTCGACCACCTGATCGGCACTCCGGCGAAGGCCGAGCGCGATCTGGGCTGGAAGCCGAGGACGAGCTTCGAGGAGCTGATCCGTTTGATGACCCGCGCCGACCTCGAGCTGCTGAAGCCGAGGCGCGGGTTTGAACCCCTCCTCTTCCCCCCTGCGTGAGCGTGCCGCTGTTCGATACCGTCGACGCCGGCTTGAGCCATTGCGCGGAGAGTTGCGTGCGGCGATCGACCGCGTGCTCGACTCCGAGCGCTACGTCCTCGGCCCGGAGGTGAGCGCATTCGAGGCGGAGTTCGCAACCTACTGCGGCGCCAAGCACGCGGTGGGGGTGGCGAACGGGACGGAGGCGATCACGATTGCGCTGCGCGCGATGGGCGTGGGTCCGGGCGACGAGGTGATCGTCCCGTCGTTCACGTTTTACGCCTCCGCCGAGGCGATCCCCGCGACCGGCGCGACGCCGGTGTTCTGCGACATCGATCCGCACACGTATTGCGTGACCGCCGAGACGGTGCGCGCCGCGCTGACGCCGCGAACGAAGGCGGTGATCGCGGTGCACCTGTTCGGCAACGTGGCGCCGGTCGCCGAGATCGAGGCGCTGGGCGTGCCAGTGCTCGAGGACGCGGCGCAGGCGGCCGGCTCGACCTCGTCGGACAGCCGTCCAGGCGCACTCGGCACTGCGGCGACGTTCTCGTTCTTCCCGTCCAAGAACTTGGGCGGGTTCGGCGACGGCGGCGCGATCGTCACCTCCGACGCGCGAGTAGCCGAGCAGGTGCGGATATTGCGATTTCACGGCTCGCACGACAAGGTGACGTACGAGCAGGTGGGCTACAACTCGCGATTGGACGAGCTCCAGGCGGCGGTGCTGCGCGTGCAGCTGCCGTATCTCGACGGCTGGGCCAACGGGCGCCGCGCCGTAGGCGCATATTACGAGCAAGCGGGGCTGGGTGAGCTCCTCGACCTGCCCAGGCCAACGGATGGGGCAGCGCCGGCGTGGCATCTGTACGTGGTCAGGCACCCGCAGGCGGAGCGCCTTGAGGGCGCGCTGGCAGCGGCCGGGATCGGACACAAGGCCTACTACCGCACGCCGATCCATCGCCAGGAGGCGATGCGCGCATGGATGGGCGCCGGCCTCGATCTACCGGGAACCGAAGAGGCCGCCCGCACGCATCTCGCGATCCCGATGAGCCCGGTGCTCACGCGCGAGCAGGTCGACGAGGTCGTGGCGGCCGTGCGCGCGAGGTAGCGGGTCAGACGCCCACAGGTGGCGGGGCGTCCACGGGAGCCGCCGGCCAGTTTGTTCGGTTGGACCACGATTTATTGGACCGAACATATTTTGCGTCGGGGAGCTGCTTGGACCTGCCGGGGGGCTTCACGGTTCGAGAACCTCACCCCGGCTCGACCATCTCAACCACCGCCTACCCTTGTTCCAGATTCACCGCCAGCGTTCGAGCAGGTCCTGCTCGCCAACTTCGCGCACGACGCGCGCCGGCACGCCCATGACCACCGCGCGGAGCGGCACGTCGCGCGTGACGACGGCGCCCGCGGCGACATAGGCCTCCTCGCCGATCTCGACACCCGGGGCAAGCACCGCGCCGCCGCCGACGCGGCACGCGCGCCTGAGGATCGCGCCGCGCCAGCGGCGTATCGGCGCCGTGGCGAGACATCGTGTCGTCGTTGGTCGTGACCACGCCGGGACCGACGAACACATCGTCCTCAACGAGCGTGAACGCGGTAAGGTACACACCGGTCTGCACCTTCACGCGCGCGCCCACGACCACGTCGTTGTCGACCACGCTCCCCCGCCCAATCACCGTGCTCGCGCCGATCGAGGAGCGCTCGCGCACGAACGACTGGTCGCCGAGGATCGCCTCGGCGGCGACGCTCGCCCCGGCGAGCACGACCGCTCCCGAACACACCGTCACGCGCGCGCCGAGCTCGAGCGCGCCGATCTCTCCGCGGAGCGCCGTGGAGGACCGCGCCAGGCGCGGAGACTTGCCCAGCACCGCGTGATCCTCGACCACGCAGCCGTCGCCGAGCACCGTGCCGTCGTGGACGACCACATGAGCGCCGAAGACGACGTCCTCGCCGATCGAGACGTTCTCGCCGAGCAGCAGCCCCGGCGCGCGCGCGTCGGGGCTCAGCATGGTCTATACGCGCATGCCGGCTGCACGAAGGTCCGCCCACGGTCCACAGTCGACGTGCACGCCATCCAGCGCATCCGTGTGCGCGCCGGGCTCACAGCCTGACGATGTTCTCGGCGTTCGACGAGCGTGTGACGCCGCGCAGGTCGAGCACATGGCCGACGCGCTCGGCGAGAAGATCGTGGTCGACGCCGGGGTGGGCGGTGACGATCAGCGCGAGGTCGGCCTCGGCGAGCGCCTCCTCGAGGGGCAGGCTGCGTAGATCGCGCTCCTTCAGCACGGGCACGTGCGGATCGTGGTAGCGGACGTCCGCACCGAGGTCTTTCAACAGCGAGATGATCTTCAGCGCGGGCGACTCGCGGATGTCGCCCACCCCGGGCTTGTAGCTGACGCCGAGCACCGCGATCCGCGCGCCTTTGACGCCAGGCCGGCGTCGTTGAGGACACGCTGGGCCTTCGCCACGCAGTGGTAGGGCATCTGCTGGTTGACCTTGCCGGACAGCTCGATGAACTCGGTCGCCATGTCGAACTCGCGCGCGCGCCAGGACAGGTAGAACGGGTCGACCGGCAGACAGTGCCCGCCCATGCCGGGACCGGGCTCGAAGCGCATGAACCCGTACGGCTTGGTCGCGGCGGCGTCGACGACCTCCCAGATGTCGATCCCCATGCGGTCGGTCAGCATCGCCAGCTCGTTGACGAGCGCGATGTTGACCGAGCGGAAGATGTTCTCCAACAGCTTCGTCAGCTCCGCCGCCTCGGGGCTCGAGACGCGCACGAGGTTGTCGCACACGAGGCCATAGACAGCTTCGGCGCGCGTCGGCGCACGCCTCGGTCAGCCCACCGACGACCTTCGGCGTGTTGCGCAGCGTGAAGTCGGTTCGCCCCGGGTCGACGCGCTCGGGGCTGAACGCGAGATGGAAGTCGCGCCCGGCGGCGAGCCCCGACTCCTCCAGCAGCGGCGCGACACGCTCGCGCGTGGTGCCCGGGTAGGTGGTCGACTCGAGCACGACCAGCTGGCCGGCCTGCAGCACCTCTGCAAGCGCGCGCGTGGAGTCGATCAGGGCCCCAGGTCGGGCTCGCGGTTGGCGCGTCAGCGGCGTGGGGACGCACACGAGCACCGCGTCGGCCTTGGCCAGCCGCGCGTAGCGCGTGGTCGCGTGGATCGCGCTCGGAGACCTCTTCAAGCAGCTCGGAGGGAACGTCCTCGATGTAGGACTCGCCCGGCCGCGATCGCCTCGATCTTGCGCGCGTCGACATCGACCGCGACGACGTCGCAGCCCTCCTGCGCGAACGCCACGGCGAGCGGCAGGCCGACGTAGCCGAGTCCGATGATGCCGACAGTGGTCATCGGGCTGGGCAGTCTACGCGTCTGGCGCTAGCGACGCGGGCCGCTTGCAGCACGCGCAGATCGGCGCGGACCATGCGCTCGACCAGCTCCTCGAACCCGACGCTGCGGCTCCCAGCCCAGCTGCGCGCGGGCCTTGGCGGGTCGCCCACGCTGGGGGTCGTCTCGGGGGTTCGCACCAGCGAGGGATCGACCCGCAGGTAGCGCTCGGCGTCGAGACCCACGCAGGCGAACGCCGACATGCGCAAGCTCGGCGACGGTGCGCCCCACGCCGCTGGCCAGGACGTAGTCGTCCGGGCCGATCCTGCTGGAGCATCAGCCACGCGCCGCGCATCGATGTCGCCCGCGAACGACCAGTCGCGCACCGCTTGCAGGGAACCGAGCGTGAGCTCGTCCTGCAGGCCGAGCGAGATCGCCGCCGCGCCACGGGTGACCCTGCGGGTCACGAACCGTTCGGGGCGGCGCTCGGACTCGTGGTTGTAGAGGATGCCCGAGCTCGCGTGCAGCCCGTCGTGGGCGCGCAGCGCGCCCACGAGCTGGTGGGCGGCGAGCTTGGCGATCGCATATGGGGTGGTCGGCCGGCAGGGGGTGTCCTCCCGTCTGGGGGCTCTCCGGCGCCTCGCCGAAGATCGCGCCCGAGGCCGACACGAACACGCGCGCATCGCGGATCGACGTCGCGCACGGCCTCGAGCAGCGCCGCCGTGGCGCCCGACGATCGCATGGGTCTCCGCCGGGCGCTCCCAGGAGGCGGGCACGAACGACGGCGCAGCCAGATGGTAGATCTCACGCGGGCGCGCCTGCTCGACCGCTGCGCGCAGGCTCGCCGGATCGAGCAGGTCGCCCGATAGCAGCGTCACCCGCTCGCGCAGGTGCTCGGAGCAGCCGAGCGAACGCTCGGGCGAGCCGCGCACGAGCCCGATGACCTCATAGCCCTTCGTCGAGCAGCAGCTCGGCCAGGAACGAGCCGTCCTGGCCGGTGACGCCGGTTATCAGAGCGGTGCGGGCCTGTGAGTCCACGGTCCGCAGCTTACGTTTTCACGGCCCTCTGCCTGCATCTGGCGCTGTAGCAACGTCGTAGGCCCGTATCAGTCCCTCCGCCGCCGCTTCCGTCCCGCACAGGGCGCGAACTCGCTCGAGGGCCGTTCACCGGAGACTCGCGTCGCCGGCCAGACGGCCGATTGCCCGAGCAAGCGCGCTCGCGTCACCGGCCGGGACCAGACTCTGCTCCTCGACCAGCTCGGGCAGCGCGCCCACCCGGCTGGCCGACCACCGGCAGGCCGGCCGCCATCGCCTCGGCTGCGGCCAGGCCGAACGTCTCGGCCGAGCGCGACGGCACCAGCGCGACCGCCGCCCCGGCGCGCAGAGCGGCCAGTCGCGCGTCGTCGACATGCCCGAGAAAGCGAACCTCGCGATCTCCCACGCGCGCGCGTGCTTCGAGCGCCGCGCGCTCAGGACCATCGCCGGCCACGACCAGCGCGATGCCCGCGGCCCGGCAGGCGTCGATCGCGACGTCGACTCCCTTCTCCGGCGCGAGACGCGAGACGACCAGCGCGTAGGCGCCCGCGGCCACATGCTCCTCACCCGTCGGCGTCGGCGAACCACCCGGGACCGTCGCGGAGACCGCCGAAGCCACGGGATGCGCCGGAGTCGTCGCCGTGCCGGGAGGGATCGCCAGCGCACGCACCGGCGGGGCTAGCACGTGCACACGCTCCCACGGCAACGGCGCTCCCAGCGCGCGCAGGCGCTCGCGCGCGAACATGCTCGGCACGATCACCGTGTCGGCCTGCGCCACGAGGCGGCGTTGCCACAGTGCGAGCGCAGCGCCGTAGGCTAGCCGCCTCGGGCAGGCTGCCGCGACAGTTCAGCCGCACTCCCGGCAGCGTGTCGCGCCCGTGACAGCGAGTGCATTCCTCCCCGCGCGTAAAGCCCACGCCGATCGCGCATACCAGGCGATACTGGTGCAGATGCAGCACCACCCGCGCGCCCGCGGCTCGCGCGGCGGCCAGCGCCCGCCAGCCGAGCGCCGGGTGCAGGTTGTGCGCGTGGACCACGCGCGCGCCCGTGAGGCGGACCGCGCGGCCCACCTCCGCGGGCGCGAGGCCGCCGCGCAACAGCCCGATCGCCGCGCCCGCCCGTCCCACCGTCGCCGAGTCTCGCGCGAGCAGCTCCGCCGGCTCGTGCAGATGCTCGCGGACCAGCCACAGCAGGTCCTCCACCACGCGCTCCTCGCCGCCGGTGGTGCGGTAGCGGTTGTGCAGAAAGAGGATCATCGCTAGGCAAACCTAGAATGTCCGAGCGCGCCGAGCCTGCTGCCCTGTTTTCAAGGCACCGATCCCGGTCGAACCATCACGGCAACTCGGGCTCGATCGCGAGAACCGTCCCAAGTCGAGCGCATACTGCCTGCCATGACCCTGCCTGCCTCCATCGTCATCCCCACGCGAGCGCGACTCTCCTATCTGGAGGTGGCGCTCGCGTCGATTGCCCCACAGGCGAAGGACGCGGGCGCGGAGTTGATCGTGGTCGACGACGCCGGCCCGTCCGAGGCCGGTCGCGAGCTTGCAGGACGTTTCAGCGCCCGCTACGAGCCCCATCCGCGCCCGCTCGGGTTGAACGTCGCGCGCAACACGGGGGCGGAGCGCTCGACCGGCGAGCTGGTGGTGTTCGTCGACGACGACGTCCGAGTCCACGACGGCTGGCTTGCGGCGCTGCTCGCCGCCGCCCGCGAGCAGCCTGAGGTGGAGGTGTTCACCGGCCCGATCAGACCGCGTCTGGAAGGGGGACCCCCGCGCGGCTGCGGGCGGGAGGGCCCACCGATCACTTCGCTCGACCTCGGCCCTGAGGACACGACCGCGCGCTACGCGTGGGGAGCGAACATGGCGATCCGCCGCGACGCGCTCGAGCGCGTGGGTCCGTTCGACGTCTCGCTCGAGCACGGCGGCGACGAGCAGGAGTGGCAGGAACGCCTACGTGCGGAAAGGCCCGACGCGCGCGTGATGTACGTGGCGGGGGCCGCGGTCGACCACCGGCGTACGGGCGACGACGCGCGCCTGCGATCGCTCGCGCGCGCCGCCCACGCGCGCGGGCGGGCCAGCCGACGGTTCGACTCCTGGCGCGGCGAGGCCCCGTCGCTCGCGCGCGAGCTGATCGTGCTGGCGGGGTGCGTCGGGCACGTGCTCCGTCGCCGCTGTCCGGTCGGCCTGACGACGATCGCCCATAGCGCCGGGCGCCTGCGCGAGGGACTGCGCGAAGGAAGGCGCGAGGGTTTGCGCGAGGGTTCGAGCGATGGCGTCCCCGCGCGGCGGGGGCGCGTATCGCAGGCGTGCGACGCCACCCCGACCATCGACCGTCACGGGCTGGGGGCGTCCGCCAACGGCAACGGACGGGACGCGGACGACACGGCGAACGACTTCCCGAACGATTTCCTCTCCGGCGAGAGCGGGACCGTCGGCGGGCTCGACGCGATCCGGCGCAGGGTGGCCGACGAGGCGGAGAGCGCGTGGGAGCTGGCCAGCGGCCGCCGTCTGCGACTAGGGCTCGCCGCGCGGCACGAGCCGCCGCTGCGCCGGGTACTCGCGCTCGGTGTCGAGCGCCCCGAGCGCAGCACGCTCGCCGCGGCGATACGGGCCGAGCTCGAGCGCTCGCGCCACGACGTGGAGCTGCACACGTGCGCGCCCGTGGGAAGAGGCAAGTTCGAGAACCTCAACCGGCTGCTCGCCGCGCACCCCGCCGACTGCCACGACTGGCTGCTTGTGATCGACGACGACGTCGAGCTGCCGCGCGGCTTCCTCGATCGGCTGCTGTTGCTGTGCGAGCGCTTCGCGCTCGACCTGGCCCAGCCGGCGCACCGCCGCAACTCGCACGCCGCCTGGCAGGTCACACGTCGGCGCGCGGGCAGCCTCGTGCGCGAGACGCGTTCGTCGAGATCGGCCCGGTGACGGCGTTCGGGCGCGGCACGTTCTCCACGCTGCTGCCTTTTCCCCCGCTGCGCATGGGTTGGGGGTGGACCTCCATTGGGCCGCGCTGGCCCGCGAGCGCGGTTGGCGCTGCGGCGTGCTCGACGCGCTGCCGATCGGTCATCGCGCCGCGCCCGCGGCCGACGCGTACTCGCGTGAGACGGCCCTCGCCGAGGCGCGCGCGTTCCTGGCCGAGCATCCGTACTTGAGCGCGCGCGAAGCGCAACGCACCCTGGCGACTCACCGACGCCTGTGAGGGTCGCCGTCGTAGCCGAGTTCTACCCGAGCAGCCGCGACCCGGTGCTGGGCGTGTGGGCCCACCGGCAGGCGCTCGCCGCGCGTGACGCGGGCGCGGAGGTGCGGGTGCTGGTCCTGCACCGTGTCGTTCCCCCGCGTGCGTCGCTCGCGGCCGGCGCGGGCGGAGCCGCGAGCGCGCTGGCAAGGCTCGTGCGCGAGCCACGCAAGCAGACCCATGACGGTCTGGAGATCTCCTATCGTCCCCTATGTCTCACCGCCCCGCTCGCGTTCGTACGCCAGGTGGGGAGCGTGGGCTACACCGGCGCTCGGCATCGCGCTGCGACGGCTGCGACGGTCATTCCCGTTCGACCTCGTGCACGCCCACAACGCGGTGCCGGCGGGCGACGCCGTACGCCGGGCGCTGGCGCGGAGGGAACGTGCCGCTGGTCGTGTCGGTGCATGGCGGCGACGTGCTCTACACGGCCCCGCGCAGCGCGGCGGGCGCCGAGGCGGTGGCGCGAGGGCTGGGCGCCGCGCGGCTGGTGCTGGCCAACAGCCAGGGCATCGCCGAGCTCGCGCGCGAGCACGGCGCGGGCGAGACGCGCGTGGTGCACCTCGGCGCCGATCTGCCCCCGCTGCAGCGCCCGGCGCGGCGCGACGGGCCGCCGGCGCTCGTCACCGTTGGACATCTGGTCGCGCGCAAGCGCCACGCCGACGTGCTGCGCGCGCTGGCGGTGCTGGACGGGCGCCATCCCACGCTGCGCTACGCGATCGTCGGCGACGGGCCCGAGCGGATCGTGCTGGAAGGGCTCGCCGCGCGCTTGGGGGTCGCCGAGCGGGTCGACTTCCACGGCCAGTTGGCGCCGGAGCGAGCGGTCGCTCTGGCTCGGGCATGCTCGCTGTTTGCGATGCCCTCCACCGAGGAGGCGTTCGGGGTGGCCTACGTCGAGGCCATGGCCGGCGGCGTGCCCGCGATCGGCTGTCGCGGCGAGCCCGGGCCGGAGGAGATCGCAGCCGCTGGCGAAGGCCTCGTGCTCGTGCCGCCGGGGGACATCGAGCGGCTGACCCAGCGCATCGACGAGCTCCTGTCGGACCCGCAAAGACTGCGCGAGGCAGGGCAGCGCGCGCGCGAGACGGTCGCCGCGCACTTCACGTGGGAGCGCTGCGGTGTACAGACGCTCGCCGCGTACGAGGCCGCGCTGCGACCGGAAGAGCGATGAAGCCGGTTCTGTTCGTCACAGGCCATGCGCCGGCCTACCGCGTCGGCGCGTTCGCGCGTCTGCACGAGCGCGAGGGCATTGAGTTGGCGCTGTTCGGCGGGCGGTCCAAGCATGGCGGCGAGGCGTTCCGGAGAGGCTGCCGTTCCCGCACCGCCATGTGCGCCAGCACGAGCCGGCAGCGCTCGCTGCGAGCGGCTCCTACCGCGCGGTCGTGTGCTCGACCGGCGGCCGTGTCGCGCTGCCGGCGGCCTGGGCGGGCGCACGCCGGGCGGGCGTGCCGCTGATCTTGTGGTCATCGCTGTGGGCGCACCCGCGCAGCCCAGCGCACGCGGCAAGCTATCTGGCGCTCAGGGCGGGCCTGTATCGGTGCGCCGAGGCGATCGTCACCTACGGGCCCCACGTCAGCGCCTACGTGCGGGCGCGCGGCGCGCGCAACGTGCACGAAGCGCCACAGGCGGTGGACAACGCCTTCTGGAGCAGCGCTCCCGCGAGCGCGCCGCCGAGTGTCCCCGGATGGCCGGCGCAGGACGGCGCGAAGTTCCTGTTTGTAGGTCGGCCTGTGCGGGAAAAGGGATTGAGGACGCTGATCGAGGCCTGGCGCGCATCGGGTCTTCAAGCGCCCACCGCCGCGCTCGTCCTCGCCGGTGTGGGATCCCTCCCCATTGGATCCCCACCGGTGGCGCGGCGGGATACGCGCATAGGCCAATCCGCGTGGCGGGAAACGCGCGTGAGCCGAACCGCCCGGGGGAAGACACGCACGAGCCGATCTGCCTCGGTTCGGTCGCGCGCGAGGAGCTGCGCGATCTGTACGCCGCCGCCGACGTGCTGGTGCTGCCGTCGATCGCCACGCGCACGTTTCGCGAGCCGTGGGGGCTGGTGACGAACGAGGCGATGAACCAGGGGCTGGCGGTGATCGCGACCGACGCGGTCGGCGCCGCGGTCGGCGGGCTCGTGCGCGACGGGCACAACGGGCTGGTCGTGCCCGCGGGCGACAGCGGCGCGCTCGCGCGCGCGATGGCCCGGCTCGCCGCCGATGCCGAGCTGCGCGCGCGTTTGGGCCGCGCGGGCGCGGAGGACGTACGTGCCTACAGCTACGAGGCCTGGGCGGAGGGGTTCTCCGAGGCACTGTCCACCGTAGGCCTCTCCCGCAGGGATCGCTAACGTTCCCTGCTTGACGATGAGAGGGATCGCCGCAATTCACGTCCGGTTGGCCCGGCGCGACCCGATCGCCAGGCGCGGACGCCACCTTCTCGCAAAGTCGGCGCCCGGCACGACGCGAACCGGCGTACACGCCAAGAACGCCTTTGAAAGGCGTTCTAAACGCAACCGCGGCCTGTTGCTCGGCGCGCTGCTCGCAATCGCGCTGCAGCCGGCCGTGCCGGCCAGCGCGGACCAGGGCGAAGCGATCATCCTCAGGTGCACGCATGGGCAGTCGCTGAGCGGCTTCAGCCAGAATGCGTACAAACAGGCGCTGAAGGACCTGAACGCCGACACGGAAGAGTACACCAACTGCTCCTCGCTGATCCGCCAAGCCCAGCTCGCCGCGGCCGGCTCCTCGCCCGGCGGCGGCAGCGGCTCGAGCGGCGGGCCGAGCGCCCCCGCGGTCGTGCCGACGCCGGCCGAGCAGCGCGCGATCACGAGCGCGGGACACGCCCGCGCGGCGCCGCCGGTGCAGATCGGCAAGCAGGCGATCCATCCCGGGGTGGTGCACGTCGACATCACCTCCGCGCTCAGCTCGCTGCCCACGCCGCTGCTCGCGATGCTCGCCTTTCTCCTGACCTGCCTGCTGCTGGTGGCGGCCGGCGCCCTGCGCAACCGTGTCCGTGCACGCCGCGCCGGCTGAGCGCCCGCCCCCGCTGGGGGTGGCGCTGCCGTTGACGCGAGAGCGCAGGCACGCTGGGCGCGACCCGGCCACGCCGGCGATCGAAGAGCACCCGGCGCTGTGGTGGCCGGCGCTGCTGACGGCCGGGATCGTGTGCTTCATCACGTTCTACGCCAAGGGCGGGTTGAACTTCGAAGGCGGGATGACGACGACCGAGATCGCGCTGACGCTCGGCGCGGGCCTGGTCGTCGCCGCCGCCATCGTGCTCGCGCCAAAGGGCAGGCGCGCGTACGGGCTGTGGCCGCTCGGGCTGCTGCTCGCGTTCACGGGGCTGACCATGCTGTCGGTCGTGTGGTCGGTGCAGCCCGATGACAGCTTCATGGACGCCGGCCGGATGCTCGCCTACAGCGGCGTGTTCGGCGCAGCGATCGCGACCGCGCGCGTGGCGAGCGACCGCTGGCCGGCGATCCTCGGCGGGCTCGCGCTGGCGGCGGTGGTCGTGTGCGGGTATGCGCTGCTGACGAAGATCTTCCCGGGGGCGCTCGCGCCCGTGAACACGTACGCGCGGCTGGAGGAACCGTACGGGTACTGGAACGCGCTCGGGCTGACGGCCGCGATGGGCGCGATCTGCTGCATGTGGCTCGGCTCCCGCAGGTCGGGGCACGCGCTGCTGAGCGCGCTCGCATATCCGGCGATGGGCCTGCTGCTGTGCACGCTGATGCTCGCCTACTCGCGCGGCGCGCTGCTCGCGCTCGGGCTGGGGCTCGCGCTGTGGTTCTGCATCGTGCCGCTGCGGCTGCGCGGCGCGGCGGTGCTGCTCGCCGCGGGAGCGCTGGCTGGAGCGGTGGTCGCCTGGGCGTTCGCAACACACGGGCTGAGCGCCGAAGACGTGACGCTTTCAGAACGTGTCACCGCCGGGCACCAGCTCGGGGCGTTCGTGCTCGCGATGATGTTGGCGCTCACGTTGGTCGGGCTGGCGTTCGGCTTTCTCACCAGCCGCAACCCCCCGTCGCCCGTGACACGGCAGCGGGTCGGGGCGGTGCTGCTGGCGCTGATCGTGCTCGCCGCGATCGCCGGAGCGGGCGGGCTCGCCCACAGCCGGCGCGGGCTGACGGGCAGCGTCTCGCACGCGGTCGACGCGCTGACGAACCCCAACGCGAAACCGCCGCCGAACACGCCGGGGCGGTTGACGGCCGTCGCGAGCGTGCGAGCGCGCTACTGGAAGGAGGCGCTGGAAGTGTTCTCCGCCCATCCGGCGCTCGGAGCGGGAGCGTCGGGCTTTCAAACAGCGCAGCTGCGCTACCGCACGGTGGCGACGCTCGAAGTGCGAAACGCGCACGGGTTCGCCGTGCAGACGCTCGCCGACCTCGGCGCGATCGGCCTCGCGCTCGCGCTCGCGCTGGCGCTCGCGTGGATGGTCGCCGCCGGGCGCGCGACGTACCCGTTCAACCGCCGCTTCAGCTTGGGCCGCTGGTCAGCCGGCGCGCACCCCGACCTCTTGCGCGAGCCGCGCGCCGCGCTCAGCGCACTCGCCGCCGACGCGCGTCCCGGGTGGCGTAGGCTGGACGCGCGGGATCCAGCCGCCACGTACACGCCCGAGCGTGTTGGCATGCTCAGCATGCTGTGCCTGGTGGTCGTGTTCGGCGTGCACTCGTTCATCGACTGGACCTGGTACGTGCCGGGCGACGCATGCGTCGCGCTGCTGTGCGCCGGCTGGCTGGCTGGTCGAAACGGGGATGCCGACCGATTGGGGGACGCTGGCCGATTCGGGGACGCCGGCCAGGGGCGTGTCTCCCGATTCGGCCCCACGCGCGTGTCTCCCGGCTTCGGTCGCGAGCCGCTGACGCTCGCGCACACGGGCCTGGTGCGTCCGCGCTCGCTGCAGCAGGTCGGCTACGTGCGCGGCGCAATCGCCGCAGCGGCGCTCGTCGGGGCCCTGCTCGCCGCCTGGACGCAATGGCAGCCACAGCGTTCGGCGGACGCCTCGCAACAGGCGCTCACGCAGCTCGCCCGCGACCCGAAAGGCGCGCTCGCGAGCGCTCAGGCGGGTGTTTCCCGCGACCCCCTGTCGGCACAGGCGCTGTTCACGCTCTCGACCGTCGAGCAGGCGACGGGGCAGCCGGCGCTCGCGCGGGCGACGCTGCAGCGCGCTGTGCACCTGCAGCCCTCGAACCCGCAGACGTGGCTGGCGCTGGCGCGGTACGACCTCACGCCCGATCCGTCGGCGGCGTTGAAAGAGCTGCAGGCGACTATCTACCTGAACCCGGAGTCGATCTCGCCGGAAGCGATCGCGGACGGGATCCCGGAATCGCTTGCGATCCAAAGCGACTACGTGCAGGCGCTCCGCGCGAGGGAAGCGACGACGCCCACGAAAGCCGCACCGACGACGGTCGTGCCGGGCACGAAAGCCAAAGGCACACCCGGCGCGACGACGCGCCGCGGACGTGCGAGCCTGGGTGCGCTACTGGGAACGCCCGCGGCCGGCGGACTACCAGCGCGAGCGCACCGCCTGGGTCAGCAGCAGCCGCCGCGCGCCGGGCGGCCCAGCGACAGCAGCTGTCGAGACTTCTTGAAAACCGAAGTCCTCGAGCAGCGAAATGAGCGTGCGGCGGGTATAGAAACGCAGGTGATCGGAGCGGGGATCGAAGTGCGCGTCGAACGCGCGTGCGTACAGCGCCAGCCGGAGTACGGCGAGCCGGCTGTGATTGGGGGTGCTCACCAGCAGACGCCCGCCGGGGCGCAGCACACGGCGTATCTCCGACAGCCAGCCGGCGGTGTCGGCGACGTGCTCGATGACCTCGCCCGCCCACACGGCGTCGAAGCTCGCGTCGGCGAGCGGCCAAGGGCCACAAGGGTCGACGAGCTGTACGTCCACCTCGGGATGCGCTGCTCGTGCGCGCCGCAGCGGCTCCTCCGCCACGTCGATCCCGACCACGCCGACCCCCGCGGCGGCGAGCTCCGCCGTGAAGCGCCCCTCGCCGCAGCCGACGTCGAGGACACGCTCACCTGCTCGCACGCGCACGAGCAGAAACTTCAGCCGTAGCTGCAGGTCGCTTGGAGCGAGGCCCGCAGGCATGCTCCGCCACAACCTTTCGTAGTGGTCACGCGCGCTCATGCCGTCCGACAAGGCTACGGATCGCAAGGGATCGCGCGGGATCGCGATGCAGGCAGGCTGTCACCACTGCACAATCCTCCGCCGAGCGACTATGTTCTGAGCGTGCTCCCCGGGGACGATGCGAAGGCACGGAGCGACCCACGATGAGGGTCGCCTTCGACAGCCGCCCCAGCAACGACCCGCGCAGTGTCGGACGGTATGCGCGCTGCCTGCTGCGTGCCCTGCGCGACACGGGCGAAGCCCGCGGAGAGATCGTCGAGACGCACCGCCCTCGCCGCGCCGACGTATTCCATGCACCGTGGATGCAAGGCGCGATGCTTCACAGCCCGTGCCCGATGGTCGTGACGATCCACGAGCTCAGCGCGCTCACCCGCCTGAGCGAGCGGCTGCGCGGCGGCGGCATCCACCTGCGCTTACGCCATCTCGCAGTGCAGCGCGCGACCCACGTGATCGTCCCCACCGAGGCGCTCGCCCGTGAGGCGATCGCCGAGCTCGGCTTCGAGCGCGAGCGCGTGATCGTGATCCCGGAGGCGCCCGATCCGATGGCAGAGACATCCGGTCCGATGTATCCCATCGCCTCCCGGCCCCCGCACGCCCCGCCCGCATGGACCTGGCAGGACGTCGGACGCGAAACCTGGCGTGTGTACGAAAGCGCCCTCGCACGACCGGAGCGTCCGTGCGTTGGCAGGCCCAGCAGACGCCTCGCCGCGAGGTGAGCGGCGGAACGGGTCTGGTCCTGCCGCTGCGCTCTACGGCTCAGTAAGCCCCGCGCTGGGAGAGCACCGCTGGGATCGTCTTCAGCAGGATCGTGAGGTCGAGCGCAAGCGACCAGCGCTCGAGGTAGATGAAGTCGAGATGCACGAGGTCGTCGAAATCGAGCTCGGAGCGGCCCGACACCTGCCACAGGCCGGTGATGCCGGGCAGCACGAGATAGCGCTTGCGATGCCAGTCCTCGAGCATCTCGTAGTCACGCTCGGGCAGCGGGCGCGGGCCGACGAGCGACATCTCGCCGCGGACCACGTTCAGTAGCTGGGGCAGCTCGTCGAGCGAGAAGCGCCGCAGCACCCGTCCCACGCGGGTGAGACGGGGATCGTCGCGGATCTTGAACAGCGCTCCGGAAGCCTCGTTCAGCTCTTCGAGGTCGGCCTGGCGCTGCTCGGCGTCGGTGTGCATCGTGCGGAACTTCAAGCACGCAAACGGCCGTTGGCCGATCCCGCGGCGAGTCGAGCGGAACACGATCGGGCCACGCGAGGAGAAGCGTACGGCGAGCACGATCGCCAGCAGCAACGGGCTGAGCAGCACTAACAGCACGCTCGCGCCGATCAAGTCAAAGGTGCGCTTGAGCGCGAAGTCGACGCCCTCGAACACGGGCGGGGCGAGCTCGAACAGCGGGACGGACTGGCCGGGGACAAACTCCGCGCGGTGGATCAATATCTCCATCGTCGACGGCGCCAGCCGCACGCGCACGCCGCGGCGGTGACACTGCTCGACGAGCTCGAGCGCGTCCACCTGGGGGAAATCGGGGTCGGCGATGATCACCTCGTCGATCCGTTCGCTCCCGAGCACGCGATCGAGCTCGCCCAGCGACCCCAGCGAGCGCAGGCCGTTGGCGGGGAGCGCATTCGGCGAGAGAAAGCCGACGACCTCGATCGGCGAATGCTGCGCGTCGGCGAGCGCGTGGGCGACGTCGCGAATGTGCTTGCCGGTGCCGACAAGCACGGCGCGGCGGCGGTAGCCGGCGGCACGCAGGGCGAAGCCGGTCAGCCCCTCGTATACGTAGCGCAGCGAGGACACGTACAGCAACGCGAACGCGAGCGAGCCGTAGAAGAGGTAGTAGGAGGAGAACGTTTCGCCGCTGACGACCGCGAACACGAGCGCGACCCCGGCGACCTGGAACAGCGAGCCGACGATGCGCGACAGCCCCGGCCGAACCGCGCGCTCGGCGTACAGCCCGGAGCGTGCGAACAGCAACGCTGTGAGCAGATAGGCGAACGGCAGGATCCGTTCGGTTTCGTGCAGCGCCGGGGTGACCTTCACGCTGCCGAGCACCGCCGCCTTGAGCACCAGCGCGGTGAAGATCGCGAACGCCACCCCGGCGAAGTCGAGGGCGAGCAGCGACAGCACGCGCGCGAGCCGGCGCGCGGTCGCGAGGCGCAGCAGGAACGACAGCGCAGGCGGGCGCTTGCGGCGAATGTCGCGGTCCGAGGAGTCCATCCGCTCGGTCGTCTCCGACAACACGGCACGGGCCGCGATCGACTTGGCCCGCAGCGCGGCCGCCGGCGTCTGCTGGTGTACCGGCCGATCTCCGACCGGCTGAGCCAGGCGATCTTCGATCGGTGGAGCGGACGTAGAGCGTGGTCCCATCTCTCTGCTCACAACGCCTCAGGGTCGCAGATGTAGCGGTCGATTAGGGTTCACACCAGAAGAAATGGTGGGTTGAGGTGGTCGGGCCGCGGATGGCAGGCGCCGCACGCGAGCGCAGGCGTGCTGGTGGCACGTCGAGCATCGTGGGTGGCGCCTGACGCCGCGGAACGGCCGCATCAAGCCGCCATTTCTTCTGGCGTGGGCCCTTTAGTGGAAAGGCCTGTCAACCGACGAGCAGCTCGACGCCGGACTGCTCGATCGTGCGCTGCAGCCCGTCTCGCAGCGAGACCTCCGGCTCCCAGCCGAGCAGCTCGCGCGCACGCGAGATGTCGGGCTTGCGCTGCTTGGGGTCGTCGACCGGCAGCGCCTCGTAGACGACCTGCGACTTCGATCCGGTCAGCTCCTTGACCGTCTCTGCCAGCTCGAGCAGCGTGAACTCGTCGGGGTTGCCGATGTTCACGGGGTCGTGATAGCCCGACTCGGCGAGCGCGATCATGCCGCGAATCAGGTCGGACACGTAGCAGAACGAGCGCGTCTGCGAGCCGTCGCCGAACACCGTGATCGGTCGGTCGGCTAACGCCTGGCGCAGGAACGTCGGGATCGCGCGCCCGTCGTGCGGGCGCATCCGCGAGCCGTACGTGTTGAAGATGCGCATGATCGCCGTGTCGACCCCCTGCTGGCGGTGATAGGCCATCGTCAGCGCCTCGGCATAGCGCTTGGCCTCGTCGTACACACCGCGCGGGCCGACCGGGTTGACGTGCCCCCAGTAGGTCTCCGACTGCGGATGTTCGAGCGGGTCGCCGTACACCTCGCTGGTCGAAGAGATCAGGAACCGCGCGCGCTTTGCCTTCGCGAGCCCAAGCGTGTGATGCGTGCCGTAGGAGCCCACCTTCAGCGTGTGCAGCGGCAAGCGCAGGTAGTCGATCGGCGAGGCCGGCGAGGCGAGGTGGTAGACGAAGTCGACCGGCTCCTCGACGAAATACGGCTCGATGATGTCGATGCCCAAGTGCACGAACCGCTCGGGGTCGCGGATGTGCTCGATGTTGGCCAACGAGCCCGTCTCGAAGTTATCGACGCAGATCACCCGATGCCCGCGCGCCAGCAGCTCGTCGCAGAGATGCGACCCGAGGAACCCGGCGCCGCCGGTGACCAGGCAGGTGGACACCGGGCCAGGATACCCCTTATCGAACGCTCTCGATCGTCGTCGGCTGTGGTGACCGGCGCCGGCAACGCTGTACGAGGGACCGGCCCACGCGTCTCCCCCATCCAGGCCGAGAGCTCCCTCCCAACCCGATCCTTATCATCTGGCGTATGGCCGCCACCGAAGAGCACCTGACCGTCGCCCCGATCGTCGGGCCTGAGGACCCGCGCCGGTTCACCGACTCGGGGATCGAGATCGAGCCGCTGTACACCGCCGCCGACCTGCCGGCGGAGCTCGACCTGGGCGAGCCGGGCGCATTCCCCTACACGCGCGGCGTGCACCGCGAGATGTACCGCAAGCAGACCTGGACGATGCGCCAGTACGCCGGCTACGCCTCCGCGAAGGAGTCAAACGTTCGCTACCGCTACCTGCTGTCGAAGGGCTCCACCGGCCTGTCGATGGCGTTCGACCTGCCCACCCAGCTCGGGCTCGACTCCGACAACCCGCGCTGCCTCGGCGAGGTCGGCCGCACGGGCGTCGCGATCGACACGATCGACGACATGCGCACCGCGTTCGACTCGATCCCGCTCGAGGAGGTGTCGACGTCGATGACGATCAACGCGCCCGCCGCCTGCCTTCTGCTGCTGTACGAGCTCGTCGGCGAGGAGCAGGGCGTGCCCTCCGAGGAGCTGCGCGGCACCACCCAGAACGACGTCCTCAAGGAGTACATCGCGCGCGGCAACTACATCTACCCGCCGGTCCCCACCATGCGGCTGACGACCGACCTGTTCCAGTACTGCCACGAGCACGTGCCGCGCTGGAACACGATCTCGATCTCCGGCTACCACTTCCGCGAGAAGGGCTCCTCCGCCGTGCAGGAGGTCGCCTTCACGCTCTCCTCCGGCATCGCCTACGTGCAGGCCGCGATCGACGCCGGCCTGTCCGTCGACGAGTTCGCGCCGCGCCTGGCGTTCTTCTTCAACGGCCACAACAACGTCTTCCAAGAGGTCGCCAAGTTCCGCGCGGCCCGGCGGATGTGGGCGCACATCATGAAAGAGCGCTTCGGCGCGACCAACCCCAAGGCGACGATGCTGCGCTTCCACACCCAGACCGGCGGCGTCACGCTGACAGCCCAGCAGCCGGAGAACAACATCGTGCGCGTCGCGCTCCAAGGCTTCGCCGCGGTCTGCGGCGGTACCCAGTCTTTGCACACCAACGGCTTCGACGAGGCGCTCGCCCTCCCGACCGAGCGCGCCGCCAAAATCGCCCTTCGCACCCAGCAGATCCTCGCGCACGAGTCCGGCGCCGCCGACACCGCCGACCCGTTCGCCGGCTCCTACTTCGTCGAGTCGCTCACCGACGAGATCGAGCTGCGCGCGAACGAGCTGATCGCGAAGGTCGACGCGCTCGGCGGCTCTGTCAACGCGATCGAGTTCATCACCGGCGAGATCGACGAGTCCGCCTGGGGCTACGAGGAGCGCTACCGCATCGGCCAGGACGTCGTCGTCGGCGTCAACAAGTACGAGGAAGAGAGCCTCGAGGTCCCCGATCTGCTGCGCGTCGACCCCGAGTCAGAGCGCGAACAGGTCGCCCGCCTGACCGCGTTCAAGACCGATCGCGATCAAGCGCTTGCCGGGCAGCGTTTGGAGGAGCTGCGCGCGGTCGCGCGTGGCACTGAGAACCTGTTGCCCGCGATCCGCCAGGCGCTCAAGGACCGCTGCTCGCTTGGTGAGGTCTGCGGCGCGATGCAGGACGTGTTCGGCAAGTACACGCCGACTTTCTAATACCCTCCCCCCATGCTCACCACCCCCGCCGTGGCCTTCTTCGAAGTGGTCCTCGCGCTGCACATCCTCGCCGTAGTGATCGCGTTCGGCGCCACCTTCGCCTATCCCGTCCTGCTCGGCACCATCAACAAGTCGGACACGCGCGCGCTGCCCGCCCTCTACCGGGCGATCCACGCGATCAGCCAGCGCGTGATCATGCCGGGGCTGGCCGCGATCGTGATCTTCGGCATCTACCTCGCCTCGCACCTGCATATGTGGAGCGCGTTCTACGTCCAGTGGGGCCTCGGCGCATCGCTCGTCATCGGCGCGATCGAGGGCATCGTCCTGAGCCCGAGCGAGAAGCGTTTGATCGCGGTCGCCGACGCGGAGCTCGCTGCCGCGGGCGACGGCCCGGTGACAGCCGGTGCCGAGCACGAGTCGCTCGTCCGCCGCGTCGGCGCGATCGGCGCGGTGATGGACGTGCTCGTGGTGATCACGATCTATCTGATGGCGACGCACGCCGGCGCGTAGATCGCACCCGGCTCCCGCGATACCCTGCCCTCATGGGCGATGACGGATACCGGGTAGCCGTAGTAGGCGCCACCGGGCAGGTGGGCACGCTGATGCTCGAGCTCCTGCGCGAGCGAGGCTTTCCCGCGCGCGAGATCGTGCCGTTCGCGTCGTCGCGCTCGGTCGGGCGCACCCTGCCTGGGACACCCCACGGTACGCAGGCGGGCGGGCTCGAGGGCGGCCTGACCGTCCAAGGCCTCAGCGAGGAGGCGATCCAGGGCTTCGACCTCGCCCTCTTCTCCGCCGGCGGCGACACCTCGGGAGAGTGGGCGCCGCGCTTCGCCGCAGCGGGCGCGGTCGTGGTCGACAACTCCTCGCGCTGGCGCATGCACGACGACGTGCCGCTCGTCGTCGCCGAGGTCAACCCCGACGCGCTCGCGGGCCACCGCGGGATCGTCGCCAACCCGAACTGCTCGACGATGCAGATGGTCGTGGCGCTGAAGCCGCTCCACGACGCGGCCACGATCGAGCGGCTGGTGATCACCACCTTCCAGGCCGTGTCGGGCACCGGCCGCCGCGCTGTGGAGGAGCTGCTCGACCAGTCCCACGCCCTGCTGCACGAGCGCGAGATCGCCCCGCCGAGCGCATACGCGCACCAGATCGCCTTCAACGCGCTCCCCCACGCCGGCACGTTCGCGCCCGGCGAGGATCACACCGACGAGGAGCGCAAGCTGATGAACGAGACGCGCAAGATCCTCGTCGACCCCGCCATCCGCGTGAGCGCCACCTGCGTGCGTGTGCCGGTCGTCAACGCCCACTCGGAGGCCGTTAACGTGCAGACGCGCGAACTCCTCTCCCCCGAGTATGCACGTGAGCTGCTGGCCGCCGCGCCCGGCGTTGCGGTCCTCGACGACCCGGCGGCGGTGTCCTACCCGCTTGCAATCGACGCCTCCGGCAAGGACGACGTGTTCGTCGGGCGCATTCGTAGAGACCCCGGCCACGAGCGGGCCCTGGACCTGTGGATCGTCGCCGACAACCTACGCAAGGGAGCGGCTCTCAACGCCGTGCAGATCGCCGAGCTGCTCGATGAGCGCGGGCTCATCGACGCACGCGCGGCACACCCGGCCGCGCCTGCGCTGAGCACCTGAGGGAGCTGGGCCTCTACCCGTAATATCGGGCGATCACCTGCAGCTGGCTGAAGACGTCGTGGCCGAGGATCAGCATCACGAGCGCGGCGCCGATCACGGGCGCCCATCGACGCCCGCCGGCTCGTACCGCCAGCGCCATGACCGCCCCGAACAGCGGCAGCATCGGCAGCAGGTAGCGCGGCTCGCCGAACGGGGCGTCGTGCTGGATGACGTCGCCGACGTAGGAGGAGGCGCCGACCATCGCGAGCACGCCAACGGTGATCGCCGCATAGGCGGCTAGCTCGGGTAGACGGGCGCGCAGAGCGCCGCGACTCGCCAGGAGCTCGCGACCGCACAGCACCACGACGATCGCCGCCGGGATCAGGGCGACGTCGTTGACCCACGGGGCGAACATCGTGTCGAACCAGCCGTACAGACCGACCGACCGGTCGAACCAGACGTCCTTGAACGTCGTCAGCCCCGCGAAGTAGTGCGTCATGCCCGGCAGGCGCGGCAGGTACAGCTCCCAGATGTAGCTGAGCTCGTGAGACAGCGATTGCGATTCCGAGGAGAGTTTTCCGCCGAAGCCCGACGCCAGCCCGAAAACGGGGCGACTCGAGAGCGCGTTCGACAGCGCGTAGAGGATCGCCGGCAGGAGCCCGATACAGGCCGCGAGCGCGGGCGACATGAGCGCCCTACGTCCTTTCGACCTCGCGCCGCGCACCGCCAGCAGCAACAGTCCGAGATACACGCCGGCCGCGAACCCGATGAAGTTCAGCTTGGTCAGGAAGCCGGCCGCGATCAGCAGTCCGAGCACAATCGCGAGACGGGGCGTGAGTCCGCGACGGAACGCGCGCGCGAGACAGAGGAACACGGCCGCGGCGACCGTGTAGAGCATCGAGTCCGGGTTGACGCTGGCGGACATGAACGCCAGCAGCGGCTGCAGCGCGACGCACAGGCCGCCGACGGTCGCCGCCCATGACATCCCCGGCAGGCTCTCGCGCAGGAACAGGAACACGAGCAGCGCGGTCACCGCTCCAAACACGGCGCCGAGCAGCCGCATCAGCTGCAGCTGGGTGAGCACGTTGCCGCTGCCCAGACTGTAGGGAATCGCCTGCAGCGCGTAGTAGAGCGGCGGCTCGGTCGAGGCGATCCCGGCCTGTCCGAGACCCTGCGTGGAGGCTCCCGCGTGCAGGGCTTCCTCGAGCGTGGCCTGCTCCTGCAGCGTAGAGATGGTCCCCGTCCCGGGCGAGTGCCTCACTGCGTTGTAGTGGAGCGCCTGCAACGCGAACGACTCCGCCGCAGGCCATCGGCCCGTATACCCTTCGCCTTCGGGCAGCGATCCATCTTCGGCCAGCTGCACGACGTAGGCGAAATGGTCGGTCTCGTCCTTGCCCTGGAAGGGCGGCACGATCAGCGCCCAGGCCGTGGCGTTCATAAATGCGATCAGCGCGCATATCCACGCTACCCGCGGCACGCGCCGCAGAGCCGCGGTGATGCTGGATCCCGCAACGGTGCCGCTCACGCCGGCTCTGGTGGCAACGGTCATGGGAGCTCTCGCAGCGCGACCCGGATCGCGAGCCCGCCGGTGGCAGCCATCAGCGCGGCGATCAGCAACACGACCCACGTTCCGGCGAGGGCATGGCCAAGCCCCATGTGCCTTGCCACTTCCAGGATGCGCGACCACCACGAGCGGTTGCCGGCGGCGAGATATTCGATACCGAGCCGGCCGGGGAGCGGTTCGCCCGTGCTCGCGACGGCCGCGGCCGACGCAGGGGCTTCGCTGCCAGAGAAGTAGAGCACCTCGCTGTTCGGACCGACGTTGACGCAGACCTTCACGGGGGATACGGCGTGGCTCACCGGCGTGACGGGGATCGTTACGGTGCTGCCCGTCCAGTCGGGGCCGCGCCCGCCCGCGGTGAGTGTCCGCGAGCCGGAGTAGACCGTCACGTGGATGTTCGCCCCGAAGTAGGCCCAGATCGTTAGACGGATCCCGGATACGCCAGCAGGAAGCGTTTCTCCCGTCTGACAGAAGCTTGCTTCGGCGAGGGTGCTCGCCACCGTGGCTTGCCCCAGCGAGCTCGTGCGTACCACGCGCGGTGGCGAGTGCGTGAGCGTCAGAGCGCCCACGGCGAGCAGCACCGCGACGCTCGCGCCGAAGGTGACTCCCGCCCCTTTCACGCTCTTCCCGGCGGCCACGTCGTGTTCTCCCAAAAGCTGGAATACCTCAACAGGCGGCGAGCGTACCAACGGCTTGTCAGCCCGATTTACTGCCTCCGTCCCGCCCGCCGCGCGCGACCGCGAATCGTCTCGTCAGCGGGGCCAGGTTCGGTGCTGTGGCGGGGGATCTGGCCCAGGATCGACCCACCGCACGGCCATTTCCATTTTCATCGGTTTGTTTCCACCCGGGGCAGGAGTCCCATCGGGACGCGCGAAACAACTGGGCGATGAGCGTCTCCTCGGAGGTGCAACGCACCCTCGTCAAGTCCCCGCCCGAGCTGTGGGCGGAGCTGAGCGACCCCGCGGCGCTTGGCCGCCACTTGGGCGAGCTCGGCGAGATCCGGATCACGCGCGTCGAGCCGGAGAAGTCCGTCGAGTGGGAGGCGGCGGACGCCACCGGCGCGGTGCAGCTCAAGCCCTCGGGCTGGGGCACGAAGGTCACGCTCACAGTCACCCGCGAGGTCCCCACGCCCGAGCCTGCCGCTGCTGAACCAGTGGCCGCCGAGCCGGAGCCGACCATCGAGCCGGAGCCGAAGCCCGAACCAGAGCCCGTGCCCGAGCCAACGCTCGAGGTTGAGCCAGTAGCGGAGCCGGAGCCGCGACGTGGGTTCTTTGGCCGGATATTTGGGCGCCGACACAAGGCCACACCGGTACCGGCACCCGCTCCACGACCTGAGTCCGATCTACAGCCGCAACCCGAGCCCGAGCCTCAGGAGGAGCCCCAGCCGGACCTCGCCGCCGAGCTTGCGGAGCTCGAGGAGTCGCTGGCCGCCGAGACCCAGGCCGTGCTCACGACCGTGCTGGATCGCCTCGGCGCAGCGCACCACCGCCCGTTCTCGCGCTCCTGACGCGCGCTCCGCGCGAGCCCACGGATAAGATGCCGCGTCCGATGGCTGCAAGCGCACACGACCGACAGACCGACGCGGCGCTCCTGGCCGCCTCCCGCAGCGGGCACCGCAAACCGCCGCGGCAGAAGGCGCCGGAGACCTACGAGGAGAAGCTCGAGCAGCTGCAGACGCTGCGCGAGGCGGCGCTGCACTCCTCGCCGGAGGCGGAGGAGAAGCAGCACGCGCGCGGCAAGTACACGGCACGCGAGCGCGTCGAGAAGCTGCTCGACGAGGGCTCCTTCCAGGAGCTCGACACGTTCGTGCGCCACCGCACCTACGACTTCGACATGCAGGACAACCGGCCGTGGGGCGATGCGGTCGTAACCGGCCACGGCACGATCGACGGCCGCACGGTGTGCGTGTTCAGCCAGGACTTCACCGTGTTCGGCGGCTCGCTGGGCGAGGTGATGGGCGAGAAGATGTGCAAGATCATGGATCTGGCGGCGAAGATCGGCTGCCCGGTGATCGGCATCAACGACTCCGGCGGGGCGCGCATCCAGGAGGGCGTCGTCTCGCTCGGCTCCTACGGCGACGTGTTCCTGCGCAACGTGCGCTCCTCCGGCGTGATCCCGCAGATCTCCCTGATCATGGGGCCGTGCGCGGGCGGCGCGGTGTACTCGCCGGCGATCACCGACTTCATCTTCATGGTCAAGGAGACCTCGCACATGTTCATCACGGGCCCCGACGTGATCAAGACGGTCACCGGCGAGGAGGTCGGCTTCGAGGAGCTGGGCGGCGCGATGTCGCACAACACGAAGTCCGGTGTCGCCCAGTTCGCCTCCGAGGACGAGGACGCGTGCTTGGAGGACTGCCGCTACCTGATCGGCTTCCTGCCGCAGAACAACCTGCAGAGTACGCCGCGCGTACAGCCAACCGACGATCCGGAGCGGATGGACCCGGAGCTCGACCAAGTCGTGCCGGACAATCCGAACAAGCCGTACGACATGCGCGATGTGGTCAAGCTGATCGTCGACGACGAGGAGTTCTTCGAGGTGCACGAGCACCACGCCAAGAACATCATCTGCGGCTTTTCCCGGCTGGATGGCTATACCGTCGGGATCGTCGGCAACCAGCCGGCGCAGCTGGCGGGCGTGCTCGACATCGACGCCTCCGCCAAGGCGGCGCGGTTCGTGCGCACGTGCGACGCGTTCAACATCCCGCTGCTGACGTTCTGCGACGTGCCGGGCTTCCTACCGGGGACGGCGCAGGAGTGGGGCGGCATCATCCGTCACGGCGCCAAGCTCTTGTACGCGTTCGCGGAGGCGACGGTGCCGAAGGTCACGATCATTACGCGCAAGGCCTATGGCGGCGCGTATGACGTGATGTCGTCGAAGCACCTCGGCGCGGACTTCAACTTCGCGTGGCCGACGTCGGAGGTCGCGGTGATGGGGCCGGAGGGCGCGGTCAACATCATCTACCGGCGTGACCTCGCGGGCAGCCCGACGCCCGAGGAGCGGCGCAAGAAGCTGATGGACGACTACAAGGCGCGCTTCGCCAACCCGTACACGGCGGCGGCGCGCGGCTACATCGACGACGTGATCGTGCCTCACGAGACGCGGCCGAAGCTGATCGCGGCGCTGCGCACGCTGCAGACCAAGCGCGAGCCGGGCCCGAAGCGCAAGCACGGCAACATCCCACTCTGATCGGACACCCCGAACAGCCATCTCCGTGACCTGCGCCGCGCGGCCGGGCGGCGGCTTCATCGCGAGAGCATAGGCCAGCTTGCTTCGCTGACGGGTCGCGTGCGACCGGCCCGCAGCCACAGCTCCTCCGCGATCGACGGGACCAGTGGAGCCAGGAGCTTCACCAGTATGAGCAGGGCGGCTACGACCGCTTCACGATCGAGTGGGCCCAGCTCCCCACGCTGCTTCAAGGCTCTGGACTCGAAGTCCTGGATGCGCGTCAGCAGGCGCATCGCGTTGTGAGTTGCCCGCTGCGTCTCAAGGCGCTCGAGCTGGAGCGTGATGCTCTCCTGCGCCGCCATGCACCAGCGCGCCAACCGTCGCCGCAACCTGTCCGAGGTGTCGATTTTCGCCTGCTTGGCCTCGGGGTGGTCTGCGACCGCATTGCCAGACGTCACTTGCTCCGGGGATTGGTGCTCTGCAGATTGTGCCCATTCGTCGAGTCGCGGCTCCGCGTAGCTGTGGAGGTCCTGGAGAAATCCCTCGCAATGGCGCGGCGTATCGCCGTTCCAGCCAAGGACGCGGCCCGGCGAGGCCGAATAGAGCATTGCCAGGCGCACGGAGTCGCTTCCATGTCGCGCGATCAGTTTGTCGAGGTCGGCGAGGCTCTCGGCGTTCCCGTCGGCCCCGTCGGGTACTGCTTCGTCGACGCGAACGCCCCGGTGCAGCAGCGCTTTGGCGAACGGCTCACGGTCCGGCAACGGCGCCAGCAGGCCGGCGCTCTGCAGGATCCCGGCGAGCAGGCGCCGCTCGAACGTAACCGCGCTCTCCCCCACTCCTGACACAACCTGATCCGCCGGCAGCCAGTCGGAGTCGCCGAGCTCCTCGATCGCCGGATCGGAGGCGCGACGCTCCGGGGACAGGCACGGCTGCATCCACATCCACATTTGGTCCAGGCGACGGTCGATCGTGTCCGTCTCCCGTCGCGCCGCGCCGTTGCAGCGCGGACAGTGACATTTGTAGAACTCAGTATTTTCGGCGAGCGGATTGTCGCTCTCGGTCGTGATGCGCAGCTCATTCGGTAGCCGCACCGGAAGCTCCTCGACTGGCACCGGCACGGTTCCGCATGCCGGACAGGAAACGAGCGGTATCGGCGCTCCCCAGGCTCGCGCGCGCGAGAGCGCCAGATCGCGCGCCCGGTAGCGGACTGCGGGACGCGGCTCCGCACTCGTAGCAGACGCCTTCCACGCCGTTCCGGCGGGCGCCGGCAGTCGTTTCGCGATCGCCTCGTCGGTCGAGTCGCGTGCGGGTATGCCGAGCACCGCCGTCGGCCCGTAGCGCTCGTCGACGAGCGGTGAGATCACGATCGGCAGCATCCCCGCGACGCCCGGTACGGTCGCGAGCGAGTCCGTCGTCCAGCGCTCGATCTTCGGATGGTTCGGCGAGATCGCCACGAACGCCGCGTCGGCGATCGCCTGGGGATGGGGGGTGAAGACCGTCAGGTCTCCTCCGTCGAACGTGCTCGCCTGCAGCTCGACTCCGTCGACTCGCCCGATCGCGGCTCGCTGCTGCTCGATCGTCGCCGTGTCCCAGCCCGAGAGCGCCTCTAGGCCGCGTTCGTTTTCCTCGAGGTACGCCCCGACGCGCATGAACCACTGCCGCTCACGCTTGTAGATCGCGTCGCGCTCGAGCAGCGTCAAGAACAGCGACTGTGTCCAGCGGTACTGCTCGGAATCGGAAGATACGGCTGTACGCTCCCAGTCGAATGAGTATCCGAGCGCCGCGCACTGCTTTTGCGCTCGTTCGCAATGGTCCCGTACCCATACTTGGACCGGCACGCCGTGACGGAGGGCCGCGCTTTCAGCCGGTAATCCAAACGCGTCGAAGCTCAGCGACAGCAGCACCGGCCGACCTCGAGCTCTCGCGAAGCGAGCGTAAGCGTCGGCGATCGCGTAGCCCCGGATCTGGTCGAGGTGAGCGCCGTCCGCGGCCGGGAGCGCATCCACGACTATGTAGGCCGAGTCACCCCCGTTCAGTTCAGCCTCATTCGGTGGTTGGCGCATGCGCGCATGCTGCCAAAGATGGGCACATGAATGGTAATAATGAGAAACATTTCTGACTATTAGACTTAGCGGCTTGGCCCGGCTAGCTTCTGCCCGCGATGAGCGAACGGGACCAGAGCGACCTCGAGGTGACGCGCCAGGATGGCGTGCGCGAGGGAACCGGCGTGCAGGCGCACAGCGATGGTTTGCGCGAGGGAACCGGCGTGCAGGCGCACAGCGATGGTTTGCGCGAGGGAACCGGCGTGCAGGCGCACAGCGATGGTTTGCGCGAGGGAACCGGCGCGGGGGCGCTCGACGACAGCTGGCCTGTCGATCTGACGGCGCCCGAGGTGGGAGTGGTCTGGGACATGTGCCTGACCGATGAATACGATCGCGACCAGGTCGTGCGCAGCCTCGCGGAGTGGCTCGGGCCGCCCGACGGGCTGCGGGTGCTCGACTGTGCCTGTGGAACCGGCTTTCCGGCGTTTGAGCTCTATCGGCTCGGTTATCGGATGACATGCTCCGACGGGAGCGCTTTTATGCTCAGACGGTTTCGCCGCAACGCCGAAGCCGCCGGCGTTTCGCTGAGTCCGCGACAGGCACGTTGGGAGGAGCTTCACGAACGTTACGAAGCGGAGTTCGACGCCGTTCTTTGTCGCGGCTGTTCACTCGTTTACGCCGGCACGTTCGAGACCGACGCCGATCCCGACTGGAGCGCTGTGGAACGCTCGGTCCAGAGCTTTGTGGGATGCCTTCGTCCGGGGGGTCGCCTGTATGTGGACACGACGCCCGAGCAGGAGCTGAACGGCGAGTATCCACGGGTGAAGGAGCATGCTCCCCGCATGATCGACGGCCGTTGCGTCGAGCTTCGCGAGGAACTGAACGCGTATCCGCAGGAACGTCTGCGACGCTGGAATGTCCAGCTGAGGATCGACGGTACCCCTTTCGATTTCGAGCGCAGATCGCATTACGTGCCACATTCAGACTTCGTGAAGCTGCTGCAGTCCGCGGGGCTCGACGACGTCGCTCGCGTCGACATCGCCGGCGAGCCGTATGCGGTGTTCGTCGGGCAGCGTCCGTAGGCTCGATCGGAAAGCTGGCAGCGTGTGAGCACACTGGACCTGCTCCGACAGTGCGAAGCGGTGCTCGCCGATCACGATGCGCTGCGTCGCTGCGCCGCGATCGAGCCACGCCGGCGGGAGGAGCAGGATGCCGATCTACGTCTGCTGTTCACCGATCGAGCGTGGCTGCGCTCGCCGGCCGGCGAGCGCGTGCGGGAGGCGCTCGCTCGCGATCCGGCGATCGCGAGCGCGTCGCGGCATCGGTCGGCGCTGCTGCTGCGGTTCGACGATCACGCCCTGGCAGACCTCGAGCTGAGCCTGGCGGCGGGGGAGGCCCCCCGCACGGGTGCGAGCGACCTCCTGGCCGGCCACACCTACATGGTTGGCTTTGTCGGTCCGAACACGAACAAGGCACTGCATGTCGGACATCTCCGCAACGTCTTCCTGGGACACGCGCTCGCTTCCGCGCTCACCGTGGCCGGAGCCTCGGTGCGGCGCCACACGCTGGTCGGCGATATCGGACGGCGAGTCTGCGAGGCGATGGGCGGCTACCGCCTCCACCACGATCGCCAAACGCCGATGGAGAGCGGCATGGGCGGGGATCGGTTCGTGGAGCTCTGCTCTCGCGACTACGTTTCCGACGCAGTCGGCCAGGCGCCACCGGCTGCCCCGCCGGACGATCCCAACGCCGAGGAGCGAGAGCCACGCGGCGACCTCGCCGACAGGATGATGCTGGCTTGGCTTCGAGGCGAGGAGTGCGAGCGCGAGCTCTGGCAGCGGCTGCGCGAGTGGGTCCTTACCGGTCACGAGCACACGCTGGCCAGGCTGGGTGTGAGGATGGACCAGCGGGATTTCGAGTCGGAGGGGATCGAGCGGGCCCTTGCGCTGATCGCTGCGGGGCTCGAGGAAGGCACGCTCGTTCGCGAGGAGACCGGCGCTGTCGTCTACAGGACCGGCAGGTCGGAGTACACGACGATGGTCCTGCTTCGCAGGGACGGCGTCCCGACCGAGTATGCGCGTCTGCTGGGGACCTACCATCGCATCTTCGGAGATCTCGACCCCGGTGTCACCTATGTCGAGCTCGTCGGCATCGAGTGGCAGCCGGCCGCGGCGGTGCTCCGGGAACTGCTGGGGAGGTTGCCGCACGCTCCCGGTGACGATACGTACTCATGGATCTTCCACGGCTCTGTCACCGAGGGGGGCCGGAAGATGGGCTCGAGCACGGGTGAGGTCGTATGGATCGACGACCTGCTCGACCAGCTTGCCGCCGGCCCTGGGGTTGCCTCTCTGGAAGAGCTCGCCGACGGCGCCGTCAGCGCCGGGGAGCTCGCCGATTTGGTGGTGCGGGGCACGTTTCTCTGCGCCCCTACCGCGCAGCCGTTGGAGCTCGCGCTCGAGCGCCTGCTCGAGCGCGGGCCGGGGCCGGGCTGGACGATCGCCGAGGCGTGGTGCCGGGCGCAGCATCCGGCGGCGCCACGCGGGACGTCGCCGCTTGCGCGCACGGTTGTGGTGCAGTCGCAGCTGTATCGGCGGTCGCTGGCCCGGTCGATCGAACAGTTCGACGTCGCGACCCTGGCGGCGTATCTGCTCGGCCTCGCCGAAGCGTGCCTGGCCTCACCGGCGCCGGGGCCCGCCACTGCGCCGGCGCTGCGGCGCGTGTTGTACGCCCTCGGCTTTCCCGCCGCGATGCCCCACGGCTCGCCGGGCTCCAGCTTGGACGGTGATTCCAACTATTTGAGGGAGGTATCTCGAGCGTGACCTGAGTGCCCAGCAGCTGTCACATCTCTCTTTTGGATTTCCCTTGCGCCCGTAGCTCAATGGTCAAGAATCCTTACAAAGCGATGGTGAGTACCGAGACGTTAGCCAATCAGCCGGCATCGATCCGCGAGCCTCGGCTCGCGGCGTCGTACGAGCCGGACGACTATCAGCCGCATTGCGGTCGCTCGGCCACGAACCTCAGCGGCGGTCGGGTTTGAAGAGCATCGGCCTTTTAAGCCGAAGACGCGGGTTCGACTCCCGTCGGGCGCGTAGTAGGAAGGCGCTAGATTGGCGCTGGCACCATGATCGATCATCGGCCTCATGAGCTCCCCCCCGCCGCCTCCCCCGAGGAGGCCGCAGCGATCGTGGCCGCGATCGAGCGCTTCATGCACACCACCGCACCCGGCCCGGCGGCACTCGCGCCGAACGGCCCGGATCCGTGGCTGCGCGCGGCTATCCTCGAAGGCGTCGCGCGCGAGGACGGCGGCAGCGCAAGCCTCGATGTGCCTGAGCCCTGGATAAATCCCTAAAAGACGCTAGCCTTTCATGGCAATCGCCTTTCCGCCCGCCGTGCCGGTGCTCTCCCGCCGACGACCGACGCCGGATCAGGCGTCCCGATCAGGAGGTTTCGAGTAGATGGAGCCAGCTTCAGCACCCGCCCAGCGAGACCCGGCCGAGCAAGGCAAGGGAGGCCCGGCCCCGCAGGGCGCGGCCCCGAGAGGCACGCTCGCGGACCCCGAGGTCCTGCAGAACGTGCCCGGGCACGTGATTCCGATCCTGGAGCGGGAGTTCGACGACTTCAAGACCGAGGCGACGAAGTTCCTCGCCGGCGAGACGGAGGAAGACGAGTTCATCAAGTTCCGGTTGAAGCAGGGTGTGTACGGCCAGCGCCAGGCCGACGTGCAGATGATCCGAGTGAAGCTGCCGTTCGGCGGGATCACGCCGGAGCAGATGGAGAAGTTCGCCGACGTGGTCGAGAAGTACGTGCCGCTGAACAAGGGCCACATCACGACACGGCAGAACATCCAGATGCACCACATCCCGCTGCCCGAGGCGGAGAAGGCGATCCGTGAGCTCGGCGAGGCGGGGCTGTCGAGCCGCGAGGGCTGCGGGAACACGGTCAGGAACGTGACGGGCGACCCGTGGGCCGGCGTGGCTGCGGACGAGCTGTTCGACCTGACGCCGTACGCGGGCGCGTACGTGCGCTACTTCGTGCGCCATCCGACGACGCAGGCGATGCCGCGCAAGATCAAGACCTCGTTCGACGGCTCCCCGCGCGACCGCGCGATCTCGGGCATCCACGACATCGCGTTTCGCGCGCGCGTGCGTGCGAGCGACGATCCGGACAATCCCGGCGAGGTGCGGGGCGTGCAGGTCATGGTCGGCGGCGGGACCTCGATCATGCCGCGGGTCGCACCGGTGCTGTACGAGTTCGTGGAGCTCGACAACGGCGACTACCTGAAGGTCGCCGAGGCGGTGTTCCGGATCTTCGACCGCCAGGAGTGGCTGCGCGCCAATCGCGCGCGCGCGCGGATCAAGGTGTTCGTCGACAAGTACGGGATCGACGAGCTGCGCAGCCAGGTCGAGGAGGAGCTGAAGGGCGACTGGGTCTCA
This sequence comes from uncultured Solirubrobacterales bacterium, assembly GCA_963784875.1. Taxonomy (GTDB): domain Bacteria; phylum Actinomycetota; class Thermoleophilia; order Solirubrobacterales; family Solirubrobacteraceae; genus Palsa-744. The sequence continues at coordinate 57,293 of CAWATE010000001.1, forward strand.
GAACGCGACTTCTCGATCGAGGATCGGCTGTTCGTCGACAACGAGCGCGAGTCCGCGCCCGCGCCGGCGCAGAGCTACGGCAGCCCGAACGGCGACCTGTCCGAGTTCGAACGGTTCCGCAAGGCGAACGTGCGCGAGCAGAAGCAGGACGGGTTCGTGACGGTCGAGGCGAAAGTGACCCGTGGCGACCTCACGCCCGAGCAGTTCCGGGGGCTCGCGCAGGTGATGCGCGACTACGCGGGCGGGTACGCGCGCACGACGGTGCAGCAGAACTTCGTGCTGCGGTGGGTGCGGCAGGAGTCCGTGTACGACGTCTGGAAGGCGCTGTCGGCGCTCGGCCTCGGCGAGACGGGCTCGCGGGAGATCGACGACGTCGTGTCGTGCCCGGGCACGGACAGCTGCAAGCTCGGGATCACGAGCTCGATGGGGTTGAACCAGGCCGTGCAGGAGCGGATCGAAGCGCTGCAGATCACCGACGTGCTCACGCGCAGGCTGAACGTGAAGATCAGCGGCTGCCCGAACGGCTGCGGCCAGCACCACATCGCGAGCATCGGGTTCACGGGCGCGTCGATCAAAGTCGGCGAGCACACGATCCCCGCCTACATCCCCCATGTGGGGGGCGTGTTCGAAGGGGGCGAGGTCAAGTTCGGGACACGGTTGAAGCTACGGCTGCCGTCGAAGCGCGTGCCGGACGCGATCGAGCGCTGGATCGGCCACTACGAGAACAACCGCCAGGACGGCGAGGAGTGGAACGACTTCGTCGCGCGGGTCGGCACGGGCGAGCTCGAGGCGCTCGTCAAGGACCTGTCTATGCCTGTCGACTTCGGGCTGGAGACGATGAACCAGTTCATCGACTGGAACAGGAACGTGCCGTTCGAAGTGATTCGCGGCGAGGGCGAGTGTGCGGTATAGCTGTCGAGGGACGAGACGGGTAGGACAGGACACCGACGAGACGTCTAGGACGAGATCATGGACACACCAGACACCCACATAGCGGAGATACCCACCGAGCTCGACCCGACGCTCAGCCTCACGCACACGCTGCGCGAGGCGGCGCGCCACGGCGAGCGCGCGGTGCTGCTGTGCTCGTTTCAGAAGGAGGAGTCGGTCCTGATCGACGAGCTGCTGCGGCTCGACCAGGGCACCGGCGGGACCGTGAGGATCGTGACGATCGACACGGGAGTGCTGTTCAAGGAGACGCTCGCGACCTGGCGCGCGTTCGAGCAGCGCTTCGGCGTGCAGATCGAGGTGGTCGACGCGAGCAGCGCAGGCGCACCGTGGAGCGGGCCCGAGCACTGCTGCTCGGTCGCGAAGGTCGCGGCGCTGGAAAGCTCGCTGGCGGGCGCCGAGGGCTGGATCACCGGCATCCGCCGCGAGCAGGGCCCGACGCGCGCCGAGACCGAGCCGATCGAACGCGACGAGAAGCGCGGTCTGTGGAAGTACAACCCGCTCGCGCACTGGACCGACAAGGATTTGTGGCGACGGATCAACGAGCGCGACCTGCCGTACAACCCGCTGCACGACCAGGGGTACGAGTCAATCGGCTGCGCGCCGTGCACGCAGCCGGGAAGCGGCCGCGACGGTCGCTGGGCAGGAACAGAGAAGACGGAGTGCGGGCTGCACGTAGAGCACGCGGGCTGACCCGATGAGCGTCGCTGCCCGCCCCCAGCTCAGCCACCTGCGCGCGCTCGAGTCGGAGGCGATCCACGTGATGCGCGAGGTCGCCGCAGAACTCGAGCACCCGGTGCTGCTGTTCAGCGGCGGGAAGGATTCGATCGTGCTGCTGCGCCTGGCGGAGAAGGCGTTCCGCCCGGCGCCGTTCCCGTTCCCGCTGATGCACGTCGATACGGGGCACAACTTCCCGGAGGTGATCGAGTTCCGCGACCGCCGCGTGGCCGAGCTGGGAGAGCGGTTGATTGTTGCAAGCGTGCAGGAGTCGATCGACAAGGGCAGGGCGGTCGAGGAGACGGGGCCGCGGGCATCGCGCAACCGGCTGCAGACGGTGACGCTGCTGGACGCGATCTCAGAGCACGGCTTCGATGCGGCGTTCGGCGGCGCGCGGCGCGACGAGGAGCGCGCGCGCGCGAAGGAGCGCGTGTTCTCCTTCCGCGACGACTTCGGGGGATGGGACCCGAAGAGACAGCGCCCGGAGCTGTGGAACTTGTACAACGGTCGCATCAACAAGGGCGAGAACGTCAGGGTGTTCCCGATCTCCAACTGGACCGAGCTGGACGTGTGGGAGTACATCGACCAGGAGCGGTTGGAGGTCCCCTCGATCTACTTCGCCCACGAGCGCGAGGTGTTCCGGCGCGACGGGATGCTGTACGCGTGGCGCGAGGGCACCGAGCTGATCGACGGCGAGGAGGTGTTCCCGGAGACAGTGCGCTACCGCACCGTGGGCGACATGAGCTGCACGGGGGGCGTGCGCTCGCGGGCGGCGACGCTCGAGGAGGTCGTCGTCGAGATCGCGGCGACGCGGATCACCGAGCGCGGCGAGACGCGCGCGGACGACAAAGTGTCGGAGGCGTCGATGGAGGACCGCAAGAAGGCCGGTTACTTCTAGTGACGCTCGATCTGCTGCGTTTCACGACGGCCGGCTCGGTCGATGACGGCAAGAGCACGCTGATCGGGAGGCTGCTGTACGACACCAAGCAGGTGTTCGAGGACCAGCTCGAGCATGTGGAACAGGCGAGCGAGCGCCGCGGCGGCGAGGGAGCGCTCGATTTGGCGCTGCTGACGGACGGGCTGCGGGCCGAGCGCGAGCAGGGGATCACGATCGACGTGGCCTACCGCTATTTCGCGACGCCGCGGAGAAGGTTCATCATCGCCGACTGCCCGGGGCACCGGCAGTACACGCGCAACATGGTCACGGGCGCGAGCACGGCGGACGTCGCGGTCGTGCTGATCGACGCGCGCAGGGGCGTGCTCGAGCAGTCGAAGCGCCACGCGTTCCTGAGCGCGCTGCTGGGGATCCCGGAGATGGTCGTGGCGATCAACAAGATGGACCTGGTCGACCACTCACAGGCGCGGTTCGAAGAGCTGAGCGAGGAGTTCGAGGCGTTTGCGAACAAGCTGCGGGGCGGCAAGAACCCGCGGCGCACGACGACCTCCTACATCCCGATGTCGGCGTTGAACGGCGACAACGTGGTCGATCGCTCGCCGCGCATGGGCTGGTACGACGGCCCGGTGCTGCTCGAGCATCTGGAGCAGGTAGAGGTCGCCTACGACCACCCGAACGACAGGCCCGCGCGGTTTCCCGTGCAGTGGGTGATTCGCCCCGCCAACGCCCTCCCCACGGGCAGCGGCCCCGCGAACGGCGGAACGGGCGCGGACGTGGCGGACTACCGAGGCTATGCCGGCCAGCTCGCGAGCGGCGCGCTGCGCAAGGGCGAGGAGGTGACGGTTCTACCGAGCGGGATCACCACGCGGATCGCGGCGATCGACACCTACGACGGCGAGCTCGACGAGGCGATGGCGCCGATGTCGCTGACGCTGCGTCTCGAGGACGAGCTCGACGTCTCGCGCGGCGAGCTGATCTGCCACCCCGAGGAGGCGCCACAGGTCGCGCGCGAGCTGGAGGCGGACGTCTGCTGGATGGCCGAGCGGCCGCTGCGCGCGGGCGGACGCTACGTGCTCAAGCACACCTCGAACAGCGTCACCGCGATCGTCGAGCAGATCGCAGACCTCGTCGACGTGCACACGCTCGAGCGCACGCCGCCGCCCGCGGAGCTCGAGCTGAACGACATCGGCCGCGTGCGCCTGCGCACGAGCGCCCCGCTCGCGTTCGACACCTACGCGAGCAACCGCCGCACGGGCAGCTTCATCCTGATCGACGAGGCGAGCAACGAGACGGTCGGCGCGGGGATGATCGCCGACGCGGCGTGACCATCCAGCCTCGCCATTAACTAAGCTACCGCGCCGATGTTCAGCAAGGTCCTGATCGCCAACCGCGGCGAGATCGCGGTCCGCATCGCGCGCGCGCTCGACGAGCTCGGCGTGGCGAGCGTCGCCGTGTACTCGGAGCTCGATCGCGACGCCCCGCACGTCAAGCGCGCGGGCGAGGCGTACAACCTCGGGGACGGCCCGGCGGCGGACAACTACCTGAGCGTCGAGAAGATCCTCGACGCGGCCCGCAAAGCCGGCGCCGAGGCGATCCATCCCGGATACGGGTTCCTGGCCGAGAACGCGCCGTTCGCGCAGGCGTGCGAGGACGCTCAGATCGTGTTCATCGGCCCGCCGGCGAGCGCGATCGAGGCGATGGGGTCGAAGACGCGCGCGCGCGAGCTGATGCAGAAGGCGGGCGTGCCGATCGTGCCGGGCACGACCGAGCCAGTCGCGACGGTCTCGGACGCATTGCGGATCGCGAAGGAGGAGATCGGCTTCCCGGTCGCGGTCAAGGCCGCGGGCGGCGGCGGCGGCAAGGGCTTTCGCGTCGCGCTCAGCGAGGACGAGCTGCAGGAGGCGTTCGAGGGGTCGAGCCGCGAAGGCGAGAAGTTCTTCTCCGACGCGACCGTTTATCTGGAGCGCTACCTGCACGACCCGCGCCACGTCGAGATACAGGTACTGGCCGATCGCCACGGCAACGTGATCCACCTGGGCGAGCGCGACTGCTCGATCCAGCGCCGCCATCAGAAGGTGATCGAGGAGTCCCCGGCGCCGGCGTGGGTGGTGGACCCGGCGATGCGCGCGCGCATCGGCGAGATCGGCGTGAACGCCGCGAAGGCGGTGAACTACGTGGGTGCGGGCACGATCGAGGGCCTGTTCTCGGCGCGCGAGGGCCAGGAGCCCGAGTACTTCTTCCTGGAGATGAACACGCGCGTGCAGGTCGAGCACTGCGTGACGGAGATGACGACCGGGATCGACATCGTCAAGGAGGGCATCCGCGCGGCAGCGGGCGAGGAGCTGTCGTACAAGCAGGAGGACGTGAGCTTGAGCGGGCACGCGATCGAGTGCCGCATCAACGCCGAGGACGCTTCGAAGAACTTCGCTCCGGCGCCCGGCAAGATCGGCGCCTACTCAGAGCCGCGCGGCCCCGGCGTGCGCGTCGACTCGGGCGTCGAGGCGGGTGGCGAAGTCTCGCCGATGTACGACCCGATGGTCGCGAAGCTGATCGTCTGGGACGCGGACCGCGAGCAGGCGACGAAACGGATGCTGCGCGCGCTCGGCGAATACGAGATCGAGGGCTTGAAGACGCTGATCCCGTTCCATCAGGCGCTGCTCGCGACCGAGCAGTGGGCCAAAGGCGAGACGTGCCGGGACCTGCTCGAGGACAAGAGGTGGCTGAAGACGCTCGCGTTCGACTCCCCGCCGCGGCCCGCCGAGGGCGAGGAGGAGCAGGAGCAGGTCGAGCAGACCTATGCGGTCGAGGTGTCGGGCAAGCGCTTCGACGTGCGCGTCGTCGGCCCCCCGTTCGCAGGTGGCGGTAGCGGCGCGGGTGCGGCCAACGGTGGCGGAGCAGCGGGCGCGCGCAAGGCGAGCAAGCGCAGCGCGCGCAAGGCGACGAGCGCGGGCGGTCCCGACATCCTCGAGTCGCCGCTACAGGGCAACATGTGGAAGGTGCTCGTCAAGCAGGGCGATACCGTCGCGGAGGGCCAGCTGCTGTGCATCATCGAGGCGATGAAGATGGAGAACGAGATAACCGCGCACAAGGCGGGCACGATCGCAGAGCTGCCGATCTCAGAGGGCGCCCCGATCCAAGCGGGCGCCCCGATAGCCACCATCGAGTCGGCCGACCCGTCTAACTGACGCCCGCCCGCGCGTCCCGCCCGTGGGCGCGGCCTAGGCGATCCCGAGCAGCTTTGCGGCCTCGCGCAGGTTCGGCACTTCGGCCGTCGGTTTTTTCTGGGTCGAGTCGAGCGTCTCCTTCGTGCGGTTGACCCAGATCACGGGCACGCGCTGTTTCATGCAGGGGACCACGTCGTGATAGTGGCTGGCCGCCACGTGCACCCAACCGCGCTTGCCGCCCTGGCGCCGTGCGCACTCGTTGAAGTGGGCGAGTTCGGGCTTGTAGGAGCGCACCTGCTGGGCGGTGACGACGAGGTCGAAGTCGGTCGGGATGTGGCGGCGGGTCTGCCCGAGCAGCTTGTCGTCGATGTTCGACAGCAGGCCGAGCTTGTACTTCTTCGCGAGCTTCGCCAGCTGGATGTTCGTCTCCTTGAAGGGCTTCCACCCTTGGACCGAGTCGGGCAGGAAGCCCGAGCGCGAGGGCTCGAGGTTCCACTCCATCCGTTTGGCGACCTCGATCGCGGTGCGCCTGAGCACCTCGGCGTAGAGCTCGTACGACCCCCCTCGATTTCGCGCGAGACCTCGTTGACGAGCGGCAGCAGCACTCCGCGGTCGATCTCGAAGCCGTCGCGCGCGGCCTCTTTGGCGAACGCCTCGTAGATCCCCGTGTCGCGGTCGATCAGGGTGCCGTAGACGTCGAACGTGACGAATGAGATGTTTTTGGGGATCGGCATGGGGTGGGCATTATGCCCTGTGGCACTGTGGTGCGCGCTGCGGGTCCCGAGATGAGCGAGCCGGCGACGCTTTCGTTAGAGTCCCGCGCCGCAATGGACTTGACTGTGGGAGGGCAGTCCCTCCCACAGTACCCCCTCTCAACAAACACCTTCCAATGGACCTTCTCGAGTATCAAGGCAAGCAGCTGTTCGCCCGCCACGGCCTGCGGGTGTCGGACGGCAAGCCCGTCACCACTGTGGAGGACGCCGTCGCCGCGGCGAACGAGATCGGCTACCCGGTCGTCGTCAAGGCCCAGGTCCTGATCGGCGGCCGCGGCAAGGCCGGCGGTGTCAAGCTCGCCGCCGACGAGAGCGAGGCGCGCGCCCACGCGGGCAACATCTTGGGAATGGACATCCACGGCCACACGGTGCGCACACTGTGGATCGAGCACGCATCGGACATCGCGACCGAGTACTACGCCGCGGTGCTGCTCGACCGCTCAGCGAAGCAGCCGCTCGTGATGTTCTCCGTCGAGGGCGGCGTCGACATCGAAGAGGTCGCCGAGAAGACGCCTGAGAAGCTGATCCGCCACCGCGTCGACCCGCTGAACGGGCTTTCGCGCGAGGAGGCGATGCAGATCGCGACCGACGGCAAGGCCGACACGGATGTGATCGACGGCGTCGCCGACGCGCTGGTGGCGCTGTACGAGGTCTGGCTGCAGGAGGACGCGACGCTCGCGGAGATCAACCCGCTGATCGTCACGCCGGAGCGCGAGGTCAAGGCGCTCGACTCGAAGGTCTCGCTCGACGGCAACGCGCTCTACCGTCACCCCGAGAACCAGTCGCTCTCAGACAGCGAGAACGAAGATCCGATCGAGCGCCGCGCCAAGGAGCAGGGCGTCCAGTACGTAAAGCTCGACGGCGACATCGGCATCCTCGGCAACGGCGCCGGGCTCGTCATGTCGACGCTCGACGTGGTCGCCCAGGCGGGCGGCTCACCCGCGAACTTCCTCGACGCGGGCGGAGGATCGGACGCCGCGAAGATCGAGCAGGCGGTCGCGCTGATCCTCGCCAACGACGCTGTCAAGGCCGTCCTGTTCAACATCTTCGGCGGCATCACCCGTTGCGACGAGGTCGCCAAGGGTCTGATCGCCGCGTTCGACGCGATCAAGCCGTCGGTGCCGTTCGTCGTGCGCCTGGACGGCACGAACGATGTCGCGGGCCGCACGCTGCTCGAGGAGGCCGCGCTGCCGAACGTGTACGCCGCGCGCACGATGAACGAGGCCGCGGAGAAGGTCGTAGCGCTGGCCGCAGGCCAACCGGTAGGAGCACAGAGCTGATGAGCGTTCTCGTCGACGAGACCACGCGGCTCGCGGTCGCCGGCATCACTGGCCGCGAGGGCTCGTTTCACACGCTCAACAACCGTCGCTACGGCACGAACGTGGTCGGGGGGATCAATCCCAAGAAGGCCGGTCAGGACGTCGAGGGCATCCCCGTGTTCGGCTCCTGGCAGGAGTGCGTCGAGGAGGTGCAGGCGAACACAGCGATGATCTTCGTCCCCCCGCCGGCGCCGCCGCGTCGATCCTCGAGGCCGCCGCGGCCGGCGTCGCGCTTGTGATCGCGATCACCGAGGGGATCCCCGCGCACGACGAGCTGCGCGTGTACAACACGATCAAGCGCGATTACCCGCAAACGCGCCTGATCGGCCCCAACTGCCCCGGCATCCTCTCCCCCGGCAAGGCCAACGTGGGGATCATCCCCGCCTCGTTCTTCAAAGCCGGCAACGTCGGTGTCGTGTCGCGCTCGGGCACGCTGACCTACCAGATCGGCAACGAGATCGCCCAGGCCGGGTTCGGCTGCAGCTCGATCGTCGGCATCGGCGGCGACCCGGTGCCGGGCTCGTCGTTCGTCGACGTGCTCGAGCTGTTCCAGGAGGACGCGGAGACCGAGCTGATCGTGCTGTCCGGCGAGATCGGGGGATCCGCCGAGGAGGAGGCCGCCGAGTACATCGCCGCGCACGTGACGAAGCCCGTGATCGCCTACATCGCCGGCTTCACCGCCCCCGCGGGCAAGCAGATGGGCCACGCCGGCGCGATCGTCTCGGGGTCCTCAGGCACGGCGGCGGCGAAGGCGCAGGCGCTCGAAGCACAGGGCGTGCGCGTCGGGCGCACCCCGACCGAGGTGGCCGAGCTGGCCGTCGAGGTCCTCAGCTCCGCCCCGCGCTCCTAGCCCGCTACGCTAGCGCCGTGGACGAAGAGGTCGCAAGGACACTCGGCGAGCTGGAGCGCAAGCTGCTCGAGCTCGAGCGCACGCTCGGCTCGATCGAGCACGGCGAGCAGAGCGCCGCCGAGCCGCCGCGGCTGATCGACGAAACGGTCGAGCAGGGACCGTCCCCCCCGCCGCCCGCCGAGGAGCTGCTGCGCTTCCGCGACCGGCTCGAGCGCTCGGCCCATGAGCTGACCCACGACTACGACCGGCTGCTCGGCCGCCTAAGCTACACGGCCGTGAGCCCTCCTTCGGGACCGACCATCTCCTTCGCGCGCGGCGCGCCGTCGCTCGACATCGTCGACGTCGACGGGCTGCGCGACGCGGCGGTCAGGGCCTTCGAGAGCGATCCGGCGGGCACGACCGCGTACGGCACGTCGATCGGCTACCCGCGGCTGCGCGCCTGGGTCGCCGACCGCCACGGGGTGGAGCCCGAGCGCGTGCTCGTCACGAACGGCTCGATGCAGGCCGACGCGTTCCTGTTCGACCACCTCGTCCAGAGCGGCGACGAGGTCGTCGTCGAGCGCCCGACGTACGACCGCACGCTGCTGTCGCTGCGCCAGCGGGGCGCGCGCGTGCGCGCGGTTGAGCTGCAGCACGACGGGATCGACACGGACGCGCTCGCGCGCCTGCTCGAGGGCGCGGGTGGCGCGCGGCCGAAGCTCGCGCACATCATCCCCAACTTCCAGAACCCCGCCGGTTACACGCTCTCGCTGGCAAAGCGTCAAGCGCTGCTCGCGCTCGCGGCCGCGCACGGCTTCGTTGTGTTCGAGGACGATCCGTACGTCGCGCTGCGCTTCAGCGGCGAGCCGTTGCCGACGATGCTCTCGATCGACCCCGACCGCGTCGTGTACGCCTCGTCGTTCTCGAAGACGGTCTGCCCGGGCATCCGCGTCGGCTACCTCGTCGGCCCGACCGACACGATCGCCGCGATCGCGGAGCTCGCCACGAACACGTACATCTCACCGAACATGGTCGCCCAGTCGATCGTGTACGAGTTCTGCGCCTCGGGCGCGATCGAGCGCTCGATCGAGACGGTCAGAAGCGCCCTCGCCGAGCGCTCCGCCGCGCTCGCGGCAGCGCTGCGCCGCGACCTCCCCGACGCGGAGTTCGTGACCCCGGAGGGCGGCTACTTCATGTGGGTGACGCTCCCGCACGGCACCGACGTGAGCGCCCTGCACCAGCGCGCGGCCGACCGCGGCGTGGCGTTCGTCAAGGGCACCGACTTCCTGCTGGAGGGTGGCGAGAACACGCTGCGCCTCGCCTACTCGGGCGTCACGCCCGCGCAGATCGACGAGGGCGTGGCGCGCTTGGCGGCAGCGTACCGCTCCCTTTGACGTCTGGATCGCCGCGTCGACACGCTCAGTCCGTTCACTCCTTTAGAATTGACTGGGGTGCGTGGGCTGACGACACTGGGGGCTGTGGCCCGACGCGAGGCTGTCCTGTTGAGCTGCGTAGCCGTCGGCGCAGTGATGATCACAGCAGCGAGATCGTTGGACGCTCCTCCGCTAACGATCGTCGGAGTAGCTGTCGTGATGCTGGGAGCGCTTGCGCGGGTCCTGCTCGCGCTGCGTCAAGTCAAACTGGAGCAGGCTGACGAAGAGGTCGAGCTGGCTCGCCGCACTCATGTGCCGATCGAGCCGATCGCCTCCATCGATCCGACGGATGTGGGCGTCGATGCAGCCGCACAGACAATCCTGCCGGGCGGAGAGATACCTCGCTATCTACCACGCACGGTTGACGGGGAGCTGCGCACGGCAGTCCGGGAGGCCATCGACAACGACGGACGATGGATCGTGGTTGCCGTCGGACGCTCCAAGGTCGGCAAGTCTCGAGCGTTGTTCGAGGCACTGCGGCACTGCGGCACTGATTCCGGCCTGAGATTGGTCGCTCCGGTAGATGGCACCGCCCTCAGGTCGCTGCTGGCACCCGGCGAGACGCCACGCAGCGAGATTGAGCACAGCCTGCTCTGGCTCGACGACCTCGAGCCGTTTCTCAACGAAGGCGTGACGTTTCAGATGCTGCGCGAATGGCACGACAGGACTGACGGAGGCATCGTCACAGCGACCTGTGGCGGCAAGGGCAACGACATCGTTGACCGTCACACCTCGGGCAAGCTGGCGACGCTCGCAAACGAGATCCTGCAGCACGCCCGTGAGGTTCGTATCCAAGCCACCACCTCGCGTGAGCTCGACCCGCTTCGATCGGAGCTGGCCGGCAGCATGCAGAGTTCGATCGAACAGCATGGCCTCGCGGCGTTCCTCGTGGCCGGGACGCTTTTGGAGCGCAAGCTCTTTACGAGCCGTCATGCCCTCGGTGAGGCTGAGTGTCCCGAGGGCATGGCGTTGGCGTCCGCCGCGATCGACTGGGCTCGGTGCGGACGCACGGACCCGATCGCCCCGGAGACGCTGCGCAATCTGTGGTCGGGCTACCTGCCGGCAGGGAGCCAGGCGACGGACGCAGGTTTTCAAACCGCGCTCACGTGGTCACTGCGACCTGTGGCTGGAACGATTGCCCTGCTGCAAAGCACCGATGAGATTGGATCGTCGCACGGCGTGGATGGCTATCGCGCATACGATTATGTCGTGCGGCTCGTGGGCGACCGCCCCGACACGGAGCCTCCACACGACGCGACATGGGCACGTGCGATCGGCGATGCGGCCGACGCACAGGCTCTGGCAGTCGGTACCAGTGCGTATCTGCACGGTCGACACGAAGATGCGATCGCCGCCTTCAAGAAGGCAAGCAGCTCCTCGTCCGACGAGCTTGCGGCCGCTGCGATCCTGAACCTGGCAATCACGTTCGATGAACTGCAGCGGCCCGGGGACGCCATCGCCGACTACGACGACCTGCTCGCACGCTTCGTGGACGCCCCCGAGCCGGCGCTGCGCGAGACCGTCGCCAAGGCGATGATCAACAAGGGTGCGGCGCTCGGAGAGCTGGACCGCTTCGAGGAGACCGTCATGATCCTCGATGACCTCCTCGCACGTTTCATCGACGCCCCCGAGCCGGCGCTGCGCGAAGCCGTCGCCGTGGCAATGGTCAACAAGGGCGCAGCGCTTGGACAGCTGGACCGCTCCGAAGAGGCCATCTCGGTCTACGATGGCCTGCTAGCACGCTTCCCAAACCCTCGCGAGGAGGAGTTGCGCGAACAGGTTGCACTGGCGCTAATGAACAAGCAGATCAGGCTCGCGGCGCTGGGCCGCCCGGAAGAGGCCATCGCGGCCCTCGACGATCTGCTTAAACGCTTCCCGGACCCTCCCGAGCAGGGACTCCGCGAGGTGGTGGCCATGGCCCTCTTCCACAGGGGCGTCCGACTCGGAAAGCTGGACCGTTCAGAGGAGGCCATCCTCAGCTACGACGCTCTGCTCAGGCGTTTCATGGATGCCCCTGAGCTGAAGCTGCGTGAGCAGGTCGCTATGGCAATGATCAACAAGGCCGCCAGACTCGGGGCGCTGTCTCGCCCTCGCGAGGCCATTGCGATCCTCGACGAGGTGATCGTGCGCTTCAAGGACGCCCCCGAGCAGATTTTCCGGACAGCTGTAGCCAGGGCGATCAAGGGAAGAGAGCCCGTGCGTCCTCCCGGCCGGGCTTGAACATCCGATTCCAGAGAGATCGTATGCACGCGAGTGACCAGGGACACAATCAATCGTCCGGGATCGGGGCGGCATCGACTATCGAGCCGGTCAGCGACCGTAGCGCTGGCCCAAGACCAGCTGCTCCGGAAGGGCTGTGCGGGCCGGGGGCGAGGGGTCGGCGATCACCGACACGGTCTCGGCCACGCTCGGGGTGACGGAGCAGCGTCGCCCGTCCGCGGACTCGACGACGACCTGCTCCCCATCCCGTGCCGCCAGACGCCCCTCGAGGCCCGGCTCCAGGCCGGACGCCTTCAGGTAGTGGAGCAGGTCCTCCGCCTCGTTCTCGAACCGTAAGACCCGCACCGAGGCGCCGAGCTCGACGTCGGCGAGCGGCACGCCCGCGAGGCGCGCGCCGGCGACGATCGGGTGGCCGTGGGGACACGTCTTCGCGTCGCCGATCGCCGCGAGCATGCGTTCCTCGAGCACGGGCGACATCGCGTGCTCGAGCCGCTCGGCCTCCTCGTGGACCTCGTCCCACGGGATCGCGAGCACGTCGGTGAGGAAGCGCTCGATCAAGCGGTGGCGGCGCACGATCTCCTCGGCGTGGGCGGCGCCGGTGTCGGTGAACGCGATCGTACGGTCACGCGCGCGTGTGATGTAGCCGTCGCGCTCGAGCCGGCCGACCATCTCGTGGACGGTGGGGGGCGAGAGCTGCATCGCCCGCGCGACGTTCGCCCCGGTCATCGGCAGCCCGGCCTCTGCCAGCCAGAAGAGGATCTGCAGGTACTCCTCCTCGGCGATGGTCGCCGCTCCGCTCTCGCCGGTCATAGTCATGGGATGCTAGTCGACGCGTCCGGGAGCTCGGCGTGTTTGGCACGCGCCTGGGCTACCCCGCCAGCTGTTCGAACGTGCACTCGTGCGGGTCCTTGTCCTCGCGCCAGCGCCGCAGCTTCGCCCCATGGCGGATGCGCCCTGCGGAGACGTGGTCGAAGTCGATCTCGACGACGAGCTCGGGGCGCAGCGCGACCCACTCGAGCTCCTTGCCCGAGCTCCAGCGGCTCGGGTCGGCCGCGCCGCGCTCGCCCGTCTCATATCCGCCGAGGAAGCCCACCAGCCGCCGCTTCTCCGGCGCGGAGAGGCCCGAGCAGTGCCCAACGACGCGCAGCTCCTCGCCGTCGTACAGCGCGAGGATCAGCGCGCCGACCGTGCCCTCCTCCTTGCCCGGACGCCAGCCGGCAACGATGGCGTCGATCGTGCGTACGCGCTTGACCTTGAACGTCCCCTTGCGCTCCCCCGGCCGGTAGGGCGCCGAGCGCTCCTTGGCGATCGCTCCCTCGGCGTGCTCGAGCCAGGCTCGGGCCTCCTCCGGTGTGGTGACGGCCGCCATCAGCTCGACGGGCGCCGCGGCGAACACGCCGTCGGCGAGCAGCTCCTCGAGAGCTGCGCGGCGCTCGGACAGGGGCCGCTCCAGCAGCGACTCGTCATCGCGGGCGAGCAGGTCGAACACGACGTACACGGCGGGCGTCTCCACCGACAGCCGCTCGATCCGCGACGCCGCGGGATGGATCCGCTGGCCGAGCGCGTCGAAGTCCTCGCGCCCGTCCGGACCGCGCACGACGATCTCCCCGTCGAGCACGTAGCGGCCCGACGGCAAGACCAGCTCGGGAAAGTAGCGGGCGAGCTCCTTGCCGCTGCGCGACTGCAGGAACACGTCGTCGCCGTCAACGAACGCGAGGCAGCGAAAGCCGTCGAGCTTAACCTCGTAGACGAGGTCCTCGCCCACCGGCAGCTCTCTGCGCGACAGCGCGAGCTGGGGCTTGACCGGGGGCTCCAGGGGCAGGCTCACGGCTCGGTTGCCTTCCGCCTCGCGGCGCTTGCGCTGCCGCCGGAGCGTGGGCTCGTCTCCGTGGCGCTCGCCCGCGCGCGGCTCGGCTGCACCCGCCGCGGCTCGTCCTTCTGCTTGCGGAAGTGCGGCGGCCACGGCGCGTCGCCGAGCCCCTCGCGCTCGTCGCGCGCCGCCAGCTCGAGCAGCGCGTGGAGATCGCCAGGGGACTCGTCGATCGACGCCGAGGGATCGCCCCGCTCGCGCAGCCGCGCGGGGACGGTATCGAGGCGCAGCTCGGCCGGCTCGACGTCGGCGACCTCGTCCCACTCGAGGGGACACGACACGCGCGCGTCGGCGACCGCGCGCACCGAATAGGCGGAGGCGACGGTGCGGTCGCGCGCGTTCTGGTTGTAGTCGATGAACACGCCCTGACGCTCCTCCTTCCACCAGCGGCTCGTCGCCCTGCCCGGCAGCTTGCGCTCGACCTCGCGCGCAAGCGCGAGCGCGGCGCGGCGCACCTCGGTGAAGCTCTGCTCGGGCTTCACACGCACGTAGATGTGCATCCCGCGCGACCCCGACGTCTTCGGGTACCCGCGCAGCCCGTGTGCGTCGAGCGCCTCGCGAACCCCGAGCGCGACCGCCCGCACATCGGAGAACCCGACCTCGGGACCGGGGTCGAGGTCGATTCGCAGCTCGTCGGGATGGTCGAGGTCCGTACGACGCACGGGCCACGGGTTCCAGTCGACCACGCCGAGGTTCACGCCCCACACGAGGTGTGCGGCGTCGTTGGGCACGAGCTCGCGCGCGTGGCGGCCTGAGGGGAAAGTGACCGTGGCGGTCTGCAGCCACTCCGGCGCGCTGTCGGGAACGCGCTTTTGAAAGAACGGCTTGCCCGCGACCCCGTCGACCCAGCGCTTCATCACGGTCGGCCGCTCGCGCAGGTGGCGCACGACCGCCTGCTCGCACTCCAGGTAGTAGTTGACGAGGTCGAGCTTTGTCAGCCCGCGCTCGGGGAAGAACACCTTGCCCGGGCTGCTGACGCGCACCTCCTGGTCGCAGACGTCGATGACGACGTGCTCGCCCTTCCCCTTCTCATCCTTCCCGCCCTTGCGCTCGGCTGGCTCGGTCATTGCTGAAAGGATGCCAGGCATGTCGATCCCGAACACGCTCCTGCTCGCCGTGTGTGCGTTCGGAGACGAGCTGGGGGCCGAGCGGGTGGCGAGCGCGATCGCCAAGGGCGTACGTGCGGCGGGGATGGCGGAGCCGGACCCGTGCCCGATCGAGCTCGAGCATGGAGCAGACCTGCGCGAGCGGCTCGAGGCGATCAGCTTCGACGCGCGCATGCGCCGCGCCCGGGCCGTCGTCGTCGGCGCGCACCGCCTCGAGGAGCAGACGCTCGCGGGTAGCCCGGTCTTCGAGCTCGCCACTCGCGCGCGCCAGGGAGGCGTCCCCGCCTATGCGGTGACCGCCGAGAACGCGCTCGCCCCGTTCGACGTCCGCATCCTCGACCTGCAGCTCGTCATCGAGGCGGGCAGCACGCGTGCGCTCGCTAACGCGGGCAGGACGCTAGCTGCCCTGGCGTGAGTGGCGCTCAGCCCTGCCGCTCGAGCCAGGGAGCGCGCCAGCTCGTACACGAGCCGCGTGGCGTCGGCCACGGTCGGGTAGATGAGGTTGGCGGGGATGTCAGAGGGCAGGTGGTAGTTGGCGGGGCTGAGCCAGTCGGTGATCGAGACGATCGTCGCGACGGGATAGCCCGCGCGGTTGGGGATCACGCTGTCGGTCGAGGCCCGCGCGCGGTAGCCCCGACGCAGCTCGATCCCGAGCGCCTCGGCGCGCTCGGCGAGCAGGTCGCGCAGCCAGGGGCCGGTGTAGGACTCCATCCATACGGGCCCCTCTGCCTCGAGCATCACCAGGTGGGGCGAGCCGACGGTGTCGAGGTTGACGAACCAGGTGCGCTCGGGGCAGAGCTCGTGGCGGTGGCTCGCGAGGAACGCGCGGATGCCGTCCTGGAGCGTCTCCTCCGCCCCGCAGGAGACGAGCAGCACGCGCACGCCGGGGAGCGGATCGCGCTTCAGCAGCTCGGCCAGCCCGACGAGGGCAGCGACTCCCGAGAGGTTGTCGTTGGCGCCGGGCACGGTCTCGCTGCGCCACACGTCGGCCACGATCGCGGTGCCGATCGCCCCGATCGCAAGCGCCGCTCGGGCGAGCCCGAGGCGGCGGGTGACCGCGGCGACGACCGTGCAAAGCGGCCCGGCGAGCCCTATCCACCACTGTGGCGCGGGAGTTTTGACCCGCTCGAGCAGCTGTGGCGCCAGCTTGTGGATTCGCCTCTGGAGCGTCTGGTCGAACAGCAGCCCCGTCTGCGGCGCGTCGTGGTGGGCGAGCACTACGAGCGTGCCCACCGGCGTCTGGCGCTCCCCGGCCCCGTCCGGCTGCACACCCCCACGTCCGTTCGCACCTCCGTCGAGCCTGTCGGTATCCTGCCCGATGCGAGCGACCACGTTGACGGTCGTGCGCCGCCGCCGCACCAGCCGCCGCAACACGCGCGGCCCGTTCTGGGCCTCGTCGACGATGCCCGCGTAGGTGCCGGCGGCGAGCAGCGCGCCGGCGAGCCGCCTGCCACGCAGGACGAGCACGGCGGCGAGCAGGCCGAGCACGCCGAGGCCGGTGGCGGTCGGCGGGAAGGTCCCCCACGACGGCTCGTCCTCGACTGCCACCTCGACGCCGTCCACCATCCGCAGCCGGCGCGCAAGCCGCTTGGCCGCCTCCCGCTCTCCGGGTGAGCAGGGCGTGCGATCGAGCGGGGCGAGTGTCTCCACGACCTCGCGTAGAGCGCTTTCGAGCGCGACAGGGTCGGCGCCGGCAGCCGAAGAGGTGGTGGTGGAGCTCACAGGAAGCATTGTCCCTCACCGCGGTAGGTGGGGACCTCGTCCACGATCGAATCGCCTTCGAGCAGGTGCAGCGAGGCGAAGCGTTCGCACAGCTCGCCCGCCTTGGCGTGGCGCATGTAGACACGGTCGCCGATCGCCAGATCGTCCGCGCCGTCTCCGATCAGCGGCGTCTGCACCTCGCCGGCGCCCTCCTGCCCGTCCAAGCGCAATCCCGCCGGGAGATACGGTCGCGGGAGGCGCGCCGAGTCGGCCGGGCCCGACGCCGGATAGCCGCCGCCGAGCGCGGTGACTACGCCGCGCCGGGGACGGCGCACGACCGGCAGCGCAAACATCGCCGCCGGCCTCGGCGTGAACGTCCGGTAGGCGTCGAACAGCGTCGGCCCATACAGCCCCGAGCCGGCCGTCACCTCGGTGATCGCGCGCTCGGCGGCGGTGCCCTCGACGCTGCCGGTGCCGCCGCCGTTGACGAACTCGAGCGGCGTTTCCGCGCCGGTGGCCACGGTTTCGACCGCGTCGACGATCGCCGCCCGGCGGCGGGCGAGCTCGCGCGCGGAGCGCGACTGCACGAAGCGGATCGCGCCCGCGCGCAGCGGTCGCCCGGGTGGAGCGTCGCCGAGCCCGGCGATCTGCGCCTCGTAGGCCATCAGCCCCACGAGCTCGAGGCCGTCGCGCGCGAGGATCGCGCGAGCCAGCGCGGCCGCCTGCGCGGGCGTGTGCACGGGCGAACGCTTGACGCCCACGCGCACCCGCCCCGCGAGCGGCCACCAGCCGCAGTCGACGTCGATGCACACCCTGATCGGGGCGGAGGCGACGGGAGGGATGGCGCGCTCGATCAGGCCGAGCTGCTCGACGCTGTCGACCATCACGCTCACGCGGCTCGCGGGTCGCTCGGCGGTGAGCGCCGCGAGCGCTCGCAGCCCCCGGCGGTCGGTCGTGGGGTAGGCGACCACGAGATCCGTGGCGCCGTGGCCGGCGAGCCAGAGCGCCTCGGGCAGGGTGAAGGCGAGCGTCCCCGCGAATCCCGTGCGGGCAAGGACGCGTTCCTGCAGGGCGCGACAGCGGACGGACTTGCTCGCGAGGCGGATCGGCTTGGAGCCGGCGCGCCGTAAGAGATCGTCGGCGTTCGCCCAGAACGCGTCGAGGTCGAGCAGCGCGAACGGCGCCTGAAGCTCGGCCGTGGCGCGATCGAGCCGCTTGTAGGGGTCCTCAGGCATCAACGGGCCCGAGCACTCGATCGGTCCACCCATTGCCGAAGCGTCCTTCTGGATCAAGCCGGGCCCGAACCGCTTGAAAGCGGTCCCAGTCGGGGTAGAGGGGGCGCAGCGTGGCGGCTGTGTGGAAGTGACGCTTGCCCCAGTGGGGCCGCCCGCCGAGCTCGTCCATGATCGCGGCGACAGCGCGGAAGTAAGGGGCCCAGGCCATGTGGCGATACAAGTGCACAGCGACGAAGCCGGTGATGCGCCCGGCGGCGGTGGAGAGCAGCGCGTCGTCGGACGCGGCGGTTCTGACCTCGATCGGGAAGGGCACGGCGAAGGACTCGCGCTCGATCGCGGCAAAGACGCGGCGTACCGCCTGGGGTACGTGTTCGCGCGGAAGCGCGTACTCCATCTCGGTGAAGCGCACGAGCCGCGGGCTCGCGAAGATGCGGTCGGAGCGATCGACGCGCTCAGAGCGGGAGGCGAGGCGAGTCACCGTGCGGTTGAGCGCGTGGATGCGCCTCGGGAAGCGGCGACCGGCGCGGCAGAAGAGCTCGAAGGCGTGGTTGGTGAGCAGCACGTCGTTGCAGTAAGCGGAGACGCGACCGCGTGGACGCGGCGGTTCCTCGGTCCGGTTGTTCGTGCGCGTGAGCGCGGTCTCGGTGTGAGGAAAGGCGAAGAACTCGAAATGCTCGCTACCAAGCGCGAGCTCCTCGAAGCGCGCGAGCGTGTCTGCGAGCGGCGCGGGGGCGTCGACACCGTGCAGCGTGAAGGCAGGCACACAGCGCAGCGTGACCTCGGCGATCACGCCAAGCGCGCCGAGGCCGACGCGCGCCGCCAGGAACGTCTCGGGGTCGCGCTCGGGCGAGCAGGTGAGGATCGAGCCGTCGGCGAGCACTAGCGTGAGCTCGGCGACCTGGGCGGAGATGTTGCGCAAGCGCGCACCCGTGCCGTGCGTCGCCGTGGAGATCGCGCCGGCGATCGACTGCGCGTCGATGTCGCCGAGGTTCTCCTGCGCGAGCCCGTGCTCGGCGAGCCGGCGGCCGAGCTCGCCGATCGCGATGCCGCCCTGCACGCGCACGAGCCCGGAGGCGCGGTCGACGTCGAGCACGCGGGTCATGCGCGACAGCGACAGCAGCAGGCCGTCGGTGCAGGCGATGTCGCTGAAGGAGTGCCCGGCGCCCACCACCCGGACGTGCTGCCCGCGCGCCGCGGCGCCCCCGATCGCGGCCGCGATCTCATCGATCGAGGACGGGTGCTCGATCGCCGCGGGCAGGCAACGCTCGTCCCCGGCCCAGTTGTGCCACGACAGGGCGTCACCAGTCGATCCGCTGATCGCTCTCATGCCCCGCACGGATCGCTAGTCTCGCTCATCGAGATGGCCCCGACCGAGCCTACACTCCGCGCGCGCTCGCTGCCCACACCGGGCGCGAGGCGCGCGACGGTGATCGGCGCCGGGTCGTTCGGGACCGCGCTGGCGGTGCTGCTGGCCCGGGCCGGGCTGCGAACCACGCTGCAGACGCGCACGGCCGATCAGGCGAGCCGGCTCGGGGAGGAGCGCGAGAACCGCGCCTACCTGCCGGGCGTCGAGCTGCCCGCGTCGCTGCGAATCGAGCCGTCCACGGCGGGGACCGCGCGCGCCGACTACGTGTTCCTGGCGGTGCCGTCGCGCGGCCTGGGCGAGGTGATCGACGCGCTGGCCGCATCGGGCCTGGGCGCGCGCGCCGCGGTCGTGTCGCTCGCCAAGGGCCTCGTGCCGCCGGCGGGGACGCCGCCGACGACCGTGCTGAGCGAGCGGTTCGGCGCGCGGCGTGTCGCGTGCGTGGGCGGTCCGGCGCACGCGCGGGAGATGGTGCACGCGGGCGCGGCGCTGGTGGCGGCCTCGAGCGACGAGGAGCTGGCGAGGGCGCTCGCCCAGGTGTTCACGCGCGCCGGGGTGGTGTGCGAGCAGTCGAACGACCCGGTCGGGGTCGAGCTGGCGGGCGCCGCGAAGAACGCGGCGGCGCTCGCGGCGGGGGCGACCGAGGCCCAGGGGCTGAACGCCGCGGGCGCGGCCGCGGGGCACATCTTCGCCGAGGTGTGGCGCTACGCCGAGGGCTTGGGCGCGCGTCCGGAGTCGATGATCGGGCTGGCCGGCGCGGGCGACCTGGTTGCCACGGCTCTCGCGCGCGAGAGCCGCAATCGCCGTGCCGGCGAGCTGCTGGCCGCGGGCGTGGGCGCGGCGGAGATCCCCGCCCGCATCGGGCAGGCGGTCGAGGCGCTCGAGTCCGTGCCTCTGCTCGCACGCGCGCTCGAGCACGCGGGGGTCGGCGCGCCAGTCACGGGCGCGCTCGGACGCCTGATCTCGGGCGAGCTGCCGCTGGACGACTGGGTGGCCCTCGTGCGCGCCACGGTCCCCCCACCCGCCCTGTGGCGGCGCCGCCCCCAGCCGGGCTTCTGGCGGCGGGCGTGGAGAATGCTCGCCGGTCGGACTTCCGGGTAGCTACACCCGCGGCAAAGCGCCGAACAGCCGCGCGACCACGGAAACCGCCGCCTTGGGGCTGCCCGAGTAGGTGAAGAGCCCCTTCTGGTTGAGCCCTTCGATCAGCCGCAGGTGGGGAAGCTTTCCGTGGATCGAGCCACCCTCGAAGGTGGGCACGAGGGGATAGTCGCGCAGGTCCCAGACCAGCATGCCGGAGAGGTCGGGATCGGCCGAGTACACCGCGATGTGGCGCGCGAGCAGGCTCGCTTGGAACGAGTAGCTGCCGGGACCGCCGGCGGGGTTGAGCGTGTTCGATTCGCCGCCGAACTCGCTGATGACGAGCACTTTGCCAGCGAACGTCCTTTGCATCGCCGCGAGCCGCGCGCGCATTTCCGCGTCCTGCTTGGCGGGGGTGCTCTGCGGGTTGTCATACCAGCCGGTGTAGTCGGTCTCGGCGACCGCGTCGACACCTGCGTAGAGCGAGCCGGCGTGGGCCGGGGGATGGTCGCCCCAGACGTCCACGGCGACCATGCGGGTGGGGTCGCGGGCGTGCAGCCAGCGGGTCAGGCTCTCGACGTAGTGGACCTCGTGCACGTCGTGCCCGTTGTCGGCGATCTCATCGACCAGGTTCCAGGCGACGATCGAGGGGTGCAGCTCGGAGGCGAGCATCGCGCTGCGCGCCTGCCGTTCGGCCGCGGCGAGCAGGGAGGGCGTGCCGGAGTACCAGTTGCCGGCGCCTTCGACCGGCCCGATCCCCTGCCAGACGAGGATCCCGGCCGCGTCGAGGCGTTTGAGCAGCCCGGGGTAGAGCGGGTACTGGGAGCGGACCGCGTTGGCTCCGATCGCTTTCAGCTCGGCGACCAGCCGGTCCTCGTCCCCGCCCGTCAGCGCGTCGCCGTGCCCGAGAGCGTCCTCTTGCAGGGAGGCGCCGTGCAGCCGCAGCCGCTCGCCGTTGAGGTAGACGCGCGCGCCGTGCCAGGTGAGCTCGCGCAGGCCGATGTGCGCTGTGTAGCTGCCGCCTTCGTCCCCGCCCGTAGCGAGCTTCAGCTCATACAGGTTGGGCGCGCTCGGCGACCACAGCGCCGGGTGCGGGACGGTCACGGTCGTCGTCATCGTCACGGTCTGCCCGGGCTCGACGGTCTGCGCCGGGAAGACGATCGGGATGGTCTGTTCGCCGTGCACGAGCGTCCCCGACGGCGCAAGCGCGCGCAGGGGGCCCTCGTCATTGCGCACCTGCACGTCGATGCGAACGGTCGCCGATTCGGCGCTCGCCGTGTCGGGCTGCAGCGTCGTCTGGACGGTGGGCGCGAACAGCTCGTCGGCGCCGACCGGCCGCACGGTGACTTCCCCGTCGAGCCCGCCCCAGTTGAACCACGTGCGATGGAAGCCTTCTTCGGACTGCCGCGCGGGGTCGCGCCAGTCGACGCGCACGACGACCGTGTGCGTGCCGGCGGCGAGCGTGGCGCGCCCCTCGAACGGGAGGTGGGAGCCGCGATGTGAGACGAGCGCGCGCCCGTCGACCCAGGCGTTCGCCTGGAAGTTGGCCGAGTCGAACGTCAGCGCGTAGACGCCGGGGCGCGGCGCAGGGAAGGTGGTGCGGTACCAGCCGATGGACCCTTCGTAGTTGCGCGTGCCGGTGGCGCCTTTGATCGCGCCGGGAGCGACCGCGTTCGGCACGCTCACGGCGTGGCCGGCGAACCCGCCGCGGGGCCAGCCGCGCGCGAGCCCGCGGTCGCCCGCGTCGAGGGAGAACGTCCAGCGCGTGAGCGCGACCCGCCCACCCGGGCCTTCGCCCGTGGCGGGCGTGTTCTGAGTGGCCTGGGAGGAGTGGCCGGGAGGGGCTTGCGCCGCGGCGGCGGTCGCGGCGAGCGCGACGCACGCGGCCGCGACCGCGCAGGCGGCGCGGTTGGGCCCGGCGGACAGGAGCCTGGCGAGGAGGGCGGGCTTGCGGGATGGGAAGGTCATCGCGGGTAGACGGTCACGGGCTTTGAACTGCGGGCACGGCATTGGATTGCGGGCACGGGGATGATTTGACGGCTCGCCCGGTATGCCTTCAACAACGGCTTACGCCGTTCGGAGCGGCATCTCTTCAGCGCGCGGCGCACGGGCGGCGAGCATCCGCTCGAGCAACAGCCGCGCGCCGTCCTTCGACAGCGGCTCGTTGAGGTTGCCGCACTTCGGCGACTGCACGCACGAGGGGCAGCCCGACGCGCACGGGCACTCGGCGATCAGGCGGTGGGCGTCGTTGCAGAGCTCCTCGAAGCGGGCGAAGGCGGTGCGCGCGATGCCGACGCCGCCGGGGTGGCCGTCGTAGATGAAGATCGTGGCGGCGCCGGTTTGCGGGTGGTAGTTGGTGGACAGGCCGCCGATGTCCCAGCGGTCGCACATCGCGATCAGGGGCAGCACGGCGATCTGGGCGTGCTCGGTGGCATGGAGCGCACCGAGGAGCGCCTCGAGCGGGATTGTGTCGGAGAGGTCCTCGGCGGAGAGCTCGAACCACAGCGCCTGCGTGGGGAAGCTGACGGGCGGCAGCTCGAGCGCGACGAGATCGACCGATGCATGGTCTGAGAGGCGGCGGCGCTGGTAGGCGAGCACGGTGTCGGTGACCTCGACCTCGCCGAACGACAGCGTCACGCCAAGCTCCTCGCGGCGGTCGAGCAGGCGCACGATGTCGGTGTCGGTGGCGCGCTTGGGCTGGGTGTACCAGTCGCCGGAGAACGGCGAGACGAGCGCGCGGCGGCGCTCGAGGTCGAGCTCGCGGACCTCGTAGGAGCGCCCGAGGTGCAGGTAGATCGCGCCCTGATGGACGGTCGAGTGCGCGCGCGAGGCCTCGGTCGAGCCGAGCAGCTCGCCGGAGGAGACGTCGACGATCGCGAAGCTGTCGGGCGAGGCCGAGCGCAGCGAGACCTCCCCCGCGGGGTAGCCGTCGGGTTTGCGGAGAACGTAGGACTCGCCGCGAAGGACATCTCGGGTGGGATCTTCTTTTAGATCGTGCGTGCGCCGGTAGGCGGTGTCAGCGGGTCTTCTGCGTAGCTCACCCGCGCTGAGCAGGATCTCCGCGTGCCCCTCCCAGCGCGGGCCGAGGAACTCGGCGTCTGAGCGTGAGAGGGGGCCCTCGTGGGCCGCGCAGAGCAGGTGACGGCGGAAGATCAGGGGGCTCTCGTGGTCGAGGATCGCAGCCTCGACGGGGCGGTCGAGGAAGTCGGAGGGATGGCGGCAGAAGAACTGGTCGAGTGCGTCCTCGCCGGCGACGTAGACGGCGAGGCCGCGGCCGCGGCGCCCGGCGCGGCCCCACATCTGGCGCAAGGAGGCGACGGTGCCGGGGAAGGTGACGACGACGGCGGCGTCGAGCTCGCCGATGTCGATGCCGAGCTCGAGCGCGTCGGTGGTGATCACCGCGCGCAGCTCGCCGCGCGCGAGGCGCCCCTCGAGCTCGCGGCGCTGCTGGGGGGTGTAGCCCGCGCGGTAGGGCGCGACGAGCTCGGCAAGCTCGGGCTGATCGGTCTGGGAAAGGTCTTCGCGGACGAGCTTTGAGAGCAGCTCGACGCCCTTGCGCGACTTGATGAAGCAGATCGTGCGAGAACCCTCGCGCACGAGCCGCGCGAGCAGCTCGGCGCCCTCGCCGAGCGCGGAGCGGCGCGTGCCCAGCGCCTCGTCGGTGAGCGGCGGGTTCCAGACCGCGATCCGACGACCGGGAGCGGGCGAGCCGTCGGCGTCGATCAGGGAGATGTCTTCGAGCCCGGTGAGGCGCTCGGCCAGCTCGAGCGGGTTGGCGATCGTGGCCGAGGTGAGGACGAAGCGTGGCTCGGTGCCGTAGGCGGCGGCGATGCGGCGCAGGCGGCGCAGGACGTTGGCGACGTGCGAGCCGAACACGCCACGGTAGACGTGCGCCTCGTCGACGACGACGACGGCGAGGTTGGCGAGGAGGTCCCCCCACGCGGGGTGGTTGGGGAGGATGCCGAGGTGGAGCATGTCGGGGTTGGTGAGGACGACGTTCGCGTCGCGGCGGATCTGCGCGCGCGCCTCGCGGGGGGTGTCGCCGTCGTAGATCGCGGGCCGCACGCGCTTGGTGAGGCCGAAGGAGCTCAGAGCACGGGCCTGGTCCTGGGCGAGGGCCTTGGTGGGATAGAGGTAGAGCGCGCGTGCACGAGCGTCGCGGCAGAGCACGTCGAGGGTCGGCAGGTTGAAGCACATCGACTTGCCCGAGGCGGTGCCGGTCGTGACGATCGTCGGCCCGGCCCAGGCGGAGTGAAGGGATTGCGCTTGATGTGAGTAGAGGCGCTCGATCCCGAGCCGGGCGAGCGCCGCGGTCACTTCCGGGTGCAGCTCGGAGGGGACGGGGACCAGCCGCGCCCGGCCCGGCCCTTCGCGCGCCTCGCGCACGAGCCGCCCGTCGGCGGCGCCCTCGTCGAGCAGCGCGCTCCACGGCTCGATCGCGCGTTCTTTGGCCACAGGTTGCGATAGTAGAGACGTGAGAGAGCGCTGCCTGTATGTGGATCTCGACGGGACGCTGCTCGGCCGCGGCGCTTCGCTGCTGCACGACGGGTCCGGCGCGGTGTCCATCGACGGTGTGCGCGCCGTGCAGGCGTGTCTGCGCGCGGGCGTGGAGGTGGTGGTGATGTCGGGGCGTCGGCGCGCGCAGGTGTTCGAGGACGCGCGGCTGCTGGGGCAGAGCTCGTTCATCTACGAGGCCGGCGCGTGCGTGGTGCTCGAGGGCGAGGAGCACTGGCTGACGGGCGGGCTGATGCCGGGCGAGCACACGATCGCCGAGCAGATCGAGAGCTCCGGGGCGCCGGCACTGCTGCTGGAGCGCTATCGAGGACGCTTGGAGTACCACGAGCCGTGGCACGTGCAGCGCGAGGTGTCCCACCTGTTTCGCGGGCTTGTGGACGCGTTCGAGGTCGACCGGCTGCTGGTCGAGCACGGCCATGGAGATCTGCGGCTGGTGGACAACGGAGTGGTCAACCGGCGCTCGGAGGCACTGGCGGAGCTGCCCCACGTGCGGGGATATCACCTGCTGCCGGCGGGCGCGTCGAAGGCCGGTGGCGTCGCGTTTCACCAGCGCGCGCGCGGATACGCGCGCGAGGAGACGTTCGCGGTCGGCGACTCGCGCGAGGACCTGGCGTGCGCGCCGCACGTGGGGACTTTCTGGCTGGTCGCCAACGCGGTCGAGCACGACCCATCGATGCGCGAGGCAATCGGCGCATACGACAACGTGCGCGTCACCGAGGCGGGCAACGGACCGGGCGTGTACGAAGCGGTGCTGCAGACGCTGATGGGCTGACGGTCGGCGCGTTAACTTGCCTGCGTCTCTCCCTTGCATCGTCCACCTCTACCCCTCGCACCCCGCCTCCCCGCACCTCTACTTACGCGGCGACGCGCTTATCGACACGAGCCCGGTTAGCGATTGCCACGCGCGATGCGGCGCAGATCGATCGTGGCGTCGTAGAGCTTCGCGGGAACACCCTCCTCCAGTGCGACCTCGCGCAGGGGCCGCCCGGAGGCGGTGGCCCGCTTGACGATCGCGGCTCCCTTGTCGTAGCCGATCGCGCCGTTCAGGGCGGTCGCGACGGCGAGCGTGGCGCCCGCCGAGGCGTCGGTCCCGGCGGTGTTGGCGCGGATCCCGTCGACGCACTTCTCGGCGAACGCGCGCGATGCGCTCGTCAGCAGGTGCAGCGACTGCAGGAGGTTGCGCGCGATCAGGGGGATGCGGACGTTGAGCTCGAACTGGCCCTGGAGGCCGCCGACGGTGATCGCCGCGTCGTTGCCGATCACCTGCGCCGCGACCTGCAGGACGACCTCGGGCAGCACGGGGTTGACCTTGCCGGGCATGATCGAGGAGCCCTTTTGCAGCTCGGGCAGGAACAGCTCGCCGATCCCGGCACGCGGGCCGGAGCCCATCAGCGCGAGGTCGCCGGCGATCTTGGTGAGCGAGACGGCGAGGACCTTGAGAGCGCCGGAGAGCTCGACGAGCGCGTCGCGGTTGGCTTGCGCCTCGAACGGGTCGAGCGGCGCCGAGATCTGCTTCAAACCGGATTCGCGCTTCAACCGCGCGCGGACCTTGGCGGCGAACTGGGGGTGGGTGTTGAGGCCCGTGCCGGTGGCGGTGCCGCCGAGCGGGATCTGTCCGACGTGCACGAGCGCGGCGGAAATGCGCTCCTGGGCGAGCGCGATCTGGGCGGTGTAGCCGGAGAACTCCTGGCCGAGCGTGACGGGGACGGCGTCCATCAGGTGGGTGCGGCCGGCCTTGACGACACCGGAAAAGCTTTTCGCCTTGCGCGCAAAGGAGCGCTCGAGCCCCTTGAGCGCTGGGAGAAGCTCGTTGTAGGCGACGTCGAGCGCGGCGAGGTGGACGGCCGAGGGGAACACGTCGTTGGAGGACTGGCCCATGTTGACGTGGTCGTTGGCGTGCACGGGCTCGCCTGCGAGCGTCGCGATCACCTCGTTGGCGTTCATGTTGGTCGAGGTGCCGGAGCCGGTCTGGAAGACGTCGACCGGGAACTGCGCGTCGTGCCTGCCCGCGGCGATCTCGGCGGCGGCTTTCTCGATCCGCGCGGCGGTCCGCTTGGGCAGCAGGCCGAGCTCGCCGTTGACGGCGGCGGAGGCGCCCTTCACGCGCGCGAGCCAGCGCACGACCGGCACGGGGACGGTCTCGCCGGAGATCGGGAAGTTCTCGACTGCCTTGGCGGTCTCTGCGCCCCACAGCTGCTTGTCGGTCATGGACGGTCTCCTTGTAGACGCCCCCGCCAGGATACGGGTTCGCTGATTGTGGACGCATGAATATGACATAATGGACACATGAATGGGCTGGCGTTGCTGGCGGAGGATGTAGGCGTCAACGAGCGTACGTTGCGGCGGGCGGTGAACCGGGGGACATTGCGCGGGACCAGGTCCACGCCGAGGAAGCTCGAGCTGCCGTTGCGCGAGCGAGAGTACGTGCGCCGATCGTGGGGGCTGCTCTCCACGCTGCGTATAGCCCTGCGAACGGAGCCCAATGTCCGTTTCGCGCTTCTGTTCGGCTCGACAGCTACGGGAGCGGATACTCCAGACAGCGATGTCGATGTACTTGTCGAGCTGCGCGACGCGGGCTTTGAGCGGGTCGTCGATCTCAGCACGAAGCTGACACGGCGCGTCGGCCGTCCGGTTGATGTCGTTGAGCTCAAAGACGCCGAGGCCGAGGCCTCCTTCCTCGCTCAGATCGTGGGTGACGGACGCGTGCTGGTCGATCGTGACGAGCTATGGCCGCGATTGCGCCGCCGCGAGGCAGGGCTACGTCGCCGTGGCAGCCGGCACGACGCCCGGCGCCTGGAGAGAGCCCTCACGGGGATCGACCGTCTGCTGGCATCCTGAGACTACGACGGTGCCGGTTGAGCCACGCAAGGTCGACCGCAAACGTTGGCGGCGCGACATCGCTCGTCACCTCGAGGATTTCCCTCGTCAGTACTCAGCCCTGGAGCGTGCGATGGCTGCGTTCGATGGCGATTTCGACCTGCAGCGGTTCAAGGAGGCCTTCGATACCGTTGATGACTTGGATTGGTACAACCGCGTGCAGGCGGTCGAGCGTGCCTTGGGTCGTGTGCAGAACTTCGTCTCCGATCTAGCCCAGGCGGGTGTGAAGCTCGCGCAGCTGCCACACGCGCCCGAGGGTCACGGGCCCCCATCTCATCAAGCGTTTGCGGCCCTGCGCGAAGCCGGTGTCATCGACGGCGAGCTGTGCAGGCGACTGACGCGAGCACAGGACGCCCGCACCATGATCGAGCATGGCTATATCGAGATCTCAGCCGGCCGGGTCCATCAGGCCGCCGAGCTCGTGCACGACACGGCCCTTGCTTTCATCGGCCGCTACCGCACGTGGATAGAGCCTCACCTACGGGACGATGTCTCGCGTCCTCATCCGCAGAACGCGGCCAGCTCTCGCGCCAGGCCGACGGGATCGTCGTAGGCCATCAGGAAACCCGTGCTCTCGAGCACGCGCAGCTGTCCGTTCGGCAGCAGCGCGAGCGCCTCTTCCGCGCCGGCGAGCGGGTGCAGGGGGTCGCGGTCGGCCCATAGCAAGAGCACGGGCATGTCCAGGCGCGGGTAGAGGTCGAGCAAGTGGGTCTGCGCCCCGCGCGGCCACGCACGCGCGCACTTGGCCCACGAGCGGGCGAGGCTCGAGTTGCCGGGGACGTCGGCGAACGCGTGGCGCACGAGGTCGCGCGCGGCGGGATTTCCTCGCGCGGACAGGAGGCGCGGAGCGCGGGCGGGCGCGAACACGGCGTGAGCGCCGTAGGAGAGCAGGCGGTCGAGGCCGGGCACCGCTCCCGCGCGCGCGGCCAGGCGCCAGCCCGCGCGCAGCCGCGCGCGCTCGGGCGGGAGGTGCAGCCGGCAGCCCATCAGCACGAGCCGGGCCGGGTGCAGGCGCCCGGTGAGGATCGCGTGCAGGAGGATCTCCGCGCCCGCGTCATGCCCGGCAAGCAGCGGCCGCGGGCCGAGCACCTCGGCGGCGAAGCCGGCGAGCACCTGGGCGAACCAGTCGAGCGTGTAGGGATGGCGGGGGCGATCCTCGGAGTCGCCGTGCAGTGGCAGGTCGGGGAGCACGACGCGGTAGCGGTCCGCGAGCTGCTCGACCGCGGGCTCCCACTCCTTGTGGGAGAGCAGGCCCGAGTGCAGGAGCGCGAGCGGCGGCCCGACGCCGAGCTCGCGGTAGGCCACGCGCGCGCCGTCGGGATGGTGGTAGAGGCGCAGCCTCATCGTCGCCTACAGCGGAAGGGCACGCTCCCATCGTAGGACCGGCCTCAGCGCAGGGTGCGATCGAGATGGTCGGCGAGCCGCAGCGCGAGGACGACGATCATCAGCGTCGGGTTCGCCTGACCGGAGGTCGGGAAGGCGGAGCTGCTCGCGACGAACAGATCGTCGAAGCCGTGGACGGCGAGGTTCGGGTCGAGCACCCCGTCCTCGGGGCGAGCCGACATGCGCGTCATGCCGATCTGGGCGTAGCCGCCGAACAGCTGCTCGCGGATCGCGCGCTCGCGGTCCTCGTGGAGATATGTCAGGCTCCCGAGGCCGTGCTCGCGGAGGTACCGGTCGAGGTGCTCGTGCGCCGCGACCACGCCGCGGATGTCGTCCTCGCCGAAGTGCAGCGCGGTTCTGAGCCGCGGCACGCCCAGCGCGTCGCGCTCGCCGGTGGGCGCGACGTGGCTCGAGCGATGCGGCAGGTGCTCGCCGTGGTAGAGGATCGCGTACGTGTTGGAGGGGCTCGCCGCGAACGCGCCCGGCGCTTTGCGCCCGCGCGCGAGGTAGCGCTCATAGCCGATCGTGAGCGCGAACCTGATGGCCGGGGCAAGGTCGCCCAGGACGTTCTTCAAATGCGGCCGGATCGAGGTCGGGCGCGTGGTCTTGATCTTGCTGCGACGGATGCCCTCTGCGACGAGGTGACGCCCCAGGGGCGAGCGCAGCAGCAGATAGGTGAGCGACAGTATCGCGCTGCCGTGATCCGGGTCGCCGAGCTCCGGGTTGTCCAGGTACATGGCGGTGTTCGGCAGGTCGTGCGCGAGCAGGAACTCGGGCGCGAAGGTGAGCCTGCGCCGTACATACACCCCGTCGGGATCGCGCTCGAAGTCATAGATCGTCTGCTCGGGAGGCGTGGTGAAGTGAGCGTGGGCGATCGAGAGCATGACGTGGGTCATGTACCACCGGCCGAGATGGCCGCTGTGGTTGCCGATCCCGCCGGGATGGCGGCGGTCGGAGGCGAACAGCAGGCGCGCCGTCTCGACGCCGCCGCAGGCGAGGACGTGGCGCGCGGCGCGCAGGCTCACGCGGTTGCCGGTCAGCGTCTTTGCAAGGAGATGGGAGACCCGTCGCGAGCCGTCCCCGTCGCACACGATCTCGGTGCAGGTGAGGTTGCGCACCAGCGTGACGAGCGGAGAGGCGACGAGCAGCTCGCGGTAGCGATCGCCGAAGTTGGTGGGCAGCGACCAGCGCTCGAGCGCGCCGGCCCGGATCTCGCCGCCCGGCCAGCCGGGGATCAGCGAGCGCTCGGCCAGCCCCGGTACGCGGCCGGCATCGAAGACGGGCTCGCCGCAGACGCACCAGTCGCACGCTCGCTCGAGGTGGGCGGCGATCTCCTCGTAGGCGACCGGCCAGCTCGCGCCGGCGGCGATGCGCCGGGGCTGGAAGTCGATCGGGTCGAACGGTACGCAGCGTCCGGCCCAGAGGTTCGACGTGCCGCCGATCTGACGGCGCGTCGCCAGTGACATCGGCACGTGCCAGGGATCGCCGGCAACGACGTCGCCGAGCTGCTGCGCGGCACCGTCGAAGTGGTTGCCCCCGCTCTCGATCAGGGTCACGCGCCGGCCGGCCTGGGCGAGCTCGAGCGCGAGCACGATGCCCGCTGGGCCGGCGCCGACGACCGTTACGTCCGCCTCGAGCTGTGCGTCGGCGGGAAGGTGTCTCGCATCGACCTGCACGTGGGCGCCCGCTCGCGTGTGCTACCGCTCGACTCGGGGCTCGCGCTCGACCTGGGGCAAGCGCTCGACCTGGGGCTCGCGCTCGACCAGGGGCAGGCGCTCGGCTCGGGTCGAGAGCTCATCCCGGGGCTCGCGCCACATCAGCCACATCGCCGGGCCGCGCGGCAGGCGCAGCCGGCCGGTCACGCGAAACCCGTAGCGCTCGTAGAAGCCGAGGTTGCGCTCCTTGGCCGTCTCCAGGTAGACACCCGCGCCGTCGTCGTCGCACCGTTCGAGCACCGGCCGCAGCGCGGCCGAGCCGAGGCCACGGCCCTGCGCCTCGGGGTCGGTTCCGAGCAGCGATAGATACCAGTGGGGAGGCTCGCGGGGATGGCGTCGCTGAACGCGAGCGAGACCGAGCGCCAGCAGCGGCAGGCGCGCCGCCAGCCGGGGATCGGAGAGCAGCCGACGAGCCAGCGCGCCGTCACGTGGGACACCGGCCTTCGCCCGTCCGGGCGCCAGCCACACCGCCGCGCTGGACAGCTCCGGAGCGACCCAGATCTCCCGGTCTCCGAGCAGCTGTCGCAGGCGGGCGCGGTACAGCGCTTCGAGCAGAGCCGGGCGCCGCTCCGGAGACCCACACAGCCAGATCGCGACGGGATCGTCGTGGTAGGCGCGCGCGAGCATGCGCGTCAGGGAGGGCACGTCGTCCGCCGTGGCCCGGCGAACCCTCGGCGCGGCCTGGACCGCCGTCTCACACATTCGCGTCGGCGAGAGCGCGTCGCTTGGCGTGGGAGCGAGCGAGGCGGCGCTCCCGCGAGATCCGCCGCGCCATCTGCCAGCCGAGCCGCACCATCGCCGAGGACGCGTGCTCGGCGCCGGCGACGACCTCCTCGAGCGCCGCCGCGAAGCGCCTGATCTCCCGCTCCTCGATCACGAGCGCGGGCAGCGCCTTGATCACGTTCATGCGGTGCCCGGCGACCTGGCAGAGGATCCGATGCTCGTGGAACAGCGGGACGGTGACGAGCTGGGAGAAGACGCCGGGCTGGGCGCGCTCGATCGCGCTCCAGACCGACCGCTCGCCGGGCGGGCACAGTTCGATCGCCCACATCAGCCCGAGGCCGCGCACGTCGCGCACGACCTCGTAGCGCTCGACCAGCGGGCGGGTGAGCTCGAGCAGCAGGGCGCCCATGCGCTCGGCGCGCTCGATCAGACCTTCGCGCTCGAGCGCGCGGAGCGTGGCCAGCGCGGCGGCCGCGGCGAGGTCGTTGCCGCCGAAGGTCGAGCCGTGGCGCACGGCTCGCTTCATCCGATCGAACACTCGGTCGAAGGCGCCGCGACAGACGAGCACCGCGCCGATCGGGACGAACCCGCCCGAGAGGGCCTTCGACAGGCAGATCATGTCGGGCTCGAGGCCCCAGTGCTCCAGCGCGAGCAGGCGCCCGGTGCGCCCGATGCCGGTCTGGACCTCGTCGCACACGAACAGCGTGCCGGTCGCGCGGCACAGGCGCTGGACGCCCGCCAGGTAGCCGGGGGGCGGCAGGTTGACGCCCTTGCCCTGGATCGGCTCGACGAAGAAGGCGGCGACGTCCTCGCGCTGCAGCTCCCGCTCGAGCGCGTCGAGGTCGCCGAACGGAACCATGTCGCAGCCCGGCACGAGCGGGCCGAAGCCTTCGCGAAACTCGGGGTGGCCGTTGAGCGACAGCGCACCGAGGGTGAGACCGTGGAAGGCGTGCTCGGCATACAGGATGCGCGACCGTCCGCTCGCCGCGCGCGCGATCTTGATCGCTCCCTCCACCGCCTCCGCGCCGGAGTTCGCCGGCACCATCGCATCGACGCTGCCGGGTGCGCGCGCGAGCAGCTGCTCGGCCAGCACCCCGCTGAGCAGCGTCACGCCGAGCTGGGGCAGGTTGGCCGTGCGCGCCTCGAGCACCTCCTCCATCGCGGCGACCGCCTCGGGATGGTTGCGCCCGATCGCGAACACGCCGTGACCGCCGAACAGGTCGAGGTAGCGCCTCCCTTCGGAGTCGATCAGGTGTGCGCCCTCGCCGTGTGTCCACACCCGATCGAAGCCGACGGCGCGTACGATCCGTCCCATCTGCGGGTTGAGGTAGCGGTTGTTTAGCGCCATCTCCTCGCCGACGCGGGTCGCGAGGATCTCGCGCACGGAGAGCGGCGGGGGCACGGGCATGGGGAGAGCTTACGCGGGGCTAAAGCGCTAACTTCATCAATTCTTTGGATTGTCTCTCACTTAATTGACTATTACTCAGGCGTACGTCACGATCCGGTCGGTGGGTGTTCCCATCAGAGCGCTGAGCCGGCGAGCGCTGCACGCGCCGTTTCTGCGTTTTCTCGTCGTCGGCGCGCTGAACACCGCCCTGACGGGTGGGTTGATCGTGGTGATCTCAAAGTGGATCGACATTCAGCTTGCCTACACGATCGTGTTCGTAGTAGGGCTGATTTTCACCACCGCGATGGCGGGGCCGTTCGTGTTCCGCGCGCCGTTGACGGGGAGGGCGTTTAGACGTTTTATGTCGTGGTACCTGTGCGTCTATCTGCTCGGTGTATCTGTCGTGCACGTCGCCGAGCATCGGTTTCACGCCTCTCACGCGTGGATCGCGGCGGCCGTGATCGCCGTAACGGCGCCGCTCAACTTCCTTGGCGGCAGGCGCGCGTTTCTCACCCGTGCGGCGCCACCGTCACCACCTGGGCAGCCTCCATCGGGGGATACCGCGAATCGCCCTCACGGCGCGGGCGAGCGTCTCGCGCGCAAGAAGGCGTCGGTTTCCTCGAGCGCGGCCGGGGTGCCGATCTCAAAGAAGCGCTCGCGCGCCTCGAAGCCGTGGAGAAGGCCGTTCTCGGCCAAGCTGTGAAAGAGATCGGCGAGGTCGTGCCTGTCGGAAGCGAAGCGGTGGAGCGTCTCGCGCTCGAGGCCGCAGAGGCCGTAGTCGATCCAGTGCATCTCGGGGGCGGGAGACCGCTTGTCGTAGGCGAGCACGCGACCGTCGGCGTAGGTCGCGTTGGAGGCGCCCCAGCGTCCGTTGTTGCGCAGCACCGTCATCACCGCCGGCAGCCCGCTCTGGCGCCAGGCCGAGTCGACGGCGGCGTAGTCGATCCGTAGGTATGTATCCCCGTAGAGGATCAGGAAGCGCGCTCCGAGCAGGGGCAGCGCCCGGCGCACGGCACCGAGCGTGCCGTCGAGATCGGGGCCGTCATGGCTGTAGGAGATGCGCACGCCACAGCACTCCGTGCCGATGCGCTCGACGATCGCCTCGCCGCGGTAGCCGACGCACAGCACCGCATCCGTGACTCCGTGGGACGCGAGCGACTGCAGCTGATGGATCAGGAACGGCCGGCCGGCGACCTCGAGCAGCCCCTTGGGCGTGTCGCGCACGAGCGCGCCCAGGCGCGTGCCGAGCCCTCCGGCAAGAATGCACACCGGAGGCATCTCAGTCATCCCAGCCGTGGCGAGACTCGACGATGTACTTCGGCCGGCTGCGGGTCTCGTCGTAGATGCGCCCGACGTACTCCCCCATCACGCCGAGGGAGAGCATTTGGATGCCGCTGAAGAACGAGACGACGATCACGATCGTCGGGTTGCCGAGCGGGAAGTTGGCGCCGTCGAGCTTCAGCGCGAGGTAGACGAGCGCGAGCAGGAAGGCGACCAGCGACAGGACGACGCCGAACAGCGAGATCAGCTGCAGCGGGTAGCGCGAGAAGCCGACGATGCCGTTGAAGCCGATCGCGAGCGAGCCCCAGAAGCGGTTGTACTTGCTTGTCCCGTCGGCTCGGGGGTGGCGATCGTAGAGGACGCTCGTCTGCGCGAAGCCGACCAGGCCCACGAGGCCGCGCAGAAACCCGTGGCCCTCCTTGAGCGCCACCACGTTGTCGACCACGCGGCGGCTCATCAGGCGAAAGTCGCCCGTGTTCGGAGGGATGTCGACCTCCGCGACACGCGCGATCAGGCGATAGCCGAGCGCCGAGACGATCCGCTTGGGGAGCGTCTCGCCCGCCCGCGTGCGGCGTTGGGCATAGACGACGTCATAGCCCTCGCGCCAGCGCGCGACGAGCTCTGAGATCAGCTCCGGCGGGTCCTGCAGATCGCAGTCGATCACCACGACCGCATCCCCGCTCGCCGCCTCCAGGCCCGCAAGCGTCGCCATCGGCTGGCCGAAGCGGCGCGAGAAGCGCAGCATCTTCACGCGCGGGTCGCGCTCGCGGAGCGCCAGGATCAGCTCCTCCGTGCGGTCGGTGCAGGGATCGACGCTGAACACGAGCTCCCACTCCAGATCCAGCGGAGCGAGCGCTTGGGCGATCCGGGCGTAGGCCGGCTCGACGTTCAGCTCCTCGTCGAAGGCCGGGATCACGACGCTCAGGCTGAGACGGTGCGCACCGTCCGAATGGTTCGCAGCTGTCTTATAGCTGTCGCTGGCCGCACCGGTCGCATCGCCATCAACGCCCGCACCGGTCGCATTGCCGTCACTGGCCACGCCGGTCGCATCGCCGTCGACGCCCGCATCGGCGGCATCGCCCGCAAAGGTCACGTCCCCCTCACCGGTCGCCATCGCCCCAGTCCAGCCCGCGGTCGCCGGGCACGATGCGGCGGAGCGTGTACACGTCTGAGTCGAGGTCGGCGCGGTGCGCGGGCAGCTCTGACCACGGGATCCCAGACCGCGCTGAGCAGCTTGCCGGTGACGCCGTCGCTGGCGGCCGAGCCCAGGAAGACCGCGAGCTCGGCTCCTCGTCGCAGCGGCACCCCACCGTTGCGACGCTGCGCGAGCGCCCGCTCGTAGAAGTCCTCGCCGACCCGCTCGGGGCCGGCGCTGAGCACCTCCTCGAGCAGGCGGGTGTTGAGCGCGCCGGGCGCGATCGCGTTGACGTCGACCCGGTGCTCGCGCAGCTCCTCGGCGAGCGTCTCGGCAAAGCGCACGACCGCCGCCTTTGAGGCCGCGTAGGCGCTGAGCCCGGCCAGCGGGCCGGTGGCGCCGCCGCCGGAGAGCTGCACGACCTTGCCGTAGCCGCGCGCGATGAAGTGGGGGGCGAGCGCGCGGGCCGGCAGGACCGAGCCGAACAGGTTGATCTCGACGGCGCGCGCCCACTCCGCCCAGTCGCTCTGTGCGATCGCGCCCTTCGGGCCATAAACACCAGCGTTGTAGACCAGGATCGTGAGCCCGCCGAGACGGTCGAGGGCAACCTCGACCAGCCGCTCGACGTCCTCGGGTGCTGAGACGTCGGCGACCTCGCCGAGCACCTGCTGGCCCGGGGCGGCCAGCTCGCGCAGGCCCGCAAGCGCGCTCGCAAGCACGGCGCCGTCGCGCGCGCAGACGCAGATGCCATCCACGCCCGCGGCAGGTAGGCCCGCGCGATCTCGAGGCCGAGGCCCCGGCTCGCGCCGGTGATCAGCGCGGTCCGGCCGGCCAGCTCATCCCCCGTCCGTCCGGGCGGCTCGTCGCTCATAGGGCAACCTTTCGGTTGGCGTGGGCGGTCTCCCGCCAAGCCGCCCTTGTCGTGGCCGGCTCCCGCGGCCGGCGCTGCGGGTGCTCGCCGGCGGACCGGCCGACGCGGACGTAGCACGCCTGCGGGTGATGGGTCATGACGCTCTGCAGCGCGCCGGACGGGTCGACGACGCAGGGATGGGCGAGGAGCGACAGGGCCTGCCCGATGGGCACCTCGCGAGATAGTCCGGCCAGGGGGTGCAAAGCACGAGCGCGTCCGCTCCGCCGGCCGCCTGCAGCGGGTCCGGACAGAGCTCGATCTGGCCCGCGAGTTCGGTGGGAAGCGCGCTTACGGCCGGGTCGTGGGCGCGGTACTGTCGCGCCCGAGGCAAGCAGCCAGCGACACAGCTCGATCGCGCTCGAGCGGCGCAGCGTGTCGGTGCCGGGCTTGTAGGTAAGTCCCCAGATCGCCACGCGGCGGCCGGCGAGCGGCCGGTCCTCCGCGCCGGCCTCACCGCCAAGCAGCTCGAGCAGCCTGCGGCGCGTCCAGTCCCGGTGAGCGGCGTTGCCGTCGGCCACCCCGGCGAACACGTGCGCCGGCAGTCGGCGATTGTCGGCGAGCCGGCGCAGGAAGCCGATGTCGCGGGCCAGCGTGCCTCCGGCGAAGGCGTCCCCCGGGGCCAGGTAGGCGCCCGGCCCGATCCGCCGCTCGCTTTTCAGCCCGCGGGAGACCTCCTGCGCGTCGGCGCCCACCGACTCGCAGATCTCGGCGATCTCGTTGATGAAGGCGATCGACGTGGCGAGAAAGCCGTTGAGCGCGTGCTTGGTCATCTCGGCCGACTCCACCCGCATCCACTCGATCTCGGAGCTGAACGGCGCGAGCAGCTCGGACAGCTCGTCGCGATCGCGCTCGCTGCGCACTCCCGCCACGATCCGGTCGGGCGCACGGAAAGAGTCGAGGGCGCGCCCGAGGCGCAGGTTCTCGGGCACGCAGGCGAAACGCAGGTCGTCCAGCCCGCGCCGGGCGGCGCAGCGCGCGCGCAGCGAGGCGACGCTGCCGGCGGGGAGCTGGGAGGAGACGACCACCAGCGCGTTCGCGGGCAGCTCCGCCAGGGCTCCGACCGAGCGCTCGAGCACCCACTCGACGTCGGCGTTGTCATCGTCGTCGACGGGCGTGTCGAAGGTGACCCAGGCGCACCGCGCGTCGGCTGAGCGCACGCGACTCGCTGGTGAAGTCGAGACGATCCATACAGCCGGTCAGCAGCCCGGCGAGCCCCGGCTCGGAGACGGGGGGACGGCCCTCACGCAGCCCCGCCACGACAGCGGGGTCGGGATCGAAGGCGACGACCCGGTTGCCGGCGCCGGCCAGGCAGGCGGCGGTCACGCTGCCGAGATGCCACAGCCCGATCACCCCGATCGGCCCATCTCGCCTCTTGCGGGCGGCTCGCATCGCTTACCGCTCCCGGGCCGGGGTCTCGGACGTCGCCTCCATCGAGGCGCTCACGCCGGTCCCGCTCGCGCCCGTCCCGTTCCCCAACCCGCTCGCGCCTGCGTCTCGACCCACCCCGTTCGTGCCCGTCCCGTTCGCCGCCATGCCCGTGGCGATAAGGCGCATGGGAGCGTAGGCGCCACCGCTCGCGTAAGCAGCCTCGACCTGGGCCCACGCATAGCGCGCGGAGCTCAGGTCGCCGAGCAGCGGACGCCCATCCAAGGCCGCGACGGCCCCGGCGAAGTGCTCCCATTCGGCCGTCCACGAGACGTCTTCGTCGGGATAGGCGATTTCTTCTAGCAGCGGCGGCCCGAGCTCCGGCTCCATCCGGTAGATGCGCAGCCGCTGGGGGCCGTATGAGCGCGACGAGACCGTCGACCTGGATCTTCGCCGTGCGGCAGTAGATCTCCAGTGAGAACAGGTTCTTCCACTCGGTCCAGCTGACGTGCAGCATCGCCCAGGGCGCGGTGCGCGCACGCGCGTCGCCCAGGATCAGGGCGGCGTTGTCCTCGACCGAGCGTGTCCCAGAATTGTGTGCGCAGGAGCGCCGAGTGCAGCGGCAGCGGGCCGGCCAGCCAGTTGGCGAGATCGAGCAGGTGCATGCCCTGGTCGATCAGCTCGCCGCCGCCCGAGCGCGCCGGCTGCGCGCGCCACTCGCTGTCGTAGCCGGCCCGCCCGCCGTGGCCGTAGCGGGCGCGGATGTGCATCAGCTCTCCGTGGCGAGCGGAGCGCACCTCGGCGACGGCGCGCGCGATCGCGGGATGGAAGCGATGGTTGAACCCCACCTTGACGAGGCGGCCGCTGCGCCGCGCGGCGCTCGATCAGGCGATCGACCTGTGCGCTCGAGATCGCCGCCGGCTTCTCGACGAGCACGTGCGCTCCGGCGGCCAGCGCCTGCTCGGCGAGCTCGGCGAGCCGGTCGTGGACGGTGGCGACGATCGACGACGTCGGGGCGCAGCGCCAGCAGCTGCTCGGGGCCAGCGCAGGCCTTGCAGCGGTGACTGTCGCGCGAGCGCCTCGGCGGCCGGCGCTGCTCACGTCGTAGCAGCCGAGGAGCGTGTCCCGCGGTCCGAGCGCCGCGGCGCGCTTGGCGCCGATCAGCCCGCAGCCGACGATGGCCACGGTCAGTCCGGCTCGGCTCATGCGCGTCCGGTCATCGGTCCCCACCGGCCCGTGCGCCATCGGCCGCCGACCCGACCGGCTCATGCGTACTCGCTCGCGTAGGCGCCGCCGAACTCGAAGTCGAACGCGAGCTCGGATGCCTGCTCGGCAGCCATCGCCTGTCGGGTGTCCTCTGGCTGCTCGGTGTAGAGGAGCAGAAAGCCGCCGCCGCCGGCGCCGACGAGCTTGCCGCCGAGGGCGCCGCTGCGCCGCGCGAGCGTGTAGAGCCGGTCGATGTGCTCGCCGGTCATGCCCGGGCGAGCGGCGGCGCTTGTGCTCCCAGTGCTCGTGCATCAGCTCGGCGTAACCGTCGAGATCGCCCGCTGCGAGCAGCTCGCAGCTGCGGTGGCCGAGCTCCTTGGTGCGGTGCAGGTTCTCGAGCATCTGCGTGTCGCCCGCCTTGGAGCGCTCGTCCTGGTCGCTCAGCATCTTCGACGCGGAGCGTGCTTCGCCGGTGTAGAACAGCAGCAGGTGATCGCGCAGGCTGCCGAGCACATCTGGATCGAGCTCGAGCGGCTCGACCTCGACGCGTCCGTCGGGGTGGAACGTGTACGCGCAGATGCCGCCGTGAGCCGCCACGTAGGGGTCCTGCTTGCCGACCGGCTCGCCGAGCACGTCGATCTCGATCTCGCACGCCGCCTCGGCCAGCGCGCCCGGCGGTGATCGAGATGCGGCGCGCCTGCGCGAGGCCCTTGAGCAGGCAGACCGTGTAGGCGCCGGAGGAGCCCATGCCGGTCCCGGCCGGCACGTCGGCAACGGAGGCGATCTCCAGCGGGTTGCCGCGCCAGTGGCGCAGCAGCGTCTCGCGCAGGATCGGGTGGCGGATCTCGGCGATCTCGTCGACCTCCTCGAGCTCTGAGTACTTCATGCGGTAGCGGCGCTGGAAGACCGTGTGGGTGAGCATGTAGACGTACTTGTCGATCGCGCCCGAGACCAGGAAGCCGCCGTGCTCGCGGTAGTAGGAGGGCAGGTCCGTGCCGCCGCCGCCGAGCGAGATGCGCAGCGGGGCGCGGCTGAAGATCACGCTCACGAAGCCGCACCGTCACACCGCGTAGCGGCTCGCGCCAGGCGTACTCGTTCGCGCTCGAACCACTCCAGCGTGCGGAGAACCGCCTCGCGGATCGTGAGCTGCGGCCGCCAGCCGAGGCCGCGGATGCGCGTCGACGTCCAGCTGGATCAGCGGGCTGTCGCCGGTCCAGCCGCGCCGTCCGCCGGTGTGTTCGATCTCGGGCTCAGCGCGAGGTGCTCGGTGATGATGCGCCACCGAGTCGTCGACGACGATCGTCTCGTCCGGTGCCGAGGTTGTAGACGTGGGCGCCGGGCTCCTCCTCGTGGCGCTCGGCGGCGAGTCAAGATCGCCGCGACGCAGTCGCTGCACGTACAGGTAGGACTTCTCCTGGCGGCCGTCGCCGAGCACGCGCAGGCGGGTGGGGTCGCGCTTGCAGCGCGCAGTAGAAGTCGAACACGTGCCCGTGGGTGTAGCGCTCGCCGAGGATCGAGACGAAGCGGCAGATCAGCCCGGTGAAGCCGTAGCCCGGTCGCATAGGCCGAGATCAGGCCCTCGCCGGCGAGCTTGGAGGCTCCGTACAGCGAGGTTTGCAGCGGGAAGGGGGCGTCCTCGGGCGTCGGGAAAGACCTCCGGCTCGCCGTATACCGATCCGGTCGAGGAGAACACGATCCGCTTCACCCCCTGCGCGCGCATCGCCTCGAGCACGTTGGAGGTGGCGATCGTGTTCTGCTCGAGGTCGCGCCGCGGGTGTCGCAGGCCGCGGCGCACGTCGGCGTTGGCCTGCAGGTGAAAGACCCAGTCACAGCCCTCGAGCGCCTCGTCGAGCACGGCCCGGTCGAGCACGTCGCCCTCGACGAGCCGCGCGCCGGGCCGGGTCAGCAGCTCTGCGACGAACTCGCGCCGCCCGCTGCGAAAGTCGTCGACGATCACGACCTCGACGCCCTGGACGACCAGCCGGTCGGCGAGGTTGCTGCCGATGAACCCGGCCCCGCCGGTTATGCAGGCACGCTTCACGGCTGGGCAGCAGTGAGGAGTGGCCCGGGCGAGCCTGGCTGCATGGCCAGCTTGAAGCCCGCGGCGCGCGTCGCCGTGGAACATGCGCACCGTCTCCAGCGAGTACTGCTCGAGGCTCTTGCCGAGGCAGTCGAGCTTCTTGAGCAGCTCGTGGGTGACGTGATGATGTGGCAGCCGACCTCGTTGGCCTGAACGAGGTTGAGGATCTCGCGCGGCGAGGCCCAGATCAGCTCTGCGCGCGGGGCCTGCTCCATGATCTCGACCGAGCGCGCCATGATCGGCATCGGGTCGACGCCCGCGTCGGCGATCCGCCCGGCGAAGACCGAGATGTAGGACGGCGCGCCGTCTTTGACGCGCCGCGGTGATCAGCTCGACCTGGGCGGTGGTGAACAGCGCGGTGACGTTGACTTTGACGCCGTCCTCGGCGAGCTCGCGCACGAGCGGCGCCATCGACTCGCCGGTGGTCGTGGTGACGGGGATCTTGACGTAGACGTTCTCGCCCCACGAGGCGATCAGTGCGTGCCTGGCGGCGCATCTCCTCGGCGTCGTCGGCGAAGACCTCGAAGGAGATCGGGTGCTCGGTGATCGCGCTCGAGCAGGCGCTTGGCGAACTCGGCGTAGTCGGTGAGGCCGGCCTTCCACATCAGCGTCGGGTTGGTGGTGAACCCCGCGATCCGCGGGTCGCCGGCAAGCGTGAGGATGCCGTCGAGGTCAGCGCCGTCGGCGAATATCCGTGTAGAGATCTGATCGAGCATCGGTGACTCACGTCCTGCAAGGCCACCATAACGGGACCGAGTTTCATCGAATTGTCTCTGATCGCGACGCGCATGATCTGCTGCGATTCCGTCGATCAGGTCTGTCGGCGATCAGCGTCGGGGTTTACCTCCTGCAAGCGCTTGTGAGCGCTGCCCGGATAATCGGATCAGCAGCGGTGCCGGCATCCGGCGGCTCTGCCGGCGAGCACATCGCTGTCGGTGTCGCCGACCATCCAGCGAGGCCGGAGGTCCAGCGCCAGCGTCTGCGCGGCGCCCAGCAGCATCCCGGGGGCGGGCTTGCGACAGTCGCACGGCCGTGCAAGCTGGCGCCACGACGCCGCGATGGTGGTGCAGGCAGAGGCGCGAGGCCGGCGAGCTTCACACCTTCGCGCAGCAGCAGCTCGACGACCCGCGCATGCACGGATAGCAACCGCTCGCACCGAGACCGTGCCCTTGGCGGCGGCGGGCTGGTTGGAGACGCACACCAGCGCGAAGCCGGCCCGGGCGAGACGGGCCGCCGCCGGCGCGGCGCCCGCGATCAGGCGCACGTCCTCGACCGCGAGCGGTGACTCGTGCACGCCGGAGACGGGGTCTGGCGACCAGCTCGTTGAGGACGCCGTCGCGATCGAGGAACACGGCCGCACGGCCGCGCCGATGGCGGGCGAGTGGCATCGCTCGGCCGCTCGACTCCGGCCGCTCACGGCCGAGCGGCGAGCGACTCCCAGTGTCCCTGCTTGACGGCCAGCGCGGGATGGGAGACGAGCGCGTGCCAGACGAGCGCCTGGAAGGACTCGACCAGCGGCGTGCGCAAGTGCGGCGGCGGGGCGATCAGGATCGCGACGTCGGCGAGCTGCGCGAGCGTGCCACCGGGGGCGCCGACGACGCCGTAGATCGGCGCGCCGAGCGTGTGTGCGGACTCCATCGCACGTACGAGGTTGAGCGAGACGTTGTGCTCGCGCGAGCCGCCGCCGACGGAGAAGACGAGCAGGGCGTCGCGCGCGCACAGGCGCGAGATCTCGAGCCATCGCGCTGAAGGACGTCTCCCAGCCGTCGTCGTTCGTGCGCGCGGTCAGCTCGGAGACGTTGTCGGTCGGGGCGTAGCTCTCGATCGCGCAGAGCTTGCGGAAGTCGTTGACGGCGTGGGAGGCGTGGCCCGCGCCGCCGCCGACGCCGAGGATGAAGAGCCGCCCGCCACGCTGCCGGACGGCGAGCAGGCCGTGCGCCAGCGCGTCGAGCTGCTCGGGGTCGAGGGCGCGCGTGAGCTCGCCCGCGGCGACGAGGTAGTCGGCGCTGTGATCGCCTGAGCTCACGAGCAGCCGGCCCGCCAGCCGTGGGCGATGAGGCGGCTCTGGGTGGTGAGGCTTTTTGCAAGGTCCCTGCGCAGACCGGGACGAGCTGTGCGAGGCGTCATCCCGAGCACGTCGATCCCGGTCCTGATCTGCTCCGGTAGACCCTTCAGCCGCTCCCATGTCACGTGTTTGATGGGAATGGCGAGCGCGCGGTCGAAGCCGAGGCCGCGCAGCATCGCGAGAACGGCCGCGCGATTGGGCGCCCACCTGGGTTGGCCATCGCGCGTGTTCCACGGGTAGAGCGCCGCGGCAGGTAACCGCAGGAATGTCACATCGGCAAGGGTTTCGACGATCAGTCGCTCACCTGTCACCCGCGCGATCCGTTCGAGCGCGGGCAGCGGATGGCGCAGGCGGTGGAGAACGTCGAGGAACATGACAACGTCGAATTCACCGACGGTCTCGGGCGAGATGTCCGATATCTCCATTTCAATGCCCTCCACCTCCGAGGCGAGCGCGTTTTTGGCGTATTCAAAGCCGTCCTTGCCTCCGGGGCACCGCCACGATGGGGCGTCCAGCGCCACCACGCGCGAGGCGCCCAGGCGCTCGGCGGCGAAGGCGAAGTAGCCGTCGCGGCCGCCGACGTGCAGAACCGTCTTTCCGGTGAGGTCGGGCGGGCAGAGGGCCTCGAGCGTATTGATGGGCCGATCGATCCGTGGAGCGACATAGCTGCCGGGCAGCTCGACTGAAGACCACCAGCCGGCACGTTCGTGTGAGGACGACCGGGACGAGGTGACGCACGGGCGAGGCATCGAGCGATCGTAAGGAGCGAGGGCGGTTGTTGGCAAATTGTCAGAGACAGCGGAGATGAGCTTCACGGTGAAGCGCGCTTTTTTGCGGCGTGGAGCGAGCCCGATTGCGGCGTCGAGCGAACTTTTTTATGGCGGCAGGTGAATAGCTCGGTTTACCTGCGGATGCGAGGGACGGACAGCATCGCCGGCAGCTCGGGGGGGAGCGCTCGGAGCAGAAGCAGCGCGGTAGTGTAGAGAAGCGTGGAGAGAGACACGCGAGCGATGACGGGGAGGGCAAGCAGCGCGGGGGTGGCGCCAATCAGCGTGGCCAGAGCGACTTTTGGCAGCATCCGCGGGCTCATCCTGAGATGCGGGCGCGCGTGGGCGAGCACGGCGGCGCCGGCGATCGCGGAGGCGATCTCCACCGCTGCGATGCCGATCGCGGCGCCGACAGCGCCGTCGAGCGCTGCGAGGATCGCGACCACCGCGGCCACTCCGGCGAGCAGGGTGAGGTTGAAGATCAGGATCGTGCGGTGCAGGCCGAGGGAGAGCAGGGCGTAGGCCCAGACGGAGCTGACGAAGACG
The DNA here is from genome assembly GCA_963784875.1 of uncultured Solirubrobacterales bacterium. GTDB lineage: Bacteria > Actinomycetota > Thermoleophilia > Solirubrobacterales > Solirubrobacteraceae > Palsa-744. The sequence continues at coordinate 101,898 of CAWATE010000001.1, forward strand.
GCTCCGACGGCGACACCTTGGAAGGCAAGCACGGGAGCGGAGGGCATGAAGCGGGCGCCCGCCACGATCGCGATGATCAGGTGCGAGCCGATTGCCAGCGAGAGCGCGACCCAGGCGCCGACGATCAGCGCGACGTCGAACACGCGCGAGATCGCGTATCGCAGGCGAGCGGGGTTTTCACGGGCCGCGCGCGCGAAGATCGGAAAGGCGGCGCCGACGAGCAGGGTGGGCAGCGTGAGGAGCGCTTCGATCATGCGGTATGACACGCCGAAGTAGCCGAGTTGCTGCGCGTCGGCGATCACGGAGACGAGCACGATCGCGATCCGCACGTAGAGCGTCGCGGTGGCGGTGGCGGCCGAGTAGGCGAGCACCGGACCGAACAGCCGGCGCCAGACGCGCGCGTCGAAGGAAGGGCGTAGCGGGATGTCCGCGCGAACCAGGGCGACCGTGGACGGCAGCACGATCAGGGCGGCGAGCGCGATCACCGCGAGGAAGGCGAGCAGGTGCGCGCCGGCCAGCACGAACAGGACGATCAGCGCGGCGATCGCGAGGTAGCGGGCGAAGTCGAGCAGCGCGACCCAGCCGAGGCGCAGGCGCGCGATCAGCGAGACGGCGAGCGTCGCTTGGACGTTCTGAGCAAGCACGCCACAGCTTGCGATCAGCACGCCGAGGCCCAGCAGCCGCCCGTATACGGCGAAGGCGAATGCGGTGACGAGGATGCTTCCGAGCACCGTGAGCACGAGACGCATGCCGAGCAGGTTGCGGGCGAGCTCGGCGCGCCGGGCTCCGCGCAGGACCGAGAGTTCGCGGATGCCGATCGTGGTGAGCCCGAGGTCGGTCAGGCCGAGAACGACGGATCCGAGCGAGGAGGCAGTCGTGTAGCGGCCGGTTTCGACGACGCCGAGATGGCGGAACAGCAGCGCGGCCGCGCCGAGGACGAACAGCGAGCCGGCAAGGAACGCCGTCGCCCGGATCGTGCCGCCACGCGCGGCGGCCGGCCCGGCCCGATCGGTGGAGAGCAGATCGGAGGCGGGCAGGTCCGAAGCGGCCGTCTGCTCGAGTGCGGCCACGGTCAAATCAAGCTAACAAGGCGCTTTCGCGCGAGCGAGCGAACATGCGCAATGTTTCTGTCCTTGCCGTCCACCCCGCCTACAATGAGCCGCCACGTGACCACCGCCCGCCCCCGACATTCGCTGCTCCCGCGTCGCGAGGTCGATCCCGGACGGGAGCTGCCGGCGCTCGAGCTGGAGGTGCTGGAGCGCTGGCACGAGCGCGACGTGTTCGCGCAGTCGCTACGCGCGCGCGCAGACGCAAAGCAGTGGGTGTTCTACGAGGGCCCGCCCACGGCGAACGGCCCGCCGGGCTCTCATCACGTGCTGTCGCGAGTGTTCAAGGACATCTATCCACGCTACAAGACGATGCGCGGATACCGCGTGGAGCGCAAGGGCGGCTGGGACTGTCACGGCCTGCCGGTCGAGATCGCGGTCGAACGGGAGCTCGGGATCAAATCGAAGGCGGAGGTCGAGGAGTACGGGATCGGCGAGTTCAACGCGCGCTGCCGCGAGTCGGTTTTCACCTACCTGGAGGAGTGGAACAAGCTGACCGAGCGGATCGGCTTCTGGCTGGACCTCGACGATGCCTACAGGACACTGGACGAGAGCTACATCGAGTCGGTCTGGTGGGCGCTTGCGCAGATCGATGAGCGAGGGTTGCTCTACGAAGGTCACAAGGTCAGCCCGTACTGCCCGCGCTGCGAGACGACGCTGTCCTCGCACGAGGTCGCGCAGGGTTACAAGGACGTGGTCGATCCGAGCGTGTATCTGAAGCTGGCGGTCACAAACGACCGCGGAGCGAACAGTGAGGACAGGCTGCTGGTGTGGACGACGACGCCGTGGACGCTGCCGGGGAACGTGGCGCTCGCCGTCTCCCCCACGGCAATCTACGCGCGCGCTCGCCGTGGCGAGGAGCACTTCGTGCTCGTCTCAGATCGCGTCGTTGCGGTGCTCGGCGAGCAGGCGGAGGTGATCGAGCGCTTCAGCGGCGAGGAGCTCGTGGAGCGCTATGGCAGCTACCGGAGCCCGATCTTTGCGCTCGACGATCGTATGGCGGGAGGCGCGCCGATCCTCGCGGACGGCTTTGTCACGACGGAGGAAGGCACCGGCATCGTGCATCTGGCGCCGGCGTTCGGCGAGGACGATTACCGAGTCGCGGCGGCGGCGGGAATCTTTCGGGGCGACGAACCGCACACGCTGTACAACCCGGTCCGTCCAGACGGCGCCTATGACGGCCGGGTGCGCGACCGTGACGGCCGCACGTGGGAGGGCCGCTTCGTCAAGGACCCGGAGCTGACGAGCGAGCTGATCGCTGATCTCGACGCGCGCGGGCTGCTGCTGCGCGTGGAGGACTACGAGCACTCCTACCCGCACTGCTGGCGCTGCGGCACGCCACTGCTGTATTACGCAAAACCGTCGTGGTACATCGCGACGACGAAGCTCCGCGACGAGCTGCTCGCGGCGAACGAGACGGTCGACTGGCATCCTGCGCGCGTCAAGGAGGGCCGGTTTGGGGACTGGCTGAAGAACAACGTCGACTGGGCGCTGTCGCGCGAGCGCTACTGGGGGACGCCGCTGCCGGTGTGGCGCTGCTCGGCGGGACACACGCACGTGGTGGGCTCGTTCGCCGAGCTCGAGGAGCGCGCCGGCGCGGGCTTGGACGATCACCATCGCCCGTATGTGGATGGGATCGAGTTCGCCTGCCCCCACCCCACGGACCGGGTTAGCGCGGAGGGGACGGTCGCGGACGGCGCAGAGCGGGCGTGTGGCGAGCCGATGAGGCGCGTGCCGGAGGTGATCGACGTGTGGTTCGACTCCGGGGCGATGCCGTTCGCGCAGCACCACTATCCGTTTGCGCACGGCGATCGTTTTGCCGAGCGCTTCCCGGCGGACTTCATCTGCGAGGCGCAGGATCAGACCAGGGGCTGGTTCTATTCGCTGCTCGCGGTCGCAACGCTGTTGGGTCGGGAGACGCCATTCGACCACCGGTCGCCGTACAGGAACGTGGTGTGCCTGGGACTGATCCTCGACGAGGACGGTCAGAAGATGAGCAAGTCGAAGGGCAACGCGGTCGAGCCGTGGCGGGTGCTCGACTCCTACGGCGCCGATGCGTTCCGGTGGTACTTCTTTACGTCGAAGCAGCCGTGGGACGGGTATCGCTTCTCCGAGGAGACGATCGGCGAGGGCGTGAGGCTGTTTTTGAAGCAGCTGTGGAGTACGTATTACTTTTATGTTCTGTACGCGCATGCGTCCGCGAGCGGGCTGAGCGAGGCGGCGACAGGCACGAGCGCCGCGCGCGGCGGAGCGGAGCGATCGACGGCTGAGGCAGCCGCGCCGGACGGCGGCGGCGTGAGTGGCGCCGCGGAGGATCTCGACCGCTGGGCGCTGTCGCGCACTGCCGGCACGGCCAAGCTCGTCGTCGAGCGACTCGACGTCTACGACGCGACGTCGGCGGGACGGGCGATCGCGGACTTGGTGGACGAGCTGTCGAACTGGTACGTGCGCCGCTCGAGGCGGCGTTTCTGGGATGGCGATCCGGCGGCGTTTGCGACGTTGCGAACGTGCTTGCTGACGGTTGCGAAGCTGCTGGCGCCGTTTTGCCCGTTTATCGCGGATGAGATCTACGACAACCTCGACGGCGAGCTCGCGAGCGTGCACCTGTGCGACTTTCCCGCCGGGGAGGGACTGCCACCGCGCGAGGAGGGCTTGGAGCGTGCGATGGCGCTAGCGCGCGAGACGGTGCGCCTCGGGCTGGGGGCACGGGGCAAGGCCAAGATCAAGGTGCGCCAGCCGCTGGCGGAGGCGGTCGTGGTCGCGGACGGTCGTGAGCGCGAGGCGATCGAACGGCTGGCGGACCTGGTGCGCGAGGAGCTGAACGTGAGGCGGATGCGGTTTGTTGCGGCGGCGGACGAGCTGAGCGAGTACGAGGTGAAGGCCAACTACCGCACGCTGGGACCGCTGTTCGGCAAGGACATGCCGCGGGCTGCGGAGGCGATCGCCGCGCTCGACCCGGCGCGCGTCGCGGCGGCGGTGCGCGAGGGGGAAAACGGGGAAAACGGGGAAAACGGCGGGATGGGTATCGGGATCGCAGTCGGAGGGCGCGAGCACACGCTGTCGGCGGATGACGTGATCCTCACGATGAAGGCCCCCACGGGGTACAGCGTCGAGCGCGAGGGCGCTCACGCCGTGGCGCTCGAGCTGGCGATCGACGACGACCTACGGGACGAGGGACGGGCGAGGGAGATCGTGCACGCCGTGCAGAGCGCTCGTAAGCGCGCGGGGCTCGAGGTGGAGGACCGGATCGAGCTGTCGCTGGCCGGCGCCCCGGCCCTGATGCAGGGGGTCCAGGCGCACCGCGGGTACGTGGCCGGGGAGACGCTCGCGGTCGAGCTCCGATTCGGCGAGGACACCCAGGCTGGAGACGTCACGGCGGACTACTCAGAGCAGGCCAAGATCGACGGCCTGGCGCTGACCATCGCCCTTAGCCGATTCTCTCAGAGCGCGCTCTGAGAGACGCCGCTCCGCGAATCCCTCGACCCTCAGGCCGCCCGCCGTAAGCCCTCGACCTCAGGCCGCTGTAAGCGCTGGGTCGAGCTCCGCCTCGAGCTTCTTCTTGGGATAGGCCCCGACGACGGTCTTGACGGGCTGACCGCCCTTGAAGAGGATCATGGTCGGGATCGAGAGCACCTGGAAGCTGGCTGCGGTCTGCTGGTTCTCGTCGATGTTGAGCTTGACGATCCGCAGGTCGGGACGCTCGGCGGCGATCTCCTCGAGCACGGGCGCGACGACCCGACAGGGACCGCACCAGGGCGCCCAGAAGTCGACCAGCACGGGGCCGTCGGACTCGATGACCTCGGCCTGGAAGTTGGTGTCGGTGACTTCGTTAAGAGTGCCTGTCATGAGGGTCTCCTTGATCGCTTTCCTATCACTATACAAAGTGAAGGAAGGGCATCGGGTGAAGCTACTCGACTAGTGTCCTGAGTCATAAATTCGGTCAGTGTTTCCGGATGGATGGGCGTGTCTGATGTTCGACGGTGTCGGGCGGTGTGCCGGTCGCACATGGGCCGACGGCGGCGGGCGTCAGGCGCGTCCAGGCGCCGGAAAACGCCACCGAATTTATGACTCAGGACACAAGCTTCGGGGCCTCGAAGAGCTGCCCCGTAGTCGGCGCAGGCACGATCTTCTCCAACGCGAGAGCAAGATCGTCTTCCTCCTCGATCCTCAACATCCTGATGTCGCGCACCGACGCCGAGAACCAGGACAGCTGATGAGCTACATCCTGAACAGCGACCACACACGTAACGGCTGTGACGCGCTCGCGATCGCCGAAGTAGACAGAGCCTTGCTTATGGTCATCAAAACCATGCGTGCGGAGGATGTCCTCGATCTCGGCGTAGCCATGGCGCCAGTTGGGACTGCCATACCTGGCTTCCATCTCCTTGGTGTCCATGTCGAACGCAATCGCATACATACGGCCTACGGCGACTCCCGGCGTGGCAATGGGCGCTACGGCTGCGGACCAGCTATTCACACACGTCAGTGTACGGGACGAGCCGGATGAATCGGCACATCCATGCCGGTCAGCGAACGGTGACGAGCCACCCTTCGGAGTTACGGACGATCGGCGCGTGAATGCCGGTCAGCTGCGCGAACAGGTGCGGCGAGACGTAGACCTCGATCAGCGCCGCCACGACCAGCACGGGGACGGCCACGGCGACGGTCACGAACGTGGCGGCGAGCAGCTGCTCCCACTCGCCGCGCCGGCTGGCGATGATCCACGCGGCGAGCGGCAGGAACAACGCGATCAGCTCGGGAACCGCATGCGGGAGCACGCCCAGCAAGAGGATCGCGGGCGAGACCTTCAGGAAGTGCGAGACCCCCGCGAGGGCGTGGCCGAGGACGTAGGCCTGCGCGCTCAGCGAGAAGGTGGTGGCGCAGACGACGAAGCCGATCGCGATCCGCCCACCGTGCTCGTGCACCCAGCGCGAGAGGCCGTGATGATGCTCGGCCTGCAGCGGCAGCGAGCTGCCCGCGATGAAGCCGGCCACGCACGCCATCGCGTGCAGGGCTAGCACGAGTAAGTTGGAGCGCAGGACGTCGAGCACGTTGGCGATACCGCCGACCGCGAACGGGGGCTGCAGGGCGATGACCTGCTGGTAGCCGCCGTCGAGCGAGGAGACGATCAGGACGGCGAGCAGCAGTCCCGCGGCCGCGACGGCCGAGCCGGCGACCCACCGTCCGATGGTGGCTCCGGGGGCGCGCTGCCAGGCGCGCAGCGTCGCGCGGGTGTGGCGCACGCCGTGCGAGAAGGCATAGGCCGACGCGTCCATGCGGTCACATCGACCGCGGCGTGCGTTACCTGAAGCGGCTCGAGCTCGGCGCATGCATTGCCTGAAGCGCCATCGACCTCGGCGCGAATTGCCCGCAGCGCCATCGACCTCGGCGCGAATTGCCCGCAGCGCCATCGACCTCGGCGCGTACTACCGCAAGCGCAACAGCGGCACGAGCCACATCGCCTCGGCGGCGATCCGCCAGGACATCTTGCTCTGACCCTGCTCGCGGTCTTTGAAGACGATCGGCACCTCGACGATGCGAAAGCCGGCGCGCACCGCGCGGTAGGTGAGCTCGACCTGGAAGGCGTAGCCGTGCGAGCGAACGCCGTCGAAGTGGATCGCTTCGAGCACGTCGCGGCGGAAGCACTTGAAGCCGCCGGTCAGATCGCGCACGCGCAGGCCGAGGATCCAGCGCGCGTAGGTGGAGCCGCCCTCGGAGACGAAGCGGCGCAGGAGCCCCCAGTCGGTGACGCCGCCGCCGGGCACGTAGCGCGAGCCGAGCGCCAGGTCGGCGCCGTCGCGGACGGCCGCCAGCAGGCGCGCGAGGTCGGCGGGATCGTGGGAGAAGTCGGAGTCCATCTCCATCACGTAGCCGGCGCCGTGGTCGAGCGCGTGGCGAAAGCCGGCGAGGTAGGCGGGCCCGATGCCGTTCTTCTCGGTGCGATGGAGCACCTCCACCCAGTCGTGCTCGCCTGCCAGGCGCTCGGCGATGGACCCGGTGCCGTCGGGCGAGCCGTCGTCGACGACGAGCACGCGAAAGCCGTCTGGAGCGGCGGTCGCGAGCACCTCGCCGGCGGTGAGGAGGATCGCCTCGATGTTCTCGGCCTCGTTGTAGGTGGGCAGTATCAGCCAGGGCTCGCCGGACATGGGCGGCGTACCCTAGAGCAGTGGACCTCTCCAACGGAGCGATCGCCGACGCGTTCGAGGAGCTTGGCGACCTGTACGAGCTCGACGGGGCGATCGTGCACCGCGTGCTGGCATATCGCAACGCAGCCAAGGCGGTGCGCGAGGCGTCGGTGTCGGTCGCCGCGCTGGCGCGCGAGGGGCGCGCAAGCGAGCTGCCGGGGATCGGCAAGACCCTGCAGGAGAAGGTCATTGCGCTGCTCGACACGGGCACGATCCCCGCAGCGGAGCGGCTGCGGGCGAAGTTCCCGGCGGGGCTGATCGCGATGACCCGCCTGCCAAATCTGGGGCCGAAGCGCGCGCGGCGGCTACACGAGGAGCTGGGCATCGACTCGCTCGAGGCGCTGCGCGCGGCGGCCGAGGCTCAGCGGCTGCGGGCGCTACGCGGGTTCGGACCCAAGTTCGAGACGAGCGTGCTCGCGGCGCTCGAGTCAGGCGTGGCGGAGCAGCCGAGCGTGCGCGTCCTGCTGCCACAGGCGATCGAGATCGGCGAGGCGCTCGCGGCCGGCCTGCGCGAGCGCGGGCCGGCCGATGCGCAGGTCGAGATCGCGGGCTCGGCGCGGCGGGCGGTGGACAGCGTCAGGGACATCGACCTGATCGCGACGACCTCTGCACCCGAGGCGCTGGCGGCCGCGCTGGGGGAGCTCGAGCAGATCGAGAGCGTCTCCTCCAGCGGGAGGGCGGGCGCGCGGGCGCGAACCCATTCGGGCCTGGCGGTCGACCTGCGGATCGCGGCGCCCGAGCAGCGGGGCAACCTGCTGCAGCACTTCACCGGCTCGGGCGCCCACAACGCGGCGCTGCGTGAGACGGCGGTGCGCAAGGGCATGCACGTGTCGGAGTACGGCGTGCTCGAGGACGCGACCGGGACCACGCACGCGTGCGCGCGCGAGCAGGAGGTGTATGCGCTGCTCGGCCTCGCCTACGTCGAGCCGGAGCTGCGCGAGAACCGCGGCGAGCTGGAGGCGGCGCGGCTCGGGAGCCCCGGTGCACGCTCTGAGCTGCCCGAGCTGATCGAGCTGGGCGACATTCGCGGCGATCTGCACACCCACACGGTCGCTTCAGACGGCCACAACACGATCGAGGAGATGGCGATCGCGGCTCGCGAGCGGGGATATGAGTACCTGGCGATCACCGACCACTCGGCGACGCACGGCTTCGGCAACGACGTCTCACCTGATGAGCTGCGCCGTCAGATCGAGCGGGTGCACGAGGTGAACGCGGGGATCGACGGTATCGAGCTGCTGGCGGGCAGCGAGGTGAACATCCTGCCCGATGGCTCGCTCGACTATGAGGACGAGCTGCTGGGCGAGCTCGACTGGGTGATCGCGAGCGTGCACACGGCGTTCGGGACCGGTGAGCAGGCGATGACCGAGCGGATGATCGCCGCGATCGAGCACCCGCTGGTGGACGCGATCGGCCACCCCACGGGGAGGATGATCGTGCGGCGCGAGCCGTATGCGATCGACCTCGACGCGGTGTATGCGGCGGCGGCGCGGACGGGGACGATGCTCGAGATCAACGCCAACCCGGATCGGCGCGACCTGTCAGAGGTAAATGCGCGCGCCGCGTCGCGCGCCGGGGTGATGCTCCTGATCGACTCCGACGCGCACCGCACGCGCACGCTCGCGAACATGCGCTGGGGCATTGCGACCGCCCGGCGCGCATGGCTGGGAGCGGACTCGGTGGCCAACACTCGAACCTGGCCGGAGCTCGCACAGCTACGCAAGCGCTCGCGCGAGCGCCGCTGAGGGCTCGGCCCCATACCCGGGGTCACCTCACATGACCCTGGGGCCGCCTCACACACCCCCAGGGTCGTAGAACCGGGGACGGTGAGTGGGACAGAACAAGGCCAGCTTGTGAACGGAGGTGTCGTATCGCACCACCCAGACACCTGTGCCGTCGGTGACCCGCGTGCAGGTCGGCGGCGTATGTTTTGTGATCGGCGCGTGGATCAGCGTCGCGATCGTCGGTGAACTGCTGAATTCGCGGCTCGTAGTGATCGATGGTGTCAATTTGGCGATAACTGTGAGGGCGTTGAGTCCTTCAAAGGAGAAATCCGGTTCTCTGCTTTCTTCGAGGTTCCACGTGACGCCTCGCACGCCGCTGCGCTGCAGTCCCTGGAGCATCCTGAGAACGTCTCCGCCGCGATGTGGCCCCGCGACCAGGAACCCGCGATTCGTGTAGAAGACGAACCTGCCGGCCAGCGGCTCGGTGTGGATGGCGGGGAGCGGATAGCTCACTCGACCGCCGACGCCGAACGTTCCGCCAAGCGTGTTCGCCAGCGCGCTGAGCAGGACCACCCCGGTGGCGAGCAGTCGTGGGGACCGGCGCAGCGAGACGATCCAGCCCGTGCCGAGGACCGCGACGAAGGGCAACAGCTGCAAGCTGTAGCGGATGTCGTGCAGCGGTGTGAGTGTGACCAACAGCCAGGCGAGAAAGGTCGCGATCAACAGCTGCAATCGCAAGCGCCGGCCCTCGCGGTGGCGAATCACCGAAACGACCGTCCACAGGGCTCCTCCCACGAACATGATAAAAAGCGGCGCGAGCAGCAGATAGTTGAGGGTTCCCCAGAAGTACCAGGTGAGCCCCCTGCTCGAGAAGACCGGCGGCAGATAGTAATGGTCGACCCCGGGCTGTCCCCCCGCGACCTGGGTCATTTCCTTGATCAGGGAGAGATGGTCGAGATACCAGGGAGCGGCGACGATGAACGTGCTCAGCGCAAACGCTCCAAAACCACGCCAATTTCGCCATCCTCCGGCTACAAGGACGACCAGGACGAGCCCCAGGCCGCAGTCGGCGAACTGCACCTTGACGAGCAGTCCCAATCCAACCGACACGCCCGCCAGGGCAGAGACGCCGACACGATTGAAATCGTCGCTCGCGAGAATCAGCCACATCGCGAGCGCGACGAGCGCCGTCTCGGGCGCATCGAGCATGAAGACGTGAAACAGCGAGATCAGCAGCGACGCGCCGAGGGCGAAGACCACCGCGAGCATGCCGGCGCGAGCATCGAAGAGCAGGCGTCCGGTTTGATAGCAACCGAGTGCCAGCAACGGGACGAAGACGAGGTTCTCGGCCAGGATCGGGGAGGCTACGTTGACGCCTCCCACAAAGACGCCGAGCGTACCCACCAGCTTGCCGAGCGGAGGGTATACGGACACATAATTAAACGGGCCGAGGATGTCGCCGGACTCGATCAGCTGGTGGAAGTGAAGTGCTTCCGAGAGATGATTGCCGGCGTCGTATATCGGGATGGAGCGATCTTGTGTCAACCACCAGCACGTGAGTGCGATGAACGAGCACGTTGCCCCGATCGCTCCCCAGGCGGAGACGCTCCAGCGCGATACGCGTGCGAGAAGGCCCCAGGCCGTGGTCGAGCTCGACGGGGTCGCTCGCGGTACGCTGCCAATGTCGAGGCCACGGTGTACAGGGGGGCTGGCGCTAGCGGGTGTCGACACCGCTCGAACCTAGCCAAAGATCTACCCAAACTCTAATAAAGGCGTCGATTTCAGCCGCAATGTCTCCAGCTTGATCGCAGGCGCCGGGGTTACTCGAGGGCGTTGGCAAACAGCCGCGGCAGCATCTCCTCGGCGATCAGTCGGTCCACCGCATCGCGAGCGAACGGAGCCATCAGCTCAAGCGCCCGGGCCGCATAGCCGGGCGTGGGATCGTCGAGGGCGGCGCGTAGAGCCACGCCGAGATCCTCGCCGACCAGTCGCGGGTCGAGCTCGCGCGCGAGCGCCAGCGCTACGTAGGGTCCGGGCGCGGGCGTGGTCACGAGCTGGCAGCCATCGGCAAGCGCCTCGAGCTGGGCGATCCCGTAGTCCTCGCGGCGGGGCGCGCAGACGAACACGCGCGAGCGGCGCAGCAGCGCGCGATAGTGCGGTGGGGACATCGGCCCCATGACGATTACCCCCTCCTCCTCCTCGGGCACCGAGATCCCCGCCCGCTCCAGGTCCTCCGCCGATGCGCCGGCCACGACCAGCTGCTCGGAGTCGAGGCGCACCGACCGCCAGGCGCGGAGCACCCGATCGAGGCCCTTCTTGGACGGGTTGGCGGCATAGGTGATCGCGTCTATGTCGCGGTCGGGGTCGGGTGGGCCGGAGGGCTCGACCGGGACCGGCAACACCAGCGCACTGTTGCGGTCGCGAGCGGTGGCGGGCGCCTCCTGCAGGCTCGCCTCGCTCCAGGGCAGCAGCAGCGGCGCCTGGCGCAGCCGGCGGCGCTCGAGCGGCCGCTGCCATAGACCGTGGCGTCCGGGCCGGTTGCCGGCGGCGGGAGCGTCGAAGCGGATCGCGCCGGCCCGCGGCCACAGCAGCGCGGCGGTCGTGCTCGAGTAGATCACGGCCCGCGCCGGGAAGCGTTGCAGCTGCTCGATCATGTCCTTCGCGGCGGCTCGTGTGGCGTGTGCCCAGAGCAGGTCGGTGAGCATCATCGTCGGCACGTTCTCGGGCCGGAACGGACGGGCCACGGCGACGCTCACGCCCAGACGTTTGAACGCGTAGTACAGCTCGTCGTCGGCCATCCGCAGCCCCCCGGTGGAGCCCAGCGAGACCATCAGCACGTCGACCATGATCAGGTGACCGCGCCGTTCCCGCGCTCGGGCCGCAGCGCCTTGAAGCCGGGGGTGCGCTCCAAGGCCATCGGCTTCACCGGGGATGCGCGCAGTACGTAGAAGCAGGCTCCGTCGCGCTCCTCGATCGCGGCGACGGCCGCGTCCTGGCGCCTCCAGGCGAGCGCCCAGATGATCGCGAAGCCCGCGGCGATGCCGGGGATCTGGGGAGCCAGGAAGGCCAGACCGCCTGCCAGCAGCGTGGAGGACAGCAACGGCCACAGGCGATTGAGCAGGATCGCGCTCGGATGATGCTCGGGCAGCGTCGTGCTGGCCTTGGCCCCGGAGAGCAGGCGCGCGATCGGCGGGTTCGTCTCGGCGCGCCGGCCGAGGCGCAGGCCGATCAGGGCGGCGAGCACCCACCAGCCGGCGGCGAGCGTCACCAGATGTTCTTCCGAGCTGTTGACGGCCGCGAGCACCGTGACCGCGGCCAACGCGGTGGCGGCCGCTGCGCTGAGCAGGACGGTGCTCTTGAGAAAATCGACGAAGCGCACGGTCAAACGTCCTATATGAGCGCCTCGAGCAGGCTACGCACGCCGGCGGTGCCGTCGACCGTCAGGTCGGCCTCGGCGGCGAGCTCGGGGGGGGCTTCGTCTGAGCTGACGGCCACGCACAGCGCGTTTTGCAGCACGCCGGAGCGCACGAGCGTGCGCAGCCCGCGAAAGGCGTCGAGGTCGGTCGTGTCATCGCCCACGTAGACGGCCGCGACAAGCTGGTTGCCGGCCGCTCGATCCGCCTCGTCGGGGGAGGGGCGCAACAGCGCGGTCACGCCGAGGCCCTTGTCCAGGCCGACGGGCGGGCGCACCTCGAGCACCTTGCGTCCCCAGTGAACCGCCAGGCCCTCGTTCTGCGCACGGAGGGCGATCTCCCGTACCGCGGCTGCGGCCGCCTCCTCGTCGGGGGCGCCGCGCCAGTGGAAGGCCGCGATCGCGTCCTTGTCCTCGCTGCGCACCCGCAGTCGCTGGTGCTCGGAGCTGTAGGCGCGAGCCGCGAAGGCGCGCACGCGCTCGGCCCAGGCGGCGACGTCGGGGTCGAGCTCGGGCCGGGTCGCGCCGGGGCGCAGCAGCTCGCCCCCGTGGTTGCCGACGTAGGCGATGGTGCCGATCGAGACGATCTGCCTGGCGGTGGCCGCGCGCCGGCCGCTGACGCAGCCCACCACGCGATAGCGCCTGGCGATCTCGATCAGCAGTGTGCGCGTGGCCTCGGGCACGTGCGCGTCGGCGGCGTGCCGAACGATCGGCGCGAGGGTGCCGTCGATGTCGAGCAGCACCGCGGCGCGTGTGGGGTCGGAGCGGATCGGCTCGAGCGCCTCCACGAGCGTGGCAGCGGGGGACACGAGCACTAGTATGGCGCGCATGGAGGCTGACCGGTCCCGCGCGACCCGCATCGCGCCTGACGGGATGAGTCTGGCCACCGCTCGACACGGGCCTAGCCCGCGTGACAGACGGCTGAAGCTGATGGTGATCGGCACCGCCGCCGGGCTGTTCAGCGGGCTGTTCGGAGTCGGCGGTGGAACGGTGGTGGTGCCGCTGCTGGTGTTCTGGCTGGGCTACGGCGAGCGTGAGGCTACGGGCACATCGCTGGCGGCGATCGTGTTCATCGCCGGGTTCGCGGCGGCCGTGCAAGGGGCTTACGGCAACGTGCGCGTGCTCGATGCGCTGCTGATCGGCGTGCCCGCGGTCGGCGGGGTGCTGATCGGCACGTGGCTGCAGCAGCGCCTGAACGTGAGGACGATCTCGCTGCTGTTCGCGGCCGTGCTCGTGGCTTCGGCGATCGAGCTGCTGGCGCAATGATCGCCGCGATCGCGATCGGGCTGGCCGCGGGGGTGCTCGGCGGGGTGCTGGGTGTGGGTGGAGGCGTGCTGTTCGTGCCCGGGCTCGTGCTGTTCCTGAGCCTCAGCCAGCATCAGGCCGAGGGGACGTCGCTGCTGGCGATCGTCCCGGTGGGGCTGGTGGGGAGCGTTGAGGCACAACCGCTACGGCAACGTCCGCCGGGACGACGCGCTGCTGATCGGCGTGCTTTCGATCGCCGGGTGCGCCGGCGGTGTGGCGCTCGCGAACGCTCTTTCGGGCGAGGTGCTCAGAGCGGCCTTCGCGGCTTTGATCCTGTTGATCGCCGCCCAGCTTGTACGCCGCGCACTCGGCCGGGAAGAAAAATGATCCCAGGCCGCCGATACGTCGTAGACTGGAGTGATGGGACTGGACAATCCACTGCACATCGCTTTCCTGGTCGTGATCCTGCTGCTCGTGTTCGGCGCCAGACGGCTACCGGAGATCGGTCGCTCGCTCGGCAGCGGTATGCGCGAGTTCAAGGACTCGGTCACCGGCGAGGCGAAACAGCCTACGATCGCAGCGTCGTCCGCACAGCAGCCGGCGGATCCCGCTCCGGTCGCGGTCGCACAGCCGGCTCCTCAACCGGCCGCTCCCCCGCCGGTCGAGCCTCAGCCGTAGGAGCGCCGGAGGCCAAGCTGGCCAGTAGAGACTTTCCTTTAAAAAAAGGAAACAAATCACGCTAATCGTGGCAGGGACAGAAGCTGGCTTGTTAGGTTGCCGCCATGGTTCGCCTCGTCGCTGGGTCCCGTTAGGTGTTACTGCCGGCGCACACCGTGAGGCGCCCACGCAGCGAGGACGTTCACCTGCGCGCGGCTCCGCAGATGCGCGAGTACGAGGAGATCACTTCACGCGTAGCGCGTGAACCTCCGGGGCCGGTGCTCGACTGGGGCTGTGGACACGGTCAGATAACCGCCTTGCTGCGCAAGCATGAGGTGGATGTCACGGCATATGACTGGAGCCCGAAAGCGCCGGCGGATGGCGAGCTGTTGCAACTCGCGGACTATCCCGACATACGGGCCTATCACAGCAGCGACCCCGTCCGGCTGCCTTTTCCCGACGACAGCTTTCAGTACGTGCTCTCATGCGGCGTGCTCGAGCATGTGCAACGGCCGGAGGCCTCGTTGGACGAGGTGCACCGGGTTCTACGACCGGCCGGGCGGCTGTTGATCTACAAGCTGCCCAACCGCTTCTCCTACCTCGAGGCGCTGGCACGCCTGATGGGGATCTACTATCACGGCGCGCTGGCCAACGACCAGGTCTACACACGCCGCAAGGCGCTCGCACTGCTGTTAGCTCACAGCTTTCGCGTCGATGCCTTTCGATGGGCCAACCTGCTGCCGCTCACGCTCACGCACCCGCTTGCGCAGTTATTGGGCGGGTCGATCTGGGCTCTCAACCGGACGCTCGAGCGCGTGCCGGGACTGCGGTTGCTCGCCACCAACCTCGAGCTGGACGCCACCGCTCAATAGCGCCCGCTTGAAGCCCGTTTCAGGATCATCTGCCGCGCCGCCGTCACCCCGCCGGCTCAGCCATCCGACAGCCCAGCCCATTCCGCCTTCTGAGACAGGCCTCAGCCCCGATGCAGGATCGGCCCGGTCTGCACGGCTTCGAACGCGGAGCCCGGCACGCGCTTGATCTGTTCGAGGTCTTGTTGTTCCAGCGCGGGTCGGGCGCGCCGGTGATGTACCAGGAGGAGCCGTTGTCGGCCACGATCAACCCGTAGCGCTTGAGCGCGCGCAGCACACGAGCGACTCGCCGCGGAAGCCGGCCAGGGGAAAGCTCGCTCTCAGGCGCAAGCGCAAGCCCATCGGCGGGAGGGCGGGATCGGAGCTGTCGGAGGCGAAGTGGGTCGCCGGATGGATGTAGCCGCGCTGGGTGCGCGCACGGTCACCGCAGCGCGTGGTCGATCTGGCCGGCGCTGACCTCCGGGTAGCGCGCCAGCAGCGGGAAGATCGGCAGACCGGCGGCATCGGCCGAAGTCCAGCCTTCCGGGCGCAACACGTTGCTGCGCAGGTTGAAGACGGCGCCCGAGCCCGCCTTCCAGCCGGGACCGTCGCGACGAGCCGCGTACAGCTCGTAGAGCTTGCACGTGCCCTGCTGCAAGACGATCACGTGCCGGTCGCCTTCAACCCCTGCACCCTCCACGGGCGCGTTCGGTGGGATCGGGTAGGGCCCGGGGTCCGATTCTTCATTGTATTCGAAGTGAAGACCGGGACCTTCCGCTGACGAGGACCGACGACGGCGTATGGGATGCCATAGTTCGGCGGCGTGCCGAAGTCGGCGTGCAGATGAATGCCGGCGCCGATGCTCGCGATGTATTTCGCCGAGTTGGGGTCCATGGGCGCGTGGGAGATGTCCTGGTTGAGCGGATCGCTCGCAGGGAAGAACCGGACATGCGCCTTGGTGGGGGCCGGTGCCCGTCGGTGCCTTGGCAAGCGCGGGAATATTGCCGCGAGCACCCAACACGCGGCCACGAAGGCCAAGCTCGCACGACGCGCCGGCACGGCTCGATTCTACAGCGCCGATCGGAGCCGCTGGCGGTTCGGGCGCACGATCTTCATCGCGCGCCTGACTCGCTTCTCGCGGGGCCTGCAGGACGAGAGAGGCGGCCGATCAGCCCGGAGGGGGCGACAGCCAGTCCTAAGGGGTAGGAGGCGGCCTCTTGCCCCGCCGCCGAGGGCCGCGCCTCCGCGAGCAGGGCCGCGCCGCAGTGCCAGCAGTAGGCGGCGCCCCGGCTGTGGACCGCGCCGCAGGAGCGGCACTGGCCGTGGACGCCGGCCTCGGCGGCTCCCAGCAGCCGTTGCACCTCGCCCAGCTGGGCGTCGGCCTCCTGCAGCTCGGCGGCGCGCCGGGAGAGCACGTCGAGGCGGTAGTGGTCGCGAATCGCCATCTCGTAGGTGAGCCCGCCGAGATCCCAGGTCAGCTCGGCGACCCGTTTGGCCAAGCTCGTGACGGCGGTCGCGCAGCTCCGCCAGCGAGCCGCCGAGCGCGGATCGGAAGCGCGCCATCACGCCCCCGTTTCGATCGGCTGGGCGCCGAGTGAGGGTTGACTTCTTCCTGGTGCTTCTTGCCGGTGGAGCTGCCGAGCTTCTGAGTTTGCTTGGGCTGATTTTGACCGCTTTCGGCGGCAGCGCTTTTTCGATCGCTTTGGCTTCTTTGACTTCCTGGGCTTCGGTCTTGGCGCGTCTCTTTGCTCGGCGCGGCCGGCTTGGGCGTGGTCGCGGCGGCCGTGCTCGCGGTGGTGGCGGTCGGGGCGCCGCCGAGCGGCGAAGCGGCGGCGGCAGCAGCCGCAGGCAGGCCCTCGACCTTCAGCACCTGCTGGCAGCGCTTGCTCTGGGTCACCCAGTGGCCGACGAGCAGACCGACCAGGATCGCCAGCAGCAGCACCGACAGCAGCCCGAACAGGCCCGAGTAGCGGCGCAGCCATACGGACCGGCAGCCGGTCGGCTCGTACGCGGGCACGTAGCCGGTCGGCAAGCGCAGCCGCGGGAGTGTGGCCGCCTCCGTAGGGCTGCGAATCGTCCTCGGCAGCACGTCGAGGAACGCGAGTCGCACGGGCGAGACAGGGCTGGCCGCAGGCCAGGCAGTAGCGCTGGTCGGGGGCAAGCGGCGCCGCGCAGTTCGCACAGCTCTGGGCGCCCTGCCGGCTGCTCGGATGGGGACGGGCGCGAGGCTCACCCGAAGGCGCCGCGCACGTAGTCGCGCGTGCGCGCGGCGCGCGGCGTCGTCGAACACCTGGGCGGCGCTGCCGTACTCGACGAGGTCGCCGAGATACATGAACGCGACCTTGTCCGCGACCCGCCGCGCCTGGGCGAGGTTGTGGGTGACGATCACGACCGCCAGCTCGCGTCGCAGCTCGCCGATCAGCTCCTCGATCACGCCCGTCGAGATCGGGTCGAGCGCGCTGCACGGCTCGTCCATCAGCAGCACCTCGGGGCGCGGGAGCGATCGCGCGCGCGATGCACAGCCGCTGCTGCTGGCCGCCGGAGAGGCGCAGCGCGGGACGGTCGAGGTCGTCGCGGACCTCCTCGTAGAGCCCGGCGCGTCGCAGCGCCTCGATGACCAGTGGCTCGAGCTCGCGGCGGCGCGGGCGCTTGCGCGACTGCTCGCGCAGGGCGAAGGCGACGTTGTCGAAGATCGACATCGGGAAGGGGTTGGGCTGCTGGAAGACCATCGCCACGCGCGTGCGCAAGCTCGTGTCCGCGCAGCTCGTGGATGTCCTCGCCGTCGAGCAGGACGGAGCCCGCGCGAGCGGCGCTCGGGGTCAGCTCGGTGAGGCGGTTGAGCGTGCGCAGCAGCGTCGTCTTGCCGCAGCCCGACGGCCCGATCAGCGCGAGCACCTCGCCCTGGTGGATCGACAGCGACACCGACTTGACGGCCGGCTTGCCGCCGTAGTCGATGCTGACGTCGTCGCAGGCGCAACCGCTCGGGCCCGGCTGTCGAGGGACGGGCTCGCGCAGCGGGTCGCGCTCGCGCACGGGCGGCGCGACCGGGACGGGCGGGCGATCGAGCACGATCGTGCGTACCGGCGGCACCGCCGGCGTCCACGGGGTCTCGATATTGAGAACCTTCTCCATCGAACCGATGAGGTTAGTCGATTTGCGCCGGGCCGACAACACCTGTCGAGCGACTCTGAGAACGGCCGATGCGGTCCACCAGCAGATTGAGCGCGAGCACGAACACCAGCAGCACGAACGCCGCCGCATAGGCCTTCTGCGGCGCGTTGCCTTCGCCCGCGGGCGAGTTGTCGTAGACGTAGCTGGTCAGCGTCGAGCCGGTGCCGCGCAGAACCCAGCACGGGGACGGCGCCCTGCGTGTCGATGCGCAGGGTCTCGCCGAGCACCAGGAGCACGATCGCGGTGTCGCCGATGATGCGGCTGACGCCGAGCGTCGCGCCGGTCGCGATGTTCGAGCGCACGCTCGGCAGCAGCACCCGGCGGATCGTCGCGATCCGCGTCTTGCCCAGCGCGAAGGCCGCCTCGCGCATGTGCGCGGGAACGGCCTGCAGCCCGTCCCGGGTCGCGACGTACAGCGGCGGCAGCGCGATCAGCGACATCATCGCCCCGGCGGCGATGAACGATCGGCCGTACACGCCTCCGCGCCGCCAGCCCTCCGCTTTCGGCACGGAACGACAGCGGCGCGAACACGCCCAGCTGGAAGATCGCGAGGCCGAAGATCGCGATCACGATGTCGGGGGTGCCGGCGACGATCTCGATGCTCGACTCGACCGCTCGCGCCAGCCAGCTCGGCCGGCCGTACTCGGCGATCCAGATCGCGCTGGCGACGGCCGAGCGGCAACGCGAGCGCGATCCCGATCGCGGTCAGCGGCAGGGTGCCGATCAGCGGATCGAGGATGCCGCCGCGTCTGGCTCTGCGTGGTGCTGACGCGGGCCGGCTGAACAGCAGGTCGGGGCGCAGGTACTGGATCCCGCGATAGCCCATGTAGATCACGATCGCGGCGGCGATCAGGCACAGCCCGATGCCGGCGGCCCAGGCGCACAGCAGCACCAGCTGGTCGCCGCAGCGCCAGGTCCACAGCGAGGAGCGCCGCCCGCCTTGGCGCTCGGTGGCGGACTTCCATCTCGAGCTCGGCGGGCGAACACGCTCATCTCCAAGCCTTCGCGTCCAACGACGCCGGCATGGATGCGCGTTCAGCCCTCACCTGGTCGTTCATGCCCTCAGCTGGTACTTGCGCAGCGGCAGCTTGATCAGGTAGCCGGCGACCGACAGGACGAAAGCGGAGAACAGCAGGAGCGCCGCGAACGCGTAGAGCGTCGAGCGCAGCGCCGGAGCGCCGATGCCTTCGTGGTAGTCGACGATCGTCGAGGCCAGCGTGCGCAGCGGCTCGAAGAAGAAGGTCGGCAGCCCGTGCGAGAGGTTCGGCGCGAAGACGCGCCGCCGGAGACCATCTGAGATCATCACCGCCTCGCCGAGCGCGCGCGCGGTCGCGAGCACCGCGGCGGCGACGATCGCCGGGCGGATCGCGCGCAGCGTGACCGCGAGCATCGCGCGCAGCGGGTTGAGGCCGAGCGCGACCGCTCCCTCGCGCCACGAGCGCGGCACGGCGAGCAGCGCCTCGCAGATCAGCGCGATCATGATCGGCGTGATCATCACGGTCAGGATCACGGCGGGACCGCCAGGCCGGCGCCGGTCAGCTCGACGGTGCTCTGCACCGCGGTCTTCTGCGGCGCGGAGATCAGGTGGTTGCCGACGAACGGCACGAGCACGAGGATCCCGATCAGGCCGTAGATGACCGACGGCACCGAGGCGAGCAGGCGGATCGACCGGGATCGCGACAGCCGCAGGCGCGCGGGCGCGAGCTCGACGATGAAGATCGACGACAGCACCGCAATCACGACGCCCAGCAAAACCGCGATGCCCGTCGTCAGCAGCGTCCCGTAGACGATCGGCCAGGCACGCAGGTGGTAACGCCGAGGCGGGCGGGTTGACGCTCGTCGCCTGCATGGTCGCGATCTGCGTCTTCAGATCCCCTCCCGGCCCCAGCCAGCCAAGGCCGTTGTGCGCGAAGACCGGCCAGGCGCGGACGCCGACGAACGCGACCATCGCGATCACGATCGCGCCCACGAGGAGCGAGACCGCGCCGAGCGTGCGCTCGGCGCGGCTGTCGGGCCATGGGTTGCGCAGCCGCTTGATCACAGCTCAGATCACGCTCCAGGGGTTGCGCAGCTTTTGCTCACAGCTCAAAACACACTCAGGGGTTGCTTGTGACTGGTACTGGGCTCAGGTGATCGACATCCACTGGCTTTCGATGATCTTGCGCGCGGCCTTCGATTGCGTGATCCAGTTGATGAACGACCCGACGAAGCCCTGGGCGGCGCCTCGCGTCACCTCGTAGAACCGGGCGATGCCGGCGTATGTCCCGGCGGTCACGGTCGACTTGTTGCAGGCGACGCCGTTGTAGGCGACGGAGTTGAGTGAGCCGAGCGCGGCCTGGTAGTTGGACAGGAAGCCGATCCCGTTCGGATCGTTTTCGACCGCCTGGCGGAGCAGGCCCTCGGAGGAGAGTTCGGAGGCAAGCGTCGAGACTTTCTTGTTTTCCAGCAGCAGCGTCTGGAAGCTGGTCAGCACGCCCGCGACCGAGGTGCGGCTGATCAGGTCGATCGTGCCGGTGGCCGTCGCGCCGGGGACTCCGCTCCAGCTGCGGGTCTTGCCGGTGAAGATCGAGACCGCCTGCGCCGGGGTCAGGTTGCCGAGGGTGTTGGCTTTGTTCGTGACCACGCAGATCCCGTACTTGGCGATCGGGTAGAAGATCAGGCCCGCGGGATCGGCCTGAAGTGGATCGCGCGACACGTCCCCGATCGAGACGCGGCTGGCGGCAACGTCGTTGATGCCGATCTGCGCGCCGCCTTGGGCGATCTTGAACTTGACCGTGTGAGATTTGAGCTTTACGTACTTCTGCGCGAGCAGGGACACGAGCGGATAGGACGCGGTGGCGCCGCTGATCGAGATCGTCGGGGTCGCCAGGGCGGCCGCGGGCAGCGCGGCGATCCCGAGCGCCCCCATCGCCACCACGGCGAGGGAAAGGCGTCGAAGACCGCCTTTCAAAAAGAGCGGTGCGGTGGGGCGTTCCTGGGCCAAGCTGGGCGTCACGGGACGGTGAAGGGCGTGCGGGTGGCACGTTCGAGCCGTCACGTGGCGATCCAGCGCCGTGCCCAGGGACGCATCCGGCGTGCCGCTCTTTTTGAAAGGCGTTCTCAGTCGTCGTAGACGGCGATGCTGGTTCATGGACAGGGACTCCGTTTCAGATGTTTGACAGTGGGGCGACAACGAACCTACCATATTCCTCATTAGCTTGATCAAGATAAGCTAATTTATGAGGATGGGCAACACACCTGAGACCCCCACACCCCGACCGGCGCCTGCCCCGGGCGTTCCGCGATTGCCCTCGGTGCGCGTAGCCGCGGCGCTGGCGGCGGCGATGCTCGCCATCGGCGTGGCCGTCGGCGCGGCGATCGGCCCCGCGCCCAGCGCGTCGCTCGCGGGCGAGCGCATCCCGCTGCTGCTGCCATCGATCGCCGCCCTCGCCACGGCGGGCACGGGCGGCCACGCCGGCGCAACCACCGCCGCCGAGCCGCCCCCAGTCGCGCCCCAGGCCACACCGGCCGTGCCGTCCACCGGCGCGAGCACCGCGGCCGGCACGCGCGCCGCGACACGAACGGCGAAGTCGAAAACACGGTCGAGCAGCGGCGTGCCTCCGACTTCCCGTCGCCCGAGTCCGCGGCATCGTCATCGGCGACATCGCTCGGCCGGACATCGCCCCAGCGCGACGCCCAGACAGGGAGTGTGCGCAGCGTCGGTCGACGATCCGGATCAACAGCTTTCGCCGTCAACAAATCGAACAAGGAGACTCACGTTGCACGCACTACGTTCCGCCCATCGCAAGGCCAAGTGGCTCGTCGCAATCGTGGGTTGCTCTGTCCCGCCGCTCATGGCGCCGGCGACGAGCCACGCGGATGAAGCGAATCCCAACAACTACTCGTGCCTTGGCGGTCTGGCCGGCGGGACGCCTGAAGTGGGCAGCGACGAACAGCAGGTGAAGTACGCTTTCTACTGCAACGGCCCGGTCACCGGCTACCAGTTGCAGTCGCAGGTTCCGTTGACGGGGGTGCAGAGCCCGCCGCTCGTGACCGCGACCGGCACGCTGCCGGTCGCCCCGGCGGGCGCACCGCTGACCGACACGTTCTCTTGCTCGGGCGAAGTGCCTGGCTATGCGGTCAACTGCGTCGGTGGGACAAAAACGGGATACGAGACGGTAACGGGGCAGTTCGCGATCGGATCGAAGCTGTGCGACGAGCCGCGCGTCGACCCGTTGCTGACGGTTACGTACGCGTATCTCGAAAAGGGCACGATCGTGCAGGCGATCTCCGGGCCGTATGACCTCGGTCGCCCGGCCGGCTGCCCGCCCAACGCCAACTCGGGCTTCAACCGGCTGAACCCGAAGCCGGTCGCAGCGCCCGCCAAAGGCAAGAAGGGCAAGAAGAAGGGCGAGAAGGGCACCAAGAAGAAGGCGGTATCCAAGAAGAAATAGCGCCGCTCTGTGCGCCACGCCGGGACTCCGCGCATCTGTGCGGGGTCCCGGCGGCTACAGCAAACTGCTGGTCATCCGCTCGATCTCGGCGATCGAGGTGAGTCCTTCGCGCACCTTGTGCATGCCGTCGTCGCGCAGGCGGAGCATGCCTTGGCGGACGGCGACCGTGACCATGTCGTCGACCGAGGCGCGCTCGAGGATCAAGGCGCGGATCTCCTCGGAGACGCTCATGACCTCATACAGGCCGACGCGCCCGCGGTAGCCGGAGCCTCCGCAGCGCGAGCAGCCGACGGGCTCATACGGCTCGGCGCCACTGAGACCGTGCTCGGCAAGCACGGAGTCGGGGACTTTTTGGGGGCGCTTGCAGTGCTTGCAGAGCATGCGCACGAGGCGCTGGGCGACGATGCAGTCGATCGCGGAAGACACGAGGAACGGCTCGATGCCCATGTCGATCAGCCGCCCCAGCGCGCTGGGGGCGTCGCGGGTGTGCAAGGTGGAGAGCACGAGGTGCCCGGTGAGGGCCGCCTCGATCGCGATGTGCGCGGTCTCGCGGTCGCGGATCTCGCCGACCATGATCACGTCGGGGTCGGCGCGCAGCATCGAGCGCAGGCCGACGTCGAAGGTGACCCCGGCCTTGGGGGCGATCTGCATCTGCTTGACGCCCGCGATGCGCTGCTCGACGGGGTCCTCGATCGTGAGAATCGAGCGTTCGCCGTCGTTGAGGACGTTCAGCGCGCCGTAGAGCGTGGTCGACTTGCCCGAGCCGGTCGGGCCGGTCACGAGCACGGCGCCGTTGGGCCGGTGGATCGCCTCGCCGAAGCGCTTCAGCTCATCTTCCTGCATGCCCAGGGACTCGAGGCCCTGCACCACGACGCCCTTGTCGAGGATCCGCATCACGACGCCCTCGCCGTAGACGAGCGGGAGCGTGACGACGCGGATGTCGACGCGCCGCCCGTCGACGGTCAGGGCGAAGCGGCCGTCCTGAGGGACGCGCTTCTCGGAGATGTCGAGGTCGGCCATGATCTTGATGCGCGAGACGACGCCCATCGCCATCCGACGCTTGACGGTGGCGGCTCCAAAGAGCACGCCGTCGACGCGGAAGAGCACGCGGGTGTCGCCCTCTTCGGGGTTGACGTGGATGTCGGAGGCGCCCTGCTGCACGGCTTGGGCGACGATCGAGTGGACGAGCTTGATGATCGGCGCGTCGCGGTCGGCTTCGTCGAGCAGCTGGTCGGGCTCTGAGTCCGCGTCGGCGCTGTCGTCGACGATGTCCTCGATCGAGTCGTCCATCCGTGCGAGGCGCGCGAGCAGCAGGTTGAGGTCCTCGACCGAGGCGGCCGCCGCGCGGATCCGCCGGCCGGTCATCATCGCGATGTCGTCGATCGTGAGGACGTTCGTGGGGTCGGCCATCGCCAGCAGCAGGGTGCCGTTGTCGACGAAGCCGACGGGGACGGCCTGGTAGCGCTTGGCGGAGTCGGAGCTGATCAGGTTGACGGCGCCCATGTCGAGCTCGTAGACGGCCAGGTCGACGTAGTCGAGGCCGAAGCGCTCGGCGACGACCCGCGCGAGCTGGTCCTGGCGCAGGACGCCCTGCTCGACCAGCACTTGGCCGGTGGGCCTCCCCTGCGCGCGGGCGACGGCGACGGCCTCCTCGACCTTCTCGCGGCTGGCGAAGCCGAGGTCGACGACCACTTCGCCGATCATCCGGGTGGAGCGCCCGGAGCGCTGGGGCGGGTACAGGCCGTGTCCGTCCCCGCCCGCCTGGCGCTCGGATCCGCGCCGCTCGGGTCCCTCCCAGTCGGGCTCGGCCGGGCGCGAGACGCCCAGCGGAGATTTGCCCGCGGGCGGCGTATCCGAGGAAGGCACGTCCGGAGCAGGCGTGGCTGTGGTGGCGCTGTCGCCCATCAGTGGATGTATCGGCAGTCCGCGAGCCACGCTTGATCCACCTGAGAGCTTCTTGAAGAGCTCTCTTTAAGCGAGTTGATGCCCTCAGCGGACGACGCCGTGCTCGAACGCGCTCTTGACCTGAGCGTCGAGCGTGTTCAGGCGATAGAGCGCCAGCGCCTCGGGCGAGGCGAAGCGCTGCCCGACGGCCGCGTCGGCGCCGTGGTGGAGCAGCACGCAGTGCTCGAGCGCGAGGCGGCGCTCGGCCACGAGCGTGCGTGGCGCGTAGCGCGCGATCAGACGCAGGCCGAGCTCGACGTGGCCCAGCAGCCTGCCTTCCTGGCTGCGCGCGATCTCCGCGCCGTAGGTGAACTCGCGCGTCTTGCCCAGATCGTGGACGATCGCCGCGCTCAGCAGCAGGTCGCGGTCGAGGCGCGGGTGCAGCGTGCACAGCTCGAGCGCCATCGTGGCGACCGCGACGGTGTGCTCCAGCAGCCCGCCGAGATAGGCATGATGATTGGAGGGAGATCGTCCTGAGCCCACCGGGGCGGGCCCGGCGACGGGGACCGAGCACGGCGCGCGCAGCAGCTCCTCGCGTAGCTCAGAGTCGCCCAGCATCCGTTCGAGCATCGCTTTCAGCGGGGGGTCGTAGACCTCGCGGGAGAGGTGCTCCAGGAAGCCGTCGAGCTCGTCGACGTCGCGACGGGCGACCGGGAGGAAGCGAGCGAGATCCTCGGCCTCGGCACCCTCGGCCCGGGAGATCGTGCGGATCTCGACCTGCAGCTCGTCGCGAAAGCTCTCCACGCGCCCGTGCACGCGCACGAGCTGGCCCCGCTCGAAGCGCCCCGCGAGCACGTCGGCGTCGCGGAACGCGCGCGCGCGGATCGTGCCCGTGCTGTCGCGCAGCTCGACCGTCAGATACGGGGAGCCGGCGCGCGAGATCTGGCGTTCCTTGCGTGTGCAGGCGAAGATCCCGACCACCTCTGACCCCTCGCGCAGGGTCGCGATCGCCTGATTCTCGGCGAGTGGGGAACTGGGGGAGGCGAACACGCTCTCATGATGTACGGTGGTTCGGATGCAGCCCCTGATTTGGGACCGCCGACCTGATGGCCTCAGGGCACCAGCCATGGTGTGCGCGTTCCAGGGCTGGAACGATGCGGGCGACTCCGCCTCGACCGCGGTCGCCTTCATGGCAACCGCGCTGGGAGGGCGCCGTTTTGCCCGGATCGACTCCGAGCAGTTCTACGACTATCAGGCCAACCGGCCCGCCGTCTCCTATACGGAGACCGGCGCGAGGGAGATCGAATGGCCGACGGTGGAGGTCTTCGAGGTGCGTGCTCCGCGCGCGACGCGCGACCTCGTGCTCGTCCAGGGCGTCGAGCCGTCGATGCGCTGGCGCTCGTTCAGCGCGCACCTGGTCGACCTCGCCGAGGCGCTCGGCGTGCAGGTGGTCGTCTCGCTGGGGGCGCTGCTCGGCGACGTGCCTCACACGTTGCCGGTGTCGATGGTCGGCTATGCCTCCGATCCTTCGCTGATCGAGCGGCTGGGGATGAAAACTTCGACGTATGAGGGGCCGACCGGGATCGTCGGCGTGCTGCACGGGGCGTGCGTGGAGGCGGGACTGCCCTCGGCCTCGATCTGGGCGGGCGTCCCCCATTACGTGGCAGCGGCCGCGAGCCCGAAGGCGGCGCTCGCGCTGGTGCGCAGGGTCGAAGGGCTGGTCGGGGTCGCCGTCGACGTCACCGAGCTGGAAGCCGCTTCGGCCGATTACGAGCGCCAGGTCGGGATCGCCGTGCAGAGCGACCCCGACGTCGCGGCGTTCGTGGAACGGCTCGAGGCCGCCGCCGCGGAAGAGAAGGAGGAGAACGGCGAGGACGTTCCCTCGGGAGACGTCATCGCCCGTGAATTTCAACGCTTCTTGCGCCAGCGGGGCACCGAGGGCCGGCCCGGCATCGATGGCCCGCTCAACCTCGGCGACCAGCTCGGCCTCGGCGATGAGCACGACGTCGACGGCGAGCAGGGCACCAAGGATCGGCCCGAGGTCGAGCACGACACCGACGATCAGAGCGACCCCGAGGACAAGAGCGGCCCCGAGGACAAGAGCCGCCCCGAGGACAAGAGCCGCCCCGAGGACAAGAGCCGCCCCGAGGACAAGAGCCGCCCCGAGGACAAGAGCGGTCCAGGCAAGAGCGGTCAGGATCAGGGCGATCCTGACGATCAGAGCGCCGGCGGCGAGCGAAGCGACAGCGACGAGCCAGAAGGCGATCCGGCCTGACCGGCGCCCGCGACCGCGGGCACCCTTCAACGCTCCGCGGCCGGGCAGACGATGCGGTAGTCGCAGAGGGAGCACGCGGCGTGCGAGGGAGTGGGCTCGAACGCTTGGGCGAGGATGCCCTCGCCGACTTCGAGCACCGTGTCCTTGATCGACTCGGTGTCCGCCGGCCCGCGAGGTACCGGGACCTTGAGATCGTCGAGCACGTAGTAGTAGGCCTGACGCGAGGACGGAAGGCGCCAGTCCTCGCGCGCGGCCAGCGCGTACAGCGAAAGCTGGACGTCGTCTTTCAGCTGTGTGGCGGTCTTCGGGCGCGAGGTCTTGTAGTCGATCAGCTCGTACTCGGCGCCCTCGTCGGGTGCACCGCCCTTGCCATTCGCCGCGCGATCGCCGCTCCGTGAGGCCGAGCCGACCGCGATCCGGTCGACGCGGTCGACGCGCCCGCGCAGGTGGTGGGGCCCGAGGCGGAAGGAGAAGGAGCGCTCGAACCAGACAGGCTCTGAGTCCTGACCGTGCAGTCGCGCGTGGTAGCGGCGCAGCGCCACGCGCGCCTTCTCGCGCAGCAGCCGCTCGGGCTCGCCGTCGTCGAAGCCGCCTTTGCGCCAGCCGGTCTCGAGCAGCTCCAGCAGCTGCTCAAGCGTCTGCCCGCCGTCGGAGTGGTAGCGCTCGAGCACCTGATGGACGGCGATGCCGAAGCGCTGGTGCAGCGTCTGCTCGGTGGGGATGCGCAGGACGCGCGCGAACTTGTAGCGCAGGGGGCAGCCGCGATAGGTCTCGATGTCCGAGGCCGACAGCGCCAGGCCGGCCCCCTTGCGCGGGAGGAAGGGAGCGAGCGAGGACGCTTCGCGCGGCGCGATCGCGCGCGCGCGAGCACGCTTGCTCGCCAGCAGCGTCTCGTCGAGCGAGGAGGTCTGGAAGATCTCGCGTTGCAGGGCGGTGGTCGCGGCGAGCAGGCGCGCGTTGACGTCCGCGAGCGCCTCGTCGGCGTCCTGTCCGGCGGGGCGCTGGACGAGCGCCGAGAGCTTCAGGAGCTCCAGGTAGCGCACGACGCCGTGGGAGATGTCAAGGTCGGTGTCCAGGCGCAGCTCGCCGAGCCGCCCGCCGATGCGCGCGACGCTCGCCAGCACCTCCTCGCGCATCATGCGCAGCGTCTGTGCCAGCGCGTCCTCCCCGTCCCGATCGCCGTCCTCATCCCGGCCGGGTCGCGCCGGCCCCGTCGCGCGCTCCTCGGACTCGACCCCCACGACGGCACGCGCGAGCAGGTCCGGGCGGCCGGCGTCGAGCGCCTTGGCCGCCGCGGCGCGCAGCTCGAGGAAGCGCTGGATCCGCTCGCGCGCGTCAGGTGGGACCTGCGGCAGGTCGATCGCGGCGGCGAGCGCGGCGACCATGTCCAGCTTGCGCCGGCGCGCGACCTGGATCACGCGCGCCAGATCGACCTGGCGCAGCTCGATCGGCGGACGCGCGAGGGCGCGCACCACCGCGGCGGCGTCCTGCGGTTCGACGAGCAGCCGCATCCACGCAAGCACGTCGCGCACCTCGGCCCGCTCGAGGAACTCCGCCGCGCCGTGTTCCTCACCGGGCGGCTCGCTCTGCGGCTTGGCGGCGGAGGCGATCTTGGAGACGGGCACCATCGAAGGATACGAGCGTATCCCCGCCGAGGGGGCTCGGTGCGTCTACGCTCAGTGTGTGGACACGATCGATTGGGGTACGGCGCAGCGAATCGGCGAGCTGATCGCCGGCTCGCCGCCCTACGGGGGCGTGCGCGCCGAGGCGGTGCAGCCGCTCGCGTATGACTTCGCGCGGCGCGTGAGCGACTACTCGGGGCTCGAGCTCCCCGCGGAGCTCCCGCCGCTCGAGGCGGTCGACCGGGCCGGCTGGATCGCGGCCAACCTGCGCAGCATGCGCCCGGTCCTGGGCCCACTGACCGAGCGCGTCGGCGGCTCCGCCGGCCCGCTCGCAGGCCCGCTGCGCGCTGCCACCGGGTTCCTGCTCGGCGCCCAGGTCGGAGCCCTCACCGGCGTCCTCTCCCAACGGGTGCTCGGGCAGTACGACCTCGCCCTGCTCGACTCCTCTGCCCCGCCCCGTCTGCTGCTGCTCGCGCCGAACCTGGCGCAGGCGGCCCGCAGCCTGGGAGTCGATCGCGACGAGCTGGTGTTGTGGGTGACGATCCACGAGATCGTCCACGCGGTTCAGTTCTCCGGCGCGCCATGGCTGCGCGACTATCTCGGCGGGATGCTGAAAGAGCTGATCGACGGGCTGCAGGTCACGCTCGCCGGCCCCTCCTCGCTCGGCGCGCGCCTGCCCAAGCTGCCGAAACTGCCGGACGGGGCGGAGCTGCGCTCCCTGATCGAGCGCGCCCGCCGCGGCGAGCTGCTGCGGCTGACGCTCGGCGAGGAGCGCTGGGAGCAGCTCGAGCGCATCCAGGCGGCGATGTCGCTGATCGAGGGACACGCCGAGCACACGATGGACGCGGTCGGCGCCGAGGTGCTGCCCTCGCTGCCACGGCTGCGCGCGGCGATGAACCGCCGGCGCGAGTCCCGCGGCTTGCCGTGGCGCGTGCTCGAGCGGCTGCTGGGGTTGGAGTTGAAGATGAAGCAGTACGAGGTCGGCCGGCGCTTCTGCGACGCGGTCGTCGAGGCGGAGGGGGGAGCGGCTCTGGCCCGCGCGTGGAGTGGCCCGGAGACGCTGCCCACGATGTCAGAGCTCGAGGACCCGCAACGGTGGCTCGCGCGTACGCGCGCACAACTCGATGCGGACAATCGAACGCACGTTCCTCCTGTTACAAGCTAAAGGCCCAAAGACGGCTTCTTCACAGGGTCTTTACGCGATCTATAGATAGACGTGTAACGATCTTCCTCGAACGGGTTACAAACAGGTGTTCGGTGCTAAGCTCAGCGCTGAGCCTCCAAGGAACCGTAAACCCGTACCCCTCCTCGCCCGGCGAGGAAGAAGAGGAGCCTCCTGCAAGATGCCAACAGCGAACACAACTTCCCCCCGCGGCGCCAAAGCCGGCGCGAAAGCCGCCCGTAAACCGGCTGCGGCCAAAGCCTCCACGCGCGCTCGCGCCGCTTCGCGCAGCACCACCCGCGCTCGCGCCACCTCGCGCAGCACCACGCAGGCGAAGGTGACGCGCGCCAAGTCGGCCCGTACCCGCGCCGTCCATCAGGCCGAGTCGGCCGTGCGCCAGGCCGAGACCGCCACGCGCGACACCGCCGGCGTCTTCGGCGACTACGCCGAGCGCGCGATCCTGATCCCCGTCGGCGCGGCGCTGCTCGCCCGCGAACGGGTGGTCTCCACCGTCAACGACACGCTCACGACCTACTCCTCGAGCGCCAAGGCTCAGGCCCAGCTGCGTCGCTTCGAGCGCCGCGGCACGACCGCGCGCAACCGGCTCGAGCGCGAGGTCCGCAAAGCCCGCGTCCGCTTCGAGCGCGAACTGCGCCAGCGCCGTCGCGAGCTCGAGCAGCGCACGAAGGGCCTCTCCACTCAGGTGGAGCAGACCCAGACGCAGATCGAGAACGTAGTCAAGGACGGCGCCGGCCTCGCCAACCGAGTACAGGAGCGAATCCTCAGCCTCGTCTGAGCACCCCCTTACCCCGCCTGCCCGCCCGGAGAGGGTCGGGCAGGACACCGCCCCCAAAAGGGCGGTCGGGAGAGTCTGCCGGCCTCATAACCCGCCGGCAGGAGTAGCACCCTCTCCTCCCTCGACCCGAGGGCGGCCCCCACCGCCCTCGGGTCATTTCTATGGACACGGCGCTGGACGCCACGTGACGGCTCGCACGTGCCACCAGCACGCGCTTCACCGCCCCGCGGCGCCCAGCTTGGTCCATAGAAATGACCTGTCTTCTGGGACTACCCGGGCCGGTGAATCAATCCTCCCACTCACCACGAAGCCGATCGAGCTCCCCGTCTTTGTAAATCCCCGTCGCGATGCCCGCATGGTCGCCGATGGACCCTCTGTCTCTCTGAGCAGGCACCGAGACCTCGATCACCTCCAGCCCCAGGACGTACTGGAAGCCCTGGTCACTGGTCGCAAGGGCGAAACCATGCTGCTTGCAAAGAGCGGCGATCCAGATGTCGTTCTGCTGGATCGCGATCCCGCCGCTTCGCAGCAGCGTGGCGATCTCCCCGAAGACACGTGCGGTCTGCTCCCCGAGCTGGAGAATCTGTACCCGTGGAGTAGCAAGGAAGCGTTCCAGCATCTCGGTGTTCTGGCGCAACTTGGACCCGTTCATGAACCCGAACCACAGCTCACCCAGCACAGTGATCGGAAGTCCGATCGCCTCCGCGCGACGCATGTCCTCGACCAGCTGGGAATCCCCTTCGCGGAGGGCCTTGTAGGCGTTCGTGTCAAGTGCCAGCTTCACGCCGGCTCGGCCGGCAGCGAATCCAGCCACGCCTGGGCGGCGTCGGCTTCGCTTTCGTCGCACGGCCCCATGCCAACGAACCAGTCCAAATCGTCGTAGACGATCGGTGACGAGGGCAGCTTCGCCTGCTCGAGCGTCTCGACCACTAGCGCGTTGAGGGTCTTTCCAGCAGTGCGAGCCTCCCGTCGAAGCTCCGCATCGAGCTTCGACGACACACCCCGCACCGTATATTGAATACTACTCATGCCTACAGTATAGGCATAGTTAGCAGGCAGTTGCAACAGCATAAAAACCTCCGATTACGCCTCAAAAGGACCACCTCACAACCCTCAACCGACGCAAGCGGCAACACAGGGACATGCGAAGCCCACAAGCCCGCCGAAACGGGGCCGCCCAAACAAGGCTCAAGTCCAAGGCCGGATTTTCGGTCATGTCTTTCACGAGGTTCTCCTCGTGAAAGACATGCCGAGAAATCCGGCCAATGCCACAGACGCAAGAGCCCTGAACAAACGGAGACCAGGCAACCGACATGCCACAATGGCCCCTATGCCAACTAAGGAAGAGATCAAAGAGGCCCTGAAGGTCGTGATCGACCCCGAGCTGCACCGGTCGATCGTCGAGCTGGACATGGTCCGCTCGATCGACATCGGTCCCAACGGCGTGGTGGACATCACGGTCTCGCTGACGACCCCGGGCTGCCCGATCAAGGGCCATTTTCAGACGGCCGTGGCGGAGGCCGCGGGAGCAATCGAGGGCGTCGAGCATACGAACGTCTACTTCGACGTCCTGGACGACGGACAGAAGGCGGCGCTGCAGCAGAAGCTCGGGAGGGGCCCCCTGCCCGAGGGCGCGTTGGCCCAGGTGGCGAACGTGCTGTGCATCGGCTCGGGGAAGGGCGGCGTCGGCAAGTCGACGCTGACCGCGAACCTCGCGGCCGCGCTCGCGGGAGAAGGAAAGAAGGTTGGAGTCCTGGACGCCGACGTCTGGGGCTATTCGATCCCGAGGATGTACGGCCTGGGCTCGACGAGGCCGCCGGTATCCGCGCAAAGGAAGATCGTCCCGCTCGAGGCGCATGGCGTGAAGGTGATGTCGATCGGCTTCTTCGTGGAGGAGGATGCGGCGGTCGTGTGGCGCGGTCCGATGCTGCACAAGGCCTTGACGCAGTTCCTGAACGACGTCGAATGGGGCGCGCTCGACTACCTGCTGATCGACCTGCCCCCGGGGACGGGCGACGTGTCGATGACGCTCGCGCAGCTCCTGCCCCAGGCGAGGTTCGTAATCGTGACGACGCCCCAGGCGACTGCGCAGAGGGTCGCCAGGCGCGCGGCGGAGATGGCGAACAAGGTCTCGCTCGAGATCGGCGGCGTGATCGAGAACATGTCGGGCTTCACGACGCCGGCGGGCGAGCGTTATGCGATCTTCGGCGAGGGCGGCGGCCGGGAGCTCGCGGACGAGCTGGACGTGCCGCTGTTCGCGAACGTGCCGCTGACGATGCCGTTGCGCGCGCACGCCGACAGCGGCACGCCGCTCGTGGTCGAGGACCCGGATGACCCGGCGGCCCAGGCGATCCGCCAGGCCGCGCGCGGCCTGATCGCGATCGGCGCCCCGCCCGCGCTCCCGGTCCTGCCGCTCGTGCAGGTCACGCCGGCACCCGCTGCCCCGCGCCGCCGGCGAGCCCGAAGCCGGTGGGCATGTCGCTGCCGATGGCGTAGGGGACGCGAGGCCGCCCCTTTCGAAGGCTCGCCCCGCAGGCGGCCGCAGGATATGCCCTTTCCGGGCGCCCGCGACCGCGCGGGGGCGCGCGAAAAGTCCGAGACAATCCGCCGATTCCGTTGGCGCGACGAGATCCGCGTTGTAGGGTCGCCGGCATGACGCATGTCCTCCGCCCGACGATCGCACCGGTGGCCGTCGCCACGACGATCGCCGTCTTGCTCGCAGCGGGTTGCGGTGGCAGCAGCCAAAGCACGAGCAACGCCGGCGCTGCCTCGGCAAGCGCCAAGTCGCCGATGGTCGCCCGGGCCGACGCTATCTGCAAGGGAATGAACGAACGCAGGAAGGTGGCCAACAAGCAGCTGGGCGCGGTCACGAGCGTCGCCGCGCTGAAGAAGGTGGCGAAAATTGCGCCGTTCCTCCAGGCGTTCGAGCACCATGCGATCATCGAGCTACGCAAGTTGACTCCGCCGAGCGAGCTCGCGCCCAAGTGGCGGAGGATCGTCGCGGGCGCCGAATTGCTGGACGTGAACGCGGGCAGGCTGGGCACAGCGGCGACTGCGAAGAACTTGAAGGCGGTCGAAGTCTTGATCCACGAAGATCAGAAGAGCGAGAAAGAACTGATCCCGCTCGCGGCAAAGGCGGGCTTCAAGCACTGCGGGCGAAACGTCTGACCTGCTCCGGGACTCGCGGCCGGACTGGGCCGATCCTCCCACCGTTCGCCGGATCGCGTGACTACGGATAGGATCGTGAATGTGCCTGTACAGAATCAAGCGAAGCAGGCGGACCTGGATGCCGAGGCGACGGGGAACGCGCCACTCGTGGACGGCGCGAGCGGCGTCGCGGAGATCGACGAGCGCCGCGCGAAGATGGAGCGGCTGCGGGGCGAAGGGATCGACCCCTACCCCCCGGTCTCGCTGCCCGATCGCGCGCTGATCAGGGACGTGATCGCGGCCCACGACCCCGCGCAGCTCCAGCACGGCGAGCACCCGGACTTGCGCCATCACATCGCCGGCCGTGTGATCTCCCGACGCGGCCATGGCAAGACGTCGTTCCTCGACGTGCGCGACCTGTCCGGCCAGATCCAGGTGGTGGTACGATTCGACGTACTGGGCGAAGCGAAGTACAACCGCATCATGGGACTCGACATCGGCGACATCGTGGGGATCGAGGGCTGCGTGTACGTGACGCAGCGCGGCCAGCTCGCGCTCGCGGTCGACGAGGGCACGCTGCTGACGAAGACGCTACGCCCGCCCCCCGACCGCCATCACGGCTTGGGCGACACGGGCACGCGCTACCGCTACCGCGAGCTCGACCTGCTCGCCAACGAGGACACGCGCGAGCTGTTTCTCACGCGCGCGCGGATCGTCGCGGCGATCCGCGAGTGGCTGAACGAACGGAACTTCGTCGAAGTCGAAACCCCGGCGCTGCAGTCGCTCGCGGGCGGGGCGGGCTCGCGCCCGTTCACGACGCACCACAACGCGCTGAACCGCGACCTGTATCTGCGCATCTCGGTCGAGCTGTTCTTGAACCGCTGCATCGTCGGCGGGCTGGAGAACGTGTACGACATGGGGAAGGTTTTCCGCAACGAGGGGATCTCTCCCAAGCACAGCCCCGAGTTCACGATCATCGAGTTCATGATGGCCTACGCCGACTACAACGATGTCGCGACCGCGACCGAAGAGATGTTCCGTGATGTCGCCCAAAGGGCGCTGGGTAGGACGACGATCAAACGGAACGGCGAGGAGATCGACCTGGCGAAGCCGTGGCGGAGGATCACGATGCGCGAGATCATCCTCGAGCGCACGGGGGTCGACTTCATGGAGTCCGACAAGCGGCAGCTCGCCGAGGTCCTCGACGGCGAGGTCGATCCCGAGGCGACATGGGCCGAGCTGGTGGCCGACATCTACTCGCGGCTGATCGAGCCGGAGATCAACCAGCCGACGCACGTGTTCGACTTCCCGCTCGAGCCGTTCCCGATCACGAAGCGCCACGCGGTCCATCCAGAGCTGGGCGAGCACTTCGACGCGGTCATCGGCGGCATCGAGCTCGTCAGCGGCGACACCGAGCTGAACGACCCGGTCGATCAGTGGCAGCGGTTCGTCGACCAGCGCAAGCGCAGGCTGATCGACGACGCCGACGTGCCGCACCCGAACGACGAGGAGTACGCCAGGGCGATCGAGTACGGCTACTCGCCGACGGCCGGCGGCGGCATGGGGGTGGACCGTGTCGTGATGATCCTGACCGAACGCGACACGCTGCGCGAGGTAATTCCGTTCCCCATAGTGCGAGATATTCGATGAAGGCCGCCACCCACCACGCCATGGAGGGCGCTCGCCGAGGAGCACCATGAGCTCTACGGGGAGCATGGACTCTCCACGCAGGCTGCCTGGCAAGCTTGGTCTCGACGAGGGCGTGGTGCGGGCCTGCCGCGAAGCGGCGGAGAAGATCGCCGCGCAGGTCGCGGAGGAGATCAAGGACCGCACGACGGTGTCGGTCGAGCGCAGCGTGACGCGGCTGCTGGGGGTGGACGGCGCCGACGACCTCGGCGCGCCGCTGCCGAACGTGCTCGTCGACCAGGTGCACGAGCAGGAAGGGCTGGGTCGTGGCATCGGCTACTGGATCGGCAACGCGATGATCAAGACCGACCGCTCGCCGCAGCAGCTGGCCGAGGCGGTGAGCGCGGGGGAGCTCGACCTGTGCGCGGTCGGAGAGACCGAGCCGGGCGCGGCCCAGGAGCGCGTGACGGCCGAGTGCCGGGAGCGGCTGAGGGAGATCGCAAAACGCTTCGAGGAGCGCAGGGCGATGCGCGACCGCCTCGGCGAGGCCCCGGCCCCCCTGCGCTACGTGCTGACGGCGACGGGCGACGTGTACGAGGACGTGGTGCACGCGAAGGCGGTGGCCGCGGCGGGCGGCGACATCGTCGCGGTGATCCGCTCGACCGCGCAGAGCCTGCTCGACTACGTGCCGTTCGGCCCGACGACGGAGGGCTACGGCGGGACGTTCGCGACGCAGGCGAACTTCAAGATCATGCGCGAGGCGATCGACGAGTGGTCGGAGTCCCACGGCCGCTACGTGCGCCTGTCGAGCTTCTGCTCGGGGCTGTGCATGTCGGAGATCGCGGTGATGGGCGCGTGGGAGGGCTTCGACAACATGGTCAACGACGCCCTGTACGGGATCTTGTACCGCGACATCAACGTCGTGAGGGGGTTGATCGACCAGCGCGTGTCGCGCTTGATCAACGGCTGGTTCGGCGTGACGATCAACACGGGCGAGGACAACTACCTGCGCACCGCCGACGCGATCGAGGCGGCCCATACGGTGACGGCCTCGCAGTTCATCAACCACCAGCTGGCACGCGACTCGGGCGTGCCGGACGAGCAGATCGCGCTCGGGGACGCGTTCGAGATCGACGTGCCGGTGAAGAACGGCCTCTTGTACGAGTGGGCCCAGGCGCAGCTGACGCGCGAGCTGTTCCCGGACTGCCCGGTGAAGTACATGCCGCCGACCAGGCACATGGACGGCAACCTGCTCCGGACGCACGCGGCCGACACGCTGTTCAACCTCGTGACGATCGCGACCGGCCAGGGGATCCAGACGATCGGCGTGCCGACCGAGGGGATCTTCACCCCCCACATCCACGACAGGGTGCTGGGCTTGCAGAACGTCGACTACGTCTTCAACGCCGCCCACGACCTGGGCGAGGAGATCGAGTTCAAGGAGGGCGGAATCATCCAGACGCGGGCGCAGGAGGTCTTGGCGGGCGCCAGGGAGCTGCTCGAGCAGATCGCGCATACGGGGCTGATCAAGGCGATCGCTGAGGCGACCTTCGGCGACGTCAGCCGCGGGGCGGGCGAGGGCCGCGGGATCGAGGGGATCGTCGAGATCGAGGAGGGGTACTTCAACCCTGTAGAGGAGCTGATGTGCGAGGCGGCGGCGTATGCCTGAGAAGGAGGCCGGGAGGACACCCGACCTGACAAGGGTGAGGCCGTATGCGGACCATTTGGGCGACGGGCTGGTGCAGATGAGCTTTACGCTGCCGGTGCCCTACTCTTCGGCAGCCAGGATCGCGGCGCTGGAGCTGGCGCGCAAGCTGGGCTTCGACGAGCCGGAGGTCGTGCACTACGAGCAGCTGACGGAGGGCTACACGTACTTCGTGATGTACGGCAAGTGCACGGAGACGATCGACTTCACGGTCCTGCAGGGCGAGGGCGGCGACGTGGAGTACATGAGCGAGGATGAGATCGAGCGCTTCGCCGAGGAAAATGTGGGCCGCCCGATCGTGGTCGTGGGCGCAAGCACGGGCTCGGACACCCACTCGGTGGGCATCGACGCGATGTTGAACCTAAAGGGCTATCACGGTCACCACGGCCTGGAGGGCTACCACTCGTTCGAGACCCACAACCTCGGTAGCCAGGTCCCCAACAGCGTGCTCGTGGCCAAGGCGATCGAGGTCGGAGCCGACGCGATCCTGGTGTCCCAGACGGTGACGCAGCAGAACCTGCATGTGAGCAACCTGACCGAGCTGGTGGAGATAGTGGAGGCGGAGGGGCGCCGCCGCGAGACGATCCTCGCCTGCGGCGGTCCGCGCGTATCGAACGAGCTGGCCAAGGAGCTGGGCTTCGACGCGGGCTTCTCGAAGGGCACCTATCCCCACCACCTCGCGACGTTCATTGTCCGCGAGCTGGCAGCGCGCACAGCGGCGGGTTGACCTTTGGGAGACAATCACGCATGGCGCCCGCAGGACGGCCCGCTCCCCCGGTCTGGACGCGGGCTGAACGAGCCACAGCGCTGAGATGGAACAGCCCCGCCTCTCCGACCTGACGGCCGGCGCAAAGCGCCTGGCGCTGGTGGGCCTGGCAAAGAACACGGGCAAGACGGTCGCGCTCGCGGCGCTCCTGCGTGAGCTGGAAGCACAGGGCCGCCCTGTCGGCGTGACCTCGGTTGGACGCGACGGCGAGGCCCGCGACGTGATCGACCGCCGCATCGAGAAGCCCCAAATCGTACTGGCGAAGGGCAGCCTCGTAGCCACAACCGACAGTCTGCTCCGAGCAAGCCGCCTCACGCACGAACTGATGGAGCACACGGGGATCCGCACCCCCCTCGGCCAGGTCCTGATCGCGCGCCTGAAGGAGCCGGGCGCGATTGAGGTAGCCGGCCCCAGCGCAGCGGCGGACGTGCGGGCCGTAAGCGACGCAATGCTCGCCCAAGGCGCCGAGCAGGTGTTGATCGACGGAGCGATCGACCGCCGCGCCGCCTCCTCACCGGACGTATCCGACGGCCTGATCATGTCCACGGGAGCGGTGCTGAGCGAAAACATCGACGAGGTCATCGTAAAGACAAGGGACGCGGTGAACCTCGTGTGCCTACCCAAGCCCTCCGAGATGACCGGGCCCGACGACTCGATCGCTCTCCCCCCACGCTTCGCGCTCACAAGCGACGAAGCGCAGATCGCCGCAATGCTCGACACTAACCCGAGCGCGACCGAGCTGATCGTGACCGGCGCACTCCCCGCGCAGTTCCTGGACGGGCTCGCGCGTGCCGCCCACCGCCGCCGTCGCAGGCTCGTCGTGGTGGCAGAAGACCCCACCAAGGTCTTCCTCACCGACCACGGGCCCTCCTGGTACGGAACTCACAGCATCGACATCTACGTCACGCGCCCGATCGCGCTCGCCGCGATCACCGTCAACCCAGTCGCGCCCCGGTCGCATCGCTTCGACACGGTGCGACTGCAGGTGCTACTGCGAGACGCGATCGCAGGCATCCAACTCTTCGACGTGCTCGAGCCCGTTACGTAAACGTCTCCAAGAAGCGGACGGCATCGTCGGCATCGGAGAACTCCGCGTCAATTCGATCCTCGTTTGAATAGCGCACGCTGACGGCGAACCTGACAAGCGGCGCGGATGGGTCGAGCCTATGATTCCGCAGGTGCTCGATTGCGGCAGCAACGTCTGTAAATTGCTCTCGAATGCCGTAAAGCGGAAGGATCAAAATGTGTCTCACGCGTCTGCCGAAGACGCGTCGCAGATCGAAAGTAAAGCGCTGGAACGCATCCGGGGCGGTCTTGCGAAGTGTCTCACCGAGAGCTGCGCGGTCAGGAACTGTAAAGCGGCTGAATATCTCAACCTGCTCCGCGAGATGCTCGTCCGGCGTGTCCTCGGTAAACTCCACATCCATCCCGTGCTGTCGAAATGCTCGGACGACGGCCTCGTACGGGATATGCAGAACAGAGAAGCCGTTCGATCGAAGCTGCTCGAGCGATCCATCGGTAAAGACGCCGGCGAGCACCACTCCCGCGAAC
Source organism: uncultured Solirubrobacterales bacterium (assembly GCA_963784875.1). Classification (GTDB taxonomy): domain Bacteria; phylum Actinomycetota; class Thermoleophilia; order Solirubrobacterales; family Solirubrobacteraceae; genus Palsa-744. Next base: position 141,213 of record CAWATE010000001.1, read on the forward strand.
GGCTTCGACTCGGAATGCGTCGCGAGGAGAGGCAGGATTGCGCCTTGTATCTCCTGTGCCTTGTTGCGTGAATGCTTGGTGTATCTACGCCATGCAGTCTCGATGAACGCGACGGGCACGCCGATCTCCCTGTCTGTACCGCCGCGCTCGAACACATAGTCAAGATCGTGCTTGTTGCCGAGGCTATCCACCCAGGTCACCTTGGAGCCGCGACGCGCCGGTCGGTCGCCCGCTTGGTCAAGGTACAGGTCGAACTCGTTTGCGATCTCGCTGAGATAAGGCCCGATGGCTGCCTCCAGGGCCAGGCCGATGATCTGGCCGAGCTGATGACCGGGCGCTTTTGCCATTAGCCTGTAACCCACAATCTGCCCTCGTGCAGCGGCACGCGGTGCTTGCGATTCTCCCACTTAATGTTTCGATCGCGCGTCTTTTCGAATCGCCAGAATCCATATCCGGCAGCTCGTGCAAGCTCCCCCAGCCAGCGCTCCGCGGGAACATGGACTCCGTAGGGAGCAGAGTCCCCGATGACAAAGCAGACGGTCGCCCCAGGCGCACAGGTGCGGCGCAGGGCGTGCCATGTCTCTGCTAGATCGGTGAAGTAAGCGGTGACCATGCTGTCGTAGCGCTTGTGCCCTTTGCGCTCTTGTGCCAGTATGCTCAGCTCCGCTGCGACCGGTCCCAGCTCGGCGATTATCGGAGACAGAAGCGGAGACTTCAGGGCCTCGTCTATGTCAAAGCCTCTCATGTGCTGAGAGCATGAGCGAATGAGATGTGAGCGCACCTTTGCTTGCAGATCGCCCCACGAATCTACGTCACCTAGGAACGTCATCTCGAGTCGTGCTGCGTCGGCATAGTCGTAGTTGTTTGGGTATGGCGGCGAGCTGATGACGAGTGTCGCCCAGGAGTCCGGGACGAGCGCGCATGTGCGAGCGTCGCCCTGCAGCACCTCTCCCCGTCCGAGCCCGAGCGTCTGCATGGCTCGGAGGTCTTGGGTCATGCGCGTCACCTGATCCCGAAAAGCCTGCCAGGGCTCCTGTACCCTCGCCTTGCGGCGGTTGGGCAGGACGTATTGCCACTGGGCGGTGCCTACGTATGAGCAGCGACGCACGATCGACACGAGCGCCAGCCACAGCAGCTGATCGGTCGGGTCTTGCGTCGTGAGGCGCGCAAGCGTGTCTCTCAAACCGATGAGTCTGCTCAGCGCCTCGGGCTCGAAGCATTTACCCAGGAGCGGCGCCGGGTCAGTGAGCATGACCGGCTTGGTCTGCTCCAACAGCAGGAGAGCTCGGGCCTGAAAATCCTCGGGAGCGACCAAAGACCACTGTGCCTTCGCCTGCGCCAGACGCACATAGAACGGATGGCTCTCAAGTCCCACTGCGTCTGCGCCGGCCGCCTGCGCGGCGACTACCGTCGTTCCAGAGCCGACGAATGGGTCCAATACCCTTGCAGCGTCGTGTTGTGCATGTTCACGCACGAGGGCCTTCACCCAGTCCGCCGAATAGCCTGCCGAGAAACGAAACCAACCATGCACCGGGAGCAACATGTTGTCGGTGAAAACGGTTGTATTGCGCTGTGGCGGCGAGACCGTCCGGGGCAATAAGGAGGCTTGTGGCGATGCTGCCATATTGTACGCTTTGTCGCAATCCTGCAAGTGGGGGCCCCTGCAAGTGGGGGCCATTCTTAAACCAGCCGTGGGAGGCTACGCACCCGTTCGGTCGGAACGTGGCTCGTCGCTCTTCCTCACGTTCGATACCGTTGCTCAGCCCAGGGCCGCCCAGCGGTCTGAGCGGCCCTGGGCCCTTCAGGATCGCGGCGCTGGAGCTGGCGCGCAAGCTGGGCTTCGACGCGGGCTTCTCGAAGGGCACCTATCCCCACCACCTCGCGACGTTCATTGTCCGCGAGCTGGCAGCGCGCACAGCGGCGGGTTGACCTTTGGGAGACAATCACGCATGGCGCCCGCAGGACGGCCCGCTCCCCCGGTCTGGACGCGGGCTGAACGAGCCACAGCGCTGAGATGGAACAGCCCCGCCTCTCCGACCTGACGGCCGGCGCAAAGCGCCTGGCGCTGGTGGGCCTGGCAAAGAACACGGGCAAGACGGTCGCGCTCGCGGCGCTCCTGCGTGAGCTGGAAGCACAGGGCCGCCCTGTCGGCGTGACCTCGGCTGGACGCGACGGCGAGGCCCGCGACGTGATCGACCGCCGCATCGAGAAGCCCCAAATCGTACTGGCGAAGGGCAGCCTCGTAGCCACAACCGACAGTCTGCTCCGAGCAAGCCGCCTCACGCACGAACTGATGGAGCACACGGGGATCCGCACCCCCCTCGGCCAGGTCCTGATCGCGCGCCTGAAGGAGCCGGGCGCGATTGAGGTAGCCGGCCCCAGCGCAGGCGCGGACGTGCGCGCCGTAAGCGACACAATACTCGCCCAAGGCGCCGGACACAACCGGGCCCGACTAATCGAGCTCCCGCCGCGCTTCGCGCTGACAAGCGACGAGACGCAGATCGGGGATCTGCTGGACACCAACCCGAGCGCTTCCCGGCTGATCGCGGGCGGCGCACTCCCCGCGCAGTTCCTGGACGCACTCGCACGCGTAACCCATCGCCGCCCCCGGAAATTTGCGGTGGTGGCGGAAGACCCAACCAAGGTCTTCCTCACCGATCCGGACCGTCGTGGTACACCGGCCACAACATCGACATCCAAGTTGCGCGCCCGATCGCACTCACGGCGATCATCATCACCCCCGCGCCCCAGTCGCACCGCTTCGACACGGTGCGACTGCAGACGCTCCTGCGAGACGCAATCACGGGCGTCCCGCTCTTTGATGTGCTCGAGCCCACTTCTCCAGACTCGCGCCACGCTTCAATACGCTCGCTACCGGGCTAGAATACCCCAGCTTTTTCGTCGGACACCAACGATACTAAGACTAAACCGGTGATGGTCGCCGAGCTACCCGCGAACCCAAGCCCGGCTGTCTTTACAGCCCCACCGGTAGACAATAAGAAATCTCTTTCCGGCGCTTCCTCGTCTCCTATTCCCGTTAACACTTCAGTTAACTGAGGTAACGGTAATCCCAAATAGGTCCCCGTAACGTTTGCCTCTTGATTTTTGATGAGACAGTTCGCACCCAAGAACCGGACTTCGGCAAATACCGTGCCCGCTTTCGGGCTGACTAGTATCATCGGCTCCTGGCTCGTCTGGCCTTCGACTATTTCAGTTTTAAGAAGCGTCGTCCTAATAAGACCCACTACTGGGTTTGGTAAAGACTCCACTTCGCAGTTAGCCGGCCTGTCAACCGTCACGTTTTCTAATTCCAGGATCTCTTCGCCGGTACCTGGCTTACCTCCAAAGATCTTTGCACCTGCACTAACTTTTCCTTGATTGCTTAAAAGTAGGATGGTCGCGCCGCTTAGAGACGCGCGCATATCGGCCACCCCGTCCCGCCTAGCAGTGAAGGTCCGCTGTTCACCCGCTGCCAACGCTTTCCCATTGACTTTCCATTCGAAGCTAATTTTCGCCGCCGCCGATGACGCCAGCAACGCGACAGCCGACAACGCGGCGACCAAGCTCAACAACAACAGCCTTGCCCTTATCATCAATATCATCTCCCATACGATGCTCAATGGATTCCTGCTACTACTCAAAGATCTCAATGTCTCTCGGGCCTACGTGCGGGAAGCGCGATACGAACTAGGGCCTCCCGCACGCCGTATCCCATGCGGCTCCCTTTAGTTACAGCCTAAAAGGCTCCAAATTTTTCGTCGGATATCAACGTCATCAGCATTGTACCGCCGAACGCCGCGGAATTACCCGCGAATTTCACACCTGCTGTCTCCACAGCACCACCAGTAGATAATAAGAATCCATTCCCCTGTGACGGTTCGAGGTCGAGTAAGTCCGTTAACACTTCGGTTAAATGAGGTAACGGATCGGCAAGGAAGCTACCCGTGAAGTTTGCCTCCTGATTTTTGATGAGACAGTTCGCGCCTAAGAATCGGACTTCGGCAAACGTTGTGCCCGTTTTGGGTGTAAAGAGAATCAAAGGCTCCTGGCTCGTCTGGCCTTCGACTATTTCTGTTTTAAGGACCGTCGTCCTCACGGTGCCCACCACCGGGTTTGGTAACGACTCGACTTCACAGTTAGCGGGTTGGTCGACGTTGAAATTTTCGAAAACCACCGTCTCTTCGTTGGTGCCAGGCTTACCGCCAAAGATCCTCGCCCCAGGTTCAACTCTGAATTTATTGCTTAAGAGTAAGGTTCTTGAGCCCGCCACAGTTCCTTTCACGTCGAACGTGCTCTCTGCGCTCGCGGTGAAGGTCCGCTGTTCGCCCGCCGCCAACGCTTTCCCATTGACCCTCCATTCGAAACTAATTTTCGCCGACGCCGACGACGCCAGTACCGCGACAGCCGACAGAGCGGCGATCACGCTCGACAACAACAGCCTTGTCCCTATCATCATGATCATCTCCCACGTCATATAGATGGATCCTTTCCATTCAAAGATATCGACCCCGTAAGGTGCGTCAAATGGACAACCGACCCACAGGACGGACACAAAAGCCTTCCCCACCGGGGACGATACTAAGTCCTCATAAAGAGCAAATTGTCCGCCGGGGGACTATCACGACCCCTGCCGATTTGAGGAAGGATGTTCCCATTGGTTCGTGTTTCTGACGCTGGGTGCGGGTGGTGTGTCTGACATTGGTTTGCGCACCGCCGATCCACTGGCGGCCGCGCATACGTCACGGCCTCGCAGTTCATCAACCACCAGCTGGAGCGCGAGTCGGGCGCGCCGGACGAGCAGATCGCGCTCGGCGACGCGTTCGAGATCGACGTGCCCGTGAAGAACGGGCTGTTGTATGAGTGGGCACACACTCCGTGGGCATCGACGCGCTGCTGAACTTGAAGGGCTATCACGATCACCACGGCCTCGAGGGCTACCACTCGTTCGAGACCCACAACCTCGGCAGCCAGGTCCCCAACAGCGTGCTCGTGGCCAAGGCGATCGAGATCGTAGAGGCGGAGGGCCGTCGCCGTGAGACGATCCTCGCCTGCGGCGGTCCGCGCGTATCGAACTAGCTGGCAAAGAAGCTGGGCTTCGACGCAGGCTTCTCGAAGGGAACCTACCCCCACCACCTCGCGACGTTCATAGTCCGCGAGCTAGTGCGCCTACCACTGGCCCCTGACGACCCGATCCGCCTGACGGCGATCACCGTAAATTCCGTGGCGCCCCAGTCGCACCGCTTCGACACGATGCGACTGCAAGCGCTCCTACGAGACGTAATAGACGGCATCCGCTCTTCGACGTGCTGCAACCGATTTCTCTCGACTAAAATACTCCAAATTTTTCGTCGGATATCAACGTCATCAGCATTGTACCGCCGAACTTCTCGGGATTACCCGCGACGTTCACTTCCGCTTTCTCTGCAGCACCACCACTAGATAATAAGAATTCATTCCCCTGTGACGGTTCGAGGTCGAGTAATCCCGTTAACACTTCGGTTAAATGAGGTAACGGATCGGCAAGGAAGCTACCCGTGAAGTTTGGCTCCTGATTTTTGAGGAGACAGTTCGTGCCTAAGAACCGAAGCTCGGTAAATGTCGTACCCGTCTTGGGGGTAAAGAGAATCAACGGCTCGTGGCTAGTCTGGCCTTCGACTATTTCTGTTTTAAGGACCGTCGTCCTCACGGTGCCCACCACCGGGTTTGGTAACGACTCGACTTCACAGTTAGCGGGTTGGTCAACCGTGACGTTTTCGAAAACTACCGTCTCTTCGTTGGTGCCTGGCTTACCACCAAAGATCTTTGCTCCAGGTTCGACTTTGAATTTATTGCTTAAGAGTAAGATTTTTGAGGACGCCACAGTAAATTTCAGGTCGAAGGTGCTCTCTGCGCTCGCGGTGAAGGTCCGCTGTTCGCCCGCCGCCAACGCTTTCCCATTGACTTTCCATTCGAAACTTATTTTCGCCGGCGCCGATGACGCCAGCGACGCGACAGCCGACAACGCGGCGACCAAGCTCAACAACAACAACGACAACAGCCTTGCCCTTATCATCAATATCATCTCCCATACGATGCTCAATGGATTCCTGCCACTACTTAAAGATCTCAATGTCTCGGGCCTACGTGCGGGAAGCGCGATACGAGCTAGGGCCTCCCGCACGTTGTATCCCATGCGGCTCCCTCTGAATTATCTCCTAGAAGGCGCCAAATTTTTCGTCGGACAGCAACGTCATCAACACTGTGCCGCCCAGCGACGCGGCGTTACCCGCGACTTGTAGTTCCGCTTTCTCTGCAGCGCCACCAGCAGATAATAAGAATTCATTCCCGGTCGACGGTTCGAAATCGAGTAATCCCGTTAACACTTCGGATAAATGAGGTAACGGATCGGCAAGGAAGCTACCCGCGAAGTTTGCCTCCTGATTTTTGAAGATACAGTTCGCGCCTAAGAACCGAACTTCGGCAAACGTTGAGCCCGTTTTGGGGGTAAAGAGAATCAAAGGCTCCTGGCTCGTTTGACCTTCGACTATTTCCGTTTTAAGGAGCTTCGTCACAACGGTGCCCACCACCGGGTTTGGTAACGACTCGACTTCACAGTTAGCCGGCTGGGCAACCGTGACGTTCGTGAATTCTACCGTCTCTTCGTTAGTACCGGGCTTACCACCAAAGATCTTTGCTCCAGGCACGACTTTGAATTTATTGCTTAAGAGTAAGGTTTTTGAGCCCGCCACAGTAAATTTCAGGTCGAAGGTGCTCTCTGCGCTCGCGGTGAAGGTCCGCTGCTCGCCCGCCGCCAACGCTTTCCCATTGACCCTCCATTCGAAACTAATTTTCGCCGACGCCGACGACGCCAGCACCGCGACAGCCGACAGAGCGGCGATCACGCTCGACAACAACAGCCTTGTCCTTATCATCATTATCATCTCCCATGTCATATAGATGGATCTTTTCCATTCAAAGATATCGATCCGCAAGGTGCGTCAATTGGACAACCGACCCACAGGACGGACACAAAAGCCTTCCCCACCGGGGCCGATACTAAATCCTCATAAAGAGCAAATTGTCCGCCGGGGGACTATCACGACCCTGCCGATTTGAGGAAGGATGTTCCCATTGGTTCGTGTCTCTGACGCTGGGGTTTGGTGGTGTGTCTGACTTTGGTTTGCGCACCGCCGATCCACTGACGGCCGCGCATACGTCACGGCCTCGCAGTTCATCAACCACCAGCTGGAGCGCGAGTCGGGCGTGCCGGACGAGCAGATCGCGCTCGGCGACGCGTTCGAGATCGACGTGCCCGTGAAGAACGGGCTGTTGTATGAGTGGGCACACACTCCGTGGGCATCGACGCGCTGCTGAACTTGAAGGGCTATCACGATCACCACGGCCTCGAGGACTACCACTCGTTCGAGACCCACAACCTCGGCAGCCAGGTCCCCAACAGCGTGCTCGTGGCCAAGGCGATCGAGATCGGAGCCGACGCGATCCTGGTGTCCCAGACCGTCACGCAGCAGAACCTGCATGTGAGCAACCCGACCATACGATGCTCAATGGATTCCTGCCACTACTCAAAGATCTCAATGTCTCTCGGGCCTACGTGCGGGAAGCGCGATACGAGCTAGGGCCTCCCGCACGTTGCATCCCATGCGGCCCCCTTTAGCTACAGCCTAGAAGGCGCCAAATTTTTCGTCGGATATCAACGTCATCAGCATTGTACCGCCGAACGCCGCGGAATTACCCGCGAATTTCACACCTGCTGTCTCCACAGCACCACCAGTAGATAATAAGAATTCATTCCCCTGTGACGGTTCGAGGTCGAGTAATCCCGTTAACACTTCGGTTAAATGAGGTAACGGATCGGCAAGGAAGCTACCCGTGAAGTTCGCCTCCTGATTTTTGAGGAGACAGTTCGCGCCTAAGAACCGAAGTTCAGCAAACGGTGCGCCAGCCGCTTTGGGAGTAAAGAGAATCAACGGCTCCCGGCTCGCCTGGCCTTCGACTATTTCCGTTTTAAGAAGCTGCGTCTTAACCGTGCCCACAGCAGTGACTCCCCCACCGAATAACGACTCGAGTTCACAGTTAGCCGGCTGGTCAATCGTGACGTTCGTGAATTCTACCGTCTCTTCGTTAGTACCGGGCTTACCACCAAAGATCTTTGCCCCGGATACGACTTTGAACGTATTGCTTAAGAGTAATGTTTTTGCGCCCGCCACAGTTCCTTTCACGTCGAGCGTGCTCTCTGCGCTCGCGGTGAAGGTCCGCTGTTCACTCGCTGCCAACGCTTTCCCATTGACTTTCCATTCGAAACTAATTTTCGCCGCCGCCGACGACGCCAGCAACGCGACAGCCGACAACGCGGCGACCAAGCTCAACAACAACAGCCTTGTCCTTATCATCAGGATCATCTCCCATGTCATATAGATGGATTTTTTCCATTCAAAGATATCGACCAGGCAAGGTGCGTCAATTGGACAACCGCCCCACAGGACGGACACAAAAGCCTTCCCCACCGGGCCGATACTAAATCCTCATAAAGAGCAAATTGTCCGCCGGGGGACTATCACGACCCTGCCGATTTGAGGAAGGATGTTCCCATTGGTTCGTGTTTCTGACGCTGGGTGTGTGTGGTGTGTCTGACTTTGGTTTTGTGATTGTCCGGGTTTGGATTATCGGTGTTTGCGGGTTGGATTGGCGTGGTTTGGTGGGTGGTGGCTGGGGTTTTGGGTGGTGTGTTTGTGGGGGTTGTTGACAGGGGTGGGGTTGGTGCTGATAGTGGGTGGTGCTGCTCCGGTTTGGGGTCGGTGTTTGTTGGCCGATCTCATGGGGGTGGCGTTAAGGGCGTCGATCTTGGCTGTGTCCAAGGGTTTTTGCTTTGGGTTTGGTCGTTTGGCGCTGTGATGAGTAGCCTCGATGTTGGGGGCAAAGGAGATGTGTTGATGTTTAGAGCGAGATTGTTGGTGTTGGGTTTGGTCGCTGCGCTGTCGGCTGTCGCGCTGTTGGCGTCGTCGGCGTCCGCGAAAATAAGCTTCGAATGGAAAGTCAATGGGAAAGCGTTGGTAGCGGGTGAACAGCGGACCTTCACCGCGAGCGCGGAGAGCGCGTTCGACCTGAAAGGGACCGTGGCGGGCGCAAAAGCTTTACTCTTAAGTAATACGTTCAAAGTCGTACCTGGAGCAAAGATCTTTGGTGGTAAGCCCGGTACTAACGAAGAGACGGTAGAATTCACGAACGTCACGGTTGACCAGCCGGCTAACTGTGAAGTCGAGTCGTTATTCGGTGGGGGAGTCACTGCTGTGGGCACGGTTAAGACGCAGCCTCTTAAAACGGAAATAGTCGAAGGCCAGACGAGCCAGGAGCCGTTGATTCTCTTTATACCCAAAACTGGTACGACGTTTGCTGAACTTCGGTTCTTAGGCGCGAACTGTCTCATCAAAAACACAGAGGCTAACGTGACAGGTAGTATCCTGGGTGATCCGTTACCTCATTTAACTGAAGCGTTAACTGGATTACTCGATTTCGAACCGTCAACCGGGAATGAATTCTTATTATCTAGTGGTGGCGCTGCAGAGAAAGCGGAACTGAAATTCGCGGGTAATGTTGCGAATCTTGGTGGTACTGCGTTGGTGACGTTGATCTCTGACGAAAGATATGGAGCGTTTTAGGCTGTAATTTGAAGGATTAGGATGGTTGTAGTGTGGGGGGGGCCTGGCTTGTGCCGGGCCTCCCGTACTATGGGGTTGGTGCACCGTGGGCTTGGGGCATTGGGGGCTTGGTGGTTTAGCTGTTTTTGTTTCTGATTCTGCGAACTGACCGTTCGACTCGAACCGTGGTTCTTGCTATCCTGGCGTGCGTGTAACGGGCGTAGCGTCCATCAGGGTCACGGAGGGTTCGGCTGAGGGGCCGGCCAGAGGAGGGGTAGGGAATGCGTGTTCGCGGGTCGGTTTTGGCGGTCTCGATTGCGGTCGTGGCGGTCTTTGCGGTGTCCTCCGTGCCGGCGCTCGCGGCGGGCCCGCCGCCCACGGTCGGCGCGGAGTCCTTCTCGAGCGTGGGGTCATCCAGCGCGACGTTGCACGCGCAGGTCGATCCCGGTGGCGCGCTGACCACGTGCTTCTTTGAATACGGGCCGACAGCCGCGTATGGTTCCAGGACACCATTGCAGAGCGCTGGTGCGGGAGCGGAAGCCGTGAGCGTCCTCGCGAACCTGGAAGGACTGACGCCCGACACTACCTATCATTTCCGGGTCGTCGTGGAGAGCGCGGGTGGCGAAGCGAGCGGTGCTGACGTGTCCTTCTCGACGTTCCCCCTCGGCCTTCTCGGCCTGCCGGACGGGCGTGGCTATGAAGTCGTCTCGTCCCTGGAAAACGGGAACGCGACGGTCCTCCCTGGCACACCGACACGAGCCGCAGCCAACGGCAACACCGTCGCCTACGTAGGCACCGCCCCAGCCGTCGGTGGTAACGGCAGCACAGCCGGCGGCGCCGGCATCAGACCCACGGGTACCAACGTGTATCTCGCGAAGCGCTCTGCGGCTGGGGGTTGGAGCGCGACGGATATCGAGCCTGCCAATATCGGGTCTGAAGAAACAGGGTTTCCTGGCTATGGGGGTTTCTCGAGCGAGTTGTCGATCGGTTTCCTGTCCTCGCCGAAGGCGTTGATCGAAGGCGCGCCGAACGCTCAGGCTATCTACTCCCGCGACAACGGGAACGGGGCCTACCAGCTGCTTGCCGCCGGTGCGCAGTACGAGGGCTCAACCCCGGACGGCGGCCACGTCGTTTATTCCACGAGCAACGGGCTGTATGAGTCCGCGGGAGGGTCCTCCTATCTCGTTAGCTATCTGCCTAACGGTGAACCGTACGTTCCCGCCGGGGAAACCGCCGCGAAAGCGACCTTCGGCTCAGCCGAAGGCGACCTCGAACACGTCATCTCCAACGACGGGTCGCGCGTCTTCTGGACTGTCGCCGAACCCATCCGCAACGAAACTGGACTAGTCAGCGGGTATGACACTAAAGCTCTATATGTCCGTGAGAACGCGACGATGCCGCAGAGTCCCGTGGGCCCGGGCGGCGAATGCCTCGTGCCTACCGATGGGTGCACGGTGCAGATCGACGCATCCCACGTTCCCGGCCACGAAGGCGGCGGCGGCGTGTTCCAAACCTCGAGCGCTGACGGCTCAAAGGTCTTCTTCACCGACTGCCATCCCCTGACCGAAAACTCAACAGCCGTCACCACACCACTCTGCAGCAGATACGAAGAAGAACATGGCAAAATTCTGCCTGTGGGTGCTGATCTTTACGAGTACGACGTGGTAAGCGGCACGCTGAGCGATCTCACGCCGGACCCTAGCGAACCTGCGAACGTCTCGGGTGTGCTCGGCGCAAGCGAAGACGGCTCCTACGTCTATTTCGCCGCCGCGGGCGCGCTCGGGGACGGCGCCTCACCCAAGCATTGTGAGCCCCTGGAACCCGCAGAACAAGCGCCACGAGAAACAGTGGTGCCAAAGGGACTGAGAGATCGGGCGAAGGACTGCAACGTGTATGTGATTCACGCTGGGGAAGGGCCACGGCTTGTAGCGAGCGTGGCGGAGTCCGACGGTCTCGGGGGCGCTGGTCCCACCGAAATCATTACGTTTAAGAGTGAGGGTGATTGGTTTCCTGGTCGTGGGTCGCATTTGGGGCGGGTTTCGCCGGATGGGCGTCATCTTGTGTTTGTGTCGATTGAAGATTTGACTGGTTTTGAAAGTGAGGGTAACCGCGAGATTTATGTGTATGATTTTGGTGGGGGTGTGTCGTGTGTGTCGTGTAATCCTAGTGGCGCGCCGGCGATCCTTGAATCGTTCTCGAATGAGACGCAGATCAAACATCCGGTTGAATTGCCTGTTAGTTTGAATCCGACGTTTGGGTTGCGGGTTCTTTCTGCTGGTGGTGACCGGGTGTTTTTTGAAAGCACTGAAGCGTTGGTGGCGCAGGTGCCTGACGCAGAAGCTCCGGGTCCTCACTATCTCGGCGCTGGGGACGCGAAGGGGTTGACGAATGTGTATGAGTGGGAGCGTGGTGGTAGTGGTAGTTGTGCGCGTGGGGGGGGTTGTTTGTATCTTCTTTCGGGTGGTACGAGTAGCGATCTGTCGTTTTTTGTGGATGCCAGCGAAAGTGGTGATGATGTTTTCCTCGGGACGCGGGCTCAGTTGGTTCCCCGGGCTCAGGGTGAAACGTATGAGGTGTATGACGCGCGTGTAGGCGCCGTCATGGAACCCGTGCCGCCCGTGTGTACCGGCGCGGGCTGTCAGGGTGTGCCTGGGGCCCCGCCGATCTTCGCGACGCCGTCGAGCGTGACATTCAACGGTGTCGGTAACTTTCCACCCCCTTCTCCGCTCGTCAAACCATCCTTGAGGTGCAAGAAGGGTCTCGTCAAGAAGGGCAATAAGTGTGCTAGGCCCAAACCAAAGAAGAAAGCGATCACGAGGAAGAGGACCAGACGCAGGAGGGCTAAGAAGAGCGATAGTGGTCATATGAGCGGGAGAGGGGCGGGTGCGCGGTCATGAGTATGAATGTTCGTTTGAGGGTGTTCGAGGATTTTCAAAGGGTTGCGCTGGTCTTCCTGGCGTTGGGTGTGATCGTGACGGGTTTTGTTGGGATGATGGTCTTTGGTTCTGTTTCTGTGTTGGCGGTGGAAGGTGGTCCTGGGTGGGAGGTCACGTCGAGTACTTTTCCGACTGATCTCGCTCCGGCGGGTGGGAAGGGAGCGATCGAGATCAATGTTTACAACATTGGGTCTGAGCCGAGTCATGGCACGGTCACGGTCACTGACGTGCTCCCGGCGGGTGTGGTCGCGACCGCGGCGGGTGATGTCCAGAACGGTTTCGCTGAAGTCCCGGGCGAATATGGTTTGTGGGATTGTTCGGGTATCGGCACGTCGGTGGTGACGTGCCATAACGATCCTGTGAATATGCCGGTCCTGCCGATCCCCGAGCGGCTCGGGAGCACCATTTCTGAAGCTGGTAGCGGCGCGATCGAGCACATCGCGATCGCGGTCGAAGTGCAGACGGGCACACCGGGTGTGCTGAGGAACGATGCGACCGTCGCCGGGGGTGGCGCTCTTGCGCCCGCGAGCACATCCGCGCCGGTCACGATCAGCGCGCCACCCGCGTCGTCTTTTGGGTTCGCGGGTCTTGATAACTGGTTCAGCGCTCCCAACGGGACGGTCGATACGCAGGCCGGCTCACACCCTTACGAGTTCGTGTCGAGCTTTGACCTCAATACGGTCTCTAACGGTTTCAATCTTAGACCCGTTGGTGGAGAACCGCGCAACGTGACGCTCAACCTGCCACCGGGCTGGATCGGCAACCCGACGGCCGTGCCGCGGTGCACCCGCCAGCAGTTCGAAGAAGAAGCGTGTTCCCCCTCGACCCAGGTCGGTGTCGATGTGGGTGAGGCGCTGGGCGGCAGCCTGGTCGCCGCGCGGCTCGCGTTTCCCGTGTATAACCTGGTTCCCCCGCCCGGTGTGCCCGCCCAGTTCGGGCTCGAACTGTTCGGCAACGAGGTGCTCATCAACGCGGGCCTTCGCAGCGGCGGCGACTATGGAATCTCCGCGCATGTGAACAACGTCCCCCAGAAAGTGATCATGGGCAACCGCATCATCCTGTGGGGCGAACCGGCCGACCCTTCCCATAACGAAGATCGGTTCTCGAAGGTCGAATCGTATAATTGTGGATCGGGATGTCTCTCAGGCGCGCCGCGCGTCCCGTTCCTGACCTCCCCGACGTCGTGCGGCGCACCACCGCTCTACACGATGTTCGCGAATACGTGGGAAACCGCTGGTTTCGGCGAAGCGACATCCGTCTCTCACGACGCCAGCGGGACGGAAACCGGGTTCACCGGGTGTGACCACCTCACGTTCAGTCCCTCGATCTCGGTCGCGCCCGACACGAGCAAAGCGGACACCCCCGCCGGTTTGACGGTCGACGTGAAGGCCGCGCAGGAAGGACTGACGACGCAGGGCGCCCTCGCGACGTCGAACATCAAGAACACGACCGTCGTGCTGGCGAAAGACGTCGTCATCAACCCGGGGCAGGCCGCCGGCCTGCAGACGTGCGGAGCGGCCGAAGACGGGCTCACGAGCGAAGCCGAAAAGGCCAAAGGCGAAGAAAACACCGGTCCGCCGTCGTGCCCCAACGCCTCGAAAGTCGGGACCGACGAAGCCGAGACACCGATCCTCTTCAAACCGTTGAAGGGCAACGTCTACGTGCTGCAGTCCAATCCGCCGCACCTGAAGCTGCTGGCCGCGCTGTCCGGGGAAGGCGTGAACGTAAAGCTCCTCCTCGACGTCGAGCTCGACGAGCACGGCCAGATCAAAACGACCGTTCTCAACGTCCCGCAGGCGCCAGTCAGCGACTTCCACATCTCCTTCACCGGCGGCGCGCAGGCCGCGCTGGCGACCCCCACGCACTGCGGCGCCTACGGTCCCGCGCAGGGAATGGCCACGGACTTCACGCCGTGGAGCACCCCGACCGTCGGCGACGCGTTCCCCTCGAGCAGCTTCGCGATCGAAAGCGGTCCCGGCGGCGCCGGGTGCCCCCCCTCGCTGCTGCCGTTCACACCCGCGCTGACCGCGGGCTCAACGACCGATCAAGCCGGCGGGTTCACGAACTTCTCGCTATTGCTGCAGAACAGCGACGATCAGAAACGCACCGAAAAGCTTGGGTTCCAGTTCCCGCCCGGCTTCCTCGCGTTCCTCGGGAAAGTCACGCTCTGCCCCGAGACACAAGCATCCACGGGCGCATGCTCGGACGGGTCGAAGATCGGGCACGCGACCGTCGCCTCGGGCCCCGGACCGTACCCGCTCACGATCCCCCAGCCCGGCAATCCCGAATCGCCGATGTACCTGACCGGCCCATACAACGGCACAGGCGCCTGCAACGTCGGCGAAGCGGGATGCGCGCCGTTCGGCCTGTCGATCGTCACGCACGTGATCGCCGGCCCGTTCAACCTCGGAACGATCATCACGCGCGGGAAGATCGAAGTGGACCCCCGCACCGCGCAGATCACGATCACGACCAACCCCCTGCCCCAAGTCGTCGACGGCGTCCCCACCGACCTGCGCCTGATCAACGCGATCGCAGACCGCGAAGCGTTCCTCGTCAACCCCACGAACTGCAGCCCGTTCTCCTTCACCGGCACCGCATGGGGCACACCCCCCCCGGGCGATAGCGAACCCGGCGTCACCGTCCCGATCTCCAGCCACTACCAAGTCGGATCGTGCCGCAGCCTCGGCTTCTCCCCCAGCCTCACCGCGAACACATCAGGCAAAACCTCCAAAAAGAACGGCGCCAGCCTCAGCGCGACGCTGTCCTACCCCCCCACCACCCCAGGGACCGGCCAAGCGACCGGCCAAGCCAACATCCACACCGTCAAAGTCGAACTACCAAAGCAACTGCCATCACGCCTAACGACACTGCAAAAAGCCTGCACCGCCGCACAATTCAACAGCGATCCCGCGGGCTGCCCGCCCGCCTCGATCGTCGGCCAAGCACTCGTACACACCCCCGTGCTACCAGTGCCACTGACCGGCCCAGCGTACTTCGTCTCCCACGGCGGAGAAGCATTCCCCGCCCTCATCCTCGTCTTGCAAGGCTACGGCGTGACCGTAGACGTCGAAGCCACCACCTTCATCAGCAAAGCCGGCGTGACGAGCCTCACATTCAAAACCGCGCCCGACGCGCCATTCAACACCTTCACGCTCACCTCACCCCAAGGCCCCTACTCAGCACTAGCCGCCAACGGCAACCTCTGCACAAGCAAACTCACGATGCCAACCGAACTAGTCGCCCAAAACGGCGCCGTACTACACCAAACCACCAAAGTCAACATCACAGGATGCCCAAAATCGCGGCTAACCCGCGCACAAAAGCTCACAAAAGCACTCAAAACCTGCCACAAAGACAAAAACAAAACCCACCGCAAAACCTGCGAAAAACAAGCCCACAAAAAATACGGACCCACCAACACACACACAAAGAAAAAGAAGTAGGAAAACCGCATACACCGAAAGGGCAGCTGCAAGCCCAGTAAGGGGCGACAGGAGACCCGGGATCGTGCGACCATGAGCGGTCAGAGACGCGAGCGGGCGCCTCTGCCGGCTGTCCACGGGGCACTCTCCCGTGCGGTTGCAATGTTCGGCGCAGCCGCCATGCTGTGCCCACATGCTGGGATCTCGTAAGCTCACGTCGTCCGCATCCGGAACCTCTCCCTCGCCGGATGAGTGATGCTTGCCGTGCGGATCACGGTAGTGGCTGGTCTGGCACTGCTGGCAGGCGTGCTCGCGGTTGTCGGGCGGGGATCTCCGCCCACTGTAAGCCTGGCTAGCTCAGCGCCGGTCGACGCCAAGCTGGGGTTCAGCTACGGCCCCGCCGGCGTCTGCCAGGGGGGCGAGGTGCTCCCTGCAGGCACGTCCGCCATCCGCCTGCTGATACACAGCCCGATGGTCGGTCCACGGGTGAGCGTCGAAGTGCTCGAAGGCGCGCATGTCATCACGCGCGGCACGCGGGGATCGGGGTGGACCGCAGGGGTCGTCACGGCGCCGGTGAGGCCGCTTGCCCGTACAGTCCCCGGTGTCAGTGTCTGCTTTGCCTTCGCGCGCTCGGCCTGGCTCGTGGGGCTGACGGGAAGGCCGACACCGCCGGCTGTCGCGGCGCGCGGCGAAGGACAGGTGTTGGCGGGCCGGGTGGGGATCGAATACCTGCGAGCCGGCCACCGATCGTGGTGGTCGCGCGTGGACTCGATCGCCCGGCAGATGAGCTTTAGCCGTGCCGGTGGCGGTGCTTGGATCTCCCTGCTCGTGCTCGCTTTGGTCGTCTCGATCGCGGGGCTTTCCATGCGGCTGGTTGTGCAGGAGCTGCGATGAGGAGGATCCCAGTCGCGGCTTGGCTCTGCGCCCTGCTCGCGTGCTTGAACGCGGTCTGCTGGTCGCTGATCACACCGCCGTTCCAGGGCCTCGACGAGCCCGACCACTTCGCCTACGTGCAGGAACTCTATGGAGCCATGCGGCTTCCTTCCTCCGACGGCAAAGCGTACTCCCCCGAGGAGAGCGCCGTGCTGGCCGGCCTGCGATACCAGGAGGTGCGCCAATTTCCCGAGACCGCCGCGATCTCTTCTCCGGCCGAGCAGCGTGTGCTCGCGCACGACCTCGCTCTGCCGCTGTCCCAGCGCGGCGAGGGCGACGCCGGCGTGGCCGCCTCTGAGCCACCGCTGTACTACGCGCTGGAGACGATCCCTTATGCCCTCGGCTCGGACGGGAACGAGCTCGACCGCCTCGAGCTGATGCGGCTCCTGAGCGCATCGATGGCTGCGATCACGGCGCTGTTCTCGTTCCTCTTCCTCCGCGAGGCGCTGCCCGGCGCCCGTGGGGCGTGGACGGTCGGCGGCCTCGGGGTGGCGCTCGCGCCGCTGCTCGGGGAGGTCTCTGGCGCGGTGAACCCCGACGCCCTGCTGTACGCGGTGTCCGCGGCTGCCTTCTATTGCCTGGCGCGGGCGTTCCGCCGCGGCCTGACCACCAGGCTCGCCGCGGCGATCGGCGCGCTCGCGGCGATCGGGTTTCTCACAAAGCTCAACTTCATCGGGCTCGCTCCCGGCCTCTTGCTCGGCCTGGTCCTCTTGACCGTCCGCACGCGGCGGGACACCAGCACGAAGACCTACCGTCCGCTCCTTGCGGCTGTGACGATCGCGCTCTGCCCGCTCGTTCCCTACCTCGCCAGCAACGTCCTCGCCCACCATGCCCTTCTGGGCTATCTCTCCACCTCGATCTCGCTCACAGACCGGCACGGCTCGCCGCTCCACGAGGCCTCCTACATCTGGCAGCTGTACCTACCGCGGCTTCCCGGCATGCACGACGACTTTCCGGGCGTCTCCACCACCCGCCAGATCTGGTTCGACGGTCTCGTCGGTCTCTACGGTTGGCGCGATACCGTCTATGCGAGCTGGGTATATACGGCCGCCCTCCTCCCGGCCGGGCTCCTCGCCATCCTCTGTGCCCGCGCGCTACTAGTCGGCCGCACAGCGCTGCGGCGGCGCTGCGGGGAGCTGAGCATCTATGCCGCGACTGTCCTCGGCATGCTGGCCCTCATCGGGCTGTCGGCCTATCTCGCCTCCATCAGCGAAGGCGGCGCCGAACCCGAGCCCCGCTACCTGCTACCCCTGCTGGCGATTTGGGGCGCCGCGCTAGCGCTGGCGCCGCGTGGCGCCGGGCGGCGCTGGGGACCTGTCGCGGGCGCCATTCTCGTGCTCGTCGTCGTTGCCCAGGACATCTCCGCCCAGCTGCTCGTCATCTCGCGCTACTACCCTGGATAGCGGTAGAAGATATGTGGGGCACACAAAGGGGCTCGCCGCGGCGCCGCGGCGAGCCCCTTTGCTGCTTGACTTATATGTGCTGCGTGTGCTTCGGCGCTTCTATTCGCTTTCTCTTACCGCATTCGCGAACGCGGTTTCCAGCGTGCTGTTGAGAATCGCCGTGTTTTCTCCCGCCGGCGCCGGCAGGCCGATCTCGGCGTTGACCGCGGGGTCGACCAGGAAGGAGAAGATCCCACCACACCCTTCCGCTCCCGGAGCCGCGAACGAGTTGTTCACCAGCGTGTTGTTTTTCAGCCTGATCAACAGGAATTCATCTTCCTCTTCGAATTCGCCGGCTTTGCCTTTGATCGGTTTGTTCGGTGCGGGCGGCGACGTCGTGCCACTTGTGAATTCGATCACTATCGGGTGCGCGTTTGAGCCGAGATAGCAGTTTTCTCCGAGGAAGGGATTGCTCAATTTGACCTTCACCGGCAGCGACAGGGCGATCCCCGTTTCTTCGATCAGGTTTTCGGTGTTCAGGCCGATCGAGCTGGCGGGCGCCGCCAGTTCGGTCGTCGCGGTGACGCCGGTCGGACCTTTGTTGATGAATTCGTTGAAGATTTCCCGCAGGAAGCCCGGCAGAATCGAGGGCGCCACGACGCCGAGCAGGCCGCCGGGAACCGGCTGTGGCGTCTTTGACAGCGTTTCCCCGTTTTCGGCGGCATAGAATTTCAGATTACCTTCACTCCCGATGAACCCACCCTGGAGGGTGATTGTATTGACGATCGGCACTGTTTTTTTGCCGACCTTGAATTCCCCGCTTTTCGTCTGGGCGATGATGCAGTAGTTGAGGCTCGTGTTCGCCAGGGGACAGTCGGCAAACGGCGCGAAGATTCCCGTCGGATGATGTTCGACGGCCAGCGCCGGTGAAGCCGCGCCCAGGGCCGCCAGCGGTCCAATGACCGCCACCGTCACCGCGATCAAGGCGCGCCGACGTGCGCTCGCCACGAGCCGAGAGCTGTTTTCAGTCATGAGATCCTACTTTCGTTGTCTCGTTTAGAAAGGGCCCGCCGCATCCTGACGACGGCGGGCCCTTTCATCGTGTCTACTTTGGCGTGTGATGTTGCGCTACGTTTACTTCTTTATCGGTGGTATCGCTTATTCGCTCGCCCTTACCGCTGCCGCGTTCGCCGTTTCCAGCGTGCCGTTGAGGATCGCGGTATTGGTGCCCGCCGCGGACGGCGTGCCGAGCTGGGCGTTGACGGCCGGGTCGATCAGGAAGGAGAAGATCCCACCACACCCTTCCGCTCCCGGAGCCGCGAACGAGTTGTTCACCAGGGAGTTGTTTTTCAGCCTGATCAACAGGAATTCATCTTCCTCTTCGAATTCACCGGCTTTTCCGTGAATCGATTTGTTTGGCGGCGGCGGTGACGTCGCCCCGGTGGTGAATTCAATGACCACCGGGTGGGAGTTGGAGCCGATGTAGCAGTTTTCGCCGAGGAACGGGTTGCTCAGCTTCACCTTGGCGGGCAGCGACAGGGCGATCCCCGTTTCTTCGATCAGGTTTTCGGTGTTCAGGCCGATCGAGCTGGCGGGCGCCGCCAGTTCGGTCGTCGCCGTCGCGCCCGTGATCCCTTTGTTGATGAATTCGTTGAAGAGTTCCTGCAGGAATTTCGGCAGGAACGAAGGGGCCACGATCCCGAGCAACCCACCGGGAATCGGCTGCGGTGTTTTCGACAGCGTTTCCCCGTTTTCGGCGGCGACGAATTTCAGGTTGCCTTCGGTTCCTATGAACCCTCCTTGGAGCGTTATAGTATTGACGATCGGGACCGTTTTTTTGCCGACCTTGAATTCACCGCTTTTCGTCTGCGCAAAGAGGCAGTTGCTGATGCTCGCATTCGCCAGCGGACAGTTTTTGAACTGTGCGAACGGCGGTTTGGGATGGTGTTCGACCGCGAGCGCCGGCGAGGCCGTGCCCAGCGCCGCCAGCGGCGCCATCACCGCCACCGCTGCCACCAGCGTTCGCTTGCGAAGGCTCGCCAAGCGTCGAGTGCTGTCTTTAGTCATGAATCCCACTTTCTTTGTCTCGCCTAACCGATGAGCGACCCGGCCTAGACTCCCGGCCGGGCGGCCCCATCCGTATCGGATTGAACTTACCCGATCCCGGCCCAACCTCGCAAGCAATGTTTCTCACCTGGCGGTTGTCCGCCATCTGTTACTTCTTTTTCTTTGTGTGTGTGTTGGTGGGTCCGTATTTTTTGTGGGCTTGTTTTTCGCAGGTTTTGCGGTGGGTTTTGTTTTTGTCTTTGTGGCAGGTTTTGAGTGCTTTTGTGAGCTTTTGTGCGCGGGTTAGCCGCGATTTTGGGCATCCTGTGATGTTGACTTTGGTGGTTTGGTGTAGTACGGCGCCGTTTTGGGCGACTAGTTCGGTTGGCATCGTGAGTTTGCTTGTGCAGAGGTTGCCGTTGGCGGCTAGTGCTGAGTAGGGGCCTTGGGGTGAGGTGAGCGTGAAGGTGTTGAATGGCGCGTCGGGCGCGGTTTTGAATGTGAGGCTCGTCACGCCGGCTTTGCTGATGAAGGTGGTGGCTTCGACGTCTACGGTCACGCCGTAGCCTTGCAAGACGAGGATGAGGGCGGGGAATGCTTCTCCGCCGTGGGAGACGAAGTACGCTGGGCCGGTCAGTGGCACTGGTAGCACGGGGGTGTGTACGAGTGCTTGGCCGACGATCGAGGCGGGCGGGCAGCCCGCGGGATCGCTGTTGAATTGTGCGGCGGTGCAGGCTTTTTGCAGTGTCGTTAGGCGTGATGGCAGTTGCTTTGGTAGTTCGACTTTGACGGTGTGGATGTTGGCTTGGCCGGTCGCTTGGCCGGTCCCTGGGGTGGTGGGGGGGTAGGACAGCGTCGCGCTGAGGCTGGCGCCGTTCTTTTTGGAGGTTTTGCCTGATGTGTTCGCGGTGAGGCTGGGGGAGAAGCCGAGGCTGCGGCACGATCCGACTTGGTAGTGGCTGGAGATCGGGACGGTGACGCCGGGTTCGCTATCGCCCGGGGGGGGTGTGCCCCATGCGGTGCCGGTGAAGGAGAACGGGCTGCAGTTCGTGGGGTTGACGAGGAACGCTTCGCGGTCTGCGATCGCGTTGATCAGGCGCAGGTCGGTGGGGACGCCGTCGACGACTTGGGGCAGGGGGTTGGTCGTGATCGTGATCTGCGCGGTGCGGGGGTCCACTTCGATCTTCCCGCGCGTGATGATCGTTCCGAGGTTGAACGGGCCGGCGATCACGTGCGTGACGATCGACAGGCCGAACGGCGCGCATCCCGCTTCGCCGACGTTGCAGGCGCCTGTGCCGTTGTATGGGCCGGTCAGGTACATCGGCGATTCGGGATTGCCGGGCTGGGGGATCGTGAGCGGGTACGGTCCGGGGCCCGAGGCGACGGTCGCGTGCCCGATCTTCGACCCGTCCGAGCATGCGCCCGTGGATGCTTGTGTCTCGGGGCAGAGCGTGACTTTCCCGAGGAACGCGAGGAAGCCGGGCGGGAACTGGAACCCAAGCTTTTCGGTGCGTTTCTGATCGTCGCTGTTCTGCAGCAATAGCGAGAAGTTCGTGAACCCGCCGGCTTGATCGGTCGTTGAGCCCGCGGTCAGCGCGGGTGTGAACGGCAGCAGCGAGGGGGGGCACCCGGCGCCGCCGGGACCGCTTTCGATCGCGAAGCTGCTCGAGGGGAACGCGTCGCCGACGGTCGGGGTGCTCCACGGCGTGAAGTCCGTGGCCATTCCCTGCGCGGGACCGTAGGCGCCGCAGTGCGTGGGGGTCGCCAGCGCGGCCTGCGCGCCGCCGGTGAAGGAGATGTGGAAGTCGCTGACTGGCGCCTGCGGGACGTTGAGAACGGTCGTTTTGATCTGGCCGTGCTCGTCGAGCTCGACGTCGAGGAGGAGCTTTACGTTCACGCCTTCCCCGGACAGCGCGGCCAGCAGCTTCAGGTGCGGCGGATTGGACTGCAGCACGTAGACGTTGCCCTTCAACGGTTTGAAGAGGATCGGTGTCTCGGCTTCGTCGGTCCCGACTTTCGAGGCGTTGGGGCACGACGGCGGACCGGTGTTTTCTTCGCCTTTGGCCTTTTCGGCTTCGCTCGTGAGCCCGTCTTCGGCCGCTCCGCACGTCTGCAGGCCGGCGGCCTGCCCCGGGTTGATGACGACGTCTTTCGCCAGCACGACGGTCGTGTTCTTGATGTTCGACGTCGCGAGGGCGCCCTGCGTCGTCAGTCCTTCCTGCGCGGCCTTCACGTCGACCGTCAAACCGGCGGGGGTGTCCGCTTTGCTCGTGTCGGGCGCGACCGAGATCGAGGGACTGAACGTGAGGTGGTCACACCCGGTGAACCCGGTTTCCGTCCCGCTGGCGTCGTGAGAGACGGATGTCGCTTCGCCGAAACCAGCGGTTTCCCACGTATTCGCGAACATCGTGTAGAGCGGTGGTGCGCCGCACGACGTCGGGGAGGTCAGGAACGGGACGCGCGGCGCGCCTGAGAGACATCCCGATCCACAATTATACGATTCGACCTTCGAGAACCGATCTTCGTTATGGGAAGGGTCGGCCGGTTCGCCCCACAGGATGATGCGGTTGCCCATGATCACTTTCTGGGGGACGTTGTTCACATGCGCGGAGATTCCATAGTCGCCGCCGCTGCGAAGGCCCGCGTTGATGAGCACCTCGTTGCCGAACAGTTCGAGCCCGAACTGGGCGGGCACACCGGGCGGGGGAACCAGGTTATACACGGGAAACGCGAGCCGCGCGGCGACCAGGCTGCCGCCCAGCGCCTCACCCACATCGACACCGACCTGGGTCGAGGGGGAACACGCTTCTTCTTCGAACTGCTGGCGGGTGCACCGCGGCACGGCCGTCGGGTTGCCGATCCAGCCCGGTGGCAGGTTGAGCGTCACGTTGCGCGGTTCTCCACCAACGGGTCTAAGATTGAAACCGTTAGAGACCGTATTGAGGTCAAAGCTCGACACGAACTCGTAAGGGTGTGAGCCGGCCTGCGTATCGACCGTCCCGTTGGGAGCGCTGAACCAGTTATCAAGACCCGCGAACCCAAAAGACGACGCGGGTGGCGCGCTGATCGTGACCGGCGCGGATGTGCTCGCGGGCGCAAGAGCGCCACCCCCGGCGACGGTCGCATCGTTCCTCAGCACACCCGGTGTGCCCGTCTGCACTTCGACCGCGATCGCGATGTGCTCGATCGCGCCGCTACCAGCTTCAGAAATGGTGCTCCCGAGCCGCTCGGGGATCGGCAGGACCGGCATATTCACAGGATCGTTATGGCACGTCACCACCGACGTGCCGATACCCGAACAATCCCACAAACCATATTCGCCCGGGACTTCAGCGAAACCGTTCTGGACATCACCCGCCGCGGTCGCGACCACACCCGCCGGGAGCACGTCAGTGACCGTGACCGTGCCATGACTCGGCTCAGACCCAATGTTGTAAACATTGATCTCGATCGCTCCCTTCCCACCCGCCGGAGCGAGATCAGTCGGAAAAGTACTCGACGTGACCTCCCACCCAGGACCACCTTCCACCGCCAACACAGAAACAGAACCAAAGACCATCATCCCAACAAAACCCGTCACGATCACACCCAACGCCAGGAAGACCAGCGCAACCCTTTGAAAATCCTCGAACACCCTCAAACGAACATTCATACTCATGACCGCGCACCCGCCCCTCTCCCGCTCATATGACCACTATCGCTCTTCTTAGCCCTCCTGCGTCTGGTCCTCTTCCTCGTGATCGCTTTCTTCTTTGGTTTGGGCCTAGCACACTTATTGCCCTTCTTGACGAGACCCTTCTTGCACCTCAAGGATGGTTTGACGAGCGGAGAAGGGGGTGGAAAGTTCCCGACACCGTTGAATGTCACGCTCGACGGCGTCGCGAAGATCGGCGGGGCCCCAGGCACACCCTGACAGCCCGCGCCGGTACACACGGGCGGCACGGGTTCCATGACGGCGCCTACACGCGCGTCATACACCTCATACGTTTCACCCTGAGCCCGGGGAACCAACTGAGCCCGCGTCCCGAGGAAAACATCATCACCACTTTCGCTGGCATCCACAAAAAACGACAGATCGCTACTCGTACCACCCGAAAGAAGATACAAACAACCCCCCCCACGCGCACAACTACCACTACCACCACGCTCCCACTCATACACATTCGTCAACCCCTTCGCGTCCCCAGCGCCGAGATAGTGAGGACCCGGAGCTTCTGCGTCAGGCACCTGCGCCACCAACGCTTCAGTGCTTTCAAAAAACACCCGGTCACCACCAGCAGAAAGAACCCGCAACCCAAACGTCGGATTCAAACTAACAGGCAATTCAACCGGATGTTTGATCTGCGTCTCATTCGAGAACGATTCAAGGATCGCCGGCGCGCCACTAGGATTACACGACACACACGACACACCCCCACCAAAATCATACACATAAATCTCGCGGTTACCCTCACTTTCAAAACCAGTCAAATCTTCAATCGACACAAACACAAGATGACGCCCATCCGGCGAAACCCGCCCCAAATGCGACCCACGACCAGGAAACCAATCACCCTCACTCTTAAACGTAATGATTTCGGTGGGACCAGCGCCCCCGAGACCGTCGGACTCCGCCACGCTCGCTACAAGCCGTGGCCCTTCCCCAGCGTGAATCACATACACGTTGCAGTCCTTCGCCCGATCTCTCAGTCCCTTTGGCACCACTGTTTCTCGTGGCGCTTGTTCTGCGGGTTCCAGGGGCTCACAATGCTTGGGTGAGGCGCCGTCCCCGAGCGCGCCCGCGGCGGCGAAATAGACGTAGGAGCCGTCTTCGCTTGCGCCGAGCACACCCGAGACGTTCGCAGGTTCGCTAGGGTCCGGCGTGAGATCGCTCAGCGTGCCGCTTACCACGTCGTACTCGTAAAGATCAGCACCCACAGGCAGAATTTTGCCATGTTCTTCTTCGTATCTGCTGCAGAGTGGTGTGGTGACGGCTGTTGAGTTTTCGGTCAGGGGATGGCAGTCGGTGAAGAAGACCTTTGAGCCGTCAGCGCTCGAGGTTTGGAACACGCCGCCGCCGCCTTCGTGGCCGGGAACGTGGGATGCGTCGATCTGCACCGTGCACCCATCGGTAGGCACGAGGCATTCGCCGCCCGGGCCCACGGGACTCTGCGGCATCGTCGCGTTCTCACGGACATATAGAGCTTTAGTGTCATACCCGCTGACTAGTCCAGTTTCGTTGCGGATGGGTTCGGCGACAGTCCAGAAGACGCGCGACCCGTCGTTGGAGATGACGTGTTCGAGGTCGCCTTCGGCTGAGCCGAAGGTCGCTTTCGCGGCGGTTTCCCCGGCGGGAACGTACGGTTCACCGTTAGGCAGATAGCTAACGAGATAGGAGGACCCTCCCGCGGACTCATACAGCCCGTTGCTCGTGGAATAAACGACGTGGCCGCCGTCCGGGGTTGAGCCCTCGTACTGCGCACCGGCGGCAAGCAGCTGGTAGGCCCCGTTCCCGTTGTCGCGGGAGTAGATAGCCTGAGCGTTCGGCGCGCCTTCGATCAACGCCTTCGGCGAGGACAGGAAACCGATCGACAACTCGCTCGAGAAACCCCCATAGCCAGGAAACCCTGTTTCTTCAGACCCGATATTGGCAGGCTCGATATCCGTCGCGCTCCAACCCCCAGCCGCAGAGCGCTTCGCGAGATACACGTTGGTACCCGTGGGTCTGATGCCGGCGCCGCCGGCTGTGCTGCCGTTACCACCGACGGCTGGGGCGGTGCCTACGTAGGCGACGGTGTTGCCGTTGGCTGCGGCTCGTGTCGGTGTGCCAGGGAGGACCGTCGCGTTCCCGTTTTCCAGGGACGAGACGACTTCATAGCCACGCCCGTCCGGCAGGCCGAGAAGGCCGAGGGGGAACGTCGAGAAGGACACGTCAGCACCGCTCGCTTCGCCACCCGCGCTCTCCACGACGACCCGGAAATGATAGGTAGTGTCGGGCGTCAGTCCTTCCAGGTTCGCGAGGACGCTCACGGCTTCCGCTCCCGCACCAGCGCTCTGCAATGGTGTCCTGGAACCATACGCGGCTGTCGGCCCGTATTCAAAGAAGCACGTGGTCAGCGCGCCACCGGGATCGACCTGCGCGTGCAACGTCGCGCTGGATGACCCCACGCTCGAGAAGGACTCCGCGCCGACCGTGGGCGGCGGGCCCGCCGCGAGCGCCGGCACGGAGGACACCGCAAAGACCGCCACGACCGCAATCGAGACCGCCAAAACCGACCCGCGAACACGCATTCCCTACCCCTCCTCTGGCCGGCCCCTCAGCCGAACCCTCCGTGACCCTGATGGACGCTACGCCCGTTACACGCACGCCAGGATAGCAAGAACCACGGTTCGAGTCGAACGGTCAGTTCGCAGAATCAGAAACAAAAACAGCTAAACCACCAAGCCCCCAATGCCCCAAGCCCACGGTGCACCAACCCCATAGTACGGGAGGCCCGGCACAAGCCAGGCCCCCCACACTACAACCATCCTAATCCTTCAAATTACAGCCTAAAACGCTCCATATCTTTCGTCAGAGATCAACGTCACCAACGCAGTACCACCAAGAGTCGCAGCATTACCCGCAAATTTCAGGCCCGCTGTCTCTGCAGCGCCACCACTAGATAATAAGAATTCATTCCCGGTTGACGGTTCGAAATCGAGTAATCCCGTTAAAACTTCAGTTAAATGAGGTAACGGATCACCCAAGATACTACCCGTGACGGTAGGCTCCTGGTTTTTGACGATACAGTTCGCGCCTAAGAACCGAAGTTCGGCAAATGCCGTACCCGTTTTGGGTGTAAAGAGAATCAAAGGCTGCTGGCTCGTCTGGCCTTCGACTATTTCCGTTTTAAGAGCCTGCGTCTTAACCGTGCCCACAGGAGTGACTTTCCCTTCAAATAATGACTCGACTTCGCAGTTAGCCGGCTGGTCGACCGTGACATTTGTAAATTCTACTATCTCTTCGTTGGTACCTGGCTTACCTCCAAAGATCTTTGCTCCAGGTGCGACTTTAAACGTATTACTTAAGAGTAATGTTTTTGAGCCCGCCACGGTCCCTTTCAGGTCGAACGTGCTCTCCGCGCTCGCAGTGAAGGTCCGCTGTTCACCCGCCGCCAACGCTTTCCCATTGACTTTCCATTCGAAGCTTATTTTCGCGGACGCCGACGACGCCAACAGCGCGACAGCCGACAGCGCAGCGACCAAACCCAACACCAACGATCTCGCTCTAAACATCAACACATCTCCTTTGCCCCAACATCGAGGCTACTCATCACAGCGCCAAACGACCAAACCCAAAAGAAAAACCCTTGGACACAGCCAAGATCGACGCCCTTAACACCACCCCAACGCGCGACCGGCCAACAAACACCGACCCCAAACCGGAGCAGCACCACCCACTATCAGCACCAACCCCACCCCTGTCAACAACCCCCACAAACACACCACCCAAAACCCCAGCCACCACCCATCAAACCACGCCAATCCAACCCGCAAACACCGATAATCCAAACCCGGACAATCACAAAACCAAAGTCAGACACACCACCCACACCCAGCGTCAGAAACACCGCCCGGCGCCGTGCGGGTTGTTTTGCCCCCTTTTTCGCCGCCGCGTTGCAATTGGCCGCGCAACCGCCATCTTTCTCTTCCCAGATGCGCATCTCCACACCAAGCGTCGAAGCCGTTCCTGTCGAGCCGGCCCACCCCCAGCGCCTGATCTCGGTCGTGATCCCCTGCCTCGACGAGGCCGAGTCCATCGAGCGCTGCGTTGCGCTGGCGCTCGAAACGATGGCGCTGAACGGGATTCCCGGTGAGGTGATCGTCGCCGACAACGGCTCCCTCGACGGCAGCGCCGAGCTGGCAGCACGCGCCGGCGCGCACGTCGTGCACGAGGCCCGGCGCGGCTACGGCAGCGCCTACCTGGCCGGGTTCGCAGCCGCGCGCGGGACCTACATCGTGATGGCCGACGCCGACCTCACCTACGACTTCGCCGAGATTCCCCGCTTCCTCGCGGAGCTCGAGGACGGCGCAGACATGATCGTCGGCGACCGCATGGACAACATCCACCCCGGCGCAATGCCCTGGCACCACCGCTACATCGGCAACCCCCTGCTGTCCGGCCTGCTGAACCTGCTCTTCCACACGGGAGTCAGCGACGCGCACTGCGGCATGCGCGCCTTCCGCCGCGACCGCCTCGAGCAGCTCGACCTGCGCACGACCGGGATGGAGTTCGCCTCCGAGATGGTCATCCGCGCAGCCAAGGCCAAGCTCGAGATCCGCCAGCTCCCGATCGAGTACCACCCCCGCGGCGGCGAGTCGAAGCTCTCGAGCTTCCGCGACGGCTGGCGCCACCTGCGCTTCCTGCTGCTGCACGCCCCCAACCACCTGTTCATCCTGCCCGGCGCGCTGATGGCGCTGCTCGGCTCGCTGATCTCGCTGACGGTGCTCGCCCATATCGACGTCCTCGGGCGCAGCTGGGACCTGCACACGCTGATCGGCGGCTCGCTGCTTTTGATCGTCGGCGCGCAGGTCGTCTCCCTCGGGCTCTGCGCGCACGCCTACGCGACCTACTTCATGGGCGAGCGCGACGCCTGGTTCGACCGCATGCGCGCACGGCTACGGCTCGAGCACGGCCTGCTGCTCGGCGGCGCAATCGCGCTGGCGGGGCTCGCGCTGGTCGCCGTCGTCGTGCTCGACTGGATCGGCCGCGGCCTCGGCTCGCTTGCCCAGGAGCGGGTCGCGATCCTCGCCGCCACGCTGCTCGTCCTCGGCATCCAGATCGTCTTCTCCTCCTTCCTGCTCAGCATTCTCGGGCTGCGCCGCGAATGATCCGCGACGTGCGCGTCGCGCTCGCGGCGGGGCTCGCGCTGAGCGCCGTCGCCCTGCTCCTCACGCTGTCGGGCTCTCCCGCCACGGTCGCGCCGGGACCTCACGTCCCGTTGGCCACGGAACTGACCGGCACCGAGCACAGCTCGAGCGTCTGCCAAGCGGGCGAGACGCTGCCGCGCGGGACGACCGCGATACGCTTCTCGCTGAAAGCCCTGATCGGCCCGCGGATCAAGGTGCAGGCGTTCGCGGAAGGGCGGCTCCTCACCGCGGGCGTGCGCGGCGCCGGCTGGACCGCCAACGCCGTGACCGTGCCGGTCAAACGCGTCGCCCGTACGGTCGCCGGCGCAAAGGTCTGCCTCGCCTTCAATCTCAGCAACGAAACCCTCGAGCTCGCCGGCCAACGCGCGCCCCGGACGACCGCCGCGGTCACGGGCACGGGGCAGGTGCTGGTCGGCCGGATGCGGATCGAATACCTGCGGCCGGGCGTGCGCTCGTGGTGGTCGCTCGCGCTCGCGACCGCGCGCCACCTAGGCCTCGGCCGCGCCTGGGCGGGCACGTGGGTCGCGCTGCTGGCGCTGATCCTGATGGGCGCCGCGCTCGGGCTCACGGTGTGGCGGGTGCTGTCGCTCGCGCGCAGCGCGCGCGAGCGGGTTCCCACGGCCGCCTGGGCCTGCGCGTTCGTCGCCGCGCTCAGCGCCGTGACATGGTCGATCCTCACCCCTCCCTTCGAGGTCCCGGACGAGACCGACCACTACGCCTACGCCGAACACCTCGCCATCGGCGGGCTGCCCCCCTCCAGCGAAAAGGGGTACTCCGCGGCGGAGGACATCGCCGTCAGAGACCTGCGCCAGTATGAAGTCTTCCTGCAGCCGGAGAAGCACTCGATCTTCTCGCTCGCCGAACAGCGGCGGCTGCAGGCCGAGTCGGTCCAGGCCGAGCGCCTGCCGCGGCGGGCGGCGGACATCGGTGGCGGCCTCGCCACCGGCGAGCCGCCGCTGTATTACGCGCTGGAGGCGATCCCCCTGTCCGTGGGCGGCACGGTGCTCGAACGCCTGGCGCTGATGCGGCTGCTCTCCGCGCTGTTGGCGGGGATCGTCGCGATGTTCGTCTTCCTGTTCGTCCGCGAGACGTTGCCGGGTGTCGCGTGGGCGTGGACCGTCGGCGCGCTCGGTGTCGCGCTCGTTCCGCTGCTCGGGTTCATGTCGGGAGCAGTCAACCCAGACGGGCTGCTGTTCGCGCTCTCCGCGGCGCTCTTCTACTGCCTGGCGCGCGGGTTCAGGCGCGGCCTCACGCCACGCCTCGCGCTCGCGATCGGAGCGCTGATGGGCGCCGGCCTCGCCACCAAGCTCAACTTCATCGGCCCTACGCCCGGGGCGCTCCTCGGCCTGGCCGTGCTGGCGCGGCGCGCGAGCGCGAACGGCTCGCGACGGCGCGCCGCCGGATCGCTCGCGCTCGCGCTCGCGGCGATCGCCGTCCCGGTGCTCGCGACCGTGCTCGTCAACATGCTCGCGCACCGCCCCCCGCTCGGCCGGGCGATCGGCGTCCACATTGCGGCGATCGGCTCGCACGGGACGCTGCCGCAGGAGCTCGCCTACATCTGGCAGCTCTACCTGCCCCGGCTGCCGCTCATGCCACGCGACTTCTTCGTGTTCGCCCCCCGCCAGATCTGGTTCAACGGCTACGTCGGGCTGTACGGCTGGCTCGACACGACCTTCCCCACCTGGGTCTACAACCTCGCGCTGATCCCAGCGGCCGTGATCGCGGGCTTCTGCCTGCGCACGCTGCTCACGAGCCGCCTGGCGCTGCGCCGGCGCGCTACCGAGCTCGGCGTCTACGCAACGATCGCCGCCGGGCTGCTGCTGCTGCTGGGGGTCTCCTCCTACCGCGAATTCCCCGAATTCGGCGCCTCCTACGGAGAGGCCCGCTACCTGCTGCCACTCCTGCCGCTGCTCGGCGCGCTGCTCGCCCTCGCCGCGCGCGGCGGCGGACGGCGCTGGGGCCCGGTCCTCGGCACGCTGATCGTCGTGCTGGCCTTCGCGCACGACATCTTCAGCCAGCTACAGCTCGTCGCGCGCTACTACAACTGAGACGCCTTGCAACGCCACCGCCGAGCGCCTCAGCGCACCGCTGCCGGATGCTCAGCCGCGCGTGTAGGTCGACAGGAAATACCCGACCGCCGAGCTGGAGCGGTTGATTTTCCGAAAGGCTTCGAGGTCGTTCAGACCCCGCGGGATCGAGACGGGGCGGGGGAGCGCGTACAGACGGAACATGTACTGCCCCGTGCTGCCCTTGGGGGGGCAGACCGAGTAACGCTGATGGCCCGCGATCGCTTCCCGTGGCAGCTTCCCAGCGGCCACCCCGGTGAGCGTCGGCTTCAGCCCGTGGACCGCCCAGGCGACCTTCAGCTTGGCCTGGAGCGCGCCTCCACCGGTGGATTCGGTGTGGCCCAGGTCGAGCAGGAACAGCGCGAGTTCCGCCGTGCTCGCCGGGATCTTGCCGAATTTGAGCGGCGGGAGGATGTTCCGCCCGGAGCACGTGTACAGCGCCGGCAGCGCCTGCCGGGCAGTCAGAGCGGGGCTCGTGACTTCCAAGCTGCGTGTGGTCGCCGTGGTGCTCGACGCCACCGTCCCGCTGCCGCAGCCGGCGAGCGCGCCCGCTGCGATCGTCACCCCGACCGCCGAGACGCGCGAGAGCCGCGCACGTGCACGTCGTTTGCGTGCACGGCGCGGGCTGCTCGCGGCCATCCCCACACTCCGCCGGGCGCGGCCGGTCGGCAAGTTGTTTTCAGCTCGTCGATAAGGCATCCCGATCAGGTCGGGAGCCTATCCCAAGAGTAGAGACTCTACGAGCCATTCGGCAAATTGTTTCTGACCCCCCGCCGGGGGCCTCCACCCCCTCGGCGGGGGCCGCCTACCGGCTGTTGGCGAAGTACTCGGCGTTGATCTGCGTGTACTTCTGCCACTCGTCCGGGAGCTGGTCCTCGGCGAAGCACGCGTCGACCGGGCAGGCCTCGACGCAGGCGTCGCAGTCGATGCACTCCTCGGGGTCGATGTAGAGCATCTCGGCGGCGTCGTACCCGGGCTCCTCGGGGGTCGGGTGGATGCAGTCCACCGGGCACACCTCGACACAGGAGTTGTCCTTCGTGCCGATGCACGGCTCTGCGATCACGTAGGCCATTCGCTTCTTTCTGGTCGGTTTTGCGGGGCTCCGCTTCTCACGGGAGGGCATATTGTACGAACGATGCTGCTGCTAACCGGCGCCACCGGCCCGATCGGCTCCGCACTGCTGCCCCGGCTGCTGGCCGAGGGCGTCGAGGTGCGCTGCCTCGTGCGCGACCCGCGGCGCCTCGGCTCCGAGCGCGTACGCGTGCAGATCGCGCTCGGCGACCTCGCCGACCCGCCCTCGTTTCGCAACGCGCTGCGCGGCGTCGACACGGTTGTGCACCTCGCCGCCGCAATCCGCGACCAGCCGAAGGCCTCGATCGAGGAGCTCAACTGCATCGCCACCTGGCGGCTCGTGCGGGCCGCCGAGCACGCGGGCGCGAGCCGCTTCGTGTTCTTCTCCGCGCTCGGGGCCTCCAGCCACCACCGCGCCCGCTTCTTCCGCGCCAAGGCGCTCGCCGAGCGCGCCGTGCGCGAGTCCGCCCTCGACGCGACGATCTTCGCCCCCTCGGTCGTCTACGCCCCCGACGACCGCTGGCTCACGCGCCTACAGCGCCTGGCGCCGCTGCCGCTCACGCCCGTCTCCGGGCGCGGGCGCGCCGTCTACCAGCCGATCTGGGCCGAGGACGTCGCCGGCTGCGTGCTCGCCGCCCTGCGCGCACCCGACAGCAAGGCGGACACGCGCTACGAGCTTGCCGGCCCCGAGACGCTCAGCCACAACGAGATCGTGCGCACCGTGCTGCGCGCGCTCGACGGCCGCCGACGACCGTTGATCCACATCCCCACCCCGATCGTCTCACGCACGCTGCGCCTGCTCGAGGCGCTCCGCAAAGAGCGCGCGTTCGCGACCTGGGATGAGGCCGAGCTGATGGAGAGCTCGATGATCGCCTCCCGCGGCGCCGCCGACGCCGAAAGCCTTGGGGTAGCACCGCGGCCGATGGCCACGGTGCTCGGGCTCGCGCCGGCGACCTGAGGGTTCCGGAACCGGCTGGGCGCCGCGCCAGGGGGCTCAGGGAAGGCGGTATGCGACCAGCGCCGCCTGCTGACCCGCGCCCTCGGGGAGCCCCGCCGGTGCGATCAGCGTGTTGCCGGACACCGCCACGCCCGTGTTGGCGCCCGCCGGCAGCTTCGATTCCCAGACGGGGTTGCCGGTGTTCGCCTCAAACGCGAACAGGTCGCCTTCGAAGTCGGTCGTGAACACGACGTCGTTGACCGCCGTCGCCGCGCCGAACGCCGCCGATGGCAGCTTGCGATCCCACTTCACGTTCCCGGTCGCGGTGTCGAGCGCGACCAGCTCGCCCGTGATCGGGCCGTTTTCCTGGGTTTCGCCCTGCGCGGCGATCGTCACCGAGTGGTTTACGACCGGCACGAACACGGTCTGACCGTTCGTCGCCATCGGCGCGATCACGCCGCCCAGCTCCCCCGGGTAGACCGTCTCGGGCGTGCTCAGCCGCGAGTATTCATGTTTCATCGCGTACAGGTTGTCTTCGTCGTGGCCGTTGTGAATCCCGACCGCGCGCTTCCACAGCAGCTTGCCGCTGTGCGCGTCGAGCGCCAGCACGAAGCCGCCCTTGCCAGCCGCGAGCACGACCTGGCGGCCGCCGATGCGCGCGAGGATCGGCGGGTCCTGCAGGTCGTGGTCGTACAGGTCGTGCGGGGTCAGCTGGTAGTACCACTGCAGCTTGCCCGTGCTCGCGTTCAGCTTGACGACCGAGTCCGTGTACAGATCCGGCCCCGGCCGGCTCGACCCCCACGGGCGTTCGTTCGTCCCCGGGAACGGCCCGGGGTTGCCGGTGCCGATGTACATCGAGCCGTGTTCGTCGAACGCGGGCGCGTACCACAGCCCGCCGCCCGAGTTGATGGACACGTTTTCGCTCGACCACAGGCTCTGCGGCACGGTGTCGAAATGCCACAGCTGCGCGCCGGTCCTCGCTTCCAGCGCCCACAGCACACCGACGCCTTCGCCCTTGTAGAACTCCTTCGTGTTGCCCGGCACAGTCGAGACGTACACGATCCCGTTGTGATAGCCGGGCGCCATGTCGATGCCTTCGTGAACGTTGCGCACCAGTTCGGCCGCCCAGATCTGTGCGCCCGTCTTCTCATCGAGGGAGAACGCCGTGGTCGTCGTCGCCCCGTACACCCGCCCGCCCGCGACGACCAGGCCGTTCGGCCCCTGGTCGGGCGATTCGAACTTCTTCGTCCAGATCGCCTTGCCGGTCTTCAGCGAGATCGCCTGCACGTTGGAGTCGAGGTCCTGCGAGTAGACCACGCCGTTTGCGACGACCGGCGCGGAGGAGTAGCTGCCGTACTCGCTTTTCGCCGTCAGCGGCAGCGTCCACGCGGTCTGCAGCCTCGACACGTTCGCGGCCGTGATCGGGCCGGTCGTGTAGCGCGTGTTCGACGTGTCGCCGTTCGGGTAGCCCGAGCCGTCCAGCGTGTAGGAGCGGTCGGTCGGGCCGGAGCCCTGCGCGAGCACGACGGCGCCGACGGCCACCGCCACGACGACCACGAGCGCGAGCGCTACGAGGGGCAGCGGCGGGCGCTTGATGCCACGCTTGTCCGCTCGAACGGCCGTGGCGCGCGGAGGGGGCTTCGTGGCGCGTGGAGAGCCCTTCGTTGCGCGCGGAGAGCCCTTCGTTGGGCGTGCAGGGCGACTCATGCCGCTCTCGCCTGCTCGAACAGCCACGGGTTGCGCTGCCCGATCACGTCGCCCCGAAAGCGCTTGCGCGGACCGTAGACGACCCAGGTCGTGTCGACCGCCCCGTAGACCTCCTGCACGCGCAGTGCGCCGGGGTTTTCGCGCGCGTGGTGCAGGTGCGTGAGGCCCGCGTCGTAGGCGCCCGCGAGCAGGTGCCGCGCGACGACCGGCTTTGACGGCTCGTCGACGATCGTCTCAAAGCGCGACAGGTCGAGATAGCCGCGCGTGGCGGAGACGATCCCGAGGCTCGCGGGACGCTCGACGTCTGAGCGCACGAGCAGCGCGAGCTCCTTGGTGGGATACAGAAACGAGTCGATCACGAACACCTCCGTGTGGTGGATCTCGGTCACGAGATGGACCTGGACGTGCGCGCTGCACTGCACGAGGAACGTGTCCTCGCGCTCGCGCACCTGGGAGATCGCGCCGAGCAGATCGTCGGCAAGCACGACCTCGAAGCGCTCGATCCCCTGGAACTCGAGGTAGTGCAAGAGCGCGTTCTCGTGGCACGTGCCCGACGGCCCGAGCGTGATGAACCGCGGCACGCTCACCGGCTACCCCCCGTGGCGATCAGCTCGTCCTCCATCCGGCAGGTCGCGTCGATCAGCAGCTCGAACAGCGCGGCGGTGAAGTCGCCCGGCAGCTCGACCTCGGCGCCGCGGCCGAGATAGCGCGCGCGCACCGCGGCGACGCGGTCGGGCTGCATCATCGGGATCGCGTGGCACTGCTTGTAGCGCGCGATCTCGCGGCAGATCTGAAAGCGCTCGCCGAGCAGGCTCGCGATCTCCTCGTCGATCTCGTCGAGACGGCGGCGGAACGGCTCGAGACCGCTCATCGCGCGCCTCCGTCGAGCAGCCCTTCGTCGAGCAGCCCGGCGGCGAACGCCTGGCTGCAGCTCGCCAGCGAGGACAGCGCGTAGCCGCCCTCCTGCACGACGCACACCGGCAGCCCCGTACACGCGAGCAGCCGCCCGATCCGAGCGAAGATCGACGCGTCGAAGCGCCACGAGCCGTGCGGGTCGTCCGCCACGAGGTCGTAACCGAGCGACAGCACGATCGCGTCGGCGGAGGACGCGAGGGTGTCGGTGCAGGCGGCGACCGCCTCCAGGTAGGTCTCCGCTGACGGCGAAGACCTGAACATGACCAGGTGCTCGCGCTCGCTGCGCGCGCGCACCCGCGCCCACGGCAGGTTCGCGCCGGTCGCGCCGTGCAGGGAGTGGAGCGTCGTTGCGCCGATCCGCTCGAGCAGCGCCGCCGTGCCGTTCGGGTAGTGCAGATCGAGGTCGAGGATCCCCACCCGGGCGATGCCGCCGTCGTGCAGCGTCTGCGCGGCCGCCGCCGCGTTGTTCAGGTAGCAGTAGCCGCCGAGCCAGCCGGGGCCGGCGTGGTGGCCGGGCGGGCGGCACAGCGCATAGCTGAAGCGCGCCCCCGCGACGATCCCCCGCGCGGCCGCGATCGCCGCGCCGACCCCCTCGCGCGCGGTCGCGACCGCCTGCGCGCAGACGGGCGTGTCCGGGGCGAGCCCCGGCTGCGCGAGCTCCGCCATGAGCACGGGCTCCGCGCCGCGGACGCGCTCGAGCGCGTCGAGGTAGACCGGCTCGTGCAGCCGCCGCAGGACCCGCTCGACCTCCGCCGGGCTCGCGTCGGCCATGCGCGCCGTCACGCCGCCGTGGCGCAGCAGGCCCGCGCGCACCTCGGACATCCGCCGGCCGTCGTCGTGGCCGCGGGTCCTGCGCCCGCGCGCGTCGAGGATCCACGGCACCGCGCCGCCGCGCTCGCGCTGCTCGATCATCAGCAGCCGCGCGCCGTCGCTCATGACAGCAGCCGCCGCATCCGAGCGCCGAGCGGCGCGAAGCCGTTGTTGAGATAGAACGTTTCGGTGGCGCGGATCGCGGCGAAGCTCTCGCGCGGCAGCCCCACCTCGACGCGCGCCATCGCCTGCTCGCGCGCGAGCGCTAACAGCGCGTCGATCAGCGCGCCCCCGATCGCCTGCCCGCGGTGCGAAGACGCGACCCACAGGTCCTGGATCAGCGCGTAGCGGCCGGGCACGTGGATCGCGGTCTGCCAGCTCGCCCCGAGCACGCCCACGATCGCGCCGTTCTCCCCGGCCCCACCGCCGGCGCCGTGCTCCTCGGCCCCACCGCCGGCGCCGGCGCCGCGCTCCTCGGCCACGAGCAGCGCCCCCGCGGTGGGATCGCCGATCAGCGCGCGCACCGTCCTTTCCATCTCGATCAATGGCGGCGGCGTGCCGCCGAGCTCGCGCAGCAGCTGGTGCACGGCCCCGGCGATCGCGCTCGTGTCCGCGCCCACGGCCGCGCGCACGCGCCACCTCGGCGCGGAAGACGGCGCCGCGCGCTCGCCGGGCACGGACTCGCCCACAGCGCGCTCACCGCCGTTCGCCTCGCTCACGCCGCCGCCCTCGAGATCCCCGCCGCCGCGGGCTCCAGCTCGAGCGTCCACGCGTCCGGCCCGTCGCGCCCGGTGACCGCCCGCGCGATCGCCGCCATCGGCGCGCGCGCCTTCAGCAGCAGCTCGTCGAACTCCTCCTCCGCGTCGGACTGCATGACGATCGCACCACCCGCGCCGATCGTGGTGTTGTTGCCGTCCCCACCCGCCCGCAACACGATCGTGCGGATCACGATCGACAGGTCGACCGCGCCGTCGAGCCCGAACCAGCCGAGCGCGCCCGAATACACGCCGCGGGCCTCGCGCTCGACGTCGTCGATGATCTCCATCGTGCGCAGCTTCGGCGCGCCCGTCATCGACCCGCCGGGAAAGCACGCGCGCACGCACTCCACCGGCCGCCGCCCGGCCTCGAGCTGCCCGGCGATCGTCGAGACGAGCTGATGCACGGTCGCATATGGCTCGACGACCATCAGCTGCGGCACGTGCACGCTGTCGACCTCGCACACGCGTCCGAGGTCGTTGCGCAACAGGTCGACGATCATCAAATGCTCCGCATAGGTCTTTTCGTCGCCCAGCAACTCGTCGCGGCGCGCCGCGTCCTGCACCGGGTCCGCCGCGCGCGGCGCGGTCCCCTTGATCGGGCGGGCCTCGACACGGCGGTCGCGGTCGACCGACAGGAACCGCTCCGGCGAGGAGCTGACCACCGAGAGCTCGCCGAGCTTCAGATACGCCGCGAACGGCGCCGGGTTCGCACGGCGAAGCAGCCGGTAGAGCTCGAACGGGTCCGGGCTCGCGTCTGTCGAGATCTGGTCGGTCAGGCAGATCTCATACGACTCCCCCGCGGCGAGCGCCGCCTGGCAGCGGGCGATGTCGGCTATGTACTGCTCGCGCCCGCGCCCGCAGCGAAAGCTCACCGGGGGCGCATCTGAGGAGGCGAGCGGCTCCACGGGCTCGGGCACGACCTCGAGCAGCTCGCGCACCGCCCGCTCGGCGCCGTCCAGCCAGCCCTCGACCTCCGCTTCCGGCTCCGCGCCGCAGATCGCGAGCAGATGCGTCTCGCCGCGCACGTGATCGACCGCGACGAGCCGGTTTGCGAACATCATCACCGCGTCGGGCAGATCCGAGCGATGCGTGTTCGGAGAGCCGCAGTCCGCCTTGCACTCGTACCCGAGATAGCCGACGAACCCGCCCAGCAACCCGTCGGGCACGCCCGCTCCCAGCCGCAACCTGCGTTCCGTCAGCTCGCCGTCGAGCACGTCGAAGATCGATCCCCGCTCCTCCGTGCTCCCGCTCCCCCGTTCCGCGCGCACCACCCCGTCGTGCACGCCATAGGAGAGGACACAGCGCTCGCTGCCGCCACTCGTGCCGAGGAACGAGCGGCGACCGAGCGGCGACGGCGCGTCAGCGCTATCCAGCCAGAACGCGAACCGCTCCTCCCCGAACAACCGCGCGAACAGCAGCTCTGTCGACGGCTCCCCCGCAACCGTACGCATGTGCAGCTGGAGCTCTTTCGCCTCGCCGGCCGGGCCGGGGAGCTGCCCGCTACGCGAGCCGGACGAGGAGACATGCGGGCCGGCGGCCGAAGCAGGGGCGCGGCGCGGGGTGACGCCGGGCGCGCGCGGGCTGCGCGACGGCAGCGGCATCCCGCGCGAGGAGCTCGCTCGCGCGCGCATGTGACGGTCCGCCAGCTCATAGAAGTTCTCGGCCAGCCGCCGGCCGTGCTCGGTCGCGATCGACTCCGGGTGGAACTGCACCCCCCACAGCGGCCGCGTGCGGTGCTCGATCCCCATCACCACCCCGTCCTCCGTCCACGCCGTCACGCGACCGTCTGGCCCGAGCGCCCCCGAGACCGCGAGCGAGTGGTAGCGCACGACCGAGAAGTCCTGCGGAATCTGCGCGAACAACCCCTCGCCGACGTGCTTCACCCGGCTCAAACGCCCGTGCATCGCCACCGGCGCGGTCTCCACCAGCCCGTCGAGCACCTGCCCCAGCCCCTGATGACCGAGACACACCCCCAGCACCGGCACCTGGCTGAAGCGCAAGATGTCCGCGCACACGCCGAAGTCGTGCCAGCGCCGCGGATGCCCAGGCCCCGGCGACAGCACGATCGCGTCAAAATCCCACCGCGACAGCGCCCGCCACGTGACCATGTCGTTGTGCACCACGATCGGCTCCTCCCCGCGCACCCCCGCGAGCAGGTGAAACACGTTGTACGTGTAGGAGTCGTAGTTGTCCACCAGCAGCGTCGTCATGTCGTCTTCCTCGGAGCGTCACACGCCCATATGGGCACGCAGGTCATACAGCCGTCTCCAACCCCAAGCCGCGCGCGGCGCGATCGAGCAGCGTGTGCACGACCCGCTCGACATGCTCGCCGTGATCGCGCTCGAGCTGCCACCGCGCGAGATGCTTCAGATAGTGCGCGAGCGGACGCACGTCGAGGCGCTGCACCGCGAGGCGCAGATACCGCCGGTAGAGCTCCGACTGCACCACCGCGAACCGGTAAGCGGGATCGTCCACCGGACGCCCGCGGCGCCGCTTGCCTGATCCGGAGCTGTGTCGCGCGCGCGCGCAAACGAGATCCCAGCCGAGGCTCTCCTCCGCGCGCAGCAGCCGGTCGATGTCGAAGTCGATCGCGGGCGCGACCGGATGGGGCAAGAACCAGCCGAGCGCGACCTGCGCCGCGATCCGTTCCGGGCGGGGATGCGCGCGACGGACCTCGCGGCGCTCAGAATCGTCTTTGAGCTGCGCGTCGATCCAGTCGGTCAGATCGTCGATCAGCAGGCCGCCTTCGCTCGAGGCGACCGCGCGC
Organism: uncultured Solirubrobacterales bacterium; assembly: GCA_963784875.1. Classification (GTDB taxonomy): domain Bacteria; phylum Actinomycetota; class Thermoleophilia; order Solirubrobacterales; family Solirubrobacteraceae; genus Palsa-744. The sequence goes on from CAWATE010000001.1 coordinate 181,490, forward strand.
TTCTGCGCGGAGACCATCCCGTTGAAAATGTCGTGCGTCGGATGCATCCCGCCGTTGTCGGAGGGCAGCAGCTCGTCCATCAGCTGCCGCCGGCAGGTGACGTGCGAGACCCACTCGGTGCCGCACACCTGCATCGAGGTCATCTCGCCCAGCTCGGGCGCCGCCATCCAATAGGCGAGCGCGCGCATGTGCTGGGTCGGTAGGCCGTCGGCGCGCACGAGCGGGAACTCCTCGAAGTTCTGCAGGTCCGTAGCGTAGACCACCACCCCGTCTCCCCGTCGGCGCAGCTTCCCGCTGCGCAGTCCGGCCCGCGTCAGCTCGGCCGCGTCTGAGAGGAAATCCGACTCGAAGAACACCCGATCGAACGCGATCCCGAGCCGCGCAAGCGTCTTGCGCTGGCCGGCGATCACCCACGCGCGCGTCTTGTACCAGAGCTCGAGCGCCTCCGGTTCGCCCCCAAGCACCCGTTTGAGCAGCTCGTCCGCCACGTCGCCGCGCAGCGTCAGCTCGCGCGTGAGCGAGTCCTCCGGGCGCTCCGCGCCCGGCCCGCCGAACGACCCGGCGGCGGCGACGTAGTCCGCGTAGCAAACACCGACGAAGTGATCGCTCTTCTCGTCGCCGTCCCCCCACGAGCGCTCCTGGCGGCCGCTGCGCATCACCCCCGCCATCGCCTCGCCCATACTACGCCCGGCGTCTGAGATCAGCGAACGGCGCTCGACCTGCGCGCCGGCCTGCGCGAGCGCGGCGGCGAGCGCGTTGCCGATCGCGAGATTGCGCAGATGCCCGACGTGCAGCGCCTTGGTCGCGTTCGCGTCCCAGAACTGCACCGAGTAGCGCTCGCCCTGCACGAGATCTGACAGCGTCGCCTCGACGCTGCCGCCGGCCTCGAGGCTCGCCCCGGTGGTCTCGACCCACTCGTCGTCCAGCCGCAGCTCGACCCCGCCCTCACCGCTCTTGACCGCGCTGACCCACGGCTCGCGCTCGATCTGGCGCAGCGCGGTCAGCGAGTCCGCGTCCTCCCACCAAGCGGGCGCGCGCGGCACGAGCTTCAGGTCGAAGGCGCGGTGCGGGCGGCGCGGCGCGCGCGCCGCCCAGCGCCCCGGCGTCAGCGCGAGCGCGGGAGCTTCCTCGAAGTAGTCAAAAAGATTTGCGGTCATGAGCAGGTGAAAAATGGGTCCTGGCAACCCATGCACCAGCCGGGGCTCGAACCCGGATCAACGGCGTTTAAGGCCGGTCCTTTAACCGATTAAGGCACTGGTGCTCGTCAGGGAACCGCCTGCTCATGCCCTCCACGGACACTCTGAAGCGGGTATGTGAAATTCGATCCGACCGGACGAACCTATCAGTTATTATCGCACTGCAAGCCCGCATTCGATGGTGAAAAGCGCTTGCCAGAGGCAGAAAACCGCTTCAACAAGCTAGATCGCCCGGACGGGTGCAAGAGAGAGACAAACTGGAAAGTGTGAAGTGAGAGACATGAGCCTCGAACAGGACAATCTTGCGCGGATGCCTACCGTCGCGGAGCCGGCGCCTGAGCGGCCTTCCTCAGGCCCACACCGCCCCGGCCCACACCCCCCCGGCCCGGCCGCCGCGGGACTGCCGCCCGGTCCGCGCATGCCCAGCTTCATGCAGGCGATCGGCTGGTCGCGCCGGCCGCTTGCGTTTATGGAGAGATGTCAGAGACATTTCGGTGACACTTTCACCCTGCACCTCGCGCGCGGAGAGACGTGGGTGGTCGTGTGCGACCCGCGGGACGTAAAGCGCGTGTTCACCGCCGACCCTGACACGCTCGGCGTTAGCGAAGCGAACCCCCTGCTCGGCCCATTGCTCGGCCGCCGCTCGGTGATGCTGCTCGAGGAGCCCGAGCACATGCCCCGTCGCAAGCTGATGCTCGCGCCGTTCCACGGCCGGCGGATGGACTCCTACGCGGAGACGATGAGCGCGATCACGCGGCGCGAGCTCGACAGCTGGCCGGTCGGCGAGCCGTTCGAGCTGTGGCCGCGGATGCAATCGATCACGCTCGAGGTGATCCTGCACGTCGTCTTCGGCTCGGTCGACAGCGAGCACGTGCGACGGCTGCGCGAGCTGCTGGTGGCGCTGACCGCGTGGCTGAACGATCCTGGCCGCCTCGCGTCCCTGTCGTCCATATCGGCCGTGCTCGGCGCCCACGCGATGGCGCGCGACCCGAGCTTTCAGACCACGCGACAGGCGATGGCGAGCACGGTGCTCGCCGAGGTGCGCCGCCGCCGCGAGGCACGGGCCGCGCGCGAGAGCGCCAACGCTTGCCCGGGCGCGTGGTCAGGCGACCTCGAGCGCGGGGCTCACGGGGAGGGCGAGCGAGACGACGTGCTCGCGCTGCTCGAAAGCGCGCGCTACGAGGACGGCTCGCCCCTGAGCGAGCGCGACCTGTGCGACGAAACGATCACGCTGCTGCTCGACGGCCCCACGTCGACCTCGCTGGCGTGGACGTTCGAGCGCCTGCTGCGCCACCCGGACAAGCTCGAGCGGCTGCGCCGTGAGGTAAGCGAAGGCGAGGCAGACGTCTACCTGGACGCGGTCGTGCGCGAGGCGATGCGGCTGTGCCCCCCGGTCGCGGTCGTCGCACGGCGGCTGCTCGCGCCGCTCGAGCTCGGGGGCCATCAGATCCCGGCGGGGGTCACGGTCGCGCCGTGCGTCTACCTGATGCACCGCCGCGCCGAGGTCTATCCAAACCCTCGCGCGTTCGTGCCCGAGCGGTTCGTGGGCAAGCCCGCGGGCACGTACACCTGGATCCCGTTCGGCGGCGGCTCGCGCCGCTGCCTGGCCGCGAGCTTCGCGACGATGGAGATGAAGCGGGTCGTGCACACGGTCCTAAGCGAGGTCGAGCTGCGGCCGCAGCTCGCGACCTCCGAGCGCGTGACGCGCAGCTCGATCGCGTTCGCGCCGGGCGGCCGCGCGCTCGCGGTCGTGACCGGCCGCCGCCGCGCGCCCGCGACGGCGAGCACAGGGGAGGCACGATGACGGGCGGGGACGAGGACGCCGACCTGCTGATCGTCGGCGCCGGGGCCAAGGCGGCGGCGATCGCCGCGAAGGTGCACGTGCTGAACGGCCTCGCCGCGCGCGCGCGCGAGCAACCGATCCGGCTGACGATCATCGAGGCGACCGAACGGGCCGCGTCGTGGTCGGGGCGCAACGGCATGACCTCCGGCGAAGAGCCGCTCGCGATCCCGCCGATCAAGGACGTCGGCTTCCCGTATCAGAGCCACGAGCTGCTCGGCGAGCTGGGCGCGACGGTCGACGAGGCGATCACCGAGTTCACCTGGCAGCGATATCTGATCGACGGCCGCGGCTACGCCCGCTGGGTGAACGCCGGCTCCCCCCCGGTCGAGCACCGCGAGTACGGGCGCTATCTGACGTGGGTGCTCGCAAAGGCGACAAACGGGATCACGCACGTGAGCGGACGCGTGACGCGGATCTCGCTGCAGGCACGGGAGCGCGAACGTCTCACCCGCGACCGGCGCCACGACCCCGCCGTCGACGGGCTCGCCCGCGCAGAGCGCTCGCGCGCGGAGGACCGCTGGAGGATCGAGGTCTCAGAGCCCACCGGGGCGCGACGGTACGGCTGCCGCGCGCTCGTGCTGACCGGCCCCGGCGTACACCGTCCGCTCTCGCACGACAGCGCGGTCAAGGACAGGATCTTCCACTGCGACAGCAGGCGCTCGGAGCTCGCGCGGATCCCGGCGCGCGAGGACTCCGAGATCGCGATCGTCGGCGGCGGCGAGAGCGCGCTCAGCTGTGTCGCGTTCCTGCGCTCGTTCCGCCCCCAAACGCGCCTGACCGTCTACACGCCGACCCTGCCGATGAGCCGCGGCGAGAGCTTCCTCGAGAACCGCGTGTTCTCGAACCCCGACGAGGTCGCCTGGAGCGCGCTCGAGGAGCGCATGCGGCGCGACTTCGTCAGGCATTGCGACCGGGGCGTGTTCGACCCGGGCACGCTCGCGCGCATCGCCGGCGACGAGCAGTGCCGGTTCGTCACCGGCCGCGTGATGCACGTGGGGGCGACGGGCGACGGGGACGGGCTGAGCGTGAGCTACAGCTCGGCGGATGGCCTCTGCGGCGAGCGCTACGACTTCCTCGTCAACTGCACGGGCTTCGACCTGCTCGAGCAGCTGCGCGGCCTGTTCCCGCCGGCGGCTCGCGCCGAGATCGAGCGCCGTGCCGGCCCCGTCTGGGACCGGCCCGCCGGAGCCGAGGTCGCGATCGGGCGGGCGCTCGAGCTCGACGGGATGCGCCCGCGATTGCACATCCCCGGGCTCGCCGCGCTCAGCCAGGGCCCGGGGTTCGCGAACCTCGGCTCGCTCGGGCTGCTCGCCGACCGCGTGCTTCAGCCGCTGGTGCTCGACGGCGAGCCTCCGGACCCGACTCAGGGTCTGACCGACGCGCGCCTGCCGGCCCAAGGCAGCGCCGCTTCGAGCTGGGCGGCGAGCGCGAGCAGCGCTCCCTCGCCCGCGGGCCGCCCGACGATCTGAACCGCCAGCGGCAGCTGGTCCTCGCCGTGAAACAGCGGCAGCGAGATCGCCGGCTCGCCGCCCGCGTTGAACATCGCGGTGAACGGAGTGAACAGAGCCGAGCGGCTGAACGTCGACATCGGCTTGGGCGCCGCGGTGTCGAGCGTGCCGAGCGGCAGCGGGCGCTCGGCCAGCGCCGGAGTGAGCAGCGCGTCATAAGGCTCGAGGAACGTGGCCAGGCGCCGCGAGAACTGCTGTAGCTGCGTGAGCGCCCCCGCCCCCTCGATCGCGCTCAGCCGGCCGCCGAGCGCGAAGATCTCCCAGCTCATCGGCTCCATGTCCTGCGGCTTCAGCTCGCGCCCGGCGATCATGCCGGAGGAGACGATCGAGAGCGCGATCTGGATCGAGAAGACGACGCCGAACAGCTCCTGCAGGCCGCTCGCCTGCCACGGCGGCTCGACCTCCTCGACCTCGTGCCCGAGCGAGCGCAGCAGATCCGCGGCCTCGCTCACCGCGTCGATGCAGACCGGCTCGATCAGCGCGTGGGGAATCGGCGGCAGCGTCGTCGCGGCGATCCGCAACCTCTCGGGTGAGCGCAGCGCTGCCGCCGCGAACGGCTCTGCCGGCGGCGGCGCCCAGGTCGCGTCGCCAAGCTCATAGCCCGCGAGCACGTCGAGGATCGCGGCGGTGTCGGCGACTGTGCGTGTGAGCACGCCGTCGACGTCGAGCAGCCCGTCGCCGCGCTCGGGCGCCACCGAGATGCGTCCCCGCGCGGGCTTGCACCCGACGAGGCCACAGCAGGCGGCGGGGATCCGCAGCGAGCCACCACCGTCGTTGCCATGGGCGACCGGCACCATGCCGGCGGCCACCGCCGCCGCCGAGCCCCCGGAGGAGCCACCCGGGGTGCGCTCGAGGTCCCAGGGATTGCGCGTCGGGCCGAACAGGCGCGCCTCGCTGACCGGCAGGATGCCGTACTCCGGCAGCGTGGTCGTGCCCACGATCACGAACCCGGCTGCGCGCAGTCGGCGCGTGACGTTGTGGTCGTAAGGGACGACGTAGTGCTCCATCGAGGAGCAGCCCAGCGTCAGGCGCAGGTCCTTGACGGCGCGGTTGTTCTTGATCGCGATCGGCACACCCGCGAACGGGCGCTCGTCGCCGGGGCGCACCTGGGCGGCGAGCGCAAGCGCGCCGACGTCGTCGACCTCGACGAAAGCGTTCACCGCCGGGTCGAGCGCCTCGATCCGCGACAGCGAGCATTCGACGAGCTCCCGCGAGGACACCTCCCCGGCGCGAACCATCCCGGCGAGCTCGCTCGCCGAGCGGAACATCAGGTTCTCCTCAGACACGGGTGCAGCCTACTCGCGCGAGCATTCCTGCGACGATGTACCCCTGCCCACAAGGCAGCTCACCCGTCAAGCATCCAGCTCAGAAAGCGAGTGCCATGAGCGAGGTCCAGACCACCGCCGCCCCATCGTCCACGCCCAGTCAATCCGCCGATCCCGAGGTCCAGTCGGGCCTCGAAGGAGTCGTCGCCTTCGCCACCGAAATAGCCGAGCCCGACAAAGCGGGTGGCGCGCTGCGCTATCGCGGCGTCAACATCGAGGACCTGGTCGGAGCGGTCCCCTATGAGGAGGTCTGGGGCCTGCTCGTGGACGGCCATCTCAAACCCGGCCTGTCCCCCGCCGAACCGCACGCCTTGACCGTACGCTCCGGCGACCCCCGCGTCGACGTGCAATCGGCGCTCGCGATGCTCGCCCCGGAGTGGGGGTTCGGCCAGCTGATCGACATCTCAGACGAGGAGGCCCGCGACAACCTCGCGCGCGCATCCGTGATGGCGCTGTCGTTCGTAGCGCAGTCGGCGCGCGAAACGGGCCAGCCCCCCGTGCCGCAGGCGGAGGTCGATCAGGGCAGGACGATCCCCGAGCGCTTCCTGATCCGCTGGCGCGGAGAGGCCAACCCGGACCACGTAAAGGCGATCGACGCGTACTGGATCTCGGCGGCCGAGCACGGCATGAACGCGTCGACGTTCACCGCGCGCGTGGTCGCCTCGACCGGCGCCGACGTCGCCGCCGCGCTGTCCGCGGCGGTCGGCGCGCTGTCGGGCCCGCTGCACGGCGGCGCGCCCTCGCGCGTGCTGAAGATGCTCGATGAAGTCGAACAGACCGGCGACGCCGAGCGCTGGGTCTCAGACGCGCTCGACCGCGGCGAGCGGCTGATGGGCTTCGGCCACCGCATCTACCGTGCGGAAGACCCACGCGCGCGCGTGCTGCGCCGCACCTGCTCGGAACTGGGCTCGCCGCGCTTTCAGGCGGCCGAGGCGCTGGAGAAGGCTGCGCTCGCGGAGCTGCACGCGCGCCGGCCCGACCGCGTGCTCGCGACCAACGTCGAGTTCTGGTCGGCCGTCGTGCTCGACCTCGCCGAAGTCCCGCCGGACCTGTTCACGCCGATGTTCACCTGCGCGCGCGTCGCCGGCTGGTCCGCGCACGTGCTCGAGCAGAAGCGCGAGGCCAAGCTGATCCGGCCTACGGCTAAGTACGTGGGCGAGGGGGCTCGGGCGGTTGGGGCGGTTGGGTAGGGCGGTCTGTGCGGTCGCCGCAGCTTCGCCTTTAGGCTCGACCGCACCGGACAGGCACGGTTTTAAGCCCGCGTAGGGACTAGCCCTTTAGCGTTGCGAGGAGATCGGCCACTGAGAAGAAGCGCTCGAAGCGCTCCTCGCGGGTGCTGAAGTAGCTTGAGTGTGTCTTCTTGATCGTCTCGAGGGAATCCGCGCCCAAGAGCACGACCTCGACATCGTCACGACCTCGGTAGAGCTGCTCTGCCTCGGCGTAAGCCTCCAAGGCAGCGCCGTAGTCCGATCCGAATCGGTCATCGACGTTGGCCTGGCGCGCTGGGATGTCGTAGACGACGAGGAAGTGTCGAATCTCGGTGTCGGTCATGATTTTCCCCAGAGTCGTTCGTGAGAAACGGCTGCGCCTCCGTATAGGCGCTCAGCAGACGCTCGTTGAGCTTCTCATCGGGCTTCGCGCCCAGTTCCCTGAGCGCGAGAAGCTCGGAGACGACAGCATAGTAGGCGTGGACCTCTTGTTGACCTTCTCCGCCCTTGAAGTTACGGCCAACCCGACGCGAATCCTCCTCGACCTGGTTGGCCCATGCGTCCTTTGTCGGGGTCCTGAGTTGCACCTCGATCAATCTGCCTTTGCGACGAACAATCAAGTGCACCGCGCGGTAGCCGGAAAGCTTTGGCTGCGCGGCGTAGTCCCGTGTCCGCTGAACTTCCCAGTTCCTGCGTATTTCTTTGGCCACCTCATAAACAGCACCCTGATCGGGGAGCAACGCGCGGCAGCCGCCTCACTGTTGCCGTGCTAGTAGGCGGCCACCAATCCGGCTAGGAGAGCTCCTGCACGGTTGACAGCTTCCTTAGAGGGTTGCGACATCGCCGACGGTATGTTCGCACCCACGACCCGACGATCTCGTGTTCTGCAACGTGTTCGGGCGCCCGCTCGATGGTTCAGCGCTGCGTAGGCGCTACAAGCGCGCGCAAGCCGCTGCCGGTGCTCGTCCGCTGCGCTTCCACGATCTACGACACAAGTTCGGGTCGCTACTGGCAGCACGTGGGGTCGATGTCGTGACCATTCAGAAGGCTATGGGCCATAGCGCACTCAGCACGACCAGCCGGTATCTGCACGCCCGTCCAGCATCCGAGCAGGCCAAAGTGTTTACGACAGCATTCACGCCGGAAGAACCAAACGATCGCAACACTGTCAGGGCTCGAAGAACCTATGGTCCCTTGCATCACAGCTCCAAGCAGCCGACACATCGACGATCCGCTAGCGTGCTCTCACCTGCGAGTGCTGTGTCGACGTAGCAACGGCGACCCCACGCTTGACCTACCGTGGAGGTCAGGTAGCCTCGACCCGAAATCGCAGCATATATCGGTATCCCAACTTTGGGGCGGCGGTCTTCCACACGAATGCGGGGCCAACAGCTCGGCATTTCTCGCTCTGGCTTACAGCCTCACGGGCATCCTCTGCCTCCATTGAGGCAGAGGCAGCATGAATAGCTCCTATGTCGATTGGCTCCCTAACTCGGCATTCTGGCGCGCACACAGTTACGGTCAACGACTCCGTCAAGTACGGTATGTCCACATAAAATGTCTCGATATCGCCAGTGCGTGTAAATACGCCTCGGAGCCTCAGGCGGATCTTGAGGCTGCATGACCCCTTACCCTCACCCAAGTCAACGGGAACGTTCAAGACCCACCTCTGGAAAGACGGCCGATCTTGAACCTGCGCCAGCCTGAGCTCTTGCCTTGATAGCTGACCGCCGTTCTGCACCTCACCGTTAACCTCGATGCTCTCAAGACTTATGAGGTCCCAGTCGTAGTCTCCACTTCCATCAATCTCGGTGTAGATCGGAATTGGGAGATTTGTGATCACAGTATCCTGTGGCACGGAAAGCTCGAAGTGCCACTCAAGCGTTGCATCGCCACTCGCACGAAGCGTGAGCAGATCTTCCCGACTCGTGAACGAGACGAACGTCGGCGTCGTATCTGTCAAAAGCGTCGCAAATGTTAGCTTTTTCCGCTCCGCCCGAAATTCTCGTATGAATGCTTCCGCATAAACGCCGATCAACACTGCTGATGCAAGTGCGATGAGGACGTAAACGACCGGAAGGACTTTGTCAGCTTCCTTTAGGCCGTTTGCGTCGGCAGCGACGACTCCGAGAAGCGTGATGAGGACGGAAATTACGGACGCAACAAAGGTGTTACGTCCGCCCCTAACCCACGAAGGCAATGAAACCTCTTTTCGTAGCCTCGCCCCCGATATGGAAGCTCTAAACCTATACTCAAGCCATCACGAAGATCGCAAAATGCGGTCGCGTGTGCAGTTTTAGGTACCACCACCGCCGTTGCCTACATACTCCCCATGGCGAACCGAAGTCCATCGATCGGTGACTCGACCGTACTGCTGGAGCGCAGCAAGCATGCTCGATGTCAACTTGCGACGAAGGTCTTCGGGAGACCCTGCCGCCGTCGCGATTCGTGCAATACCGGCACGATCCGGCTCGTCCGGCTCTTCGACATCGGCGATCTCCTCAGACCTGACCTCCACACCAGCCTCGCTCAACATTCTTACGGCGCTCGGATCCGCGACGCGCGCCCGGATGATTTCTGGCTGGTAGGCAAGCAGCAGCCGAGCCTTCGTCGGACTAAGGTTCCTGCACACGATCGTCCCACCATTAGCTTGCTCGGAGTGACACAAAAGCCCGAGGACAATCGTCGCCACGCTGTCGGTATCGGTGTCGAAGACCGACCTATCTCCCTCCAAAATCGAGAAGGCCGGCGGCGAGGTGAGTTGGCTTGAGTTCAACATCCCATTCTCCTTGTGTGGCGAGTATATTCTAAAGGTTGAGACTTAAGCAAGAGTCCAGCCACCATCTACGACGAGGATGTGGCCGGTGATTGCTCCTACGCTCGGGCTAGCAAGGAAACTGGCGGCCTCAGCTACCTCGGTAGGCTGTATAGGTCGGCCCAACGGCATGCGTGTCAAGAAGTCGATCGCATCTTGAGATGTAGCCCCAACGCTCAATGAAGGCGTGTTTACCGGGCCTGGAGCAACGGCATTGACGCGGATGCCATATCGCGCCCAATCAAGAGCGAGCGCCCGCGTTAGATGGAGCACGGCAGCCTTACTGGCGCAGTAGGCAGCACGATCGTACGCAGCAACGATACCGAGCTGCGAGGCAATGTTGATGATCACCCCACCGCGACCGCGCATGTGATGAGCCGCGGCCTGCGAGCAGAGGAAGACCCCACGCGCATTTGTAGTCAGAACATCGTCCCATTCGCTCTCGTCGAGAGTCAGAGACGGCGTTACGAGCCTTACCCCGGCGTTGTTCACAAGGATGTCTAGCTGCCCGAAATCCGCCTGGATCTGATTGATGGTGTCTCTGATCGAGTCGCTCGACCGGACGTCGATCGTGTAGGCGCGCGCATCCACTCCGCACGCCCCCAAGGCGGCTGCCGACGCTTCAGCTTCTACTTGATGAATCGGGAGCGAGGATACGGCGAGCGATGCCCCTTGCTCTGCAAGCTTCGCGGCGATCGCCTTCCCTATCCCGCCCGTGCTCCCCGTTACGAAGGCAACTCTGCCGTCGAGCGGCCGGGAAACGCCATCGCGCTCTGAGGTTGTCCGAGAAATGATCCCGGCAGCCTAATCGATGCACATGCGGACGGATAGCCAGGGCTGCGCGACGACACAAAGCTGTTCAGCGCCTGCTCGCGGGGCCAGCCCAGATGCGGCGACCAGGTCGATGGCCCTTCGGGTTCCTGTCTCGTCAGTACTGCTTCTATGTCTTGGCGCACATAGAGCCTACGTCTCCCGATTTTGACGCTCGGCAGTATGCCTCGGCGAGCCCAGTCTTCAACGGTCGAGACAGGCGCGTGCAGCAGTCGCGCGACATCGCGGGCGGTCATCACGTCATCCGCTGTTAGCCGCGCTGGTCTTACGGACCGTGGCTGCCAGGCATCTCTTGCAACATACCCCGACCGAGAGAGGCTCATCGTGTTCGCTCGTGTGCTGGTGGTTTGACGGCGCGGTGGAGTGTGCGGATGACGCCGGGGAGGCGTGGCGCGTAGCGCTCGGGGCCTCGGCTTGCGATCATGCGGTCGAAGCCTGGCCAGCGTTCGTAGCCGGATGGCTCTGGGTGCGCGAGGGATGGTGTTTGGGTCCGGCTGCGCCCCATGTCTCGTGCGAGACGTTTGATGCGGGCGGCGTCGTGTCCGTTGGTGCCGAGGTCTTGGCGGTTGACGTACCAGTCGGTGCCCTTGCGGGCGCGGGATGCCTCGACGTAGGCAGGCTCCTTGCTCGTCTGCCAGCCGCCGGTCACGACCAGCGTGCGGGTCACGGTCGCGCCCTGCGCGCGATGGATGTGGCTGGCGTACCCGAGCCGCAGGCGCGCGAGATCCTCGCCGGCGAGTGTTCGCCATTGGCTGGTGGCGTCGAACTGGATCAGCACCTCGCCGGTCTCGTTGATGTCGATGACCTGGCCGCGGGCGCCGTTCTCGACGCGCTCACTACCGGGCTGGTGGCGCTGGTCGATCATCGCCACCCGATCACCCGCACGGACGCCGTAGTGCACGCCTGGCACCTGGACTTCGATGTTGCCGAGTTCGCCGCGCTCGGCACGGTAGTGCTGAGCACGAGCGTTCAGGCGGTTGATCTCCACGTTGGATGCGTCAGAGATCAGCGCAATCTCGCTGATCGGGATGGTCTCGGTCAGCTTCGCCCAGCCCTGGACGGCGCGCTCGACGGCCTCATCGCGGGTGTCGCTCATGTGCAGCTTGCCTCTGCGGAGGTAATGCGCCATCGCCCTGTCCGAGCGGCCCGCGCGCAGATCCGCCCACGCTCTCTGCTCGGCGGGGTCGAGGGTGCGCCGCACGTTCGATAGCTGCGCGCTTGGCGCGATCTCTGCGAGCCGGTCGAACATGCCGCCGGCACCGATCGAGGGGAGCTGCGCGCCGTCGCCGATCGCGACGAGCTTCGCGCCAGTCCGCTCCACGACCTGGGTGAGCCGGTCCAGGCGGCTCGTGTCGGCCATCCCGGCCTCGTCGAAGAAGATCGTCGTCCGCTCGTCGATGGCGAGCCGGCCGTACTCGACTCTCGCCACAAGCGCATCGAGCGTGAGCGTCCTTCCCGCGAGCGCGGGACTGTCTTGGCCGAGTCGCTGCGCGGTCGAGCCGGACACCGCGATCCCGTAGGTGTGTGGCCGGTGAGCTGCTCTGCTCTGGCGGCGGCGTCGATCACGACGCCCTTGCCGGTGCCCGCCGGTCCGACGAGGACCGCGGCGTGCTCCGGGCCGGTGATCGTCTGGAGCGCCTGGACCTGCTCGTCGCTCAGGTGCGAGCCGATCCGCTCGGCGAGCTGGTCTCCCGCGACCGTACGCGCCGGCCCGCCAACATCTCTGCCGGCGGGACGGGCGAGCTGTGTGATTCTGCGCTCGATGGCCTGCTCTTTGGCGCGTACCGCGAGCGTTGTCATCCGCCCGCCCTCCAGCGGGAGAACGCGGCGCTCGGCGATCATCCCCGCGCCCTGGCGAGCGCTTCAGCTGGGGAGAGTTCGCCGGTGGACTGCTCGAGCAGCACTGCGCGCAGCTCGCCCGGCTCAAATGTCGCGGCGTGCTCGGTCAATCGTTCTTCGACGCGATCCTCAAGTGTGCGCCCCACCGGCGAGCGCTCGGCGCGTGTCCTGTCGTGTAGCTCAAGCTGGAGGCCGTGGCGTGCGGCCTTCTCATCCCACACGCGCTGCAGGTCCGCACGGGTGACGAGGAGCTTGGCCTTGCGGTTCTCTAGCTTCAACCTGCGCAGCTCGCCGCGCTCGGGTGCTCTCCCCCACTTCGCCCGGAAACGCTCAGCCGCCGCCGCTACCTCACGGCTACGCGCGGAGAACGCATGGATCAACCTCTGTGGCACCCCCGCGATCTCGAAGTACCGGCTCTCCTTCCCCGTCCCGCCGTCGATCTCATAGCCACGCTCAGAGAGCTCGTGCGCGAGCGCGGAACGGTAGAACGCGCCAACCTCACGAGCAGAGCGAAAGACCGGCCGCGAGGCAACCGCCACGATCCGCCCGTCGTCCCTGACCGCGCTCGTGACGACCACATGGCTGTGCAGTTGCGGGTCTGGTGCGTCGCCATCCATCACGCCGCGAGCGGTCGTGTGCAGGTACTCCGCTGCGATCAGCTCGCGTGCGGGCTCTTCCACCACCCCGCGGCCATACCGGCGCCCGACCGTTGGGACCGTCTCGGTCATGTGCTCGATCGCCCGCTCGACAGCGCTTCGGTGAGCCTCCTCGATCACGCCGCGCTCGTGCTCATCGCCGAGCGCCCACGTCACCGATACCGACTTCGGGGCGCTGAACGTCACGTCGATTCCGCCGCCCCGGCTGCCGTCCGCCCCAGCGCGGCGCAGCCAGCCGCCGTCCCGTGGGTGTCTGCCCTCCATCAGCGCGATGAAGTCCGGGCCGTCAACAGTCGTGCCGTTGATGCCGAGCTGCGCGAGCGTGTCCGCCGATGCGAGCCACCGGCCGGGCGCCTGCGCGGGCTCGCCGCCGGGCGTGAGGTAGTAGTCGCCGCGCTCGGGCTGGACGGTCTTGCCCTCCAGATACCGGGCGTACCCGCCGCCTTTCGCGGCACCAATGCTCGATGCAGTCACCATTACTGTTAATGACCGTGAGCGGCCGAAAACGGCCACCCGATTTTGGGGAAATGGCTATCCACACCCTGTAAAGACCCCAACCGGCCCCGACCGGCCAACGACTGTCCCGGCTCGCTCGGGATCGCGGACAGGAGGCGCAGCCGACGCCTCCGATGCAGCTAACAGCGGCCACCCGGCCGCAACCACTCCCGACGCCCGCGCCCACCACGCTGTCCTCGCGCGCCATACGCCAGCGACACGCGCAGCCCCTCGCCGCCCGAAACGCTCGGCTACTCAACCACGCTCAGGGTCTTCCATGCGCTCACAGGACACAGCAATCGCACAGCACCCGCAGGGCTGTGCATCTGGTCTGTTCGAGCTTTGGCGGTCGGGGTCGCAATATGTCTGCAAAGCGGACCGTTTGCTCGGAGCCGCATTACGCAAACGAGTGGGGCTGTGTCCATTTGGTGCTAATGGTCGCTTAGCGCCACGAATAGGAGCGTCGCTCTTACGACTTCTGACGCGTGACTGCAAGCATCACCGCGATCGTCGCGAGCGCGCCCTGCAGATCGAGGCGACTTGACGCATAGTCCACACTGAGCAAGTCTTCGCCGAGCAAGTCGTGATGCTTCTCCACCCGCTTGTTGGCTACCTCGCGTGCCAATTCGATCGCGGTCGGCGGACTCTCGGCAATGTTGCGCAGAGAGCCCAGTATGTCTCCCGGCGCTCCGAGTGGCACTATCACCGACACACCGTCTCTGGCAGCACCGTGGAAGCCCTCCCGGCGCAGCAACAGCGCGATCGTGTCGAGGACTCCGTCTCCCCGCCATGGGAAGAGCACGCCTCCTGTGCTCGACGCGAGCACGGCGCACTCGGCTAGCCCTAGGCGACGATATGCGCGACGTCCGGCCGCCAGCAGCTCTCGAGCACCGCAGTCCAGATATGCGCCCTCGGCACTCGATTCGTAGACCGCGCGCATCCGGATGCGAACTGCGTCGTCGAGTAGCGCAGCCGCGCCCGTAAAGCTTGGTGCACGGCCTGCCGGTGCGGGCTCGAGCTCAATCACCCGATCGCTGTCTCGCACCTCAACTACCCGCCAGCGCCGTCCCGCGAACAGCAGCAGATCATCAACGGACAGTGGGCGTGAGATCGGCAGCGTTCCGAGCGTCCGCGGACCGACCACGAGCCTGTACTCCTCGAAACCCAGAAACGCACTGTAGAAGTCGTAGCGATTCACCAGCCGCTCGCCCACGTGCCCCAACACAATCGTCCCATCGTGGGTTTGTACGAGCGCTTCTCGTGCGGCCAGGTCACGCAGCAACTTGGCGAACAGCTCCGCCCCGACATTGCTGAATGGACCTCCCCCACACAGGGCACGCCACGCGTCGTCGGCGCGAAAACCTCCTCGCTGCGCGCACAACGACAACACCTGTTGGACCAGAGTCGAGAGGTGCAACGCGCCTTTCCGCGGTGCCTCGTTGAAGCCTTCGATCAGAAGCTCGACCATCGCCACCGACTGCACCAGCAGCTCGCGCAGCTCGTCATGCGGCGCAACCTCGCTTTCGATGATCGGCTCCTCCACGAGCACGCGCAGTACCGACGGGTCGCCGGGTCGCCGTCCCGAGCGGCCCAGCCGCTGGCGCATCGAGGCGACGCTCGGTGGAGCTCCGAGCTGGACGATCGTGTCGACGCTGCCGACGTCGATCCCCAGCTCCAGTGTCGTCGTGGCCACGACCGTCGCAGGCTGCGACCCACGCAGCGCCTCCTCCGCCTCCTCACGCACGTCCTTCGCGAGACTGCCGTGGTGTGCCCAGAAGGTGTCCGGGGTCTGGTCGCTCTCGGAGCGACGCTTCAACAGATTGACGAAGAGCTCAACGTCCGCTCGCCTGTTGGCGAACACGATGTGCGTGCCACCGCTCGTCACCGCGTAGAGGTCGCGGGCGAGATCGGTTTCCTCAAGTTCAGCGGGGTCCTCAGGCTGCTCGGGTTCGACATATCCGCGAACTTGGATGCGGACCTCGCGCCTCGTGGCGTGCGACTCCACTACCTCCGCTCCCGCGTGGTTGCCCGCGCACAGAAAGCTCGCAGCCAGCGTGATGTCTCCGAGCGTCGCCGACAACCCGACGCGCGGCAGCTCCCGTCCGATCGCCAGCTCGATGCGCCGCAGCAATGACTGCAGCTGGCTACCCCGCTCGGTCGCGATGAACGAGTGCAGCTCGTCCACGACCACATAGTCGAGGCCCTCAAAGAGGGCCGACACCTCACTGCCTCGGGTCACGAACATCGCCTCAAGAGACTCCGGCGTGATCAAAAGGATGCCCGATGGATCCGCTCGCAGCTTGTGCTTCCGAGAGGCCACCACGTCGCCGTGCCACGGCGTGACCTCGAGACCCACCGCCTCGGCCAAGGAGTCCAAGCGGCGGGCTTGGTCGTTGATCAGCGCCTTCAACGGGGACACGCAAAGGATCCGTAGCCCCATGCCGCGCGCCGGGCGTGACAGCAGAGGCAAGAAGGCCGCCTCAGTCTTGCCCGACGCTGTAGCCGAGGCCAACACCACGCTGCGGCCCGCCATGATCGGCAGTATCGCGCGCTCCTGGATGTCGCGCAACGCTTGCCATCCCTGCTTCCAAGCCCAACGCCTTACCGGCTCCGCGAGCAGCTCGAACGCCGAGGACTGCGCAACCGGATCACTCACAACTGGAAGCTCGCCAGCTCTCCCTCGCCGCTATCGCCTTCGGGCGGGACGAGGTCCTCCTCGCCGCCACGGTCGGGCTCAATCTCCGCGGAGCCGATCAGTGCCCGCCAGTCCGCCTGCGGGTTCTGGTCGAGGACCGCGAGCAACTGCACGAAGGCCTTGATCGTGGTGCGCGGGGTGCGGAAGTAGCCATCGCCGAGTCGTGCCGCGGAGCGAGCCATGAAATCGCTTAGCGCCTCATCGGGCACAAGCCACCGCTCCGGTACGCCGCCGGCCTGCACGTCACGAAGCTTCTGCAGCAGCACATAGAGCTCCTCCGGAGTCAGGTTCGCCAACCGGATCACCGGGCCAGAGAGTCACGCAGTTCCCCTGAGGCGAACGAGTTCTCAGCCAAGCGACTCTGCAGCGCCTCGTAGCTGTACAGGCCGCGGCGCGTGTCGGTAATGAACTCCGGCGTCCCTCCCATCAGGAAACCCACGTGCTCGACACCGCCCTGCAGGCAGTCGTTGACGATCCGCAGCAGCTGCTCGTAGTTCCCGCGCCGCGCGGCGGTACTCGCCAGCTTGTAGAGGTTCACCATCTCGTCGAGGCACACCACGAGTCCCCGATAGCCCGCCGAAACCACGAATTTCGCCATCAGCTTGAGATGGTCGTAGACATTCGCGTCATCGATGATCCCGCGCACACCGAGATCGCTGCGCGCATCCGTTTTGGTGCTGTATTCGCCACGCAGCCACCGCACTGCCGCGTTGCTCCGCGCAACATCGCCTTCCTCACACCCGTGCCAATAGGCAGCGACCACCGTTGCGAAGTCGTAGCCGCCAACCATTTCCGTGAGCCGCTCCAGTCGACGGTCGATAACCTCCTGGGCCGATCCCCCGCTACCTGCCGCCTCCTGCTGAGCACTCGCGACGAAGCGCTCGACGACCGACGGCAGCGCCCCACCCTCGGGAGTAGTCCGCGTCGCCAGGTTACGCGCCATCTCGGCATAGAGCATGCGCGCCTGCCCGCCTGTCGCCTGAAGACGGCGATCGGGTGTCAGGTCGGCATGCATCGTCACCAAGCCCTTCTCCAGCGCCACCGACCTGGCTAGCTGCAGGAAGAAGCTCTTGCCCGAGCCATACTCGCCGATCACGAACCTGACAGCACTGCCGCCGTCGACGATCCGGTCGAGATCCGCGATCACGGCCCCCACCTCCTGGGCACGCCCGACCTGGATGTACTGCTGCCCTCGCCTCGGGACGACGCCTGCGGCCAGCGACTGGAGGATCGCGTCGCGATCACGAGGGCGGATCCCCGTCGCGCTCATGCCAGCATCGCCTTCAACACGTGGCCGTCGAGCTCAATCGGATCCCCATTCTCGAGCAGCGGTCCGTCCGCCAGCTCGAAGGCTGCCTCGTTGATCATCTCGATCGCGCCCGCTGGAAACAGCCCGAGCTCATCCGCGAGCGCATCGAACTCGCCGCGCGACCACGCCTGCTGCGCTGCGAGCCGGCGAACTAGCGCCGCGTGCGCGCGATCGAGGCCAGCCGGGTCTGAGGGCTCGGCGTCGATCTCGGGTGCCGGGAGCTGGTCTCTGGCCTCAGCACGATCATCTGCGAACACGCCGGTGAGCACCTCGGAGACCTCACGCGTCGAGCTCAGCACGTCCTCGAGGCGCCGCGGGTCGAGCGCATACGGCGACGGCAAAGCGAAGTCGCCCGGGTCACGGTCAGCCGCGATGACCGGTACAGGATCCGCTGCTGTGAGTCCGTGCAGGTCGCTGTGCACCGACTCACTCTCCAGCCCGAGCAGCCGGTACAAGCGCCGCAGGCTGTCGACCTCGCCCGCAGTGATGACCCCGTCTGCCGCTGCGATCGCAAGCAAGTAGTGGGCGATCATCCTGCGCTGAGCGTCGGGTATCAACGCAATTCGCGCCTTGACACCAGCGATGCCGGGACGCTCCTTCAGCAGCCATGCAAGATGCGCGCCGAGACGCCGCCGCTCGGCCGGTGCGAACTCGAACGCATGCGCGAGCGCTGCCTCGAGCTCGCGCTCCTCGACCGCGCTGATTTCCCCGTCGCTGTCCGATATCGTCACACCGAGGTGCAGAAGCACCGTCGCCGCCGCGAATCCCTCGCTAGGCGCCGCAGCAGCGTCTGCGTCGCGCCACAGCACCACGTTTGCGTGACGCGAGAAGTTGATCGTCCCGTGGCGGACATCCGGCTCAAGCGCCACACCCTGAGCTGCCAAAAGCGCCGAAACCGTGGCCGCATCCGCCTTGGCGAGCTTGCCCGACGCGGATCCGAGCAGTCCAGCCACGCGCTCGGCTGGGAATACGTTCGGAGTCGCCGGGACGTCCGCAATGAGCGTCTGGAGCGCTACTGGCGCACGGCCCGCCGCGAGCTCCGGGGGCAGCAACGCCACCGCTCGCGGTGAGCTTGTCTCATTGTGGCGCCCGACGTAACGGCTATATGCATCGAGACGATCGGTTACCTCCTCGACGATCACTGCGAGTTCACGCGTCAGCTTGGGCTGGCGAGACACATCCGGCAGGCCGCCGCAGTCCAGCTCCACCGGGCCACCGAACGAAGCTGAGGCGGGCCTGTAGCGCAGCTGTAGCGGTGTCCGTCCGGGCGAGAGCCGGACCCCCTCGCCATATCTCGCCGTGTAGCGCGACAGGAACATCTCCGCGAACTCTTGCTCGCATCGCCGCGCCGGAGTGCGCAGGTAGATATCGGGGCTGTTCAGCGCCCAGGCCAACGCCCAGGGCCCGGGTATCGGCTCGCCGTCCATCGCAAACGCACCTGCCGCGAGCTTCACCTCCAGCGGCAGCTCCCAGCCTTGGCGCGGACCGGGCGGCTCGAGCTCGGATACTCGCTTGGACAGTGCGGCGATGTGCGACATCGTCAGGAAGTCTCCGGCATAGCTGCGAAACGAGTTGTTCTCCTCGTACAGCCTGAGCAGGCGCTCGACCTCAGCCAGCAGCACCGGAACTTCCGCCTGCGCTTGCTCGTCGTGCTGCGCGTCGAAGATCACGCGGCGCTCGATCCCATAGAAGTACAGGAAGACGTAGCCGATGTACGCGCCACCCGGCCTGCCGCCCGCCAACCAGCGCAGATAGGCTCCGCGCGCCGCCGGCGCGATCGCCGTGTACGACGGCCAGTAGCCCATCCCCTGCCCGGCCAGGTCGGGGCGGCGCAGGTTAATCGGTAGCCGCGGATTGACCAGAGCCGGGTCGGGGCCATGAAACGAGGAGATCGCTTGCAGGTTCTCACCGACATATAGCCCACCGGCGAGTCGCAGCCCGGCGAGCTCGACGGCGTGCTCCAGTGCGAACCATTGCGCCGGCGCTCCTGCACCCCGACCTAAAGCTGCACGCGCCGGACTGGATGACACCACCGCCGAACGCTGTGAAGAGGGCAAGGGAGCGCTCCGCGGATCGGCGAAAGCCGATCGGCGACGAAGCAGCCACCAGATACCCCCTCCGATCATCCCGAGGATCACAACTACCTCCACCCTGCCCCCTTGCGCATGTTGCCTCTAAACCCGACCTCGTCCTCGACTGGGTCCGCGAGTTCGATGAGCGCGAAATCCCCTCCAGCCGATTCGATCAACGAGGCGACTTCCGGGCTCTCGCTGAACAGCACCACCTGGCGGCGCTCTGCCACCTCGAAGATCATCTCGACCCCCAGCTCGGCTCGCCGGGGGTCGAAGTGTGAAAATGGATCGTCGAGCAGCAAAGGGGTCTGCCCCGCCGTCGGATCCAGAAGTCGCGCGATCTCCAGACGTTGAATGAGCGCGACTTGGTCGCGTGTGCCTCGTGAAAGCTGCTCGATGCTGACGAGCCGACCCGACTCTGGGGCGTAGAGCTTGATCGCCAGATCCTCGTCGACTGCTCCGTCGCGGTAGCGCCCGCGCGTTATACGCGGCAGCTCACGACGCAGCGCATCGTTGAGATGTGGAGCGACACGGCGATGGGTCTGCTGGGCCGCATTGCGCAGGCCGTCGCGCGCGACGCGGGCGGCGTCCCGGAGAAGTTCGAGCCGGCGCAGGCGCTCCTGGGCGCCGGCGAGCTCGACCTCGAGATCGGATGGCACGAGCAGCGATTGCTCGCGCTGCTCGATCACTGTCTGTTGCTCAGCGAGGTCGATGTCGCGGCTGTGCAGCACAGCTTCCGCGGCAGTCAGAGCGTCAGACAGCTCCCCCTCGTCATCACCGAGACCATCGATGGCGATCTCCCCATGAGCGCGCTCGTGCTCGGCGAGGCTCGCTCGAACACCCGCCAGGTCCCCTGCCAGCTGCTCGATTGTCGCGCCTTGCAGCATCTCCGAGAGCGCGGCAGCTGCACCCTCGGCGTCGTGCGAGACGGATTCCTCCTCTCGCGCCCGAGCCGCCAGATTCTGGAACTCGACAGCTGCGGCAGCGTGGTCCTCGGTGTGAATACCCGCGACCCGGTAAAGCTCGCGCAACTCGCTGGCCGGGCGTGCTCGCTCTTCGGTGAGCGCTCGCAGCTGGCGTTCGGGCTCCTCGAGCTCCTGCAACCGCAGAGCCGCCTGGCCGCTCTGGGCGACAGCCTCCGCGTGTGCTCTCGAGCCTTCGCATTCGTGCAGATAGCGCTCCGCACGCTCGATCAGCTCTTCCGAGTCGCGTCCCGCGAGCTGGCCCTCCATGGCCGCTGCGAGGCGCTGTTCGAGCTCTCTACGACGCTGCTCAGCACCGCCTCGCACCTGCTGCTCAGCTCGGCGCGTCGCCTCATACGCCGCGAACGTCTGGTCCTCGGCCGCGCACGCTGCGTCCAGCTCCTCGATCGAGCGGCCGCCGAAAGGCGACTGAGCATCGGCCGATGCCCGCCCGCTCACCCGCGCCGCGGCGGACACGATCAGAGCGGCGAGCACCAGGACCAGCAGCGCTGGACTTACCAGAGCCCCTCCGACCGCGCCAGTGGCGGCCAACACCACTGCCGTAACAAGCAGCGGCCTGTTCCACAAACGTTCACGCGGTGCGGCAAGCAGCTCGCCTCTGCGCTGGCGGTACTCGACCAGCGACGGGTCGGCCTGCGGAGGTTGCGCCGCTTCCTCGGGCGCCCGCTCCTGCTCGTTGGCCCGGATACCAGCGAGGAGTTCGCGGACCTGTCCCTCCGCGTCGAGATCGACCTGCGCGTTGTCCCGAAGCGCTCGCACCCGAGTCTCCAGCTCGGCCTGACCGCGCCGGCACTCGGCGACTTCAGATGCTCTCTGTTCGACCACTTCAGCCACGAGTCGCTCGCGTCCCACGATGTTCTCGAGCTGCGCACGCAGCTCATGCTCACGCCCGATCAGCTCCCGGGTCAGCGTCGGAAAGCTAGACGCGCGCTGGGCTCCGGCGGCCCTCAGCTCCTCCGCACGCTGCTGGCGCTGATCGAGGCGAATGATCGACGCATGGAGCCTCGCCCGTTGAATAGCCAGCCGGCGTACCTCGAGCGTCTCGCGCTCGGCACGCGCACTGCCGAGCGCGCTGACGAGCGCGTCCAGCGTCCGCCGCTGCTCGCGTGCTTTGTCAAGCTCCTCCCCGAGAGCGCGCTCACGATCAAGCAGACGCTGCAGCTCGCCGCCCGCGAGGTTCCCGTAATGACCTGCGTTGACTCCGATCCCCGCGAGTAGCCGCTTGAGGCTGTCATCTGCCGCGGAGATGCCGCCGTCCTCGCCCGGGGTGGCCTCGACCGCGCGCTGCAGCGCCCCACGCAGGCTCTCGCTCGGGCGGACCGTCGTCAGGGCCTGCTGGTGCAGGCAACACACCTGCATGAACTCGTCGCGCGCGATACCCACGAGCCTCGTACCGATCTGGTAGTCAGCGCGCTGCCTGGGCTGCTCGCGCAGCAACGACTCGCCGGTGTTGGCGTCCTGCAGCTCCACAGCGCCGGTCTCGAAGTCCCACACCGCCAGCACTGCACGATCGTCGGGGTCGCATGCGCGCAATGTCAGGCCGAACTGGCCTCCCGCCCAGGGCCTGCAGTCGGCGCTCGTAGAGGAGCCGTCATGGCGACGCCGCTCTTCGGGCGAGAACCCAAACATCGAGCGGATCAGAGCGTCATGGAGCGTCGACTTTCCAGCCTCGTTCGGGCCGCTGACGAGCGTCAGTCCGCTGGCGAACATGAAGGTGTCGTGCAGGCGTCGATAGCCGCGGATTTTGAGTTCGTCAACTCGCATGGTCGAGCAGGTCTCCATGCATTGCCCGCAGCCCTAGCTCAAGCGCCAGCTCGAGCGGCTCACACTCTTGCTGCCCGGACGTGTCGATCCTGGCGTTCATATCCCGCACGAAGGTCGCCAGTGCCGTGTGACCCTCCGCCAGCGCGTCTAAGTCGAACGCAGGCCGCGTTTCGTCGCGGAGCTCGAGCATCGACAGCCCTCCCGAGCGTGCGCTCAGCGCATGGAGGTCAATCTCACAACCAACCTCGACGCGACCTTGCAGCAACGCGCGCAGACACAGCCCCTCGCCGAACTCCGTCATCACGTCGACAAGCAGATCGTCAAGCGCCCGTTCGACATCGGCGCTCGAGCGCGCGCCCTCACAGTCGACGTTACGGATTGCGTAGCGTCGGCAGTTGAAATCAACGAGATCAACGCTCGGCTGCTCGCCGGGGAACAGCTCGACGACCGCCACGGAATGCCGTCCGGTCTCATCCCATGCAAGTGGCTCCGGCGAGCCTGGGTAGAGGACGATGTCGTCGCGCATCCCGCCACTGTGAAGGTGGCCGGCAAGGCAAAGCTCGAAACCGGCCGCGCGAACCGCATCGCCCGTGAATGGACAGTGAGCTCCATCTTGGAAGGCCGCCCCGCCAGCCGTCCCGTGCAGCATCAGAACATGGCTGCGCCCGTCGTCCGGCACGCGGAGGCTCTCCAGCCATCTCGCGTGCAGTGGGATCGCACCCCACGAGACGCCCCACAGACTCAATACTCCCAAGCGATACTCGTGTACGTTCCCATCCGCCGGGAACAGGTGGACGTTCTCGGGCCACTCGACTCGGCTGTAGGGTCCGCCAGCACGCAGCGGATCATGGTTTCCGGCGATCACCACAACCGGGACACCAACACGCGCAAAGCGATCTGCAACCCATTTGCAGGTGTCCGGCGTCACGTGCTCGTCCTCCCACAGGTCTCCCCCAACCGTGATTGCTGAGACACCCCGCTCACCGGCAAGCACGAGGGCACGATCCAGCGCGTCTCTCAGCTCGCTTCTGCGCTCTCTCGCGTCCGCCACGGACAGTCCGATGAACGGGCGATCCAAGTGAACATCGGCCAGATGGAGTACCTTTGGCCCGCCTCCGTGCATCAGTGACGGAGAAGGTACCTGATCGACACTGTTCGCGCTTCTGGAACCGCCTCGATCGGGCAGCCAGCTCCTTCATGTGCGAAGGAGCCAGATCTGCCCACGCGTCGCCGTGGCCGCGACCAGGGCGCAACGGGCGCGTCGCTCGCAAAGCCAGACCTGCCAGAAGGCGCTATCCGAGAAATGCAAAGCCCCGGCCGCATAACCCCGAGGGGTCCTAGGCGGTACCGGGGCGTCTCATGTAGCTTAGCCGCATTGTGGACGAGCTGCAAGCGACCGAGTGGCTTTCCGATCAGAGGTTTCAGCCCTTCCTTGACGAGGCTGAAGGCGACCATTCGCGAGCGGTAGCGATCTACGAATGGCATCTGCGCCTGTCGGCAGCGTGCTTTGCGACGATCAACGGCTTTGAGGTCCTGCTACGCAATGCAATAGATCGACAGCTTGGGGTCGAACAGCCTCAGACCCCCATCCGCGACACGTGGCTGATGGACTTCAACACGCTTCAGCCGAATGGCGTCAAGCAGGTCATCGTCGCCGTGGAGCGCCTCGAACAAGGGAAGGAAATCACCCGAAGTCGTGTCGTCGCGGGCGTTTCATTCGGCTTCTGGGCCGGCCTGTTTGGCAAGGCCTACGAGGAGCTGTGGCGTCATCGACTTCGGCTTGCCTTCCCCAATGCCGCGATCACGCGAAAGGACCTCACCCAGCCGATGCGCTCAATCCAAGCGTTCCGCAACCGCGTTGCGCACCACGACTGCCTCCTGAACCAGCCGGTTCGCGACCGCTACGACGAAATGATCCGTATCTCAGGCTGGATCGACGCCGATGCCGCGTCGTGGCTTGAACGCCAGTCCGACGTCGTCTCGCTGCTCGCCCGCAAACCTTAAACCTCTCAGCCCCTGGGGGCCAGGGCGAACAGTTGAACACCCATCCCCTCGGCCAAGTCGATCATCTCGTCGAGCGTGGGATTGAACCGCCCCGCTTCGAGGGCGCTGATCTGCGATGCGTCGATGCCGGTTCTGGCGGCAAGCTCAGCGACGGTGACTATCTCCTGTTCGCGGACCTGCCGAACCCTCTTGCCGAAGCGCGCCAGCTCAGCCTGCTCGTCCATAGTCTCCTCTCCTTAGTGGTGACGTGCTGGGCGCGAGGCAGTAGCCGACGCCCCAAGTCGAGCGCATCCAGCCGACGGCACCGGCCTTTGCGAGCTTGCATCGCAGCCGCGAGGCGTGCGTCTCGACCGTCCGTGTCGCGTCCTGCGACGGGTATCCCCACACTCGCCGCAGCAACTCTGTCTTGGCGACCACGCGGGTCGGCTCACGCGCAAGGTAGAGCAGCAGCGCGTACTCGCGTCTGCGCAGCTTCACCGGCGTCGACCCGTAGATCACGGTCCGTGTAGCCGTGTGGATCGTCAGGGCACCGCACTGGATCACCGGCGGCGTCTCGTCCGTGGGCCGTCGCATCAGCGCCCGCACTCGCGCGAGCAGCTCCGCGTACACGAACGGCGCGCGGATCACATCATCAGCCCCAGCCTCAAACGCGCGCAGCGTGTCGATGGCATCGCTGCTCGTACTCATCCACAGGACACGTGCTCCGGAGCCCGCAAGCTCGCCCCGGCGCAGGGCACGCAGAGCACCAAGCCCCGCGCCTCTCTGCGACGCGCGACCGAACACGATCAGGTCGACCTCGCCGAGCATCGCGGGATCGCTGACCAGTCGCACGTCGTAGCCGTCAAGCGCCAGCTCATCGGCCAGCACTTCGTTTTCGCTCTCCTGGCCGTAGATGACCACGACCGGGGGCGCAGCTCGCGGGATATCCTCCGGCTGCATGGGAAGGTCTGTCCTTTCCGTGCCACGCCCCCGGCCGTTGACGCGGCGCGGGGGCACTTTTGTTTGGTTGCTCGCCGCTTAGCTTACCGCTTTGGTCATGGCCTGATTGGTTCTGTGCGTCGAAGATGCGGACATGGACCCAACGATCCAGCAGTTCGGCGAGAACGTCCGCCGCGCACGACACGAGCGCGGATGGACCCAAGAAGACCTATCCGCCAAGACCGGGCTCGCCGTCGTTCAAATATCGAGGATCGAGCGCGGCAAGCGTGAGATCAGGCTCACCACGCTTCTCCGCCTGCTCGACGCCTTCGACTTGCCGCCCCAAACGCTGCTAGACGACCTACTGACTCACAACTAGAACCGTCAGGCCTCTACCTCCCGAAACACCTTACGACCCGCGGAGCATCCGTGTCGTCGTTGACGCGTACGTAGTAGGCATGGCCAGCGCTCAGATGTATGTCAGCCGGCGAGTAGATCATGTCAACGCGCCCGAAATACTCGCTGGCGCGCGAGAGCACTTCGTACCTGTAGCGGTTCATGCGCTGCACAGGTTCGAAGCGGTCCTCGACGATTCGGATCGTTATGCGCTGGGCCTTCATCCGCACGCTGCCCTTCTCAAGCGATGCGTCTGTGCGCTTACGGCGGACCTTGACGAGCGATAGGTGCCGACCGGTCCGCACCGAGGCGGACTGCTTGGCGAGCTTGTCCACTGCCTTGTTGTGCTCGCTCTTCTTGTGCCCCTTGATCCATTTCATTTCGAGCGGCTTTCCAGAACGGTGAGCGAGCCGTAGGAACTCTTTCCATTGGGCAGCGTTGGCCACGGGATTCCCATCTCGCGTCTTCCAGCCATTGCTCTGCCATGAGAAGCGAGCGCTGTCGTACCCTTCCGTTAGGTATTTCGAGTCGGTCCAGATGACGATTCGCCGGTACCGCTTCAGGTCGATGATGCGTCGCAAGACCACGGCTTTGAGCGCATCGATCACGGCCGCAAGCTCCGCCTGGTTGTTCGAAGCGTTGTCGTAGCCGGGGAGCGGGTAGTCCTCGAACTGTTCGTTGCCCTCCGCATCGGTCGTCACAAACCGGATGCCAACGCCCCCGCGGCGCGGCCCAGGGTAGGACGAGCCATCTGTGTAGACGTGAAGATCCCGGTCGTCTCGGTACTCCATCACTCCAAGCAAGCTAGACCCAACTGCGGACGCGAGGCAAACCGAGGGCCCGGCATCCTGCCGGGCCCTCTGCGCTACTATCGGACGACTGAGCAAGTTCCCGTAACAGGAACCTTGCAGTCGGCTCGCTACATCATGCCGCTCATGTCCGGCATCCCGCCGCCGGGACCGCCGGCGCCTTCCTTCTCCGGCACCTCGGCGACGATCGCCTCGGTGGTGAGGATGTTCTTGGCGATCGACGCCGCGTTCTGCAGCGCAGAGCGGGTGACCATCGCCGGGTCGATCACGCCCGCCGCGACGAGATCGACGATCTCGTTCGTGGAGGCGTTCAGGCCGTTGCCTTTCTTGGCTTTGCGCACGTCGTTGACCACGACGGAGCCCTCGAGGCCCGCGTTCTCGGCCAGCTGACGCAGCGGCTCCTCCAGAGCGCGGAGCACGATGCGCGCGCCCGTGCGCTCGTCGTCTGAGCCGTCGACCGAGGCGCCGTTCTCGCTGATGACGACAGCCGAGGAGGCCTGCAGCAATGCGACGCCGCCGCCGGGGACGATGCCCTCCTCGAGCGCCGCGCGGGTTGCCTGAAGGGCGTCCTCGACACGGTGCTTCTTCTCCTTCATCTCCGTCTCGGTCGCAGCGCCGACCTTCACGACGGCGACGCCCCCGGAGAGCTTGGCCAAACGCTCCTGGAGCTTCTCGCGGTCGAAGTCCGAGTCGGTGTTCTCGATCTCGGCTTTGATCTGACCGATGCGGCCCTTGATCGCGGCGGCGTCACCGGCGCCGTCGACGATCGTGGTGGTGTCCTTGGCCACGACCACGCGACGGGCGCGCCCGAGCTGAGAGACCTGCGTGTTCTCGAGCTTCAGGCCCATCTCCTCGGTGATCACCTCGGCGTTGGTGAGGATCGCGATGTCCTCGAGCATGCGCTTGCGACGGTCGCCAAAGCCGGGGGCCTTGACGGCCACACCGGTGAAGGTGCCGCGCAGCTTGTTGACGACCAGCGTCGCCAGCGACTCGCCCTCGACGTCCTCGGCGATGATCAGCAGCGACTTGCCGCTCTGGATCACTGCCTCGAGCACCGGGAGCACGTCACGGACGGAGCCGATCTTCTGATTGGCGATCAGGATGTAGGGGTCCTCGAGGGTCGCCTCCATGCGGTCCTGGTCGGTGACCATGTAGGGCGAGATGTAGCCCTTGTCGAACTGCATGCCCTCGGTGAACTCGAGGTCCATGCCGAACGTCTGACCCTCCTCGACGTTGACCACGCCGTCCTTGCCGACCTTCTCGATCGCGTCGGCGATCACGTCGCCGATCTCCTCGTCGCCGGCGGAGATCGTCGCCACGCGGGCGATCTGGTCCTTGCCGGAGACGGCCTTCGACTGCGTGGCGATGTTGGCCACGACCTGGTCGACCGCTTTCTCGATGCCGCGCTTGAGCGCCAGCGGGTTGGCGCCCGCAGCGACGTTCTTCAGACCCTGGCGAACGATCGCCTGGGCGAGGACCGTCGCCGTCGTCGTGCCGTCGCCGGCAACGTCGTTGGTCGCGGTCGCAACCTCGCGGACGAGCTGAGCGCCCTGGTTCTCGAAGACATCCTCGACCTCGATCTCACGTGCGATCGTGACGCCGTCGTTGGTGATCGTGGGCGCGCCGAACTTCTTGTCGAGCACCACGTAGCGGCCCTTGGGGCCGAGCGTGACCTTGACCGCGTTGGCAACCGCGTCGACGCCGGACTCCAGCGCCGAGCGTGCCTCTGAGCCGTACTTCAGTTCCTTGTGAGCCATATCTCTCAGTTCTCCTTAGGACTCGACGCGGGCCAGGACGTCAGACTCGCGCAACACGAGCAGATCCTCCCCGTCGACCTTGATCTCGGTCCCGCCATACTTGCTGTAAAGGACCTCGTCGCCCTTTTTGACATCCAGCGGGATGCGCTTGCCGTCATCGTCCAGGCGGCCGTCGCCGGCGGCGAGGACCTTGCCCTTTTGCGGCTTCTCCTTGGCAGTGTCGGGGAGAACGAGGCCACTCGCGGTGGTCTGCTCCTCCTCGATTGCCTGCACGATCAGACGATCGCCCAGGGGCTTGAGCTTCATGTCGAAAAAACCTCCGTCTCGAGAATGCGACCGGCAGCGAGCTTCAGCCCCCAAACGCGGGGCCGGCGAGCCACCTCTTGGCACTCTCAAAGGGAGAGTGCCAGCCTTGCCGCACTCAATATATAGAAGATCGACAGGCTTTCAAGGGCAGTCAGCACTTTTTCACGAAGAGTGCCAATTCGGCCGGTAGGTCGGGGCACTCGGCGTCGGATAACAGTTGCCCTGGGCTGGCCGACCAAGCCGGGATTTGCCGCCATAACATCAGCAAAAGCAGGTCGAACTTCTCTTTTCGGCCGAAAAAGCCCGCGCAGCGGGCGTCGGCCGAAAGAGAAGTCTCGATCCTGCGTGAGTTTTGCGCGCCGCCGAACCCCTTCATCGCCTCGGTCATACCGGACGGCTTATCAAGGATCTGGGAGAAGCGCACGACCGTGACGACGTCGTCCATCGAGACGGGACGGCCGTAGATCTGCTCGAGGAAGTGGATCAGCTCCTCGTGACGGCGGAACTCGGGGTTGTCGTGCTTGATGTCGCGGGGGGAGAGGTCTGAGACCTTCATCACCTCGACCTGGTCGATGACCGCTTCGAAGATCCGCTCGCGCGGCGAGTACTGATAGCCGATCGTCACCAGCACAGCCTGGTTCTTGCGGTACTTGCCCGACTTGTCGCCGAGCCGGATGGTGGCCGTCTTGCGCCCGCGCATAGCTCGTCGGCGAAGATCGTGGAGTAGAAGTTGAGGACTTGCACGGACGGCAGGCTACCGGTCTTCTTGCAAACAGGCGAGCGCGCGCGTCACCATCTGGCGCTCCCGGCGTGGCTCAGCTCCGTCTGGGCGTCTTTGAGATCGATCCAGCGGGCTTCCTCGACCTCGTCGTCGTGATCTGAAGTGTCGCCGTCGACGTAGGAGAAGAGGATAGAAGGCGACCGACTTTGAGATCGTGCGCCCTTCGCGCCTGTACCAGTAGCGCACCTCGCCCAGCTCGCGCACCAGCTGGGCTACGACGCCCGTCTCCTCGCGCACCTCGCGCGTGGCCGCCTGCAGGGCGTCCTCGCCCGGATCGATGTGCCCCTTGGGGAGGCCCAGCACACGTGTGCCGTCGGGTGCGCGGCGGGTGGGGACGATCACGATCACCTCGGTCTCGCCGCCGAGCGCGCGTCGCGCACGACGACGCCCCCGGCCGAGGTCTCCCGCTCGCCGCGCGCACCCCTGCGTGCGCGCTTCGGCTTGTTGGAAGGCTTAGAAGACATACTGCTGCAGCTCATGCGGGTCGTGCACGATCAGCCGCCCTCTCCCCTGGGACACCACGCCCGCGCGCTCGAGCACGGCGAGGAAACGGCTGGCCGACTCGCGCGAGGAACCCGCCAGCTGCGCCACCTCGGCCTGGGTCGCGGTGACGAGCACGTCTTTGACGGGCGCCTCGCTCCCAGGGGCTCCCGAAAGCGTCCCCGGTTGCCGCCGCGGCGGAGCCGGCGCATCGGCGTCCGCCTCGGCCAGCTCCTGGGCGACGAGCTCCGAGAGGACGGTGGCGACACGGCTTTGCACGGTTTGAAAAGACTGGCGGGACAGCCGCTCGTTGCTCTCGCGCAGGCGTCGCCCGAGCGCGATCACCAACCGCTGGGAGATGCCGGGGTGCTCGACCATCAGCCGGCGCATGTCGGGCCCGAGCAGGGCCACAACCTCGGTCGGCTCGACCGCTTCGACGGTGGCCGAGCGAAGCTCGTCCTCGAACATCGCCAGCTCGCCGAAGATGTCGCCCGGGCCGAAGCGCGCGAGCGTGATCGTGCGCCCGTCGCCGTGGGAGCGGACCGCGCGCGCGTGGCCGGTGCGGACGATGTAGCACGTGTCGGAGGAATCGCCCTCGCGGAAGACGACCTGACCCGGCTCGAACGTGCGCGGGACGGCGAGCTCTGAGATCCGCTCGAGGTCGGCGGGCACGAGCGTGGAGAAGACCGGCACGCGCGTGGCGAGCAGCTCGACGACCTCCGCTGAGCGCATGCCCGCCACCTAAGTGCCCGGAGTCATAAATTCGGTCAGTGTTTTCCGGATGGATGGGCGTGTCTGACGTTCGACGGTGTCGGGCGGTGTGCTGGTAGCACATGGGCCGACGGCGGCGGACGTCAGGCGCGTCCAGGCGCCGAGAAACACCACCGAATTTATGACTCCGGGCACTAGCAGACATATCACACGGAGAAGGGCGATCGGCACACGCGAGTGTCGGCCGGCGCTATCTTCAGTCCCATGGTCGGTTCGAGGAGGGAGATCCGGGGGCGTGTGTCCCTGTGCGCGCTGATCGCATCGCTGCTGGCGGTCGCCCCTTCCGTCGCGCAGGGGGCCGGGACGAAGACGGTGCCGGCCCACGCGCTCGATCGCTCGCGCGAGCTGTGGGCGACGATCGACGTGTGCAGCCCATCCGACCAGCTGAACACGCTCGGCGTGCGGGGGTCGATGCCGGGTGACGGGCAGGCGAAGGACACGATGTACATGAGCTTTCGCCTGCAGTACGAGGACAGCGCGACGGGACGGTGGGTCAACTTGGAAAGCGCCGCGGCGCCGCCGTTCGTGGCCGTCGGCACGGGCAGGTCGGCGCGCCAGGCTGGGCGCAGCTTTCAGCTCGTACCGGTGGCGGGCAAGCCTCCGTTCACGCTGCGAGGGGTCGTTAGCTTTCAGTGGCGGCGCGGCGCGAAGATCGTGCACACGGTCTCGCGCCCGACGACCGCCGGGCAGCTCAGCCTCGCCGGGGCGGATCCAGCCGGGTTCAGCGCCGCGACCTGCGTAATCGGCTAGCGCCCCACCGTGACCGTCAGCCCGCGGGATCGGCCGGTGCCCCCACCGCGGCCGGCAGCCCGGGAGATCGCCGGCGCCCCCCGCGGCCCGTCAGGCTGCGGGCGGACCGGCGGGTTTCGTGGGTTTGACCGGCTTGGCCGCCGATTTCGCGGCCGGTTTTGTGGCCGGTTTCGCGGCTGGAGAGGAAGCGGGCGGTTTCACAGCGGAAGACGAGGCCGCCGGTTTCACGGCCCGAGACGAAGCAGCCGGTTTCGCAGCGGGAGACAGTGCGGCTGGTTTCGCGGCCGGAGACGCAGGCTCCTCGGGCGAGGCCCCGTTGCGCCCTTCTTCGATCGCCTCGAGCGCCGCCTTCGGCCCGACGTAGGGCGCCATCACGACGAAGGAGATCTGGTCGACGAAGCAGGCGAGATAGCGGAGACGGTCGTTGGGGGCATAGCTCGAGACGATCCCCCAGATCGCGCCTACCACAGCCTCGTTGACGAGCGCCGGAGCGCGGCGCGGGTCGGGGGCGCTGTCGGCGAGACGCTTGGTCGCGCCGTCGATCAGGCCGGCGACACGGTCGACCATGCCGGGACCGACCTCGAAGACGTCGATGAACGCCATGCGGAGCAGGCCGGCGTGAGAGATGAAGTACTCGACCAGCGCCGCCACGCCGAGGCAGACGGCCTCCGACCACGAGTCGGCGCCGCGGATCGCCCCGCGGACGGTGTCGGTCGCTTCGGCGGCGAATTCGTCGAGGACCGCGAGGAAGCACGCTTCCTTGGAGGGGAACTGCTTGTGGAACGCCTCGGTCGAGATCCCCGCGAACTGGGCGATCTGCGGGTCGGTCAGCGCCGAGTAGCCTTCGTCGAGGGTCAGATGCACCACCGAGCCGAGCACGCGCGAGCGCTTGTCGTCGCTCGAGAGGAAAGCCGCGGGCTGGGGCGGCACGTGGGGCGGGCGGGCCAGGCCGATCGCGCTCACGC
Organism: uncultured Solirubrobacterales bacterium; assembly: GCA_963784875.1. Taxonomy (GTDB): domain Bacteria; phylum Actinomycetota; class Thermoleophilia; order Solirubrobacterales; family Solirubrobacteraceae; genus Palsa-744. The sequence continues at coordinate 213,966 of CAWATE010000001.1, forward strand.
GCGCCGCCAGCGGGGTGCGGTAGGACTCGATCCAGTCGAGCAGTTCGTCGGTGACGCTGAACAGATCCTGGGGCCGCTCGTCGTGCAGGCGCTTGAACGCCACGTGGCGCGCGCCCGCGACGACAGCGCGTGCAAGCAACGGTTGCAGCTTGATGCCGTCGGGGCAGGAGTCATAGCCGGTCTTGGCGGTGCGCTCGAAGGTGCAGGCGGCGAGCAGCATCCGTTCGCGGGCCCTGGGGCCGACGCCCAGCGAGTCGACCAGCACGAGGTGGGCGCCCCGGGGATCCTCGGCGACGTCGTCGATCATCGCCTTGCAGGCCGCGTGCAGACGGTTGGCCCACCCGCGCTCCTGCGCCCAGGCGTCCATCGACAGTTTGCGGGCGCGGGCGACGACGATGTCATAGGTCGCGAGGAAGCACTCTTCCTTGTTGGCGAACTGCTCGTAGAACGCCCTACGCGAGACCCCGGCCAGCCCGATCACGTGAGCCACGGTGGTCCCCGCGTAGCCGCGCTGAGAGACCGACTCGATCATCCCGCCATATAGGCGGGCGCGTTGATGTCGGGCTACTTCCTCGCGCTCCATACCATGTGGGCCGTGAGGCAACCGCCTGTACATCGGTGTGAGTTCCCTCTTGGTTCCGCTCATCCCCACGGTTCTAGAAGATAAGCAAAAACTCAACGGATTGCAAGTTTTTTATAACAGGATTGGTCGGATGTTTCCAGCTCCGTCTCCAGAAACGCGAAAAACCCGATGGATAAGGGAATTCTGACAGATCTGATTCACCCGTGCAAAGCGCCTCGAGTCACGCGCTGAGCGTGAGGCGGCGCGGTCCGGAGTGGAAACCCAGCTCGAGCAGGACCTCCTCGAGGGGCGACCCGATCGCCGGATCGCCGTCGATCCGCTCGAGCGCGAGCTTGGGGACGCGCCCGGCTCGGACCGCCTCGGCGAGCGCCGCGAGCGCCGCGCGCACCGGCCGCGCCGCAAGGCCATCGCGACCGCCCTCGAGCGGCTCGCGAGCGGCCCCGAGACGCCCCGCCACGCGCGCGCGTGGCCGGGATCGGCAAGGGTGAGCAACGACGGCCGCCACGCTCGACGTAGAGAGCGGGCTCGTCGCCGACGAGCACGACATAGGCCCCGGCCACCCGGGCCGGGCGGGCCCGCCCGAGGCGCGCTTCGGCCACGGCAGCGCCGCGCCGTAGGGCTGGGCGGGTCGGCGGCCGCGAGCACGAGCGC
>CAWATE010000002.1:0-549569 GCA_963784875.1 uncultured Solirubrobacterales bacterium
GGCGCTCACCGAGGAGCTGTTGGCCTGCTACGGCCGCGACGACCTCGCCCAGCTCAACGAATGGTTCACCCGACGCCACGACCGGGCCACCCAGCGTGAGCGGCTCGCCGCCGCCCGCACGGTCACCGCTGTCGCCGCCCGGGGCGACGAGGTCGCGCTCGCGATCGTCGACGAGCAGGGGCGCCGGCTCGCGCTCTACGCCGGAATCGCCGCGCGCAAAGTGGGCCTGACCGGACGGGTTCCGGTCGTGCTGACCGGATCGGTGCTGAGTGCACCGGACTCGCCCGTCGCCGCGGCACTGCACCGTCACGCGGCGACACTGCTGCCCGGGGCGGACCTGCACGGCGCCATCCTGCCGCCGGCCGCCGGCGCTGCTCTCGACGCACTCGCCGAGGGCGGCGTGAGCGTCGACCCCCGCACCCTTGAGCGGCTGGGCGCGAGCGCACCGCCGCCGGCTTTCCTCACCACCTGACGCCCCATTGCCGGAAAGGACCACCATCGACATCGACGGGCTCATCGGCCGACTGCCGCTCGAGGCGAAACTACGGCTGCTGTCCGGCGAGACGGCGTGGACGACCTACGCCGAGCCGGCCATCGGCCTGCGCGCCATGGTGCTCTCGGACGGCCCGGTCGGCGTCCGCGGCACCAGCTGGGACGACCGGGACTGGGGCGCGACCACCCCCTCGCCGTCCGCGCTCGCCGCCAGCTGGGATCCCGCGCTCGTCGAGCGGATCGGCGAGCTGCTCGGCACGGAGGCCCGCCGCAAGGGAGTGGACGTGCTGCTGGCCCCGACCGTCAACCTGCACCGCACGCCCTACGGCGGGCGGCACTTCGAGTGCCTTTCCGAGGATCCGTACCTGACCGCTCGGATCGGCGCCGCGTACGTCACGGGCGTGCAGCGCCGCGGGGTCGGTGCAACAGTGAAGCACTACGTCGCCAACGACTCCGAGACCGAACGGATGACCACCAGGCCGTCGTCGAGGAACAACCGCTGTACGAGGTCTACCTGCGCCCGTTCGAGGACATCGTCGCCGCCGCGCGGCCGTGGCTGGTGATGGCGGCCTACAACGCCTGCAACGGACCGACGATGACCGAGAACGACCTGCTCGCCGAACCGCTGAACGGCCGATGGGGCTTCGACGGCGTGGTGGTGTCGGACTGGAACGCCGTGCGTTCGAGCGTCCCGGCCGCCCTCGCCGACACCGATCTGGCCATGCCCGGGCCGGTGACCCCGTGGAGCGACGGCCGCCTGCTCGACGCGGTGCGCTCCGGCGAGGTGCCGGAGGCCGCGATCGACCGCAAGCTGCGCCGACTGCTCACCCTGGCCGAGCGGGTCGGCGCCTTCGGTGCGTCGGAGCCCGCACCGGCACCGTCGGCCGGCACCGCCGCACTGCTGCGAGAGGCCGCCGCCGCCGGCACGGTGCTGGTCCGCAACGACGGCACGCTGCCGCTCGCGGTGCCCGCACTGCGGCGGGTGGCATTGCTCGGAGCGGGTGTCGAGCACATCCGCATCCAGGGCGGCGGCAGCGCATGGGTCTCACCGCCCTACACCGTGACGCCGCTCGCCGGGCTGACCGAGGCACTCGGCGGCGTCGAGATCGTCCAGACCGTCGGGGCCGTCGTCGACGAACGACTGCGCGCGTTCAGCGGCGGCCAGGCCACCGATCCCGAGGACGGCCGCCCCGGCGTGCGGGTGCGATTGCATGCCGCTGACGGCACCGTGTTCCGGGATGAGCACCGCGACTCCGGCAAGCTGCTCTGGATGCAGCATGCCGACGCCGCCCGGATCGCCGAGGTCGAGGCGAGCTGCGTGTTCACCGCCCCGGAAGACGGTACCTACCGTCTCGGCTTCGCCGCCGCCGGCGAGGCGAGCGCCCGCCTCGACGGCGCCGAGTTCTTCGCCGGACCCGTCGTCGCCTCGTCGGACAATCATCTGGCCGCGCTGCTGGCCCCGCGCGAGGTCATCCGCGCCCTCGAACTGAGGGCCGGGGACCGGGTCCGCCTCGACGTCCGGCTACGGCCGGGCGGGATGTCCCGGCAGATCGTGACGCTGACCCTGGGCGCGCTGCCGCGGCGCCGCTCGGACGACGACGAGCTCACCCACGCCGCCATGCTCGCTGCCGGGGCGGACGTCGCGGTCGTGGTCGTCGGCACCACCGAGCAGATCGAGAGCGAAGGATTCGACCGCGAGTCGTTGGCGCTGCCCGGTCGGCAGGACGACCTGGTGCGCGCCGTCGCAGCGGCGAATCCGCGCACCGTCGTGGTCGTGAACAGCGGCGCCCCGGTGGAGCTGCCCTGGCTCGACGAGGTGGCCGCGGTGCTACTCACCTGGTTCCCCGGGCAGGAGGCCGGCCACGCTCTCGCCGACGTGCTCACCGGCGCTGTCGAGCCCGGTGGGCGGATGCCGACCACCTGGCCGCACCACGGCGACGACGAGCCGGTGCTGTCCCCTCAACCGGTGGAGGGCCAACTGCGCTACGACGAGGGCGTGCACGTCGGTCATCGCGGCTGGCTGCGCGCCGGCACCACACCGGCGCTCGCGTTCGGTTCGGGGCTTGGTTACACGACGTGGCGCTTCGACGATCTGGCCGTGCGAGCGGCCGGCGACGGCGCACTGGTGCACGTCACGCTCACGAACACCGGCGTACGGACGGGTACGCAGACGGTGCAGGTCTACCTGAGTCGGCCGGATTCCGCGGTCACCCGGCCGCGGCGCTGGCTCGCCGGTTTCGCCCGGGTCAGCGCTGCCGCGGGCGGGCGCGCTGTCGCGGAGATCGCGGTCGACCGTTCCCGTTTCGCGCACTGGTCGGTCCTGGCCCACGACTGGACAATTGAGCCAGGGACGTTCACCGTGCACGTCGGCGCGAACGTGCTGGACACCCCGCTGGCCGGCGAGTGGACCGTCGCCTGAGTGCCACCTGGCTCAGGCCGGGCGGTACAGATCGGCCTCGAAGCGATAGGCGTCGGCGCGGTAGGACATCGTCCCGGCGAGCACCACGGCGCCGTAGACGTCGTAGGTGACCTCGTCGCCGATCAAGATCGGGGCGCCGGGCTGCGATCTCGAGCAACGCCGCGGTCGGCTCGTCACAGGCGTCGGCGCGCACCGTGTAGGAACTACGCGCGATCCGCACGTCCGAGAGGGCCTCGATCGGTCGTAGAGCGAGCGGTCGGTCATGACGGTGCTCGGCGAGCCGCGGGAACTCTGGCGAGCACGATCGCGCTCGCGTCGACGCCGCCGGCATGGCGTCCATCGTGCGCAGTCGGCGCAGCTCAAGCGACGTTCGCGCCCGGGCGCGATCCGCAGCCGGCCGCGTCCTCGAAGCTGGCCGAGCGATCCGGACGCTCCAGCACCCGCGCGCCGGGCGTGAGCCCGCGCGAACGAGCCATCTCGGAGAAGCTCTGCAGGGTGCTCGGCGGCTCGCCGACCGGCTGCGGCGGCACGAACCAGCCGCGCTGGGCCGAGCGGTCCAGACTGGCCCTCGTCCGCCAGCCGCTCCAGGGCCTGCCGGAGGGTGGTCCGGCTGACCCCGATGCTGGCCGCCAGAGTCGCGCTCGCCGGGCAGCCGGCTACCCGGCGCGATACGATGCGGCGTGCAAGTGGTCGCTGAGTTTCCGGTATGCCCGCGACGGCGGGGCAGGCTCTGCGTTGTCGGGCGGTGCATGCGGCGAACGTACCAGTGACAACCCTCGATACCGGTCGCTGACCGAATCGGACGCTGGTAAATTGGTCGAAGTGTCTGGGCTAACTGGACTATTTCTGGTTAACTCGCGCATCGGCCGGTCGTCGCGCCGGACACCGAGCGAAGTCACAGAGCGGAGAACGAAACATGTTGCGACCAGGTCGTCCGTCCTCGTCGGAATGGTCGGCTAGCCGCGCTGTCGCGAGCGGATCTGCTCTCGGGCTGCACGCCGTGGGCGGCCTCGAGCACCAGCGCGGCAGCGAATTCCGCCCCGACCGGCGCGGTGACGGACCGCTGCCGGCCAAGCCGGCCACGTCACGCTCAAGGTCCTCGACTACTTCAGCGGCGGGGACGACAACGCCTGGATGAACTCCGTCGTCAGACGCGTTCGAGAAGAAGTACCCGAACATCACGATCAAGCAGCACCCCGATGACCGTGGGCCACGTGATGAAGGCGCTGCCGCTCAAGCTGCGGTCGGCCAGACCCGGCCCGGACATCGTGCCCGCCGAACAACGGGTGGCAGTCGCTCGGCACCCTCGTCCAGGGCGGCCGCATCCTCAACCTCGACAAGTATGCGACAGGCCTACGGCTGGGACGAAGAAGATCCCCAACACGATCCTCCGCGAGCTCGAGTTCACGCACGAACGGCAAGGAGATGGGCACCGGCTCGCTCTACGGGATACCCGTCGCGCGCTCGTCGCTGATCGGCCGTACTACAACCGGGGGATGCTGAAGCGCTCGCCGGCTGGCGTCCCGAAGACCTGGACGAGTTCGTAGGAGGAGCTGGCCAAGGTCAAGGCCGCGGGGGCCGCGTTGATCGCGACGGGATCGCAGGAGAAGGGCTCGACGTCATCCTGCCGCTCCACAGCAAGATGAACGCGCTGGGCACCCAGAAGACATCGCTGGCCTTCGTCTACTCGAACGGGTCGGTGAGCATCTCCGAACCCCTCGTCAGGCTTCCCGCAGGCGGTCCGAAGTCAGGCCGACTGGGCGACGAAGGGCTAGTTCACCAACTATCGGCGCGGGAAGCCAGCGGCGGACGCGGCCCAGGCGTTCATCACCGGCAAGGCGGCCTTCCAATTCGAGTACTCCGGCTCGTCCCGTTCAAGGCGCGGAAGAAGACGAGCGACGGATACTTGGTAGCTTCCGCAGGACGACGGCAGCCCGCAGTCGCGGAACAGGGTCCTCGGCGAGCGAACCTCTCGCGTCGCGGCCAAGTGCGCGAACCCGGATGCCGCGGCCGCCTTCCTCGACTTCGTGGCGAGCACGACACGACCGCTCAGCAAGCCGTCGAAGCTGGGCATCCAGCCGATGCTCGACTCGGGGCTCACGGCCGACCGGTACCGACCCGCTGTTCGCCGAGAGGTCGCGAAGGCCAACGCAGTCACCTCGACACGGGCGAGCCGTGCCCTACCTCGACTGGTCCACCCCGACGATGCTGCAGACCGCTCGAGAGTGCAGCTGCAGGAGCTCCTCGGCGGGTAAGACGGATGTCCCAGGGGTCGCCCAGGCGGGTCGAGAAGGCCGACGACCTGCATTCCGGGCAGCGAGCGGGCTGACTGCGATGAGCCTCACGCTGAGCGAGCCCCTGCCGCGCACCGCCGCGGCGGTCCGCGCAGGGCCGCCCCCGCCGTCGAAACCGGAAGCGCGGAGCGCCGCTCCCGCGTGCGCGGCCGCCGGCGCTGGCTCGGGCTGCGTATCGCGTCACCAGGGCTGGCGTCGTCTACGGCGTCGTCGTGATCTGCCCGGTCGGCTGCAGGGCACGAATTACTGTCGTTGTACACAGTGGAACGGTGTCAGCGCGGCCACCTTGGTCTGGCGTCTCGAATTACGTCGGGGTTCTTGCAGCGACCCCGCCTTCCTCGCGGCGGGCGGGCACGCGCTCGTCTTCGTCGTGTTCTTCGCGGTGTTGCCGATCGCGCTCGGGTTGCTCTCCGCAGCGTTGACCTCGAGCAAGCGGGGTCCGCGCGGGTGGCTTCTTCCGAGGCTCGTGTTCTTGCCCGCAGGTCGCTGACGCGGGTCGTCATCGCGGTGATCTGGAAGCGGATCTACGGGCCGGACGGGCCAATCAACGAGGCGCTCCAGGCGGTCGGCCTCGGCGACCTCGGCCAGGGGCTGGCTCGGCGAATACACCTGGGCCTTGCCCTCGCTCGGAGTCATCGGTACCTGGACGCGCGCTCGGCCTCTGCACGCTGATGTTCGTCGCCGGTATGGCGGCGATCCCCGCCGGAGCTCTACGACGCGGCCCGGATGGACGGCGCCGGCCCGATCCGGGAGTTCTTCTCCGTCACGCTGCGGGTCTCGCGGGCCGGTCGCCGTGGCCCTCACCCTGACGGTGGCCGGCGCGCTTCGGGCCTTCGACCTGGTCTGGGTGCCCACCCGGGCGGCCCGGGCACGTCCACGGTCACCCCGCGATCGTTCTCTACGAGCGGGCCTTCCTCAACCCGCGACATGGGCACCGCCGCGGCAATCGGAATGATCCTGTGCGCGGCTCGGTCTGCTCGTCGACCCTGGTCATCGCGCGGGTCGCCGGGGAGAGGGACGGATGATCTCCCGGGCCGCGAACGCACCATCAACCACGCGATCCTCGCGGTCGTCATGGTCGGCGTCCTGTTCCCGCTCGTCTTGGGTCGGTGCTGCAGTGCACTCAGCCCAAGGTCGAGCGGTGCACTCGACCCTGGCCATCCGAGCTGGGAGAACTTCAGTCGACGCGCCTGGAACCGCAGGCCGGCTTCGGTCAGGACCTCCGACTGGCGCCTCGTGATCACCGGCAGCGGGGCCGTGCTCGGCACCCTGCATCGCGATCCTCAGGGGGTTCGCCTTCGGGGTGCTGGGGAGTGGTCGGTCGAGAAGGCTGATCTTCCCGATCGTGCTGCTCGGGCTGATGCTGCCGATGGAAGTGTTCATCGTGCCGCTCTCTACCGATTCCAGTCCGACCGGATCACCGACTCCTAGCTGGGGCATCATCCTGGCCCAGCTCGGGATGGGCGCGAGCTTCGGCGCGTTCTGGATGCGTGCGGCCTTCCGCGCGGTGCCGGGCGGCTCGCCGAGGCGGCAGAGATGGACGGCGCCAACTCGTGGTCGGCCCTGTGGCGCATCTACCTGCCCATCGCGCGGCCGCAGGTGATCACGCTCGTGCTGCTCAGCTTCCTCTGGACGTGGAACGACTACTTCCTGGCCCTGATCCTGGTCTCCGATCCCGCGCACCAGCCGCTGACCCTCGGGCTCGGCGCGTTCTCCGGGCGGTATCTGGTGCACGGTCAACCTGCTCTCCGCTGCCGCCGATCATGATCTCGGCGCCCGTCGTGCTGCTGTGTCTGCTCTTCCAGCGGCACTTCATCCGGGGGATCTTGTCCGGGGCCGTGAAGGAGTAGCCGTCTGCAAGGATGGGATCTCGACCCGACGGCGAGGAGGCCGAAATGACCGATTCCGCCAACGGCACGAGCGTCCCACCGGAGCTGGCCGTTCCGCGCAAGGCGCCGGACCGCAACCTCGCACTCGAACTCGTGCGCGTCACCGAGGCCGCCGCGATGGCTGCCGGCCGCTGGGTCGGGCGCGGCGACAAGAACGGTGGTGACGGCGCAGCGGTCGACGCGATGCGCGCGCTGATCGGCACCGTGTCGATGCACGGCGTCGTGGTGATCGGCGAGGGCGAGAAGGACCAGGCGCCGATGCTGTACAACGGCGAGGAGGTCGGCGACGGCACCGGGCCGCTGTGCGACGTCGCGGTCGACCCGATCGACGGGACGACCCTGATGGCCAAGGGCATGCCGAACTCGGTCGCCGTCATCGCCGTCAGCGAGCGCGGGGCGATGTTCGACCCGTCCGCGGTGTTCTACATGGACAAGATCGCCGTCGGTGCCGAGGCGGCCGACGCGATCGACATCACCGTGCCGGTCGGCGAGAACATCCGCCGGGTCGCCAAGGCCAAGCGCGGGAATCCCGAGGACGTCACGGTCTGCATCCTCGACCGACCCCGGCACGAGCAGCTGATGCAGGAGGTGCGCGACGCCGGCGCGCGGATCCAGTTCATCAGCGACGGCGACATCGCGGGCGCGATCTCCGCGGCCCGACCGGGCACCGGCGTCGACGTGCTGCTCGGCATCGGCGGCACCCCGGAGGGCGTCATCGCCGCCGCGGCGCTGCACTGCATGGGCGGTGAGATGCAGGCGCGCCTGTGGCCGCGCAACGACGAGGAGCGGCAGAAGGCGATCGACGCCGGCCACGACCTCGACCGCGTGCTGCACACCAGCGACCTCGTGCAGGGCGACGACTTCTTCTTCTCCGCCACCGGGATCACCGACGGCGAACTGCTGCGCGGGGTGCGGTACTACCGGATTCGGTGCAGAACCAGTCGATCGTCATGCGCTCGAAGTCGGGCACGATCAGGCTCGTCGATTCCCTGCACCAACTCGGCAAGCTGCGGGCATACTCCGCAGTGGACTTCGACAGACATTCCTGATCGCGCGGGATCGCGCGGAGACCTGGGGGCGGCCATGTTGGTTGTGACGACGGACCAGATCGCCGGTGGGAGATCCAGCGGGTGTGCGGCGAGGTCTACGGCGTCGCGCTGCGTGCCGACCCGCCCACGGCGCCGACGGCGGTCCCGACCGCGAGAAAGTCCTCTCCGAAACCCGCGCCGAGGTCATCTCCCGGATGCTCGACCAGACCCGCACCAAGGGCGGCAACGCAGTCGTCGGCCTGCGCTTCGACTCCAGCGGGGCGGGCGCCGAGGGCATCGAGCTGTGCGCGTACGGCACGGCGGTCGTGGCGGTGCCGGTGGACGAGGGGGCGCGCCAGACCGCGACCGCGCTCGGGTACGGGCAGCCGCAGCCGCGACGACACCGCAGTACCAGCAGCAGTACCCAGCAGCAGTACGGCCAGGGACAGTACGGCCAGCAGCAGTACCCGGGTTACGGGCGCAGCAGTACTCCGGGTACCGGCAGCACCCGGGTCAGCAGCCGGGTCAGCAGGGCTACCCGCAGCAGTACCCGCAGCAGGGTTACCCCCAGCAGCAGTTCGCACCAGCAGTAATCCAGGTCCTAATCCCCGCCGGTCCCGAGCCAATAGGCTCGGGAGCATGACTGACACCGAATACCGCATCGAGAAGGACTCGATGGGCGAGGTCCGCGTGCCCGCGGCCGCCAAGTGGCGTGCCCAGACCCAGCGCGCGGTCGAGAACTTCCCGATCTCGGGGCGGCCGATCGAACGCGAACTGATCGGCGCGCTCGCCTCGATCAAGGGCGCGTCGGCGGCGCTGCGCGGCAGCAAGGGCATGCTCGACGCCGCCAAGGCCGAGGCGATCCACGACAGCGCCGTCGAGGTCGCGCGCGGCGACTGGGACGCCGAGTTCCCGATCGACGTGTTCCAGACGGGATCGGGCACCTCGTCGAACATGAACACCAACGAGGTGCTGGCGAGCCTGGCGGCCGAACGGCTCGGCTCGCCCGTCCACCCCAATGACGACGTCAACGACCCGTTCTCGTCCAACGACCAGTTCCCGGCCGCGATCCACATCGCCGCCACCCGGGCGATCTCGGTCGACCTCGTACCCGCGCTCGAGCACCTCGCCGAGGCCCTCGAGGCCAAGGCCGCCGAGTTCGCGACGGTCGTCAAGTCCGGACGCACCCACCTGATGGACGCCACCCCGGTGACCCTGGGTCAGGAGTTCGCGGGCTACGCGGCGCAGGTGCGCTACGGCGTCGAGCGGCTGCACGGCGTGCTGCCCCGCGTCGGCGAACTGCCGCTGGGCGGGACGGCCGTGGGAACCGGCATCGACGCCCCCGCCGGACTGGCCGGTGAGGTGATCGCCAAGCTCGCCGAGGACATGGACCTGCCGCTGACCGAGGCGCGCGACCACTTCGAGGCGCAGGGCTCGCGGGACGCGCTCGTCGAGGCGAGCGGGTGCTGCGCACGATCGCCGTCGGGCTCAACAAGATCAGCAACGACATCCGTTGGATGGGTCTGGGCCGCGCACCGGCCTCACCGAGCTGTTCCTGCCCGACCTGCAGCCGGGATCGTCGATCATGCCCGGCAAGGTGAATCCGGTGCTGTGCGAGGCGGTCTGCCAGGTCGTCGCGCAGGTCGTCGGCAACGACGCCGCGGTCGCGTGGAGCGGTGCGGCCGGCAACTTCGAACTCAACGTCATGCTGCCGGTCATCGCCCGCAACCTGCTCGAGTCGATCCGGCTGCTCGCCAATGTCTCGCGGGTGTTCGCCGACCGCTGCATCAGCGGGATCACCGCGAACGAGGAACGCTGCCGCGAGTACGCCGAGTCCTCGCCGTCGATCGTCACGCCGCTCAACCACTACGTCGGCTACGACGAGGCGGCCAAGATCGCCAAGCAGTCGCTGGCCGAGCGCAAGACGATCCGCGAGGTCGTCATCGAGCGCGGCCACGTGCCCGGCGCGCTGTCCGAGCAGCAGCTCGACGAGGTGCTGGACGTGCTGTCGATGACCCGGCCGAAGAGTAGCCGGCCGCCGGCCGCGACCGACCCGGCCGAGGAAGTAGATCCCGAGCCCGAGCACCGCCAGGACGATCAACGGCGCTCGCCACCTGCCCAACCGCGCACGCAGAGTTCCCGCGTAGGGGACGTCGAACCACTCACGGCCGGTGACCGCCGCGGCGGTGACGGGCTCGGCGTCGGCCACCGGGTTGGCATCGCCGCGAAAGACGAACTGCCTGTGCTGCGCGATGACCGCGACAATTCGGTGCGTCACCAGGCCGCGGCCGTCGCCGAGCCGGTAGGTCGCGACGTCGCCGGCCCGCAAGGTGCCGGGATCGGCCGGCCGCTCGACCACGATCGACCCGACCGGCAATGTCGGCGCCATGCTGCCGGTCTCGACCGTCAGCGCCTGCCCGCCGATCAGCTTCGGAAGCACCACGAACACCGCGACCGCACCGCAGAGCACACCGAGCAGGGCCCACGCGGCTACCTTGACGAGCACCGCTGAGGCCCGTTGCGCGATGCCGCAGCAACGCACTGCGACCGCGTCGGACACACCTCGTCGAACCATCGGATCCTTCGTCGTTTCAGTCGATTCTCGCCATTGTCCAGCAGGTACCGCCGCCGGCGCATCGTCGAAATCGGTGAGCTGCAGATCATCAAATTTGACGATGGTGCGCGGCGTCCGCGACAGGCGACCCTGACCCCACGACGCGGCCGGGGGGCCGCGCGATTCGACAGGGGGACCCATGAAGAAGTCCAAGGCATTGCGCCTGGCAGGCTTCGCCGGCGCACTGTGCGCCTCCGGCGCGCTGCTCGGCACCTCGATCTCCGGCACCGGTGCCTACTTCACCGACAGCGCGAACGGTGCGATCAACGCCTCGACCGGTCACGTCAAGGTCAACACGAGCGACACGACGCTGAACTTCACCAACCTGCTGCCCGGTGAGTTCAAGACCCAGCACGTGGACTACGCGGCGAACGGCACCGGCGCCGAGGACATCTGGCTGGTCCTGCCGGCCAACTCGCCGCTGAACAACGCCGACGGCTCGACCGCGCTCGGCCGCTACGGCCACTTCGCGGTGTCAGCACCCGACGGCAGCTTCACCTCTTACAACCTGCGCACCAATCCGTCGACGCAGCCGAAGGCGAGCGACTCGTGCGGCGTCGACGCCAACGGCCACGGGGGCAGCGACCAGCAGGCCACGAGCACCAACAACGCAGACCCGAGCAGCTATGTGCCTTACTGCCCCGCGCCCACCGCGATCCTGCTCAGCCACGGCCTGAACGCCGGGCAGGGCGGCACGGTCAACATCACCTTCGGGTTCACCAAGGTGTTGAAGAGCGGCCAGGACGGCCCGCTCGCTCCGATCACTTCGTACAAGATCGTCGCGACCCAGGCGGGCGTCCGTCCGGACGACGTGAACAACGGCTGATCAACCGCACCATGTCGTACCGCCACCGCGCACCGCGGCGGACGCCCGAGGCGGGACGGGTTCGCCCGTCCCGCCTCACGGCGCGCCGCGTGTTGTTCGGTTCCGTCCTGATCATCATGCTCGGGATCGTCGCGATCGGCGCCGGGCTTTACGTGCACGGCTATCGGGTCTGGGTCGTCCACACCGGTTCCATGGAGCCGACGCTGATGCCCGGCGACATCGTGATCGATGCACCGACCCGCGACGGGTACCGGCCGGGTGACGTGATCACGTTCCTGCACTCCGACCTGACCAGCGACGTGGTCACCCACCGCATCACAGACATCACGCCGCAGGGACGGATCCACACCAAGGGCGACGCGAACCGGTCCGCCGACGTCTGGGACATCCGGCCCGACCAGGTGCAGGGGCGCGTGATCCACACGGTCCCGGGCCTGGGCTACGTCCTGGTGTTCCTGCGCCAGCCGACCGGTGGAGCCGCCGTGGTGGCCGTCGTCGCCTGCATCACCTTGCTGTGGCAAGTGTTCTTCGCCGATCAGACCGAGATCCGTCGTCGATCCGAACCGGACCCGGCGGACACTCCGGACACCGTCGAGGATCCGCTCCCGACGGGCTGAATCCGCAAGCGAGGCGCAACCGATCCCTTCCTGCGAAGCATTTCGCAAGAGTCACGCAAGACTTCCCCGATCGGTTGGCCCTGCGCCGTCCGGTCCGCGATCATTCGTGCACAAACGCGACGACGATCAGCGGGCCTCGCGCCGGCGGAAGGGCTCGCCGCATGCTTCGTGCCGCCCCCCGGCGCGCTGGCCTCTCCCGCGACACGATCATCGGTGTCGCTGCCGTGGGAATCATCCTGATCGGGTGGTACGTCGTCGCCCTCGGCATTCGCGATTCCGCGATGATGGAGCGCAAGGTCCCCGAGTTCGGCCGCAACATCGCCTCCGGATTGTTCATCGCGGCAGCCGTCGCCCGATTGGCGTCATGGCATCTGGTGCGCGACCGGGACGCCGCCAAGGTCGCGGTCGTCCTGTTGCTGGTCGGCGCATCGTTGCCGTGCGCCGCCCTGCTGACGACGGCGGTGCACGACGGCGCGGTCGCCCGGATCGAAGCGCCCGAAGGCGACGTCATCGTCTTCGTCCCACTGTGCCTGCTCGCGTTGTTCCTCGGGAGGCGCAACCGCCGCAGGCTGATCACGACCGGGTTGATCATCATCGGGTCGGCCTGCGTCACCGTCGCGCTTGCCGCGGTGCTTCCGGGAGCACCTGCTGCGGATCAACACCTCACAGTCCTGTGGGTCGGCGTCGAGGCGATGACCGTGGCGGGGTGGGCCGCCTTGGCCTACCTCACGTGGACGCGGCGGCGGCCCGGCGAGGAAAGCGCCGTGCTGTCGTGGGCGGTGTTCGCGGTGGTGCTGATGGCGCTGCGGGCGATCGTGCGGCTGTGCAGCCTGCTCGACGCCTCGGCCTTGCACGGTCTCGGCGGTGGCCTGGATCTGTGCGCGGCGGGGATCATGCTGGCCAACACCGTCCGCGTGCTCTACAGCCAGATCCGACAGCGGGTGATCGACGACGAGCTCGGACAGCTCCTGCTGCTGCGCAGTGCCCGGGCGGAGGAGTTGGAGCGGGCGCACCGCGCCCGGCTGCACGACGCCCGCTCCGTCGTGCTCGGAGTGAAGGGCGCCTCGAGCCTGCTGGCCCGTAACACCACCCTGCCCGTCGACCTGGACGCGATGCTCGCCGCGGAGCTGGACCGCTTGCATGCGCTGCTCGACACCGCACCGCCGCCGTCGGTCGAATTCGACGTGCGTGATGCCCTGCTCCCGGTGCTGACGACCCACCGCCTCGGCGGCGCCAAGATCCATGATTGCTTCGAACCGGCGCGTGCGGTCGGGAGTCCGACGGACACCGCAACTGTCGTTGACAATCTGCTGCGCAACGCCGCGCGGCACGCCCCCGGCGCCGAGATCCGGGTGGACGTGCGTCGGATCGGCGCCGGCGTGCAGATCGTCGTCGAGGACGACGGGCCCGGCATCGCTGTCGAGGACCGCGCCCGGATGGTGCTGCCGGGCGTGCGCGGCCCGGGCGCACCGGTCGGCGGTCAAGGCCTCGGGCTGTACAACTCGTTGTGCGCGATGTCCGCGCAGCACGGCTCGCTGCGCATCGAGGGCCGCCGCCACGGCGGCATCCGCATAGTGCTCGAGCTACCGGTCGCCACGCCCGCCCGGATCGCCGGCTGATGTCCCCGCGCACCGTCGCCATCGTCGAGGACCATCGGCTGCTCGCCGAGGTCCTGCGCAGCGAGCTGCAGACCCGCGGCGTCGCCGCCGAGATCATCGCTACGGGCACCCTGACCCAACTACTTGCCACCCTGCTCGCCGGGCGACCGGATCTGGTGCTGCTCGACCTCGACCTCGGCGCGGCCGGGGCGGGCGAGGTGCTGGTGGCCCCGCTGCACTCCTGTGGCATCCGCGTCGTCGTCGTCAGCGGCACCGACGACCGGGCCCGGGTGCTGAGCGCCCTCGACGCCGGCGCGTTCGGGTACTGCCCCAAGACCGTCGCCTTCGACTCGCTCGTCGCCAAGGTCACCGAGGCGCTGGACGCCGAGCACCCGATCGACGAGGCCCTGCACCTGCAGCTGCGCGTCGAGCTCGCACGCGAGCAGGCCGAGCGAAGCGCCCGCTGGGCAGCCTTCGACCGGCTCACCGACCGCGAGCGCGACACCCTGCTCGCGCTGAGCAGAGGTCAGTCGGTGCGCGACATCGCGCGCAGCTGGGTGGTGTCGGAGGCGACGGTGCGCACCCACGTGCGCGCCGTGCTCACCAAGCTGCAGGCGCCCTCGCAGCTCGCCGCCGTCGCGTCAGCCCTGTCGACGGGGTGGCTGGCCGCCGCGTCCTGACCCGCGGCGACTACCGGCGCGCGAGCTTCCAGGCGGCGGGGAACGCGAGCGCGGCCAGCACGATCTTGGCCAGGTCGGAGACCAGGAACACCGTCATGCCGTAGTGGACGGCCTGGCCGAAGGAGTACACGGGCACGTCGTGCATCAGCCACAGCACGCCGAAGGCGTAGATGACGATGTTGCCCGCGACCATCAGCAGCGCGGTACGCCACACGGTGCGGTCGTTGCCGCGCCGCGCCAGCTCACCGACCACCCCGGCCGCGACCACGAAGCCGACGAGGTAACCCGCCGAGGGGCCGCTGAAGCCGGAGGTGTGCCCGGCGAACCACGGCACCCCGGCGGCGCCCGCCAGCACGAACAGCAGCATCGAGAGCACGCCGCGCACGCTGCCCAGAGCGGCACCGGTGACCAGCACCGCCAGCGTCTCCAGTGTGAACGGGACCGGGGACAGCGAGGTGGTGATGGACACTTGCGCGGCCAGGCCGGTCAGGCCCGCACCGGCCGCGACGAGAGCGATGTCGCGAACCCGGGCTCCGGGGACCAGATCGGCAAGGACGAGGCGCTGGCGGAGGGCGGCTGTGGTCATGTGCGAAGGCTATCCGGAGCTGATCGCCGCGCACATCGTGGTCCGGCTCACGCGCTCAGAGCGGCAGATCCTCCAGCATCTCGGTGACCAGCGCGGCGATCGGCGAACGCTCCGAGCGGGTCAGCGTGACGTGCGCGAACAGCGGGTGCCCGCGCAGTGCCTCGATGACCGCCGCCACGCCGTCGTGCCGGCCGACCCGCAGGTTGTCCCGCTGCGCGACGTCGTGCGTGAGCACCACGCGCGAGCCGGCCCCGATGCGCGAGAGCACGGTGAGCAGCACGTTGCGTTCGAGGGACTGTGCCTCGTCGACGATGACGAACGAGTCGTGCAGCGAGCGGCCCCGGATGTGGGTGAGCGGCAGCACCTCGAGCATCCCGCGGTCCATGACCTCGTCCATCACGTCCGAGGACACCAACGCGCCGAGGGTGTCGAACACCGCCTGCGCCCAGGGCGCCATCTTCTCGTTCTCGCTGCCGGGCAGGTAGCCGAGGTCCTGACCGCCCACCGCGTAGAGCGGGCGGAACACGACCACGCGCTTGTGCAGCCGGCGTTCGAGCACCGACTCGAGCCCGGCGCAGAGCGCGAGAGCGGACTTCCCCGTGCCGGCGCGGCCACCGAGGGACACGATCCCGACCTCGGGGTCCAGCAGCAGGTCGAGCGCGATGCGCTGCTCGGCCGAACGGCCCCGCAGGCCGAACGCCTCGCGGTCGCCGCGCACCAGTCGGACCTGCTTGTCCGGCGTGATCCGGGCCAGCGCGGAACCGCGCGCCGAGTGCAGCACCAGGCCGGTGTGGCACGGTTCGCCCGCCACCTCGGCGAAGTCGGGCTCGCCGGCGAGCTCGATCGGCTCGCGGTCGTAGAGCAGGTCGACGGCCTCGGCGCTGACGTCGAGTTCGACCATCCCGGTCCAGCCGGTCGAGTCGGCCAGCGGATGCATGCGGTACTCATCCGCAGGCAGGCCGACCGAAGCGGCCTTGACGCGCAGCGGCATGTCCTTGGTGACCAGGGTGACGTCGCGGCCCTCCGCGGCCAGGTTGAGGGCGACGGCCAGGATGCGTGAGTCGTTGCTGTCGACACGGAACCCGGCGGGCAACGTGGACAGATCCGAGTGGTTGAGCTCGACGTGCAGCGTGCCGCCGTCGTCGCCGACCGGAACGGGCGAGTCGAGGCGGCCGTGTGTGATGCGCAGGTCGTCGAGCACGCGCAGCGTCTGGCGGGCGAACCAGCCCAGTTCGGGGTGGTGGCGCTTGCCTTCCAGTTCGCTGATGACGACCAGCGGCAGGATCACCTCGTGTTCGCCGAAGCGCCCGAGCGCTCCGGGGTCGGACAGCAGGACCGAGGTGTCCAGGACGAAGCTTCGGGTCACAGAGGCTCCAGCAGGGCATCGGGGCGAGCCCTCGACCGGACTGCGTGGACCGGTCTGGCCCGCAGGGTGGGTGTGACGGCGCTGACGCTACGGCCGGGGCGACACCTCCCGCCGACGGCGCGCCGAAGATTCACCCGGCGGTCATGTGCCGACCTCGGCGGGACGGGACGGGTCGGCCCCCCACTGCGACCACGACCCGGGATACAGCGCCACCTCGGCCTCGCCGGCCAGGTGCAGCGCCAGCAGGTCGTGGCACGCCGTCACCCCGGAGCCGCAATAGGCGACGAACGGCCCGGATCCGTACCGGTCGCGCAGCAGGTCGGCGGGGAGGAACCGGCCGTTCTCGTCCAGGTTGTCCTGCCAGGGCGCGCTCGAAGCGCCGGGGATGTGGCCGGGACGCGGGTCGATCGCCGGGTCGCCGTGGGCGTAGCGGGCCGCGGTGCGCGCGTCCAACAACCGGGCCGGACCCAGCTCGTCCGCGGTGCGGAACCGCTCGCCGGGCCATGGGACGGGGGCGCGCTCGACGGCGACGACGTCCGGGACGTCCGTGGTGAGCGGGCCGGGCCAGCCGGCCAGTCCGCCGTCGAGCACCGCCGCGGGCTCGCCGAGCGCGTGCAGCAACCACCACAGCCGGGCGGCGACCGAGCCACCGGCGTCGTCGTAGGCCACCACCGGCGTGCCGGCTGCGATACCCATCCGCCCCAGCGCCGCGGCGAACCGCTGCGGCGACGGCAGCGGATGCCGGCCATCGGTAGGAGTCGCCGGGTCGGACAGGTCGGTGTCGATGTCCAGGTGCACCGCGCCCGGCAGGTGACCGGCGGCGTACGCGGCGCGCCCGGAACGTGACGGGTCGAGGTACCAGCGCACGTCGACCACGCGCACGTCCGCGAGGTGCGTGGCGAGCCAGCCGCCGTCGACCAGCCCGTCGATCATTTGCCGTAGCGCCGCTGCCGGGTGCCGTAGTCGCGCAACGCCCGCAGGAAGTCGATCTTGCGGAAGTCGGGCCAGAGCGCATCGCAGAAGTAGAACTCCGAGTGCGCCGACTGCCAGAGCAGGAACCCCGACAGCCGCTGCTCGCCCGAGGTGCGGATCACCAGGTCGGGGTCGGGCTGGCCGCGGGTGTAGAGGTGCTCGGCGATGTGGTCGACGTCGAGGACCTCGGCGAGTTCCTCGATCGATGTGCCCGCCGCGGCGTGCTCGTGCAGCAGCGAGCGCACGGCGTCGGCGATCTCGCGCCGCCCGCCGTACCCGACCGCGATGTTGACGGTCATGCCGTCGCGCTCCGCGGTGCGCTCCTCCGCCGCCTTCAGCGCCTCCGCCGTCTCGGTCGGCAGCAGGTCGAGCGAGCCCATCGCGTGCACCCGCCACGGGGTGCCCTCGGCCGACAGCTCCTCGGCCACGCCGGCGATGATCTGCAGCAGCGGCTCGAGTTCGGCCGCCGGGCGGTGCAGGTTGTCCGTCGAGAGCAGCCAGATCGTGACGTGGTCGACGCCGGCCTCCTGGCACCACGTCAACAGGTTGGTGATGTGCCGCGCGCCGGCGAGGTGGCCCTCGCTGACGTCCTCGAACCCGGCCGCGCGCGCCCACCGCCGGTTGCCGTCGATCATGATCGCGACGTGGCGCGGCGTCGGCAGCCCGGCGAGGTCGGCGCGCAGGCCACGCTCGTAGAGCGAATAGATCGCCGCGCGCAGACCCACGCGTCGACCATAGCCCTGAGCGCGACTTGCCACGGCGAACCGGCGCTCACGTAGCCTCAGGGACATGTCGTTCGCCGGGCCCGCCTCGGATCCGACTGCTGCGCACCCGTCCCTCGTCACGGTCGTCGCCGAGCTCAAGCCCAGGCTGCGCGGGTTCCTGCACACCTACGCCGCAGCGCTGTCGATCCTGAGCGGCGCGGCCCTCATCGCGGTCACCGCCTCCCTGAAGGGCGGCCCGGCGGCGCTGACCACGTCGATCTACTCCGCGACCGTCACCCTGCTGTTCGGGACGTCCGCGCTGTACCACCGCCGCACCTGGTCACCGCGCATGCACCGGCTGATGAAGCGGCTCGACCACTCGATGATCTTCGTGTTCATCGCCGGGACCTACACCCCGCTGGCCGGGCTGTGCCTGTCCCGCGACTCGGCGATCGCGGTGCTCGTCACGTGTGGACGGGCGCGCTGCTCGGGGTCGTGCTGCAGACGGTGTGGCCGCACGCGCCGCGCTGGCTCACGGTGCCCTGCTACATCGCGCTGGGCTGGGTGGCGGTATTCGTGATGCCGCAACTGCTGCACAGCGCCGGGGTCGCCGCGCTGGTGCTCATCGCCGCCGGCGGCATCATCTACACGATCGGCGGCATCGTCTACGGCATCAAGCGGCCCAACCCCGTGCCGGGCGTGTTCGGCTTCCACGAGGTGTTCCACGCCTGCACGCTGGTCGCCGCGCTGCTGCCACTACATCGCCATCTGGCTCGCTGTCTTCAGCTGAGCCGGGCTCCGCCGGGAATATTCCGGCCCTTGCGCGCGCTTGATTGCAGTGTAATGATGTAATCACAGTACCAATGTAAGGAGCACGACCATGAAGAACCACCACGAACACGAGCGCCGCTACCGGCGCGGCGGCCGGCGACCGGCCATCGCGGCCACGGCCGTGGCCACGGCGGCCCGGCGGGCGCGGCTTCGGCCGTCCCGGCGGATGGCAGCAGGCCGACCTCCCCTCCGCCGACGACGCGGCCCAGTGGTTCACCGGCCGCCTGCCGGGCGACTGGTACGTCGGCACGCCGACGGTCACCGTCGATCGCGAGGAGATCATCGTGACCGGCGAACTGCCGCCGGTCGAGGGCGCTGACGACTCGACCGAGAAGTCGGCGGAGAGCTCGGCCGCGGCCCAGGGCCGCATCCAGCGCTTCCGCGAGGACACCCGCGAGGCCCGCATGACGATCGCCGACGAGGCCGAGGCCCGCTACGGGCGCAAGGTCGCCTGGGGCGCCTCGATCGGCGAGACGAACGTGCTGTTCACCCACCTCGCCGTGCCGGTCATGACCCGGTTGCGGCAGGACGAGCGGCGCGTGCTGGACACCCTCGTCGACGCGGGCGTGGCCCGGTCGCGATCCGAGGCGCTGTCCTGGTGCGTGACCCTCGTCGGGGAGCACACCGAGGAGTGGCTGGCGGGGCTGCGTGACGCGATGTCCGAGGTGGACAAGCTGCGCGCGGAGGGCCCGCAACTGTAGAAGCAATCCCGCGACGCCGGGTGCGAGGCCGTGACCTCCGCCACCCGGCGTCGTTGTCACTGGTATGCGAACCCCCATCGCCTACCTGCGGCTCGCGGTCGCCCTGCTCCTCGTCCTGGGCCTCGGCGTGGTGCTCGACCTGAGCAGGGCCAGCGGCTCGTCGCCCTCGGCCGGCACGCTCACCAACTCCTCCGGCGCGCGGACGTGGAGCGGCGGACCGTTCGCCGTGCCCAACGCGACCGGCAACGTGTCGGGGACGCCCGACTGCAGCGTCCCGCAGTCGTGCGACGACTACCGGCTGACGGTGCGGACCCGCCCCGGCACCGACGACACCCGCGAACTGAAGATCGTCACGTCGTGGAAGACGACCGGCGCCGACTTCGACGTCTACGTGCTCGACCAGGCCGGCAACGTCGTCGCGAGCGCCGCCTCGTCCTCGCAGCCGGAAACGGTGACGATGCCGCCGACCAGCGGCGTGTACACCGTGCGGGTGGTGCCCTACCTGCCGCTCGGGTCCGGTTACACCGCCAAGGCCTCACTGGTCGCGAAGCCGAAGGACGGGGCCCCTTCGTCGTCGGCCCCGAAGCCGCGGTTCCGCAACTTCGCGGCACCCAAGGGCCTGTCGAACGTCAACAACGCCGGCGAGCCGTCGATCGGGTGGGACCCGAAGCACAACGCCACGACCTACCAGGCGTCGCTGTCCACCTATCGCGTGAACTTCGACGACCGCACCAGGCCGAGCTCGGCGCGGTGGACCGATGTCTCGGCAACCGCGTCGAACGGGTGCCCGTCGGGCTGGCACCACGTCACTGGACCCGATCCTCTACACCGATCACCGGACGGGACGGACCTTCGAGTCGCAGTTGTCCGGCGCGGACTCGCTGACCTGCTACACCGACGACGCCGGCAAGACCTGGAACGTCGAGCCAGGGCGGCGGGATCCCGTCCGGCGTCGACCACCAGACCATCGGTGGCGGACCGTTCGTCGCCAACGACCCGCTGAACGCGGCGAACACCTACCCGCGCGCGGTCTATTACTGCAGCCAGGACGTCGCGACCGCGTTCTGCGCACTGTCGCGCAACGGCGGCGTCACCTTCGGCGCCGGCGTCCCGACCTACAACCTGAACGAGTGCGGCGGTCTGCACGGCCACCTCGCCGTTGCGCCGGACGGCACGGTCTACCTGCCGAACAAGGACTGCAACGGCCACCAGGCCGTCGTGGTGTCCGCTGACGACGGACAGACCTGGACGGTGCGCCCGGTGCCGCACAGCACCTCCGGCGACACCGACCCGGCCACCGGGGTCGGCGCGAACGGCACGCTCTACTACGGCTACGCCGACGGCAGCGGCGTGCCCAAGATCGCAGCCAGCCACGACAAGGGCAAGACCTGGACGACGAACTACGACGTGGGCAAGTCCCTCGGCATCAAGAACACCGTGTTCCCCACGGTGGTCGCCGGTGACGACAACCGCGCCGCGTTCTCCTTCCTCGGCACGACCACGGGCGGCAACTACCAGGACATCAACAACTTCAAGGGCGTCTGGTACGTCTACACCGCGTTCACCTACGACGGCGGCCGTACCTGGACGACCGTCAACGACACCCCGGGCAATCCCGTGCAGCGCGGTTCCATCTGCACCGGCGGGACGACCTGCGGCAACGACCGCAACCTGCTCGACTTCATCGGCTCGACCATCGACGGCCACGGCCGGGTCGAGGTCGGCTACGCCGACGGGTGCATCGCGAGCTGCGTGTCTGGTGGCAAGAACAACCGGGACGCCTACGCCTCGATCACCCGGCAGTCGACCGGACGGACGCTGCTCGCGCAGTACGACCCGAAGCCGAACCTGATGATCACGCGCATCACCAGGCGGGCCGGCTCGGTGTCGACGACGATGCGCAACGCCGGCCGGGCCCGGGCGAGCGCACCGGTGCGTTTCGTCGTCGACGGTCGCACCTTGACGACCAGCGGCGCGCACACACTGCGCGCCGGCCGCTCGGTCACCGTCACGGCGAAGTGGACGCCGCGCCCGGGCAAGCACGTGGTCACCGCGATCGCCGACCCGCGCAACCAGGTCCACGAGTCGAACGAGGCGGACAACAAGCGCGCAAGAACGGTCCGTGCCCGATGATGCGGGTGTGCGCGGCGAGCGCCGGGGCGGCGATGCTGCTGGCCGCCTGCGGGTCTTCGGGCGGCGCTGACCCGGATGCTGCGAACGGCCCGAGCGGCAACGCCGCCGACGTCGGTAGTGCCGTCTGCGCGAAGGACGCCGCGGCCAAGAAGGTCGCGCTGCCGCCGTCGTTCCCGTCCGGGTTCCCCATGCCGCCGGGCACGGTGGTCTACTCCGTGGAGGACCGCGGTGCGGCGGGCATCGTCGTCACCGGCGTGACCGACGCGCCGTTCCAGCAGGTCCTCAAGGCGCTGCAGGCGCGCCTTCCGGCCGCCGGGTTCCGGCCCGGGGACGGCGAGTCCGAGCCGCACGACGCGGAGTCCGAGCTGGGAGTCCAGCGACTACCGGGGCCGCTGGGCGATCCGCGAGATCCCGCAGTGCAGCGGTGACACACTGGTCAACGTGGTGGCGGGCAAGCGCGGCTGATCAGCCCCGCAGCCGCGCGGCCAGCGCGTCGGCGCCGGTGACCGGCAGATCGCAGACCATGCCGCGGCACACGTAGGCGGTGGGCTGCCCGCCGACCAGCGGACGGTCGGCGAGCAGCGGCGACGCCGGGCTGGTCGGGCGCGCCGGACACGACCACGGCACCCGGCGGCCTGCGCCGACCAGGCGACCCGCACGAGTTCCGCGTCGGCGCCGACGAGCGCGATCTGCACCGGCCCGTCGATCAGCGCCTCCGCCGCGGCGAGCGCCCACCCGAAGAACCGCGGCTGGGCCGTTCCGGCGCCGGTCACGATCCGCAGCGCCCGCTCGGCGGCGGCGCGGTGGTCCATCGAGCCGGTGAGCGCCGAGTAGGCGAGCAGCGCCGCCGCGAGCGCGCTCGTTCCCGACGGCGCCGCGTTGTCGCTCGGATCGCGCGGCCGGCGCACCAGTCGTTCGGCGTCGCTGCCGGTGTCGAACACGCTGCCGTCGTCGTCGACGAACAGCTCGAGGGCGGCGTCGAGCAGCTCGCGCGCCGCGTCCAGCCACCGCTGCTCGCCGGTCGCCTGGTACAGCACGAGCAGGCCCTCGGCGAGGTCGCCGTAGTCCTCGGCGACGGCGAGCGCGTCGCCCACCACGCCGTCGCGCGAGGTGCGGCGCAACCGGCCCCGACACCAGATGCACGTCGAGCAACAGATCGGCGCAGCGCTGCGCCGCGGCGAGGTAGCGGGGGTCGAGCAGCACACCGGCCTCGGCCAGTGCCGCGATCGCCAGCCCGTTCCAGGCGGCGATCACCTTGTCATCGCGCGCCGGCTGCGGCCGCCGGGCACGCGCGGCGCGCAGCCGCTCGCGGATCGACTCATACAGCTGCGGCGTCGTCGGGGTCGGCGGGCAGCTGCAGGGTGGACGCGCCGTGCTCGAACGTCCCGGCCTCGGTGACCGTGAACAGTTCGGCGGCCGTGGCCGCGTCCACGCCGAGCACCTCCTCGAGCTCGGCCGGCGTCCACACGTAGGTCAGCCCTTCGACGCCGTCGGTGTCGGCATCGAGTGCGGAGGCGAAGCCGCCCTGGTCGGTCACCAGATCGCGCAGCAGGAAGTCGGCCGTCTCGCGAGCGATGCGCTCGGCGAGCGGGTTCCCGCTCAGCCGCCACCAGTGCAGGTAGGCCCGCAGCAGCAGGGCGTTGTCGTAGAGCATCTTCTCGAAATGCGGCACCACCCAGCCGGCGTCGACCGCGTACCGGGCGAAACCGCCGCGCGAGCTGGTCGTACATCCCGCTGCGGGCCATCGCGTCCAGCGTCGCGCTCGGCCATCGCCAGCGCGGTCGGGTCGGAGGTGCGCTCGTGGTGGCGGAGCAGGAACTCCAGCACCATCGACGGCGGGAACTTCGGCGCCCGGCCGAAGCCGCCGTTGTCGGCGTCGAACTGCGGCACGAGCCGGGCCAGCGCCTCGGCCACGTCGTCGGCGGTCGGCAGGTCCTCGCCGCGCGCGTCCGCGTCACCGGCGTTCGCGAGCGCGGCCGACGATGCGCTGGCCGGCGTCGAGCACCTCCGCCCTGCGGTCACGCCAGGCCTCGCTGACGGCCTCCAGCAGTTGGAGGAAGTGCTGACGCGGGAAGAACGTGCCGGCGTAGAACGGTTCGCCGGTCGGGGTCAGCAGACAGGTCATCGGCCAGCCGCCCTGGCCGGTCAGCGCGGTCGTCGCCGCCATGTAGACGGCGTCGATGTCGGGCCGCTCCTCGCGGTCGACCTTGATGTTGACGAAGCCGGCGTTCATCACCGCCGCGACGTCGTCGTGCTCGAAGCTGTCGTGCGCCATCACGTGGCACCAGTGGCAGGCCGCGTAGCCGACGCTCAGCAGCACCGGCACGTCACGACGCTTCGCCTCGGCGAAGGCCTCGTCCGACCACTCCCACCAGTCGACCGGGTTGTCCTGGTGCTGCAGCAGATACGGGCTCGTTGCGGACGCCAGCCGGTTGGCCATCGACCCAGCCTAGGCGGCGCGGACGGCGGCCGATGCGTCCCCGTCCCTGATCAGGCCCGGCGGACGGGCAGCGCCTCGTCGAGGAAGTCGCGCATGACCTGCTGGAACAGTTCGGCTTCCTCCATCTGCGGGGAGTGACCGGACTTCTCGAACACGACCAGCTCGGCGTTCGGGATCAGGCTCGCGATGGTCTCCGAGCACGACACCGGCGTCACCCAGTCGCGCCGGCCGACGGTGACCAGCGTCGGGCAGGTCAGCTTCGGCAGGTCAGGCTTGACGTCGTAGGTCGGCCAGTTGTGCTGGAAGCACCAGTTGTGCGACTCGTGGCGGTAGAAGCCGCCCTCGACGCGCTCTGCGGACTTCTCGGCGTCGTACTCGTAGTCGTAGAGCGGGATGATCTCGGCCCAGCGTGCCTTGAGATCCTCGTCGTCGCGGATGTTGCCGCTCCAATAGCGGTTGAAGTTGTCCCAGTTGATCTCGATGCGATCCTGGTTGCGGGCGTTATCGAAGGCCAGCTCGAGGTTGGAACCGTCCGCCGACGTGTCCCGCAGGATCATCGCCTGGACCCGCTCGGGGTGGCGGATCGCGTACTCCATCGCGATGAACCCGCCGTACGAACCGCCGGCGACACTGATCTGCTCGGCGCCGATCCACTCGCGCAGCCCCTCGACGTCCGCCGCCCACTGCTCGTGCGAGAACGGCGGTTTCCCTCGCTGCGGCCGCATCCTCGCGCGTCGAACACGACGACGCGCATCCGGTCGGCCAGCGAACCGAAGGTCGCCTTCGGTTCCTCCAGCGAGCCGATGCCACCGCCGCCGTGATGCGCGATCAGCACCGGCGCACCCTCGGGCCCGAGCACCTCGACGTTGAGCTGATTGTCGTTGATCTCCACGAACATGCCGCTGCTCCTCGACCCTCGGACGGTGTGGAGTACACGGTATACAGAATGTCAGGCGTCTTCGAGCACCTCGAAGGTGATGCCGGAACTGCGCAGCCGGGTCAGCAGGGCGTCGCCCATCGCCTCGACGGTCGTCACCTGCCCCGACGTGGCCGGCGGCTCGTCGAAGGCCAGCGCAAGGGCCGATTCACCGAGCATGCGGGCGGTTTCGTCGTAACCCGGGTCACCGCCGCTGACCCTCGTGACGACTCGCTCGCCGCCGCCTTCACCCACGAAGGTGACCCGGAACCAGCTCCTGGCCCGCTTGTCCTCCGACGGGCCGCTGCCCTGCGGCATCCGCGTTGAGCAGGGCCCGGCGCGCCGGCGGGAGCTGGGCCAGGCCGACCACGCCCACCACGCCCACCGCTGCCCCGGCCGCCGTCCACACATGCGGCAACGACGCGAAGTGCGAGTACCGGAAGTCGGGGCCGTAGCGCGGCACCGCACGGGCCGACCTGGCGACGACCTGCGGGTCGATGGTGGGCAGCGGCAGGGCCCACCCGCCGGTGACCGCGCTGTGGTGGGGTCGGCCGGCGACCGCCCGCGCGGACCGGTCGGCCGGCCGGCTCTCCAGTCGGCGCCGCTCGCGTGCGGCGGCCGCGGCGTGACGCAGCCGGGAGAACGCGGTCACCGCCGAGTGGAACGTGCCGCCGGACGCGCGCCGCGGACGCCTCGACGTACCCGCGCACGGTGATCGGGACGCCCTCGGGCAGCTGGAGCACGGTGAAGTAGGCGCCCAGGTCGTGCGGGATCGAGTCGAAGCCGCAGGCGTGCACGAGCCGGGCGCCGCTCTGCTGCGCCCGGTCGTGGTGGCGGGCGTACATCGTGTCGACGAACTCCGGCTCGCCGGTGAGGTCCAGGTAGTCGGTGCCGGCGGCCGCGCAGGCGGCGACCAGCCCCTCGCCGTAGGTGACGTACGGGCCGACGGTCGTCGCCAGCACCCGGGTCTGCTCGGCGAGCGCGCGCAGCGAGGCGGGATCGGCCGAGTCGGCTTCGAGCAGGGGCAGCTCGCGCAGGGTTTCGTCGGTCGCGGCGAGTCGCGCGCGGACCTGCTCGAGCTTGTCGCGGCTGCGACCGGCCAGCGCCCAGCGGCACTGCTGCGGCGCGTGCGCGGCGAGGTAGCGCGCGGTCAGTTCGCCGGCGAACCCGGTCGCCCCGAACAGGACGATGTCGTAGGAGCGATCAGCCATGGCTAGGACCTTAGGCGACCTCAGGCGCACGCCGATCGGCTCACCCGCGCACGGACAGCTGCACCAGCACCGGCCCGCGCCGCTGCGCCGACGGCCCCGGCGCCCCGCACCCGGGCGTCCCGTCGCCGCTTCCGGAGGCGCAGCTGCCGCAGCCGCCCGTCGGGCAGCCGCTGGACAGCTCCGAGGTCTCCAGCCGTCCCAACCGGACGAGGTGGTCGACCGCGGCGTCGACGACGTCGGCGCTCAGGCCGGTGCGTCGGCTGACCTCGGCGCGCGAGTGGGCACCGGCCGCCAGCGACGCCAGGACGCTGCGCAGCGGGCTGGTCATGCGATCACCCGGCCGATCTGGAAGACGGCACAGCCGAGCGCCCACGCCAGACCGATCTGCAGACCCAGGCCGAACGCCGTCCAGCGCGCGCCGATCTCGCGCAGCTGCGCGGCGACCGTGGCCACGCACGGCGTGTAGGCCAGCAGGAACACGAGGAAGGCGAGGACGGCGGCGATCGTCGCACCGCCCGAGGAGGCCAGGAACGCGTGGTGGATGTGGTGCTGCAGCTGCACCGGCGACTGCCCGGCGGTCGGGTCGGCCGCCGCGTAGGTCTGCGCCCACGAGGTGATGACCGTTTCCTTCGCGACGAACCCGACCACGAGCGCGCTCGAGGTGTGCCAGTCGCCGAAGCCCAGCGGGGCGAACACCGGGGCCAGCGCTCTGGCCAGCGCGGCGAACAGGCTGTCGGCGGGCGCCACGTGGCCGAAGCCGGCGCCGCCGCGGACCGGGATCGCCTGCAGCACCCACACCGCCGACACGGTGGCGACGATGATCCCGCCGGCCGAGCGCAGGAACGCCCTGACCCGCACCCAGGTCACCGACGTGGTCAGGCGCAGCGTCGGGCCGCTGGTAGGCGGGCAGGTCGAGCATCAGCGGCTCGTCGCCCACGGCCCGCCACAGCGTCGCCTTCATGGCCAGCCCGACGAGCACCACCAGCAGCACCGACACCACGTACATGCCGAACACGACCGAGCCTGCATGCGCGGGGAAGAACGTCGCGGCCACCAGCACGTAGACCGTCAGCCGAGCGCTGCAGGACGTGAACGGCACCAGCAGCGCGGTCATCACCCGGTGCTTGGCGTTGGGCAGGATCCGGGTCGCGCTGATGGCCGGCACGTTGCAGCCGAAGCCGACGACCAGGGGCAGGAACGCCTTGCCGGGCAGCCCGACCGCCCGCATCATCCGGTCGGTGACGACGGCGGCCCGGGCCATGTAGCCGGAGTCCTCGAGCAATGCCAGCAGCGCGAACATGATGATCATCAGCGGGACGAACGTGAGCAGCATGCCCACACCGCCGATCAGACCGTTGACCACGAACATCTGCAGCCAGCTGCCACCCAGCCCGATGTGGTCGAACAGCCAGACCGTGCCGCGGGTGACCGGCCCGGAGAACACCGTGCCGAGCGCGTCCTGGATCGGCGCCGCGACGGTCGTGGTGAGCTCGAAGACGGCCCACATGACCGCGAGGAACACCGCCGGGCCGATCCACGGTGCGGTGGCCACGCGGTCGATGCGGTCGGTCCAGGTCGGGCGCACGTCCTCCTCGACCCGGACGGCGGTCGACACCGCCCGCTCGATCCACGCGAACCGTTCGTCGGCGACGGCCAGCTCGTCGGCGCGATCGACGTCGGCCACGATGCGCGGCGCCGGGGCCGGCGCGTCCAGGGCGGCGACGGCCGCCTCGGCCAGCCGGGCGGCGCCGTCGCGGCGGCGCGGGTCCAGCGACACGGTCGGGACGCCGAGACCGGCCGCGAGCCGGCCGGCATCGACCCGGGTGCCGCGGCGCTCCGCGACGTCGCCCATCGTCAGCGCGACACAGCACGCGGTGGCCGGTCTCGCGCAACTGCGAGACCAGGTACAGGCTGCGGGTGAGGTGCGCGCAGTCGACGACGGCCACCGTCAGGTCGGGCGCATCGCGCGGCCCGGCCAGGAGCAGGTCGCGGGTCAGCTGCTCGTCCGGCGAGCTGGGGTCCAGGCTGTACGCGCCGGGCAGGTCGAGCAGCTGAAACTCGGTCGCTGCCGCCGTCCAGCCCGCGCTGCCGACCTCGACGGTCGTGCCGGGCCAGTTGCCCGACCGTGCGCCGGCCGCCGGTGAGCAGGTTGAACAGCGTCGACTTGCCCGAGTTCGGGGCGCCGACCAGGGCGACCACCGGCGCGCCCTCGGCCGCGGCCGGACCGGCAGGGCCGGCGTGACAGGACGGGGTGCGAGCCGGGGCGTGGCTGGTCGGGGTCATCCGGTGGGGCCGCCGACGGGTACGGTCCGCAGCTGCCGGAGCGTGCGGCGGTCGAGGGCGATCCGGCCGGTGCCGACGC
The DNA here is from genome assembly GCA_963784875.1 of uncultured Solirubrobacterales bacterium. GTDB lineage: Bacteria > Actinomycetota > Thermoleophilia > Solirubrobacterales > Solirubrobacteraceae > Palsa-744. Next base: position 28,680 of record CAWATE010000002.1, read on the forward strand.
CCATCACCCGGCCGTCGCCGGCGGTGCGCCCCAGCACGGTCAGGACGCTGCCGGCGCGCACCCCGAGCTCGGCCAGCCGTCGGCGGGCCGACGTCTCGAGTCCGACGGCCGTCACCTGCAGGACGGCGCCCACCGGGCCGGCGGCCGTACCGTCGTTGCTGTGTCGACGCATGCCCAGACGATAACGGACGTAGTTAGGCATGCCTACCCTGACCTGGGTGATGTGCGGAGCACGCGCTCAAGATCACCCGCCGGGCGACGATGGGGACAACGCCAAGCCGCGGCACCAGCCTGTACCAACCTCCTCGGACGGAACACGTGCACATTGCAGATGTGATCGCCTCTGGCCGGGTGCGGACCGTCTTCCAACCCATTGTCGATCTCGACGCCGGGCAGGTCGTCGCCTACGAGGCACTCAGTCGCGGCCCGGAGGGCGCGCTCGAACGCCCGGACCTGCTCTTCGCCGCCGCCCGTGAGCACGACCTGCTGGCCGGGCTGGACGCGCTCTGCCGCGCCAGCGCGCTGCGCAACGCCATCGACCTGGGCTGGCCGGGCGAGCTCGCGCTGTTCGTCAACGTCGAGCCCGAGGTGCTCGATGTCGAGGCCCTGGACACCCTCATCGAGCTCGCCGCCGCTGCACCGGGCGGCCTGCAGGTCGTCCTCGAGATCACCGAGCGGGCGATCAGCGCCCGCCCTGCCGAGCTGCTCTCGTGCGTGCGCAAGCTTCGGCACGCCGGATGGCGCATCGCCCTGGACGACGTCGGCGCCGACGACATGTCCCTGGCCTTCATGCCGCTGCTCAAGCCCGACGTGGTCAAGCTCGACCTGAAGCTGGTGCAGGACCGCCCCGGTCCGGCCGTCGCCCGGATCATGAACGCGGTCAACGCCTACGCGCACCGCACCGGCGCGCTGCTGCTCGCCGAGGGGATCGAGGACGAGGCGCACCTGGAGATCGCGCGTGCGCTCGGCGCCCGCCTCGGCCAGGGGTGGATGTTCGGCCGTCCGGCCGCGCAGTTGCAGACCGGCATGCCCACCGGGGTCGTGTCCTTCGCCGAGCGCCAGTCGTCGACCCCGCAGTCGTCACCATTCGGCTGTCTGCCGGCCGGCACCACCCTGCGCCGTTCGACCAAGCCGCTGCTGGTCGAGTTGAGCAAGCATCTCGAGCGAGAGGCGCTCGCGCACGGTTCGACCGGTGTCGTCGTCTCGACCTTCCAGTTCGCCGAGCACTTCACCCCGAAGACCGCGCAGCGCTACCGCGAGCTGGCCGACCGGCTCGGCTTCGTCGCCGCCATCGGCGAGGGACTGCCCGCCGAACCGGTGCCGGGCGTGCGCGGCGCCGCTATCGACGCCGACGACGCGCTGCGTGACGAGTGGGACCTGATCGTGCTGGCGCCGCACTTCTCCGCCGCGCTGCTCGCCCGCGACCTCGGTGACGCCGGGCCGGACACGCAGCGGCGCTTCGAGTTCGCGCTGAGCTACGACCGTGCGGTGGTGTCGGCGGCCGCGGAGTCGTTGCTGTCCCGGGTGGTTCCTGTCGAGAACCAGCGCCGCGTCGCGGTGACCGCGCCGGACGGCGGGAACGAACTCGTCCCGGCGGCGGCCCTCAGCCGGCTCGAACACTCCCCCGACACCCTGTTCATGCTGCGGCGCGCGCTCGCGGCCACCACGAACGGGGTGACCATCGCCGACGTCACCCGTCCGGACTGCCCGCTGATCTACGTCAACGCCGCATTCGAGCGGCTCTCCGGCCTGCCGGCGGACAAGGTCATCGGCACCAATTGCCGCGTGCTGCAGGGGCCCGACACCGACCCCGCCGCGATCGCCCGTATCCGCGCGGCGATCGCCGACGGGGTCGAGTGCCGCGAGACCCTGCTCAACTACCGGCACGACGGCGAACCGTGGTGGAACGAGATCTTCCTGGCGCCGATCGCCGACGAGCACGGCCGGGTCGTGCAGTACATCGGCGTGCAGAACGACGTCACCGCCCGGGTGAGTGCCGAGCTCGAACTGAGGAACGAGCGCGCCCGGTCGCGCGCCTACCTCGCCGAGATGGAGTCGCTGGCCTTCAACGACCCGCTGACCGGGCTGCTGAACCGACGCCGGTTGCCGGAGCAGCTGGCGCAGAGCATCGACGACGCGCGGGCCGACGGCACGAGCATCGGACTGCTCTATCTCGACATCGACGACTTCAAGGCGATCAACGACAGCTTCGGCCACGCCAAGGGCGACGAGCTGCTGCGGCGCATCGGTCGTACGTTGCACGAGGACGACCAGCTCAGCCTGCGTGCCCGCATCGGTGGCGACGAGTTCCTCGTGGTGCTGCTGGGCCTGCGGCCGGCCGACGCGGCGCTGCACACCAAACGGGTCGCGTCGCGGCTGTCCCGTCGGCTGCGCGACGAGGTCGGCGGCCGGGCGGTCACGGTGAGCATCGGTACCAGCACCTTTCCCGAGGACGGCGCCGACTTCGACGCGCTGATGCATGCGGCCGACGGTCGCATGTACGCGTTCAAGAACCGGGCCGAACCCGCCTAGCCGGACGGCCGGTTCCTACCGGTCCGGCGACTACCGTTGGGCACCGGGTTCCCCTTTGCCCATCGAGGTGTGCCGATGTCCGCCGTACCCGTGGTCGTGGTCGGTCACGACCCGCACCGCGGTGCCCGCGCGGCACTGGACGCGGCAGTGCGGCTGGCTCGTGATCTTGGTGCGGAGCTGCACGTGCTGCACAGCGCGACGCTCGCCGACTTCGGTGCCGATCCGGACACCGAGGAGTACGAGGCGGTCCGCGACCGGATGCTCGCCGCGGAGCGCGACGAGGTCGCCCGGGTGCTCGACGCCGGCGGGCTGACGTGGAGTTACCACGAGGACCACGGCGATCCGGTGCGGGCGCTGACGCAGCTCGCCGACGAGGTCGACGCACGCTACCTCGTGGTCGGCGCCACCCATCCGCGGGTCATGCGTCACCTGTTCCTGTTCGGCGGCGAATCGGTCGGCGCCCGGCTGGTGCGGTGCCAACACCGTCCGGTGCTCGTGGTCCCTGCCGACTGAGCCCGGCGCTCAGCCGCTCTCGACCGCGAGCCGCGCGCCGAAGGCGACGAGCGCAGTGCCGGTCGCCGCGTCCATGGCCCGCCGCACACGGCGGCGGGTCAGCACCGCGCGCAGCCGGTCGAGACCGCGCACCAGCAGCAGGAGATAGGTCAGCGACAGCGTGGCGTGGCTGAGCGCGAACAACAGCAGCGCGGCGGGCGGCGCGTGCGCGCCGAGGAACTGCGGCAGCACGGCGAGGTAGAACACCAGCACCTTCGGGTTGGTGATGTTGGACAGGAAACCCTGTCGCCAGCCCTTGCGGCCGGACACGCGTCCGTCTTCCAGGGGCCGGTAGTCACCGCGCCGCGCGGAGCGGAAGGCCTGCACGCCGAGGTAGAGCAGGTAGCAGATGCCGGCCCAGCGGACCGCCTGGAACAGCGGCTCGATCCGGAGGACGACCGCGCCGAGACCGGCGGCGGCCGCGGTGCCCTGCACCGCGTTCGAGGAGGCCACCCCGAGGGCGCACCAGGATCCGCGCCGCGCGTCCGCCGGTGAACGCGTTGCGCGAGACCACCGCGAAGTCCGGGCCCGGGATCAGCACCAGGATCACCGCGAAGACGAGGAAGGAGCCGTAAGCCGACCAGGGCATGCGCCCGACCGTAGCCGGGCGCATGCCCTGGAAGTGGAGCGGTGCGGATCAGCCGGTCAGGATGCCGATGATCCGGTTGAGCAGGTTGGAAAGGTTCAGCAGCTGGCCGAGGTTGAGCCCGGTCCCGTCGAGCAGGTGGGCGACCGCGCACACCAGGTTGCCGAGCAGGTTGCCCGAGCCCGACTGTGCGGTGATGTCGAGGACCACCTTGTTCAGGTGCACGACGAGCCCGAGCAGGTTCAGGTTCAGCGGGCCGAGCACGAGGTGCAGCACGTTGCACGCGGCCTGCGCCCGGGCGCGGGGCTGCGCGCCCTTGTTCGCGACGAGCAACGTGACGTTGTGCCTGGTCGGCTTGCCGACCACCTGGCCGTTGCTGCGGGTCATCACCGCGTGCAGGTCACCCTGGACGACCGCCTTGCCGTTGCGGACGAACGAGCGCAGCGGGGTGAAGTGCCCGGTCACCTTGCCGTACTTGCCGAAGCTGCCCGTGACCCGCGAGGCCCAGCTGCCGCCGGCGACGTGCTGGACGGCGACGCTCGAGGTGCGGTGGGGCGGTGCTGGTCTGGGCGCTCGACGCGGGCACCGCGACGGCGACCGCGCAGGCTGCTGCGGCGACGGGTGCGACTGCTCTGATGAGCACTTTCTGGCGTGCGGACATGGACATGTGGGAATGGGGGTTCCCTTCGTCGACTCGCCCCGGTCAGGCGGGTGTGGTGTGCGGGAACCGCCGGCATGCGGCCCCCGCTGCGGCAAGACCTACCCGGCGGTGATCACAACAATCACCCGCGAATCACCGCGAAATCATTGCGTCACTCTCGCGTTCCGGGCGTTTCCAGCGAACGGGCCAACGGGACGCCCGGGCGGTAGGCCAGGTGCACGTGGCTGGGTGCGTCGAGCACGCACAGGTCGGCACGCTTGCCCGGCGCCAGCACGCCGAGGTCGTCGCGGCGCAGCGCGCGGGCCCCACCGGCGGTCGCCGACCAGAGCGCCTCGGCCGGGGTCAGGCCCATCTCGCGCACCGCCAGCGCGATCATCAGCGGCATCGACGAGGTGTAGGACGTCCCGGGGTTGCAGTCGGTCGCGAGCGCGACCGTCACTCCGGCCGCCAGCAGCCGGCGGGCGTCCGGGTACGGCGAACGGGTCGAGAACTCGACGCCGGGCAGCAGGGTCGCCACGGTGTCTCCGTCGGCCAGCGCGGCGACGTCGGCGTCGGTGAGGTACGTGCAGTGGTCGACGCTGGCCGCGCCGAGCTCGACGGCGAGCTGGACGCCCGGGACCGGGGGCCAACTGGTTGCCGTGCACGCGCAGCTGCAGGCCGGCGGCCCGGCCGGCCTCGAGCACGGCGCGCGCCTCGTCGGCGTCGAAGGCGTGCGCGCTCGCCGGCTCGCAGAAGACGTCGATCCACCGGGCGAGCGGCGCGCACGCGGCGAGCATCGTCGCCGGTGACGAGCGCCAGGTAGTCGGCCCGGTCGGTGCCGGCCGGCACGACGTGCGCGCCGAGGAAGGTCGTCTCGTCGGTGTGCTCGCCGGCCAGTCGCAGGCTGCGCACCTCGTCGGCGACGGTGAGCCCGTAGCCGCTCTTGATCTCGACCGTCGTCGTGCCCTGCCGGCGCATCTCGAGAATCCGCTGACGCAGCAGGGCATTCCAGCGTCTCGTCGGACGCGGCGCGGGTCGCGTCGACCGTGACCGCTGATGCCGCCGCCGTCGTAGCGTTCGCCCGCCGCGCGCGCCGCGAACTCCGCCGAGCGGTCGCCGGCGAAGACGAGGTGCGAGTGCGAGTCGACGAAGCCGGGGACGACCGCGCGGCCGTCGACGTCGATGCGGTGATCGGCGGCGGGCGCGGCGGATGCGGGGCCCAGCCACACGACCCGGTCGGCGTCGGCGACCAGGGCGCGCGTTCTCGAGCACGCCGCGTTCCGGGTCGTTGGTCACGAGCTCACCGATGTTGGTGACGAGCACCGCGGTCACTGCGCCTCCCACAGCGGATCGATGGCGTAGCCGAGCAGCTGCCCGACATCGCCGAGCCGGTGATGCCCGTCGCTCACCACGACGGCGCCGTCGACGACGACGGTGTCGACGTCGGCGGCGGTGGCGGCGAAGACGACCTGGTCGGGGTCGACGCCTGCGGTGCGGACGCGAGTCGAGCCGCACCGCGACGAGGTCGGCGCGGCGCGCCCGGCTCGAGCCGGCCGGCGTCCGGCCAGCCGATGCTCGGCGTGCGCGGTCATCGCCGCGTGCAGCTCGTCGGTGGAGAATCGGCCGCGCTGCAACGAGATCAGCCGTTCGTCGAGCTCGAGGCCGCGCGCTTCCTCGAACAGGTCGATCACCGCGTGCTGGTCGCTGCCGAGGCTCAGCGCCGCTCCCGCGTCGGCGAGCGCGCGGGCCGGCCCGACCCCGTCGGCGAGGTCGCGCTCGGTCGTCGGGCACATGCAGACCGTGGTGCCCGCCGCGCCGAGCTGCGCGACGTCCGCGCTCGGTCAGATGCGTCGCGTGCACCGCGGTGGCGCGGGCGGCCCCACACGCCGGCATCGCCGAGCAGCGCGGTCGGGGTGCGGCCGTAGGCCGCGAGGCACGCCTCGTTCTCGGCCGGCTGCTCGGACAGGTGGACGTGCAGCGGGCCCGGGTCGTGCGGCGACGACCGCGAACCCGTCCGCCGGGACGGCACGCACCGAGTGGATGGCCGCGCCGACCGCCATCGCTGTCCGAGGCGCGCAGCGCATCGACCCGCTCGGCCCACGCCTGCGGCGTGCCGTCGCTGAACCGCCGCTGGGTCGGCGCCGAGTTCGGGGTCGCCGATGCCCGGCGGTGAGGTAGCACGCGTCGAGCAGGGTGAGCCGCACGCCGGCGTCGATCGCGGCCTGCCGCAGCGCCTCGGCCATCGCGTTCGGGTCGTCATACGGCACGCCGCCCGGGCCGTGGTGCAGGTAGTGGAACTCGCCGACCGAGGTGATGCCGGCCAGCGCCATCTCGGCGTACGCCGCGCGGGCGAGCAGCGAGGTAGGAGTCGGGGTCGAGCCGGTCGGCGACGGCGTACATCCGCTCGCGCCAGGTCCAGAACGTGCCGCCGCCGCCGTGGGTGCGGCCGCGCAGCGCGCGGTGGAAGGCATGGCTGTGCGCGTTGGCGAAGCCGGGCAGCACGATGCCCGGGCAACCGGTCGGCGTCGCCGGCCGGCGTGTCCGGGGTGACCGCGACGAACCGGCCGTCCTCGATCTCGAACAGCACGTCACGCGCCGAGGCCGGCCGGCAGCCGCGCGCAGCGCCGCGTGGAATCTCACGAGGCGAGGTCTGCGAGCACCGTCGTGAGCGCGTCGACGCCGGCCAGGCAGTCGGCGGTCTCGGCGAATTCCTGCCGGCGAGTGCGAGACGCCGGTCGGGTTGCGGACGAACAGCATCGCGCTCGGGCACGCCCGCGCCGGCGAGGATGCCGGCGTCGTGCCCGGCCCCGGTCGCGAGCACGGGCGCGTCGTCGAGCAGGGCGGCCAGCCGAGTGCCCAGCGCGCCGTCGAACGTCGGTCGAGGCGGTGAACGACTCCTCGGCCGCGACGACGCCTGCCGCGGCGGCGACCGCGGCGGCGACCTGCTGCACGTCGGCCTCGACGGGCCCGCGCGCGTCGAGCCAGGCGGTGACCCGCGACGGGATCGCGTTCACGCCGTTGGGTTCGACCCGCACCTTGCCGACGGTGGCGACGCAGCCGAGCCGGGCTGCCGCCTCGCGAGCGGCGGTGATGACGCGGGCCAGCGCGAGCATCGGGTCGTCGCGGTCGGCGAGGCGGGTCGTGCCGGCATGGTTCGCCTGGCCCTCGATCGTCAGCCGCCACCGGCCGTGCGGCCAGATCGCCGACGCGACGGCGACGGGCCGGTCGAGGTCGATCAGGCCGCGGCCCTGCTCGACGTGCAGTTCGACGAACGTGCCGATCCGTCGCAGCGCTTCGTCGTCACGGCCGACGTGGTCCGGGTCGCGGCCGGCGCGCCGGATCGCGTCGGCCATGCGTGACGCCGTCCTGATCGGTCAGCGTGCGGGCGCGGTCGGCGTCGAGGGCGCCGGTGATCAGCCGCGAGCCGCCGCAGGCGACGCCGAAGCGGGCGCCTTCCTCGTCGCCGAAGTTGACGATCCCGATCGGCCGGGCGGGCCGGAACCCCTTGTCCGCGTAGGGCATCCACGGCGAGCAGGGCCGACACCACGCCGAGCGGTCCGTCGAACGCGCCGCCGTCGGGCACCGAGTCGAGGTGCGAGCCGCTGACGACACCGGGCGCCGCGTCGGGGTCGCCCCACCACGCCCACTGGTTGCCCGGCCGCGTCCTCGGTGAGGTCGAGCCCGCGCGCGGCGCACTGGGCGGCGAACCAGTCGCGCAGCGTGCGGTCCTCGTCCGTCCAGGCGAATCGCCGGTACCCGCCGGAGGGTGCCCGGCCGATCGGCGCGAGCTCCGACCACAGCGCGTCGAAGGACATCAGCCCTCGTTCATCGGCACCCGCACGCCGCGCTCGGCGGCGACCTCGTCGGCGCGCGCGTAGCCGGCGTCGACGTGGCGGATCACGCCCATGCCCGGGTCGTTGGTCAGCACGCGACGGATCTTCTCACCGGCCAGCTCGGTGCCGTCGGCGACGGTCACCTGCCCGGCGTGCAGCGAGCGGCCGATGCCGACGCCGCCGCCGTTGTGGATCGACACCCACGACGCGCCCGAGGCGGTGTTGACCATCGCGTTGAGCAGCGGCCAGTCGGCGATCGCGTCGGACCCGTCGGCCATCGACTCGGTCTCGCGGTAGGGCGAGGCGACCGAGCCGCAGTCGAGGTGGTCGCGGCCGATCACGACCGGCGCGCTGAGCTCGCCGCTGCGCACCATGTCGTTGAACCGCTCGCCGGCCTTGTCGCGCTCGCCGTAGCCGAGCCAGCAGATCCGCGCGGGCAGGCCCTGGAAGTGCACCTTCTCCTGCGCCATGCGTGATCCAGCGGGCCAGCGACTCGTTCTCGGGGAACAGGTCGAGCACGGCGCGGTCGGTGGCGTGGATGTCCTTCGGGTCGCCGGACAGCGCCGCCCAGCGGAACGGGCCCTTGCCCTCGCAGAACAGCGGACGGATGTAGGCGGGGACGAAGCCGGGGAAGTCGAAGGCGCGGCCGTACCCGGCCTCGCGCGCCTCGGCGCGGATCGAGTTGCCGTAGTCGAACACCTCGGCGCCCTTGTCCTGGAACTTGACCATCGCCTCGACGTGACGCGCCATCGACGCGCGGGCGCGGCCGATGAACTCGTCCGGCTTGGCCTCGGCGTACTCGCGCCACTGGTCGAACTCGACGCCGATCGGCAGGTAGGACAGCGGATCGTGCGCCGAGGTCTGGTCGGTGACGATGTCGATCGGCGCGTCGTTGGCGACCATCTGCGGGACGAGCGAGGCGGCGTTGCCGAGCAGGCCGATCGACAGCGGCTTGCCGGCGTCGCGGGCTTCTTCGGCCAGCCGCAGCGCGTCCTGCAGCGAGTCGGCCTGCACGTCGAGGTAGCGGTGGTCGATGCGCCGCGTGATGCGCGACGGGTCGCACTCGATGCAGATGGCGACGCCGCCGTTCATCGTCACCGCGAGCGGCTGCGCGCCGCCCATGCCGCCGAGGCCGGCGGTGAGCGTGATCGTGCCCTGCAGCGAGCCGTTGAACCGCTTGGCCGCCACGGCGGCGAAGGTCTCGTAGGTGCCCTGCAGGATGCCCTGGGTGCCGATGTAGATCCACGAGCCCGCGGTCATCTGGCCGTACATGGTCAGGCCGAGGTGCTCGAGGCGGCGGAACTCCTCCCAGTTCGACCATTCGCCGACCAGGTTGGAGTTCGCGATCAGCACGCGCGGCGCCCACTCGTGGGTCTGCATGACGCCGACCGGCTTGCCGGACTGCACGAGCATCGTCTCGTCCGGCTTGAGCGTGGTGAGCGTGCGCACCATCGCGTCGAACGCAGCCCAGCTGCGCGCGGCGCGGCCGGTGCCGCCGTAGACGACCAGGTCGTCGGGGCGCTCGGCGACCTCGGGGTCGAGGTTGTTCTGCAGCATCCGCAGCGGCGCCTCGGTCTGCCACGACAGTGCGGTCAGTTCGGTGCCGCGGGGGGAGCGGACGGGTCGTGCACCTTCCATGACGATTTCCTTTCAGCGCAGCGGTCCGGTGACCGTTTCGGCGGCGGCGACGGCGGCGCCGTCACGGACCAGGTGGTAGGCGGCTTCGATCTCGGGGGCGAGGTAGCGGTCCGGCCCGGGGCCGGCGACGTCGGCGCGCAGCGCGTCGCGCGCGGCGGCGGTCGCGGGTGCCGGCGTGAGCGGCGCGCGCAGGTCGAGTGCGCGGGCGGCGGTGAGGAACTCGACGGCCAGCACGCGGGCGTACCCGTCGACCGCGCGGCGCAACTTGCGCGCGGCCGACCAGCCCATCGAGACGTGGTCCTCCTGCATCGCGCTCGACGGGATCGAGTCGACGCTCGCCGGGTTCGCGAGCCGCTTGAGCTCGGACACGATCGCGGCCTGGGTGTACTGGGCGATCATGTGCCCGGAGTCGACACCGGGATCGTCGGCGAGGAACGCCGTCAGCCCGTGGTTGCGGGCGACGTCGAGGAAGCGGTCGGTGCGGCGTTCGGCGATGGACGCGGCGTCGGCGGTGACGATCGCGAGGAAGTCCAGGACGTAGGCGAGCGGGGCGCCGTGGAAGTTGCCGTTGCTCTCGACCCGGCCGTCCTTCGTCACGACCGGGTTGTCGATCGCGCTGGCGAGCTCGCGCGCGGCGACCGTCTCGGCGTGGGCGAGCGTGTCGCGGACCGCACCGTGCACCTGCGGCGAGCAGCGCAGCGAGTAGGCGTCCTGGACGCGGGTGCAGTCGGGTCCGCGGTGGCTGGCCATGATCTGCGGAGTCGGCGAGCAGGGCGACGAGGTTGGCCGCGCTGTCGCGCTGGCCGGGATGCGGACGCAGCTCCTGCAGGTCGGCGGCGAACACCGCGTCGGTGCCGAGCTGCGCCTCGACGCTCATCGCGGCGGTGAGGTCGGCGGCGCGCAGCAGCGCCCGCAGGTCGTGCAGGGCGAGCACCAGCATGCCGAGCATGCCGTCGGTGCCGTTGATGAGGGCCAGGCCCTCCTTCTCGGCGAGCGCGACCGGCGCGAGACCGGCGGCCGACAGCGCCTCGGCGGCGGGCTGCAGCCTGCCGGAGGCGTCGCGCACCTCGCCCTCGCCCATGATCGCGAGCGCGCAGTGCGCGAGCGGGGCGAGATCGCCCGAGCAGCCGAGCGACCCGTACTCGCGCACCACCGGGGTGATCGCGTGGTTGAGCAGGTCGGCGTAGGCGTGCGCGGTCTGCCACCGCACGCCCGTCCGTCCGGTCGCGAGCGTGGACAGGCGCAGCAGCATCAGCGCGCGCACGACCTCGGTCTCGACCTCGGCGCCGGAGCCCGCCGCGTGCGAGCGGATCAGGCTCGCCTGCAGGCGGGCGCGCAGTTCGGTGGGGATGTGCCGGTTGGCCAGCGCGCCGAACCCGGTCGAGATGCCGTAGTGCGGCTCGGGGTCGTCGGCCAGCGCCTCGATGACGTCGCGGCTGCTCTCGATCGCCTTGCGGGCGTCGTCGTCGATCTCGACCCGGGCGCCGTGCCGGGCGACGGCGACGACGTCCTCCGCGTGCGAGCGGGCCTACTCCGACGGTGACGGTGGTGGGTGCGCCCATGTGTCCATGACACCGCGCCGGGCAGGCGGGCGCCAGCATGCGTCCACAGGTTTGTGTCTCGGATCCGAGATTCTGGTTCAGTGGAGCGCATGGCCGTCGTCCCTGCTGCCGCCCGCACGTTGGCGATCCTGCGGTTGCTCGCCCAGCAGGCGGCGCCGGTGTCGGCGGCGACGGTCAGCCGGCAGCTCGGGCTGGCCCGCTCGACGACCTATCACCTGCTGGACACCTTGGTCGCGGAAGGTTTCGTCGTCCACGTCGCCGAGGAGCACCGGTACGCGCTCGGGCTGGCGTCCTACGAGCTCGGCACGGGATACAGCAGGCAGGCGCCGCTACAACGGTTGGCACGGGTGTCGCTGGCCGGGTTGGTCGACTCGACCGGGCACAGCGGGCACCTCGCGGTGTTGCACGGCAGCGAGGTCGTCTACGTGCTCGAGGAGCGGGCGAAGGGCCGCGCGGCGCTGATCACCGACGTCGGCGTACGGCTGCCCGCGCAGCTGACCGCGACCGGTCGCGCGCTGCTCGCGGCGCTGCCCAAGGAGCACGTGCGGGCGTTGTTCCCGAGCCCGTCGGCGTTCGTGCTGCGCACCGGGCGTGGGCCGACGTCGTACTCGTCGTTGACCCGGTTGCTCGTCGACACCCGCCGGCGCGGCTTCAGCGTCGAGGACGGCGAGGTCACCGAGGGGTTCTGCTCGGTCGGCGCGGCGATCGTCGACCCGACCGGTCACCCGGTCGCGTCGCTCGCGTTGACCTATCCGGCCGGCGCGAGCGACACCGAGGCGCTGGCCCGCGCGGTGGTCGCGCACCGCGCACTCGCTGAGCCGGCGCCTCGGCGGGCGGTCCTAGATCGTGTCGATGGGCTCGCGCGGCGTCACGTAGGTGGTGGCGCCGGGGCGGTGGATGACGTCGGTGCGGCGGCGGGTGGACATCCAGACCAGGGTGACGACCAGGGCGATCGCGCCCACCACCATGAGGATGACGCCGACCATCTGCAGGTCGATGCCGCTGACCGTGGCGGTCACGGCGAACTTCAGGATCGCGCCGAGCGCGATCAGGACGAGACTTCCGCCGATACGCATGGGTTCCTCCTCGGGAGGACGGGAGAGGGTCCCGTCGCTAACGCAGGTTTTACCCGTACGCAGGTCCCGGCAAACGGCGTTCAGTCGTGCGGGCGGTCGTCCTCGATCCGCGGCAGGGCGCGGGTGTGCTCGGTGCCGTCCTCGAGCTGCTGCCCGGCGCCGGTCGAACCGACCGCGGGCAACTGCGTCGTGCGGTCGTCCTCGCCCTCGGCGTCGGTCGTCGACCACGGTGAGGGTTCCGCGACCGGGCCCGGCACAGCGGCCGGCGGGGCCGACCACGGCGTGCGCTGCTGCGTCGTCGTGGGCTGCTCCGGCGCGTAGTTCGGCGACGGGCCGCTCGGCCGTCACGACCTCGTGCCGGCGGGTGAGGACGGCGACGAGTGCCGCCACCAGTGCCGCGAGCAGGCCGTAGAGCATCGCCGCGAAGAGCAGCAGCGGGCCCGGGCTGTACTGGGAGAAGAAGATCGACGTCGGCTTTGCCGCCGACCGGCGCCGTCCCCATCGGGTTCGAGGATCGCTGCGCGGACGTATCCGGACAGCAGGACGGCGACGATCACGCTCACCCAGGCGGCGAGAAAGGTGCGCCAGAACGATCCTCGCCCGGAGGACAACGCGGCGACGAGCAGCAGGACGAGCACCAGGACCGCGAGGTCGAAGACGAGGTTCGCCCAGCCGAGGTGCATGTCGTCGTCGAGCCGGCCGAAGTCCCAGGCGAAGTAGCCGAGACTCTGGAGCGTGCGTGAGCCGAAGTCGTCGCTGACGGCGTGCCGGTAGATCGCCCGGGTGACCGGTGGATTGCCGATCGCGAGGATCAGCAGCAGCATCGTCGCGCTTGCCGCGAGGCCGACCAGCCACGGGCGCGCTCTGGTCAGCGACACCGCCGGCGGCTCGGGCGCGTACTGCGGCCGTCCGTAGCTCGGTTGCATAGCCAGCGACCCTACTGAGACTGCACGATCTTCACGACCTGAACGAGCCCTCGGATGGGGCGGTGTCGCTGGCGGCTGCGTTGCCCGGCTGACGGCAGTGTCGTTTCAGATGACACTCGAACTGACGCTGATGGCCGTTCCGACGCAGGCGGTCGGCGCACGTGTCGTTCCGGTCGACAAGGTCGGACTGCCGCCGACAGTGTCATCTCAAATGACACTCACTGCCGGTTTCCCGGGAACTGAACGTGCGGCGACCACAACCGGATGACCACGACGACAGGTGAGCCGACGACGGCGGACGACTGCCCAGGCGAGCACCGCGGACAACGACCGAGATGCTGCTTCTCACCACGGACCGACGGAGCTCGAAGCGAACAATTCGCAGCTATTGCTGCAGATTCTCATCCGCAAACTGTCAGACCCCATGGTTAGCGTCAGCAGGTATGACCGTTGACGAAGCCCTGACCCGAGTCGTCGAGATCGAGAAGCAGATCGCCGCACTGCAGGCTGAACAAGCCCGGCTCGTCACTCGGATCGTCGACGATCCGTGCGCCGGTGCCCCGGCACCCATGCTCGACAAGCACTACCTCGAAGTCGAACTCCGAGCATCACTCGGCGAATCCGCGGTGACCTGCAACCACCGCATCCACCTCGCCCGCACCCTGGTCCATCGGCTGCCCGCCACCCTGGGCGCGATGGCCGCCGGCGAGGTGACCCAGCGCCACGCCAACGCCCTGGTCAACGCTCTCGACCACGTCGATCCCGACGACCGCGACCGGGCCGCCGTTCAGCTGGAAGCCGCATGCGTGCCTTTCGCCGCAACCCACGACTACCCGGCCTTCACCCGGAAGATCCGCCGCGAACTGGCCGCGCTCCCCGTCACCTTGGCAGACCACCAACGCCGTGCGAGAGAGCGGCAGACGGTCTGGTCGAGTGCAGACCCGGACGGCCTGACCGCAACGGTCGGTGCCGTTCTGTCCGCAGCCGGCGCCCGCACGCTCATGACCGCCGTCGACACCGCCGCCGACCTCGACCGCGCCGACGCCCCCGACCAGCGGACGACTCTCGACCAACGCCGCGCCGACGGGCTGGTGCGTATCGCCGCCGACTGGCTGGACTCGCTCATGAATGCCGGCAGACTCTCGACACGGCTGCAGCTGCCCGCCGCTTGCGCCGTCGCCACGGCCCCGACGTCCAGGTCACCGTCGCCCTGTCCACCCTGCTCGGCCTCGACGACCAGCCCGGCGACCTCGCAGGCCACGGCCCGATCCCGGCGCTCTCGCCCGCCAGCTCGCCGACGACCCCAATGGCACGTGGCGCCGCCTGGTCACCGACGATGTCGGCCGGCTGATCGACTACGGCCGCAGCCGCTACACACCGCCCACCCGGCTGCGCGAATTCGTCGTCGCCCGCGATCGCGAATGCCGATTCCCCGGTTGCCACCGCCGCGCCCGCTACTGCGACGTCGATCATCTCCGGCCGTGGGCCGAGGGCGGGGCGACGAACCAAGGCAATCTCATCTGCCTGTGCTCGCGGCATCACCACCTCAAGCACGACACCACCTGGACCATCGAGCGCCGCCCGGACGGCTCGCTGCGCTGGACGAGCCCCAACGGACGCGTGCACGCCGACGAACCCGCGACCTATCCGGTCGACCGCACCCCAGGAAGTGTCGTTTCGAACGACACTTCGACGGCGCAGCCCAAGGTCGCGTGAGGCCGCCGGCTCCTAGACTGCGCTCATGGGTGAAGAGAAGCAGACGGTGTCCCACGACATCCCGATGAGCGAGCACCTCGTCGAGGCGCTGGCCAAGGACTGGGACCCCGCTCCGCCGATGCCGCATCCCGGCGCTGCCCGGACATCGCCCCCTACACCGCGGCCCGCCGCGCCGCGCTGTCGCGCCGCTACCCCGGCCAACTGCTCGTGATCGGCGCCGGCAGCCCGGCCGTGCGCGCGAACGACACCGACCACCCGTTCCGCGCCGACAGCAGCTTCACCTGGCTCACCGGCGAGACCGTCGCCGACGCCGTGCTGGTGATGACCCCGAAGGCCGACGCCCACGAGGCGACGCTGTACATCGGCGTGTACGCCCAGCCCGGCGAGCGGGGCTACTTCACCAGCCGCACGCACGGCGCGGTCTGGGTCGGCAACTCCCCCGACGTCCAGGACACGGTTGCTGCGCTCGGCATCGCGACCCGCCCGCTGCGCGAGCTCGACGCCGACCTCGCCCGCTTCGCCGGCGCGCAACGCCCGGCCGAGAGCCGAGCTTCGGCAGACGCTGGACGAGCTGCGCCTGGTCAAGGACCGCTTCGAGCTCGACCGGCTGCGGCACGCGTGCGACGCGACGACCCGCGGCTTCGCCGACGTGGTGCGCGAACTGCCCTCGGTCATCGGCAGGACGGAGCTGCGCGGCGAGCGCTGGCTCGAGGGCACCTTCCGCCGCCGCGCCCGCCTGGAGGGCAACGAGGTGGGCTACTCCCCGATCATCGGGACGGGGGTGCACGCCACGACCCTGCACTGGTGGCGCAACCACGGCGTCGTCGAGCCGGGCAGCCTGCTGCTCGCCGACATGGGCGTCGAGACCGACGAGCTCTACACCGCCGACGTCACCCGCACGATGCCGGTCGACGGCGAGTGGACGCCCGAGCAGCTGAAGGTCTACCGCGCCGTCGAGGCGGCGCAGGCCGCGGGCATCGCCGAGGTGAAGGCCGGCGCCGACTTCATCGCCGCCCACGACGCGGCGATGTGGGTGCTTGCCGACCACCTGCACTCGTGGGGCATCCTGCCCGTGCCTGCCGAGGTCTCCTGCGACCCCGATCCCGACCGTCCCGGCGCCGGGCTGCACCGCCGCTACACCCTGCACGGCACCTCGCACATGCTCGGCATCGACGTGCACGACTGCGCGCAGGCGCGCGACGAGCTCTACAAGACCGGCCCCCTGCTCGCCGGCCACGTGCTGACCGTCGAGCCGGGCCTCTACTTCCAGCCCAACGACCGCACCGTGCCGGCCGAGCTGCGCGGCATCGGCGTCCGGATCGAGGACGACATCGTCGTGACCGACGGCGACCCGGTCAACCTGTCCGGCGAGCTGCCCCGCGACCCGGACGAGATCATCGCGTGGATGCGCGAGGTGCAGGCCACGCCGGCTACGCCGTAGCGCCCAGCGCGTCGCGGAAGAAGTCGACCTCGCGCTGCAACAACGCCGTGTAGATCTGCGGATCACTCGCCATGTGGGTGATGCCCGGCAGCAGCAGGAGATCGTGCGCCTTGCGGTGCACCAGCAGCTCGTGCGACAGCAGCAGCGAGTGCCGCACGATCACGTTGTCGTCGTTGAGCCCGTGGATGATCTGCAGCCGACCGGAGAGTGCCGTGGCGTCGGGCAGGACCGACGACCGGTCATAGGCCGCGGGGTCGACCCCGGGATCGCCGAGATACCGCTCGGTGTAATGCGTGTCGTAGAGCCGCCACTCGGTCACCGGCGCGCCGGCCACCGCCGCGTGGAACGACGTCCGGACGGCGCAGCACGGCGAGCAGCGACAGGTAACCGCCGAACGACCAGCCGCGGATCCCGACCCGGCCCAGATCGAGGTCGGGATGCTGCTGCGCCGCGACAGCACGCAATCCGTCGATCTGGTCGGCCAGCGGCGCGCTCGCCAGGTCGCGGTACACCTCGCGGTCCCACGCCGGGCCGCGGCCCGGCGTACCCCGTCCGTCGATCACCACGACGGCGAAACCCTGGTCGGCCAGCCACTGCGACACGAGATAGGCGCTGCCGCGCGACACGACGCGCTGGGCGTGCGGCCCGCCGTACGGATCGAGGACGACCGGCAGCGACGTCCCGGGCACGTGGTCGCTCGGGTACAGCACGGCCGCGGCCAACTGCCGCTCGCCCAGCGCGCCCCAACCGCGGCCGCGGCACGAGTTCCGGTTCCACGCGCGCGCAGCCGAGTTGGCGGTCGCCGACCGATCGTGCGCGGCAGGCTCCGCCCGAGCGACGCGGACGATGATCGCGAGCAGCCGCGCCACCGACCACGCAGTCGTGCGACGCCGCGGCTCGTCGGTCAGCCGGTCGATCGAGCCGTCCCAGCCGACGCGGTAGACATGCGCCTCGGTCGGCTCGTCGGAGGCGACGACGAGGACGCCGTGTTCGTCCTGACCGCGCACCGCCCGCACCTGCAGGCCGTCCGGCGTCATCTGCTCGTCGTCGAACAGCAGCGCATAGCTGTCCGTCGCCGACGCCGGCGCTCACCGTGATCAACCGCCCGTCCGGGCGCGAGGTCGGGCGTGCCCGGCACGAGTTCGACCCAGCGCTCGTCGGTGTCCTCGCGCCGCAGCGTCGTCGCGCCGGTCGCGCGGGTCGACGACCAGGAACCGGACGATCCGCTGGTCGCGACTCTGCACCGAGATGACCGGGGTGTCGGTGCGGTAGGAAACCGCTGCCAGATAGGGGAATTCGCTCGCGATCCCACTCGACGAACACCGGGTCGCCACCCGCCGCGCGGGATCAGCGCCAGCGACACGTCGGCGTTGGCCGAACCCGCTTGCGGGTACCGCACCGTGCCCGGCTCGGCCGCCGGGTCGTTCGGGTCGGCGATGTACCAGACGCCGACTGGCGACTCGTCGACGCGTGCGGCGAGCACCCGCGAGCCGTCCGGCGCCCACCAGTGCCCGCGCAGGCGGTCCATCTCCTCCGCGGCGATGTGCTCGGCGAGTCCCCAGCTCACCTGCGGGTCGTCGTCGCCGGCGAGCAGCACCTCGACGCCGTCCGCCTCGACGACCCACAGCCGGCGGTCGCGCACGAAGCGCGATCGCCTCGCCCGACGGCGTCGATCCGCGGGTCGACCACCGGCCCGTCGACCGGCACCTCGCGCGTCTGCCCGGCAGCGACGTCGAGCCGGAACAGCCTGCCGCGACAAGGCGAAACACACCTGCGACAGATCGGGCGTCGCCGAGTAGGCGACGATCCCGCCGCCGCTCTCCCGCGCCCGCTCGCGACGCGCCCGCTCCTCCGGCGGCAGGTCGGTCGAGATCGCCGCCGAGCGTGCGCGGGTCGCAGAGCAGCGTCTCGTCGCCGGTCGGCGAGGTCGAGCCGCCACAGCGACTGCACCGGGTCGTCCGGCCCGTCGCTGCGCAGGAACAGCGCAGCGTCATCCGTGCACCTGCACAGCGCGCGGGACACCGTTGGTGAAGCGCCTGGTCCGCGCGTACTGCGCCGGGAAGTCGGCGTCGGTCATCCGAGCACCGCCAGCTCGCGCGGACGGCGGTTGAGCCGCTCGGCGCCGTCGGCGGTGCAGATCACGATGTCCTCGATGCGTGCGCCGTACCGGCCCGGGTGGTAGATGCCCGGCTCGATCGAGAACGCCATGCCGTCGTCGAGCGGTTCGTCGTTGCCGTCGACGATGTAGGGGTCCTCGTGGGTGTCGAGGCCGATGCCGTGCCCGGTGCGGTGGATGAACAGCTCGCCGTAGCCGGCGTCGGCGATCATCCGCCGGCCGAGTGCGTCCAGCTCGCTCGCCCGCAGGCCGGGACGGGCGGCGTCGCATTGCGCGCGCTGCGCCTGCGAGCAGCACGTCGTAGGAGCGCCGGAACTGCTCCGGCGGCTCGCCGACCACGTAGACCCGCGTCGAGTCGGAGCAGTACCCGTCCGGCATCGACCCGCCGATGTCGACCACGACCGGCTCGCCGGCCGACACCACCCGGTCGGACACGTCGGCGTGCGGGCTCGCGCCGTTCGGCCCGGACGCGACGATGACGAAGTCGGCGCTGCGGTGCCCGGCCGCGAGGATCGCGTCGGCGATGTCGGCGCCGATCTCACGCTCGGTGCGGCCGGCCCGCAGCCACTGCCCCATCTCGGCATGCACCGAATCGATCGCGGCCGCCGCGCGGCGCAGCGACTCGATCTCCTCCGGCCGACTTGCGGATGCGCAGCTCGCGCAGCACCGGCGCCGCGTCGACCTGCTCGAGCCCGGGACGGGCACGTTCGCAGCGCCAGCGAGCGGGCCGCCCACATCCGCTCGTCGACGGCGACCCGGCCGCGGGTCGCCGGCACCAGCGCCGGCCAGCGTCGCGATCGAGTCGTCGGTCTCCGCCCAGCCGACGATCGGCACGTCGAGGTCGGCAGCGACGCTCGCCTCGACGAGCGGAACCTCCAGCACCGGCGCGAGCAGGTGCGCCGACCCGTCCGCACCGACGACCAGGCAGGTGATCCGCTCGGTCTCCGGGTCGCCGTGGTAGCCGGTCAGATAGCGAAGGTTCGCGCCCGGCGTGACAGCAGCGCGGTGAGGTCCCGCGCGCGCAGCGCGTCACGGACCCGGTCGAGACGATGCCCGATGTCGGTGGCCATGGCCGCAGGTTAGCGGCGTCCTCCGGCATCGACACGCTCTCCGTCGGGTTCGTGGGGTGACGGCGAGCTGAGCTAGTTTCGGCCGGTGAGCCGTCCCGCGAACGACCTGATGCTGCGCCCGCGCGCGGTCTGCCGGACGGTCTGGTCATCCCCGCGAGCGAGCTGGACGAACGGTTCAGCCGCGGGTCGGGGCCCGGCGGGCAGGGCGTGAACACCACCGACAGCAAGGTCGAACTGCGCTGGGACGTCGCGCACTCCGACGCCGTCGACGACGCGCAGCGCGCCCGGCTGCTCGACCGGCTCGCCGCGCGGCTGGACGACGGCGTGCTGGCGATCGTCGCCTCCGAACACCGCTCGCAGTGGCAGAACCGCACCGCCGCGCGCGTGCGCCTCGCGGCGTTGCTGCGCGACGCGCTCGAGCCGCCGTCACCGGCGCGGCGCGCCACCCGGCCGTCGCGCGCGGCGCAACAGCGCCGGGTCGACGCCAAGCGTCGCCGCGGCGAGCTCAAGGCGACGCGTCGCCGCCCGGAGTACTAGTCGGACGCTCGGGCGGCGCGGGTGCCGGCGGCGCGCGGTGGACCAGCCGCCGCAGCGGGTCGATTCGCCTGCGCCGGCGCGTCCTGCGGGAAGCCCTCGCGCACCCGCTTGAGGTGCTTGGACATGGATTTGAACAGGAAGTACACCGCGACGCAGAGCAGCAGGATCATGGCCAGCCCGATCGGGCCGGACTTGACGCCCTCGCCGCCCCTGGCCCGCGCGAGAATCTCGAGCACGATCACGGCCGCACCGGTCGCACGCCCGCGAACAGGTCGTCCTCGGGGATCGTGGAATCGACCAGCGACCGCGCCAGCTCGAAGTCCTCGGTCGGCCACGCGACGCGCTGGATCGCCAGCGGCACCTTGAAGAACCAGCCCTCGGGGTCGACCTGGGTGGCGTGGGCGAGCAGCGCGGCGTCGCGGCGCTCGAACCAGTCGGCCACCGGCACCCGCGTCGTGATCTTCGGCGGCCGGTAGTCACGCTCCTTGCGCCACTCGTCCCACTGCCGGCGACGCTCCTCGTACGGCGACTCCATGCCCTCGGCGATCATCGCGTCGTGGATGGCGTTCATCCGCTCCTGGCTGAAGCCGACGTCGTAATAGAGCTTGAGCGGCTGCCACGGCTCGCCCTCGTCGGGGAACAGGTCCGGGTCGGGTGCGGCCTCGAACGCGGCGACGGAGATCTCGTGGCAGCGGATGTGGTCCGGGTGCGGGTAGCCGCCGTTCTCGTCGTAGGTGGTGATGACCTGCGGCTTGAAGTCGCGGATCTCGCGCACCAGCCGGCGGGTGCCCTCCTCGAGCGACTCGAGCGCGAAGCAGCCCTCGGGCAGCGGCGGCTTGGGGTCGCCCTCGGGCAGCCCGGAGTCGACGAAGCCGAGCCAGTGCTGCCGCACGCCGAGGATCGCGCGGGCGCGATCCATCTCGTCGCGGCGGATCTCGGCGATGTTCGCCTCGATGTCCTCGCGGTCCTGCAGGGCCGGGTTGAGGATGCTGCCCCGCTCGCCGCCGGTACAGGTGACGACGAGGACGTCGACCCCCTCGTCGACGTAGCGCGCCATGGTGGCCGCGCCCTTGCTGGACTCGTCGTCGGGGTGCGCGTGGACGGCCATCAGCCGCAACGCGGCCGGGCCGTCCGGCCTGCTCGGAAGAACTCACGTACCCCATTGTTCCTGATAGCCGTCCTGATACGGCAGCCAGCGAGGTTTCGCCCGTGAGCGGTGTCCGGTGTTAGGTTCGAGGCTTCGCATCGAGCCCGTATGAGGGCCCGATGAGCCCATGCACGACGATTTTTGGAGTTCCGACGTGTCCTCGACCGACGACGGCGTCACCTTCCTGACGCAGGAGGCCTACGACCGCCTCTCACGCGAACTCGACGAGCTGGTCGCCAACCGCCCCGCGATGGCCAAGGAGATCAACGACCGTCGCGAAGAGGGCGACCTGAAGGAGAACGGCGGCTACCACGCGGCCCGCGAGGAGCAGGGCAAGCAGGAGGGCCGCATCCTCCAGCTGCAGCAGCTGCTGCGCACCGCCAAGGTGGGCGAGGCGCCGGTCAGCGACGGCGTCGCGGGACCGGGCATGGTCGTCGAGGTGCGCTTCGGCGGCGACGACGAGGTCGAGACGTTCCTGATCGGCTCCCGTGAGGAGGCCGAGACCGCGGCGGTCGAGGTGTACTCGGCCGCCTCACCGCTGGGCAAGGCGCTCACCGGGCGCGCGCGAGGGCGAGACCGTCGAGTACGAGACGCCGAACGGCAAGACGATGAAGGTCACCCTCGTCAGCGCGAAGCCGTACGCCGGCTGAGCCTGCCGACGCCCGAGCTGCATGCATCCGCGCCGCCTCGACCGCCGCGCTCGTCGCCGGGACGGCCGTCGTCCTGGTCGCGTCGTGCGCCACGCAGGTCGACGGCACGGGCACCGGCGCCGGGCCGCCCCCGGCGCGTCGGCCGGTCCGGCCGCCGCGCCGGTTCGTCCGGCACTGCCCGGCGTCGTCCGGCGCCGGCGCCGTCCGCCCGGCCACCGCGCCGTCCGCGTCCCCGCACCCGGTGCGGCAAGTGACCGTGCGCGCGGTCCGGCGCGACCTACCGCATCAAGGTGTGGGCCGAGAAGTCCAGACGACCGACTGCGCCGCCCACGCCTACGGGACGCCGATGATCACGTTCCTGCGCAGTCACCCCTGCGCCGGCGCTGCGCTCGCTGCTGGCGACCACCCGGGTCGGCGGCCGCGCCGTCGGGTTCGCGCAGCGCACGATCGGTTTCCGGGGCGCCGGCGGCGCACAGCTACCGCGGCGCCGGCGAGTTCCGCGCGCTGGTCAGCCGCAGCGGCACCGGCAACCTCGACGACCTGCTGCGCGAGGGGTACCGGCTGCCGGCGGGCCCGGCGCACGTGCCGTTCCCGAACGCCTTCGCCGCGCTCGGGCAGGACAACAGCGTCACCGTCGTCGAGGCGTGGTACCTGCACGGCGCGACACCGGACAACGACCCGGCGCTCGAACGCATGGAACGCGACGATCTTCCTGCAGGTCTGAACCGGACGGCCGGCCGCGGACGTGGCGCGTTTAACCACGCGCGTCGTAGCGTCGTTCGGGTGAGCGCACCTCCCACCATCTCGACTCTGGGTGACCTTCGCGCCTCCGGGCACGTGCACCGCAGCGTGAAGACCGAGATCCGCCAGAACCTCATTCGCCGGCTCAGCGCCGGCGAGCCGTCCCTGCCCGGCATCGTCGGCTTCGACGACACGGTGATCCCCGAGGTCGAGCGCGCGTTGCTCGCCGGCCACGACATCGTGCTGCTCGGCGAGCGCGGCCAGGGCAAGACCCGCCTCATCCGCACGCTCGTCGGCCTGCTGGACGAGTGGACGCCCGTCGTCGCCGGTTGCGAGATCAACGACCACCCGTACGCGCCGGTGTGCACCCGCTGCCTCGCGCTGCTGGACACCGAGGGCGAGCTGCTGCCGGTCGACTGGAAGCACCGCAGCGAGCGCTACGGCGAGAAGCTCGCGACACCCGACACCTCGGTGGGCGACCTGATCGGTGACGTCGACCCGATCAAGGTGGCGCAGGGCCGCACCCTCGGCGATCCCGGAGACGATCCACTTCGGCCTCGTGCCACGCACCAACCGCGGCATCATCGCCGTCAACGAACTGCCCGACCTCGCCGAGCGCATCCAGGTCGCGCTGCTCAACGTGCTCGAGGAGCGCGACATCCAGGTCCGCGGCTACCAGCTGCGCCTCGGCCTCGACCTGCTGCTCGTGGCCAGCGCCAACCCCGAGGACTACACCAACCGCGGCCGCATCATCACCCCGCTCAAGGACCGGTTCGGCGCGGAGGTGCGCACGCACTACCCGCTCGAGCTGTCCGACGAGCTCGCGCTGATCGCGCAGGAGGCGGCGGTGCTGTGGAGCGACGCCGACTTCGCCGCACCCGGTCGTGCCCGTCGCACCTCCTCGAGGTCGTGGGCCGGTTCGCCCGCAACGTGCGCGACGCGCCGCAGGTCGACCAGCGCTCCGGCGTGTCGGCCCGGTTCGCGATCGCCGCGGTCGAAACGGTGGCGGCCTCGGCCGTGCGCCGCGCGGCAGTGGCCGGCGAGCCGATCGCGGTGGCCCGCGTCTCGGACCTGCCGTCGGTCATCCCCGCCTCCCGCGGCAAGGTCGAGTTCGACGACGCGGACGAGGGCCGCGAGTTCGACGTGCTCGAGCACCTGCTGCGCCGCTCGATCGTCGAGACCTACCGCGCCCGGCTGGCCGGGCTCGACCTGCGTCCGCTGCAGCAGAAGTTCGACGAGGGCCTCACCGTCGAGACCGGCGACGCGACCGGCGCGGAGGCACTGCTCGGCCAGCTCGGTCCGGTGCCGGTGCTGTCCGCGCTGCTCGAGCGGCTCGAGATCGACGGCATCGGCGAGGGCCCGGCCGCGGTCGGCATCGCCGCCGCGGCGCTGGAGTTCGCGATGGAGGGCCTGCACCTGAACAAGCGGTTGGCCAAGGACTCCGACGGCTCGCGCACCATCTACGGCAGCTGAGCGGCGCCGCAGCGCGTCGCAGGCCGGTCGGCTCGATCAGTCCCGGGTGCGTCCGTCGGGCAGGCCCGGTGCGGGGTTGCCCTCGACGGGCCGCGGTGTGACCATGCCGCTACTGGAAGGTTTCCTTACAGATCGGACGGTCGGGATGCGGATCCGAGCTCTCGCCATGGTCGCTGCCGCCGCGCTTGTCGTCGCCGCCGAGCCCGCGCTCACCGCGGCGGCCGATCGCGCGGCCGTCCCTGCCGCCTTGCTGCGCGTCGACCTCGCCGGTTACCCGGCGCGCGAGGCGAAGACGGCCGCGCTGATGTCGCACACCGCGCGGGCACATGCTGTCGTCACGGTGCGCGATCGGCATGGCAAGCAGGTCGGCACGGCGGCGGTGCGCCGCGACGGCTCGTGGAGCAGCGCCTATCCCGACGTCTACCGGGTGTCGTTCAGCTGGTTGCACCGCGCCGGTCGGTACCGGCTCGCACTGGCCGGCACCGGCCGTCCGCTCGCCGTGGTTCCGGGTGACGACGCAGCGCGCGCTGTGGTCCCCGGTGCTGCGCGACGGCGTCAGGTTCTTCGAGGCGCAACGGGACGGCCGGTCGGTGGTGCGCACGGTGCTGCAGCGACGGCCGTCCCATCTGAACGACGCGCACGCGACGGTCTACCGCCACCCGCACTTCGAACGCGGGTCGGACGTCATCACCGACAAGGACCTCGTGCGCGCGGGCGGGCCGGTCGACGTCGCCGGCGGTTGGTTCGACGCCGGCGACTACCTGAAGTTCACGCACTCGACCGCGTTCGCCGACGTGCTGCTCTACGTCGCCCGGCGCGAACTCGGCAGCTCTGCGCCGCGCACCCTGTTGCCGGAGGCGCGGCACGGAACCGCGTGGCTGGCGAAGATGTGGCACCCGCGCACGAAGACGCTCTACCTGCAGGTGGGCATCGGTTCGGGCAACTCGCGCGGCACCTTCTACGGCGACCACGACGGCTGGCGGCTTCCGCAGCGCGACGACCGCAACCAGGCGCGCGCTCTGGCGCTACGTCGCGCACCGGCCGGTGTTCCTCGCGGCCCGCCCCGGTCATCGGATCAGCCCGAACCTCGCGGGCCGCACGGCGGCGGCGTTCGCGCTCGCCGCCCAGGTCGACGCGCACCACTCGGCGCAGCGCGCGCGGCACGAACTGTTCCTGGCGCAGTCGCTGTACGCGATGGCGAACACCGCGTCGCCGCCCCACCCGTTGATCAGCGCGCTGCCGTTCGCGTTCTACCCCGAGTCGACGTGGGCCGACGACATGGAACTCGGCGCGACCGAGATCGCCCGCGCCCGCCGGGCGCTGGGTGACCGCGCGCCGGGTTACGTCGCGGACGCCGCACACTGGGCGCGTCGCTACCTGCGCTCGCAGACCGGCGACACGTTCAACCTCTACGACGTCAGCGCGCTTGCCCACGCCGATCTGGCCGGCCTGCTCGGTCACCGCAAGCTCGCCGTCACGCGACACGCGCTGCTCGCCGACCTGCGCCGCCAGCTGGACGTCGCCCGGCACTTCCGCGATCCGTTCGCCGCCGGCGTCAACGACCGCGAGTTCGACGTCGACTCACACACCTTCGGGCTTGATCGCCACGCAGGGCTGGTACGCACGGGTGAGCGGCGACCACAGCTACGACGCGCTGGCCGCCCGGTTGCGCGGTTGGGTGTTCGGCCGCAACGCCTGGGGCACCAGCTTCATGGTCGGCATCGGCAGCCACGTTCCCGCACTGCATGCAGCACCAGGTCGCCAACCTCGTCGGCAGCACCACCGGCCGTCCGCCGGTCGACCTCGGCGCGGTGGTCAACGGCCCGAACGGGGCCGGGCTGTTCTCCGGCGGCCTGGGCGGCTACCAGGACGGCATGCGGCACTGCTCGGTGCCGCGGCCTGCATCGCTTCGACGGCTCGGGCAGCCGCTACCTCGACGACACCCGGTCGTGGCAGACCGACGAGCCGGCGCTGGACATGACCGGCACCGCGATCGCCGCCGCAGCCGCCCAGGTCACCGCCGGGTAGACCCGACGCCCGGTAGGGCACGATGCAGCGGAGCGCAACTTCGCCTATTGCCGCCGTCGCATCGAAGGAGTAAAGAGGGGCGAAACGCGCGCAATGGCTATCCGTGGTCGTGGAGGCTCGCATGAAGCACCGGCGCCTGAGGCTGTGGCTCGTTCCCCTTGCGGTCGTGCTGCTGACCGTCGGCGACCTCTGTCGAGGCGTCGGGCAGCGCCGGGGCGATGACATCGGCGCAGTGCGCGGCCAGGGTGAACAACACGCCGGCGAAGTTGGTGCAGTGCATCCGCACCGACGATCTCTGGCAGCACATGAAGGCGTTCCAGGCGATCGCCGACCGCAATCCCGGGAGCGGACGGCCACCCGTCGCGGAACTCCGGCGAGCCCGGCTACCTCGCGTCGGCGCTGCTACGTCGCCAACCTGATGGCCAAGTGGGGCTACCGGGTCCACGTCCAGACCTACAAGTTCCCCGTACTTCTCCTTCGTCGGCACGCCGGTCTTCCGTGAACTGTCACCGACCGCGCACGACTACGCCCTGCTGCAGCGAATGGAACCCCGGCCACAGCACGGGCACGGCGACCGCCGCGCTGCAGCCCGCCGGCGGGATCGTCATCCCCCCGACGCTCGACGCCGAGTTCGGCCAGCGGGTGCGCTGCGTCCGACTTCAAGCGCTTCACCGCGGGCCGGATCGCGCTTGATCCAGCGCGGGACGTGCAACTACGGCGTCAAGGTCCTCAACGCCCAGGCCGCGGGAGCGTCCGGCGTCGTGATCTTCAACGAGGGCAACCCCGACCGCACCGACGTGATCGACGGCAGCCTTCTGGACGCGAACAACAATCCGATCCTGCCGAAGATCCCGGTCGCCTTCACCTCGTTCGCCATCGGCAAGCACCTCTACGACCAGTACAACAACGCGGTCCAGAACCACACCGCGCTTGCCGCGGCTCACGCTCGACATCCAGTCGATCAGCAAGCCGAAGGCCGACGACTACAACGTGATCGCCGAATCCGCGGGCGGCGATCCCAACCACGTCGTCGTCGTCGACGCGCACCTGGACGCGATCTACGGCGCGGGCATGCTCGACAACGCCTCCGGTTCGGCGACGATCCTCGACATCGCCCACATGATGCGCAAGGTGCACACCCGCAACAAGCTGCGGTTCATCTGGTTCGGCGGCGAGGAACTGGGGCTGCTGGGCTCGCAGAACTACGTCAACAAGCTCGAGCAAGAGCGCGCTGGGCAAGATCGCATACGACCTCGACGCCGACGTGACAGCGACGCCGAACTACGACATCGGCATCCTCGACCCCGCTGCGCCCGACTTCTTCGGCCGCACCGTCAGCACGAAGTTCCCGGCACAACGTGTACGGGCCGTCCAAGATCGCGCGCAACCAGGCGATCAGGTACTTCAACTCGATCGGCCTGAAACACATCCTGTTCTCGCCGGTCGGCACGGACGCGTTCACCTTCAACGAAGCGGGGATCCCGGCCAGCGGGGTCCTGACCGGCCAGGACTGCTGCAAGACCCAGCACGAGGTCAACCTGTTCGGCGGGTACACCGGCAACTACGAGGGCAACATCCCGAGCACCGACGGCGGCTGCGTCGACAACCCGTTCCGCTGGTGCGACAACCTCGGCAACAACAACCCGGCGGTCATGACCTTCATGTCGCAGCGCGTTCGCCAAGATGGTGATCCACATGGCCGACGCCCGGTTCGCCTCGCGAGCCAGCAGGGCACCGGGCGCCGGCCCACCTGCGGACGCGGCGGCGCGGCGCGAGCTCCGGGCAGGCGACGCTGATCGGACCGGCCTCACCACCGCGTGATTAGGCTCGGTGACGTGGCCAAGCAGCGATACCACTACGGCGCCTGGCACGGCGGCCCTGACCCGCTCGCCGCCCCGTTCGACGTCCGCGAGGCACTGGACGAGATCGGCGACGACGTCCTGGCCGGCGCGTCCCCCCGCAACGCGCTGAGCCGCATGCTGCGGCGCGGGACGGACGGACGCAACGGTCTGGACGCGCTGCGCCGCAAGGCGCGCGAGCGGGCCCGTGAGCTGCGCCGCAGCGGACGCCTGGACGGCACGCTGGACAAGGTCCGGGAGTTGCTCGACCAGGCGCTCGAGGCCGAGCGGCGCGAGCTGTTCCCCGACCCGTCCGACTCGGCGCGGATGGCCGAGGCCGAGCTCGACACGCTGCCCGACGACACCTCGCGGGCGGTGCGGCAGCTCGCCGAGTACCCGTGGCGCTCGGACGAGGCCCGGCTGGCGTTCCAAACAGAGCACTTTGGGGCGAAGCGTCGAGGCAGAGACGGCAGAGCACGCACTCGTCGAGGTTCTGCTCGACCAGCTCGAGCGTGCCGTCGCCGGCCTGCGCGTAGATGTCGACCGGGCAGGCCTCGGTCAACCGGCGCGCCAGCTCGGTATCGGCGGCCGCCTGGTCGTCGACCTCGACCGCGATGAACAGGGCGTCCTTTCTCACGCTGCGCTACTCCGCTCCGCGATCTGAGCCTTAACCAGATCGGGAATCTCGTCGATCCGCTGCACGACAGGGATGCCGGCCTCCTGAAGACGGGCGATCTTCTCTGTGGCGCTGTCCTCCTTGCCCTCGACGATCGTGCCGGCGTGCCCGAAGGACATGCCTTGCATCTCCTCGTCGTCCATGAACTTGCCGGCCATGAAGGCGATGATCGGCAGGCGCGAGTTGTTGTCCCTGACCCACTGCGCCAGCTGGGCCTCCATGCGCCCGCCGGGCTCGGTGTAGATCACGATCGCCTGGGTCTGCTCGTCGGCCTCGAAGTACGGCATCAGCTCGGCGTAGGTCGAGCCGATGATCGCGTCGCCCCCGATCGAGACCGCTGTTGAGACGCCGAGTCCCGCTGCCGTGAGGGTGGAGGAGATCTCCGTGGTCATGCCGCCGGAGCGGCTCATCACGCCGACCGCGCCGGGCTGGTAGGCGACGGCGGCGTTGCGTGCGGGGCCGCCGATGCCGCCCATCTTGGCGACGCCCGGGACGATCACGCCGAGGCAGTTGGGGCCGATGATCCGCGCGCCCTTGGCGTCGGCCAGCTCGACCATCATCGCGACGTCGCGGCGGGGGATCCGCTCGGTGACGATCACGATCGTCTTGATGCCGGCATGCAGCGCCTCGAACACGGCATCGCGCGTGCCCGCGGGGGGGACGGTGACGACCGAGCCGTCGGGCACGACGCCGCCGTTGTGCTCGACGACCTGCTCGACCGTGTCGAACACCGGCACGCCGTGAACCACGCGGCCCTTGCGGCCGGGGGTGACGCCGCCGACGATCTTCGAGCCGTAGTCCAGGCACTCGCGCGTGAGGTTGACCGCCTCGCGCCCGGTGATCCCCTGGATGATGAAGGTGGTGTCCCGATTGATGAGGATGCTCATCGGATTTGCTCCTCTGGTCCGCATGGGCCCGCAGGGCAAGCCGGGCAAGGACGCAGGGAGCGTGGCGTGCTTCGCACGCGAGCGACCGAGGACGCCGATCCGGCGCAGCCATGCGGGCTCATGCGGCTCCCTGAATCTTGGCTACGGCCCGACCCGCGGCCTCCCACAGGGAAACGGAGCGGTCGCAGTACTCGATCCCGTAGGAGTCGAGGATCTTGAAGCCCTCCTCCTCCCACGCGCCGGGGATGCGGAAGATCGCGATCGTCTCGCCGGGGTCCTTGCCGAGCTCCAGGCAGGCCTTGATCACGCCGCGCGCGACGATGTCGACGCGCGTGTTGGAGACGATCGACATCATCACTGCGATCTTCTCGACGCCGTCTTTCTGGAGAACCTGCTTGGCCAGGCCGCAGGCCTTGGCGACGGACGGGTTGCCGCCGATCTCGGAGTAGTTGGCGGGCTTGCCGCCCTGCTGGCGCACGGCGTCGGTGAGCGTCAGCGAGCCGCCGCCCGCGCCGATCACGAGGCCGATGTTCCCGTTGAAGCCGGTGTCCTTGCCCTGGATGACACCACGATGATCGGCTGCGTCGAGCGCCTTGACGGCCTCCTCGAACGAGGTCGGGGTGTAGCTCTCGCGAGTGCCCTCCTCCGCGCCGATGCCAAGCGCCTTGATCAAGCCCTTCTGGCGCGGCATGCCCTCGTTCTCCATCTCCATGTGCGCGTCGAGCGCGACGAACGAGCCGTCCTTCAGCTCCGCCAACGGGTTGATCTCCGCGAGCGTCATGTCGTTGTCGAGGAACAGTCGGGCCAGGCGAGCGAGCACCGGGGTGGCGCGCTGCAGCGCCTTGCCGGTGACGCCGGCGGCGGCGATCACCTGCTTGGCCTGGAAGTCGGAGAACGGTTCGAGCGTGGAGAAGTGTCCGCGGCCGACGTGGTCGGGGTGCTCCTCGGCGACCTGCTCGATGTCGATGCCGCCCATGTCGCTGAACAGCATCAGCGGCTTCTTGGCGGTGCCGTCCCAGACGACGCCCGCGTAGTACTCCTGCTCGACGTCGGCCTTCGGGTCGACGAGCACGCCGCGGGGCATGTGGCCGCCGATCTCCAGCTGGAGGATGTCGCGTGTGTAGGACTCGGCTTCGGCGGGGGTGTCGGCGAACTTGACGCCGCCGGCCTTCATCCGCCCGCCGGATAGCACCTGCGACTTGATCACGGTCGGCCCGCCGATCCGCTCGGCGATGGACGCCGCCTCGGAGGGGTCGGTCGTGAAGCCGTAGTCGGTGACGGGGATGCCGGCGCGCTTGACGATCTCGCGCGCCTCGAACTCGAAGAACCTCATGCGGCGCGGAAGCCTATACGACGGCGGCCGCCGTGAACCCGTAGGCCTCGGCCAGCTCGGGGTCCTTGCGCGCGAGCATCTCCGCGAGCCGGACCATCACCTGACACTGCTTCCAGGTCGCGTCGTCCTGCATCTTGCCGTCGATCATGTGCACGCCGCGGCCGTCGGGGATCGCCGCGATCACCTTTTTCGCGAACGCGACCTCGTCGGGGTCGGGCGAGTAGACCTTCTTGGCGATCGCGATCTGGCCCGGGTGCAGCGACCAGGCGCCGACGCAGCCGAGCAGGAACGACGCGCGGAACTGCGTCTCGCAGCCCTCGGCATCTGAGATGTCGCCGTAAGGGCCGTAGAAGGGCAGGGCGCCGACGGAGGTGCAGGCGTCGACCATGCGCGCGATCGAGTAGTGCCACGGGTCCTGCTGGTAGCTGGCACGCGGCGCGTCCGGGTTGTCGGGGTCGGGGTCGGCGATCGTGCGGTAGCCGGGGTGCCCGCCGCCGACGCGCGTCGTCTTCATGCGCCGCGAGGCGGCGAGGTCGGCGGGACCGAAGGACATGCCCTGGATCCGCGGCGAGGCACAGGCGATCTCCTCGAGGTTGGCGACGCCCTGAGCGGTCTCGAGCACGCAATGGATCAGGATCGGACGCTCGATGCCTGCCTTTGCCTCCAATTGAGCCAGAAGGCGGTCGGCGTAATGGATGTCCCACGGACCCTCGACCTTCGGAATCATGATGACGTCGAGCTTGTGGCCAATCTCGGTCACGAGCTGGGTGAGGTCGTCGAGCACGTAGGGGGAGGCGAGCTCGTTGACGCGCGTCCACAGCGCCGTGTCGCCGAGGTCCATCTCACGCCCGACCTTGATCAGCCCGGCGCGCGCGGCCTCCTTCTTTTCAAGCGGCACCGCGTCCTCGAGGTTGCCGAGCAGGATGTCCACCTTGGGGGCGAGATCCGGTGCCTTCTCGACCATTTTCGGGTTCGAGAAGTCCATGAAGTGGATCATCCGGGACGGCTTGAACGGGATCTCCCGCGCGGGCTCGGGGGCGTCGATCGCGAGGGGCTTGAAGAAGTCTCGGGGGTTGCGCAAAGGGGTGTCTCCCAGGTCGTCTGTGGACGGCGAACGGTATCGCCTCGCGAGCGGTGGGGGAGGGAGAACGATTTTGGGGATGCACGTGCGCGCGCCCCTTCGTACAGCGGCGGTGGCGCCGGCCACCACAGCCGTGGGCACTAGAGCTTCATCTAGAGTGGTCGGTCCCGACCAAGCAAAACAGGAGACGTAGAGACACTCATGAGCGAGACGCAGACCGTCGAGACCGAGCAGGCCGCGCGCGAGGCGAGCGGCGCCCATCCGTACGGCCGCTATCTGGAGGAGTTCGAGGTCGGCGCCGTGTACAAGCACTGGCCTGCGAAGACCGTGACGGAGTCCGATGACCACCTGTTCTGCCTGATCACGATGAACCACCATCCGCTGCATTTGAACGACGTGTACGCAGGCAAGTCGCAGCAGGGGCGCAACGTCGTCGTGGGACCGCTCGTGTACTCGTTGGCGCTGGGGATGTCGGTGAGCGACGTGAGTGGCAAGGCGATCGCGAACCTCGCGACCGAAGAGCTGAAGCACCCCGCGCCGGTGTTCCACGGCGACACGCTGTACTGCGAGTCGGAGGTGCTCGAGAAGAAGGAGTCGAAGTCCAAGCCCGACCGCGGCACGGTCAAGGTGCACACGCGCGTGCTCAACCAGGACGGGGTGCTCGTGGCGGAGTTCAAGCGGTTGGTGCTCGTCCCGCGCAAGACCCCGGGGACCGGCTCTGCAGAGGGAAACGTCGAGTAAGAGTCGAGAGTTGCGGCGTGCGCTAGGCTTTTCCGGTCGCCCCGCAAGGGCGTTTTTCCGTTTCCCGGAGCCTTCACGGCCCGGCAGCTGCGCCAACGGACTGGCGCACGCCGATCACGTAAGCGAGATTTAGGAGCCGTTTGCATCTCATGAACACCACCGCTTCCGCCCCCACCAAGAACGAGCGCCTGCTGGCCTGGGTCGAGGAGGTCGCGGCGCTGACCGCGCCGGACGAGGTCTACTGGTGTAACGGCTCGGCCGAGGAGTACGACTCCCTCTGTCAGGCGCTCGTCGATGGGGGCACGTTCGAGAAGCTGTCCGAGGCGAAGCGGCCCAACTCCTACCTCGCGCTGTCCGACCCCGGCGACGTCGCACGCGTGGAAGACCGCACGTTCATCTGCTCGGCGACCGAGGACGAGGCGGGACCGACGAACAACTGGCGCGACCCGGCGGAGATGCGCGAGACGTTGAACGAGCTCCTCGAGGGGTCGATGAAGGGTCGGACGATGTACGTGGTGCCGTTCTCGATGGGCCCGCTCGGCTCGGACAAGAGCCACGTGGGCGTGCAGCTGACCGACTCGCCGTACGTCGCCGTGAGCATGCGGATCATGACGCGCATGGGCCAGGGCGCGCTCGACGCGCTCGGCTCCGAAGGCGACTTCGTGCCTTGCCTGCACTCTGTGGGCATGCCGCTCGAGGACGGCGTCGAGGACGTGCCGTGGCCGTGCAACGCCGAGAACAAGTACATCGTGCATTTCCCCGACACGCGCGAGATCACCTCATACGGTTCGGGCTACGGCGGCAACGCGCTGCTCGGCAAGAAGTGCTTCGCGCTGCGGATCGCCTCGGCGATGGCGCGCGACGAGGGCTGGATGGCCGAGCACATGCTGATCCTCAAGCTGACCTCGCCGGAGGGCGAGGTCAAGTACATCGCCGGCGCGTTCCCCAGCGCGTGCGGCAAGACGAACCTGGCGATGCTGGTGCCGACGCTCGAGGGCTGGAGGGTGGAGACGATCGGCGATGACATCGCGTGGATGAAGTTCGGCGAGGACGGCCGGCTGTACGCGATCAACCCCGAGTACGGCTTCTTCGGAGTGGCTCCCGGCACGGGCGAGGAGACCAACCCGAACGCGATCCACACGATCGAGCGCAACTCGATCTTCACCAACTGCGCGAAGACCGACGACGGCGACGTGTGGTGGGAGGGGTTGACGAAGGAGCCGCCCGCGCACCTGATCGACTGGCACGGCAACGACTGGACGCCGGACTCGGACAAGGCCGCCGCGCACCCGAACGCGCGCTTCACGACGCCGGCTTCGCAGGACCCGGCGATCGCGGCCGAGTGGGAGGACCCGGCCGGCGTGCCGATCGACGCGATGCTGTTCGGCGGGCGCCGCTCGACGGTCGTGCCGCTCGTGACCGAGGCGCTCGACTGGGAGCACGGCGTGTTCCTCGGCTCGGTGATGTCCTCGGAGAAGACCGCCGCGGCGGCCGGTACGGTCGGCGAGCTGCGGTTCGACCCGTTCGCGATGCTGCCGTTCTGCGGCTACAACATGGCCGACTACTTCGCCCACTGGCTCGAGATCGGCGCGCAGCGAACGGCGCGAAGCTGCCGAAGATCTTCTACGTCAACTGGTTCCGCAAGGACGAGTGCGGGGCGCTTTCTGTGGCCGGGCTTCGGCGAGAACTCGCGCGTGCTCGCATGGGTGTTCGCGCGCTGCGCCGGCCACGGCGCGGCGACGGAGACGCCGATCGGCCTGATCCCGCCGGTCGGCGGCGAAGGCATCGACACGCACGGGCTCGACGTCTCCGATGAGGACATGGCCGAGCTGTTGCGGCGTCGAGACCGAGGAGTGGAAGGCCCAGCTCCCCCAGTTCCGCGCCCACCTCGCCCAGTTCGAGAAGCTCCCGGCTGAGCTGAACGAGCAGCTGGACGCGCTCGAAGCGCGTCTGGGCTGACTTCTATTCGTGGGAGTGCGGGCTTTCGCCCGCTGCCGCCGGCGGGCGCGACTCCTCGGCGAGCGAGGTGATCGTCAGCGCGCCACGGGCGGATGACTCGAGCACGTCGGTGGCCTCCTCGAGCGAGCGCGCGTACAGCTCGACCAGCAGGTGCACGATGATCCGCGCGTCCTCTTCATGCTTGTGAAAGCGCACGTGCGTAAAGAACTCGCGCACGCCGTGGTCGCCGAAGGCGGCGTAGGACAGTGCGTCGCCAGCCTCCGGCCCAGAGCAGCTGTCGACGTCTTCGGCGTCGACCGCGACCGTACACGAGGCGACCCAGGGAGTGCCGGCGATCATCCGTTCCCAGCGATCCTCGATCGGCTCTACCCGGCCGTTGGCGAAGCCGAGGTGGGGCTGGTCGTGCATGCAGTCGAGGCATTGCACGACAGCCTCCTGCAGCTCGTCGACGACCTCTGCACGCTCGCCGGTGTCGGCGTCGATCTTGTGGATCCCCTCGTAATGGACCTGGACCTCGAGATCCTGGGACCAGCAGCGATAGCAGCGCAGCCAGCTACGCGCGCTCGTTTCGGCCATCGAACCCTCCATGGGGTTCATTGTATGCACGTATAGCCCCACCCGCGGCCTTGCAGCATGGACGGGGCGCTACAGCTCCCCCGTCCATGCTGCCGCTGGCGGTCCTGCGTGGTCCGGCTTACTTCTTGTGGTGTCTGCCGTGATGCTTCTTCTTTGGCTTCAGGCGCACCCGTACGACCTTGACGTCGAGGATGTGTGTGGCGGTGCCTGCCGGCGTAAACTTGAGCGTCACCGTAACATTCAGCGACTTACCCCGCTTCAGCGCCGCGAGCGCCCTGCCGCTGGGCTTGAGTCTGAGCCTGTATCTGCCGGCCGCCGGGATGGTCAGCCTGACCTGCCCGTAAGGAATCGGGGCGTTGCTGACGCACTTCTTGCCTTTCTTGACATAACCCTTCTTGCATCTCTTGTTTCTGTGCCTGGCCGTCACCGCGACCTGCTGGCCGAGCGGGCTCATCAGTGGGCCGGCCTGGAAGCGCGCCGCTTCGGCTCCTTCGCTCACGTCGCCGCTAAATTCGATTTCGCCGCCCTCGGGGAATTCGAATTCGTCTTCGATTTCGCCATTTTCTTCATCGACGACGATGGTTTTGGGAATTGGCGGAAGGGTCGGCGGTGCACTAATGACTTTTACAGGCGTCGGAGTTGTCGTTGTCGTCGGCGGGGGCGTCGGATTGGGGACGCAGGGCATGCCCGGTGCGCGGCTGTAACCGGGTTTGCAGGGAGGTATGCCTTCGGCGCTTTCTTTGATTATGTTCGCGAGCTTTGCGCCGAGCGATTTGGTGCCTTCGTCGGCGGTTATCGCCTGTCCACCCGTGGCGGCGGCCCAGTATTCCCAGTAGTGGATGTAGTTTGACTTTTCGTCCTCACCGGTGTGGAAGTAGTCGACCATCGCCAGCGGCTTTTCTTCGGTGTTGAGCCTCTGAAGGGTTTTGTGAAACTCGAGCGATTCGCCTGCTTTCCACTGGGTGCCGGGGATGCCCCATTCGCCGCCGAGTTCTTCTCCCGTGTTCGCCCATGCTTCAACGCCGTCGTTGAACGGTTCCGTGAGCTGCAGGCCGGTCGGGATCCCTTCGTTGACGTTTGGGGTATGTGGCACGTTGTCGCCGATCAGGACGATCTCGTGACGCGCTCCGTCTCGCCAGCCGATGAACGCATTGGTCGCGGTCTCATATAGCGCGCGACCGTAGGCTTCGGGCAGGTCGCCGCCGCTGTGCGCCACCTCTGATTCGGACAGTTTGCTGATCGCTTCTTCGACCTTGGGCCCTTCGTTTGTCAGGGCTTGCCAGAGATGCCACGGCTTTTCAGTGTC
The DNA here is from genome assembly GCA_963784875.1 of uncultured Solirubrobacterales bacterium. Classification (GTDB taxonomy): domain Bacteria; phylum Actinomycetota; class Thermoleophilia; order Solirubrobacterales; family Solirubrobacteraceae; genus Palsa-744. The sequence continues at coordinate 65,341 of CAWATE010000002.1, forward strand.
TTCTTCGTATTCTTTCTTGGTTTTTTCTCCGAATGGAGCGCCGCTGAAGTAGCCGGGTAGGTCTTCGACGTTTGCCACGCCGAACTCGGCGTTGGGAAGGCTGGCCTCTGTGTTGGCGATGAGCGTCTTGATTTCTTCTTTGGCTTCTTCGAGCACTCCCTGCATCGAGCCGCTCGTGTCGAATACGAACATCACGTCGGTTTTCGCCGGAGCCGACGCGCCGGCGGGTGCGACGGTCGGCCCAAAGCCGATCGCGAGCAGCACCGTGGAGGCTCCCAGCAGAGAGCGGGTGCGCAGTGAACGGCTCCTACGGAGCTTTCTTCTCAAGGCGTTCATCGATCTCCCAGTGTGGTTGAGGTCAGCCTGGATGCGGTCGGATCTTTAAAGGATCGATAAGGAAGATGTCTGCTACCCGAACGTGAACGCATAGCCGCTCACCCCGGGCGCGAAGCGCAGGCCCAGGCGATGCTGCTCGTCGCCGGGAAGCGAGACAAGCGTATACAGGCGCTCACCGTGGACGGTGACCCCGCCGCCGTGCACGTCGGCGCCGGCGTCGGCTGCGGAGATCGTCCTGCCGTCGAGCAGCACCCGTACCGGCAGCGGGCGAACGCCTGAGGAGCTCAACACCAGGTAGACGTTCTTGGCTCGGAACTCGAGGTCGATACCGGCGCCGGAGACCGCGGTGGCAGGCTGTTCGGCGATGTTCCAACTGCCGCTGTAGGCAAGACTGTTGAGGGCCAGGCTCGCGGGTGGAGCCGAGCCGTAGTCGTGCAGTCCCGCCTTCGGGCCGTTGACCCACCCTTGCGCGCGGGCCGTGCCGAGGTAGGTCTCGGGCGTGGCCACTTCGCTCGGCACGATCACGCCCTTAGCGCGGCTCTTGCCGCCCACCCGATCGCCAGCTTCGGCGAGCAGCGCGCGGATCGCCGTTTCGGTCTGGCCGTAGTCGCCCTCGCCGACGGTGGCGTAGCGCACCTGGCCGCTCGCGTCGATCAGGTAGTCGGCGGGCCAGCTCTGGTTGCCATAGGCGTTCCAGGTGCCCATTTCGTTGTCCTGCACGACGGGATAGCGGATGCCGAACTGGCCGATCGCGTTGGCCACGTTCGAGGCCACGTGCTCGAAGGCGAACTCGGGCGTCTCCACGCCGACGATCTCGAGGCCCCGATTACGGTAGGCGGCATCCCACGCCTTCAGATATGGAAGCGTGCGGATGCAGTTGATGCAGGTGTAGGTCCAGAAGTCCACCAGCACGACGCGTCCGCGCAGGGAGGCGAGCGTCAATGGCCGCTCGCCCGGTGTATTGAACCAGTCCTCCGTGTCGGTGAATTCGGGCGCTTCGCCCAGGTTTTTGAGGCCGTGCGCGTCCGCGAGCAGCGTGGCCTGGCTGGCGTGGGGCGCCGCCGTGTGCACCGCGCCGGCCGAGCTGCCACAGGCCGAGGAGCCGTTCGCCGGCTTGAACTTGACTTCGTGGCCGCTGACTTGGTGCAGGCGGCTCGTGATCGTGTTCGAGCACTCGAGCGATGCGGTGAGGTTCACGTCCGGGATGTGCTGGGCGATGAACTGGTCGAAGTTGACGTCGAGGTTCGTGAGGATCGCGACCGCCGTGAGGATCATGATCGTGCCGAGCGCGCGCTGCAGCAACGGCCCGCGACCGGCCTGACGCACGCGGTCGAACAGGCGCCGGCCGCCGAGCGTGAGTGCGAGCAGCACGAGCGCTGAGCCGAGCGCGTAGGCAAGGGCGATCACGATCGTTTTGCCCGAGGCGGCGCTGACGGAGATGACCGCCGCGAGGATCGGGCTGGCGCACGGGGTGTAGACGAAGCCAAGCGCGCCGCCGACGAGCAGCCCCGAGCTAAAGCCCTCGCCGCGCGTGTGTGGACCCAACCGCGACAGCCGCGACAGCGGCGCCTCGATCCGCGCGGCAACGCTCGGCATCAGCAGCGCGACGCCGAACGCGAGCAGCACGACGACCGCCACCGCTCGCAGCGGGTCAGAGCCCAGGCCGACCCCGTCGACGACCTTGGCGACGCCGACGATCGTGACCGTGAACGTGATCGACAGCCCCAGCACGATCCCAAGCGGCCGCCGTCGGCCGCCGACGCCGCCGGCGGACAGCAGCGCGGGCAGCACGGGAAGCACGCACGGGGACAGGGCCGTGCCGGCGCCGGCGAGGATGGCGAAGAGAAGCAGGATCAGCATTGGCGGCGAGTAACGACGAGCGGACGCTAGCGCAGCATCCTTAATGCTCTATGACGGCGAATCGCGCAATTCCTTCCTGAGCACTCGATCTACGGTCTGAAGTGGGCCGCTCGTTCAGCGAGCCCTGATCACGTCGGCGCAGCTCGATCGAGATCCGTGGCAGGTGCATCAGATCCGCGGGCGGGTGCATGATTGAACGTCGGCGGGGCGATCAGCGCTTCAGCAGCACGTACACCGTGCTCGCCGCGAACGCCATCTGGCCGAAAGCGAGCGCCGTGCCGAGGTTCGTCGCGCCGAGTGCCCCGGCAAGCGCGCTGACGAGGACGAACGCCCCGAACATCAGCAGCAGGTTGCGCGCCATCTCAGCGTTCACCCGCGACACGGCCGGCGATCGTGCTCAACTCGCGGCCACTCCCTGCTCGAGCGCGGTAACGAGCGCCGCCGTGTCGAGCGCCGGGTCTTGCGTCTCGAGCAGCCGCTCGGCCGCGCGCCTGCCACCGAGCGCGCGCAGGCCACGATCGCCGTGCTCGTGCACGTAGTCAGACAGCGCGTTTGCTCGCCGCGCGCGCAATCGCCGCTCGCTCAGATCGATCGAGGCGCGATGCGCGTCGAAGGCGGCGATCAGCTCATCGATGCCCTGGGGCGGCGCCACCGAGGAGACGGCCACCGCCTTCGTCGCCGAAGAGCCCAGCGAGCGCAGCGCTGCGCTCACGTCGCGCCTCGCGCTGAGCGCGATCTGGCCGAGGTCGGCCTTGGTGACGACGAGCACATCCGGGATCTCCATGATGCCCGACTTCAGGAACTGCAGCACGTCGCCGCTTCCAGGCTGCACGACGACGGCGACGGTGTCGGCGACGTCCGCCACCTCGGTCTCGGCCTGCCCGACGCCGACCGTCTCGATCACGACCACGTCGAAGGCGGCCGCGAGCGCGTGCGCGGCGGAGCGTGTCGCCCACGCCAGCCCGCCGAGGCGTTCCCCGGCTGAGGTCGAGCGAATGAACACGCCCCTGTCGGCGGGGTCGAACTCGATCCGGGCCCGATCGCCGAGCAGCGAGCCGCCCGAGCGCCGCGAGCTGGGATCGACCGCCAGCATCGCCACCGTGCGCCCGTCACCGTCCTCGCCGCGGGGGGCGCCCCGCCAAGCGTGAAGCAACGCCGACAGCAGCGTCGACTTGCCCGCGCCGGGCGGTCCGGTCACACCGATCACGTGCCCGGGCGCCTCGCCGCCGAGCGCGGCGGGAGAGACCTCGGCCAGCAGCGCGGCCCCTTGCTCGCGGTCGGCGGCGGCCGTGCTCTCCAGCAGGTTCAACGTCGCCGGCGCCGCGCTCAGGTCCCGCGCGCGCAGGCGCGCGCCGAGGGCGGCTCCGTCGAAGCTCACGCGGGATCGCCGGCGACCGCGCCGTTGCCTGCGACCGCGGACCGTCCGACCGCGGCCGACTTGTCCGCGACCGTGCCGAGCCCGTCTCCGCCTGTGCCAAGCTCGTCTCCGGCCGTGCCGTTGCCCGCGATCACGGCTCGTTCGGCCCCGGCTCCGACGAGCTCCACGATGTCGTGCATGATGCGCGTGATGTCGAAGTCCTTCGGCGTGTACACGGCCGCTACCCCAGCTCGCTCGAGCGCGGCGACATCCTGGTCGGGGATGATCCCGCCGACGACCACGGGCGCCGTCACGCCGGCCTCGTGCAGGGCCGCGATCACGGCCGGGATCAGCTCGCGGTGCGAGCCTGAGAGGATCGACAGCCCGATCACGTGCACCCCCTCCTGAAGCGCCGAGGCGGCGATCTGGCTGGGGGTCAGGCGGATGCCTTCGTAAACCACGTCCATGCCCGAGTCGCGCGCGCGCACCGCGATCTGCTCGGCGCCGTTTGAATGGCCGTCGAGGCCGGGCTTGCCGACGAGGATCTTCGGCCGGCGGCCAAGCTGCTCCTGCAGATGGGAGACCTCTTCGCGCAGCTCGCTCAGCTGCGCGTCGGCCGGCGCCGCGCTCGCGTCGCCGACGCCCGTGGGAGCGCGATAGCTGCCGAACACCTCGCGCAGCGTGCGCGCCCACTCGCCCGTCGTGGCGCCCGCGCGCGCGGCGGCGATCGTCGCGTCCATCAGGTTCTCGCCGTCCTGCGGCACGCCCGCTACACGCGCCAGCTCGGCCAGGGCGACATCGACCGCCGCCTGGTCGCGCTCTGCGCGCCAGCGGCGCACGGCCTCGATCTGGGCGGCCTCGACGGCGGGGTCGACCACGAGGATGCCGCCGTCGCCGTCGGCCGTTAGCGGCGAGTCCTCCGTCTCTGAAAAGCGGTTCTGGCCGACCACGATCTGCTCGCCCGCTTCGATCCGGCGGATGCGCTCGCGATGGGAGTCGACCAGCGCCCCCTTCATGTACGGGACCGCCTCGACCGCGCCGCCGTGCTCGGCGACGACCGCCATCTCCGCCCGCGCTCCCTCCAGCAGCTCGGCGACGAGACCGTCCATCACCTTCGACCCCTCGAAGATGTCGGGGTACTCGAGGATGTCGGTTTCATACGCCAGCACCTGCTGGATGCGCAGCGACCACTGCTGGTCCCACGGGCGGGGCAGCCCGAGCGCCTCGTTCCAGGCGGGCAGCTGGATCGCCCGCGCCCGCGCGTCACGCCCGAGCGTGACCGCGAGCGCCTCGAGCACGATCCGCTGCACGTTGTTCTCCGGCTGCGCCTCGGTCAGCCCGAGCGAGTTGACCTGCACGCCGTAGCGGAAGCGCAGGTGCTTGGGGCTCTGCACCCCGTAACGCTCACGCCCGAGCTCTTCCCACAGGATCCCCATCGCGCGCAGCTTCGCGTGCTCCTCGACGAAGCGCACGCCGGCGTTGACGAAGAACGAGATGCGCCCGAACACCTGCTCCATCGGCGAGACGCTTCCCTCGCCGGACGGCGTGCCGATTCGCTCCTGCACGGCGTCGAGCACGGCGATCGCGTTGCTCATCGCGTAGGCGATCTCCTGCACCGGCGTGGCGCCGGCCTCCTGCAGGTGGTAGGAGCAGATGTTGATCGGGTTCCACTTCGGCACGTGCTCGACCGTGTAGGCGATCATGTCCGCGATCAGCCGCATCGACGGCGCAGGCGGAAAGGCATAGGTGCCGCGTGCCAGGAACTCCTTGATGATGTCGTTCTGCGTCGTGCCCTGCAGCTGCTCCTGCGCGACGCCCTGCTCCTCGGCCGCGACGATGTACAGCGCGAGCAGCCAGGCGGCCGTGGCGTTGATCGTCATCGAGGTGTTCATCTCCCCGAGCGGGATCCCGTCCATCAGCGCCGCCATGTCTCCGCGGTGGGAAACCGGCACGCCGACCTTGCCGACCTCGCCGCGGGCGAGCTCGTCGTCGGGGTCGTACCCGGTCTGGGTGGGCAGGTCGAAAGCGACCGACAGGCCTGTCTGCCCCTTGGCGAGGTTGCCGCGGAACAGCTTGTTCGAGTCCTTCGCCGTGGAGTGCCCGGCGTAGGTGCGCATCATCCAGGGCCGGTCGCGCTCGGGCAGGCGCGGGGAGTGATCGTCGCTCATACCCGCAATTGTACGGCCGGGCCGCGATCTTTATTCTTTGCCTTATGAGCCAGACGATCGAGGTGCCGCATGCAGGCCGGCCCGGACGGGGGCTGGGGGACTCCTGGAAGGTGATCGTGCGCAACGACGACCACAACACGTTCGACCACGTCGCGCGCACGCTCGCGCGCTTCCTCCCCGGCGTCACGCTGGAGCGCGGGCACGAGTTGGCCAACGCGATCCACACCGCCGGCAAGGCGATCGTCTACAGCGGCCATCAGGAGGCGGCCGAGCACTACTGGGAACAGCTCAAGGGCGCCGGGCTTACCATGGCGCCCCTGGAACAGGCCTAGTTAGGGCGCCCCTCGAACAGGCCTAGTTAGGCGCTCTCTCCTGTTGCGACGCCACATGGCCGTTCGTGGCGACCCCGTTTGAGTGGCCGTTGCCCGACGCGATCTGCTCGGGGGCGAGGGCGCCGCTCGTGGTGAGGTCCCACCAGCCGTACAGCACCGGCACCTGATACCAGCTGGAGTGGGCCGCCCGGAAGTAGGTCAGCTCCGGGCCCTGCCAGTAGCGTTCCCAGTCGACGTGCTCGTCGAAGCTCGCGAGCTGCTGGAACTTGTACCGGTCATCGCGCGCGCGATACACGCCGTAGGAGCTCGCGCCGTAGCGCAGCGCGACCTGAGCGACCTCGTTCAGCGCCTGCTCGAACGCGTCGCCGCGAAAGCCCGTGGCGTACCACGGCACGATCACCGTGCCGGCCATCAGGCGCCGACCTCCGCGTGGATCGCTCCCGGCCCCTCCGCGGTCTTGCCCTGACCCTCCGAGTCGGCGCCGACGAGGATCGAGATCTTGCCGAGATGCTTGTTTTCGAGCATCAGCTGGTGCGCTTCGGCGACGCCCTCGAAGCCGAGCGTGCGCCACAGCACCGGGCGGATCTGGCCGGACTCGATCAGCTCGTTGGCCTTCGTGCACTCGTACGCGTTGGCGAAGTGCGATCCGAGGATCTCCTTCTGGCGCATCCACAGGTAGGCGACGTTGAAGTCGAGGTCGATGCCGGTGGTCCCCGCGCAGATGACGATTTTTCCGAACGTCTTGGCGGTGAACACCGACGTCGGGAAGGTCGCTTTGCCGACGTGCTCGAAAACGATGTCGGGGGCGTCGCCGAGGATCTCCTTGACGCGCTTGGCGAAGGCGCGCGAGACCTTGAAGCGCGCGGCCTCCTCCGCCTCTGACTCGCCACCCCTGCGCATCATCCCCGCGAACTCCGCGCGGTCGATGTAGTCGACGGCGCCGAGTCGCTTGACGAGCTCGCCCTTCTCGGCAGAGGAGACGACCCCCACGCAGTTGGCGCCCGCGGCGGCGCACAGCTGGGTGGCGAACACGCCGAGGCCGCCGGCCGCCCCCCAGATCAGCACGTTCGCGCCGGCCTGCATCTGACAGCGCGTGATCAGCATGCGGTAGGCGGTGAAGTACACCAAGCCGTAAGAGGCGGCCTCCTCCCACGTCAGCGAGTGGGGCTTGGGCAGCAGCTGCTGGGCCTGGACCTTCGTGAACTGGGCGAACGACCCCCAAGTCGTCTCATAGCCCCAGATCTTCTGCGACGGCGCCGCCATCGGGTCGAGGCCGTGCACCTCGGGGTCCTCATAGGAGGCCTGGTTGCAGTGCACGACGACCTCGTCGCCGACCTTCCAGCGCGTGACGCCCGCGCCGACCTTCCACACGACCCCCGAAGCGTCGGAGCCGCCGATGTGATGGCCGAACTCGGGATGGTCGCCGTACCTCATCACCGACACGGGCTTGCCGAGCGCCGCCCAGACGTTGTTGTAGTTGACGCCGGCGGCCATCACGCGCACGATCACCTCGAACGCGCCGGGCTCGGGGACCTCGATCTCCTCGAGCTGAAAAGCGTCCTTTGGCTCGCCGAGGCGCTCCTCGCGGATGACCCATGCGGCCATCGTCTGGGGCAGCTCGCCGGGCTCGACGTCGACGGCGGAGACTTGTTGAAGATCGATCGCCACGTGCTGAAAACCTCACTGTCGGGGGACGGAGTCGGGAAGCAATCCTACCCGGGCCGGGTCTTTCAAGCGATGCCGGGCCATCGGGCCTCCCAGGAGTCGGGGCGCTCCCGCCTTGCGGCCCGTCGAGGGAGCCTCGCCGCTCCTCAGCCGAACGGCAGCTCCACGACCTCGGCGCTCGTGCCGTCCTCGCCGACCGCCACCGTCGTGCCGATCTCGGCCTCGCGGCGCACGAGCGCCAGGCCGATCGGGCCGCGGCCGGGGGAGACGGCCGCGCTCGTCAGGCGTCCGACGACGCGTTCGCCGAGGCGCAGCTCCGCGCCGGGCAAGGCCGGAGCGGACAGGCGCAGGCCGCACAGCCGGCGATTGGGCTTGCCTCGGTAGAAGAGGCGCGCGACTGTCTCCTGTCCGACATAGCAGCCCTTCGTGAACGAGACGGCGCGCTCGTTCAGACCCGCCTCCTGGGGGATCGTCGTGTCGTCGAGGTCGATCCCGTAGCGCGGGCGGCCGTGCTCGATGCGCAGGCACTCCGCTGCTGTCTCGGAGACGGCCCTCGCGCCGCGTTCGAACAGGGCCTCGCACAGGCGCTCCGTGTCCGCCGAGTCGCACAGGAGATCGACCCCGATGTCCGTGCGGATCGCAAGCGCACCGATGCCGCGGACGGTGACGGGAGCGTTTGCGTGCTCGGTCGCTTTCAGCCGGATGCTCTCCGTGGGCTCGATGCTCGATGCCGCCGGGAGCGGCGACGCAACGCTCGCGACGCGGTCCGCTTCGGGCCCGATCAGCGACAGCAGGCCGCGCTCGACGGTGCGCTTGTGCAGCTCGACGTCATAGCCGACCTTGAAGCGGCGGATCATGTCGAACAGCGCCTGCAGCGCGACGCGCTCGGTGTCGAGCAGCAGTTCGCGTGGCGTCCCCGGCGAATGCTCGTGCGGCGGGTCGGACGGTCCGGGCGCGTTGGCCTCGTGGTTGTGGACGAGGATGCGCAGGTCGCCGAGCATCTTGCCCTTGTGCGTGAGGAACGCCGCATAGCAGCCCTCGCCGGGCTGCAGCGTGGCTAGCTCGTTGGTGACCTGGCCATTGAGGAACTCGACCGCGCCGGACCCGCTCAGCGCGAGCTTGCCCCGCTCGGAGCGGTCGATCAGACCGCAGCCGTCGCGGAGCGTGCGGTACTCGTCGTCGAGCGTGCGGATGAGAGTGGCTGACACCGACACTTCTTTCGAGGATATCCACGTCCCGCCGGGCCTCGATCGACCGTGCCGAGGACTTCGAACCACTGTCGCCACCCGCATCCACTTTGCCCGCCAGCTCGGGCGGTCGCATCTACTAGGCTTTGTGGACGATGGGCTTGGCCGACACCTTTCAGCGGATCGTGGACTCGCTGCCCGACGACTGGACTGACCTCGAGCTCGACCTGCGGATCGCGGACGAGTCGCGTTATGTGGAAGCGGCGGTCTACATGACGACGTGCAACGCGCGTCCCTATTCCAAGCACGACTGGCACTGGCGCCTGCTCGTCGCCCACCGCTTCGGCCACGCCGCCTCGGCGCCGACCGTGCACGGCACCCTTGCCCTGCTCGACAACGCCGGCCTCGAGGGCGAGCTGGCGGTGCGCGAGGTGCGCAGCGGCCGCGTGGAGGTCACGCAGATGTGGGGTCGACCGCAGTCGGCTCGCGAGGAGTTTCGCCGCCTGCGGGCGCAATAGCGATGGCGCACGTGCTGGCGCTCGTCCCGGATCTGCTGTTCGGGTCGCGCGTGCAGGGCGCTTTGACCGCCGCCGGGCACGACGTCGAGCTGATCGGCGGCGAGGGCCGGCTGAGAGAGCGGCTCGGGGATGGCGCTGTGCCCGTAGCCGGGGTACTGGTGGTTGACTTGACCGACGGGGATCTGGACGGAGCGGGGATCGTCGAAGCCCTGTTGCGCGACGGCAAGCTGCGGGAGCTGCGTACGCTCGCGTTCTATTCGCACGTCGACGCGCCCGCGCGCGAGCGGGCAGAGCAGGCCGGCTTCGATCTGGTGGTGCCCCGCTCGCGGATGGCCCGCGAGGGCGCCGAGCTGGTCACGCGCCTGGCCGGCTTGGACTGAGCCCTGGCCGAGACCAGACACACGTAGCGCGCAAGGCGATCGCACGCCTCATCAGTGACCGTGCAGGCTTGCAGACCACGCTTGGCCGCCCTGCCTCGGATCGTCAGCCTTGCCGGCCGATCCAAGCGAAGATGGCGCGGGAATGGGTGATGACCGTCCCGTCCGGCAGCTTCAGCGCGGGTAGCTTCTTCGCTCCGGTCGCCTCGCGCAGCTCCTCGCGCGAGCCTTTGCGCAGAAACGGCAACGGGCTGCCATGAGCGGTGATCACCTTGTCGTACTCGATGCCGGCTGCACGGAGCGCTTCCTGCACGCGGCGACAGGGATGGATTCGGGGACCGCCGTCGTCGCCGTGGCAAACGAACAGCGTCGGGATCTCAGCCACTTGCTCCTCCATTTCGTGGACTTCGTGGGCCCATACTCAGCTGGCCTGCGTCGCATCTGCGCCGCCGAGGTCTGCGTCTTTGAACTCGGCAGGGTCGAGCGGCACGAGCGCGCCGTTCGGCACCCGTTGCCCGTGTGGCAGCCAGTGGCCCGCGCGGACCGACAGAGCGGCGCGGATGACCATCCCATGGCAGACGACGAGGGTGGGCAGCGGGCCCTGTTCGACCTCGTCGAGCGCAGCGCCGACACGCTCCTCCTGTTCGGCGAACGACTCGCCGCCGGGAAACGCGAAGCTCGGGTCGCCGGCGATGAACTTGGCGAACAGCTCAGGCGCTTCCGCCTGCACCTCGCTGAACGGCCGGTCGGTCCAGTTGCCCGCGTTCGTCTCCATCAGCCGCGCGTCGGGTTTCGGCTCGAGCCCGATCTTGGCCGCCACGATCTCCGCGGTTTCGTGCGCTCTCAGCAGCGTGCTCGACCACAGTGTCGCGAACCCGTGCGCGGTGGCGCGCTCGGCCAGCTCCTGCGCCTGCGTGCGGCCCAGCTCGTCGAGCGGCACCGGCAGCTGGCCCTGAAAGCGGCCCTCGAGGTTGTAGGCCGTCTGGCCGTGACGGGCGAGGTACACGCCCTTGCCGGTCCCGGGCATCTAGTGTCCCGATTCAAAAATTCGGTGGTGTTTCCCGGCGCCTAGACGTGCCTGACGTCCGCCGGCGTCGGCCCATGTGCTACCGGCACACTGACCGACACCGTCGAACATCAGATCACGCCCATCCATCCGGCAAACACTGACCGAATTTTTGAATCGGGACACTGCGCGTTGCTCAGCTCGCTGCGGTGTCACTGATGCCGGGCTCGAGCACACCCGTCTCGGGCGGACCGTCCCGCTCGGAGGCGGATGGCCGCAGATACAGGAACTCGTAGAGCAGCGCCGCGATCGCGGCGCCCAATACCGGCCCCGCGTACCAGACCCAGCCGTTGGCCCAATGATTGCCGACGAGCTGCGGCCCGAACGCGCGCGACGGGTTCATCGCCGCTCCCGTGAACGGCCCGCCGAACAGCACGTCGATCGAGATCGTCAAGCCGATCGCCAGCCCGGCGACGGCGTTGAACGGACCGCGTTGGTCGACGGCGGCGCCGAATACGACGAGCACCAGGAAGAACGTCAGGATCGCCTCGAGCAGGAACCCCGAGCCGGCGTTCACGCCGTGGCCGAGCGCGGGCACACCGAGGTGCACGGCTTCGGTGGTGGCCCGTGGCAGCAGCTCCTTGACGAGCAGCGCGGCCAGTGCGGCGCCGCCGAACTGGAAGACCCAGTAGACGCTCGCGAGCGCCGGCTTGATCCGGCGGGTGATCAGGAAACCGAACGTGATCGCGGGGTTGAAGTGCCCGCCCGAGATGTAGCCGAGCGCGCACACCATCACGCCGATCGCGAGCCCGTTGGCGATCGCCGCGCCGATCAAGGTGGGGTCGTGGGAGACGCCGGCGGCCGCGGCGGCGCCGGCTCCGACGAACGTGAGCGTGAATGCGCCGACCGCCTCGGCGACCGCGCGACGCAGGGTGTCTTTGGACATGTCCGCAACTTACGATCAGGGTCGGACGGACCGGCTCGGATCCCGCGTGCCCACGGCATACACTGCGTCGGATGCGCCGCAGAGTCACCTTCTCGCGCAACTTGACGCTGTCGCTGTCGCGCACGTGCCGGTGCTACTGCAAGTACTGCGCGTTCGCCACGCACCAGGCGCACCTGTACGCGCCTGAGGAGGTCCTTGGAGATCCTCGATGGCGCGGCCAGGCGCCAGGTCAAGGAGCTGCTGGTGCTGACCGGCGAGCGCCCGGAGGTCAACCCCGAGGTGGCCGCGCGGTTGCGCGAGTACGGCCACGAGGACTTCACCGCGTACGTCGTGTGGGCCTGCGAGCGGGCGCTCGAGCGGGGACTGCTGCCGCACACGAACCTTGGCGTGCTCTCGCGCGAGGACCTTGCACGGTTGCGCGAGGTGACCGCGTCGCAGGGTCTGATGCTCGAGTCGGTGTCGGAGCGACTGATGCAGACAGTTCATGCCGGCTCGCCCACGAAGCACCCCGCCAGGCGACTGGAGACGATCGAAGCGGCGGGTGAGCTGAAGATACCGTTCACGAGCGGCATTCTCGTTGGGATTGGCGAGACCGAGGACGAGCGCATCGCCTCGCTGGAGGCGCTCGCCGTGGCGCACGCGCGCCACGGCCACATCCAGGAGGTGATCCTCCAGAACTTCGTACCCCATCAACGCTATTACGGGGAAGAGCCGGCCGAGATCGCCGACAAGGCCGCGCGCGAATACTGGCGCACCGGCGTGGATGCCGACGCGGGTGCCGGCGCACCGGCCGCCGTGCGCGAGCGGCCGCAGCTGCCGCTGCCCGATTGGGCCTGCGCGGTGAGCATCGACGACATGAAGCGGCTGATCGCCGAGACGCGGCGGCTGATGCCCGAGGTGGGGATCCAGATCCCACCGAACCTCGCCGACTGGTGGGGCGAGCTCGTGGCCGCCGGCGCGACCGACCTGGGTGGCCTGAGCGCGAACGGCGATCACATCTCCCCAGAGCACCCGTTTCCCTCGCCGCACCAGGTGCGCAAGGAGCTGCAGCGGGACGGGTACGCGTTGACCGAGCGGCTGTGCGTGTACCCGCGTTACATCGACTCCGAGTGGGTCGCGCAGGGCGTGATGGACACGATCAAGGTCAAGTACTGGAGCTTCATCCCGCGCCGCGGGTCGGGCCGCACAGACCCGGCGTCGAGCGGCGCCCCGCCGATCCGCCCGGACCTCGTCGCGGGCGCGGTCGCGCGCGCGCGAGCGGGTCTCGCGTTGAGCGCGCAGGAGCTGACGGCGATGTTCGCGGAGACGCGGCCGGAGGCGATCGAGGAGATGCGTGCGGCGGCCGACGAGCTGCGCGCCGAGCTGGCGGGGGAGACGGTGACGTTCGTGATCAACCGCAACATCAACATCTCGAACGTCTGCACCGTGGGCTGCGCGTTCTGCGGCTTCGGCCAGGGCAAGCGCTCGCCGGACGCCTACGAGCACGACGAGCACGAGTTCGTGGCGCGGATCCACGACGCGCTCGAGTTCGGCGCCACCGAGCTGTGCATCCAGTCGGGCATCCACCCCGATTGGGCGCTCGAGGACTACCTGGGCTGGCTGCGTCTGGCGAAGGCGACGGCGGCCGGCGCGGGGGCGGAGCTGCACCTGCACGCGTACAGCCCGATGGAGATCGCGCACATGTGCGACATCTCCGCGCTGCCGCCGGCGGAGGTGTTCGCGCGCCTGCGAGACGCGGGCCTCGGCTCGACGCCCGGCACGGCCGCGGAGGTCCTGCACGACGGCGTGCGCGAACGAATCTCGCCGAACAAGCTGCCGGTCGCGCGTTGGGTGGAGATCGTCGAGGCCTCGCACGAGGCCGGGCTGCGCTCGACCGCGACGGTCATGTTCGGACACATCGAGGAGCCGTGGGAGCTGGCCGAGCACATGCGCGTCGTGCGCGAGCTGCAGGAGCGCACAGGCGGCATCACCGAGTTCGTGCCGCTGTCGTTCATCCCGTTTCAAACGCTGCTCGGGCGCACGCACGGGGTGGAGGAGATCTCGCCGCGAGGAGAACCTCAAGCACACCGCGGTGTTCCGCCTCGCGCTCGGGCGCACCGTGCGAAGCCTGCAGGCGAGCTGGGTGAAGATGGGGCTCGACGCCGCGACCGAGTCGCTGCGCTGGGGCGTCAACGACCTCGGCGGCACGCTGATGGAGGAGTCGATCAGCCGCCTGGCGGGCAGCTATCACGGCACCCGCCTCGAGCCCGAGCAGCTGGTCGCCGCCGCGCACGCCGCCGGCCGGCCCGCGGCCGAGCGCACGACGCTATACAGGATCAGGCGCCGCTACCCGCTGCAGAGGACGGGCGAGCTGCCGGTCGCCGTCGCGACCTGAGGCGTCGCCGGCGGCTGCGTGCCTTCAAGAGGCGCTTGGTCGCGCGCACGTGTAGGACGTCTGAGAAGCAAAGCACCATCATCTGAACAGATCCTCCTGCAGCGGTCGCAGCAATGCGACAGCGCCCGGGCCGTCCTCGACGGTGACGAACCGGTCGAGGCCGTCGATCAGCACGACGGGTTCGCGCGAGTCCTTGGCGCGCGCGAGGTCGGCGGCCGCGGCCGCGGCGTCGGCGACGGCGAGCCAGGTGGCGCGCAGCTCGAGGCCGCGCGCGTCGGTCCGCCCGCGCCAGTCGTCCAGCGGCTGCAGGCCGGCGAGGCCGAGCGCCACGTCGACCTGGCCGTGGCGCCAGGCGCGGCCGAAGCTGTCGGTGATCAGCACCGCGAGCGCGACCGGCTCTCGCCCCTTCGCAGCCGTCAGCTCGCGCAGGCGCGCGCGAATGCGTCGCGCGGACGCGTCGGGGTCGCGGGGGAGCAGTGACCACGGTCTCGTCCCCGTCCTGCGCTGAGGCGTTGGAGGCATCGACGCCGGCGTTCGCGCAGACGAAGCCATGGTGGGTGCGGCAGATGAGCACGCCGCGCTCGGCGCGCAGGATCTCCGCCGACTCGGTCGAGCACGACCTGCACGACGCGCGGGTCGCGGCCCTTCCCGTCCCCGTCGGCCGGGTGCGCCGCGGCCAGCTCGCGCGCGCGCGAGCTCGGTCTGACACCGGCGAGAGCGACGACGGCGCCCTCGGCCTTGGAGACAGCCTTGTGCGCGATCGCCACGACCTGACCGTCCCGTAGGGGCTCATCGCCGAGCGCTGTGACGATCAGCGCCGCGAGGTCGTCCCCGGCCGCGATCTCGGGAAGGCCGGCGAGGCCACGGGCGGAGAGAGCTGCCACGGGCGCGGGACGTCAGGCGCGGGTGGGGAGGGGAAGATCGTCCGTGCGTTCGGGCTGGCCGAGCACCGTGCGTGTTCGCTCGGCTCGAGTGTGCGTTCCCGCAAGCCGGTCTTGCAGCGCGGCGAGGTCCGCGCCCGTGTCGATGTCGAGTAGCAGCGAGGAGGGTCGTGCCACATGGCAGGCGACGCCGGCGGCGCGCGCGAGCGCGCGGTGGCGTTCACAGCTGCCGGGCCCGAAGCTGGGTGACGATCACCGCGGGCGGCGTCAGCAGCAGGCCGTTGGTGCCGGTGCCGTGGCGGTCGGGCACGATCACCACTTCGGGAACACGATCGCCGCGCCTCTCTTCGCCCGCTGCGTCGCGGTCGGCCAAGGCGGGAGGAGAATCCTCGTCGCGGTCGGCAACGCGGGGGGAGGATTTTCCTCGCGGTCGGCCCAAGGCGGGAGGAGGATTTTCGTCGCGGTCGGCCAAGGCGGGACGAGAATTTTCGTCGCGCCGGTTGGGGGCGTGGGCGCCGAGCAGCTCGTCGAGCTCCGCGGGGTCGAGCGCGGGACAGTCTCCGGGAACGCAAAGCACGCGCTCGAACCCCTCTGCAAGCGCGCGCCGGATGCCGAGCGCGACAGCCGCGGACTGGCCGTCGCCGACCTCCTCTGCCACCACCAGTGCGCCCTGCGCGCGTGCCCCATCGGCAACGGACTCCTCGCAGGTGACGACGATCGTGCGCTCGATTGCGCCGGTCTCGTCCAGTGCCAGGAGCACGTCGGCGACCATCGCGCGGGCGAGCTCCAGGCGCAACGGGTCGGCGACGCTCGCGCCGAGACGCTGCTTGGCGTCGGCGAAGCGCTTGACGGGCAGGATCGCGGCGGTGCGCATCTGCCCCGAGACGATAGTGGCCGGCTGGGTTCGTGCCGGGCTCACCGGCACGTTCACTATCCGCCGAGCGCCGCGGCGAAGCCCAGCACCTGGGCCGCCACCCGCGCACGATCCTCGGGGCCGTCCATGCGCGTGTCCATGCGCAGGGTTGGCAGCCGCGCGACGTCCTCGTCGGTGACGATCCCGTCGAGCAGCTCGCCGTAGAAGTCGGCGACCCCGTCGGCGTTGCATTCGAGCGCGGCGAACGCCATGAACGAGGCGGTCGGGCCCTTCAGCACCTCGCCGCCGACGATCGGGCTGACGGCGACGACCGGCGCGTCGGCCGCCAGCAGCGCCTCGCGGATGCCGGGCACCGCGAGGATCGGGGCGATCGAGGCGAGCGGGTTGGACGGCCCGATCACGATCGCGCTCGCGCTCGCGATTGCGCCCAGCGCCTGCTCGCTCGCGCGCGCCTGCTCGGCGCCACGGAACTCGAGACCCTCGACGATGCCGGCGGCTTGCCGGCGGATCATGAACTCCTGAAAGGGATGCCAGCCGGCGGCCGTGCACACCCACGTGCGCACCGGGTCGTCGCTCATCGGCAGCACGCGCGGCGCGCACGCCGAGCGACCCGTTCAGCCGCGCGAGCGCCGCCGTGGGGAAAGGTCCTCCTCCGCCTGCATGCGCGCGCGCTCCAGACACCACGCGAGGTCGCGGTCGCCGAGGTTGAACCACACGTCCACGCCGAGTCGCCGCAGCGCGTCCATGACCGCGAACGTGTCGTCCTTCAGGCCCCAGCCCGCGCGCGTCGATCTGGTCGGCGAGCCAGAACGATACGAGGTCCGGGTCGGGCGAGACGTGCGAGCCGTAGATCTCGACATCGTCGCCGGTGTTCGCGATCACCGCGACCCGCTCGGGGCCGGCGACGGCGAGCAATCCCACGCGCCAGCTTGGCGCCGCCGGTGCCGCCGGCGAGGACGACGATGTCGTCTCCCGCGTCGCCGCACGTCGCCCCGCCGGGTCGCTACGGCCAGAGCTCGTCGGGCAGCCCGGTGAGGCGGATGCCCGCGTGCATCTTGTGGCGGGCGTTCACCGCGATCAGCATCGCTGTCAGCGACTCGGTGATGCGGGCCATCTCCAGGCGCCCGCAGTCGACGCAGCGCAGGCCCTCGATCCGTTCGATCAGCCCGCGGCCGCGCGCTTGTCTGCACGCGAGTCTCCGCATACGAGCACGTCCTCGCCGAGCGCGTGATCGAGGTCGCCGAGCGCGGCGGCGCTGACCGTGTGCAGGGCGGAGACGACGCGCACGCCGTCGGGCGCCATCTCCAGGGTCTGCTGGGCCGCGGAGCCCTGCCACACGCCGAGCATCCGCGTCGCCTTGCCGCTCACGGCCGCGGCCAGCGGCACGGTCGCGTCGATCAGCAGCTGCCCGGGCGTGAGCGCGTCCTTCAGGTTCGTGAGCGTCTCGGACTGGTTGCGGAACGGGACGCTCACGATCACCGTGTCCGCCGCGCGTACGGCGCCCGCGTTGTCGTGGCCCGAGAACGTGCCCTCCGGGACCGCAGCCTGCGCGCGCTCGGCGGTCTCCTGCGCCGCGCGCCGCCTCGCGGGAGCCGATCGCGATCGGGATGCCCGCCCGCCCGAGCCGCAGCGCGAGGCCGAAGCCGAGCGCCCCCGAGCCGCCGACGATCGCGACCGGCCCGGTGGGGGATGGCGCTGAGCTCACGGCGGCCGAGTATAGGGTCCGCGCCGAGGGTCCGGGCTGCGCGCGAAAGGCTCGGGGCGAAGCCTTGGGCTCTCCGGCGGCAAGTCTGGCGCGAATCCCTAGGCTGTCGCAGGTGACACTTCCGGCGGCGGTGAAGATCAGAGAGGTGGGGCCGCGCGACGGCTTTCAGAACGAGCCCGAGACGATCCCGACCGCGCGCAAGGTCGAGCTGATCGACGCGCTCGCGCGCACCGGTCTGCGCCGGCTGGAGGTCACGAGCTTCGTGCGCCCCGACGTTGTCCCCCAGGTCGCCGACGCCGCCGAGGTGCTGGCGCGAATCGACGTGCCGCCGGAGGTGAGCACTCGCGTGCTGATCCCGAACGAGCGCGGTCTGGAGAACGCGCTCGCGTTACGCGATGCACACGAGGGGACGCGCCCGGCGTTCGACGAGGTCAACGTGTTCATGTCGGCGTCGGAGACGCACAACCGCAAGAACGTCAACCGCTCGATCGAGGAGTCGCTGCAAGGGCTGGAACGAGTGCTCGCGCGCGCGAGCGCGGAGGGACTGCGCTGCGAGGGCGTGGTCTCCACCTCGTTCGGCTGTCCCTACGAGGGCCACGTCCCGCCCGAGCGCGTGGCGAAGATCGTCGGGCGCCTGCGCGACGCCGGCGCCCGGGAGATCGGGTTCGGCGACACCACGGGGATGGCCAATCCCAAACAGGTGGGCGAGCTGTTCGCGCTCTGGAAGGATGGGCTGCCGGGGGTAGAGCTGACCGCGCACTTCCACAACACGCGCGGGCAGGGGCTCGCCAACGTGCTGGCGGCATTGCACGCCGGGATCGACAGCTTCGAGTCGAGCTTCGGCGAGCTCGGCGGCTGCCCGGTGCCGGCGGGAGCCACCGGCAACATCGCCAGCGAGGATCTCGTCTCGATGCTGCACGAGATGGGGATCGCGACCGGGATCGACCTCGACGCGCTGCTCGCGTGTGCGCTCCGTGTGCAGGAGATTTTGGGACGTGCGCTGGGCAGCCATTCGCTGGTGGCCGGCCCAATCAATTGGCATTGAGGCCGGCGGCGAGTCAGTCGGCCCAGTCAAATGGCATTGAGGCCGGCGGCGAGTCAGCCGGCCGCGACCGTCTCGGCGGCGTCCACCTCGTCGGTGTCCGCGGCTGCTCCTGCCGCGCGCAGGCTCTCGCGCATCGCCGCCACGCAGACCTCCTGCACCGATACCTCCATCTCGAGCGTCTGCCCGAGCGTGGGACGGGCCGAGGCGTCCATCACGCGCTTGGCGCGGCCGACCGCCACTGGAGAGTTGGCGAGCAGCTCGTCCACGAGCGCTTGGGTGGCCGCATCCAGCTCCTCGGCCGGGACGACGCGGTTGACGAGCCCGATGCGCTCGCACTCGGCGGCGTCGATCGTCTTCGCGGTCATGATCAGCTCCTTCGCGCGCCCGAGGCCCACCACAGCGGGCAGGCGCGAGGAGCCGCCGACGTCGGGGATGATCCCGAACTTGACCTCCGGCAGGCCGAATTGCGCGCCCGCGGCGGCGATGCGCAGGTCGCAGCCGAGCGCGACCTCGAGCGCGCCGCCAAAGCATGCGCCCTGGATCTGGCAGATCACCGGCTTGACCATCGCTTCGCACAGGTTCGCGCACGCGAGAAACACGTTGCGAAAAGGGCGCAGCACCGTGGGATCGCCCGCGAATGAGGCCAACTCGCCGAGGTCTACACCGGCGGAGAAGACGGTCCCTTCGCCGCGCAGCACGACACAATGCACCGAGCTGTCGTCCGCGGCGGCCTGAAGCGCGTCGCCCAGTTCGACGAGCAGTGCCTGGTTCATCGCGTTGCGCTTCTCCGGGCGGTTCAGCACTATGTGCCTGACCGGACCGCGATCCTCGGTGGTGACGATGCTCATCGTCGCGATCGTACTAGGCTGCGGGCTCGACCAGGGCGCGATCTAGCCGGCGACACGGACCGTCATACGGTGCACGTGCCGGATTGCTTCCCAAAAACACGACAACCGAGGGGACGATGGCCGAGATCGAGAAAGTGGGCGTGCTTGGAGCCGGGCTGATGGGTCACGGCATCGCGCAGGTGGCGGCTCAAGCCGGCTATGAGGTCGTGCTGCGCGAGGTCGACGAGGCCACGCTCGCCAAGGGGATCGCCAAGATCGAGAAGCAGCTCGCGCGCGCCGTCGAGAAGGGCAAGTCGAGCCAGGAGGACGCCGACACGGTACGCGGGCGTATTCAGGGCACGACCGCCTATGGCGACCTGGCCGATTGCGACCTCGTGATCGAGGCGATCACCGAGAGCTTGACTTTGAAGCTCGAGATGTGGCGCGAGGTCGACGAGATCGTCAAGGGCGAGGCCGTGTTCGCCACCAACACCTCCTCGCTGGCGGTGATCGACCAGGCGGCCGCGACCGGCCGGCCGGGGCAGTTCGTGGGGCTGCACTACTTCAACCCGGCGCAGGTGATGAAGCTCGTCGAGGTCGTCCGCTGCGTGACCACCACCGACGCGGCCTTCGACCTGGCGCTCCAGTTCGCCAAGTCCGAGGGCAAGCTCGCGATCCCTACGAAGGACAAGGCCGGGTTCATCGTCAACCGCCTGCTCGTTCCCTATCTGCTCGACGGTATCCGCGCGTACGAAGAGGGCGTCGGCTCGATCGCAGAGATCGACGCGGCGATGAAGGCCGGCGCGGGCCATCCGATGGGCCCGCTCGAGCTCCAGACTTCGTCGGGCTGGACACGCTCGCCTCGATCTGCGACGTCCTGTTCGACGAGTTCCGCGAGCGCCGCTTCGCGCGGCCGCCGACTTTGCGCAAGATGATCTCCGCCGGCTGGTTCGGGCGCAAGTCGGGGATGGGCTTCTACGACTACGCGGGCTCGGGCGGCGACGCGCCGGTCGCCAACCCTGGGATCTGATCGACGGCGGGCGTCGAGCTGCTCGGCTCGGCTCAGAGTGTTATGCAAAATCAAAGAACCTTTCAGGGAAGAATCGTTCAACGTTGCAATGAATCGATAAAGAGGAGATAGATGGCCGACCCTCTGCACGACGCGACCGCGCGCGCGCTCGCCGGCGGACCCGAGCGCCATCGCGACAAGGCGCGCGAACAGGGCAAGCTGCCCGTACGCGAGCGGGTCGCGCTGCTGCTCGACGGAGACAACGGTACAGGCGCGGGCTCGTTCGCCGAGGAGGCGCTGCTCGCCAACTGGCAGGACGACGGCCTCGGCGCCGACGGGGTCGTCACAGGGGTCGGGGAGATCGCCGGGCGGCCGGTCGCGCTGATGGCCAACGACCCGACCGTCAAGGCCGGCTCGTGGGGCCCGAAGACGGTCGAGAAGATCCTGCGCATCCAGGAACGCGCGCTCGCACTGCAGATCCCGATGGTCTACCTGGTCGACTCCGCCGGCGCGCGGATCACCGAGCAGGTGCAGATGTTCCCCGGCCGGCGCGGCGCCGGCAAGATCTTCCACAACCAGGTCAAGCTCTCCGGGGTCGTGCCGCAGGTGTGCGTGCTGTTCGGCCCCTCGGCCGCCGGCGGCGCCTACATCCCGGCGTTCTGCGATCTGGTGATCATGCGCGAGGGCAACGCCTCGATGTATCTAGGCTCGCCGCGCATGGCCGAGATGGTGATCGGCGAGCAGGTCTCGCTCGAGCAGATGGGCGGCGCGCGCATGCACACGGGCGTGTCCGGCTGCGGCCATCAGCTGGTCGCAAGCGACGAGGACGGGATCGCTGCGGCACGGCGCTACCTCTCCTACCTGCCGGGCAGCTGGCGCCAGGACCCGCCCGTGGCGGCGCCCGCGCCTCCATCTGAGCGCCCCGACGGGCTCACGCTCGGCGAGCTGATCCCGGCCGATGAGAACAAGCCGTTCGATATCAAGGCGCTGATCGGCACGCTCGTCGACGCGGGCTCTTTGCTCGAGATCCATCCGCGCTGGGCCAAGGAGCTCGTCGTCGGCTACGCGCGCCTGGACGGCCGCGCGATCGGGATCGTCGCCAACCAGCCCAAGCACAAGGGCGGCGTGCTGTTCGGCGACTCCGCCGACAAGGCCGCGCGGTTCATCCAAACGTGCAACGCGTTCAACGTTCCCCTGCTGTTCCTCGCCGACGTGCCGGGCTTCATGATCGGCACGCAGGTCGAGCGCGAAGGCATCATCCGCCACGGCGCGAAGATGATCAGCGCCGTCAGCGAAGCGACCGTGCCGAAGATCTCAGTGATCGTGCGCAAGGCCTACGGCGCGGGGTTGTACGCGATGGCCGGCCCCGCGTTCGACCCCGACGCGTGCATCGCGCTGCCCACCGCCTCGATCGCCGTGATGGGCCCCCAGGCCGCGATCAACGCCGTTTTCTACAACCAGCTCGCGGCGATCTCTGACGAGGCCGAGCGGGCCGCGAAGACCGAGGAGCTGCGCAGGGAGTACGCCGAGGACATCGACATCCTGCACCTCGCCTCCGAGCTAGTGATCGACGCAGTGATCGAGCCCGAGCAGTTGCGATCGGAGCTGATTCGCCGCTTCGCCCACGCTGAGACCAAGCAGCGCGACTGGCCTGAAAAGCGCAACCCCGTCACGCCTGTCTAGGTCACGCGGGGCTTGGCGCAACCATGTCCGGCTCGCCCATGTAGGGCAGTCCACCCGCGGCGCGCATCGCCATGTTCTGGTGCTTGGTCACATACCAGTAGTGAAAGAACAACGGGACGATGAGGATGGCGCCGGGGAAGTAGAGCAGGAACGCGGTGATCGGGTTGATCTGATCCTGTTTCGGCACTTCCGTCAGTCGCTGGGCTCGCTTGATGCGCTGGCCGTAGTTGTAGACGGACAGCACGGGTGCGACCCAAGCGGTAAAGCCGCCCAACACGAGCGCGGTCACTGACATCGCTGGATTCGACTGACCAAGGTTCTGATCGTCCTTGGAGAGGCCCACGTCCTTCAGCTCGTTGTTGACGAAGTAGTACCAGCAGAACCCGTAGATCCCGAGCGTAATCACCGTCAGGCCGAGGCCCACCCAGAAGCTGCGGATCTTGCCTTCCCACCTTTGCCGAACTCGATTTCCTGCGCCATCGCTTCCTCCTCAGTAGCTTGCGACGAAATCCAACATGTTCGGACTCGGAGTCTAGGCTGCACGGCAGTCCTGTGAGAGCTGCCGATCGGCGTTGGGGCCATCTGGCGATGAGGCTCCAACGGGCGCGAAGGACGTGGTTGCAATAGATTACGCGTCGATGGACGCTTCCGACCTCGCCTACGCCGGGATCGCCAAGCAGGCGGAGCTGATCGCCGCGGGCGAGGTGTCCTCACGCGAGCTGGTCGACCTGTACCTCGACCGGATCGCCCGCTACAACCCGCAGCTGAACGCGTTCCGCGTCGTGCTCGCCGAGCGCGCGCGGATGGAGGCAGATCAAGCCGACGCGCGCCGCGGCGCGGGCGACAGCGAGCGCCCGCTGCTCGGCGTGCCGATCGCGGTGAAGGACGAATTCGACGTCGCCGGCGAGGTGACCACCTTCGGCACGAACGCCTACGGCGAGCCCGCCAGCGCCGACTCGGAGATCGTGCGCCGCGCGCGCGCAGCGGGCGCGATCGTGATCGGCAAGACGCACATGCCCGAGCTGGGCGCGTTCCCGTGGACCGAGTCGCCCACGTGGGGAGTGACGCGAAACCCGTGGGAGCTCTCCCACACCCCCGGAGGCTCGAGCGGCGGCAGCGCGGCGGCGGTCGCCGCCGGCCTCGTCGGCGCCGCGTTCGCGGGCGACGGCGGCGGGTCGATTCGGTTCCCCTCGGCCTACTGCGGCTTCTTCGGGCTGAAGACCCAGCACGGGCGGGTGCCGCTCGCGCCGCACCTCGATGCCTGGCACGGGCTCGTCGTCAACGGCGTGTTCGCGCGCTCGGTGCGCGACACCGCCCTGTTCTACGACGCGATCGCCACCGGCCCGGCCGACCCCGGCGCGCCCGCGGTGCAGCCGAGCTCGTTCCTCGACGCGCTGCGTCCCACCAATGGCACACAGCCGTCGGGCGAGTCTGCAAACGGAGGCCACGAGCCACGCCCCCTGCGGATCGCCGTGTCAAGCAAGCTGCCGCCGTCGCCGCTGACGAAGCTCCACCCGGAGAACCGCGCGGCGCTGGAAGAGACCGTCACGCTGCTGCGCGGCCTCGGCCATGAGGTCGACGAGCGCGAGCTCGACCACGGCCCGCTCGCGCCCTCCCCCGAGTTCACCGCGATCTACCTGCGCAGCCTGCACGAGGAGACCGCCACGTTCGCCCACCCCGACCGCCTCGAACGCCGCATCCGCGCCCTCGCGCGCCTCGGCGGCATGCTGCCTGCGGGCGCACTCGACTGGGCGCTGGGGCGCAAGGAGCAGTACGCCGCGCGCATGAACGCGCCGTGGTCCGACTGCGACGTGCTGCTGACGCCCGTCACCCCCGCGCCACCGCCCCCGATCGGCGCTGTCGAGGGCCGCGGCTGGCTGCGCACGACGATGAGCGCGTCGGCGACGGTCACCCATGCCGCGTGCTGGAACCTCACCGGCCAGCCCGCCTGCTCGGTGCCCGCGGGCTTCGACTCCAACGGCCTGCCACGTGCGGTACAGCTCGTTGGCAAGCCCTCCGGCGAGGCGACGCTGATCGCGCTCGCCGCGCAGATCGAAGCGGAGCGTCCCTGGACGCCCCGCCGCCCGCCGCAGTTCTCGTGAACGAGCCGCCTCGCGCAGTCGCGGACGACGAGCTGCTCGCGGTGGCGGTGCAGGTGGCGCGCATGGCCGGGGCGCTGCTCGCCGAACGCGCCCGTCACGGCGCGGAGCGCGCGGTGACGAGCAAGAGCACGCCGACAGACCTCGTCAGCGAGGCCGACACCGAGGCCGAGCGGGCGATCCGCGAGCTGCTCGCCGCGCGACGGCCGCACGACGGGATCGTGGGGGAGGAGGGCTCGGACGTGCCGGGCTCGAGCGGGCTGCGCTGGGTCGTGGACCCGCTCGACGGGACCGTCAACTTCCTGTTCTCGATCCCGCAATGGTGCGTCAGCGTGGCCGTGCGCGACGAGCGCCAGACAATCGCGGGAGCCGTGTATGACCCGAACCGCGACGAGCTGTTCACCGCCACGCGCGCGGGCAGGGCTTTGTTGACGGGGCCGCGCGGCAACGTTGAGGAGCTGAGGGGTCCGCTGCGGGAGGAAGAGCGTACGGAGTCCGCTCGCGATCGGTCCGGGAGCGGCTGGCGCGCGCGATGGTAGCTACAGGCCTCGCCTACGACGCGGACGTGCGCGCCGCGCAGGGCAAGGTGCTCGCCCGACTCGCTCCCCGCGCGCGCGATGTCCGTCGCTTCGGCAGCGCCGCGCTCGATCTGACATGGACCGCCGCGGGACGCTACGACGCGTATTTTGAGCGCTCCGTCAAGCAGTGGGACATCGCCGCCGGACAGCTGATCTGCGAACGCGCCGGATTGCGCGTGCTGGAGCTGGGCGTGTTCGAGAACCTGCCCTGGGGGTTGCTCGTCGCGCCGGCCGGCCTGGCCGAGGCACTGCTGGAGGTCGTCGGCGGCCCTTGACCGATGTGCTTCTGCATGCGTTTCCGGGCCTGGCCGTGGGCGGGCTCCAATACACTGATCCTGCGCGTGCGGCGGTGGCGGAACGGTAGACGCGGAGGCCTCAAAAGCCTCTGTCCGCAAGGGCGTGTGGGTTCGACTCCCACCCGCCGCATCGATATCCGGGTGTACCCACTCGGCCGTGGGCTCGAACGGTTAGAACAGGCATCGTTCGGAGAGACCACGTCGTTACGCGTAAGGATCAAATCCCTATGCCGGACAAGCTCACTTCGCGGCGGGTATCCACGCGCGGCATGGCGCAGGCCATTTACCCCACTGCCCGCCGCATCATGTTGTTTGGCTCAGGCGGGGTAGGGCGGCGCGTCGGGATAGTCGCCCGGGCGCGCCGCGGGGTCGCGCCGCTCGAGCTCGACGTTCCAGCCCTGTTTGAAGCCGCGCATCGCAAACGCCACCAAGAGGATTTGTACCGGCACGATCAGCAGCGTGAACAGTCCGAGCAGGCCCGCGTCGATCGTCGGCTGGGCGAAGCCGCTCTTGTCGCGGTTGAACCAGCCGGGTCCCGCGACGAGCGCAAAGATCGCCATCAGCACGGCGAGCACGGCGGCGATCGGAAGCGCGCCGCGGTTCCAGCGCGCGGCCGTGAACGCCAGCACGAGGTCCGCCGCGATCCAGGCGATCTGGATCGGGATCATCCCGTCGAGCAGGTTCCAGCCGCCGATCAGCACGATCAGGATCAGCCCGACGGAGACGAGCAGCAGCAGTACCACGGTCGCGCGCGTGGCCTGCACGACCGCCTTGTCGCGGTTCGGGTGCGTGATGATCGTGCCGGGCGTCCTGTCGGTCCCTGCGGGACCTCGCGCGCCGGCTGTTGGGAACATCGCGGATGACATCGCACCCCTGACCATACAATCTTCAGCGGTCCTCGTGTTGCGCTGCAACGGGCGGATATCCACCGGCGGATATCCTGGCCGGGGTCCTTTGGGCCACGCGGGCGTGGTGGAACTGGTAGACACGCTGGCCTTAGGAGCCAGTGGGCGAAAGCCCTTGGGGGTTCGAGTCCCTCCGCCCGCATCCTGTTGTGTTTCGGGACATGCTGGGCGTATGTCTCGGGAGATGGTGGACAGGTTAGTGCTGGTTGAGGGGGCTGGTAGCAGTGGGTGGGGTCGAGTGTTAGCTTGCGGATGAGTTCGTCCGTCGGGTCGATCACATGGATGTTCTGGTCGGCGATGAGGAGCTTGACCTGCCGGCCCTGTGTGTGGGCTCTCCCTAACCCGATTTTGTAGAGCTTGCTGTCGTAGCGGAGGCTGACCTTGCCGCCGTGTCGACCTTGTCATTGCGTACGCGGAAGTAGGCGGAGGCGATCGCGTCGGTGGGCCGTGCCTTCTGGTGTGCGCTGTAGGCCTGTAGCGGCGCGTGCGTCCGTCCAGGGTCTGGTGTGGGCGAATGTGATTGTAGTAGCGGACGAAGGAGTCGAGCTGGGCCTTCAGCGCTGAGTGTCTCGGCCTCGGGCTGCTTTGTCAGGTAGCGCTTCAGGGTCTGGTGCAGGCGCTCGATCTTGCCGCAGGTCTGTGGTGATAGGGCCGGGAGTTCTTGAACTGCACGCCGAGGCGCTCAAGCTCGTACTCGAGGAGCACCTTCCCACCGCGGTAGGAGCCCGTGAACACGGCGCCGTTGTCTGAGAGCAGAGAGACAGGCACGCCGTGCAGCTCTGCGGCGCCGTGGAAGCTGTCCACGACATCGCCGGGCTTTCACGGTCCGGTAGGCGCGTCAGAGGCCAGAACAGCCGTGAGTGATCGTCGATCAGGTTGATCATCTCCACGTGCTCGCCCCCAGCCAAGTGCCAGTGAGTGACGTCGGTCTGCCACATCTCATTCGGGAGGTCCGCTTCGAAGCGGACCAGTGAGGAGCGCGGCCGCTTCTGCGGCTGTGGCTGATGAGGCCCTCACGGCGCAGAACCACCCACACACTCGAATCGCCTGATCAGCTCATAGATCCAGGTCTTAGAGACCCTGTGGACCAGTGCGACCTCGCGCGCACTTCTCCCCTCCAACAACACCACATCCACCACATACCGCGCCATCCCCATACCAGCCACCTTTCGTAAGCGTCCAGCAGGTCCCGAGACATCAGTCCACTATGCGCTGAAACCACACCTCCGCCCGCATCGATGGATCGGGTCCGTGCGCCGAACGTTCATCCCGGAGATGGACCCCGCCGTAGGTCCGCGTCGCGACCACGAGACACCTTACGGATTGGGTGCCACCGTCTGGCGTTGTACATACCAAGCGGCTTGAATCGGATTGAGGAAGTGCGGCGGCTCCTCGATCTGCAGGCGGTTGTCGTAGTTGGCGTTATAGCCGTATCCGTGGAATTTGCTTTCGTACTTCGACCCCGAGTATCCGTTGGTATATAGCCCCGCAACCGCCCCGTAGACATTTAGTTTGCCTTCTTTGCCGCCCGAGCCAAGCTGGCCCGGTTCGCCGCAGCTGAAATTGTCGACGATCACGCCGTGTTTCACAGCCAGCATCGCCGCATAGATGATCGGTTCGTTCAGGTCTTTGCTCGTGGCGTTAGGCGCGTCGCAGTCGAAGAGGCCGGCGTCGGTGTATTCGCACTTGCCATTGCTCAAATAGGTCTCTACCCGCGATTGGTAGGTTTTGCAGGGCTTGGCATCGACAAGTTCCGATTCGTGAAAGCTATAGCCGCTTTTAGGGTTTTCGACGCAGAGTTTCAGAGTCGCGTTATACGCAAAGCCGCTATTACACGTTTCACTTTTCGTACCTGTCCCCGCTTCAGTTTTGGGCGTGTAATGTTCGACTTCATAGGTTTCCACGACGGGATGATAGATACGCACAAAGTTATTCGCGATCAGACCCAGAAGAGCGTTGCTCGTGGGCGTTTCTCCCGAAGTCGAGGTCGTGATGTTGCCGTTGATGACGACGTCGTTTTCGGCGACGATCGTCAGCGAATCTTCATATTTTCCATTTATGTACACATTGCCACAGGTCGTGTCCGTCGCCTTGTTCAATTCATTGCCTGAATATCTGGGCGCGGGGCCAAATGGAGAGTACGGTTCTGAGCAGCCCCCTTCGACGTAGATCACGCCGTTAGGTGGATAGGCAACGGCAGTTTTGATGACTTCGGTAGGAGCGCCCGCGCCCTTGTGTTCGGTCACCGTCATGGTGGTGCCTTCCAGAACGATTTCCGTCTTGCCTTTGTAGAGATAGGCGGGTTCGACGATGTGTTTAATTTCTTCGTCGCCCGGCGGTGGCTCGATCGACGGCACTTCTGCCGGCGGAATGTGATTGCCTTTGAACGTGGGTGTCGCCGATTGACCACATCCCTCGTTGGAGTAGCCTTCTCCTTCTTTGTTACCGCCATTGCCGAATTCGATCCGATCGTTCTTGTTGCGCCCAAAGACGGGCGAGCCGCATATGCCGGCGTGGTCCTCGGTGTGCATTGGACCATTGACCGATTCGCCGCCGAAGAAGAAGTTGTTGGCGCAGCGCAGGGGGCTTCCACCCTGTGCGGGTCGTACTCCGTAGAAATTGCCACATTCAAGGTAGTAGTTCGGGAGAGAAATCGGGGTAGTAGGAGGTTCGCCGTAGACGCTTGGGTCGCCGGTTTCGTACTTGGTGTACCACACAAAGCTGACGAAGTTGAGGTTTCGGAAAGTGGCCACGATCGTGCGTTCCTCGCCTTCGGAATAGCCCGTCGACTCGATGCGAAAGGTCCCGACCGCTCCTTCTGCTTTCTCTTCGAGCATCGTTTCTACCAGGTTGTTCTTATCGCATTTCCTATCCCCTGCCGGCGCGCTTTCCGCCGGCAGCAACTGGATGGCATATTCCTCGTGAGTAGCTTCGCTGGACGAGCTGGCCTTCGGCACTTCGGCCTTTTTCAGAGGGCTTGCGCCGACTTGGTTCAGCGCCGGGTTCGCGGGAGTTGGTTCGGTGCAGTAACTCAGATAGTTGCCGTCCTGTGTGAGGTGGTACTCGTAGTCTTGGATGCCTGCCTCGGCCGCGTAGTAGGCCTTCTTCTGGGCCCTGTCGATCTTTGTGAGGTGGATTTCGCCGTTTGCCGCCGTAAACACGGCGACTAGCAGCAGCGAAGTGACGAGCATCACACCGAGCACGAGGATCATCGTGAAGCCGTCCTGCTTAGGCAGAGTCTTTACACGGCGTGACGCTGATGAAAATGGGATGGTCATGTCTGTTCAGTGCAGGGAGAGTTTGGGCTGCTGGATGCTTCTGAGGCAGGAGCCAGGCGGAGTATCGCCGAGTCTTCCAGGGAACGGACCGATCACCTTTGGCAAATGCGCTTTCTTTGCCTTCGGGCGCCAATGTAAAGCTCACGGTAACCTTTGCGACCGATTCGGCTTCTTCCGTCTTTTCCATTTCTTTATTTGACAGCGGAGTCGGATTTATTTCTCCATATGGAAGCGTCAAATGTCCTGTCGGTATGGCGTCTCCCGTCTGGTAATAGCGGTAATATTGAAAGACGGCCACTTCTTCGCCTTTTTCGTTAGTGGACTGTTTTACGCCTTTGAGCAGCTTTCTTTCAGTCGGTGTTTCAGTTGTGTTGTGAAAAGGTAGTTCGGCAGTGGTTCCCGTAGCTCGGCCACGACTTTTCGGTGAGCGTGCCTTCTGTCGCACCGCTGGCGGGCTTGTAGATTATTTCGTGCAATCTGACGGTCGGCAGCGAGGATACGGGTTCGTTATTTGAGTTCAAAGGGCTGGTTTCACTGACAAATTTGAGTGCGTTCCCGGTGCTTTTCGAGTAGATCGGGTTCGATATTGACCGCGACGCACGCGGAATGCAGCTGCAAGCATGATCTTCTCCAGCGCCACGCGTCCAGTTTGGTCGGCGTGCGCGCGTTCGGTGATGCGCGAAGCGTCACTCGAAGTGAATTCCAGAACCGAGAACGCCGCAAAGCTCACGATCAGCCCGATCGCCGTCGCGATCAGCACCTCCACAAGCGTGTAGCCATCGTCATGACCCGCACGAGGCGCCGTCATACCGGGGATGCTCATGGGCATGTGCCCCCGATTCGGTTTCCGTTGGCGTGCCGCGTGGGCTGTACCCATATAGATGATTGCCGGTGAGGCTCCACCACCATTGGTCCAGCCCGCCGCCGGGCCAGTGGCGCTGTTGTTTTTAAATGTGCTTTCAAAGCGCCTACGGGTGCCCCCACCGGTTCCCACGCAGAATGTGTATTCGCCAAACGGCAATCCTTCCCGAGATCGCGCACCAGTGGAGCCCGTCGTGAGTTCGCTCGCTTGGTGCAGCCGTCTTGGGCGCTACCGGTCGCACCCGAGACGACATGCCTTCTTTACCGGCGCCGGCGGCATAGCCACTCATGACCTTGATTTTCACGGGGCCCAGTTTCACGGTGACCGGGGTGGTGGTGCCGGTAAGGACTTCACTTCCGGGTTTGAGGCGATGCCGTTTTTGGGGGGAGGTCTGCTTCGCATGAGCCAGCGTAGACAGTGTCCTTTGATTTGAATGGATAAATCGTTTGGGGTGAGGACACGGGGTTGCCGTAGCTCCCGGCCGTGCCGAACTGCCGGATAGAGCCTGCCCAGTGTTGAAGACGACGAATGTGTCGCCTTAGGTGTGGTAGCGCCGGCGAAGTTCACTTCAGCTTGCCTGCTCGCCCGAGGTAGTAGCCCTCCTTGGCGGTTGTCTCGGCCGCGATGTAGACTTTTTGCGTGACGCTCGAGTCTTCTTTGTGTTCGCATAGCCGTTTGGATCAACGTAGCCAGGCTGCTTGCGTTGATGCCGTATTCGCCAGGGAGCAGAGCGAAGATTGCGCACCCAGTGGCCGAAGTTTCGAGCGTGTGCACGGTCGTTTCCGGCGCGGGTCCCGTGGCGGTCACGGTCGCTCCTTGTAGGGCCGTACCCGATTCGGTGACCTGTACGATCAGCGTGGAACCGGCCGGTGGGCTGATGACGCTTGACTCTTCGACGGCCTTGCCGGCGCCGATCGAGGGCCATGTGACCTTGGAGGTCGTCTGCAGATAGTCGGCTTTGGAGGACGACGAGGAGTTGCAGCTCGCGGTCGCGCTTTTGTCTTCGATATACGTCACGCTGCGTTTCGACGGTGTATTTCGGTTTCCCTCGGCCACTGTGGTTGTTTCCGGGGGTGGCTTCGAGTTCGTAGAGCTTTTTGATCGGCGCGCTGCGCAGCTGCTCCTCGACCTGCTCAGCCAACGCGTCGGCTTGAGAGCGAGATCGTTGCAGACGCGGTGGAACTGTTGGTGCTGTCGAGGCCAGTCAAGGTCCCAGCGACGACCAGTGCGACCAGGAGCGCGCTGACACAACCTCGATCAGCGTGTCGCCCCGCCGGAGGCGAACGCACCGGAGGGGTTGCGGCAGTCGGGAAGGGAGCGTGCGGATCGGCACCCACCACAAGTGATGTGGACGTGATGTGCATCCAAGAAATTCGGCATTGGCGGGCCCGGGCTTTACGGGTTGGCGCGCTCGGTCGGCACAGTCCCGGTGGGGAGGGGTCCAGCTCAGCGCCTACAATTCGGCGTCCCTCGGGGGACTGGTGTATCGGTAACACGGTGGTCTCCAAAACCGCAACGCCAGGTTCGATTCCTGGGTCCCCCGTCGTGAAAACCGGCTCTATAGTGAGATATCTGGCGCTGTAGAGGGCGGAGGGCCGTTCGCGGCGCGGCGAATCGAGCGCGCGAGCAGTCCGAGCACCGCGACCGGCATGATCCACCAGGCCGGGATCTCGGCGGCGGCTACGATTGCTGTCAACGCGAGTGCCAGCGCCACGCCGATCGCGGTGCGCCAGTCGTCGCCGACTACGAACTCCCATATGGCGTGCACGAACTCCTGCCCCCGGGTCCTGCGGTCAGGGGGCGCCTGGATCCGTTCATCGGAACTGGATCCGTCGATGTGGTTTGGATTTTTCACGCGGGACGGGCGTGTTGGCCCTGGGTCCTGGCCAGCGCGAGAGAGACGACGAGCATGCCCGGGATGATCGCCAGCAGAGCGCCATCTCCGCCGGGCCAGCTTGCACCGGCGCCCTCGGCGCCCCAGAACATTCCAAAGGAGCTGAGCATCACTCCGACCGTGAGCTTCAGCGTGTTCTCCGGCACCCTCGCCAGCGGCGCTCTCGCCGCGGCGCCGGCGGCGATGACCACGATCACGGCGAGCCCCGCGGCTGCCGCGGCGAGGGCGACGCGGTGCTGGTTGGCGCCGAACGTGAGCACGATGAACGCGACCTCGAGCCCCTCGAGCAGCACCCCCTTGAAGGCGATCGTAAAGGCGTAGCCGTCAAAGCGCGAGTCCTTTCCGGCGGCTGCCCGTGCCGCCTGCGTCTCCTGCGCGAACGTCTGCGTCTCGTCATGCTTTGCCTTCAATCCGGCGGAGCGCAGAATCGCCTTGCGCAACCATTGCAAGCCGAAGATCAGCAGCAGACCGCCGACGAGGACTCGCAGCAGGTCGATCGGCAGCGCCGTCAGCGCCGGGCCCAGCGCCGCGACGATCGCGGCGAGCGCGAGCACGGCGGCGCCCACCCCGCTCATCGCCGACGACCAGCTGCGAGTCGAGCCGACGGCAAGGACGATCGTCAATGCCTCGACCGCCTCCACTGCGCAGGCGAGGAACACCGAGAGGGCCAGACCCAGCTCCGCTCCGCTCATAACGGTCTCATGACAGTCGCATGACCGGAGGCGATCGCTGTTGATGATGCTTGCATGGGCGAAGCATGGCATGGGTCGAGGCAGAGGCGACGGAGTCGTGGCTCGTGGTCAACGCCGCGGTCTGAATGGTTCTCATCGGAGGTTGATTCGCCATGGAATTTGCTAAAGTCCATAAAATTGATCGACAATCTCTAGATTAGGTTGATCGCTTGCGTGGTCGGCCTGGAGGAGACCACCCGCTGCGACCTGCGAGGCATCGCCATGAAGATCGACATCCATCAACACCTCTGGACCGAGCCGCTCATCCAGACGCTCGCCTCCCGTGACGAGCTGCCGTTCGTGCGACGCGAGCACGGCCTCACGGTCCTGTTCCTCGCCGGCGAGCGGCCCTACGTGATCGACCTTCCGGCCGAGGAGCCCACACGCCGCGCCGCGCTCGTCGAGCTCGACGGCCTCGACCGGGCACTGCTGTGCCTTTCGAGCCCGCTCGGCATCGAGTCTTTGCCGCGTGCGCAAGCGCTGCCCCTGATCGACGCCTACCACGAGGGCGCACTCGCGCTCGGCGATCCATTCGGCGTCTGGGGTGCGCTCGCGCTCGACCGGCCCGATCCCGCCGATGTCGACCGTGCGCTCTCCCTTGGCTGCATCGGCATCTCGCTGCCCGCCGGGACGCTCTCCTGCGTTGAAGACCTCGCGCGTTTGCGCGCGGTCCTCGCGCGTCTGGAGCTGCACTCCGCTCCACTGCTCGTCCATCCCGGTCCCGGTCTCCCTCCCGGCCCGGGTCCCGCGTCGGGCCAGGGGCTCGGCAATCGCCGAATCATGGGGGAGACCTCGCTCAGCGACCCCCTATGGTGGCCCGCGCTCACCCGCTACGTCGCCGAGATGCACTCCGCCTGGCTGGCCTTCCTCCACGTCGGCCGTGCCGCCCATCCGCAGCTCCGCGTCGTCTTCTCGATGCTCGCCGGCCTCGCACCCCTACATTCAGAGCGCCTCAGCTCGCGCGGGGGACCCACCGTCGAGCCCGACCCGCTCGTGTTCTACGACACCTCCTCCTACGGGCCCACCGCCGTGCGCCTGCTCGAGCGGACCGTCGGCTCCGACCGGCTGCTCTACGGCTCCGACCGGCCCGTCGTCGAACCGGCTGCCCACGATATGCCCGGCCTGCTCGACTGGGACACGATCCGCGAAACCACGCGCCAAGCGCTCCCCCTCGCCCCGGAAAAGGCGGTGAGCCTCCGATGAGCTCGACCGTCTCCTGCGCGCCAACCATAGCCCCCAAGCGCCTTTCGCTGCCCACCGTTCCCCGCCCCCGTGATCGCGACCTGTCCGGCCTCGAGCTCGAGACGTTCGTCTCCGAGCTCGCCGCCCAGCCCGAGCTGTGGATCGACCTCGTCAAGCACGACGCCACCCAGCGCATCTACTCCGAGCTGCTCTCCGACGCGTACCTCACCGCCTGGCTGATCTGCTGGATGGACGATCACGACACCGGCTTCCACGACCACGACACCTCCGCCGGCGCTGTCGCCGTCGTCAGTGGGGGTGTACGCGAGCAGCGCCTCGCGATCGACGGACCTCCCCGCGATCGCGTGTTCGCGGCCGGCGACGCATTCCACTTCTCGCCCGCCGACATCCACCGCGTGCGCCACTTCGGCGCCGACCCCGCCGTCACCCTCCACGTCTACTCGCCGCCGCTCTTGCGCATGGGCGCCTACGTCGTCGGTGAGGACGGCGTGCTCGCCCGCCACTCGGTCTCATCCTCCGAAGAGCTTAGGCCCGCGTCAAAGTAAATGGTGGGTTGAGGTGGTCGGGCCGTGGATGGCAGGTGCCGCACACGAGCGCAGGCGTGCTGGTGGCACGTCGAGCATCGTGGGTGGCGACTGACGCCGCGGAACGGCCGCCTCAATCCCGCCAGATACTTTGACGCGGGCCGTCAGTCCCGTGAGCACCGGCGTCAGAGCAGCAAGATCGAACTGAAACCGCTCTCTCCACGCGCACGCGCTCTGCCCGGACTTCACGCCTGGAAAGCCACTCGCCTGGGGCTCGTCCCATAGATCGCCGTCCGGCCCGCTCTACGTCCGTGACTTGCCGCCCGCGAGTCGCTCCACGCCGTGCTCGCGCGCGATCAGCACCTCGCTGACCATCTCCGGCGCGAACAGCCCATGCTCGACCACTCCCGGGATCGCGCTCAGCCGCGCCGACAGCTCTCGCGGATCCTCCACCGGGCCGAGATAGTCGGCGATCAACCCTCCGTCGGGGCTCTCCGCGACCCCCCTCAGCTGCGCCTGCCCGAGCGCCTCGAGCGTGCTCTTCGCGCCGAACCTGAGCACCTCCACCGGAACCGGCGGCGCCAGCCTCGCCACGACCTTCTCCGCCGAGACGATCACCACGAACCGTCTCGCCGCCGCCGCGACGATCTTCTCGCGCGTCTGCGCCCCGCCGCCGCCCTTCACCAGCCAGCCCTCCTGGTCGACCTGATCGGCGCCGTCGATCGCCACATCCAGCTTCCCCAGCTCGTCCAATCCCTCCATCGTCAGCCCCAGCGCGCGCGCCTGCGCCTCCGTCGCCCGCGACGTCGCCACGCAGCGCAACCCCTTCAATCCGCGCGCCGCGATCGCCGGCAGGAGATACGCGACCGTCGAGCCCGTCCCCAACCCGACACGCATCCCGTCCTCCAGCAGCTCCGCCGCCGCCCTGCCGACCGCCTGCTTCTCGCGCTCGATGCTGTTCAGCGAGAGTGGTGCCTCAGGCGCGGAAAAGGAATCCATGGCGCGTGCGAGCGTATCGACCCGAGCGGCTCCGGCCTCGTCAGCTCCCTGCGCAGCTCCTCGTCGAACAGCTCCAGCCGGTGCCCGCCCGCGCGCTTTGCCCTGTACATCGCGACATCCGCCTCCCTCAGCAGGTCTTCTGGGTCGGCCTCCGGGTCGTGTGCGACCGACACGCCGACGCTTGCGAATATCGACACCTCGCTCGAGCCCACCTGAAACGGCTCGCCCAGCGCGTGCACCACCCGCTCCGCGACCGCCAGCGCTTCCGCGTCTGACTCCAGGTCCTCAGCCAGCAGCACGAACTCGTCGCCGCCCAGCCGCGCGACCGTGTCGCTGTCCCTCAGCGTGCCCGCCAGCCGTTCCGCCACCGAGATCAGCAGATGGTCTCCCACCGCGTGACCGTGGTTGTCGTTGATCGCCTTGAACGTGTCCAAGTCGATGAACAGCAGCGCGATCGGCCCTCTGCTGCGATGCAGCCGCGCGAGCGCCTGATGCGTGCGGTCCATCAGCAGCAGCCTGTTCGGCAGCTTCGTCAGCGGGTCGTGCAGCGCCTGGCGCTCCAGCCACATCCGGTCCGTCACGTCCTTCGCGGCCGCGTACCACACCTCGCCGTCGCACCGCGCGCTCCACAGCAGCCATCGCCACGAGCCGTCCTTGTGCCGGTAGCGGTTCGTGAAGTTCACCAGCTGCGCGCTCCGGTTGCGCCCCGCCTGCGTCAACGCCAACATCTGCTCGATGTCGTCCGGGTGCACCCGCTCGTGCATCGGCTGCTCGGTCAGCTCCGCGATGCTCCATCCCAGCAGATGCTCCCACGCGGGGTTCAGCAGCGTGAAGCGCCCATCCAACGAGATCGCCGCCAGCAGGTCGCTCGTCATCTCGAACAGCCGCGCGATCCCCGCCTCGTCCACCGGCGCTCCGCCGGCTACCGCGGCTGCGCCGGCCGGGTCCGTGGGGCCGCTCGCTGGAGCGGGCCCCGTGGTATGGGCAGGGTCGCTGCTATCGGTTGACAGATGGGCGCGCATGATCGAGGCTGCCCATCACCTCGGCCCGCCCGCCGCTATTGCCCGGGCCGGCTTTCTATCCCTGGACAGATGGTCGAGTTTGCGCCCCCGTCGTGGCGCGTGGAATCTCGCTCCGCAGAAACCGCCAGATCGACAGGCACGTCAAGATCGTCACGATCACGGCGCTCGACACGCACCACTCGCAGATTTTGTGCAGCGTGAACAGCTCGCGATACGTCAAGTAGAGGCTGAACCCACACCCGCCGACGGTGAGCGCAGTGGTCGCGAACCGGGCCCGTTCGCCTTCCCCCGCGAGCAGCGAGCCGAGGATCAGGACGTAGCCGATCAGCCCGATCAGCGCCACCGGCACCCCGGCGAGCTCCGAGTAGCGCGATTTCTGCACCTGACTGCAGGGGTTGCCCTTGATCGAGCACGGCGGCGTGATCCCCGAGTAGTGCACGTACGTCAGATAGCCGGCCACACCCACGCCGATCACCGTCAGGACGATCATCGTCTTCCTGAGGGCGCTCATACCAACCCCCCGAGACTAGCTCTTCAGCAGCTTTTCGATCGCTTCGTTGAACGACGTCGGGTCGGTCAGCGAGGCGTATTCGAGCTTCTGCATCGTTCCGCCCGTCTTGCCGATCAAAAACGACGGTGTCCCCGTGAAGCCCACGTTGCTGGCCGCCTGCGCATCGCTCGCGACCTCGTTTGCAAACGACGCTTCGCCGCGCGCGCTCGTCCACGTAGCAAGGTTCAACCCCGGCACCTGCTGGGCGATGCCCTGGATATAGCTTTCCGTCACATAGCCCGTGTTCTCTTCGCCCTGCTCGTGGTAGAAGGTCTCGATGAAGTCCCACGCCTTGTCCTGCTTACCAGCCGCCAGCGCCGCGACCTGTTGCGTCTTGAACACTTCCGGTTCGCGCGTCGCGGTCTCCAGCGCGTGATATTCGATCCGCACCTTCCCCGGCTTCACCCACTTTTCGATGATCGACGGCAGCGCCCCCAGCGTGAAGTCCTTGCACACCGGGCACTCCAAATCGCCGAAGTACTGCAACGTCACGGGCGCTTTCGGATCGCCGAGCGTGTTCCCGCTTTGAGGTATTCCGCCGATCAGCGTCCTCACCGCCGCGACCGTGCTGTTTGCTTCGGCGCTGTGCGGAGCGACCTTTTTCGTGCCCCCGCCGCCCGTGGCGATCAGGATCACGATCACGACCGCCGCGACGATCGCCACGACGATCCCGAGCTGCGTCAGCCGCGTGCGGCGCACCGCCTTCGCGGCCTCCGCCGCCTCGAGCTCCTTGCGCTGCGCGCGCGCCTGCTCGCGCCGCTGCTTGCGCGTGGGGTCTGCCTCGTCGTCCTCCATTCCCGGGCTCATAGGCTCACTTTCTACAGGTTTTCGCTCAAGCCTGCCTAAGGATCTGTCGTTGGACCATATGGCTCTCGCGGCTGGAGCCGTTCGAGCGGGCGACGTCCCGCCGGTTCGGCCGAGGCTCGGGCGGTCGGGCGGTTGGTCGGGCCTCGGCCACCCGTCGAGCGCAGTTCTCCTCGCGCGCGAACGTGCCACGATCTATTCCTAGATCGTGGCTGCCGGCGCCGCCGGCCTGCGTCGATCGCGCCCGCTCGCGCGGGCGCCGCGCCCTCGTAGCTCAGCTGGATAGAGCAGCGGACTTCTAATCCGCAGGTCGCTGGTTCGAATCCAGCCGGGGGCATTACAAAAGGCCAGCAAATACGGGGTTTCTTGTTTTTGTCCGGGTAGGCTTATTGTCTACTTTGTCCCAAATCTGTCCCCGGCCTCCGATAAGCTTCAGCGCTGAATCCGAAGGCCGATCTGGCCGGCTCGCGGTCATTCGTAGGGGATAGATGGTGACGACAAACACCACCAACATCAAACCGGTCAGCGGTCACGTCTTCCGCGTCGACGGCGCGCGCGGGCCGCGCTGGTATGCCAAGTACCGTCTGCCGGACGGGGCGCCAGGTGCAGAAGGCGCTCGGACCTGCCTGGACCGCCCGCGGCCGCCCGCCCGACGGCTACCTCACGAAGCGCACCGCCGACGCCTGGCTGCGCGAGGTGCTGGACCAGGCGCGGCGCGGCACGCTGCCGGGCATGGTCCGCACGGGTGCCACGTTCGCCGATGCGGCCGCGGAGTGGCTGCGCTATGTCGAGTAGGAGCGTGGCCGCAAGGTCTCGACCCTCAGGGACTACCGCTCGGTCGTCAACGCCCACTTCCTCCCCGCGTTCGGCGATCGACCGCTCGAGCAGATCACAACGGAGACGATCGAGCGGTGGCTGTCCGCGCGGTTGCGTGAAGGCAAGCTCTCGCGGCGCAGCCTGCAGAAGATGGTCGTGCTGCTGAACGGCATCTTCAGGCGCGCGCGCAAGGTCTGGAAGCTGCCCTCCAACCCGATTGCCGAGGTCGAGCGGTTGACGATCCAGAAGCGCTCCGGGATCGAGTTCTACTCGCCCGAGGAGGTCCACGCGCTCGTGCGCGCCGCGAGCGGCAAGCAGGACGGCGTTCTATATTTGACCGCCGCGCTCACCGGCCTGCGGATGGGGGAGCTGCTCGCGTTGCGCCGGCGCGACGTCGATTTCTCGGCGCAGTCCGTTCAGGTGCTCGCGAACTACACCTCCGGGCGGCTCGGCACGCCGAAGTCGGGGCACGGGCGGGTGGTGCCACTCGTCGAGGAGGCCGCGCAGGCGCTCGCGCGGCTGGGCGCCCGCAAGCGTTGGAGTGGTCCCGATGATTTGGTGTTCGTCGGTCGGGGTGGGGAGTACCTGGACGGGTCTGCTCTGCGGCGGCGCTTCAAGCGCGCGCGTGACACGGCCGGGCTGCGGCCGTTGCGCTTCCACGATCTGCGCCATACGTTCGGCAGCGTCGCGATCCGCACGGCCGATCCGCGCGAGCTGCAGGAGTGGATGGGGCACTCGGACTTCTCCACCACCCAGCTCTACATGCACTACAAGCCGCGCGCGGATGCGGCGCGGCGGCTGTCCGCGGCGTTTGGTGCAGGCGCCGCCGATCAGCAGGACATAGCGGTGGCGTCGGGGGTATCGTCGTGACGATTCGCGCGGCAATCGACGACCCCAACGGGAGGACGGTCGAGCTGACCGACGAGCGGTGGAATCACATCGTCGAGCGCCATCCCGATATCCAGATGCTCGAGCAGGTCTTACTGCGAGCCGTACAGGCCCCGGATCAGCACATGCCGGGCAGGTCGGCCAACGAGGAGTGGTACTACGTCGAGACGGACACGCCTAGCAATTGGCTGAAGGTCGTCGTAGCCTACGCTGAAGGGCGTGGGCACATCGTTACGGCCTACGCAAGGAGATCAATGCCATGACGATCACCATCGGCTCATCCACCTTTGACAACGTCTTCTATGACGCGGACGTCGACGTGCTCTACCTGCACATAGGTGATCCGTCGACGGCTGTGGACTTCGACGAGTCGCCCGAGGGGCATGCGCTGCGCTTCGACGGCACCGGACATCTGGTCGGCGTGACGATCGTCGGCGCCAAGTCGCTGATCGAGCGCGAGGGCGAGATCACGATCACGGTCCCGGAGATCGTCCACGTCGCTTCGGACACAGTGGCTCCTGCGCTGGTCGGCGCGTAACTGCTCAGCGCCCTCGACCCACGTTACGGTCGGGCGTGCGCTCGCGACTCCGTAGAGGTCGCGTGAGCCACGATGTTGGGTGCAGGACTCTCGTCGGGCCGCGGTCGAAGCCCGATCCCCAGCGTGGTCGGGCCGCTCGGGGTGGGCGAGGGACGGGGTTTGGGCGCGGCTGCCGCGCATGGCGTCGGCGAGGCGCCTGATGCGCGTGGCGTCCTGTCCGGTGTGGCCGAGCTCGTCGCGGGCGAGGAACCAGTCGGTGCCTTTGCGGGCACGGCTGGCCTGGACGTAGGAGGTCTCCTTGCTGGTCTGCCAGCCGCCGGTCACGACGACGGAGCGCTCGACGGTGGCGCCCTGCTGGCGATAGACGTGCTGGGCGTAGGCGAGCCGCAGCGAGTCGAGGTCCTCGTGCGCCGAGCTTGACGTGCCGGTCTGACCCGTCGAGCGTGACCGATACGTGTCCGTGTTCGTCGACATGGCGTGACTTCGCCGCGGGCGCCGTTCTCGACGCGTGGCTGTCCCGGTGGCCGGTGCTGGGCGGTGAACGCGATGAGGTCGCCCTCGCGCAGCCCGTAGTGCACGCCGGGCAGCATGGCCTCGTGGTCGCCGAGTTCGCCGCGCTCGCCTCGTAGGTGTTGGGCGCGGGCGTTGAGCCGGTCGATCTCCTTGTTCGAGGCGTCGGCGATCAGCGCGACCTCGCGCAGGGGGTCGCGCGTCTCGGTGAGCGCGCCCAGCGCTGCACGGCGGCCTCGCCGGCCTCGTCGCGGGTGTCGGTGAGGTGCAGCTGTCCGCGGGCTCATGTAGTGGGCCATCGCGCGCTCCGGTTCGCCGTTGCGGAGCGCCGCCCACGCTTTTCGCTCGTCCGGGTCGCGTGGTGCGGCGGATGTCTGCGAGCTCCACCGTCGGCGTGTGGGTGGCGAGGCGGTCGAACATGCCGCCGGGGCCGATCGACGGGAGCTGCTTGCCGTCGCCGACCGCGATCAGCTTCGCTCCCGAGCGCTCGATCAAGCTCGGTGAGGGCGTCCAAGCGCTTGTGGTCGACCATGCCGGCCTCGTCGAGGAAGACCGTCGTGTCGGCGCCGACATCGACGTGCCGCGTGTTCGCTCGTGCGACCAGCGCGTCGACGGTCAGCGTGCGTCCGGCGAGCGCCGGGCTGTCCGCTCCAAGGCGCTCGGCGGTGGAACCCGAGACGGCGATGCCGAGCGCCTGCCGTCCGGCGAGCTGCTCTGCGCGCGCGGCCGCGTCGATCACGACACCCTTGCCGGTGCCCGCGGGGCCGACGAGCACGCCGAGTCGCTCGGGGCCGGTCAGAGCCAGCAGCGCCGGCTGCTGCTCCGCGCCTCAGCGGCGCCCCGATGCGCTCGGCGACTTCCCGCGTCGCGCGTGCGCGTGCGGGATCGCCGACATCCCGGCCGGCCGGCTCGGCAAGCAGCGCTGCGCGGCGTTCGATCGCCTGCTCCTGCGCGCGCACCGCGAGCGTCGTCATCCGCCCGCCCTCAAGCGTCAGCACGCGCCGATCGCCGATCATCTCGCGTGCCACCACGAGCGCCTCATCTGGTCCCAGCTCGCCGGCCGTCTGCTCCAGCGCGACGGCGCGCAGCTCCCGCGCGTCGAACACCGCCTCGCGCTCGGTCAGCCTCGCTTCGATGCGATCCTCGACCGCTCGCTCTGCCGGCTCGTGTTCGGGCGCCCCGACCAGCCGCGCCGCCTCGTCCGGCCCGAACGCGTGACGGTCGCCCGTCTCAGCCCATGCCCGCTGCAGATCGCCGCGGGTCGTCGAGCTGCTTCGCCCGGCGGTTCTCGAGCGCGAGGTCGCGCAGCTCTCCGCGCTCGGGCGCCGGCCGTGACTTGGCGCGGAAGCGCTCCGCCGCCGTGCCGACCTCGCGGTGTGCGGCCCGGAGAACGTCCTCGCAGCAGGCCGCGCGGGCACGCCCGCGATCTCGAAGTAGCGGCCGTCCTTGCCGGTGCCTGCGTTCGATCGCGTAGCCCTGCTCGTGTCAGCTCCTCGGCCAGCGCGGAGCGGTAGAACGCGCCCAGCTCGCGCGCCGCGCGGAAGATCGGGCGCGACGCGACCGCCACGATCCGGTCGTCCTCGCGCACCGCGCCGATGATGACGACATGGCTGTGCAGCTGCGGGTCGGGCGCCTCGCGCGCCGCTCACTCCCCTGGCGGTCGTGTGGCGGTACTCGGCCGCGATCACATCCTTCGCGTGCTCTTCGACGACCTGCGCCGCCGTAGCGGCGGCGCACCACCGGCACCCGCTCTCGCGCAGGTAGCGCGACCGCCCGCTCGACCGCCTTGGCGTGCGCCGCCTCGATCTGCTCACGCTGCCACGGAGTCGCCGAGCGCCCACACCGACCGACACGGACTTCGGCGCGCTGAACGTCACGTCGATCCCGCCGCCCCGCTCGCCGTCCGCGCCCTCCGGGCGCAGCCAGCGGCCGGTGCGCGGGTGGCGGCCCTCCATCAGCGCGATGAAGTTCGCGCCCGTCGACCGGCGCGTCCGGATCGATGCCGAGCCTGGCCAGCGTCTGCTCGATCGGACAGCCAGCGGCCGGGCGCCTCGCGCCATCTCCCCGTCCGGCGTCAGGTAGTAGTCGCCGCGCTCGGGCGCGATCGTCTTGCCCTCCAGGTAGCGCGCGTAGCCGCCGCCCTTCCCGGCAGCGATGCTGGCTGCGGTCATCATGCTTGTACTGACCACCAGCGCGTCGAACCGGCCATCCAACTCGACAGCCGGCACACCCTTGTGCATGTTGTCTGTCCTGACATCGGGGCTACACGGGGCTGGGGGAGTGCTGCGGCGCTTGCGCGGGCGTCGTGGGGGAGGGGCAGGGGTTTCCGCGGCTCGGTCGTGGGCGCGTATCGACGCCGGTCGGGAGGGGTCGCTGCTGGTTGTTGCTATGCGGCGCGAGGGCGTCGTGAACTCGTTGGCCGATCGGGCGCCTTGTCGGTCTATACCCCTATGAGCTACTCCGCCGGATCAACCTCAGACCCTCCCGCACCCACAGCTCGATGGTCCTCTGCTCCGCCCCGAGGAAGCCGCCCGGCTGCTCGCCGTCAAGCGGAGCTGGATCTACGAAGCCGTACGGGAAAAGCGGCTCCCGTGCCTGCGGGTCGGGCGGCATATCCGCTTTACGCGAGGCATGTCGGAAGGGTGGCTCAGGGAGCAGCTCAAGGATTAGCACGGCCTGTCTCCGAGTGCTCCTGACAGTTTGCGCGCTCGTGCTAACCGAAAGAACCTGTGGAGCCTCGAAGAGCCGCGATCCAAAATAGGACTTTCTGGAATAGTGTGCGCCGGAGGTCCAGGTAACCTAATCTTGATGGCTTCAATCATTACGCTCTACAACCACAAGGGTGGCGTGTCGAAGACAACGACCTCCTTCAACCTCGCGCATGCGCTCGTTGAGCATTGCGGTTCGCGTGTCTTGCTCGTCGATGCCGACCCGCAGTGCAACCTCACGGAGCTCGCGCTATCACCGCTCCTTAGTGAGCTTGATGAGAAGACGGAGAAGACGGGCGAGCTTGGGGATCTGCCGGGGACGACGCTGTTGGAAGCGCTGCGCCCCCGGTTTAACGGGGACCGTCCAGATGTTGACGTGAACGCGATCGATCTAGTAGATGTTGGGACAGACGGCATGCTCCGTCTCTTCCGCGGCGACATCGACCTCAATGAAGCGGAGGATCGCCTGTCCCAAGCACACGCGCAGCGAGTTACCGACGAGATGCATCAACGACGAACGTACGTAGCGGTTCACGATATGCTTCGCAGGCTTGCCGATACGGGAGGGTTCGACTTTGTAATAGTTGACGTTGGCCCAAGCGCTGGAGCGCTGACCCGTAGTTTCTTCCTAGCGTGCGATCGCTTTCTAGTGCCGGTTGCACCCGACCGCTTCAATTATCAGGCGATCGGTTCGCTAACTCGTATCCTCGGTAGGTGGATCAAAGATCATCATCAGGTCGTCGACGATTTCCGCGAGATGGGGCTCAACATTTCTGCCGGGGCGCCTGTGCTCCACGGTCTCGTTATGCAGCGGTACCAGCGGTATGCGAAAGAGCCCAAGCGTAGTTTCAAGATATGGATGGAGAGGATTGCCGATAGGGCCCAGACTGAACTGCTACCCGGTCTCGTTACTGTCTCCGGAGACCCCGATATCGTGGCGCCTGGCCTAAACGAGGACCCAACGGTGGCCTCAATTCCCGACTTCTCGGGTCTAGGTCCCATCATGCTCGCGGTTGGCAAGCCAGTATGGCGAATCGAGAAGGCGGAGGCTGACTTTCGAGGAGTCGTATGGGAGCAGACAGAGGAGCG
Source organism: uncultured Solirubrobacterales bacterium (assembly GCA_963784875.1). Taxonomy (GTDB): domain Bacteria; phylum Actinomycetota; class Thermoleophilia; order Solirubrobacterales; family Solirubrobacteraceae; genus Palsa-744. The sequence continues at coordinate 109,785 of CAWATE010000002.1, forward strand.
GCTCGAGGACTTTCGCGACACGCACTACAGCCTTGCTCAGTCGCTCATTGATGCGACTCCGACTGCTCCACTTGCCGACGCTGTTCCCGTGTCTGAGTAGCCACCGCTGGCCTCGTCTGTGCTGCCCCACGCCGTAGTCGGATTCATAGATTTCCTGGGATTCCGCGGCATGGTGGAAACGGACGCCGGGATGGAGGAGCCGAGGTATCTTCCGCTCATCCTCGAGGCGCTCGCCCTCGTTGAGGCAAGAGTTGGGGATACAGGTCTGGAGCTAGCGCAGTTCTCGGACTCGGTTGTCATATCGTCGACGTTCACGCCAAGCGGTGTAAACGCGTTGGTCACGACTGCACGTGATCTGCAGCGTCTGCTAGCCGAACGTGGGATATCGGTGCGAGGCGGTGTCGACTTCGGACGGCACTACGCGCAAGGCGGTCGTCTTTTTTCGATGGCACTCGTAAAGGCCTACGAACTTGAGAGCAAGCGCGCGCAAGTACCGAGAATCCTGATGAGTGGAAACTTGCTGGATTGGTGTCTCAACCATCAAGACTGCGATTCAGTGGTCGCGACCTCAATTACGTCGCAGCTTCTTCGCGACCGGGACGGGGAGATCTTCGTGCACTACCTCGACGCGGAACTGCTGGCAATTCACGCAAAACTGGTTCGGACAACGCTCGCCCTGGGACAGAACAGCAACGCAGGTGTACTCACGAAGGCGCATTGGCTGGTCGACTACCACGAGTATGTTGCCGACGGTGCCGGCGAGGGCGCGCTTGGTCCGGATGACGCGGCTCGATTCCAACCCCTCGGGTAAACGGGGGTGAGGTCTGTTGTGCGTGCGATTTGGACATCCTCGATCCACCAGCACCCCTTGGAGCTCTGATTCGAGTCCGGGCGCCTGCTAACGATGGGTGCTCGCTTCTGCTTCGCAGGCGGCGTGACGTCGCTATTGACGGCCCGCAAACGGTGCTGTTCGGAGGACAAGCGGAACTGCCGTCGCCGGCATCGTGGTGCTCCCGCCAACCCTCGTATTTGCGACCTTGTCCCGCCACCCGTCCCCGACTCGGCAAATATGACCCACCGACCCCCACCCAACCCGATCAAACCTGGCTTTACCAAGCACAAAATCCCTGCAAATGAGCAACTTCTAATCCACCGGTCGCTGGTTCGAATCCAGCCGCAAAAACCTGGTTGGAAGGAGCGAGCGCTCGTTGTCCGGAGTGGGTAGGCACAGGTGCCGCACCCGTTCTGAAGGGCTTCGCCCGCTGGAACCGGATATCGTTAGCAGTCAGGATGACTGAGCAACGAGACTCCGCAATATGTGGCTCGATGAATAGGTCTTGCTATTCCTGTATTCGCTGGCTGGCGATGGATCTGTGCGTCATTTTGGGTTGTGGTGTGTTTTTGTGCGCACCGGCCTTGGCGTCCGAAGCTGGCCGCCCGATGATTGGCTGGACGAGTTCGGGGATCGGTGCCGAAGTAACCGTGGGAGCGCTGATCTATCCTGAGGGCTTGAAGACGACCTACGAAATCAGTCTGGAATGTCGGATCAGCGAATCCTTGTCGCTATGCGAACCCCTGTCGCAACCCCAACGGACGGAAGGCATTCTGGCAGCAGACTTCGAAGGCCAAGAAGTTACACTCAAGCTGACCGGCCTGAAGGCTGGCTCCTACTGGTTTGGAGTGAGCGCGATCAACTCCTCGGGCGAAGTCTCTCGGCGCGGCAGGCTCGAAGTTCCCCCCGAATTGCCACTGCCAAAAAATACAATCAGCCCGTACGAACAACCCAATGCTGGAGGGGCCGAACGGGCCCAACTATCCAGTGAACAGAGAGTCGCCGAATATCAAGCGGCGAAACATGCTGAAGAAGCACAGGAGCGCGCAGCTCAAGAAGCAGCACAGCGGGTGACTGAGGCGGTGCCTAGGCCCCCGCCTCAGTGCGTCGTCCCGGCACTCGTCGGCCACACTCTCAATGGTGCACGATTGCTCCTCACTCGAGCGCACTGTAAGCTCGGGCGCGTCACCAACCCCCACGCGCGTCACGACCGACTCCATGTCGCCCAGCAGAAGCCGAGCCGCGGTTCACATCTGCCAGCGGATACCACTGTCGCAATCAGGCTCGCGCGTTAGGAACAGGCAGCAGTTGTCTGGCATTGTCCCGGCTCGGCGCTCCCGGCCGCAGGTCAGTCCCAGACCGAGTCGAGACCCCGCGAACATCGGCGGTTCTCAATTGGGCCTATCTTGGATCTGGCAGCGGAAAGTCCTCGCAGTTTCGATCTTCCGCGACCTCGACAACACGGTTGATCATGAACTCGCCTGTGTCGGACGCGCCGGCTGTCTTCGTCTGTAGCTCGATGTGTTCCAGGGCGATGTCGAGCAGTTCCTGTTGCTTTTCTCGGGAGGGGGTGGGGAGAACAATGAGGCCGGGATGTGCGGTCTGGCTCTCGCATAGTCGGCGGAAGTCGCCGTAGTTGTTCGTGACAAGAGTGCGATCCTCAACGATGCAGCGTCGCATGACCTCGCTGTCGGAGCCGCCGAGCAGTGCGCGGTCGCGGTTGCAGGTGGCATCGAGGCCGTGGCGGTGCGCGACGTCAACCAGCGAGGGGGAGAGGTCCTCGTCGATCCAGAGCCTCATGGGCTTCCCGCCAGGGTCGTGCGGGCCTGCCGCGCCGTGGGTGTGCTCGTGCGTACGTGAGGGCCGTTTGGAACGCCTCGGCGGGAACTTGCGGATAGTCCTCGGTCAGGGTCGCGATGGTGTCGCCGCTGTCGAGGCGTTGTGCGATGGCGCGTACACCGATGCGGGTGCCGCGGATCACGGGCTCGCCGCCCTTGATGGCCGGGTTGATCTCGATCCATTGCTCGCGCAGCCTCGCATAGCTTTCGGCTGCATGGACGGTCTCGCTGATGTCGGATGACCAGCGCACGATCAGTGCGTCGCTGATCTGCAGCTCGGTGTCGTTTCCCGTGCGGTAAGGCTCTGTCTCACGGACCCATCGCCTGATCTTCCGCTTCACGGTGATGGGCAGTGGGAGCGCAGTCCTTTGCAGCAGAGCGACGACTCCAACGTCGTCGCTGCGCAGCCAGCTGTGGTCGCGGCGTTTGTGGACGGTCACGATGTTCTGCTCGATCGCCTTGTCGAGCGCGCCGAGTGGGACATGTGCGATCTCGACGGCCTCGCGGCGGGTGAGCATGGGGGTATCGACAGTTCCTGGCATAAACAACTCCTAGCAAGGAACAGTTTAGTTGGCGAAGTGGCGGCCGTCAAGCCCGCATGATGGCCTTCCCGAAAGCCGCTGGAATAACGCCGACCGACCCTCGTATTCATGTATCTGTCCCCAGGCCCGTCCCCGACTCGACAAATATGACCCCACCAACCCCCACCCAACCCGACCAAACCTGGCTCAACCAGGCCAAAAGCGACCCCAAATGAGCAACTTCTAATCCGCAGGTCGCTGGTTCGAATCGAGCCGGGGCATTACGAAAGGCCAGCAAATTGGTGGTTTCTTGTTTGGGCTGAATAGACGTTTTGTCTACTTTGTCCCAATCTGTCCCCGGCTTCCGGTAGGATTCGGCGCTGATCCGAGGCTGATCCGATCTGCTCGCGGTCATTGGCAAGGATCCGCACGGCCGACCCGCGCGAGCTGCAGGAGCGGATGGGGCACTCGGACTTCTCCACTACCCAGCTCTACATGCACTACAAGTCGCGTGCGGACGCGACGCGGCGGCTGTCGGCGGCGTTCGGGGGCGAGTCTGCGGCCACCGAGAAACGTCCGCAGCAGTCGTTAGAGAGTGCGGCTGATGAAGATCGCGCCGCGCTCTGACGGGCCGCCGTACAGCGGGCTCCCAGTCAAAGTTCTTCTAAGCTCAGGAACTATCCCGGAATTTGGCAACAGCAACCCGGCCCCTCTCTGTCTCGAGCAGGCCAAGGCGCTCCTGATAGTGGCGAGCAGACAGCTGCTCTGGGGGATCCCCGAAGTTTCGCGTGAGCTGCGTCGCTGGCGAGCTCGCGCGGAAAGGATTCCGGATCGCCCGCTACGCGAAGACGCGCTCGACTCGCTCACCTACAAGCGCGACCACGCAGAGGGGGCAGCGCTGTTCTGGGTGCTGCCCAAACACCGTGATCTGCGCCTCCTGCGACTGCTCGTTGCATACCAAACGATCTGGGACTTCCTGGACAACGTCAGCGAGCGCGACACCGGAGAACGGAACGCTCAACAGCTGCATCTGGCGCTCGTGGAGGCACTCAACCCAGACATCCCACATTCGGACTACTACCGACACCATCCCTGGAAAGACGACGCAGGCTATCTGGATGGCCTCGTAGAGACCTGTCGCGAACTCTGCCAGATGCTGCCTTCCTACGAGCTCGTCCGCGCCCACGTGCTCGCCGGAGTGACCCTTTGCTCGATCCAGAGCGCGAACCACGATCTCGATCATGAGCGTCGTGACGCGACGCTCAGATCCTGGGCCGAGCAGAAGTCCTCATCCAGAGAGCGGGCGCTTGATTGGTTTGAGTTCACCGCCGCCGCGAGCGGCTACCCGCCGCACCCGCTCCTGGCCCTTGCCGCCGACGTCTCGTGTGAGGCAAGCGATGTCGCAATGACCCATTCCGCGTACTTCCCATGGGTCTCATTGGCGACTGTGATGCTTGACAGCTACGTCGACCAGTTCGACGACGTTGCCAGCGGCGGTCACAGCTACATATCGCACTACGAGAACGCCGAGATTGCCCTTCAGCGCTTGCGCACGATCGTCGATCGGTCAGTGCGCGAAGTCAGTCGCCTGCGCGACGGCTACCGCCACACGACCGTCGTTGCCTGCATGGTCGCGATGTACTTGTCCAAGTATCCCAAGCGCATATCAAGTGGGCGCTCGGAAACACTGGCTGTGGCGAGCGCAGGCGGATCGCTCACCTGCCTGTCGATGCCAATCCTGCGACTCTGGCGAGCCGCACACCTGCGGCCCGCGACCCCACCAGCGCACCGTCTGCGCTCCTCGCGATCGGCACTGCTTCCTCCGGCGGCCATCGGTTCGCTTCCGCCAGGCTCGCCATTGCCGCGTCCCGCGCAGACGTTTGTGATCTGGAGCGCACCGCTAGCCTACTTGGACCGATGTCGCGATCGATACGGCCCCCGTTTTACTCTCAATGTGACAAGCCATCCTCCCTTGGTGTTCCTGTCGAACGTCGAAGACATCAAAGCGATGTTCGCCGCGCCCCCCGACGTGCTCCATCCAGGCAAGGGCGCCGATACGATTGAGCCGCTCGTGGGCAAACGGTCGTTTATGCTCTCAGAGGAGGATGAGCATCTACGCGGTCGCAAGGCGATACTGCCGGCCTTTCACGGAAGGGTCGTGCAGCGACACACAGATCTCGTGACCGACATCGTGCGACGAGAGGTCGCCTCGTGGCCCCAAGATGTTCCTTTCGCTCTGCATCCACACCTACGCGTGTTGACGCTGAAGGTCATGCTCCGCACGACCTTCGGCGCGTGGTCCGCGTTCGAGGGCGATCTACGGGAGCTGCGCAAGCGATTGCTGGCAATGTTGGAGGTGACCGGAAGCGCGGTGTTTCCAGAGCCCCTGCTGCGACATGGTCCCGGACGTCGAATCTGGGAGCGTTTTGTGCGACAGCGGGAAGAGGTCGACCGGCTGATCTTCGCTCTGATCGAAGACCGGCGCAGCGGCACCACAAGCCCAGAGAATGTGCTTGGGATGCTCCTGGAAACGCGCAACGCGAATGGCTCTGTGATGTCGACGCAGCAAGTCCGTGACAACATCATGAGCCTCATCATCGCGGGACACGAGACGACCGCATCCGAGCTGGCCTGGGCGTTCCAGCTCCTCGCGCATAGCCCCGTAGCGCTCGGACGGCTCACCAAGGAGATCGACCACGAAGCCAGCGAAACGTACCTCACAGCGACGGTCCATGAGGTCTTGCGCCACCGTCCAGTGTTCCTCTTCGCCATACCACGCGCCGTGGCTCGCCCGATCGAAATCGGAGGCTGGACGTACAGTCCGCCGACACAGTTGTTGGGATGCATCTACCTCGCCCATCACGACTCCCACCGATATCCCGAGCCGCACAAGTTCCGCCCCGAGCGGTTCCTCGAGACGCCAACCACATCCACGTTGCTGGCGTGGGGAGGAGGCAGAAAGCGCTGTCCCGGCCAGCACATCGCCACGCTCGAGCTGAAGACCGTGCTGCGCACGGTGCTTTCGGAGATGACGCTCCATCCTGCTGGCCGGCGGATGGAGCGAGCCCGCTGGCGGAGCGTAATCGTCACCCCCCACGCAGGATCGCGCATCGTGCTCCATCGCCGAACCAGGTCAAGAATGGTCCGCGGTCGTCGCGTTCCCTCTTGTTGAGCAAAGACCAAAACACGACTTTGCGCTGAATAGGAAAGGCCCAGGACCCATAGCGCTTCGACATAAGTCGCTCGGCCCAGTCGCCGTAGCTCGAGATGCTCGTCGGGGCGTGAGCGTTTCGAGCAACTGAGCCTGTGGGGAGCCTGCCTGGCTGGGCAGCGGCGACAGTGCACCCGGCGCCACATACCACTCCACACCGTCGAGAATCAGCCGGGCTGCGTCAGGGACATCCCCAATTGCGCAAGTCGCTCAGCGGGTCGAGACTGTCCACATGTCCAGCGACGAGCAAGAGCCCACCCGCCGCCCGCGCCTGATCCGCACGCGACGTAGACGCCTGATCGGCGGCGTCTGCAGCGGCTTGGGGTCCTACTTCGACGTCGACCCGATCATCTTTCGCATCGCGTTCGTCGGACTCGCGATCTTCTCGGGCGTCGGAATCGCGCTGTATCTCGCGTTCCTGCTGCTGACACCGGAGGAGGGCGTAAGCCGCGCGCCGATCCATCTGCCGCGTTCGGCCTGGCGCACCGTCCTCGGCGTCGTCGTGGTGGTCGTGGCGGTGGGGATCGCTCTCAACGCGGCCGCTCGCGCTGGGCTCGGCGGCTCCTGGAGGTTTGGCGTGGGTCTTGGCTGGCTCGCGCTCGTGGGGGGCGTCGCCGCGCTGATCTGGCAACGGTTGCGAGGGCCTGCTGAGCGCTGGCGCACGAGCGGGGACCGGCGGCTCCTCGGCCTGCTCGCGCTCGGCACGGCACTGGCGGTCGAGGCGATCCTGCTGGCGGTGGCGGGAGCGTGGCTCGCGGGGATCGACGAGCGTGTGGCGGCCTGGGCGGTCGTCGCGCTCGGCGCCGTGCTCGCGGTCGCATCGTTCACCGGCTGGGCGCGCAGGCTGGTGTTGCCGGCCGGGGCTTTTGCCCTGGCGGTGGCGGTGATCGCCGCGGCACACGTCGACCTGCATGGCGGCATGGGCGAACGCGCCTACCGTCCGCGCACCCTGAGTGAAGTACGTGACGGCTACCGGCTCGGCGCGGGCCGGCTCGAAGTCGACCTGCGTGGGATCGCGTTTCCGCCGGGAAGCACCAAGCTCCACGTTCGGCTCGGGATCGGTGAGCTCGTCGTGCTCGTGCCACGCGGTGTCTGCGTCGAGACCGGCGCACGAGTCGGCGGTGGCTATGTCGGCGCGCTCGAAGACAGATCTGGAGGTCTGGACGTCGACTGGTCGCAGCGACCATCCTCGCCGGCGAGCACGCCGCGCCTGATGTTGGAAGGGCGGGTCGGGCTGGGCGCGCTGCTCGTGGCCGATCACCCCGTCGAACGGGCTTGGAGCGGTTGGGGGGGCTGGGGCGGTGGTGGTTTTGGCAGCCATGTCCATCGAGCTGACCTCGGCACGAACGAAGCCTGCGATGCGACGGGAGCGAGTCGATGAGGCGCTCGCCGAACATGAATGCTCTGATGACGGGCATCGCGCTCGTCGTGTTGGGCGTGCTGCTCGTGCTCGACGCCGCCGGCAGCATCGACCTCGGGTTTGCCTACACGGCGCCCGTCCTGGTCGGTGCGCTGGGCGCGATCCTGCTCGCCGATGGCCTCGCGAGCAGCGATCGTCGTCGCGGCCGCGACTGAGATGATCAACCGCTATGTCTCACCTGAGGAGCCCGCGGCGCGGGGGGTCCAGTGTCCCGATTCAAAAATTCGGTGGCCTTTCCCGGCGCCTGGACGCGCCTGACGTCCTCCGCCATCGGCCCATGTGCTACGGCACACCGACCGATACCGTCGAACGTCAGATCACGCCCATCCATCCGGAAAACACTGACCGAATTTTTGAATCGAGACACTAGAAGAATCGCGCTCGGCGCGGTCCTGCTGGCCGGTAGCGGCCTGCTGTTCGCGCGCGCGACCGGCCCCTGGCCGGGAGATGCGGTCGTCTGGCCCGCGGCTGTCGCCGCGCTCGGCGCGCTGCTGATCTGGCGCGCGCCCGGTGTCGCGCCGCGGCGGCGGCGCGGGTGGGCTGCCCACCGCTTCTACGAGCCGTCCCCGCCACCGGGCGAGCCGTTCCGGCGGCCGCACGAGCTGCCCTCGCCCTCGCGCGAGCCGTCCGCGCACATATCGCCGGTGCGCGTGCGCGCGCTCGGCCGGCCCGAAGTGAGTCGCGGCGGCCTCGGCATCGCGCTCGTGCTCGCCGCGGGGTTCGTCTTCCTGTGGGCCAACGGGGCGATCCGCCCGGCGGGCGAGGCGGCGCTCGCGGCGCTCGCCGTGCTGGTCGCCGTCGCGTTGATCTTCGCTCCGTCCTGGCGCCGTCTCGCGCGCAGCCTCGCGGCCGAGCGGACCGAGCGCATCCGCTCCCAGGAGCGCGCCGACGTGGGGGCGCACCTGCACGACTCGGTGCTGCAGACGCTGGCGCTGATCCAGCGGAGCGCCGAGGATCCCAAGCAGGTGGCGGCGCTGGCTCGCCGGCAGGAGCGCGAGCTGCGCGGCTGGCTGACGGACCGGGACTCGCGCGCGCTGGGCGACAGGCTCGACGCGACCCTGCTCGAGGCGGTGGCGGCAGAGGTTGAGGCGGTGGCAGGCGGTTCGATCGAGGTCGTGGCCGTCGGCGCCTGCCCGCTCGACGAACGCTCAGGCGCAGCGGTCGGGGCCGCCCGCGAGGCGATGCTGAACGCGTTGAAGTTCGCCGGCGATACCCCGGTCTCCGTCTATGCCGAGCTCTCTGCGGAGCGCGTCCAGGTATTCGTGCGCGATCGCGGCGCCGGCTTCGATCTAGCCACCGTGCCGCAGGCGAGGCGCGGCGTGCGCGAGTCGATTCTCGGGCGGATGCAGCGCGCCGGCGGCGCGGCGACGGTGCGCTCGTCGCCGAGCGGGGGCACGGAGGTCGAGATCGTCCTCGATCGCGGGGACCAGCCATGAGTGGCGGTGGCGGATCGGGGGTCCGGGTCGTGATCGTCGACGATCACGACCTGTTCCGTGCCGGTGTGCGCGCAAGCCTCGGCCGGGAGATTGAGGTCGTGGCCGAGAGCGGCGACGTGGAGGGCGCCGTGCAGGCGATCGAGGAGCTCGAGCCGGAGGTCGTGCTGCTCGACGTGCACATGCCCGGGGGCGGTGGGGTGGAGGTGATCCGGCGTGTCGCTGAGACCCGTCCGGCCGTCCGCTTTCTCGCCCTGTCGGTCAGCGACGCGGCCGAAGACGTGATCGCGCTGATCCGCGCCGGCGCACGCGGATATGTGACCAAGACGATCTCCGCCGCCCAGCTGGCCGACGCGGTGTGTCGCGTGCGCGACGGCGACGCCGTCTTCTCGCCCCGCCTGGCGGGCTTCGTGCTCGACACATTCGCGGGCGAGATCCCGGCCGCGCAGGTCGATCCGGAGCTGGACCTGTTGACGCCGCGCGAGCGCGAAGTGCTTCAGCACATCGCGCGCGGCTACATGTACAAGGAGATCGCCGCCCAGCTTTCGATTTCGGCGAAGACCGTCGAGGCGCACGTCTCCGCAGTGCTGCGCAAGCTGCAACTCTCCAGCCGCCACGAGCTGAGCCGCTGGGCGATGCACCGGCGGCTGATCGAGGAGTAGGCCAGAGTTGTCGACCGGGGGCTGCCTCGGGGTTCAGCGTCGCCGCGTGCTGAAATAGGACGGTCGGTGATAGGCCGCGAGTCTTGACATGGAGTCCTGCACATGAGCACCAGCCAGATCGCAAAGCCGCCTGTGGTGGCCGAGCCAACAGAAGCACGCGAGGTGATCGAGCTCGACGTGACCGGCATGTCCTGCGGGTCGTGCGCAGCGCGGGTTCAGGGGGCGCTCGCCGCCGCGCCGGGGGTGGCCGAGGCGACGGTCAACTTCGCGACCGGGCGCGCCACCGTCGATGTCGCCCCGGAGAACGTCGATGCGCAGCGGCTGGTCGAGCTGGTCGAGCACATGGGCTATGGCGCGAAGCCGTTCGATGGGCGCGCGCGAACCCCGGCCGAGACGGTGGCCGAGATCGAGGCGGCCGAGGCGACCGATCGCGCTGGATGGTTGCGGCGGGTGCTGCTGGCGGTCCCGTTGGCCGCCGTGGTCGTGGCGCTGACCTACTCCGTGCCCCAAGACGTCACGGCGCGCTGGATCGTAGCGGCGCTCACCGTGCCGATCCAGTTCTGGTGCGGTCTGCCGTTTCTGCGCGGCGCCTGGGAGCGGGCGCGGGCGCGGACGACGAACATGGACACGCTGGTCGCACTCGCCACGCTGACGGCGTTCGTCTATGCGACGGTCGAGCTGCTGATCGCTCCCAACGTCCATGTCCACGGCGGGCCGGGTGGCGAGTTCAACGCCCATCTGCACTACGACATCCCGGCCGTGATCATCGCGTTCCTCTGCGTCGGGCGCTGGTGTGAGGCGACCGCCCGCAACCGGGCGGGTCGCGCGGTGCGCGAGCTGACGATGCTCGGCGCGCAGCAGGCGCGCCTGCTGGACTCCGCCGATCCCGGCGCGGCGGAGCGGCTCGTGCCGGTCGAGGCGGTGCGCCGCGGCGACCTGTTCCTGGTGCGCCCGGGCGACAAGGTTCCCGTCGACGGCATCGTCGTGTCCGGCTCATCGGCGGTGGACGAGTCGATGCTGACGGGCGAGTCGCTGCCGGTCGAGAAGGGCGACGGCGCGACGTTGACGGGCGCAACGATGAACGTCGACGGTGTGCTGCGTGCCCGGGCGACAGCGGTGGGCGCCGATACAGCGCTTGCAAAGCTCGTCGAGCTGGTCGAACGGGCGCAGGCCTCCCAGCCGCAGATTCAGCGTCTCGCCGATCGGATCGCGAGGGTGTTCGTGCCCGCGGTGCTCGCGCTCGCCTCGGCGACGGCGCTCGCCTGGGTGCTTGCCGGGCAGCCCGAGCGCGGGCTGTTCGCGGCCGTGGCCGTGCTCGTCGTCGCTTGTCCCTGCGCCCTGGGCCTGGCCACGCCGGTCGCGATTCTCGTGGGCACGGGGCGCGGGGCGAGCCTCGGGTTGCTGATCCGCGGCGCGGAGATTCTCGAGCGCAGCCAGGAGATAGACACGATCGTGCTCGACAAGACGGGAACGATCACGACCGGCGAGCTGTCGCTCAGCGACGTGTGGGCGGCGCCGGGAGAGCATCGCGACGCTGTGCTCGCGCTCGCCGCCGCCGCCGAGGCGGGCTCGGAGCATCCGGTGGCGATGGCGATCGTCGACTCCGCGCGAGCGCAAGCGTTTCAGATCGCCTCCGCGGTCGAGTTCCGGGCGTTGCCAGGCCGGGGTGTTCGCGCCGAGGTCGGTGGCGCGAAGGTATGGGTCGGGCGCCCTCGGCAAACGGAGGATCCGGCGCACGGAATCTTCGATCGACCGGCGGTGCTCGACGAGTGGGAGGCAGCGGGGCGCACGGCGGTCGTGGTCGAGCGCGACGGGAAGCTCGTCGGAGCGCTCGCGCTTGGAGACACGATCAAGCCGGAGTCGGCAACGGCGATCGCGGGACTCGAGCGGATGGGTATCGATGTTGCGATGCTCACCGGGGACAACCCCCGCGCGGCCGCGTCGGTCGCGGCGCAGGTCGGCATCACGCACGTGCTGGCGGGCGTCAGTCCGGACGCGAAGGTCGCCGAGGTGGCCCGCCTGCAGGACACGGGGCAGCGCGTCGCGATGGTCGGCGACGGCGTGAACGACGCCGCGGCGCTTGTGCAGGCCGATCTCGGGATCGCGATGGGGACCGGCGTGGGCACGGCGATCGAGGCGGCCGACATCAGCGTCGTCTCTGGCGACCTGCGCGGGGTCGCGCGCGCGCTGCGGCTATCTCGCGAGACCTACGCGATCATCCTGCAAAACCTGGGCTGGGCGTTCGGCTACAACCTGATTGCGCTGCCGCTGGCGATCACGGGTCTGCTCAGCCCGACCCTGGCCGGCGCGGCGATGGGCGTCTCGAGCGTCACCGTCGTGCTGAACAGCCTGCGCTTGCGGAGCTTCGGGCGTCCGGGCAAGCCGACGCCTGTCCGCTCTCGCCGCCAACGGCTCGCGAGCCTAACGCTCGCCACGATCATGCCGGCGGCGATCCTCGGCGGCATGGTGATCGCCGACCCCAATACTTTCGTCGGTTCCTCAGAAGCCGTACACACGATCGCCGAGCCGGACGGTGAGACCCTCGACGTGAACTTGCTGCCGTTGCAGCCCGGCAACGTCGCGCTGCACGTCTACCTTGTCGGTGAGACCGGCAACCCGACGCTCGCGTCGATCGCGATGACGGCGACGTCCGGCGCCGGCAAGCGGGCCACGGTCCGCTTCTACCGGGCGGGCCCGGCGCACTTCGTCGGCCAGGCCCGCCTCTCGGGCGGGGAGTGGTCGTTCCGGATCTCGGGAGCCGACGGCGCCCATCGCGCTTTGCGCGGCTCGTTCACGATTCCCGTCGGCTGATAAGCGAGAGCCCGGCTACAGGGCCAGCTGCATGGCGGCGAACATGTAGGCCATGCCGAGCGTCATCGCGAACATCGAGATGCGCAGGTCGCGAAAGCAGACCAGCGGTTCGGCCGCGGAGATCGCGACCGCCCCACCGGGCGTGACCGAGAAGCTGCCGCCCCACAACGTCTTGTGGTCGACGTCGCGCATCCGGTCGGTCACCCACAGCAGGGACTGCGCGGCGAAGTAAACGACGAGGATCCACGTGATCGGGCTTTGAAAGCCGCTGGGAGACCACATGTAGGCCATCGCTCCGAGGTCGATCGCCATCACCAGCCAGAGCACGTTGATCGCGCGCCCTGCGAGCGCTTGGGCGAGCATCCAGGCGAGGATCGCGAGCGCGCCGTTGGCGAACGCGAGCTGCCAGAAGCCGCTCGGGACGTTGAAGTGGTCGATCGAGGGCGGGGCGAACATGAACGCCATGCCGATCGCCATCAGCACGTGGCCCGAGTGCCAGGGCCGTCGCTGACCGTGGCTGTCACGCAGGTGAAGCGCGTGGACGGCAACGACCGCAATGAACACGAGCGTCCAGATCACGGCCAGCCACTCGGGGAGGATGTTGGTCGTGCCATGAGCGGCGCTCATCGACATGCCCCCGATCGACCTCGCATGTTCCACACCGTGGCTCGTGCTCATGTTCATGCTGCCCATGACGGCGCGATCTTACAGGCAGAAGGTCTGAGAGAGATGGTCTGCGAGCGGTGTGCGAGCCGTGGCGATCGAGACCTGTGCCGCCCGATCGTGACTGGGTTAGCATTGCCGCGCGATGAGCCTGCGCCCTGTCTTTAGACCTTCGACGCGCGGCGTCAGACGTTCGGCAAGTGTCAGGTCTTCGGCACCCGGCGTCAGGCCTTCGGCACGCGGCGTGCAGATCGCGCTCGGCCTGATCTGGTTGCTCGATGGGCTGCTCCAGTTTCAGAGCTTCATGTACACGCACAACTTCATCACCGAGATAATCGAACCGGTGGCCGCGGGTCAGCCGGGGTTCATCGGCGCTCCGATCAAGGCGTTCGCTCGCTTCTACGGGCACGACCTGACGCTGTGGAACACGCTTGCCGGCGAGGTCCAGTGCGCGATCGGGCTCGGGCTGATCCTGAGCCGCAAGACGGTGAAGCCCGCGCTGCTCGTGTCCTTCGGCTGGGCGCTGTTCGTGTGGTGGTTCGGCGAGGGTTTCGGCGGTCTCACCTCGCATACGCTGCCCTCGCCGCTGATGGGCGCTCCGGGCGCGGTGATCCTCTGCGCGATCGTCGGTCTGCTGGTGTGGCCGACGAGCAGGGAGGAGGGGCCTTCGGCGGCCGGCATGGGCCCGGCTGGAGACCGCGGAGGGTTGTACGCCTGGTCGGTGCTGTGGGCGTCCGCGGCGGCGCTGTGGCTGGTGAACGTCAACCGCGCCAGGGATGCGACACACGAGATGATCAAGGGGATGGCCGAAGCGTCGCCGCACTCGCTGGCGAAGTTCCAGGACTCGATCGCGAGCCATACGCAGGGCCATGGCGAGACGATCGCAATCGTGCTTGCGATCGTCTCGCTGGCGGTCGCGATCGGGGTGTGGACGCCGCTGCGCCGGCCCGCGCTGATCGTCGGCGTCGCCGTGTCACTCGCATACTGGGTCATCGGGCAGAGTCTCGGCGGGCCGTTCTGGGCCGGCGATGCGACCGATGTGAACGCGGGGCCACTGTTCGTGTTGCTTGCGGTGGCGCTGTTTCCCGTCGCGCAGCGAGCGAGGATCCGCGAACACGAGCCTGCCGCAGAGATTTCCCGGATGGAGCGCGCAGTCCCCGGCGCGGTGTGAGATTCACACGCGGCGTGAGACTCGGGTACGGCCTGAGAACCTGCCAGGAGCCCTCGGTTCGTCTTCAGGGGAGCGGGCGTGGGAAGAGCGGGCGCGGGCGCGTGCTGCGCTCCGGCACGAGGCTCGTAGACTGTGCTGCATGTCGGGGCATTCGAAGTGGGCCAGCATCAAGCACAAGAAGGCGATCGTCGACTCGCGCAGAGGCCAGCAGTTCACGAAGCTCGCGCGGTCGATCACGGTCGCGGCGCGCGACGGCGGCGGCGATCCGGATACGAACGTGACGCTCGAGAACGCGGTGCGCAAGGCCAAGGAAGCGAGCATGCCGAAGGAGAACATCGAGCGTGCGATCGCCAAGGGCACGGGCGAGGGCGCGGAGGGCGAGGCGATCGAGACGGTGCTGTACGAGGGGTACGGTCCGGGCGGGGTGGCGGTGCTGGTGGAGGCGCTGACCGATAACCGCAACCGAACCGGGGCGGATGTGAGGCATCTGTTCTCCAAGCACGGCGGCAGCCTCGGCGAGCCGGGCTCGGTGGCGTATCTGTTCAACAAGAAGGGCACGATCGTGGTCGACGCGAGCCGTTATGGCGAAGACGATCTGATGGTCGCGGTCGAGGCCGGCGCCGAGGACATCTCGACCGACGAGGGCGTGTTCGAGGTGATCGCCGAGCCGGCGGACTTCATGCGCGTGCGCAAGTCTCTCGAGGAGGCGGGCGTGGAGATGGAGAGCGCCGAGATGGAATACCGCCCATCGAGCCTCGTGCCGATCGACGAGGCGCAGGCGGGGAAGCTGATGAAGCTGGTGGAGGTGCTCGAGGACAACGACGACGTGGGAGCGGTGCACGCCAACTTCGACATCCCCGCCGAGGTGCTCGAGCGCGTCGCTGGGTAACGGAGCCCTCAAGCCCGGACGATGGCGACGACGACGACTCACCACGTGGAGCTGCGCCAGTTCCCGCACAACGCGTGCCGGTTCAACATGTCGCAGGATGAGCTGCGCGTGCTCGTGGTGCCGTGGGCGCATGGCGAGTGGGTGGAGATGGGGGAACGGAAATGGAGTCCGCACCAGGCCAAGCTGACGGTGCTGGAGGGGCCGCGGCTGGAGCTGGAGCAGCTGCGGATGGGCCGCGGATGGCGGGTGGCGCAGCGCCAAGGCGAGGATGTGACCGAGCGCGTGCTGGAGGCGGCGAGAGCGAGCGGGAACGGCCCGGCACAGGCGGGGGCCGCTGGGCTCTCGGCGGCGAGCGTGCGGGGCGCTGCTTCTGCGACGAGCGTTCAGACTGCCTCGTCGCCGGGGGGAGGCGAGGGGGAGGATGCGCTCGCGCCAGGGCTGGGATCGCTGCTGGGTCCCGACCCGACGGCGCTGCTGGCGGCCTGGCGGCTGCTGGCCGCGGCCGACCCGGGAAGGCGTCCGAGCGAGTGCCTCGCCGCGGCCGAACGTGCGGTCGGCGCGGCGGCCGCAACCCCGGGCTGAGCGACGCTAGACTCCGGGTGCCCGTGGTGGGCGTAGCTCAGTTGGTAGAGCTCCTGGTTGTGGTCCAGGCGGTCGCGGGTTCGAGTCCCGTCGCTCACCCTCGTCGACGCGCGATTTTCGGGGAGACCCGTGTGCGCGTGGCTGCGTCGGCTGCTGTTGGCGCCGGTCACCACAGCTGTTGGCGCTCGGAGGCCGTCGAGCCGCTCGTTATGACTGGCCATTCCTGGCTACAGGCGCCAAACTACGCCTATGTACGTCAACCCGAACTACTCCGAGCGTGAGCTCCCCATCCTCCACGCCATGATCGAGACCGCGCGCTTCGGCCTGCTCGTGCTCTGTGCCGACGGCCCGCTCGCGGCTCACATCCCGTTCGTGCTGCATCGCGATCAGGGTCGCTACGGCACCCTCATGGCGCACGTCGCGCGCAACGATCCGCTCGCTCGCCATCTCGATGCCGAACAGGAGGTGCTCGCGATCTTCACCGGCCCCCGGGCGTATGTCTCGCCGCGCTGGAGCGGCGGCCTGCCGACCTACAACTACCTCGCGGTCCACGCCTATGGCCGCCCGCACGTGCTGACAGACCGCGACACGGTGCTCGCTCACCTCGCCGAGCTCGTCGCCGTCCACGAGCAGGCGTTCCCTGACCCGTGGACGCTGGCCGCCACCGCGCCCGGCGAAGTCGATGGCAAAGTGGGCGGCCTTACAGCGTTCACGCTCGAGATCGATGCGATCCAGGGCAAGCGCAAGCTCAGCCAGAATCGCACCGCCGAGAAGCGCGAGCAGGTGATCCGCGGGCTGCGCGAGCGCGGAGGAGACGACGACCGCGCGATCGCCGCGACGATGAGCGCCTATCCCTACGCATGACGCAGGGCTGTGTCGGCTCAGGTACGGGATCGCCTAGGATTCGCGGGGATCGCCTAGGATTTGCTGGTGCGAAGCATTCCCACCGATCTGCCCGGGCACGAGCTCGTCAGCGAGGGACTTGGCGATCTCGCCGCGGGCAGGGAGAGCACGTCCTCGTTGCTGGTCTCGATGGCGGCTCCGCGGCTGCGCGCGCTGGGCTTCGACATTCCTGAGGATGGGGGGGAGCGGCCGTCGCATCGTCTCTACGAACTGCTGTCCGAGGCCGAACAGGGCGCTCACAGCCGCTACAACGCGCTGGTCGCACGGATCGTGAGCTTCGCACGGGCGGCTGAGCGTGCGTCCGCCGGTTGATGAGGCCCGCTTGCGGGAGCTGGCGCGTCGCCTCGGGCGCGTGGCCCGGGCGCCGACGCGGATCTACCTGACCGGTGGGGCGACGGCCGTGCTCGAAGGCTGGCGCGGCTCCACGGTCGACGTCGATCTGCGATTCGAACCGGATCTGGATGAGATGCTGCGTGCGCTGCCGGAGTTGAAGGAGCAGCTCGGAGTAAACATCGAGCTGGCGTCGCCGCCGGATTTCGTGCCAGAGCTGCCCGGCTGGCGCGAGCGCAGCCCGTTGGTCCTGCGAGAGCGCAACGTCGAGGTTTGTCACTTCGACTTCTACTCACAAGCGCTCGCGAAGATCGAGCGGGGCTTTCGCCAGGATCTCGACGACGTGGCGAAGATGGTCGAATCTGGGCTGGTGGAGCGGGAGCGGTTGTTCACGCTTTACGAGGCGATCGAGCCGGAGCTCTACCGCTATCCGGCGATCGATCCGGCCGTGTTCCGAAAGAAGGTCGAGGCGGCGCTCGGCTCGGACGAGCCTCGGGATAATGCTTAGCGGACCGGCTCTGCAGAGGTTGTGTCGCTGACACATCTCTCATCTTTCTTTTCTCTCTTTCTAGCCGATAAGCGAGTAGCGCCCCCCGGGTACAGCGACGGTCTGGGTTACTCGTCCCAGGCCTGCACCCCGACCTGACGGGTGACGAGGCCGTTGTCGAGCTCCAGCACGGTCGCGCACATCACCGCCGTGCCGTCGGGGTAGCGGCAGGCCTCGGTGAAGGCGACGCCATTCTCGTCCTGGACGGTGTGCTGGACGCTGTGGGTCAGGTCGCGTCCGCATACATCCTCGATCCAGGCCTGGATCTCGCTTCTGCCGTGCAGCACGCGGGGCGCGCTCGGCCGGTCGACGCGGTCGACGAGCGTGACCTCGGCGTCCTGCGCGTACATCGCCAGCTGAGTGCTCGCGTCGCGCTCCTCGATGGCCTGCTTGAAGGTGCTCAGGTCGAACGTGTGAATGGTGGTCATCATCGGCTCCTTTGCTGAGTGAGTGGATGCGACTGAGTGGATGCGACGCATGTTCGTGCAAGCGCGTTGCGTGGCCGTCAAGCGAGCGTCAAAGCGAGCACACTGCCCGCCGCTCATGTACCGCGTCCGCTCGCGCTCGAGCCAGAGGAGGCGTACGCTTGGCTGACTGTGCTGCGCATACAGCTGCTGGGGCGTATGACCGTGGAGTGCGATGGCGAGGAGCTGGCCGCTCCGAGCGCGCGGCGTGCTTGGTCGCTGCTCGCCTACCTGGCGCTTTCGCCGGGGCCGCAGTCCCGGGGAGATCTCGCGGCGCACTTCTGGCCGGACGTGCTCGACGCAAGCGCGCGGGCGAGCTTGCGTAGTGCCGTGTGGTCGTTGCGCCGCATCCTGGGCCCGGCGGCGGACGCCTACCTGATCGTCGATCGCAACTGGGTTGGACTGGCACCCGACCCCGGAGCTGTGGGTGGACGTCGCTGATTTCGAGACGCTCTTGCAGGCTGGCCGTGAGCCGGAGGCGGTGGAACTCTGCAGGGGTGAGCTGCTGGCGGGCTTCGAGGAGGAGTGGGCGCTGATCGCCCGGGATGCGCATCGCGAGCGTCTATTGGAGGTGCTCGAGCAGCTGGCCTCGCGCAGCGAGGCGGCCGGCGCTAGTGAGGCGGCGCTGGAGTGGAGCCGGCGCGCGGTCGCGGTCGACCCGCTTAGCGAGGATGCCCACCGCGGCCTGATCTCAAGGCTCGCCGCGTCGGGCGATCGCGCGCGAGCGCTGATGGTCTATCGCGCGCTCGCCGAGCGCCTGCGGCGCGAACTGTCGGTCGCTCCCTCACCCGCCACCCGTGCGCTGGTGGAACGGCTGCGCATCGACGCCGACAGCGATGCTCGTGCAGGTTCCCTGCAGCGAGACGACCAGCCAACACGTGATCCCGTCGCGCACACGAGTGCCGCGGCTCCGATCGTGTCTGTCCGGCCCACGGTGCTCGGATCGCGGAGGTTGGTCGGCCGCGCACGCGAGCTCGAGCGGCTGTTCGAGGTATGGAGGCGGGTGCAGTCGGGAGACGGAGCCGTGGTGAGCGTCTGCGGGGAGGCCGGCATCGGCAAGACGCGCCTGGTCGGTGAGCTGTTGGCACGGGTGGGCGAGCAGGGTGCGCGAACGGCCGCGTGCGCCGCCCTCGACCTCGGCGGAGCCGCCCCCTTCGGGCTGTGGGCGGAGCTCTTGCGCAAGCTGCTTCCAACCGTGCCGGCCCCCTCGGCGGATGCCGCCTGGCCGGAGGATCTGGCTGGGCTGGTGCCGGAGATCCTCTCGTTGTGGGAGCGTCCGGGTGGCGAGCGCCCGTTCGTTCCCCCCGATCTCGAGCGCGCGCGGCTGTTCGAGGCCACGGTTGCCGCGATCGAATGGGCGGCGGCGGAGCAGCCCCTGGTGCTGCTGCTCGAGGACACGCACATCGCCGACCCCTCGAGCCTCGAGCTCACGGGCTATGTCGCGCGCCGGATCGACACGCTGCCGGTGCTGTTCTTGCTCACTCGGCGCCCGCTCCCACGCCGTACCGAGGTGGATCGCCTCGAGCACGCGCTGCGCTCGCGTGCGCTCCTGCTCGGGGAGCTCGTGCTCGCCCCGCTGGAGCCCGCGGACGTCGCCGAGATCGCGCTCGACATCGCGGTATTGGCCGAGGATGACGTGGCGCGGGTTGTGGAGGGCGCGGAGGGCAACCCGCTGCTTGCGGTCGAGACGGCCCGTGCGATCTCTCGCGGTGAGCAAGAGCTCGCGGAGGGCGTGCGTGGGGCCGTGCGTGGAGCGTTCGGCTCGCTCGGCGACGCCGGCCGGCGTTTGGTCGAGCTGGCGGCGGTCGCCGCCCGTGAGTTGGAGCACACGGAGGTCGCGGCGCTGGCGATCGAGGACGCCGCGAAGGCCGCCGTGCAGGCGCTCGACAGCGGGATGCTCGTGGAGCGCGAGGGGCGTATCGGCTTCCGTCACGCGCTGCTGCGCGAGGCAGCCTACTGCGAACTGCCACGACCGCGCCTGGCGGTGTTGCACGAGAGCTGGGCGCAGACGCTGTTGAGTCGTGCGTCGCAAGGCGGCCCGAGCAGGGCGGCGGAGGTCGCGCGCCATCTGCGGCTCGCCGGCAAAGACCAGGCGGCAGTCGAGCAGCTCGCGCTCGCCTGCGCCGACGCGCGTGCGGTGGGTGCGCTCACCGAGGCCGCCGGCTACCTGCAGGAGGCGGTGTCGATGAGGAGCGCGAGTGCTGAGCTGTGGCTCGAGCTCGCCGAGGTGCAGGCGTGGCGCGGGCTGCGCGCGGAGGCCGAGGCGGCATTCGCGTCCGCCAAGGAGCTGCTGGCCGGGGTGCCGCTCGAGCTCGCGCGGGCATGGCTACGCAGCGCGCGCTGGTACCACGGGCCGATCTGCATGCCGGCGATGGTTCGCCAGTGCTGTCGCGAGGCGCTGGTGCTGCTCGATCAGGTAGGCAGCGAGGACGTGCGCGATCGGCGCGAGGCGCTCGCGGCGCTGGCCTGGGCGGAGGCGGTGGCGGGCAGCGTCGAGGAGGCCGAGCGACTGCTCGTGGAGGTGCACGAGCTCTCGGTGGGCTGCAGTGCCGACGACCTGTCGATCTATGACGTTGCGCACGCTCGCGCGCTGGCGATGATGCGCAGGGGCGCATTCGTGGAGGGATACGCGCCGGCGATCGCCGCGGGCGAGGCGATCACCCGCGCCGGACGGCCCGATCTCGCGTACGGGTGTTGGGCCAACGCCGCCGGCGCGGCGGCGGCGGCCGGCGACTACGAGCGGGCGCTTGAGTTCCTCGATCGCGCGAGCGCGGCGCTCGAGGGCAAAGGCCTCGTCGGCATGGAAACGCAGGTGCTGGCGATGCGCTCGTTCGTGCTGCTGCGCCTCGGCAGGACGGCAGACGCGCGCGCGGTGGCCGAGACCGAGGCGATACTCGCCGACCGGCTGGGCTCGCCCGAGCTCGAAGCGATGGTCGCGCACGACCGCGGGATGGTGGCGCTGGCAGAGGGGGACTACGCTCTCGCCGCCGACCTGCTGGCGCAGGCGCTGGCACGGGACGCGCCGATCAGCCGGCCGGTCACCCGCCTGCGCCGCGCCGAGGCGCTGGCGCGCGACGGCCGTCCGGCGGAGGCCGAGCGGGAGTTGCGTGAGACGACGCTCGAGCCGGTGCGCGCGAGCGACTTCCCCGCGACGTTGGTGGCCAGGATGGCGCACGTGCAGGGCGTGATCGCGGCCGTCGCGGGCGATCGGGGGCTGGCCGAGCGTCGTCTGGGCGAGGCCGCGGAGGGATGGCGTCGCCAGGTCGCGACCCTCAGCCGTGGCGACAGCCTGGCGGTGGCGCTCGCCGATCTCGGCAGGCCGGTGATCGGCCTGATCGAGCCCGAGCGGGAGCTCGAGCGCGTGCTGGAAGAGCTGCAGGGCATCCAAACGAGCGAGCAAGGAGCCGAGCATGCCGTCGTTTCATGACAGCGCAGACGCGCGGCGCCGCCCGAGGAGGTTTGGAAGCTGCTGTATGACCCGGCGCGCTTCCCCGACTGGTGGGCGGGCATCGGTACGGTCGAGCTGGAGGGTGACGACGGCTCCTACACGATGTACCCGGAGGGCTACCCCGACTTCCCGATGGCGCAGATGCTCGATACGGCGCGCGAGCGCCAGCGGGTGACCGTCTCCTGCCTGGTGTCCGATCTGCGCTTCGAATGGGGCCTGGAGCCACTCGGCGATGGCGCTCGCACGCGCATAACCGTCGACGTCGAGATCCCCGAGACGGAGGCCGCGCGCCTCGAGGGCCAGCGCGAGGCGATCAGCGCCTCGCTGGCCAACCTCGCCGTGCTGTCCGCTTTGACGGTCGATTGACGGGTTGGTGACGCGGCCGGCGTCACTGTTGTCGTCAACCTGCAAACGCCGCAAGGCAAACGCCGCAAGGAAAGGATATGCGATGAGCGCGACGGGAATCGATGAAGCGAAGCTCGAAGCAGTTCATGGGTCAGTTCGTCGGCGATCTGGGAGCGGCGATGACCGCACCGCTGGTGCTGATCGGCGACAAGCTCGGCCTGTACAAGGCGATGGCCGACAGCGAGCCCGTCACGCCGGCGCAGCTCGCCGAGCGCACCGACTGCCGCGAGCGCTACATCCGCGAGTGGCTGTGCCAGCAGGCGGCCAGCGGCTACGTCGAGTACGACGCGGCCGACGGCACGTTCAGGCTGCCGCCGGAGCAGGCGATGGCGCTGGCCGACGAAGACAGCCCGGCGTTCATCCCCGGCGCCTTCCAGCTGGTGGCGGCGATCGTCAAGGACGAGCCGCACATCACCGAGCGCTTCCGCTCGGGCGAGGGGTTCGGGTGGCACGAGCACCATCACGACCTGTTCGCGGGCACCGAACGGTTCTTCCGGCCTGGCTACCTCGCGAACCTCGTCGACGCGTGGCTGCCGGCGCTCGACGGCGTCGTCGAGAAGCTCTCGACGGGCGCCCGCGTCGCGGACATCGGCTGCGGGCACGGCGCCTCGACGATCCTGATGGCGAAGGCGTTTCCCGGCCTCGCGAGTTCGTCGGATCGGACTACCACGAGGGCTCCGTGGAGGCCGCCCGCGCCGCGGCCGAGCGCGCAGGCGTGGCGGATCGCGTGAGCTTCGAGGTTGCCTCGGCCAAGGACTTCAGCGGCGGGCCGTTCGACCTGGTGTGCGTGTTCGACGCGCTGCACGACATGGGCGACCCGACCGGCGCGGCGCGCCACGTGCGCGAGCAGCTGGCCGCCGACGGCACGTGGATGGTCGTCGAGCCGTTGGCGGGCGACGCGATCGAGGAGAACCTCAACCCGGTGGGGCGGATCTTCTATGGCGGCTCGACGATGCTCTGCACGCCGGCGTCGCTCGAGCCAGGAGGTCGGCCTGGCGCTCGGCGCCCAGGCGGGCGAGCGGCGCCTCACCGAGGTACTGGGCGAGGGCGGCTTCAGCCGCGTGCGCCGCGCGGCCGAGACGCCATTCAACATCGTGCTCGAGGCGCGGATCTAGCGTGCTCGATAGAGCACTGGCCCACCCCACGGTGTTCGTCAGGGATCTCGAGCGGTCGCGACTGTTCTATGAGAAGCTCGGTCTGACCGTCAGCGCGGAGGTCTCGACGGGGATTTTCATGACCGCCGGCAACGACACGATCTTCCCGCTGATTCACAGGGCGGACGCAACACCGCCGTCACACACGATCGCCGCGTTTCAGGTCGAAGATCTCCCCGCTGTCGTCGCCGCGCTGCGCGCTCGCGGGGTCGTGTTCGAGGAGTACGACTCACCCGGTCTGCGCACGATCGACGCGATCGCGGACATGGGGGACTACCGCGCAGCGTGGCTGAAGGACCCCGACGGAAACTTCATAGGTGTTCACGAGGCGCCTACAGACCACAATGCTTGATAGCTAGCGCATAGGACGACAGTGCTCGGGCGCCTACAGTTCTGGGTCCATTGCGGCTCGAGGGCATCCAAACAGGCGATATCGTCGAGGTTGACCGCAAGGGTCGGCGCTTTCACGCGGCGGTCACGGGGACGGTACCGGGCGGGTTGGCGATCCAGCCCACCGACCGGCGCGTCAACTACTACTCCTGCCGCAGTCGCGAGGTGATCGGCCATTGGGCCAAGCGCGGTCGGCCACGACAGACAAGTGAACCGTTGCGGCCCTCACCACGCCAGCTGGAAATCGATCTTGCATCCCTTGAAGACGGTTAGACCATCGTTCGATCCCCGATCGCGGTTCCGGCCGAGACGGCAACGCCAGATCGCTCGGCGTCAGTTTGTCGATCGCCTTCTCGAGCCCGCCCGTGCTCGGGTCGTCGGGCTCGACTGCGAGTGGCCTATGAGTAGAAGCCGGGCCATGACCAGGGCTTTTTCAATGCGGAGCCGGGTACAACGTTGGAACGGTCAAGCCGAACCTGAGATTTTTTGGGCGGCGCAGTTCGGCGGTGGTCTCGCGTCGTGGTGCTGGCACCGTAGTCTTGAGCAATGGCGCAAGTTTCCGTTGGCGGGGGTTGCTCGTCTGTTGAGGCGTAGGCCGAAGTTTGAGGTGGCGTCGCTGCGTCGGAGGTTCGCTGCGTCGCTTTTGAACCTGCTGGTGGGGATCTCAGCGTTGGTGTCCGTGGTCGCGGCGGGAGTGGGGATCTTCCGCGTCGGGCGCAAGGGCCGGGTCAACCTCAAGCTCATTCGTGGCCTCGCGTCCCGTAGCGCGAGGATTCCCGCCCAGCTTCAATCTGAACCGGCGAAGCGGGTCCTTCCCGTGGTCGTGTTTGCCGCTTCGGCACTCAGGAAGGAGCGCCGCGGCGCGGGATTTCGCCTTCTTGGGCTGCGACTCGTCGACGCGCGTACCGGCCGCGATGTGAGCCGCGGGCAGGAACTGGTCCGCGCGGGAACCCGCCAGGCGTGGCGGCTGCTCTGTAGGCGACTGATCCCAGTGCGGAAGGCTCAGGCTTCGCCCACGCACAAGAAGATACGGTCGGATGTCGAGTTCGCCAGACGCCGCTACGCGAATGACCAGCAGGCAATGCAACGTGAGGTGATGCGCATTTACCAGGAGAACAAGATGGAGCCTGTGCGCATGTCGTTTCTGCCCGTGTTGCTTCGTTTCCCGCTGATCGCCGTGATCGACCTGCCGATGTTTTGGTCCCCGCTCAAGCAGTCGCTACCCGATCGGCTCTCAGGGACAGTGATCGCGCGCGATCGTGCGCCACGGCGCCATCGATAGCCGTCTGTATCCTCGATGTCCGATTCGAGCACACTCATGGAGAAACCCGACGCGTCCCTGCCCCGGGTTCGGCGAGCCATGTCGAGTGATCGAGCGCAGATCATCGAGACAGTTGCGGCAGCCTTTCGCGACGATCCGGGCTGGGGCTGGCTGTTGGGCGAGGAGTATGAGCGCGTGGTTGAGTTGTTCACGGGAGCGCTGTTCGACGTGAGGGTCGAGTCGGGGAACGTTTGGGTCACCGAGGACTTGGCGACGGTTGCGATGTGGGATGGCCCGAGTCGTAGCGAGAAGGTGCAAGCCGAGAAGGTATGGAGGCGTTACCGGAAGGCGGCAGGAGAACAGGTATCTGAACGGCTTGACGTCTATAACGACGCGCTCGCCGCGGTCTCGCCGGTGCGCCCGTACTGGTACCTCGGGGTGCTTGCTACCCACCCGGAGCGGCAGGGCGAAGGTCTGGCGAGTGCGCTGTTCGCTCCGGTATTCCGCCAGGCTGATGGGAGCGAGACAGCGTGCTGCCTCGAGACCTCTACGGAAGCGAACCGCCGTTTCTACGAACGCCGAGGGTTCACCGAGGCGACCGAGGTTCTGCTCCCGAACGGTCCCCCGACGTGGTGGATGTGTCGCCCCCCAGGGGCTTGGTGACGCTCGGCGTTGTCGCGCTTGCGGCGATCGTTGAGCGTCCTATCGTGGCTGGCTGCGGAGTCCTTCGTGAAGTGTCACGGCGACGCGGCTCACAGGCCCGTGAAGGTTCAGGACATTCTCGCCGACGTATACTCGGCACGAGCGCTGGTTCCCTAGAAGATGGCGAGGCCTGACCTGTCCATCGACCGTGAGTCGTGGCCTTGGCGTCGGGAGTGAGGGCAGGGATCGGCGACGGCTCGCGTTAGGAGCGCGGGTCATGTCGGACGACGCGCTCGCATCGACACGCGAGCAACAGGCACGCCTCCCTGAACCCCAGGTGCTCTACGACCTCTTTGGGCGACGGCGCCACGAAGCTGAGACTTCGCACCGAGGGGTCGCGACCTGGCTCTGCGAGATCGCTTTGGCGTAGGCGAGATTCACCTCCACGAGGGTAAGATCGCGCTCGACGAGCCATCGCTAGCAGGGCAATCGGCGCTCACGACACTGGTCCTCTTGCCCGCATGGACGAATTGGCGGTCGAGAGTGAGGTCGAACTTCGAGATGTGGCCGTAGATGCCCTTATATGTGTAGGTGGTCGGCTGATGTGGCAGCGTCACGTTGGCTTACGCCCTGGGCTGGAGGGTGGCGCTACGACGCGGAGGACTCGCCTATAGATCGTGTGTTTGCTCTCGGCGTTGCCGAGAGTGCGTACGAGTGGAGCCGCAGGCTGCTCGGCGTCCAATGCGCTTGGTAGGACAGCTATCCAACCCTTCGTCAAGTCTCCGCGTGGTGCTCGATCTGCCAGGTGCTGGTGGGCGAACGTCTCGGTGCTAGCTCTTGTCGGGGTCTGCCGCGAAACGAAAGCCGTACCGCTCGCCTCGCTTCTTGTACGCCTGGGCGCCTCCCTCAAGCAGCGCACAAACCTCGTCCCGCGTCTCGGGTCGATCAACTGCTCCAACCGCGTACGGTGTCCCGTGCCCGTCCGTGCCATCCATCGGGATGACCAGCTCCGAGTCTCCAAGAACCACGAGGTTCGCGCTATGGGTCGCAATGAGCACCTGCCGTCGCTCCTTTGCTGCCTCCAGGTGTCTCACAACGGCCGTCGCGATGTACTGACCATCGAGATGGTCCTCGGGTTGATCGAGCACAAGCGGGTCGCTGCGTTCAGCACACAGCAGAAGGCTGAGCAGCACTGAGCGTTGCTGTCCGGCCGATAGTTTGTCAAATGGGCGGCGGTCAGGATGTCCGTCTCTCTGAACCTCAATGCGTGGCCGATCGTCTCGGCACATCACCTCCAGCTCGAACACGTTCGGCCAGGTAGCCGCCCTATTGACGGCTTCCTCAGTTAGAAAGGCAGAGCCATCCTGGTCCTTGAGTACAAGCAATGCTTTTCGGTCTGTCAAGAGCTTTACGGCAAAGTCATGCGGACCTATTTTGCTAGCGAGACGCGAGACACGCGGCTGCCTGAGCGTGAAATGCGACGTTAGCCAACTTACCCACTCGCCATCAATTCCACAGCGATCGTAGAAAACACGGATCGCAAGGCCATCAGAGTAGTTAGTCGCGTCTTCTGCAATGCGCTTCAGCCCCGCTATACGGCATTGGTATAGGTTCTCACGATTAGCATGTAGTTCGTTCAGCGATTCTGTCCGTGACGCTCGGGCGGCTTTATGCTTGTCCTGCTTTTTGCGCAATGCAGTTAGCTGCTTCTTTGCTTCGTTGAGGCGATTCGCCATCGTAACGAGTGCGCCAGCCTGGACTTTGAGTCCTTGCTGTTCAAGTTCGGTCTTCTTCGCGTTGAGGCGCTTCTCTAGCTCGGTTTGGTTGTCCTTCCAACGCGCAAGACTTGCTTCTACTTCTTTCGCCGCTTTCTCAATGTCGGAGGCGGCTTGCTTTGAGATTGACGCACGCCTTGTGTCAAAAACTGTCAACCTTTCACGAATGCCATCCGCACCACCGACGAACTCGTTCGCCGGTTTGGCTGCAAGGTCTACACCAAACTCGTCGGCAAGCGCATCCAGATCCACTAGGGGTTCCGTTATGGGCTCTGGCAGCGCTGCTTCAAGTCGCGAATCGAGGTCTTCTAGGAGAGGCTTCTGCGACGCGAGCAAGACTGCCCACTTCGCCAAGTCCTCGATCCGTCCTTCGGTAGCCGCTTTGATAGATGCCTCCAAGCGGGCCTGCTCATCCTCAAGTTTCTTTATTTGATCGGCTACTACGGCGGTGTTCTGAACCTCCGTGCTGTTCTCTGCAAGTTGAGCAGTTAGCTCCGTCTCTCGCTCCTCAAAGCTATGTAGGACCAGAAAGCTGTCGAGGAACTCCAGCAGAACAGCGGGGTTCTCGTTGTATTCCCGCGCCAAGCGTCCTGACTCGTCCTGTCCGAGGTCAGCGAGCCGTAGTCGTATCGGAGAGCCTCCTGCGTCTCGTGGCTCCCCATCCCTGTGGCGAACCGCTACTCGTTCGCTTCCCGCCTTGTCGATAAAAGTCACCGTCGTGATCTCGGGCATTCGATCAGGATCATTCGGGTCTTCGTCAGAAAATGAGTCAGCTCCAAGAGCAGCACGTATGCTTAGAAGTGCCGTTGACTTGCCGGAACCCCGACCGCCGATCAGACAGTTGAGGTTGCCCGTGAAGTCCATCGACACACCGTCAAGGAATCCGCCCACGAAACTTGCGCTCACGATCCGGGGGTAGGTGGCAGGAAGGATCGCCTCGGCCTTGCAGCGTGCCTTGGGATTGAACTGGACGGCATTCCGAAGTGCGGCAAAATTGGGGTCGTCCAGCTTTACGCGGGTAAGTGTCCGAGATGCACGATCTTGACCAATCATCTTGACGCTGTGCGCATCGGAGGACATGAGTCGGGCCAGGCCGCGGTCTTTCAGCAGCGGATTTGCCTGACGGGCCTTCCATGCAGCAAGTCGCGCGGCGTCATCATCGGCGTCGGTAAACCACGTCTCCAATGTGTCGCCTTTTAGAAACTCAAGGCCCGCTAGAGCAGGACTTGAAAGCAATTCAACAAGCTCATTTTGATGCATCGTCTGACAGATGCCACGTGACGCATCAACGTGTGCGGGGATTGCGAGTCCCCCGCGGCGTCCGATCTCGTTGACAAGATCGAGAATAGAGCGGTCTGATCGCTTATCAGTGTCGGACAGCTTCTTGAGCTTCAGATTCTCAGACGTTGCAAACGCCTCTAGATCGTCAATTTGCTCGGGCGAAAAAAGAGCGAGTAAGTGGCCATCATGGGTAGATATCTCGATCCCCGGTATGACCACGAGATCCTTGCTCTCAGCTGCACGCATCGCTGCACGCACAAACTGGACCGAGTTATGATCCGTGATCGCCATGATGCTGATGCCGCTATCGATCGCAGCATCGACATAGCTCTCCAAGTCCGGCTTCGGATCGGCATCTCCGTCAGCGTAAGTATGGACGTGAAGATCCGCGCGTATAAAGGTCGCACCGGGCGACCCGTCGTCAGTATCGGCCTCAGCCATCGTCTTCTCTCATGTAGGTATTCTGCGCCCGGCAGCTTAGTACCGTCAAGGATGTATCGGGATGACAGGCCATAAACGAGCGCGACAATAGTTATCTAGAGGCGGTAGTTGAGCCCCCATTGGGTGCCGATCGCGGCCCGCTGAGTAGCGGATTAGTATTGCTGCCGGCCGGGCTCGTCAGACGACTCTCTCTTACGCCACATGCGCTCCCCCCGCTCCCATACGACATTGTCGTCCGAGATCGCTTGAAAAGCCTTTAGTGCTGCTCGGCTGATGGCAGGGTTGCCGTTATCGTTTTCATATATAAAGGCGTCGCCAAACAGCTCCTCGATATCGGCTACGGCGTCCTCTTGGTAGAGACTGCCTTCGATTTCGACTTGGGTTAGCATCCAACGCGCGACTGTATCGAGCGTTGGCGGCTGGTTAGCGTTATCGCTCATATTGCCCTCGGATTAGATACGGGAATTATACGCCATCGAAGCGGTCTCGTCAGTGTGCGTCGCACAAGCGGTATTGGACGCGAGTCCGTCGTTGACGCGGGCCGAGCGCACCACAACATTGTAGTGCGCAATGACCTTACTTGCCCGGCTGACCGCCCACCCGCTCCGGCTCGTACTTCAGCTTCCATCCGTAGATCGGCGTTATTCGGAGCGTGGTAGCTACGAACGCGAGCCCGAGCAAGATGTAGCCGCCTATATATACGGAGGCGACTACGTGGGTCGTGTCTTTACCCGGACCCGACCAAGGCATAAGGCGAAGCATCAGCACAAGGAATCCAACTACGATTGCGGAAACGCTTAAGTAAGCGATCACGGGGGCAAAGACTGAGGGCGGGCGACGATAGGCGCCGTGAAGGACATGATCGAAACCTTGCGGCACAACGAGTTCTCCGTGCTGCGATTGGCTCAGCTTGGCGAGTTCGCGCTCGATGGCGGCGATGTGGGCGCCACCGAAATCCAGGACTGTTTGTGTCAGGGTGAGAAAACCCAGCAATCCGAGGATAGGAAGCGGCGCCGCCCAGAGAACTACGTGCGGAACTGCCTGACATCCCGTTCCTCCAAGGTGAAGAGTCAGAGAGGGAGACGTCACACCCCGAACGGCGCACTTGCTCACTACCAAGCCAGAGACTGCAACGATGTAGGTGATGCCGCCTGTGACCAACGCAACGAGAATCTGGAGCTGAGCTGCGTTATAGGCACGTTCCGCGGCGTAGACTGCTAGCAGGATCTCTTGACGGGTCACGAGTTGTTTCGCGCGCCCAGAACGGAGCGGGATAGAGTCTGCAGTTGATAGTGTTTGTCTTGCGTGTTTTCGCCTACGCATAGGGTCGGCCGGTAGGTCGATTTGGGCAGGATTGCTCGGAGGTCGAATGATGACGGGCGCATCATAGCGCGCGGCCATAGCGTCGCACACCCCGGTAGTGGGCGACTTTGCGGCACCATCGTTCTCATGTGGCACGTGGTGTATTCGCGAGTCGTTGAGCGAGGTAGACTACTCCCGCGAGCCACGACAGCGAAACCAGTAGTGTGATACCGGCCTCAAGCACCACAACGGGATTCAATGTGGAGTCAGATATGGCCGAAATGACGAACCACGAGGTGATCTGAAGCGCACACCAGACAAATAGGACATCAAGTAGCAGTTTCCTGCGTTGATGCACGACATACATCGCGGCTCCGGTTATGGCCACCATGAACAGGGCGTAGTTCGGTGGGGCGAGCGCTTTGTCGCCCGGAGCGGGCAGTTGGCCCAATTCGAGTCGCCATCCGTCAAGACCCACCCAGTCCTGTACACCCACCGCATGGAGGTTATACAGTGGTGAAATACAGGTAGGGTCAATAGCACAGAGCGGATCGTGTCCTGCATAGTCGCCAAACGTTGTGCAATCGCTGTCACACGTGGATAGCAGTGGTAGTTGGATTGCCCAGCCGGTTATCCAGATAGCAAAGGCAGCGATGATGATACCAAGCCAGCGCCGGACGGCTCGACTTGAAGATATGTACGACATGGTGAGATTATCTCACAGTACATGGCAGTGCCCCCTCAATGACCTAACGACTAGGGGTTCCAGCTTTCGATGTGTTGGTAGTGGCCGGTTTTGGGACAAGTGGAGAGCGTGATAGGTGGCACGTTCATATACTGACGGAACTTGATCCAGACATCACCGTGATTCATGCCGGGATAATTGCAGACGACCACTTGCTTGCGTATATTCCTGCCCACTCCTACATAAGTGTCACGAATAGCCGGAAACAGCTTGTTCTGGATGCCTGCGTGACCATAGCCGTTGACGGGGTGTTGGTAATCGGCGGTCACGTCACCAGCGAGGACGACGAGTTTATTCTGCGGGTTTTCGATCAGCCAGTTGGCAACGATATTGGACATGGTTGGATACTGCTTGTCACAGACGCCGGTATAGTAGTCGCTCCTGCTGCCCGGATCAAATAGCAGGATATAGTGAATCTGCTGCCGCCAGGGTATCCCCACGTCGAGGAACATGATCGGCCCGATACGGCCAAGACTCCATCCGGCGAGGGTCGTAATACGCTCACCGTTAGCGGTGCCGTTGAAACCGCCTGGCACCTCATATCCACCGGGAATTGCTCGGTAGGCGTTGCAGTCGCTGCCGTTGCGCCATTGCTCGGAGCCAAGCGTTGTGTCGGCGGGCGACGGTGCATAGGTGTGAATATTAAAGGCGTCGCCGGGGCCACCTTTATATTCGATCCAGCCTTTCTTGCTCGTTGGGAACGGTGAGTAATACAGCGAGCCACCTTCGGGTAGTGGGGCGCTACCTGATGATCCCGAGCTGCTATTGCCTGACTGACTACCAGAACCGCTGCCTGATCCGCCGCTCGATACCCCTGGAATGTTTGAGCCGCACATCGACTCTCCCGATACAAACGCATTGTCGGGCGCCCCGTCATTTATGAAATGCTCATCAACCCAACCGTCACCGACCGGCCGGCTCAGGTTGTTGACGTAGCTCCAAGCCGTATCGTTGTAAGGTCCAACTGGATCACCCAGAGCGCCGCAGATCAGTTCCACTTGATCGCCGTTGTAGACACCGACACCGGGTGTGGCTGAGGTGTCGGCCCAGTGTGGTGAATTGCGGTAGTAAATACCGCCTTCGGCATTGAAGATTGGGAAGACAAGTGCGCCAGAGCTAGCAGGCGGAGGACTTGACGGTGGTGGTGGGGGGGGTGGCGGTGCTGGTGGCGCATTGCACGGCGGCACACCGGGCGATGGCTGGTTGATGGGTTGGCCATCGTTGATGAAGTGCTCATTGATCCAGCCACTACCGCTGCCGGAACCGCCAACGTCGGTGGCCTGCTCCCACATGCTGTCCGCCGAGCCGGGAACGTTGGCTGCGCCACTCTGGTAGCAGTGCACTGAAATGATCGTGTTGGGGTAGAAGCCATTGCCCGCTACCGCCTCGGGCGTGTTCCAATCCGGTGCCGAACGCCAGTAGATGCCGCCTTCGGCGTTCATCACGCCATACGTCGGATCAGCTGCGGCAGAGCCAGACAGGCCGCCCAAGAGAGCAAGCACCACGACAAGTCCGCTCAACACAATGAGCCCCAAAGGCCCACGCAGCAGGGCATTGCTTCCGCCGAACCGTTGCATGGCCATGCCAGATCGAAGCATCTGCTCCCCCGTCCCCCTAGAGTTGGTGAACGCCAAAGCGTAGCTCCCGACCGATGGAACCTAAAGAGGGGTTTCTGGCCTGGTCTGATTCTGCTGAAGAACACGACAGAAACTGTGATGTTGTCGCACAAGTGCCATTGTGCGGTGGACGCCGAGGACTTTCCCGTGGCATAGGGTCATAGCCCGGATAACGCCATATCGAGTGACGTTCCCCGTCTGAATGCCTCATGGCCGAGATGCAGCCTGCGTCCAAAGCGATTGCGATGGTATGGGCATGGTCTTGGAGCTTGTCCTCGTTTTGCTGGCGTTGCCGCCCGCGATCGTCGCGGTGCGTCAGCTCAAAACGCCACCCAAAGCCCCGGCGCAAGATCAGGATTCGTCTCTCGATCACGCTGACGATTGAGCGGGGCCAGATGATTGATCCATATGGTGGTTACGGCACCACCCTATACGGGCTATAAGCAGTCGGGCTCGGGCGTCTCCGCCCCGTAGATCCGAAGACCTTGGGTGCCGGGCTCATGGTTCGGCGGCGTGCTCGTCTCCCGGCTTCAGCAGCGCCAGCGGGTCAAGCCCGAGCCGCCCAGCGATTCGCTCCAGGCTCTTGAGCGTCAGGTTGCGCTCGCCGCGCTCGATGCCACCCATGTAGGTGCGGTGGACTCCGAGCAGGTCGGCGAACGCCTCTTGGCTCAGGCCCTTGGCCTGCCGGTGAGCCCGCAGGTTGCGTCCTACGGCCTTTTGTAGATCGCCTTCCACAGCCAGGAACCCTCTCCGGCTGCTACTTGACAGTCTACATACTTATAAGTAGCGTCTCGGCTGCTTCATACCAGCAGGCTTGCGGGCGGTGCGCCGCTCGCGCCGTCCGCAAGCACTACCAGCCAAGGAGACCACGAGCCGAAAATGCCGACGCTTCCGCCCCAACCCCTGCGCCGCCACTTCCGTACCCAGACCACGGCCTTGGTCGGACTCTTGGCCGTGCTTGGCCTGGTGCTCGTAGCCGGGCCTGCTCCGGCCCGAGCTGCTGAAGCCTTGAGCTGGTCAGCGCCGGTCTTCGTGGATCAGCCGGACCCTCTGGCTCAGGTCGCTTTCTCCGGCATCGCCTGTCCCTCGACAGAACTGTGCGTAGCGATCGATGCCTCCGGCAACGTAATCGCAGCCACTCACCCGACGGCTGAAGCGGCCGCTTGGACGGCAGCCAAGGTGGATAGCTACCGTCTGAGCGACAACGACCTGGAAGGCATATCCTGCCCCTCAACCAGCTTGTGCGTTGCCGTTGACCTCTACGGCAACATCGCCAGCTCGACCGATCCAGCAGGCGGCCCGTCAGCCTGGCATCTAGTGCATATAGAAGGGATGAACAATACGCGCGAAGTGTCCTGTCCCTCGACTGAACTATGCGTAGTCGTCAATGGGGCGGGCAACATCCTGACATCGACCAACCCAACAGGCGGAGCAGGAGCATGGACAGTCACCCCGGTCGATAGCTTTGGCTACTCCGACGAACTGTCCGGGATATCCTGCCCGACGACCTCGCTATGTGTGGCGGTTGACCGCAAGGGCGACGTCCTGACTTCAACCGATCCAACCGGCGGCGCTGGGACGTGGACCACAACCAAAATTGACAGCGCAGAAGGAGACTTCACCAGTCTGTCGGCCGTGTCCTGTCCGTCTGTAGGTCTCTGTGTCGCCGTGGACGAAAGCGGCAATCTGTTCACCAGCACCAACCCGACAGGCGGCGCGTCGGCCTGGCAGGGCATTACCACCAGCCTGACTAACTTTGGTCTGACTGGCCTGACATGTGCCTCAGAAGCTCTTTGCGTCGGAGTCGGCTCGGAAGGATCGGTACTGACTTCTACCAATCCGACTGGGGGAGCCAGCGCTTGGCAGGTCAGCGACATTGACGGCCGTAATAACCTTATCGATGTAGCCTGCCCGTCGATCAGCCTGTGTGTGGCGGTGGATCAACAGGGCAATGTCTTGGTGGGCGCTCCAAAGCCGGAAGAACCACCAGCCAAAGAACCAGAAAAACCAACTAGCCCGAGCACTAGCAATCCCACCAGCTCTGGTACTGGAACCAGTAGTGGCGGCTCTGTAAGCACTCCGCCAGTTGTTGCCGAGCCCACCGGCCCGGTTCATACTGCACCCAAGCCCTTGACTGTCGCGCAGAAGCTGGCTAGGGCATTGAAACAGTGCAAGCATGACAAGCCGAGACACAAGCGCAAGCTCTGTGAAGCAAAGGCCAAGAAACGATACAAGGTGAAGAAGGTAGGAGCGCGAAAGTGAGATGGCGAGTCAGTGCCAGAGCAGAAGATTGCGGCCCACTAGTTCTTCAGGGGCATATATGTAGGAGGAAAGCCCGCTTGCTCTGCCGCGTTCCGATCTGGTACAAGCATCTGTCCTAGCTCTTGTAGCGCCTGATAAGCCACCTCCCGGCTCCCCTGGTCGGTGAATTCCTCGGTCTGTCGTCTCCATGCCCACCAGCGGCGTGTTAGTTCACGGCCACGGACGACTTGAACCAGGCCAGCCGAGACGATTTCGCCCTCTGCCTCATTGAGGTCAAACAACTGCTCAGCGGCCGGAGCGGGCCGCGTCCGAGCGTATCCTGCACCATCCGTGTACGCCACAAAACTGGTCGTGCGCGGGCGGCTTTCGGTATCAACTAGCCACCGCCGTTCTGCTTCTGAGTAGGGCATCGCTTCACGGAATACCGCGAGAGAGCCGCTTAGTTGGTCGGCTATTCCCTGACGCTGATCGACGGGCACATCTGGCAACATGCGCAGACGGCGAGAATGCGCTTCGACCAATAGTGCCCCCGTGAATCCGCGAAGATCCGATTGCGTCCAATACCGCTGATGAGCGCGAGCCGCCGCAACCTTTGCGTCCGATTCGATTTCTTGGGCGACTCCTTGTGCCGCTCGGCCCATACGCCAGCCATATTGCCCATAGGGGAAGAAAGCGGCTACGACACCGGCGTCTAATATTGGTTCAGGTTCACCTGCGCCACTCACATATACTCCTGCATTTATACTGTATTATCTCACACTATCGATGACAATGCAAGTATTGACGCCTTATCAACCTGCCTGTGGCACGGCACGAACCTGTAGCTCCACAAGGCTACCAGAGAAGTCCGTTTCTGGTGATAGGACGCCGTTCATGATCTTGTCGCCAATAAGGGCACCTTCGCTGCCAATGATTTCATCACTCAGTCGATATGACTGATTGTTCCTGAGCAGCACCGCCGAGCCAGGTATGTATTCAATAGCAAAAGGCTGGCTACTGGTCAGATCAACCGAGTCGTAGACTGTAACTGTGCGATCGGCACTGATGTAGGCGTATGCGAGTAGATTGGTGCCCGTGCTAGTCGGGAGGAGAATCCTCACACGGGCATTATACGCCGTGGTTAGAGCGGGTGACTTTTCATCGACTTTGGCCATATTATCTACGTAGACTCTCAAAATGACGACCTTGTTGCCTCTCGTCACATTTGTAATTGGATCTGAGGCATGGCCGCGCGAGCGTTCGGTCCTGTAGCCATCGAAGAATGCTCTCTCGTCACCATAGGACGGAGTATTGATGAACGAGTTGAAGACCGGATAGTCCGTACTGGCACCGCATCGGCCATAGTACGCGGCCGGGTTCGCCGGGTCATCACAATCGTTGTTTCCGTTGTATCTCTCATAGTCGTAGGTGAGCCGACTCGGACCCCAGTTGCCGAGGCTGCTTCGATGCGATGCCGGTGTACCAATGACAACGAGCACCGCCACGCAGAGCAGAAGCATTACTCCTATGACCGCCGCTATTCTCCGTCGCCGGCCTAGTCTCTGCCATAGGCCTCTCCTAGAATGAGCGTCGCGGGGCGCATCGGTTGAACTCGCTGGCTCGTTGTCAGTGGGAGCTACGGGGTTGGAGCCTGCCTCTGAAATCTCCTGCTCTTGCAGAGGCTTTGCTTCAGGAGCTTCCGGCTTGCTGGGAAGCTCGGGCGTGCGGTACCGCGCCGTATAGACAAAGTCGCGCTTGCTCGCTAGAGCCAACACCTGCTGCAAGATCTGTTCGAGGACCACCTCGTGGAGCGGGCGCTTGTTGACTTCACCTCGCCTCAGCGTCTCAGTGTCTTTGTAGCCGAGCGATTGGGCGGCGTTCGCGCGCCTGGCTTCTAGACCAAGGAGGCGATCCCCCGAAATACCAAAGAGCTTTTCCAGACCTTCGCGCCGTTCTCTGCTTGTTGATAGGCCGCCGATCGCTTCGCGCAAGAGGTTTTCGACCTGCAGACTGTAATGGTCACGCTCGCCTGAGTGCTGTTCGCCGCTGATCGCCTCAGCCAGCTCTGTCAACGCGGGAGCGTAGTCGGCTTCGATCCGCTCAGGCAGACCATCACGATAGATGTGCTGAAGATCAGCATCGAGTGCGGCTTGGAATGCGTCTAGGTCTTGACTCATTGGCGTTTTGTACCGCATCGCTAGCCCAATGTCTCGGAACTCCGGGGAGCCGACGGTAGGGACTCCAGGATGGACTCCAGGAGGCTCCCTAGCAATCTGGGGGTGGGCGGCAGAAGATCCTACATCCAAAGTCAATCCCGAGGAACGGAAGAACCCATGTCGTCAAGACCCGCCGTAGCACCACACCCTGACTGCCTCCATTGGATGTCTGATGCCCTCGACCCAGAGCCCGAGCAGTGCTTCTGCCTGGGCTGCGGCGAGGCGCTGCCGTGTCCGTGCCAAGCCCGTAAGCCCTGCCCAGTCAAGGAGTCAATCCCCCATGCCTCGTAGATCATCCAGCGACCTCATCGTCCACCAGCCCCGCCAACAAGCACCAGCCCCCGACCCTCGTCTCAACTCCCAAGTCGCCGAAGCCGAGCGGGTCGGCATTGCCGCCGTTGCCCGGCTTCAGGCCGGGGCCTTCGCCACGTCCGTAGCGATTCAGAACGCCACCATGCTCTCCCAGGCCGCCAATGAAGCCTTCAAGATAAGTCCGATGGGTGAGCACGTCTATCAAGCGATTTTCGCGGCCTATGGCTCGCTGGCCGTCGCCGAGATTCAAGCCCTCGGCCTCCAGAATCGGGGCCTCTGATGGGCGTCTTGGAGGCAGTTCTGGCTCTCATCGGCTTGGCCGCGCTCATCGGAGCTGCTGTCCGCTGGAACATGCAGCGGCCGCCAGAGCCCGAACCTGAAGACGACCTGGCCGGTCCCTACCGCGAAGCGCTCCATGCCGCACTTCGGATGCAGGTAGCCGCCCAAGAGCTAAAGCAGAAGATGTACGCCGAAGCAATCAGCCGTCCCAGAACGACATACACCGGGAGTCGTAATGCACGACAACCATAAGCTCGTCGAGCGGGCAGTCGTCGGCTTGGTAGCCGGTGCTATCAGCGTGGACATTCTGGCGACTGAGTTGCCGCGTCTGCTGCCTTATCTCGTTGTCCTAGCAGTGCTTTTTATCATCGTCCGTGTCGCTTTGTATCACACAAATAAATGGTGAAATAGGCCACAATTCTTCTTGAGATAGCACTAGTCGCGTCGGTGTTGTGGAATGCACAAGCAGTATTGACTATTTCGCAAAAAGATTATTTACTAGTCAGTCTTGCCGGTATAGCCATAAGCGGTACACGGTTCGGTTTCAGGTCGCGGTGAGTCCGTGAGTAGACACAACCTGCCCCTTTCGGGGTGCGGTGCTCTGCGTGCCAAAACCGGCCCGGAAGGCAGAGAAAGGAGGTTCGTAATGAGTAGAACCTACCATCATGGAGACGGTAATATTCGAGTACGAGGTATAAGGCGACCGACTGATCTAAAGCGGCTGGCGCGCACTTTGATTGAGTTGGAGGCGGCGCGGGCCGAGGCGGAGGCCAAAGCCGAACATCAGAAGCAAGCCAAAGCCAAGCGACCGAAGGGTCAGAAGCGGGAGACTGACACTTGAGGTCGGTATCACTTATTTGGCATACACTCCGCTGGCCGCGTGAAGTCGCGCCCGAACAGGTGACACAAATGTTCCGGTTGCAGGCGACGGCTGGCGGTCGGCCGGTAATCATCGAGACAATCGGCTCGCCCGGTGCCGTGCAGCATCGTTTGGCGCTCCCCAGTGGGCAGGCCGAGAGCATGGTCGATCAGCTCCGGGCCACCCTGCCCGGTTTGAGTGTCGAGGCACTGGCCGAGCGACCGGCGCTCACGATTACGCGCGCCGTTGAGCTGCGTTTGTCAACGCGGCGGCGACCAGTGCGTACCGACGACTTGGCAATGGTCAATCGGGCCGTGTTGACTGCTTTGGCGCATCTGCGCCGGGGCGAGCACTTGGCACTCCAATGGGTGCTTGGCCGCGCGCTGGCTCCCGTTGCGGTGCCGAACCACGCCAGCGGCTTGGCACCTGAGTCGTGGCTCGGCGCGCTGCTGCTGGCTCCGTTTGGTCCGCCGCCGCCGATGGACGCCGAAGCCCGAGGAGCTCTGCGAAGCAAGCAGGCCGAGCCCGGCTGGCAGCTCACCGGCCGGGTGGCCGTGCAGGCCAATAGCGCGAGCCGGGAGCGGCAGTTGATCCGGCAAGTGGTTGGGGCGCTAAATACGAGTGTCGCGCCCGGCGTCGGCTGGCGGCTGCATCCGGTTCGTCCTGCACAAGTTCGTGACGCCCGCCTGCCCTGGCGGCTGCCGCTCAGGTTGAACGCGGTCGAGCTGGCGGCGGTCTCAGCCTTGCCGGTCGGCCCGACCGGCGAGCTGCCGGTGGATCGGCTCGGCAGTCGCTTGGTCGCTCCATCGACGGCGATCCCTCGTAAGGGGCGCGTGATCGGGGAGGCCAGTTTTCCCGGCCGGGAGAGTCCGCTGGCGCTGACTCCTACCGATTCGCTGCGGCACATGCAGGTCATCGGGCCGACCGGGGTTGGAAAGTCAACTTTGCTGCTCAACCTTATTACGCAAGATATACAGGCTGGACGGGTGGTGGTAGTGATCGAGCCAAAGGATCTAATCGCCGACGTGCTCCAGCGTATTCCGCCAGCGAGGGTGGCTGATGTGGTGCTCATTGACCCTACCGACACGGCGCGGCCGGTCGGCCTGAATCCGCTCCAGCTCAACGGGCGCTCCCCGGAGTTGGTCGCCGATCAGTTGCTCGGCTTGTTTCACTCGCTGTACGCCGCGCATTGGGGGCCAAGGACGCATGACATTCTCGGCGCGAGCCTGCTCACGCTGGCGCGCACGCCGGGCATGAGCTTGGCGGCGCTGCCGCTGCTGCTCACCGATGCCGGGTTCCGCCGGCGAATCCTGCGCGGCGTGGACGATCCAATTGGCCTCGCTCCCTTTTGGAGCGCCTATGAGGCTTGGAGCGAGGCCGAACGCGCGGCGGCCATCGCGCCGGTTATGAACAAGCTGCGCCCGCTACTGCTGCGTCCTGAGCTGCGGGCGATCATCGGGCAAGCAGACGGCGGTTTTGACCTGCGCCGTATCTTCACCGAGCGCAAGATCCTGCTCGTCAATCTGAGCAAGGGTTTGCTCGGCCCGGAGACCTCAGCGCTGCTCGGCAGCCTGGTCGTGGCGCTGCTCTGGCAGGCCATCCTTGGTCGGGCGGCCATCCCACCGGAGCGCCGTCATCCGGTCTTTGTCTACGTCGATTACTTGCACCTGCCGCTCGATTTCGCGGACGCGCTCGCACAGGCGCGCGGGCTCGGCGTCGGCTTCGTTGTTGCTCACCAGCATTTGCATCAACTCGACCCCTCGATGCGGGCTGGCGTACTCGCCAACGTGCAGTCGCGGATCGCCTTCCGGCTGTGGAGCGAGGACGCCCGCGCTATCGCGGCCGGTAGTGCCCTCGTTCCCGAGGACTTTCAGGGCCTTGGGGCCTTTGAGGCTTACACGCAGCTCGTCGCCAGTGCTGCCGTCCAGCCGTGGTGCAGTCTGCGCAGTCTGCCGCCAGGCGAGCCGAGTACCGATCCGGCGTTGGTGCGGACAGCCTCTCGGCTGGCTTATGGTCGTGATCGTGCGGCGGTCGAGGCTGAGTTGCAAGCCCTCTTTTTCGGGGCTCGTGGCGTAAGTGGCGATGACCTCACACCACGGCGGCGGCCGGGGGAGAGCCTATGAGCCAGTGTCGCATCGCCCGTCGTATCGCGTTGAGCGTGCAGGTCAATAATCGCTGCACTCAAGCAGTAAGCGCGCAAACTTTGGCGACGAAGTCTTACACCTGCTGTTGCAGCCTTTTCCGTTCGGTGGCCGGGCGGCGCGGCGGCGATGGCTGGCCGAGGGAGAACTTGTGATGGTTACCGACGAGCGCATCGGGGGTTCGCCAGGTCGGGCGGGGACGCGGCTGTGCTTCGGGGATGCGGCTACCCGTCGCCTCGGGTGGCGTCCTGCCTCGCGTACAACACCTGTCACTACTCCCTCATTGGCAACGAATGATGAGGCAAGCGAGGCGGCGCGATGAGGGGCGCGGCAGACAACACCCGGCCGTATCTCTCCGCGAGGGGGGCTGCGCAACTGTCGGGACGTCTGAGCGCGCGTGACTTGGCGATCATCCGGGAGGTGGGGGAGTCGCGCCTGATGAGCGCCCAGCAGATTCAAGCGCTCCACTTCCCAGCCAGCGAGCACGACAACGACCGCGCGGCGACGCGCGCCCGCCAGCGCGTGCTGGCGCGCCTTTGCCGCGAGCGCTTGCTGATCGCCTTGGAGCGGCGCATCGGCGGCGTGCGCGCCGGTTCGGCGGGGCTGGTGCTGGCGCTCGGCCCGGTCGGTCAGCGGGTCATCGGACTCGACGGAGCCCGGCGGCGAGCGCATGAGCCGGGCTGGCGGTTTGTCGATCACACGCTCGCGGTCAGCCAACTTGTGGTGGACGTGAGCGTTGCCGCGCGGGCTGGCCTGCTTGATGTGCTGGACGCGCAAGCCGAGCCCCAATGCTGGCGAACGATTACCGGAATGGGCGGAGGGCTGATGCTGCGACCTGATGCGTTCCTGGTTCTCGGCGTCGGCGACTATGAGCTGCGCTGGTTCATCGAGGTAGACCGCAGTAGTGAGAGTCTGCCCGTGATCGTGCGCAAGTGTCGGCTGTATGCCGACTATTACCAATCGGGCCAAGAGCAAGCCGCCCACGGCGGCGTCTTTCCTCGCGTCTGCTGGGTCGTGCCGGACGAGATGCGAGCCGAGCGGGTGCGGGCCGCCATCGCACGGGATCGCTCGTTGCCGGATCGTCTATTTATTGTGACAACCTCGGCCCAGGCAGTCACCATATTGCGCGGAGTTACACCATGAAGCAGACTCACACGATGTACCTATGTGTGGTAGACTTAACAACAATTAGTGTGAGGTCTATCGGATGGAGCAAGTGCAATTAATGACAGTGAAAACTGACAGCTCGGAGGGAGCACCTGCCGTCATCTACTTGCGGGTATCGAGCAAGGAGCAGGCCGAGAAGGGCGGCGAAGCCGAGGGCTTCTCGATACCGGCGCAGCGCGAGGGCTGCAAGCGCAAGGCGCAGAGCCTAGAGGCGGTGGTGGTTGAAGAGTTCGTGGAGCGCGGCGAGTCGGCCAAGACCGCCGACCGGCCCGAGCTACAGCGGATGCTTGCCTTCTTGGCTGAGCACCCCGTCAAGTACGTCATTGTCCATAAGGTTGATCGCCTGGCGCGCAACCGTGCCGATGACGTGGCGATCAACCTGGCGATCCGCCAAGCCGGAGCCGAGCTGGTGTCCGTCTCCGAGAACATCGACCAAACGCCTTCCGGGCTGCTGCTGCACGGCATCATGGCCTCGATCAGCGAGTTCTACAGTCGCAACTTGGCGACTGAGGTGCTGAAGGGCACCGTCAAGAAGGCGGAACGCGGCGGCACTCCGGGTCGAGCGCCGATCGGCTATGTGAACGTGCGGCACATGGTCGAGGGCCGCGAAGTCCGTACCGTCGAGGTTGACCCCGAGCGCGGCCCGCTGATGGCTTGGGCATTTGAGACTTATGCGACCGGCGAATGGACGATCCGGCGTCTGCTCTGCGAGCTGACTGGCCGGGGGCTGACAACCGCGCCGGGCCGCAAGAATCCGGGTCGGCCACTGGTCGTCTCGCACTTGCACAAGCTGCTTCGTAACCCGTATTACATGGGCATGGTGCGCTACCGGGGCGTCGTCTACCGCGGCAAGCATAAGCGGCTAGTAACGCCCGAGATTTGGCATGAAGTCCAGAAAATCTTGAGCGCCAAGTACCTGACTGGGGAGAAGGATCGGGAGCACCCGCACTACTTGAAGGGCAGCATCTACTGCGGCCAGTGCGGCGCTCGCCTGATTGTCAACCACGCCAAAGGTAATGGTGGCACCTACCCTTACTTCGCTTGTGGTGGACGGCAGCGTGACCCGGCAAGCTGCAAGTTCCGGGCGGTGCGGATCGAACGGGTGGAGGCTGCCATCGTCGCCTACTACGCGACCGTGCAGCTCCCCGAGGATGAGGTCGCCCGGCTGCGGGCCTTCTTAGGTCAAGAGCTGGCGAAGCTCCGTAGCGACTCCGAACGTGAGCAGGGCGTACAGGAGCACCGACTGCGCAAGCTCCAAGGAGAACGCGAGAAGCTGCTCCAAGCCCACTACGCCGACGCGATCCCGCTCGATTTGCTCAAGAGCGAGCAAGATCGCCTCACGACGGCTATCGCCAGCGCCGAAGGTCGGCTGGCCGCCATCGCCGCTGACTTCAGGGCAGCCGAGACGAACCTGCACAAGGCTCTGACCCGAGTAGGAGACTGCCAGGCCGCCTACGATGAAGCCTCCGCCCGGATGCGGCGGCAATTCAACCTGGCGTTCTTCAAGCGCCTGGTCATCTACGACGAGGCCACCGTCTCCGGAGAGCTGGCCGAGCCTTGGGACGTGATCCTCGGCGACGAGCTGCGGCGGGCAGTCGCCGCACAAGAGGCCGAAGACCTCAAGGACGCCATCGAGCGCGCAGAGCGTGAACACGCACGACGGTCAGGCGATCCGGAAGTAGTCCATGCAGGAACGACAACCGCCGCCTCTGATTGGGGCGGCGGTTGGAGTCCGAAGCTTATGGTGCGCCCAAGTGGACTCGAACCACCACGGGGAAATCTCCCCACAAGGCCCTCAACCTTGCGCGTCTACCAATTCCGCCATGGGCGCAGAGCGGGCGAGTATATCCCTGCGCCCGTCCCGCCGACGCGGTCGGTGCCCGCCGCCCCTTGCGTCCGTCCACACTGCGCGCTACAGTGCGAACACATGTTCGTTCAAGGCAACCGTCCACCCGAGCGGGGAGCGCAGGAGACATGGATCTGACCAAGCGCCAGCAGGAGATATTCGACTTCATCCGCAAGTACTCGGCCAAGTACGGCTATCCGCCGACGGTGCGCGACATCGGCAAAGCGGTTGGCCTCGCGTCGTCCTCGACCGTGCACGCCCATCTGGCGAACCTCGAGAAGATCGGCATGTTGCGCCGCGATCCGACGAAGCCGCGCGCGATCGAGCTGCTCGACCGCGTCGATCGCGCGGTCGGCAGCGCGGTGGACAGCATGC
Source organism: uncultured Solirubrobacterales bacterium (assembly GCA_963784875.1). Taxonomy (GTDB): domain Bacteria; phylum Actinomycetota; class Thermoleophilia; order Solirubrobacterales; family Solirubrobacteraceae; genus Palsa-744. The sequence continues at coordinate 153,958 of CAWATE010000002.1, forward strand.
GTAACATCGTCGCCGGCGAGGGGCTGCCGCTGCTCGGCACGGTCGCCGCCGGTCAGCCGATGCTCGCCGAGGGCAACATCGAAGACTACGTCTCGGTTCCCGAGATCGCGGGCGGCGGGGACGGCCAGTACCTGCTGCGGATCCGCGGCGAATCGATGAAGGACGCCGGCATCCTCGAGGGCGACTTCGTGGTTGTGCGCTCGCAGGACACGGCACAAGATGGCGACGTCGTGGTGGCGCTGCTTGGCGAGGAGGCGACGGTCAAGCGCTTCTTTCGCGAACCCGACCACATCAGGCTGCAGCCGGAGAACGAGACGATGGAGCCGATCCGCAGCCGCGAGGTCAAGGTGCTCGGGCGCGTCGTCGGGTTGCTCAGAAGCGTCTGAGCAGGCTAACGTGACCTGTGCAGGTCAGGCAGCCGCGGAGGCGCAAGCCTTCGAGGAAAGTCCGGACATCACAGGGCAGGGTGGTCGAGCGATCGACCCGGGGAAACCCGCGGGAAAGTGCCACAGAAACAAACCGCCGATGGGGCCGTCCCACGTGAACGGCTCACAGGCAAGGGTGAAATGGTGCGGTAAGAGCGCACCAGCGTCGCGGTGACGCGACGGCTGGGCAAACCCCACTCGATGCAAGGCCAAACAGGACCGCTTGCAGGTAGCCCGCCGAGGTCCAGGTAGGCCGCTCAGATGGATGGCTGCTCAACGACAGAACCCGGCTTATCGACCTGCTAAGGAAAAGCCCCGCCCCGGCGGGGCTTTTCTATTGGCGCTCCGGAGTATGTGCAGGCGGGCTCACGCGTGCGCGCAAACAGCAGGGCGAGCGGCGAGGCGCGCAGACCCGTAAATGCAGGCTCATCAGTCGGCCGTGTGCTCCTCGTCGGCCTCGCCGTACACCGCGTCGCTCTCCTCCAGCTCCTCCTCGGCGGCCGCGTCGCGCATGATGCGCGCCGGCGTGTGGCCGTCTCCGTGAGAGGTGTGGTCGATCAGTTCCTGCTCGGCCAGCTCAAACCCCTCCGACTCGCCGCCGCCCGCCTCGTCGACCGCTACGCGCGCCTCGTGGCGGCGTTTCTCCAGCTCGTGAATCGGATCGAACGGCGTTGGATCGTCCATACATCGACCGTACCCGATTCGCGACGCTGCCATGCATCCGGTGTTTGTGACGCGTGCCGCGATCAGCGGCCTATGCCTGCCGCCCTCGTGCCAGCTGCCTGCGCGCGCGGGCGGCCTGCCCGCGGCCTGCTCCGCGGCGTCCGGCCGATGTCAGCGGGCGGTCTACCCGTTCAGCTGCGCGCGTGCCGTCTCGATCAGCGATGGGCCGCTTTTCAGCTGCTCGAGCGCAGTACGCATCGGATCCAGCTCGCAGTCGATCTTGTCAGGCCACGGCTTCTCTGGATGGTCGTCCAACGTCTTCAGCCCGTTGCCGGTGATGATCGCCACGACGGTCTCATCCGCCGCGAACCGTCCCGCGGCAGCGAGCTTCTCGAGCACCGCGATCGTCGTCCCGCCCGCCGGCTCGGTCAGCAGCCCCTCGGTCGCCGCGAGCAGGTCGATGCCCGCGAAGATCTCCGGGTCTGAGGCGAACCCGCCCGTGCCCCCCCGTTTGCGCACGGCGTCGATCACCAGATAGCCGTCGCCGGGCGCGCCGATCGCGAGCGAATGGGCGGCCGTCTCCGGCGTGACCGGGTGGACCTCGGCCTCCTCGGCGAGGATCGCGGTCGCGATCGGGTTGCAGCCGCTCGGCTGGGCGATGTGGATGCGGGTCGCGTCGGTGTCTGACAGCCCGAGCAGCTGCAGCTCGCCGAGGCCCTTGTGCAGGCGCGAGGACAGCGTGCCGCCCGCCGCCGCGGTGACGATGTGGTCGGGCGCGTCCCACTTGAGCTGCTCGACGATCTCGAACGCCGCCGTCTTCGCGCCCTCCGCGTAGAACGGGCGCAGCGTGATGTTCGCGAAGTCCATGCCCGTCGCTTCGGCCAGCTCGCGGCAGCGGCGGTTGGCCTCGTCGTAGTTGCCTTCGACCTGCACCACCTTCGCGGCGAGCGCCATGCACGCGCGCGCCTTCGTGTCCTCGATCCGGTTCGGGTAGAAGATGTAGGCGTCGACCCCGGCCTTGGCAGCGAACGAGGCCACCGCGGTGCCGACGTTGCCGGTCGACACGCACCCGATCTCGGTCTTGCCGCGCTCGAGCAGTCGTGCTACAGACATCGAGACGACCCTGTCCTTGTAAGAGAGGCTCGGGCGGTTGGACGAGTCGTCCTTGATGTACAGGTTCGCGATTCCCAGCTCGGCGCCGAGACGCTCGGCGCGGATCAGCGGCGTATAGCCGGAGAACTGACCGACGCGTGCCTGCGCGGAAGCGTCGACGATCGGCAGCAGCTCCTCGAAGTGCCAGATGTTACGCGGGCGCTCCGTACTCGGGAAGTCCCTGAAATGGCCGGCGGCGAGCTCGTAGTCGTAGACGACATCGAGGCCCTTGCCGCAGTCGGGGCAGGCGAAGATCGTGTCCTCGAGCGCGTATTTCGTGTTGCAGCGATGGCAGGCGAGGCCCGTCGCGCACGAACGTGTCCGCTGCCTCGATCCCATTGCAGGGCTCTCTACGGTCGATGGGCTCATGCCGGTACCCCAGACGATACGCCCGGCCACGGCGTTTGCGTTGAATCTTCGTGACCGAGCGCGATCCACAGCTCCTCTGCCAAGTGCGGGGTGAACGGGCCGAGCAGCTGCACGAGCACCGTCAGCGCATCGCTCAGCGCGTCGCTGTCGGCCGCGCCCAACGCCGGCTGGCGCGCGAGCACGCGCTTCTCGAAGTCCTTGATCCGGTCGAACAAGCGCATCACGTTGCGCACGGCTGAGTGCATCTCCAAATCGTCCATCTCCTCGGTGATCTTCTCAACAGCCGTCTCGCACCATTCGCCGAGCTTCACCCGCAGGTGCTCGCTCGTGTCTCTCATCGGCTCTTGATCGTTCGACGGGCTTCCATTCCCGTCCGCGTTGGCGAGCGTGCCGTCCTCGCCCGGCGTCTCAGCGACGAGATGCGCCTGCGTGAAGTCCCACACCTGGTTCAAGAACCTGTGACAGCGCAGCACCGCCGAGTCGCTCCAGTTCAGCGAGCGTTGCGGACGGGCCGCGTACAGCGTCGCGAGCCGCACCGTGTCGGCGCCGTAGCGCTCCACCAGCTCGTCGGGGTCGACGACGTTGCCGAGATGCTTTGACATCTTGCGTCCGTCGCGAATCACCATCTCGTGAAACAGACAGCCGGCGAACGGCTCGCCGTCCGCGAGGAACTCGAGCGGGCCGATGTCGCGCAGCGCCTTTGTGACGATCCGCTGGTCGAACACGAAGTTGCCGCTGTCCGAGCCCGCCACCACGCGCTCTGAAGGCAGCCAATGACGCAGGTCCGCAAGCGCGAGGATCTCCTCGAGCGTGCCGTCGCGCTCCTGCGGCGGCACGCACACCGGCACCCACAGCCACAGCGCGTCGAAATGGCAGTCCAGCGTGTCGGTCTCGCGCCGCGCCGGCTCCCCGCAGCGCGGGCACATGGTCTGCACGAAGTCCTCGCGCTCGGCCAGTGGGTTCCCCGCGCCGGTCGGCTTCAGGTCGAGCGGCAGCTCCACGGGCAGCTGCTCGCGCCCCACGGGCACAACACCGCACGTGTCGCAGTACACGATCGGGATCGGCGTGCCCCACGAGCGCTGGCGGGAGATCGAGAAGTCGTTCGCGCGATAACGCACCGCGGCACGGCCCGCCCCGTCGGCCGCTCCATCCGCTGCGACCGCCAGACCACGCGCGCCGTCGGGCCCCGCGCCACTCTCACCGCTCGCGGGGGCGGCGCCGCTCGCCTGCCCCTCTCGCCGATCGTCATCCTCCTCCTCACCCTCCGGATCGAAACCGAGCCTGCGCGCGATCACGGCGTCTGTGCGATCGCGCGCGGGAATTCCAAACACGGCGGTGACCCCGAAACGGCCGTCGACGACGGGCGATATCAGCACCGGCAGGGGATCGCCGCCCGCCGGCGCGGACACGACGTGGCCGGTATCGATCAGCGGCAGCGCCTGCGCCTCGCGCGCGTCGCGCTCCAACCCGCCCGAGCGCAGCTCCTCGAGCTGCTCGTCTGAGACCGAGTCGGCCCAGCGCTGGATGTCGGGGTGCTTTGGCGAGATCAGCACGAACCGCGCGCGCGCGAGCGCATCGCCGTGAGGCGTGAACACGGTCAGGCCCCCGGCGTTCTCCTCGGTGGGCTCCGCGTCGTTTGCGGTTATCGCCGGCCCGATCGGGTTCGCGGTTGCCGGCGATGCCTCGTCCACCCGCGCTAGGTCGACCTCCACGCCGTCGACGCGCCCGAGCACGAACCGCTGGCTCGCGAGCGCGCTCTCGTCCCAGATACCGCTCTCGGCGAGCTCCTCCAAGCGGCTGTCGTTCTCCTTCACGTACGCGCTCACGCGCAGGTACCACTGCGGCCGCTGGATCAGCCGCACCGGGTTGTGACAGCGCCAGCACAGCCCGTCCTCGACCTGGATCGTCGCGAGCGTCGTCTGGCACGTGTCGCACCAGTCGACGTTGCCCGTGCCGCGATAGATCAGCCCGGCGTCGAGCAGCGTGAGGAACAGCCACTGCGACCAGCGATACATGCTCGCGTCGGAGCTCACGAACGAGCGGGTCCAGTCGAACGAGAAGCCGAGGCGCCGCAGCTGGCCGGTCATGTGAGTAGCGCAGCGCGCCACCCAGTCGCTCGGCGAGACCCCGCCCGCGATCGCTCCCAGCTCCGCCGGCAGGCCGAAGGCGTCGAAGCCGAACGCGAACAGCACCGCGTCCCCGCGCGCGCGGCGGTAGCGCGCGTACGCGTCGCCGATCGAGTAAGAGCGGACGTGCCCGATGTGGACGTTGCCCGACGTGAACGGAGCCGACGGCTTGATGTAGCGGTGGGGCGGGCCGTCCTCCGTCGGCACGGGCGTCGCGAAGGCGTCGCGCTCGCGCCACGCCTGCTGGCGGCGCGCCTCGATCGCGCGCGGGTCATAGCTTGTGCGCGCGCGAGAGGGCATGTCGTCGAGGATATCCAAGGCGCATCCGCCGAGCGGGGTTTACGAGTGGCCGCGACACGCGTCTGAAGTGCGATCCATGGGGTGCCGTTGCTATGCTCGAACTCACTTGGCATCACCCTTCGACAGCCTCTCGCCGGCACTGCGCCGGCCCCCGATCGGCCCCGCCTCGCGCGGGGTTCTTTCGTCCGCGGCGAGTGCGAGGATCTGACAATGGAAGTGGAGATCGGACGCGGCAAGAGCGCGCGCCAGGCATACGGATTCGACGACATCGCGATCGTGCCGTCGCGGCGCACGCGCGACCCCGACGACATCGACATCTCGTGGAAGCTCGGCCCGTACCAGTTCGAGCTGCCGCTGATGGCCTCGGCGATGGACGGCGTCGTCTCGCCGGGCACCGCCGGCATCGTCGGACGGCTCGGCGGCCTGGCAGTGCTCAACCTCGAGGGGATCTTCACGCGCTACGAGGACGCCGAGGAGCAGCTCGAGCGGATCTCTGAGCTGCCCAAGGAGGAGGCGACGCGCGAGATGCAGGAGATCTATGCGGAGCCTGTCAAGCCCGAGCTGATCTCACAGCGGATCCACGAGATCAAGGAGCAGAAAGTGGTCGTCGCCGCCTCGCTGACCCCGCAACGGGTGCGCGACTACTACGAGCTGGCGCTCGAGGCCGGCCTCGACGTGCTCGTGATCCAGGGCACCGTCGTCTCCGGCGAACACGTCTCGACGATCTCAGAGCCGCTGAACCTGAAGGAGTTCATCCCCAGCCTCGACGTGCCGGTCGTCGTCGGCGGCTGCGCCTCCTACCACACGGGACTGCACCTGATGCGTACCGGCGCCGCCGGCGTGCTCGTCGGCGTCGGCCCGGGCGCGGCCTGCACGACCAGGGGCGTGCTCGGGATCGGCGTGCCGCAGGCGACCGCGATCGCGGACGTGGCGCACGCGCGCTCGACGCACATGCTGGAGACCGGCGAGTACTGCCAGGTCGTGGCCGACGGCGGGATGCGCAACGGCGGCGACGTGTCGAAGGCGATCGCGCTCGGCGCCGACGCCGTGATGATCGGCTCGCCGCTCGCACGCGCGTACGAGGCGCCCGGCCGCGGGTTCCACTGGGGCATGGCGACGTTCCACCCGTCACTGCCTCGCGGCGCGCGCGTCGCGACCACGCAGAACGGCACGCTCGAGGAGATCCTCGTCGGCCCGGCGCGCGAGAACGACGGCACGTTCAACCTGTTCGGCGGCCTGCGCACGTCGATGGCGACCTGCGGGCACAAGGACCTCGCCGAGTTCAACCGCGCGGAGGTCGTGATCGCACCCGCGTTGCAGACGGAGGGCAAGGCGCTGCAGCGCGACCAGCAGGTCGGCATGGGGGCCACCGGCGGAAAGGCTGCAGCGCTCATCACCAATGGCTGAGCCGGCCGCACCGGTGCCGCTCGTGCCGTTGGAGGCAGGAGAGGACGGGGTGGTGAGTGTGCCGGTTTCGGATGGCCCGGCGATGGGTGGTCCGGTGGCGCTCGAGAGCCAGGCATCCAGCGGCCCGGACGCATCGCGGGTCGCGAGCGAGGAGGTGGTCGTACTCGATTACGGCGGCCAGTACAGCCAGCTGATCGCGCGGCGGGTGCGCGACTGCGGCGTGTTCTCGGAGCTGCTGCCGCACCACGTCTCGATCGACGAGGTGAAGAGGCGCAAACCCCGCGGGATCATCCTCTCGGGCGGGCCGGCCTCCGTATACGCCGAGGGGGCGCCAAAGCTCGACCGCGGCCTGCTGGAGCTGGGCGTGCCGGTGATGGGGATCTGCTACGGAATGCAGCTGCTCGTGCACGAGCTGGGCGGCAAGGTCGAGCAGGCGGAGGTGGGGGAGTTCGGCCGCTCGGACCTGCGCGTGATCGAGCCCGGTCGCCTGCTTAGAGGGATGCCGAAGGAGCAGACGTGCTGGATGTCCCACCGCGACACCGTGTTCGAGCCGCCTCCGGGCTTCACCGCGCTCGCCTCCTCGAGCGCCTCGCCGGTAGCGGCGATCGAGGACGTCGAGAGGCAGGTGTACGGGATTCAGTTCCACCCCGAGGTCGTGCACACGCCCTACGGGCAGGAGATCCTGACGCGCTTCCTGACAGAGGTGTGCGAATGCGAGCTGACGTGGTCGGCGGCGTCGATCGTGGAGGACCAGATCGCGCGTATACGCGAGCAGGTCGGCGATGGGCGGGTGATCTGCGGGCTCTCCGGCGGGGTCGACTCCTCGGTCGCGGCGCTGCTCGTGCACCGCGCGGTCGGCGAGCAGCTCACATGCGTGTTCGTCGATCACGGGCTGATGCGCAAGGACGAGGGCGAACAGGTCGTGAGCGCGTTCAGAGACACGTTCAAGGTCCCGCTCGTGGCGGTCGACGCCGAGACGCGGTTCCTGGAGAAGCTGCGCGGCGTGAGCGAGCCCGAGGCCAAGCGCAAGGCGATCGGCGCCGAGTTCATCAGGGTGTTCGAGCAGGAGGCGACAAAGCTCGCGGGCGAGGGCGGGGAAGGGGTCCGGTTTCTCGTGCAGGGCACGCTCTACTCGGACGTGATCGAGTCCGGCGGCGGCACGGGCGCGGCGACGATCAAGAGCCACCACAACGTCGGCGGCCTGCCCGACGACCTGCAGTTCGAGCTCGTCGAGCCGCTGCGCGCGCTGTTCAAGGACGAGGTTCGCGCCGTCGGCGCCGAGCTGGGACTGCCCGAGCGCCTCGTCTGGCGCCAGCCGTTCCCGGGGCCGGGCCTTGCGATCAGGATCGTCGGCGGGGAAGCGACCAAAGAGCGGCTGAACGTGCTGCGCGAGGCCGACTCCATCCTGCAGGAGGAGATCCGCAAGGCGGGCCTGTACCGCGAGCTGTGGCAGTCGTTCTGCGTCCTACCCGACGTGCGCACCGTCGGCGTGCAGGGCGACGAGCGTACATATGGCTACGTCGTCGTCGTGCGCGCGGTCACGAGCGACGATGCGATGACGGCCGACTGGGCGCGGCTGCCGTACGACCTGCTCGAGACGATCGCCTCGCGCATGATCAACGAGTTGCGCGAGGTCAACCGCGTGGTGCTGGACATAACCAGCAAGCCCCCCGGCACGATTGAGTGGGAGTAACAGGGTCGTATTTTTGGGAGACGCGTGGGCCGGACTCCCGAACACCCCTGCCAGCGCCGGTCACCACAGCAGCCGACGCTGCGAAAGCACACGACATCGCCTATGATGTCGCCAGCGCCGCGCGCTATCGCGTGGCCTTTTTTACGTCATGAACACCTCTACACCCTCAGCCAGGACCTATGTGGCGAAGCCAACCGAGCGCGAGCGCAACTGGGTGCTGGTCGACGCCAACGGCAAGACGCTGGGGCGGCTGGCGACGCAGATCGCCGACGTGCTGCGCGGCAAGCGCAAGCCCGAGTACACGCCGCACATCGACACGGGCGACTTCGTCGTGGTGGTGAACGCCGAGAAGATCCACGTGACCGGCAACAAGCGCGCGGACAAGCGCTACTACCGCCACTCCGGCTATCCCGGCGGCCTGCGCTCGCGCACGTTCGAGGAGATGCAGGCGCGCCGGCCCGAGGAGATCATCAGGCTCGCCGTGAAAGGCATGATGCCGCGCAACCGGCTCGCGCGCAGGCAGATCACGAAGCTCAAGATCTACGCCGGCCCGGAGCACCCGCACGTCGCGCAGAAACCGCAAACTTTGGAGATCGAAGCGTGATGATGGCCGACGAGGAGAATCCCGAGACACCCGAGACGCCGACGGACGGCGGTGCGCAAAGCCCGGCCGAGGGTGAGGCCGGTCACGCCGTGCCGAGCGAGGATGCGGCCGAGATCGCCGGCTCCGCCGAGGACGCGGCGCTGGAGGCGTTCGAGGAGGCCAAAGAGGACCCCAAAGGAGAGTCGGCGCCATCTGAGCCGTTCGAGCCTGTCCCTGGCAACGCGGTCCCGACCGAGGACGCGACCGAGATCGCCGGCTCCGCCGAGGACGCGCCGCTCGAGGCCGCGCAGGAGCGCGCCGAGGTCGAGGAGGCGGTGGCCGAGGAGATTGCAGGGGAGGTCGTCGCCGAGGCTGAGGAGGAGCTTGAGGAGGAGGACGCCGCGCCGCGTGTAAAGCCGGCCGTGCCGGGAGCGCATCTGGAAGTGGACATCGTCCCCGAGGGCGCCGACCCGCTGGGTCGCGACGAGGGGTACGTCGACCCGTACGCGATCGACGACGACTCAGAGCAGCAGGGCGATGCGGAGGAGCACGACGACGAGGCGGCTCTCTCAGAGCCGATCTCCTCGGCCGCGATCGACCTTGCCTCAGGCGCACGCTACCGGGCGACCGGCAAGCGCAAGACCGCGATCGCGCGCGTGACGCTGCGACCCGGCAGCGGCTCCTACCTCGTCAACGGGCGCGCGCTCGAGGAGCACTTCCCGCGGATCACGCTGCAGCGCAACATCCGCCAGCCGCTCGAGGCCGTCGGGTATCAGGAGCGGATGGACGTCGTCGCAAGACTTCACGGCGGTGGCATCTCGGCCCAGGCGGGCGCGCTGCGACACGGAGTGTCGCGGGCGCTGCTCGAGGCCGACCCGAACCTCCGCGGGGAGCTCAAGCGACGGGGCTTCCTGACCAGGGACTCGCGCGCGAAGGAGCGCAAGAAGGCCGGTTTGAAGAAGGCGCGCAAGCGTCCGCAGTTCTCCAAGCGCTAGCGCACACCCAAGGAAGGGGGGAGAGAAGCATGGCTCGCAAGCTGTTCGGGACCGACGGTGTCCGAGGTGTCGCCGGTGAGCTGCTGAGCGCCGAGCTGGCGCTCGCGCTCGCGCAGGCCGCCACGCGCCAGATTCAGGCGGAGCAGCGTCCGCAGGTGCTCGTGATTCGCGACACGCGCGAGTCGGGCGAGATGCTCGAGGCCGCGGTCGCGGCCGGGATCGCCTCCGCCGGTGGGGATGCGCTGCTCGGCGGCGTGCTGCCGACGCCGGCCGCGCCGCTGTTGATCGGCCGCTACGGCTTCGACCTCGCGGTGGTGCTGTCGGCCTCGCACAACCCGTACGAGGACAATGGGATCAAGTTCTTCGCCGGCGACGGCTACAAGCTCTCCGACGAGACGGAGCTCGAGATCGAGCGCGAGCTCGAGCGCGGCGCGCCGAGCGGCGCGCGTCCCGCGATCGGGCGGGTACGCGAGCTGCGCGGCGCGGGCGAGGACTACCTGCGCGAGCTGCACGCGCGCTTCTCTGCGCTCGACCTGAGCGGTCTCGACGTGCTGCTGGATTGCGCCAACGGCGCCACCCACGAGGTCGGCCCGGAGATCTTCCGGCGTCTCGGCGCGCGGGTGACCGTGACGGCTGACGCTCCCGACGGGCGCAACATCAACGCGGGCTGCGGCTCCACGCACGTGCAGGAGCTGGCCGAGCGGATGACGGGCGAGGGGCACGCGGTCGGCTTCGCGTTCGACGGCGACGGCGATCGCGTGCTCGCGATCGACCGCCGCGGCGACGTGGTCGACGGCGACGAGCTGATGGCGCTCGCGGCTTTGCACCTGCGCGACGCCGGGCGCCTGAGCGGCAACGGCGTCGCGGTGACGGTGATGACCAACTACGGCTTCCACTCGGCGATGGCGCGCGCGGGCGTCGACGTGGCTGTGGCGAACGTCGGCGATCGCTACGTGCTCGAGGAGCTGCGTGCCCGCGGCTGGGCGCTGGGGGGCGAGCAGTCCGGGCACATCATCGACATGGGCTTCAACCGCACCGGCGACGGTCTCGCCGGCGCGCTGCTCACGCTCGAGGCGCTCGCCGGACGCGACCTGGCCGCGCGCGATGCGATGAGCAAGCTGCCGCAACGGCTCGTGAACGTGCGGGTGCGCGACCGCGCCGCGCTCGAGAGGGCTTCAGACGTGCGCGCCGCGGTCAGCGCCGCGGACGAGGCGCTCGCGGGGCGGGGGCGCGTGCTCGTGCGCCCGAGCGGGACCGAGCCGCTCGTGCGCGTGATGGTCGAGGCGCCGAGCGAGCAGGAGGCCGAGGACGTCTGCAACCGGCTGGTGGCGCTGGTGGAGCAGGAGCTGGCCTGAGCCGTCCACCTTCGCCGGCGGGACCGTACCGGACCTCCGAGCGCTGATATCTTCGACGCAATGTGCGGCATTGTCGGATATGTAGGTAAGCGCCCCGCTCGCGAGCTGCTGCTCGCGGGATTGAGCAAGCTCGAGTACCGCGGCTATGACAGCGCGGGCATCTCCGTGATCGCCGAGGATCGCATCGAGTCGGTGCGCGCGGTGGGAAACCTGAGCGCGCTGCAGGCCAAGCTGGCGGGCGGCGACGGGCAGCGCGGGGACGGCGAGGATGCCTCGGACGGGACGACTGCTGTCGCGGTCGCCGCGCCTCCCGCGAGCACCGGCATCGGCCACACGCGCTGGGCCACGCACGGGCGCGTGAGCGAGGAGAACGCCCACCCGCACTTCGACACGACCAACGCCGTGCACGTGGTCGTCAACGGGATCGTCGAGAACTACGTGGTGCTGAAGCGCCGTCTGCAGGACTCGGGCGCGGTCTTCACGAGCGAGACCGACGCGGAGGTGATCGCGCACCTCGTGGCTCATCATTGCGCGGACGGCGCGACCCTGGCCGAGGCGGTGCTGAGCGCGTTCAACGAGCTCGTCGGGCATTTCGCGTTCGTGGCGATGCGGCTGGACGAGCCCGACACGATCGTCGGCGCCCGCCTCGAGTGCCCGCTCGTGGTGGGTCGCGGCGAGGGGGAGACGTTCCTCGCCTCGGCGATCCCCGCGTTCCTGAACGAGACCCGCCGGGTGCAGCACATCGAGAACGAGGAGATCGTGATCGTCACCGCCAAGGCCGTGCGCTTCCTCGCCGCCGACGGCGCCGAGCGCGAGCGCGCGATCGAGGAGATCGACTGGAGCGAGGAGACCGCCGAGAAGGGTGGCTTCTCGACGTTCATGCTCAAGGAGATCCACGAGCAGGCCGACGCGATCGCGGACACTGTCGCCGATCGCACCGCCTCCGGCACGCACGTCGACCTCGACGATGTCGGCGCGCTCGACGAGGAGATGCTGCGCGGGATCAAACGGATCCTGATCACCGGCTGCGGCACCGCCTACCACGCCGGGCTGATGGGCCGCTACGCCCTGGAGGAGTGGGCGCAGATCCGCACCGACATCGACGTCGCCTCCGAGTATCGCTACCGCCGCCAGCTCGTCGGGCCGGGCGACCTCGTGATCGGCATGACGCAGTCGGGCGAGACGGCCGACACGCTCGCGGCGATGCGCGCCGCGCGCCGTGCGGGTGCGACCGTGCTGGCCGTCACGAACGTCGTCGGCTCGCAAGCTACGCGCGAAGCCAACGGTGTGCTCTACACGCGCGCGGGCCTCGAGATCGGGGTCGCCGCCACGAAGACGTTCGTCTGCCAGGTCGCCGTCATGTACCTGCTCGCGCTGAAGCTCGCCCAGCTGCGCGGCACGATGCGCCCCGTCACGCTCGAGAAACTGGTGGGCGACATCAAACGGCTTCCGCGTTCGATCGCCGAGGTGATCGAGGCGGCGACCGACCCCGAGACGGGCGAGCCCGCCGGGCCGGTGCTCGCGGCCGCCGAGCGCGATTGGAAAGCCGGCTTCTTCCTCTACCTCGGCCGCCACATCGGCCTCGCGGTCGCGCTCGAGGGCGCGCTGAAGCTGAAGGAGATCTCCTACATCAACACCGACGCCTACGCCGCCGGCGAGATGAAGCACGGCCCGATCGCGCTGCTCGAAGAGGGCACGCCCGTGGTCGTAGTGGCGACCGCCTCGCCGGTCAAGGACAAGGTCGTGTCAAACATGCAGGAGGTGGCGGCGCGCGGCGCCCACGTGATCGCGGTCGCCGCGCAGAGCGACCACGAGATCGATGCCCACGCCAAGCAGGTGCTGCGCGTGCCGGACGTCGACTGGATGCTGCAGCCATTGCTCGGCACGATCCCGCTGCAGCTGCTCGCCTACGCGATCGCCCGCAAGCGCGGCCTGAACGTCGACCAGCCGCGCAATCTGGCGAAGACCGTGACGGTGGAGTAACCAGCGGACTGTTGGGGCGTGTAGGGACCATCTAGCATCGCTGGTCGTGGACGATGTGCTTCCCGACTGGCTGACACCGCTGCCCGACGCTGCGACGATGCGCGCGGTCGACCGCTGGGCGATCGAGGAGCGGGGGGTCGCCGGCCTCGACCTGATGGAGCGTGCCGGAGCGGGTGTGGCGCGGGCTGTCGAGCGGCTGGTGCCAGATGGCCCGGTGGCGGTGGTGTGCGGCAAGGGCAACAACGGCGGCGACGGGCTGGTCGTCGCGCGTCTGCTGCGGGACGCGGGCAGGGATGTGACGGTCGTGTGCACCGCTCCGCCAGAGGACTTTGGCGGCGACGCGCGCGCGAACCTGGATCGCCTGCCGGGAGACGCACCAGTGCGGTTGACCGAGGGCGTTTGCGCGCAGGCGGTGGTCGTCGTGGACGCTCTGCTCGGCACCGGCTTCGAAGGCGAGCCCCACGGCGCGGTGGCGGACGCGATCGATGCGGTGAACGGGACCGGGGCGCCCGTCGTCAGCGTGGACGTGCCGAGCGGCGTCGACGCATCGACCGGTGTTGTCTGCGCCAGGGCCGTGCGTGCCGTCGTCACGGTCACGTTCCATGCGGCGAAGCCTGGTTTGTGGATCCATCCGGGCAAGGCGCACGCGGGTCGGCTGGAGACGATCGACATCGGGATTCCTCGTGGCGCTCCAGACGGGAGGGGCGGCCGACCGAGCGCTCCGGGTGGAGACGGCCGCACAGATCCCCGGGAGCCGGTCGCGATCGGGCTGATCGATCCCGCGGTGCTGGACGGGCTCCCGCGCAGGGGCGCGGACTCGACGAAGTTCTCTTCTGGTCACGTGCTCGTGGCGGGCGGCTCGCATGGGCTGACCGGCGCGCCGCGCATGGCCGCGTGCGCCGCGATGCGCGCGGGAGCAGGCTACGTCACCGCGTGCGTGCCCGCCTCGCTGCAGACGATCGTCGCGAGCGGGGGCCCGCCCGAGCTGATGACGCGCGGGCTGCCCGACGAAGACGGCGGGTTCTCAGCCGGCGGAGTGGACAGCGTGCTCGAAGCCGCCAAGCGCGGCGGCGCTCTGGCGCTCGGGCCCGGGCTGGGCCACAGCGACGGGGCGGTCGCGTTCGCGCGCCGGCTCGCGCACGAGGTCGACGTCGCGCTGGTGCTGGACGCCGACGGGCTGAACGCGCACGCGGGATGCCTGATCGAGCTGGCTGCGAGGAGCGCGCCGACCGTGCTCACGCCGCACGCGGGTGAGCTGGGGCGGCTGCTCGAGCTGGACAGTGATGAGATCGAGCGCGAGCGGTTGCGGCACGTACGCGCGGCGGCCGCGCACGGCGGCGCGGTGGTCGTGCTGAAGGGCGACGACACCCTGATCGCCGACCCTTCGGGGCGGGTCGCGGTCAGCCCCGGAGGCAGTCCCGCGCTGGCGACGGCCGGTACAGGAGATGTGCTTACAGGCGTAATCGCCGCGCTGCTCTCCCACGGGCTCGACCCGTTCACCGCGGCCGCCGCGGGCGTGTGGTTGCACGCAGCGGCTGGACGCGAGGCCGCGCGCCGGCAGGGCGGGGCCGAGGGCGTGATCGCCACGGACGTGATCGCCGCGCTGCCCGCCGCGCGCGCGGGCGGTAGGAGTGGACATGGACATCACCGAGGTGGCCGCCACGGTGAGGGCAAGCATCGGGGCAGGCCGGCCCATCGTCGAGACGGACGGTATCGCGGGCGCGGTGGGGAGGGGAGGAGCGAGCCGTGAGCGTGCGAGCGCAGGCAAGCGTGAACGTGGCCGCGATCGAGCGCAACTGCGCGCGTCTGCGCTCCGAGCTGCGTCCCACGGTCGCGCTGTGCGCGGTGGTGAAGGCCGACGGCTACGGTCACGGTGCGGCGCAGAGCGCCCGCGCGGCGCTCGCCGGGGGCGCGAGCCGGCTGGCGGTCGCAGCAGCGCGGGAGGCATGCGAGCTGCGCGAAGCGGGCTCGTCCGAGGGAGGCCCGGGTAGGGAGGCCCTGCGCGACGTGCCGATCCTCGTGATGGGCGCGCTCACGCCGCCCGAGCTGTGCGAAGCGCTCGCGGCCGACGCGGACGTGGTCGTCTGGCGTGAGCACGACGTCGAGGCGGTTGCCGCCGCCGGGGGCGGCCGAGTGCACGTCAAGCTCGACTCTGGCATGGGCCGGCTGGGCACGCGCGACCTCGCCGAGGCCGCGCGCGTGGTCGCCGCCGCGCGCTACACCGCCGGTGTGGAGCTGGCCGGGGTGATGACGCACTTCGCGACCGCTGACGATCCAAACGACGACGGGTTCTTCGTCGCGCAGTTGGCGGTGTTCGCTGACTGGGCGCGCGAGATCAAGCGTGACCATCCGGAGATCGTCGTGCACGCGGCCAACAGCGCCGCGGTGCTGCGCGACACGCGCGCGCATTTCGACATGGTGCGCTGCGGGATCGCGGTCTACGGGATGGACCCCTTCGGCGAGGATCCGGCCGCCCGCGCGCTCGAGGCCGCGCTCGAGCTTAGCTCCTACGTGGCGGAGGTCAAGCGCTGCAGGGCCGGTGAGAGCGCCGGCTACGGGCGGCGGTTCGTGGCCGAGCGCGACACCTACCTCGGGGTGCTGCCGATCGGCTACGGCGACGGCTGGCGGCGCGGGCTGTCCAACAACGGGGACGTGCTCGTCGCCGGCGCTCGCAGGCCGCTGGTGGGGACGGTCAGCATGGACAACATCACCGTCGACCTCGGCCCCGACCCGGCGGCGCAGGAGCTGCTCGGCGCAGCGGCGGTCCTGCTGGGCGTGCAGGGAGATGAGCGGATCACCGCCGAGGAGGTCGCCCGCCGGTTGGACACGATCGACTATGAGGTCACCTGTGCGCTCACTCCGCGCGTGGGGCGCGTCTATCACCGCGACGGCGAGCCCGTGGGGCCGGACGTCCCCTCGACACGAAGCGCGCCGGAGAGCGATCGAGCGCAGAGCGCGCAGGGCCCGGGAGCGGTGTGAGCGCCCCTGCGCTGAATGCTGCCCGGACCGCGCTCGCCGGTAGGTCCGCGTGGCTCGTTGGAGGCGCCCCGCGCGATCGCGCGCTCGGGCGCGACGTGCTCGACGTGGACGTGGTCATCGACGGCGACACCGCCGAGGCCGCGCGTGCGGTCGCCCGCGCGGCGGGGCGGGCTGCGTGCTTCGCGCTGTCGGAGGAGTTCGGAGCTTGGCGCGTGGTCGCGCGGGACCACTCCTGGCAGGTGGACGTCGAGCCGCTGCGTGGCGGCTCACTCGAGGCCGACCTCGCGCTGCGCGACTTCACCGTCAACGCGATCGCCGAGCCGCTCTCAGGCGGCACGCCGATCGACCCGCTGGGCGGGCTCGCGGACCTGGAGGATCGCCGCCTGCGCATGGCCGGCCCGGGAGCCTTCGCCGCCGATCCGCTGCGTGTGTTGCGCCTCGTGCGGATCGCGATCGAGCTCGATCTCAGTCCCGAGACCGCCACGCTGACCGCGGCGCGCGCGCACGCCGACAGGCTGGACGGGGTCTCGGGCGAGCGCGTGTTCACGGAGCTGCGCCGCGTCCTCGCCGCGCCGCTCGTGTTGCGCGGCCTCGAGCTGATGGGCGACGTCGGAGCGACGGCTGCGGTGCTGCCCGAGCTGGAGGCTCTGCGCGGGGTCGAGCAGAGCCGCTTTCATCACCGCGACGTCTACGGCCACACGCTCGAGGTGCTCGACCGCACGATTGCCCTGCAGGCCGACCCGGCTGCCAGCTTGTACGGAGGCGAGGAGGAAGCCGGCGGGCGCGCGGATGCAGGAGCATCGGATCGTCGCGTGGCGGAGGTCGGCCCCGGCGAAGGACCGGCAGACGAGGACGCGATCGACGTCGCTTCGGGGCAGGATCTGGCCGCGCTGCTGGCGGAGCCGCTCGCCGACGGCCTCACCCGCGGCGAGGCGCTGCGCTGGGGGCGCTCCTGCACGACGCGGCCAAGCCACTCACCCGCGCCGTGCGCCCTGTCGACGGGCGCGTCACGTTCATCGGCCACGACGTCCGCGGCGCCGAGCTCGCGCAAACGGTGCTCGGCCGGCTGCGCACGAGCGAGCGGTTGCGCGCCCACGTGGCGGCGCTGGTGCGCCACCACCTGCGAGCCGGCTTTCTCGTGCACGAGCCCCAGCCGCTGTCGCGCCGCACGGTCTTCCGCTACCTGCGCGCCTGCTCGCCGGTCGAGGTCGACGTCACGCTGCTGTCCGTCGCCGACCGTCTCGCCACGCGCGGAGACCGCGCGCAGGAGTCGATCGACGCGCACCTGCGCGTAGCCCGCCGGTTGCTCGCCTGCGCGCTGCCGTTTCGCGCCGGCGGTCCCCCGGCGCCGTTGTTGCGCGGCGACGAGCTGGCGCATACGCTCTCCATCTCCCTCGGCCCGCGCGTCGGCGAGCTGCTCGAGGAGCTCGCCGCGGCGCAGTATGCGGGCGAGGTGCTCACGCGCGAGCAGGCGCTCGCCTATGCACGTAACCTGAGCGAGACCGATTAGGCTTCTGCTCGGTGACCGATCCCGATTGCATCTTCTGCAAGATCCTCGCCGGCGAGTTGCCGGCTACGATTGTCGACGAAGACGAGCGCACGATCGCGTTCATGGACATCGCGCCCGCCACCCGCGGCCACGCGCTCGTGATCCCGCGTGCACACACCCCCGACCTGCTGAGCGTCGATTCCGAGGATCTGCGTGCCGTCGCGGTGGCCTCTCAGCGCCTTGCGGCGCGCGTCAAGGAGCGGCTCGCGGCCGATGGCGTCAACCTCGTCAACTCGTGCGGCGCGGTCGCCTGGCAGACGGTCTTCCACTTCCATGTCCACGTGATCCCCCGCTATGAAAGCGACCCCCTGCGGCTGCCGTGGGTCCCCGCACCGGGGGATCGATACGAGATCGCCGCCGCCGCGCAGGAACTCGCACGCGAATAGCGAAATGATCCAACCGCTACATCCATGCTCCAGCCGTGTTGAATGGCCCACATGACACGCACATCCACAGCGATCCTGCTCATCAGCGTTCTCCTCGTGCTCGTCCTGCCCGCGGTGGCCCCGGCGACGCTCACCGAAGTCGGCGTGATCCCGCCGACGACGAGCCCGGAAACCGTGCCCAGCTGTCCGGGCTCGCCGTGCCTGGCCGTCAGCCGCACGACCGGCTTCCAGGTCAAGGTCGCGACCGCCACCAACCTGCTCTCCACGCCCCGCGCGGGCACGGTCGTCGCGTGGACGATCGACCTCGGCAAGCCCAACGCCACCCAGGTCAAGTTCTTCAACAGCAACGAGGGCGGTCCCCCTACGGCCGGCATCGCGGTGCTGGAACCGCAGCGCAAGCCCAACCTGACCTACAAGCTTGTCTCCCAGAGCCCGATCGTCAAGCTCGAACCGTACCTCGGCAAGAGCGCCCAGTTCCCGCTGGAAACCACGCTTGCGGTCAAGAAGGGCGACGTGATCGCGCTGACCGTCCCCACCTGGGCGCCGGCGCTGGCGCTCGGCTTCGGCAAGGACACCTCCTGGCGGGCCAGCCGCACCAAGAGCCAGTGCGCGACCACGAGCGCCCAGACGACCGACACGCAGGTCGGCGTCCCCGTGCAGTACTTCTGCCTCTACCAAACCGCGCGCCTGACCTACAGCGCGACCCTCATCTCCACGCCTTAGCTCAGGGCGCGGCTTCGCTGTCGGCTGCGCCGGGCGGTAGCTGAGTGCGCCAGGCCCATGGATCACGCGGGCATGTGCGCTCACCGGTCCGCAGCTGGGCGTCCGATCCGTGTCCGATCCTTGGGTCGGATCCTTGTCGGGAAACGAGCGTATGACTTGAGCGCGCTCCTCAGATGCCGAACGTGTGTTTATGCGCCCCCGGCACTCCCGTCTGAGCCTGACCGGTCAGGTCGCGTTTCTGAGCCTGATTCCAATACTCGCACTTGGGCTCCTACTGGCGCGGGTCCTACAGACTCAGATCGTCACGAACGCTCTGGACGACGCGAGCCAGTCGGCGCAGTTGCTCGCGCGCATCGGCATTCAACCCCGGCTCTCTCCCCAGGATCTGCGGGTCGGACTGAGCGCGAGCGGCGTGCAGGACCTCGACCATCAGCTGCGCGCGCGCTCGGTCACGCAGAACCTGGCGCGGATCAAGATCTGGAATACGCGAAACGAGGTCATCTACTCCGACGAGCACCGGCTGATCGGCCGCACGATCTCGCCGAGCGACGATCTGCGCGACGCGCTCGCCGGGCGACCGCACAAAGCGGAGGTCATCACTCCGAGCGCCCGAGCCGAGACGGCGAGCGAGGTCGGCCTCGGCCCGCTCGTCGAGGTCTACGTCCCGCTGCGCTTCACCGCGACCGGGTCTCCCGCCGGCGCCTTTGAGATCTACCTGAGCTATCGCCCCATCGCCGCCACGATCAGCCGCGACAAGCGCATGATCGCGCTGCTCATCTTCTCCGGCCTCGCGCTGCTTTGGGCGATCCTCTTTCGCATCGTCGCGCGAGCCTCGCGCACCCTCTCTCGCCAGGCCGAGGAGAACGACCATCTCGCCCGCTACGACCAGCTCACAGGGCTTCCCAACCGCACGTTGTTCATCGAGCGCGTATCCGATGCGCTTATTCGCCGGGCACGATCCGAGCAGGCGCATGGGGTCGCGGTGCTGCTGGTCGACCTCGACGGCTTCAAGGAGATCAACGACACGCTCGGTCACACCAACGGCGACGCCGTCCTATGCGAGGTCGCGCGACGCCTGGGTGCAGAGCTCCTACCCGAGACGGTCCTGGCACGCCTCGGCGGCGACGAATACGGAATCCTGCATCCCCGGGTCGACGACGGCTCGCACGCGCTGCTCATCGCCGCGCGTGTTCAGTCGAGCCTCGAGCGATCGATCGAGGTCGAGGGGGTCACGCTGAACATCGAGGCTAGCATCGGCATCGCCGCCGTGCCCGAGCACGCCGAAAATCTCGATACTTTGCTGCAGCGCGCCGATCTGGCGCTCGACCGCGCGAAGTCCAACCGCAGCCGCGTGGAGACCTACTCCCCGGAGCACAACCACTTCGATACCGCGCGCCTCACTCTGCTGGGCCAGGTGCGCGCGGCCGTGGATCGCGGTGAGTTCGTCTTGCACTACCAGCCCAAGCTCGACCTGCGCAGCGGACGGCCCACCGGCGTCGAGGCGCTGTTGCGCTGGCAGCACCCCGAGCACGGGCTGCTTGCGCCCGTCGAGTTCATACCGCTGATCGAACAGACAGCCCTGATTGGTCCGATCACGCTGCACGTGATCGATCGGGCGCTGGAGCAGCTGACGCTCTGGCGCGCGCTGGGATTGAACCTCGCGGTCTCGGTGAATCTCTCCGCGCGCAACCTCCTCGATCCCGAGCTTCCCCGCCAGATCGAGATCCTGCTGCACCGCCACGCCACCAAGCCGGAGGAGCTTGTGGTCGAGGTCACCGAGAGTGCCACCATGGCCGACCCCGAACGAGCGGTCCGCGTCCTCGAGGCGCTGCGCGCTTCCGGCGTGGGGGTGTCGATCGACGACTTCGGCACCGGCCACGCATCGATCGCCTACCTCACGCGCCTGCCCGCCACCGAGCTCAAGATCGACAGGTCTTTCATCACCGGCATGTGCGAGAACGCGCGCGACGAGGCGATCGTCCGCTCGACCATCGACCTGGCGCGCCATCTCGATCTGCACGTCGTGGCCGAGGGTATCGAGACGCCCGCCGTGCTGGAGCGCCTCGCCGGCCTGGGCTGCGACACGGCACAGGGCTATCTGATCGCAAAGCCGCTGAGCGGCGAGCAGCTGACGGCGTGGCTGCTCCGGCACGCCGCCACTCGCCCGGTGAGCCGGCCCACTCCGAGCGTCTCTAAGGAGCGCCGGCTCCTCCGGTAGGACTGTTCGCGGCTTCGCCACCTTTACTGGCGCTTTTTTCCTTTTCCCCGGCCGAAGTTCCGCCGGCCGCGCCGCCGGAGCCTGAACCGCTCGAGCTTTCGCCGCCGGTCGATTCTTCTGTCGATTCGCTTTTTTCAGCTTCGCCGCCGCTCGACGATTCCGTGGTGGAGCTTTCCCCAGCTCCAGCTTTGGGGGTGGTTGCGGTAGTCGACGTGCTCGACGTCGCGGTGGTCTGGGCAGCCGCCTTTTCGGCGCTCGTATCGGTGGGCGGCGTGATTTCGGGCGTGGTCTTCGGCGTCGCGTCAGAGACGCTGCTCCCGCCGCCGCACGCGTTGAGCGTCAGTCCGCACACCAGCAGCAGCGCCGTCGTAGCAGTCGCGGCGAGCCTCGCGCGGGGGGCAGGGAGGCCGAAGACTCTGCTCACGCGCCGAGCGGCCCCATGCGCCGGCCGCAGGTGGGGCAGTCGTTGAGATCCTTCTGCGCGAGCTGATCGCACCAGGGGCACATGCGCAGGTTCTCGACCGCCCACGGCAGGCGCGAGGTGGACGGGGCGAGCGGCAGGACCTTGCCCACCACCTCGAGCTCTTCACCGCTGTCGCGATCGCGATAGATCTCGCCTGCCTCCGCCTCGATCACGATCTCCCGCCCGCTGGCGGGGTTGCGCAGGCGATAGCGCTGTGCAGTGCTCATCCTCGGCACTTTATCGGAGCGCTCGGCCATGAGCGCGCGCGGTCGCGAGGGCGAACGACTGCGGGCACGCGGCCGCGGGCAACGACGGCCCGTCGCGGCTCTGAGCTTCGTCAGGCAGGCAGAGCCCAGGCCGCCGCCATGTCCAGGGATAGGGTGAGGCGGTGCGCATCCTCATCTTCCATGGGTACCTGCTCGGAGGCACGGGATCGAACGTCTACAACGCGCGCCTCGCCGAGGCGCTCGCGCGGCTTGGCCACGACGTGCACCTGCTCAGCCAGGACCGTCATCCGCAGGCGCACGCGTTCGTCGACGGGGTCGGCGACTGGGACCACGGGGCCCTGCACGTCCGTGCGGTGCGGCCGGTCGCTTCTCCGGGGAGCTGCACCGTCTACAGGCCCAACATCGGGTCGCTGCTGCCGGTCTACGTGGCCGACCGCTATGAGGGCATCGAAGCGCGCACCTTCGCCGACTGCAGCGAAGCGGAGGTTGCTCGCTACATCGACGCGAACGTGTCAGCCGTGCGCGAGCTCGTGGAGCTGGTCGAGCCGCAGATCGCCCTCGCCAACCATCTCGTCATGGGGCCTGTCATCCTGGCGCGCGCGCTCGCCGGGCGCGAGCGCGACGTGCCCTATGCGGTGAAGGTGCACGGCAGCGCGCTCGAGTACACCGTCAAGCCGGACCCCGACCGCTTCCTGCCGTTTGCTCGCGAGGGGGTGTCGCGCGCGCGCGCGATCCTCGTCGGCTCCCATCACACGGCCGCAAGCCTCTGGCGTGCGCTCGGCGATCCCGACGTGGTGGAGCGCACGCGTCTCGGGCCGCCGGGCGTCGACGTCGTGCGGTTCGCGCCCCGCGATCCCGTCACGGCCGCGGACGGCGTGCGCGCGCTGGCCGCGCGACTGCGATCCGCCGCTCAGGAGCTCCCGACGGCAATGGACCGGCCCGCCGGCCCTGGCGATGGACCTTGCGACGGGCCCGTCGCCGTCGCGTCCGCCGGGGCTGCAACGGTCGGAGCGGGGGAGGGAGGAGGGGATGCGTTTGCCCGCGACGAGCAGGCCGCTGCGCGCGCTCTCGAGCGCGTGCGAGCAGGCGAGGACCGGCTGGTCGTGTTCGTCGGCAAGCTGATCTTCAACAAGGGCGTCGACCTGCTGCTCGCCGCCTGGCCGCTCGTGCTCGAGCGAGAGCCCCGCGCGCGGCTCGTGGTCGTCGGCTTCGGCGCCGATCGCGAGCCACTCGAGCGTCTGCTGCACGCGCTCGCTGCCGGGGAGATCGAGCGGGCGCGGGACGGGGCGATGCCCCACCTGCGAGCGTTCATCGACGCTCTGCGCGGCCCGAAGCGCGACTCCTACACAGCCGCCTCGCGCGCGCTGCTCGAGCAGGTCGTGTTCACGGGCCGTCTCGACCACGAGGAGCTCGCCGACCTGCTGCCCGCCTGCGAGGCGCTGGTCGTTCCGAGCACGTTTCCCGAGGCGTTCGGCATGGTCGCCGCCGAGGGAGCCGCCTGTGGCGCGTTGCCAGTCAGCGCGCGTCATTCAGGGCTGGCCGAGGTCAGCGAGACGCTCGCCGGCGCGGTGGACGAGCAGGTTGCCGCGTGGCTCTCCTTCCCGGTCGACGACCACGCCGTGCGCTCCTTGGCCGAGTGTGTGATCGGTTGGCTGCAGGCAGATCCCGAGCTGCGCTCCCAGACTCGCCGGAGCCTCGTTGCGACCGTACGCGAGCGCTGGTCGTGGGACGGTGTCGCAGGCGGCGTGATCGCGGCGGCACGCGGTGAGCTCGAGGCGTTGCAAAAGCCCTAGTGTCCCGATTCAAAATTCGGTGGCGTTTCCCGGCGCCTGGACGCGCCTGACGCACGCCGCCATCGGCCCATGTGCAACCGGCACACTGGCTGATACCGTCGAACGTCAGATCACGCCCCATCCATCCGGAAGGCGCTGACCAAATTTTTGAATCGGGACACTAGAGCCTCTGACAGCCGCCCGTTCGGATAGAGTTCCGCCCGCTTATGGGTCTGCTCATCGTCTGGGGACGTAGTAGCGCCGGTCCTGGCCTGCGCAAGCTCAGCGCGCGCGCCGGGGCGGGCTGCCTGCTGGCCGGCTTGGCGCTCGGCGCGGCCGGCTGCTCCGACAGCAAGAACGCGGACAACGCGAACCTGATCCTCGGCAAGCAGCAGTTCGTCGCTAAGTGCGGCTCCTGCCATGTCCTCGCACGGGCCGCCACCAAGGGCAGCATCGGACCGAACCTCGACGAAGCTTTCCGCTACGCCGTCGACGAAGCCGACGGCCACGACACGATCCGTGGCGTCGTCGAAAACCAGGTGCTCTACCCCAACCCCAAAAACGTGATGCCCAAAGACCTCGCAACCGGCACAACGCTCACCGATATCGCCGCCTACGTGGCCGCGGTGGCGGCCAAGCCGGGCTCGGACACCGGTCTGCTCGCGAGTGCGGTCGCCGCGCCCGGCGCCGGCAAGCCCGCCGTCGAGAAGGCGGGCAAGCTCGACATCGCTGCCAGCCCCGCCGGCCAGCTCGCGTACACCGCCGCGAAGGCGACAGCCACGCCCGGGGTGGTCACGATCACGATGGCGAACGTGTCCGGTGTCTCGCACAACATCGCGATCGAACCCGGCGAAAACGGCGCGACCGGGAAGGGCACGCCGATCGGCGCGAGCTCGTTCATCACCAAGGGCTCCACCTCCGTGACGGCCAACCTGAAGCCCGGCTCCTATACCTTCTTCTGCCAGGTCCCCGGGCATCGCGCGGCGGGGATGTACGGCACGCTGACAGTCAAGTAGCGCTGCCGGTAAGGCTCTCGCTCAGAGCACTGCGCGCAGGATCAGGATCAAGCCGGTGATCACAGCGATCACGACGATCGCGTAGAGCAGGAAACGGAACGCCTCGTCCTCGCTGCGCAGCGGGTTGAGCATCTAGTGTCCGACACGCGGCTACAGCACATAGACCGTGGTGTAGACCACGATCCACATGATGTCGACGAAGTGCCAGTAGATCCCAGGCACCTCGACGCCGCGGTGCTCCTCCGGGCTGTAATGGCCGCGGAACGCCCTGACCGTCACGATCAACAGCAGCACCAGCCCGATGAAGACGTGTGCGCCGTGCAGGCCGGTGAGCGAGTAGAAGATCGTCTGCTGGGCGTGATCCTGGGGCGCGAAGCCGATGTTCGCATACTCGTTGATCTGGATGAACAGGAACGTGCAACCGAGCAGGAACGTGATCAGCATGCCCGCCTTCAGGCCAAACCGGTTACCGCGCTTGATCGAGGTCTGCGCCCAGTGGATCGTCATCGACGAGGACACCAAGATCAGCGTGTTGATGCCTGCGACGGTCTCCGGCAGCTTGGTCCCCGCAGCGGGCCACGGCGAGCCCTGGGCGATGCGGATGAAGAAGTACGCGGTGAAGAACGCGCCGAACACCATCACCTCGGAGATGATGAACAGCAGCATCCCCAGCAGCTGGGGCTCCACCCGCGAGCTGCGGTTCGCGGGTGGCGGGCCGTGGTGGTCGCCGTGGCCGGCCGCGTGCGTGGCGATGCTGGCTGCCTCCATCTCGCCGATCCTCTAGGACGCGACCGGCGTCGCGGTCGCTGGGTCGTGAAGGTCGACCACCACGTGCTCGACCTTTGCGGCGGTGGTGTGGCGGACACGCTCGATCAAGTCTGAACGCATCCATCCCGAGCGCTCACCGGGAAGCGTGGAGATCACCACGTCGTCCACCCTGAACAGCTCGAGCGCGTTCAGGGTCGCCGTGTAGGGGTCGGGATCGCCGATCATGCCCGAGCTGAGCAGCCCCACCGCGTGCAACCGGTCGAGCATCGCGGCGAGACGAGCGCGCGCCTCGCGCGGCGCCGTGCCGGCACGGTTCTGCTGGGGCACGACCGCGACAAACAGGTGCCCCAGCCCCGCGGGCCGTGTGTCCCCACCGTTCTCCGCCTTCTGCTTCAGGTACTCGATCAGCTTCTCGCCGCTCGAGGTTTTGCTTGCGACCACGAGCGTGACCCTGAACGGCAGGCCCTCCTGCTCGATGTCGGTGACGATGTGCTCGACCGGCAGCCCCGAGGCGTTTTCGATGCGCTCGATCAGGTCTCTGCGCAGCCAGCCAGATTGCGTCGCGGGATGAGTGGAGACGATGATCTCGTCAGGTCGCCGCTCGGCGACGGCGTCCATCGTGGCGAGAAAGGGATCGGGGTCGCCAACTTCGCCGGTCGCGTCGATGTTCTCGCCGGTCACGGCCGACATCGCGAGGTCAACTCGCACCTGGGCCGATTCGCGGACGGCCTCGTCATAGATGACAAGGCCCGCCGAGGGCTTGCTCTGCGGCACGACCAGCCGGAAGCGCACGTCGCCGGCCGCATTGCGAGCGCGAACGGCGTCGATCAGCTTGGCGCCGCCGAGCGTGCGATTTGCGACCACCAGGACTTCCCTCATCGAGTCTTCCTCCTGCCATTAGGGCTGCCGTTCACTGGATATCTCGATGTCTCGGCGATCACTCGCTCGGGGCTCTCACGATGCTCGACCCGGCGGTCGCCGTGGCGGCGGGCGCAGGTGCGAAGATGCCGTGCACTGCGCCAGGCACCCCGTACTCGTACGGGCCGCCGACGACGGTGGGAACGCGGTCGAAGTTGAAGATCGGCGGCGGCGAGCTGACCTGCCACTCGAGCGTCAGTCCCCGCCACGGGTTGGCCACGCTGCGCGGTCCGCCACGCCAGCTCGTGATCATGTTGTAGACGAAGATCAGCGTGCTCAGCCCGAGGATCCAGCTCGCGATCGAGATGAACAGGTTCAGGTCGGCGAACTGCGCGGCGTAGGTGGCGACCCGCCGGGGCATTCCCTGCAGGCCGAGAACGTGCATCGGGCCGAACGTCAGGTTGAAGAAGATGAACGTGCTCCAGAAGTGCCACTTGCCGAGCCGCTCGTCGTACATGCGACCGGTCATCTTCGGGAACCAGTAGTACACACCCGCGAAGATCGTCATCAGCGAGCCGCCGAACAGCACGTAGTGGATGTGAGCCACGATGAAGTAGGTGGCGCTGACGTGGATGTCGAACGGGATCATCGCGAGCATCACGCCGCTGATGCCGCCGAGCGTGAATGTCGTCAGGAAGCCGAGCGCGAACAGCATTGGCGTGTCCAGGTGCAGTACGCCTCGCCACAGTGTGGCCAGCCACGAGAAGATCTTGATCCCGGTCGGCACGGCGATGATGCAGGTCGTGATCGCCATCGGGATCCTGATCCAGTCGGCCATGCCCGAGGTGAACATGTGGTGGGCCCATACCGTGAAACCGAGCACGACGATCGCCAGCAGCGAGAACGCCATCATGCGGTAGCCGAAGATCGGCTTGCGCGACTTGACCGCGACGATCTCCGAGATGATCCCGAACCCGGGCAGCATCATGATGTAGACGGCCGGGTGCGAATAGAACCAGAAGACGTG
The DNA here is from genome assembly GCA_963784875.1 of uncultured Solirubrobacterales bacterium. Lineage (GTDB taxonomy): Bacteria > Actinomycetota > Thermoleophilia > Solirubrobacterales > Solirubrobacteraceae > Palsa-744. Next base: position 180,995 of record CAWATE010000002.1, read on the forward strand.
CTGATACATCAGCACGTCGCCCCCTCTGGCCGCGTTGAAGAAGTTGAAGCCGAGCGCGCGGTCGAGCAGCACGAAGAACTGCGACGCGGCGATGAACGGCGTCGCGATCACGACCAGCAGCGAGGTCGCGAAGTTGGCCCATACCAGCAGCGGCATCCGGAAGAAGCTCATACCCGGCGCGCGCATCGTGATGATCGTGACCAGGAAGTTGAGCGCGGTCATGATCGAGGATGCGCCCGCGAACTGCACGCCCAGTGAGAAGAAAGTCTGCCCGATCGGCGCGTTCGTCGACAGCGGCGCATACGCCGTCCAGCCGTCCGCGAACGCGCCGCCCGGTGCGAAGAAGCTGCCGAGCATCATCGTGCCCGCGACGGGCAGCAGCCAGTAGGAGAGCGCGTTCAAGCGCGGAAACGCCATGTCGGGTGCGCCGATCATCAGCGGCAGCACGAAGTTCGCGAGGCCGGCGAACACGGGGATCACGAACAGGAAGATCAGGATCGACGCGTGCACCGAGAACAGGCCGTTGAAGGTGTTCGCGCTCACGAACTGCGCACCCGGCTGCGCGAGCTCGACGCGCATCAGCATCGCGATCAACCCGCCCACGAGCAGGAAGAAGAACGAGGTGACCGTGTATTGGATACCGATCACCTTGTGATCGGTGTTGATGCGGAAGTAGTCCCTCCACGTGTACGCGCCGTGGCCCGAATGGTCCTCCGGGCGCGTAGGTTTGCCCGCGGCCCAGTAGAACCAGTAGTCGAAGCCGCCGATTCCCACCAGGAAGGCGAGCGGCGCCGTGATCAGCGACACGGTCAGGATCGCCTCCCAGGAGAGGAAGTGGTGGAAGGTGGCGTGCCCGGTCGACATCCGCACGAGCCAGGTCAAGCCGGCGGCGAGCGCCACGCTGAGCACGATCATCCAGGCGGCGCGGTAGAAGCCCGGCGAGCGCAGCTTCGATCCGGTCGACCTGGGCGCCCCCGGTGGTGGCGTGGAGGGACCCGCGTGGGTGGAGCCCGGCGCGTGCAGCGTGGTTGCCATCAGATCGTCCCCTTGGCCGTCAGATCCATCAGGTGCTCACCTCGAAGATCATCCCCTGCTCGGACATTATCCGCAACCGCTCCCGCGCGGACGCCGGTACTGCCCCCACGACCCGGCTGTGCGGTCGAGGAGGTCGCGACGGGGGCGCCGCCGCTCTCCTGGCTCTTCAGCCACGCCTGGAATCGAGCCGGCGAGACGACGTGGACCTCCGAGCGCATCAGCGAGTGCCCGGCTCCGCACAGAAGGTTGCAGACGACCGGGTAATCGCCCAATCGGTCCGGCGTCGCCCGGTAGCTGGTGATGATGCCGGGAACGACGTCCTCCTGCATACGGAACGCAGGGATCCAGAAGGCGTGGATCACGTCCTTGGAGCGCATGTTGAAGATCACCGTGTCCCCCTTCGGCAGGTACAGCTGATAGCTCTGAAGCGGCTTTCCCCCGGTGATCGAGGAGGGATATTCGTAGGTCCAGAAGAACTGCTGACCGGTCACGCCAACCTGGATCTCCGGTGCGCCGCTCGGCTTCTTTTCGTTGTCGTGCAAGATCACGAACGAGTAGGAGACGAGCCCGAGCAGCAGGAGCGCCGGGACCGTCGTCCACAGGACCTCCAAGCGTGTGTTGCCGTGAATCGGCGGGCCGTCCTTCAGCTCCTCACCGGGCTTCATCCGGAACTGCCACATGGAGTAGAGGATCGTCGTGACCACGAGCACGAAGATCGGGATCGAGACGATCACGAGCACGTGATACAGCCGGTCGGTGTTCTTGGCCTGGGTGGAGGCCTGGATGGGGAACCAGTGGATCGTGTAGCTGAGCGCGATCCCGATCGCGATCGCGATCGCGGCGGCGACGCCGGCGACGAGCAGCGAGCGCTGTCTAGGCATCTGGTGCGACCCCCAAATTTGCGACGATTCTCTCCATCCCGGGCGTGATCCTAGTGCCTTCGCCAGATGTGTGGCGGGAGCTGCCTCTCGGGTATCGCGCGAGCTTCCCTACGGGTGCCGCGCGAGCTTGCTCACGGGCGGGAGCCCAGGCTGTTCGAGTCCTTGACGGCGGGCCCGCCTCCCGCTAGATTGAGGCATTCGTTGCAAAGATTTGAAGCGGCCGTTTGCCCGACGGGCGGGCCGAGAAAGGAGACGGCGATGGAGGTTCGCGACGGCATGAGCCGGATGATTCTCACCGCCGGCCCGGGGCACACCCTGAGGGAGGTTGCCCGTCTGATGGCAGAGCGCAAGGTCGGCGCCGCGGTCGTCATCGATCCTGACGATCCCGGTCCCGGGATCGTCACCGAGCGGGACATCCTGCTGTCGGTCGCGGCCGGCGAGGACCCCGACGCAGAGCTCGTCGCCGAGCATCTCACGCGCGACGTCGTCTTCGCCGCGCCAGACTGGTCGCTCGAGGAGGCCGCCGCGGCGATGGTGCACGGCGGTTTTCGTCACCTGATCGTGCTCGACCGAGGCGAGGCCACGGGGATCCTCTCGGTGCGCGACATCGTGCGATGCTGGACCGGCGACGGGGCCATCTGCCCGGTGCCGGCGAGCGCCACTTTCGGTTGATGGTTTTCCGGCGGCGCATGCGCCGCTCGAGGGGGGCGTACATGTACGTCCCTTGTCTTTCCGACTGGCGCAGGGGCCAGTCGGCGAGGGTGCACATGCACCCTCGCGTAGGGCCGCATGCGGCCCTACCTCCTTCCTGATCAGTCCGCCGGGAGCTCGTCGATTTCGTGGCGTGTGTCCTTGATCCAGCGCACGACACAGCCGAGCGTCAACAGCACTCCGGCGACGGTCAGCTCGATGAACGTCGTGACGCCGACGAGCGCGAGCGTGATCCCCACCGCTGTGAGCAGTGGCAGGATCGTCGGCCCGGGAAGGTGGATCTCCTCGCCGACGGGCGGAAGCTCAGGATCGAGTGGGCTCACGATACGTATATGGCAGCGACTACGAACGTGATTCCGAACATGAACATGCAGATCGCGCACACGATCAGCCCGGTGGTGATGTTCTTGCGCGCGAGTCGTCTGGTCATCATGGGCGGGCTCGCATTCTATAGATGCTTGTCGGCGACCATCGCGCAGAACAGCAGCGCGAGATAGGCGAGCGAGAACAGGTACAGCTGCAGCGCGCTGCTCCGGTCGGCGCGGCGGTACAACCGGATTGCGCCGACGATGAAGCCGAAGCCCAATGCTATCGAGGCGCCGAGGTAGATCGCGCCGAACCCGCCTGCGCAGAACGGCAGCTGGGTGACCGCGTACAGGAGCACGGTGTAAAGCAGGATCTGTCGCCGGGTCTCTCCCTCGCCCCGCACGACCGGCAGCATCGGCACGCCGACCTTCGCGTACTCGTCCTTCATCAGCAGGCTCAGCGCCCAGAAATGGGGCGGCGTCCAGAAGAACACGATGAAGAACAGGATCAGCGCCGTGCCGCTGACAGAGCCCGTGACGGCGGCCCAGCCGACGAGCGGAGGCACCGCGCCGGCGGCTCCGCCGATCACGATGTTCTGGGGCGTGCGCCGCTTCAGCCACACGGTGTAGACGAGCACATAGCCGAGGAAGCCCGCGAACGAGAGGGCGGCTGCCAGCGGGTTGACAGTCAGCGAGAGCTCGAGCAGCGAGAGCGCGGCGAGCGTGCAGCCGAACACAAGCGCCGCGCGCGGCGCCACGCGCCCCGAAGGGACGGGACGGTTGGCGGTGCGCGCCATGCGCGCGTCGATGTCGCGGTCGAACCAATGGTTGACCGCGCCCGCGCCGCCGGCGGAGAGGTATCCCCCAAGGCACGTCAGCGCAACCAGCAGCGGCGAGGGATCGCCGGCCACATACATCGTCGTGATCGTGCTCAGCAGCAACAGCGACTGGACCTTCGGCTTGGTCAGCTCGGCGTAGTCGCCCAGCAGCTGACGGGTGCGTGGGGCCAGGCCGAGGCGGGGACCCTCGATCGCCGGGGCAGCGCCTGCGGCGCCACGCACGTTCATCGTGGCCGCGCCTCCACGCGGGCGGCCGGCATCGCTGTGGGCATCGGCGACTTCGACCCGAAGCGCACTAGTGGTTTCGTCCTGGAAATTCGTTGAGGGTTTGCCGGATGGATGGGCGTGATCTGACGTTCGACGGTATCGGCCGGTGTGCCGGTAGCACATGGGCCGATGGCGGCGGACGTCAGGCGCGTCCAGGCGCCGGGAAACACCAACGAATTTCCAGGACGGACCACTAGACCCCGACCTGCGTCGCTCCGCTGGGAATCGTCGCCCCGCCCGTGACCGGCGCTCCGCTGTTGCGGCGCTCGACCTCGCGGCGGATGTCCTTCATCGGTTCCGCCGAGCGCACCAGTGGCACGACGTCGAAGTTGTTGACCGGCGGGGGAGAGGCCGTGAACCACTCGAGCGTGTTGGCTTTCCACGGGTCCGGTCCCGCGATCACCCCGACCTTGAGGCTGCGCGCCGCGTTGACAATCGTCACGAGCACGCCGACGGCGAGGATGAAGGAGCCGACTGTAGAGATCTGGTTGTACAGCGCCAGGTGGCCGACGTTGTCGTACTCGTACACGCGCCTTGGCATCCCGTCGAGACCCATCACGTGCTGGATCAAGAAGGTGATGAGGAAGCCGAGGAACATCAAGTAGAAGCTCAGCTTGCCCAGTCCCTCGCTGAGCATGCGCCCGGTGATCTTGGGAAACCAGTAGTAGATCGCGGCGAAGATCGTGAACACCGAGCCGCCCAGCAGCACGAAGTGGATGTGCGCGACGACGAAGTAAGTTTCGTTCAGCTGCCAGTCGACGGGGAAGACGGCGAGGAACACGCCCGAGATGCCGCCGATCAGGAACAGCGCGAGAAAGCCCACGCAGAACAGCAGCGGCGTCTTGAACTCGATCGTGCCGTGCCACAAGGTCGCGATCCAGTTGAGCATCTTCACGCCCGTCGGGATCGCGATCAGGAAGGAGCTGAGCATCACGAACACGAGGATCGCCTCGGGCAGGGGGGTCGTGAACATGTGGTGGGCCCAGGTGAGGAAGCCGAGGAAGGCGATCGCCACGGTTGCGGCTGCGATCGCCTTGTAGCCGAAGATCGGCTTGCGCGCGAACACCGGCAGGATCTCCGAGACCAGGCCGAAGCCGGGCAGGATCATGATGTAGACCTCGGGGTGGCCGAAGAACCAGAACAGGTTCTGCCACAACAGCGGCGAGCCGCCGTTGGCCGAGTCGAAGAAGTGCGTGCCGAAGTGCCTGTCGGTGAGCAGCATCGTCACCGCCGCCGCGATCACGGGCATCGCGAAGATGATCAACACCGAGTAGGTGAGGATCGCCCAGACGAACAGCGGCAGCCGCCCCCAGCTCATGCCCCGCGCGCGCATGTTGGCGATCGTCGCGTAGAAGTTGACGGCTCCCAGGATCGAGGACAGCCCGGTGAGGTGGATCAGGTAGATCCACGCGTCCTGGCCGCCGCTCGGGGAGTAGAGCGCGTTGGACAGTGGCGCATAGCTCGTCCAGCCGGCTTCCGGCGGGTTCCAGAAGATCGAGGCGTAGAACACGACGCCGCCCGCCAGCAGCAGCCAGAAGGAGAGCGCGTTCAACCGCGGGTAGGCCATGTCGCGCGCGCCCACCATCAGCGGGACGAAGTAGTTCGCGAGGCCCGCCATCATCGGCACGACGAACAGGAAGATCATCGTGGTGCCGTGCATCGTGAACAGCTGGTTGTAGGTCTGCGGCGTGACCAGCGTGTTGTTCGGCGCGCCGAGCTGCAGGCGGATCATCAGCGCCTCGACGCCGCCGAGGCAGAAGAACACGAACGTCAGAACCATGTACATGATCCCGATCCGCTTGTGATCGGTGGTTGTGAACCAGCTCGTCCAGCCCTGCTCCTCGCGCTCGACGCGGTGGGTGCTCAGCTGGGGGACTGGGGCGACGTAGGTGGCCATTTCGTGCGCTGGTCTCCTTAGGGGTTTTCGACCTGTCCGGCGCCGGTCTGGGCGTTCAGTTTCGCGCGAGCGACCTTCGCGTCGGCGTTGGCTTCGGCGATCAGCGTCTTCTGGTAGGCAAGCCACGCGTCGAACTGCGTGGGCGGTACCGCCTTCACGGTCGCGATCATGCGCGCGTGCCCGCGGCCGCACAACGCCGCGCACTGCCCGCGGTAGATCCCGGGCTTGTAGGCCTTGAACCAGGCGTAGTTGTGATAGCCGGGCACCGCCTGGAACTTGCCACCCAGTTCCGGGATCCACCACGAGTGCACGACGTCCTCAGAGGTGATGTCGAGTGTGATCGTGGTATTCGTCGGCACCACCATCTCCTCGTAGGAGTAGGGCGCGCCGAGGCCATCCGGTTCGTTTGCGCCGGGGTAGACGTACTGCCAGATGTACTGCCGACCGATGACGTGGATGTTCAGCGATTTGCCGTTCGGCGGCAGCTTGCGGTCAGCGCTCGCGTACAGCAGGCCGCTGTCGCCTGCCAGCCGGTCGCCGTTCGGTCCGGAGTTCGAGGGATCTTGGATCGAGCTCAGCTTCGCGAACGTGAGCACGGCAAGGCCGACCAGGATCATGGCGGCGGCGACCGTCCAGCCGACCTCCAGGCGGGTGTTCCCGCGGATCTGCGCGGCAACGGCGCCCTTGCGCGCGCGAAACTTCCACAGCGCATAGCCAAGCGCGCCCTCGACCAGCACGAAGATGACGAGCGCGACGTACAGCGTGACCTTGTACAGCCCGTTGATCTGGTTCGCGTTCGGCGAGCCACCCGACTCGGGCGTGAAGAAGGCGAGCGTTGAGTTGAAGAGGTGGCCCAAGGCGGCGGGGATTCTATTCAGCCCAGGACGTGAAGCGCTTGATGACGTTTGCCACAAGTCATCCGGGGGGCATCCAGGATGTCATCTAGCGCCCTGAGAAGCGGGCTTGGCGCTTCTCCAGGAAGGCCATCGTCCCCTCGACGAAGTCATCGGAGCCGGCCATCTCCTGCTGGGTTCGGGCCTCCAGCTCGAGCTGCTCGTCGATGCGCGAGTACAGCCAGTTGTTCAGCAACCGCTTCGCCCCCGCGTAGGAGCGCGTGGGCCCGCCGGCCAGGCGCGCCGCCAGCGCGGCGGTCTCCCGGGCGAGCTCCGCGTCGGGGACGACGCGGTTGATCAGTCCCCAATCGAGCGCCCGGGCTGCGGGCAGGCGTTCACCGAGCATCGCCAGCTCGGTTGCGCGGGCGATGCCCACACGGGAGGGTACGAACAGCGAGGAGCCGCCGTCGGGGACCAGGCCGATGTTCACGAACGCGAGTAGGAAGTAGGCGCTCTCGGCGGCCACGATCAGGTCGCAGCAGAGCGCCAGCGAGCAGCCGATGCCGACGGCGGCGCCGTTGACGGCGGCAAGCACCGGCTTGGGCAGCTCGCGGACGGCGAGCATGATCGGGTGGTAGCACTCGTCGAGGCGCTTGCGCACGTCGGGACGGCCGTCGGGCGTGAGCTCGTCGGTCGTATCTTTCAGGTCGGCGCCGGAGGAGAACGCGCGACCGGCGCCGGTGATCACCACCGCGCGCGCCGCGTCGTCCTCGGCCACCTGGCGCAACGCCGACAGCAGGTCGACGCCAAGCTGCTTGTTCCACGCGTTCAGCGCCTCGGGCCGGCTCAGCTCGATCGTGGCGACGCCGTTCGCGAGCGACAGGTTGACGGTCTCGAGCTCGGTGCCCGGCTCGCTCATATGCGTCTCCTCTTGGTCATGTGGGGCTTTATCCTACGCGGGATGCAACGCCCGACGATCGGCATCTGCACCGCGCTCGAGCGCGCCCGCTGGAGCGTCTGGGATCAGCAGGCGACGCTGCTGCCGAGTAACTACGTCGAAGCGGTGCAGCGCGCGGGAGGGTTCGCGGTGCTGTTGCCACCCGATCCGCATCTGGTCGAGCATCCGGGCGAGGCGCTGGACGCGATCGACGGTCTGATGCTCGCCGGCGGGGCCGACATCGACCCTGGCGTCTACGGTCAGGCGGCACATGCCGAGACGGTCGACACCGTGCCCGAGCGCGACGCTTTCGAGATCGCGCTTGTGCGCGCCGCGATCGAGCGCGAGCTGCCGGTGCTGGGGATCTGCCGCGGGATGCAGCTGATCAACGTCGCGCTGGGAGGCACGCTCGAGCAGCATCTGCCCGACCGCTTCGGCCATGGCGATCACCGCCGTGTAATCGGCTCGTTCGACGGGGCCGATCACGACGTGAGGCTGGTCGAGGGCACACTCGCCGCGCGCGTGATCGGTGCGGCTGGTCACTCGACCAAGTCTCATCATCACCAGGGCATCGACGAGCTCGGCGTTGGTCTGCGGGTCAGCGGCTCCTCGACGCTCGACGAGCTGCCCGAGGCGATCGAGCTGGTGGATGAAGGCTCGTCCACCCGGTTCGTGCTCGGCGTGCAATGGCATCCGGAGGCAGACACGCGCAGCCCCGTGGTCGGCGCGCTCGTCGAGGCGGCGAGCGCCTACGCGCGGGCGCGCGAGCCGCAGGGAACGCCCTCCTAGGTCACATAGGCACAGCGCGCCCAGGCGGCTCGCACGCGCGCGCGAAGGCGCCGCGGGCAGACATATACTCCGCTGTCTGTGCGGCGGTCCAGTGTGATTCGAGGAGCCGCCTGGGGGGTGGTGGCAGCGGGAGCGGCCGCGCCACTGGTGCGCAAGCGCGTGAGGACTCCGCCGGTCCTAACCCAAGTGGTCGCCTTCGCCGCCCCGTTTGGTATCTGCGTTGCGATGCGCCGTTCCCGCACGCGCGACGTTGCCGCTTGCGGATTGCAGATGTGGGCGTACCTGGCGGCTTACAAGTCTCCCCACGACGATCCGTCTGCGCAAGAGCGGCGGGTACACGTCGACTACCCGATCCTCGTCGATCGCGTGCTCGGCTTGGGTGAGCTGCCGACCGTGCGCCTGCAGCGTGCCCTCGCCCGCAGCGGTCCGCACGGCGCCGAATGGCGGACGCTCGATCGCGTGCTGGTGTGGGCGCACTGGACGTGGTTCATGGTCCCGCACGGCTCGCTCGCATACATCCTGATCCGCCACCGCGGTCGCTTCCCGCGGGCCGCGGCGATGACCTACGCGGTGTTCGACATCGGCGCGAGCGTCTACTGGCTGGCGCCAACCGCGCCGCCGTGGTACGCCGCCGATGCGGCCGGGCAGGAGACCCAGCACCGGCCCGCGGTACGCCGGATGATGGTCGAGTACGGCGAGCTGTTCTGGAGAGACGGCTGGGGCCCGCTCTACAGTGTGTTTGGAGGCAATCCCTTGGCTGCGATGCCCTCACTGCACTTCGCCACATCCGTGATGGCCGCGCTCCTGCTCGCTGAGACGGGGCCGGTGGCCGGTGCGCTCGGCGCCTCCTACGCGACGGTACTCGGCTTCGCGCTCGTATATCTCGGCGAGCACTACGTCGTGGACCTGCTCGCGGGGGCTGCTCTGACGATTGCGGTGCGCCGCCTCGGAGCGCGTACGGCGCCGGCACTCGAGTGGGTCGCCCGCGCGGTGGCAGGGCTGGAGGCGATCGCCCACGAGACGAGCTGAACGCACGATGGCCGGGATCGGACGAGCCGAACGGGAGCCGACCACTGAGGAGATGGCGGACGAGGCTACATCTGTGGACGTCTCGCCGGGGGGAAGGTCTGGACCGCGGACGCCCAGCCCGAGAGCGCGCGGTTGGGGGGAACAGGGGCCCACGAAGAGGAGATGCCGCGCGTCGTCGTCACGCGCCGGCGAGCGGTCGTTTTCGGCCTGTTCATCCTCTCCGGCATCGCGTTCCTGTATTTCGTGCTGCCCAAGCTCTCCGGGGTCGGCACGACCGTGCACCGCATCGAGGGCGGCGACAGCTGGTGGATCGCGATCGGGGTGTTCTTCGAGCTGCTCTCCTTCGCGGGCTACGTCGTGCTGTTCCGCTCTGTGTTCGTTCGCGGCGAGGGACCGATTGGCTGGAGCGCGAGCTATGAGATCACGATGGCCGGCCTGGCCGCCACGCGCCTGTTCGCCGCCGCCGGCGCAGGGGGGATCGCGCTGACCGCGTGGGCACTGCGTCGCTCGGGTATGGAGCCACGGCTGGTCGCCTGCCGGATGGTCGCGTTCATGGTGCTGCTGTACGTGATCTACGCGGGCTCGCTGCTGGTCGACGGGCTGGGTCTGGGGATCGGCCTGTTTCCCGGCGGTGGCTCGTTCGCGATCACGATCGTCCCGGCGATCGCCGCCGCGGCGCTGTTCGCGGTCGCCGGCGCGATGGCGCTGCTGCCGGGCGATATCGAGCGGCGGCTGGGGCGCTGGGCCGAAGGCTCCGGCCGCCTGGCCCACTGGATGGCGCGCGCCGTGACCGTGCCCGCGCTTGCGGCCAGCGGCGTGCGCACCGCAATCGACCTGATTCGCTCGCGCGACGTCGGGCTGCTGGGCGCCGCGGCCTGGTGGGGCTTTGACATCTGCGTGCTGTGGGCGATGTTCCACGCGTTCGGCTCGGCGCCGCCGTTCACCGTGATCCTGATGGCCTACTTCGTCGGGATGATCGGCAACCTGCTGCCGCTGCCCGGCGGGCTGGGGGGCGTCGAGGGGGGCATGATCGGCGCGTTCGCCGCGTTCGGCGTCGACTTCAACCTGGCGTTGCTCGCGGTGCTTTCCTATCGCGGCATCTCCTTCTGGCTGCCCACGCTGCCGGGCGCCGTCGCCTACTTTCAGCTGCGCCGCACGGTGGCGCGCTGGCGCGAGGCGCAGAACGGGTGTCCGCCGCCGGGCTCGACCGCAGGCTCGGTGGAAACCGTGGGCGCGTTGCGGGGAGGGTGAGGCGATCCAGCTACCGTCTGCGATGGATCAACGGCCGGGAGCTTCTTCCGGCAATCCGAGGATAGCCTCGAGCAACCGCTCCGTCGGCGAGCTTCAAGTGGAAAATCCACCTGGAACAGCTATACTATACAAAGTAAAGCGACTTAATCAGGGAGATGTGATGGCAGAGGTCGAGAACACGATCGTGATCGGCAGCGGGCCGGCCGGATACACCGCCGCGCTGTACACCGCCCGCGCCAACCTCAACCCGCTCGTGATCGAGGGCTTCGCCTGGGGCGGCCTGTTGCAGCAGACGACCGACGTCGAGAACTACCCGGGCTTCCCCGAGGGGATCATGGGCCCGGAGATGATGCAGAAGCTGCGCGACCAAGCCGAGCGCTTCGGTGCGCGCCTGCTGACCGAGCAGGCCGATCGGGTCGAGCTGGCGAACGAGCCCGGCGGCATTCACAAGGTGTGGGTCGGCCACACCGAGTACCGGGCGCGTACCGTCGTGCTGGCGATGGGCGCCGAGCACAAGAAGCTCGAGGTCCCGGGCGAGCTCGAGCTGAGCGGTCGCGGCGTCAGCTACTGCGCCACCTGCGACGCGGCGTTCTTCCGTGACACCCCTACCGTGATCGTCGGCGGTGGGGACTCGGCGATGGAGGAGGCGATCTTCCTGTCGAAGTTCTCCTCCAAGGTGACGGTCGTGCACCGGCGCAACGAGTTCAGAGCCTCGAAGATCATGCTCGACCGCGCACGCGCGCAGGAGAACATCGAGCTGTTGACGCCGTACGCGGTGAAGGAGTTCGTCGCGGGCGAGAACGGCGCGCTGGGGCACGCGGCGCTCGTCAACACCGAGACCGGCGAGGAGCGCACGCTCGAGGTCGCGGGCGCGTTCGTGGCGGTCGGCCACGAGCCCCAGTCGACGCTCGTGGACGGGCAGATCGACGTCGACGAGAACGGCTACGTCGCGGTCGACGGTCGCTCCACGCGGACGAACCGCCTGGGCGTGTTCGCCGCGGGCGACCTCGTCGACCATACCTATCGCCAGGCGATCACGGCCGCCGCCTCGGGCTGCCAGGCGGCGCTCGACGCCGAGTGGTACCTGCGTGACACGCCCCAGGTGCCGACCCCGGAGGGGATGCCGCTCGGCGATCTGGCCGAGGCGCAATGGGCGCCTGCCGCGACCACGGCCGAGGCTTAGAACTGAGATAGGTTCTCAGTCTCCGGCCTGGCCCCTGAGCTAGTCGATTCAGCGCGCGTCGTAGGCGAAGAAGCCGGCTCCGCTCGCGCGTCCCAGGCGGCCGGCACGGACGAGACCGCGCAGCTCGGGCGCTGCGCGATAGCGCTCCTCGCGATACTCATCGCACAGGCCGTCCAGCACGGCCAGCACGCGATCGATCCCGATCTCGTCGGCCCACGCGAGCGGCCCGCGGGGATAGTTGAGCCCGAGCACCATGCCGGTGTCGATGTCCTGTGCGCTGCCCACGCCTTCGCCGAGCGCAAAGGCGCACTCGTTGATCACCTGGCAGACGATTCGCTCGAGCACGCCGCCGGCCGCGGGCTGTGTTTTGGCGTTGGCCCCGCTCGCGGGCGGGTCTGGGTCCGGGGGGCGGTAGGGATCGTTCGAGTAGTCGTAGTAGCCGCGCCCACTCTTGCGGCCGTAGCGCCCCGCCGCGACGTAGCGGGCGGTGATCTGGCTGGGGCGCCAGCGCGGCTCGCCGAAGCTCTGCTGATAGAAGCTCTTCGATATCTCAAACCCCGTGTCGACCCCGACGAGGTCCATCAGCTCGAACGGGCCCATGCGGAAGCCGCCCTCGGTACGAACGATCCGGTCGATCGTCTCGATATCCGCGATGCGCTCCTGCAAGATCCGCAGGGCCTCCAGCCCGAAGGGGCGATTACAGCGATTGACCAGAAAGCCCGGCCCATCCTTCGCCCGGATCACCGTCTTGCCCATCGCCTCTCCTGTCGCGCGGGCGAGCGCAAGCGCGCGCTCGCCCGACTGCTCGCCGGCGATCACCTCCAGCAGGCGCATGATCGGCGCCGGGTTGAAGAAGTGCATGCCGACCACCCGTTCGGGACCTTTCGCCGCGGCGGCGATCGCGGTCACGAGCAGCGATGACGTGTTGCTCGCGAGCACGCACTCCTCCGCCACGATCTCCTTTGACAAGCGCTCATATAGCTCGTGCTTGAGCTCCAGCCGCTCCGGCACCGCCTCGATCACCAGCTCGCAAGGCGCGAGCGCGTCGAGCTCGCCCACACCCTCCAGACGCTCGGCCGCGGTGTCGGCCTGCTCGGGCGTGATCCGCCCCTTTGCCGCTTCTTTGCGCAGGCCCTCCCGCGCTCGGGCGACACCGCGCTCGAGCGCCTCCGGGATCGGGTCGAACAGCAGTGTGCGCGCGCCCGTGCGGGCGGCCAGCTGAGCGATGCCGGCACCCATGGTGCCGGCTCCGAGCACGCCGATGACGCTCGCTGCCCCGCCCGCTCGGCCGGCCGTGCCGGCCTGCTCATCCTGCTCGACCCGCTCTGCGTCTCCCATTCCCAGCTCCTCGACGGCTGCTTCAGGACGGGACGAGGGCGTTGATGCCCGTCATCGCGCGTCCGATAATCAGTTTCTGGATCTGCGAGGTTCCCTCGTACAGCGTCGTCACGCGCACGTCGCGGAAGTAGCGCTCCACCGGGTGGTCGTCGACGTAGCCCGCTCCGCCGTGCACCTGGATCGCGATGTTCGCGCACTCGACCGCCGCCTCGGTCGCGTGCAGCTTGGCGATCGAGGTCTCGAGCGTGTTCGGCCGGCCCTGGTCCTTCAGGAAGCCGGCCCGCCATACGAGCATGCGCGACGCCTCGGTCTTCAGCACCATGTCGGCGATCATCGCCTGCACGAGCTGAAAGCTCGCGATCGGCCGGTTGAACTGCTCGCGCTCCTTTGCGTACTTGACCGACTCATCCACACACCCCTGGCAGATGCCCACGCAGCCGGCGGCCACGCTGTAGCGACCGGAGTCGAGCGCCGACATCGCGACCTTGAACCCCTCGCCGACATCCCCGAGCATGTCGTCCGCCGAGACCTCCACGTCTTCGAGTGAGATCGACGCCGTGTCTGAGGCGTGCAGCCCCATCTTGTGCTCGATCGTCTGTGACGTGTAGCCGGGCTGGTCGGTGTCCACCAAGAAGCAGGCCACCCCCTTGTGCCCCAGCTCCGGGTCGGTCTGGGCGAAGATCAGCGCGACCTTGGCGTAGTTGCCCATCGAGATCCACATCTTCCCGCCGTTGATCACCCAGCCCGTGTCGGTCTTCCTAGCGCGCGTCTTCTGGTTGGCGGCATCCGAGCCGGTGTCCGGCTCGGTCAGCCCGAAGCACCCGAGCCACTCCCCCGAGCAGAGCCTCGGCAGGTACTTCTGCTTCTGCTCCTCGCTGCCCCACTTCAGGATCGCCGAGCACACGAGCGAGGTCTGCACCGAGATAACCGTCCGGATCGAGGAGTCCCCGCGCCCGATCTCCTCCACGATCAGCCCGTAGCTCAGGTAGTCGAGGCCGGCGCCCCCGTACTCCTGCGGGACGATCGCGCCGAGGTAGCCCTGCGCGGCGATCTTCTTCACCAGATCCACGTCGAAGTGGTGGTTGCGCGCGTTTTCGCGCGACTGCACCACGATCTCCTTGTCGGTGAACTCGCGCGCGGTCTCCTTGATCAGGCGCTGCTCGTCGGTCAGGTCAAAGTCCATGTCTCTCCTCGGGTTGCCTTGTTGCGCGTTTGCTTCGGGCCGGCTCTGGCGGTTTGGCGTCAGGTCAGCTTCGGCGACTTCCACGGTGCGCTCACGCGCCGCTCGATCTCCTCGGCTATGCCCTTGATCGGCAGTCGCTCCTGCGCCAGCGAGTCTCGCTCGCGCAGCGTGATCGTGTGGTCCTCGCTGCTCTGATGGTCGATCGTAAGGCAGAACGGCGTGCCGATTTCATCCTGGCGGCGGTAGCGCTTGCCGATCGAGCCGCTCTCGTCGTACTCGACCATGCCAACCCCGGCGCGTCCGCGCAGGGCGCGATGGACCTCGTCGGCGAGCTCGGGCTGGCCGTCCTTCTTGACGAGCGGCAGCACCGCTGCCTTGATCGGCGCGAGCCGCGGGTGCAGGCGCAGCACTGTGCGGGTCTCGCCCGTACCCGCGCCCTTGGCGTTCGTGGCCGTGCCGTCGGCATTCGTGCCCTGCACGACTTCCTCGTCGTAGGCGTCGACCAGGAACGCGAGCGTCGCCCGGTCGGCGCCCGCGGCGGGCTCGATCACGTGCGGCACGTAGCGCTCGCCGCTTGTCTGGTCGAAGTACTCGAGCTTCTCGCCCGAGAACTTCGCGTGCTGGGTTAGGTCGAAGTCGCCGCGGTTGGCGATTCCCTCGAGCTCTGACCATCCGATGGGGAACAGGTATTCGACGTCGCTCGTGCCCGAGGAGTAGTGCGACAGCTCGTCCTGCTCGTGCGCGCGCAGCCGCAGGTGGTCGGGGCGGATGCCGAGATCGGTGTACCAGCGCTCGCGCTCCTTCAGCCAGTGCTCGAACCAGCTTGCGGCATCGTCCGGGGGCGCGAAGAACTCCATCTCCATCTGCTCGAACTCCCTCGTCCGGAAGATGAAGTTGCCGGGCGTGATCTCGTTGCGAAACGACTTCCCCACCTGGGCGATCCCGAACGGAGGCTTCTTGCGGGAGAACTGCAGCACGTTCTTGAAGTTGACGAAGATCCCCTGCGCCGTCTCCGGTCGCAGATACGCAGTCGCGCCGGACTCCTTCACGGGACCGATCGTCGTCTCGAACATCAAGTTGAAGTCGCGCGCCTCGGTCAGGTCGCACTCCTCGGTCTCGCCGGGATGCTTGGACGGTTTGCGCCCGCATTGCAGGTCCGCCAGATGGTCGGCGCGGAAGCGCTGCCCGCACGTCTTGCAGTCCACGAGCGGATCTGTGAAGCCGGCGAGATGGCCCGAGGCCTCCCACACGCGGGGGTGCTGCAGGATCGCCGAGTCGATCGCCACGATGTCGTCGCGCTCCTGCAGCATCGCGCGCCACCACTCGTTCTTGACGTTGCCCTTCAGCAGCACGCCGTAGTGCCCGAAGTCGTAGGTGGAGCCCACGCCACCGTAGATCTCAGACGACGGGAACACGAAGCCGCGCCGCTTGCACAGCGCGACGACCTTCTCCATCGTGACCGCATCGGCGTTTGCCGTGGCATCTGGGGTTGGGCCAGGGGCCGGCGTGTCCTGGGTGGGAGGGTTCTCGCTCATCGTTCGCTGATGGTATTGAAGGCTTGGGACCTTGCTCTCGCGGTGGGCTCCGGATCATGGGGTTGACAAAAATTTGTCGTATGCGCTTGACAGATGCTAAAAACTATGTTTTTCTTCATGGCAATGGACGGCACACAACTCACGAGGCGGGGGATCGCGACAGGCGCGACGGATCGCGCCAAAGATGCTCGCCGGTACCTGCTCGAGCGCCGCTACCCATACCTCTCCGGTGGCGCTCGAGCAGGTCTCGGTCCGGCTCCTCTCCGTGTTGGCCGTCTGATCCCGGCGCCGTGGCCAAGGCCGGCCACGGCGCCGTCATGACCGCTGCGCCCCGAGGCCCTAACATCGCCGCGTGGCGCGCATCCTGATCGTCGGCGGTGGTTGCAGGGGCAGGCGGCTGGCGGCGGCTCTGGCGGGGGATGAGCACGGCGGTCACGCGGTGCGCATCACCTCTCGCACCGAGGCCGGCCGGGCCGCGATCGAGCAGGCCGGAGCAGAGTGCTGGATCGGCACGCCCGCGCGCCTGGCGACGCTGCGTGGTGCGCTCGAGAGCGTTGCGGTGGTCTGCTGGCTGCTGGGCGCCGCCGAGGGCTCCGCAGAGGAGCTGCGAGCGTTGCATTCCACCCGTCTCGAGTTCTTCCTTGGGCAGGCGATCGATACGACCATGCGCGGCTTCGTCTACGAGGTCGCGGGCGTCACGGTCGCACCGGAGATCCTCGCCGCGGGCGAGCGGATCGTGCGGTCGGCGGCGCAGCGCAGCTCGATCCCGGTGGCATTCCTGAGAGCCGATATCGCGGAGCCCGAGGTGTGGCAGGCCGGCGCTCGCGCCGCGGTGGGAGGGCTGCTCGGAGACGTGCCGGGATAACCCCTGGGATAATTCGGGGACCCGCTATCCTGTAACTAATCTCCCCAAAGCCGATCGGGATTTATAGAAGTACGGCTTCCCTGTCCGACTCTCACGACGGCTATCTGTCGAAAAGGAGCACACCAATGACGCTGCAACTGGGCGACACGGCCCCTGACTTCGAGGCCGACACCACCGAGGGCCGCATCAAGTTCCATGACTGGATCGGCGACTCCTGGGCCGTGCTGTTCTCGCATCCGAAGGACTTCACGCCCGTCTGCACGACCGAGCTCGGCTACATGGCCAACGCCAAGCCCGAGTTCGACAAGCGGGGCGTAAAGATCGTCGGCCTGTCGGTCGACGCACTCGACAACCACGAGGCCTGGGCGAAGGACATCGAGGAGACCCAGGGCACGGCTCCGAACTACCCGATCATCTCAGACGACGACTTCAACGTCTCAAAGCTCTACGGCATGCTCCCCGCGAGCACCTCCGGCGACCCGCTCACGCGCACGCCGGCCGACAACCAGACGGTCCGCAACGTGTTCGTGATCGGTCCCGACAAGAAGGTCAAGCTGATCCTCATCTACCCGATGACGACCGGTCGCAACTTCGACGAGGTGCTGCGCGTGATCGACTCGCTGCAGCTGACCGCCAAGCACAAGGTTGCCACGCCCGTCAACTGGAAAGCGGGCGAGAAGGTGATCATCGCCGGCTCGGTTTCGAACGACGAGGCCAAGGAGAAGTACCCGGACGGGTGGGATGAGCCGCGCCCCTACATCCGGCTCGTGCCCCAGCCGAGCTGAGGGGTTCTCGGTGCCAAAGGCTCGTCCGTCCCGGCTGAGCCGACGCAAGCTTCTAGAATTTCGGACATGGCTTGAAGCGAACTGTGGGTCCTACCGCTCAGGACCCGCCGAGCCGGCGGCCGTCCCACGGGCTGGGGCGGCCGCCGAGCAACGCATCGAGTCGCTCCAGCAGCTCGTCCAGAATGCGCGCCGTGGCGCCCCAGATGAGGTGCTCGGCAACGATATAGGCGTCGGTCTCGAAGGAGATCCCGCGGCGTTCCATCCGCGTGCGCGTCCTGCCGGTTCGCAGCTCCCGCACACTCAGCTCCAGCACGGCATCGACCTCCTCCACGGACATGCGCCAGGCCAGCCCAGCGGGAACTAGGCCGACGAACGGGTGGATCTGGTAGTTGGTGACGAACGTCGATACCGGCGAGAGCTCGCCGAGCAGGCTCACCCGCCCGCGCGCCAGCCCGATCTCCTCCTCGGCCTCGCGCAGCGCCGTGTCCTTTAGCTGTGCGTCCGTAGGGTCCCGGCGACCGCCGGGAAACGAGATCTCACCGGCATGACGGCGCAGGCCGGTGCCACGCTTGGTGAAGACGACGTGCGGCTCCTCGTCCTCCGGCGCCAGGAACAGCGGCACGAGCACCGCCGCATGGATCGGGCCGGCTCCATCGACCGGCGAGATGTCGACTCTGTCCGCCGGGGAGATGGGTCCTAGGCCGCCATGTGCACGCGCTCGACGCGCTCCTGGAACATGACCTCGCCGTCGAGCACCCGGTGCACCGGGCACTTCGCGGCGATCACCCGCAACCGCTCGGCCTGCTCCTCGGGCAGATCCTCCGGCAGGCGCATCACCAGCTCGAACCTGGTCGGACATCCGCGCTCAGCGGGGCTGTACTGCACCTCGACCTCAACCCGGCCGACGTCCCAGCCCTTGCGTGCCGCGTACATCTCCATCGTGATCGCGGTGCAGGAAGCGAGGCTCACAGCGAGCAGCTCCTGCGGGTCCGGACCTGCGTCATTGCCCCCCAGCTCCGGCGGCTCGTCGACCGTCAGCTGATGTTCTCTTACCTGCACGGTGTGCTTGAACGTTCCGTCGTCACGTCGCACGGTGGCTTTCATCCTCGCCAGCCTTTCCGATTCGTGGGCCATTTCATCCCTCCTCCTCCGATTGACCCCTTCAGCTCATATGGTACTCCGCAGGCGGCGTCACGAAAGCGGGTTGAACAGCAGCCCGGTGAGCAGCTTGGGGAAGAAGTAGGTCGACTTCGGCGGCATGTTCTCCCCCGCGGCAGCTATGTCCCTGACCTGGTCGATCGGCGTCGGGCGCATCAGGAAGGCGGCGTCGTACTCGCCGCTGGAGACCATCGCGAGCGCCTCGGCGGTGTCGCGCGCGTAGAACAGGCCGTTGAAATGCGATATGTCCTCGTCGCGCATGCCCAGCGCGCCCTTCAGCAGCAACGTCTCCAGCACGCCCGTGTCCAGGTGGCGGTAGGCATCCGAATGGTCGGCCAGCGCTGCGTCGGCGATCGCCTGGTCCTTCAGCCTCAGGCGCAGCGGGCGTCGCTCGCGCGAGTCGATATAGCCGAGTTGTAGCGGTCCGTCGTTTGTGGTGGGCGCGATCTGCTCGAGTGAGGTCTCGGAGATATCGAAGTCCCGGCGCAGCGCCTCGTCCAGCGCTGCGCGTCGCGCCTCGTCGAGCCCGCGCACGAGGCGATGCGTCGGGAACACCGTCAGCCCGGGATCCTCGAGCGCGACCAGGCACATCAGGATGTAGTCGTGCTCGCTCTGCGGCGGCGATCCGGTCGCGCCGCCGGCCCCGTACGTGCCGGCCTCGCGCGCGTAGGCCTGCATCGTCTCGTAGCGATGATGCCCGTCGGCGATCAGCAGCTCCGCGTCTCCGGTGGCTGCCTGCACCGCCGCGATCACCCCAGGATCGGCTACGCGCCACAGGCGATGGACTGTGTTGTCGGCATCTGTGATCTCGGCCCACGGCGGCGTCTGCTCGGTGGTGGGCGCGAGCGCGCCCCAGGCGGCATTCGCGGGGTCGGAGTAGAGCGAGAAGATCGGGGAGATGTTCGCGCGCGTGGCGCGCGTCAGGCGCAGCCGATCCTCCTTCGGCCCGGGGTGCGTGCGCTCATGGGGGCGCACGCGACCGGGGCCGTACTCCTCGATTCGCACGCGGCAGAAGAAGCCTCGTCGCGTGCGTGCCCGCCCGTCGGGGCCGGTGTAGTCCTGCGTGTGCGCCCACACCGCCGGCTCTTGGTCGCGGGTCAGCGCGCCCTGCAGCTGCCAGCTCTCGAACAGCTCGCCAGCGGCGAGATAGGGATCCCGTGCGCTCGGTTCGCGCCCCACGTCGCCGTGAGGCAGGTCGACGGCGACGATGTTGTACGGGGAGCGCGCAAGCAGGGTGGCGCGCTGCTTGGCGTCGATGACGTCGTATGGAGGCGCGACTACGTCCGCGAGGGGACCGACGACGGACCGGTCGTAGTGCAGTGCGCGGAGCGGTTGGATTTCGGCCATCCCGGCGCCGGAGGCTAGCAGCGGGCGAACCGGCCGTGCATATATCGGCGAGACCTCTACGCTTAGGCATACGGGACGTGGCGCAGCCTGGTAGCGCACCTGCTTTGGGAGCAGGGGGTCGCCGGTTCGAATCCGGCCGTCCCGATTGAAGATTCGGCCTTTGGGGCATCAAGGCTGGTGAATGTTGGCGCCAGTTACTCACCAGACACCGGTGACTGCAGCGACCTCACTGACGCCCGCGACCGATCCGCCTTGCATCCCCGGATCACAGATGCCCAGAGCTCCAGACGAAAAAAATTGGCCCAAAGCGACCGCCGTTGGTATAAGTCTTAGTGGGTAAGGAGGCAGTTTGAGCCTGTTCGTAAAGAAGCTGTTGGGCGTGGGCGCCGCCGGGGCGGTGCTGGTGGTCCTTATTGGTCTGTATGTCGCGGACTGGGCGACGGATGTCCCGAGGTCCATCGCGGCCGTCAGCAGCCCCGTCAGCGCGGGCGGGGGCACGCAGTTGACGCTCGAGACGGTCGCGGCGGCCGGCCCTGCCTATAGCCCTCAGCACCCCGACTGGGTTTCCTACCTGGTCAAGAATCAGGGCAAATGGGTGCGCAGCACGATCTACAAGGTTCCGGCCAACTCGGTGGTGCACGTCACGCTCTACCAGTACGACGGCGACAGCGGCCTGCGCAACCCCTTCCTGTCGCAGGTCCAGGGCACCGTCGGCGGGACCGAGACGGTCGACGGCAAAACGGTCAACGCGATCGACCCCGAAGAAGCCTCCCACACCTTCGTAATCCCTCAGCTCGGCGTCTTCGTGCCGCTGCCCGGTGTCGCCGAAGAAGCCAAGAACCAGTGCGAATTCGCGCCCTGCGAAGGCGCCGCCCACCGCACGATCACCTTCAGCTTCCGTACGGGCAAGAAGGGCCGCTACCGCTGGCAGTGCTTCGTCCCCTGCGCCGCCGGCTTCATCGCCGGCTTCGGAGGCCCGATGCAGACATTGGGCTACATGGACGGCTACATCGATGTCGTCTAGCGGCGCGTCGTTGCCTCCCGGTGGCGCGTCGCTCCCGCCCGGTGGAGCCGCTGCCTCCCGGAGCGGACCCGAACCGAACCATGCGCGGCGCTACGGCGCGATCTGGCTGATCTCCTCGCTGATCGCCACGCCGCTGGTGATCCTGCTGGTCGGCCCCAACCTCCCTCCGGGCCACGGCTCAGAACAGGCCTCGGGCCACGTCGCCGACAACACCGTGCTGCTGGGGATGGCCACGCCGGTGCTGCTGATGGTCGTGATCTACATGATCTATGCGATCGTCAACTTCCGCCAGCCCAAGGGCGGCGTGCTCGAAGGCCCCGCGATCCGCGGCAACGCCGGGCTACAGACGACCTGGCTGGTGATCACCTCGCTGCTGGTGCTCTCGCTGGCGATCTATGGGACCACCCGTCTGCTCGGCGACAACGGCGCCGGCTCGGGCTCGGGCCCGAAACCGCTGACGATCCCCGGCGGCCCGAAGCTGCCCGTACAGGTGATCGCCCAGCAGTGGGCCTTCACCTACCGCTACCCGACCTACGGCGGCGTTGAGACCCCGCACTTGGTGCTGCCCGCGGGCGAGACGATCGAACTCAACGTCACCTCGCTCGACGTGATCCACTCCTTTTGGGTCTACCAGCTCGGCGTCAAGGCCGACGCCAACCCCGGCGTCGACAACGTGGCGTTCGTGAAGCCCAGCAAGATCCAGACCTTCGAAGTCCATTGCGCCGAGCTCTGCGGCATCTGGCACGGCTACATGTTCGATCACGGCCAGGTGGTCTCGCCGGCCGCCTTCAAAACTTGGATCCAGCAGCAGCAGACGGCCTTCGCGCCGGCGACGAAGGTACTTCCCCCCTATAGCAAGACCTACCTCCCCGAACCCACGAGGCGAGCCGAATGAGCACCGTTGCCGTGACTGACGCGCATGCCGCACTCCCCAGCCGGCCCCTGTGGCGGCGACTGCTCGGCTTCAACCTACTGAGCGCTGTGCTGCTGGGCATCGGCGGCTACTACCTGGGCTGGTTCATCGGTCACCTGGTCGACGGCAAAAGCTTCGAATTCAGGGAAGCAATCGACGAGAACGACGTCTCGCTGCTGCTCGCCTACTTCTTCGGGGTCGTGGGCTTCCTGATCGGCCTGGGCTTCGCCAACTACCCGGTCTCGCGCCTGCTCGGCCGGCCGGCCTCGCTGCGCGAGAAGGAGCACGAGGGCCGCGGGCGCTACTTCGGTCTGTGCACCGACCACAAGGTCGTCGGCATCCAGTACCTGATCGGCATCGGCGTGTTCTTCTTCGTGGGCGGCGTCAACGCGATGCTGATTCGCGTCGAGCTCCTGCATTCCACGCCGGCGTTCGTCGGTCCCAACCAGTACATCTCGCTGGTCGGCGAGCACGGCACGATGATGATGGGGATGATGACCTCGGCGATCCTCGGGCCGTTCGCCAACTACTTCGTCCCGATCATGATCGGCGCCCGACGCATGGCCTTCCCGCGCATCGAGGCGCTGACCTTCTGGCTGCTGATGGCCGCCGGCTTCATCCTCACCTCGACGATCTTCTTCGGCGGCTTCCCCACCGGGTGGACCGGCTATCAGCCGCTCAACGACCAGGCCGTCATGGGCATGGACTCCTACATCTGCTTCTTCGCGCTGGTGGGAATCTCAATGTGCCTGCTGGGGCTGAACATGATGGCCACGATCATCACCCAGCGCGCCCCGGGGCTGACCTGGTCGCGCCTGCCGATCTTCGTGTGGTCGGTGTTCGCCACCTCTGTGCTGATGGTCCTGGCGGCCCCGATGCTCGTCGCCACGCTGCTGATGGCAGCGCTCGACCGCACGATCAACACCTCGTTCTTCGTACCCGGCGGCGGTGGGAGCAACTATCTTTTCGAGAACCTCTTCTGGTTCTTCGGTCACCCCGAGGTCTACATCCTCGCCCTGCCCGGCTTCGGCATCGTGCTCGAGCTGTTGCCGGTGTTCACGCGCAAGCCGCTGTGGGGCTACCGCCTGTGCGTCTCGGGCATGCTCGGTGTCAGCCTGCTGAGCTTCTTCGTGTGGCAGCACCACCTGTTCGTGAGCGGCATCAACGCCGACCTGCGCCCCTTCTACATGCTCTCGACCGAGATCATCTCGATCCCGACCGGCTTCATCTTCCTGGCGGTGATGGGGACGCTGTGGAAGTCGCGCATGACGTTCTCCGTCCCGATGATGTTCTGCCTTGCCTGGGTCTTCAACTTCCTGATCGGCGGCCTCTCCGGCGTGTTCCTGTCAGACACCCCCAGCGACACCGACACCCACGGCAGCTTCTTCGTGATGGCCCACTTTCACTACACAATCATGGGTGGGCTGATCTTCACGTTCTTCGCCGCGATCTACTACTGGGTTCCGAAGATGACCGGGCTGCGCTTCAACGAGCGCCTGGCCAAGACGCATTTCTGGCTGATGTTCATCTCCTTCAACTCGACCTTCATGCCGTTGTTCGCGCTCGGCATGGAGGGCATGCCCAGACGCGTCAACTTCTACGAACCAAAGTTCCACACCCTCAACGTGTGGGTCTCGATCTCGGCGTTCGTGCTCGGCTTCTCGATGCTGATCTTCCTCGCCAACACCGTCTACTCGCTGATCTTCGTGCGCCGCGCCGCCGAGCGGAACCCCTGGCGCTCGAAGTCGCTGGAGTGGCAGGTGCCGACGCCGGTGCCGGTTAACAACTTCGAGCAGATCCCCGTCTTCGACGCCGACCCCTACGACTACGGGACGCCGGTCGGACTGCCGCCCACCGCGCCCGCCGCAGCGGGGGTCTGAGGATGGCCTCCTCGAGCGAAGAGCTGCCGCTGGGACTGCAGATCCCGCCGGTGCCGCTCGGCGTGGAGATCCCGCCGGAGCCGCCGGACGTCGGGGCGCGCGGGCTGGCCGTCGCAACCAGGCTGCTGTGCGGGGCCACCATTTTCTTCTTCCTGGCCTTCGTCTTCGCCTACTTCTACCTGCGCTCGCTCAACGTCGACCACATGTGGCATCCCGCGCATGTCAACCCCCAGCAGGGGCTCGGCGCTGCCTTCATCGCGTGCGTGCTCGCGAGCGCCGGGCTGGCGATCTTCGCCGGGCGCAGGATGAAGCGGAAGTCGCGCGACTGGCTTGCTCCGGCAACCATCGGCGTCGTGCTCGGGCTGGCTGCCGTCGTGCTGCAGTGCGTCGAGTACACCGTCCAGCACTTCGGGGCCACCGACGGAGCCTACGCCAGTGTGTTCTGCGCTTGGACCGCCTTTTATCTGATCGCGGTTCTCGCCACCATGTACTGGCTGGAGACTCAGGTCGCGACCGAGCTGCGCGCCCGCCGCGCCCCGGCCCCCAAGGATGGCGACATCAAGAATCCGGACATCTTGATCGCCCCCGGTCTCGATGCCGCCGTGTTCTACTGGTCTTTCCTCGCGGGAATCGGCCTGATCACTTACGTGACGCTGTACCTGCTCTAATGCTTGCGCCGGCGGCAGCCACGCCCGGCTTCTGGGACTGGTCGTTCGACCTTCCGGTGCTCCTCACGCTCGGCTTCGCGATGCTCTACTGGGTGGGTAGCCGGCGCACGGTGACACCTGAGCGCACGAGGGTCGAGCAGCGCTGGCGGAGCCTCTGGTTCTATGCGGGCGCGGCGACGCTGATAATCGCACTGGCTTCTCCCCTCGATGCGCTCAGCGAGCAGCTGTTCTGGGCGCACATGACCCAGCACGTGCTGTTGCTGGTCGTGGCTCCGCCGCTGATCGTGCTCGCACGGCCGTGGATCCGCTTGTGGCGGGCGCTGCCGCTGGATGCGCGCCGATCGATTGGCCGCGGACTCGGGCAGGGCGAGCGCACGGCGCCGCTGCGAGCGGCGAGTCGCACGCTCGGCGGTCCCCTCGCGAGCTTTCTGCTGTTCTCGGTCGTGTTGCTCGGCTGGCATATTCCAGCTCTATTCGACGCTACCCTCCGCTCTAGCGCGCTGCATGCACTCGAGCACACGCTCTTCTTTACGACGGCGCTGATGTTCTGGAAGCAGGTGATCGACTCGCCGCCTCTGCATGCGCGCCTCGGCCCCCCGCAACGCGTCATATACGTGATCGGGGTGATGATCGTCAGCTGGGTGCTGGCGATCGTGCTGGCGCTCGCGCCGCATCCGCTGTATGAGCTCTACGCTCACGAGGCAAGCCGTCCCGGCGGCATCTCGGCGATAGCCGATCAGCAGATCGCCGCAGGCATAATGTGGGTCCCGGGATCGATCACCTTCGTCATCGTCATCTTCGCCTATGTCCACCGCTGGCTCCTGCCTCCGGCGCCGGGATCGGCCCCCGCCCGCCGGCTGGCGAGCGATCACTAGGAGGTTCCATGCCCAAGGTCGCCGTTCCGCTCGCCTCGCACTTTCTCACCGGCTCGATCCTCACGCTTGTGCTGCCGCTGGGCGTATTGATCCTCGTGGCCATCTGGTACGTGTTCCTGTGGCGTCACGGCGACGGTGAACGCTGAGCAGCGCAGCTCAACACCGGCACGGTCGCTCGAGGAGCCACGCGATGCTCGCGACCACGCGCACGCGCTTTGGCACGGTGACCGGAGCGGCGCTCCTCCTCGGAGTGCTTTTGGGCCTTGCGCTGCACCTCTCCGCATCCTCGGGCCCCGTCCCCACGTTGGTGCTGCCCACGTTCCACGGTCAGGGCGACTGGCCGGCCGGACGGCGCCGCGCGCCAAACTTCACGCTGCGCGACCAGCACGGCCGCGCGGTCTCGCTGATCTCAGAGCGCGGCCAACCGGTCGTGATCGCGTTCCTCACAGCCGCACCGGGTACCCCGACCGAGCCGGAGGCCGTGTCGCTGGCCGAGGCCGAGGCGCTTGTACCGGCGGCGCAGCGGCCCCTGCTTGACCTGGTTGGCCTCGATCCCGCGAACGACACGCCCGCAGGTGTGGCCGCGGCCGCTGCTCGCTGGCATTTGCGTGGCTCCTACCGCTGGCTGACCGGTCCGCGCGCGACGCTCGAAGTGACGTTGCGCGCCTACGGCATCCACCGCCGTCCCCGCCAAGAGCCCGGCGACGGGGGGACGACTCCGGTCTATCTCATCGACCGCCGCGGCTTCGAGCGCTCTGGATATCTGTATCCGTTCTTCCCCACGGTCCTCGCCCGCGATCTTCAGCAGCTCTTCCGTCAGCGCGGCTAAGGGCGACGGTCTGAGCCCGGCTAAGCGACCGGGCCGTCGCCGCGACCGCCGCGCCGACGGGCGCGCATACGCGCGATCCGGCCACGCGAGGGTTTGTGAGGGCGGAGTTTTGTGGGTCGCGACATGACGAAACCCAAACCTCCCACAAGCGCAATCGCCAGCACTATTAGGACGACGATGATCGTGGTGAGCATCTCTTGCTTAGATTCCCCGGTTGGGCGCGGGCAAAACCTTCCGAGTGCGCGAGGCTCGTTTTACCGCGCCGCAAGCTTCGGCACGTCGTGGGCGATCTCGGCGGGTTCGAAGTTCGCGGGATACACGGTCGTGAGCTTGCCGCTGGCGCTCACTCCGTAAACCAGCGCGGAGTGTGCCACCAGGTCTGGTTGGCCAATCTCCCGAGCGGAGCCGACACTCCAAGCCGCCCACGTTCGCGCGAGCACGGAAGGGGAGCCGAGGAGGTACTGCATGCGTCCTGTCATCTCGTGCGCTTTCAAGAACGCCGCCACCGTACGCGGGGTGTCCCCGCGTGGGTCGACCGAAACCGCGAGGACCTGCGCCTCCTCGGCGCGCGGGCCGAGTAGTTTCATGGCGACCCTGAGGTTGGACGCGATCAGCGGGCAGACGTCGGGGCAGTGGGTATAGAGAAAGGTGACGAGTACCGCCTTGCCGCGATACTCGGCAAGCGTTACGGGCTGTCCCAGATAGTTGCGAAGCCGGATCGCCGGCGCCGGCTTGGATGGCAAGGTAAGCGTTCCGAAAAAACCGCTGCCCGGAGGTCCCTGCTGTGCGCCGCCGGGCAGCACCGGTTTGCTCGAGCCGCCGAGGAGCGCGAAGCTGAGCGCGCCGACGAGCGCGATCAGCAACGCCAATGCCAGCACGAGCCTGGGCCACAGGGCTCCCCGTTGCTTGCCGTCCGTGTGGATCGTGTCGCCCTCGGGCATCGCCTTGCACGATGACAGAGTCGCTGCGCTCGGATCGGACCGCTACGGCGTGAGTCCATCCCGCTGCGCGCTCGCAGCTTGCCGCCCAGATCCGATTTGCCGTCGGTCTCTCAACTACGGCGAGGAAGGCAGCTGATGTGTCCATCGTTCTCGAGGATCGCCCACTGGATGTCTGCAGCGAGACAATCTGCGCGTGACGCGCCTCCTCTTGAATGTCCTCGACGGTGATGCGTTCGCGACGGAGATTGCGCTCTATCGGACGGCCGTCCTGCACGAGCACGATCGGCTCTGCCTGGGTAACGACCCGCACGCGGCGGGAGCGAAAGGAGATCCAGCTCACGGCGATCGACAGCAGGGCGATCGTCGAGATAACCGTCAGGGTGCCTGTCACTGACTGGTCGCTCTGGGTGGTGCCCTGCTGCACGAGATCGCCGAGGACGAGCAAGATGAAGTCAAACGGCTCCAGATCGCTGAGCTTTGCGCCGTCCGACCACGCGGGTCACCAGAAAGATGAAGAAGAACACGAGTACCGCTCTCTGGCGATCCGCGACCCCGAACTAGGCGCCCGCTACATCAAACGGCAGGCCGCGCTGCGCGAAGCCCTCGCCGCCGGCCTCGATGCCCGCGCCAAAGCGCTCGGCACGCCGCCCTTCTGCGCGTCGTCGAGTTCGCGCGCGAGGTTGGTGTGGCGAGGGCGGCGAAGGGTTCGGCGACTGCGTCTATTTCTTCCGTTTCTTCGCCTTGGCTGCCTTCTGCACGAGCTGGACGCTCTCGTGCTGCGTGCTCGCCGGGGTGGGGGAGGACTTGAGAATGGTGAGGCTCGCGCTGAGCTTCCCGTGATGGAACTTCAGCAGCGCGCGCCCGGCCGCGGTGAGCGTGAGCGTCACGGTCGCGGCCTTGCCTGCCGGGATCGAGAACGCAGCTGTGCCGATCGTCTCAACTTTGGCTTTCTTCCCCTTCTTGGCTTTGCCTTTGACCGTGAGCGTCAGCTTGCCGGCGCATGTCGCCGTGCCCGTGCAGATGAGCTTGACCGACCCCTTGCCGGCGCTCTGAATGCTGATGGTCGACCCGGCGAGGGACACGTTGCCGGTGGCGGTGATTTTAGCTTCTTCTTCCTTCCTTTTAGCAATGACCGCCGCTTCTTCTTGATGCTTCTTTGCGGTGGCCGCGGCTTCTGCTTCGTGTTTCTTGGCGGTGGCTTCTTCTTCGCGCTTTTCCCTGGCTTCTTCACGAACCGCCACGCGGTTGCCACTCGCCGCGCTCTTGCTCCCCAGGATGTTTGTAGCCGTCACTTCGCAGGAGATGCTGTGGCCTTCGTCGGCCACTGTCACCGTGTAGCTGCTCAATTCAGCACCACCGATCGCCACACCGTCGCGCAACCACTCGTATGCGTAGGAAGGGCTGCCCGTCCACGTCCCTTCCGAGCACGTCAGCGCTTGCCCGGCCTTGGCCGTTCCGCTCACCGTCGGCGCCACCGTGTTTTCGGGCGCTGTCAGGCCGGTCACTTCCATGTCCTCGGACTTACCGGCATTGTTGGTGTACTCACCGAACGCGATACACGAACCCGATGCGGGACACATGACCTCACCGAAGATGACTCGCGGGTTGCTTTCGGCGTTTACGGGCGCAGCGACCTCGATCGCCTGTCCCCATAACCCTCCCGTCGCTTCGGTGACCATCGCCTCCCGATCACCGCCTTCGTCTGTGTACGCGCCTACGGCGACGCACGAACCCGACGCCGGACAGGCTGGGTAAAGAGTGGCTTCCGGGTTGCCGGCGGCGTTCGCGGGCGGTTTGATCTCGCTCGCCTGACCCCACGAGCCGGCCGTCTGTTGGGCGACCATCGCCTCCCGGTGGCTGGAACTGTCTGTGTACTTGCCGATGATGACGCAAGAACCCGAGGCGGTACACGCGATCGAAACAGGGCTAATGCCAAAACCGGCTTCCGGGTTGCCGGCGGCGTTCGCGGGCGGCGTGATCTCGCTCGCCGTACCCCATACCCCGCCTGTCTCTTCGGTGACTATCGCATCTTGGTGGCCGGAGGTGTCGGTGTATTTACCAACAGCAACGCACGGTCCCTCCGCTACGCAAACGAGCGAATCAAGTTCGGAGTTTGGGCTGCTCGCAGCGTCTGGCGGCAGCGTGATCTGGCTTGCCTGACCCCACACCTCGCCGGTCTCGGTCGCCACCATCGCTTCTTCGGTTCCCGTCGAGCCGTCCCGGTATTCGCCAAACGCCACGCACGACCCAGCCGCCGAGCAGTCAACCCAATAGATGCGGGCTTCCGGGTTGGTTGCGGCGTTCGCGGGGGGTTTGATCTCACTCGCGATACCCCACGAGCCGCCCGTCTCTTGGGCAACCATCGCCTCCCGATAGCCGTTTTCGTCGTGATACCCACCGACGGCGACGCACGACCCGGACGCGGGACAGGCAACCGAACGAAGGTAGGCTTCCGGGTTGGTTGCGGCATTTGCGGGCGGTTTGATCTCACTCGCCGTACCCCACACCCCGCCCGTCTCGTTCACGGCCATCGCCTCTTCGTTGCCACCTTCCTTTAGGTAGTGACCAACGGCGACGCAGGCACCCGGCCCAGTACACGCGACCGTAGAATCATCAAACCCAAAACCGGCTTTCTGACTGCTTGTCGCAGCGCCCGCCGGCAGCGGTATCTCGCTTGCCTGACCCCACGACCCGCTCGTCCTGGTGGCGGCCAGCGCCTCTTCGTTACCACTTGTGTCCGTGTAGGAGCCGACGCCGGCGCATGACCCCACCGTGGGACAGACTCCCCAGCCGAAAAGGGCTTTTGGTTCGCTGCCCGCGTTCGCGGGCAGCGTGATCGGCACTCCGGTCACCCCTGACCACGTGAAGGGTGCCGCGGCCGCTGTGCCGAGTTGTGTCCCCCCGAAGAGCGCGACGGCAAGGCCAAGTGTGGCGGCGATGGCGACCAAGCCGCGACGACGGCAGACGAGTGTATGCGTTGCCTCTGACTCCACGACGGGACCCCCCTCGATCGTGCGGTGCATGACGGCAAGCATCCTACTATGGCTTTAAGGGTTGGGATGTTCTCCACCGGAGTTGCTTCGCAAGGTCCGAGGGCAGCCCGTCACCGACCGGCGGCCCCATCCTCGAGCAGCTCCAGCACAGCGCTCTCGACCCGAGCGCGAACCCTCGTCTTGCCAAGATCGGGGCCACCTTCGTCGACCACGGGCGCGATCGTCACACCGGCATGGAAGCGGTCTATCACCCGCGGGTCGACATAGGAGGCACGGCACACCGCCGGCGTGTTACCGAGGTACGCCGCGACCGTTTTGACCGCCCGTTTGACCTCCCGCTCACGCGCCGCACGCCCGTGTGCGCCGTCGGCGCCCGCCAAAGCGACCGCGGCGAGCACCGTTGCGTTCCAGGTGCGGAAGTCCTTGGCCGTGAACGGGCCATCGGACTTGCGCTTCAGATAGGCGTTCACCTGCTCGGCCGTCAGCTCGTGCCAGCTATCCGCGGCCCGGTAGGCGAGCAACTGTGAGCCTGTGCGCCGTCGCTTGAGCGTGGCGAGCATCACGAGCACCTCGGAATCGGCGATTGCCTGCACCCGCCGCTGCCCGGACTTGGCGGGGAAGTCGAAGATCACCTCACGCTCGCCGACGGTCACATGTTCGCGCAGCATCGTGGTCAGCCCGTAGGACTCGTTGCGCTCTGCGTAGTCCTCCGAGCCGATACGAAAGAAGCCGAGATCCAACAGCCGCACCGCGCATGCCAGCACCCGTCGCTCTGTCAAGTCCTCCACCCGCACACGCTTTCCGCCGTCGACCTTCAAGTCGCGCGCCACTCCGCGGCGCAGCCTCGGCAGCGCCGTCCCAAAAGCGAGCATCGAGTCGAACTTGCGCCGGTCGCGGTGAGTGCGCCAACAAGCGTGGTAGAGGTACTGCTTGCGGCTGGACGCATCGACGCCGGTGGCCTGCAGATGCCCGCGCGGGTCCATGCAGATCCACACATCCCGCCAAGCCGGCGGGATCACCAGGTCCGCGATCCGCTCGAGCACCTCGGGGTCGTCGATTCGTTCCCCGTCGGGATCGAGGTACTCAAAGCCGCGCCCGCGACGCCGCCGCGAGATGCCCGGCGCCGCGCAGCTGCTACGCCTCAACCGTGGGATCGCCGCACCCCTGCCGGTAGCGATACCGCCAATCCCTCAGACACCGTCCCAGAGTACCGGCGCCGGATCCAGACGGTTCCCAGCGCTTTGACGCTCGCTGCGCTTACCTGTCTGAGCGTCAGCTCTGGCACCTCGGGCACCAATATGTAGAGCGATTGTCATCTCCTTGACCGCGCTGACGGATGATCGTCCCGCAACGGGCACAGGGCAACCCGGCGCGCTTGTAGACGGCGCGAGGGCGTGCTTTGAAGCCGTCTTGGGCAGACCGGCGCATGAGCTCTCGCGCCAGCTCGATCAGCTCGATCGCCTCTTCGTCTGCGACGGCTGCAAGCGCTCGCCACGGGTCGATCCCGGCGGCGAAGCACAGCTCCGCCTTCCACACGTTCCCGATCCCCGCCGCGATGTGCTGATCGAGCAGCGCGTCTCCTACGGGGCGCGCGGGATCGCTCGACCGCAGGCGGGCAAGGAACCGCTTGATATCGAAGCTCTCGCCCAGCACATCCTGTCCCAGGGCGGCGAGGCGCGGGTCGTGGCGGAGATGAGAGTCGCGTCGCAGCTCGAGCACGGGGCCATCGAACTCGACCGCCTCCCAGTCGCCGCTGCGCAGCACGAGCCACGCTCGCCGGGGCGCACGACGCCATCGCCCGCCCCGGCGATAAACGCCCCATAGACCCGTCATGCGCAGATGGGAGTGCAGCGTCAGATCGCCGTCGAACCGCAGGAACAGATGCTTGCCGTGGGCGTCGACTGCGCGCAGCGAGCGTCCTCGAAGCTGCTGTGGCCAGCGGTCTGCGCGATGGCGTGGCTGCGGCGTGAGGATCTCCTCGGGCACCCGTCCCTCGAGCGCCGCCCGGATGCGATTTGCCGCGTGATGGATCGTGTCGCCCTCGGGCATCGCCCTCACGATGGCAGACTCGATAAGCCGTTCGTGGAGCCTACGTGTCCCTGCGCGCCGAGGCCTGTGACGGATCGTCCGGGCTCGTCCAACGCAGCGAGCCGGGAGTGGTGAGCAGCTCGCCGGTCTCGAGCAGCGTCTTCAGGCCGGAGAGGATCATCGGCCAGCCGCCGTACAGTTCGCCGTTGGCGTTCTCGCGTAGCTGATCGTGCGTGAGCGTAAGCCGGCAGGAGTCGCCGATGGGCTCGATCTCCCAGGTGACCCGCGATGTGCCTTCGCGCTTGACCTCGTCGCTCCACACTGCGGTGAAGCTGTGAACGAGTCGCCGCGGCGGGTCGACCTCGAGGATCTCCCCCTCGCCGATCGCGATGCCCGCGTCCGGATGGGAGGTCTCGATCGGGGAGCCCGGGGTCCAGTCGGATCTGACGCCGACGCCGAAGGAGTACTTGCGCCGCATCGCATCGTCGGTGATCGCCTCCCACAGGCGCTCGGGCGTGGTTTTGATGTAGACCTCGAACACCTTCTCGGTCGGACCGGCCGTCCAGGGGCGCTTGCCGCTGCTTTGCGTCGTTGTCGTATCCACCTGTGTCGTATCCATCGTCGGTGCCTCCTCTATTTGTGTCTTCAGCTCGCTGAGCGTCGCCGCCCACGGCTCTGCGTACTTGCTCACCCACCGGTCGTGGACGAGCCGGATGGGAACGGGATTCAGGAAATGCAGCTTCTCGCGCCCGCGCCTCTTGGTGGTCACGAGACCCGCCTCTTGAAGCACCTTGAGGTGCTTCATCACGCCGAAGCGCGTCATCGGCCGTCTCCGCTCCAGCGCGCCGAGGGTCTGCCCGTCCTGTTTGAACAGCTCGTCGAGCAGGTCCCGGCGGGTCGGATCGGCGAGCGCCTTGAAAACCGCATCCATACCGAGCACTATAGGTGACCAATAGGTCACATGTCAAATTGGTCACTTATCGCCTTGAGGAACGGGGTGCGAGCGACCGGTGTGGATGACGCTCGAGTTCGCGGTCGGCGGCCGAGGTCTGCAGGCACGGCGACTGCGGGGTCCCAAGGCACGGGTACGGTGTGCCCATGCCCGCACGCTCCGAATCGTCGGTCAAGCGGCTGACGCTGATCGCGTGCATCCTCGGCTCGGGGATCGCGCTGCTCGACGGCACGGTGGTCAACGTCGCGCTGCCGACGATCCAGCGCGCGCTCGGCGGCGGGCTGGCGGCGCAGCAGTGGGTGGTCAACGGCTACCTGCTGACGCTCGGCTCGCTGATCCTGGTCGGCGGCTCGCTCGGAGACCTGTACGGCGAGCGGCGCATGTTCGCGCTCGGGGTGTCGCGGCTTCGGCGTGGCGTCGCTTGCGTGCGCGCTCGCGCCGAGCGATCGGCGCGCTGGTGGCCGCGCGGGCGCTGCAGGGCGTGGCCGGCGCGCTGCTCATGCCGAGCTCGCTGGCGGTGATCGTGAACACCTTTCCGCGCAGCGAGCGCGGCGCCGGCGATCGGCAGCGTGGACGGCGTGGGGGGCGATCGCCGGCGTGCTCGGGCCGCTCGCCGGCGGCGAGCTGCTGGCGATCGCCTCGTGGCGGTGGATCTTCCTGATCAACGTGCCCGCTCGTGCTGCGTGTGCGTGGCGCTGATCCTGTCGCGATCCCGCGCGCGGCCGCGCGCGAGGCCGGCGCGCGCCGGGTCGACTGTCGCCGGCGCGGTGCTGTGCGCGCTCGGGCTCGGCGGGCCGGTGTTCGCGCTGATCGAGCAGCCGCGGCTCGGATGGTCGAGCCCGGCCGTGTTCGGGCCGCTGCTCGCGGGCGTCGTGCTGCTCGGCGCGTTCACCGCCTACGAGGCGCGCGCGCGCGAGCCGATGCTGCCGCTGAGGCTGTTTCGCCGGCGCAACTTCTCGGCCGGCAACGTCGAGACGTTCGCGATGTACGCGGGGCTTGCGATCCTGTTCTTCTTCCTGATCCTGTTCCTGCAGCAGATCGGCGGCTACACGCCGCTGCAGAGCGGCCTGGCGACGCTGCCGGTGACGGTCGTGATGTTCTTGCTCTCGCGCCGGTTCGGGGCGCTGGCGGACCGCTTCGGGCCGCGCTTCTTCATGGGCGCGGGCCCGCTCGTGGCGGCCGGCGGGCTGTTGCTGTTCCAGCGCGTCGGGCGTGCAAGGCAGACTACGTGGCCGACGTGCTGCCGGCGCTGCTCGTGTTCTCGCTGGGGCTGTCGATGACGGTGGCGCCGCTGACCGCCGCGGTGCTCGCCGGCTCCGAGCAGCGAGGCGGGCATCGCCTCGGGCGTCAACAACGCGGTCGCGCGCGTCGCCGGCCTGCTCGGCACGGCGGCGGTCGGCGCGGCCGTCGCCGGCGTCGTTCGGCTCGGGGCTCGACCGCGCGGCTGGCCGGCAAGACGCTCGGCGCCGGCGGCGCGCGCGGCTGTTGACGGCAGCCAAGCGGCTGCCGCTCGGGCGTCCCGACGTGCACGGCCTGCCGAGCGCGCAGGCGCGCACGCTGACCACGCGGCGGCCGAAGCGGCCTCGCTGCACAGCTTCCACCTCGGCCTTGCGATCGCGGCTGTGCTCGTTGCGGTGGGAGGCATCGCCGGCTGCGCTCGGAATTCGCAACCCGCATCGCGCGAGACGATCACGCGCCGAGGAGTTGCGCGGGCGGTCAGCTGGTCGGTGCCAGCTCGGGCGATCCCCGCAGACGAGCGGCTCGCGCTTCGCGAGAGCGCCGGCTCAGCCACGGGTTCGCGCGCGTAGGCGCGCATCGCCTCGATGATCGGCCCCAGTCGGCGGCCGCGCTCGGTCAGCCGGTACTCGACCGTCGGCGGGCTGGAGGGGATCACGGTGCGCTCGATGAGGCCCGCCGCCTCGAGGTCGCGCAGGCGCTCGGAGAGCATCCGCGGCGAGATGCCGGCGACCGCCTCGGCGAACTCGTTGAAGCGCAGCGCGCCGGTGAGCGCCGCGTAGATGATCGAGAGCTGCCAGCGCCGCTCCAGGAGGTCCGCCGTCTGGCGGACCTCCGCGGGACGGGCTGCACATCTACGACGTGCGCGACATCGCGTGCCGGCTCCAGCGCGCGGTCGAGCACCTCTTCGACGGTCATCACCGGGTGGAAGGTCATCTGCTCGCGGACCTCCTCGGGGATCTCGTCCAGGTCGCCGCGGTTGCGCTCGGGCAGGATCACGTCGGTCAGCCCGGCGGCGTGCGCGGCGAGCGCCTTCTGCTTGAGCCCGCCGATCGGCAGCACGCGGCCCTGCAGCGTGACCTCGCCGGTCATGCCGACCGTGTGCTTGACCGGGCGGCCGGACAGCAGCGAGGCGAGCGCCGTGACCATCGTCACGCCCGCGCTCGGGCCGTCCTTGGGGATCGCGCCGGCGGGGACGTGCACGTGGAACTCGCTGTCCTCGAACGCGCTCTCGTCGATGCCCAGCTCCTCGGCGTGGCCGCGCACGTAGGAGAGCGCGATCTGCGCCGACTCCTTCATCACGTCGCCCAGCTGTCCGGTGAGCACCAGGCCGCCGCTGCCCTTGGAGCCGCTCTTCATCGCGGTGGCCTCGACGAACAGCACGTCGCCGCCCGCGCCGGTCACCGCGAGGCCGGTGGCGACGCCGGGCGTGGCGGTGCGCGCCGCCGACTCCTGGAAGAACTTCTGGCGCCCGAGCGCGTCGCGCACGACCTCCAGGTCGATCTTCACCGGCTTGGCGCCCTTGGCTTTGGCCTTCTTGGCGGGCTTCTCTGGTCGATTCCGGGAACCTTGCCGTTACTCTCGGGTGAGGGCTTGCCTCCGTCCGGCGCGTCCCCTGAGGGCTGCATGTCCGCATCGACCTTGGCCTGCTCGTCGACCTCGGCCTGCTTCTCAGGCTCGGCCTGGGTCTGCAACGAGGCGATCTTGGTCGCGGTCTTGCGCAGCACCGTGCCGAGCTCGCGCTCGAGGTTGCGCACGCCCGCCTCGCGCGTGTACTCGGAGATGATCGTGCGCAGCACCTCGTCGGAGATCTCGACCTCGTCCTCGCGCAGGCCGTTGCGGTCGCGCTGGCGCGGCCACAGGTAGCCCTTGGCGATCGCGAGCTTCTCCTCGCAGGTGTAGCCGTCGAAGGGATCACCTCCATGCGGTCGAGCAGCGGTCCGGGGATCGTGTCGGCCACGTTGGCCGTCGCGATGAACATCACCTGGCTGAGGTCGAGCTCGACGTCGAGGTAGTGGTCGCGGAAGGAGTGGTTCTGCGCCGGGTCGAGGACCTCGAGCAGCGCCGCGGAAGGGTCTCCGCGCCAGTCCGCGCCGACCTTGTCGACCTCGTCGAGCAGGATCACCGGGTTCATCGTGCCGGCGTCGCGCAGCGCGCGCACTAGCCGGCCGGGGAGCGCGCCGATGTAGGTGCGCCGGTGGCCGCGGATCTCCGCCTCGTCGCGTACGCCGCCGAGCGACATGCGCACGAACTCGCGTCCGGTCGCACGCGCGATCGACTCGCCGATCGAGGTCTTGCCGGTCCCGGGAGGTCCGATCAGCGTGAGGATCGCGCCCGACTTGGGATCGGCCTCGATGCCGCGGTCCTGGCGCAGCTTGCGCACGGCCAGGTACTCGGTGACGCGGTCCTTGACGTCCTCGAGGCCGGCGTGGTCGGCGTCGAGCACGGCGCGCGCCGCGACCGGGTCGAGGTGCTCCTCGGAGCGCTTGCTCCAGGGCACCGCGATCAGCCAGTCGAGGTAGGTGCGGATCATGCTCGACTCGCCCGTCTGCTCGCCCATGCGCTCGAGGCGCGCGAGCTCCTTCAGCGCCTGCTCCTGCACCTGCTCGGGCATCTCGGCCGCCTCGATCTTCGTGCGGTACTCCTCGGCGACCGAGGCGTCGTCCTCGCCGAGCTCCTTGCGGATCGACTCCATCTGCTTGCGCAGGAAGTACTCGCGCTGCTGCTTCTCGGCGCCCTCCTGCACGTCCTCGCGGATGCGCTTGCGGACCTGCAGCTCGGCGAGGGACTCGCGCTGGAGCTTGACGGCCAGCTCGAGGCGGTCGGTGCACGTCGAGCGTGCGCAGCAGCTCGACCTTCTGCTCGTATGTCAGCTGCGGGGAGTAGCCGGCCGAGTCGGCCAGCGCGCCGGGCTCGACGATCGCGCGCAGGAACGCCGCGATCCGCCCGTCGTCGCCGCGCAGCTCGAGGATCTCCTCGACAATCGCGCGGTACTCGCGCTCGAGCTCGCGCGTGCGCCCGTCTACAGGGGTGTCGTCGGGGCGCTCGTCGACCTCGACGCGCAGCTCGCCTTCGGGGCCGGTCTGGGCGGCGCCGATCAGCGCGCGGTGCTCGCCGGAGATCGCGACAGCGCGGCCGCCGCCGGGGAGGCGGATCTGCTCGGAGACCTCGGCGATCGTGCCGACCTCGAGGAACTCGTTCTCGTGGCGGGGAACGAGCACGACGCGCTCGTCGTCGCCGACGTCGATCGTCAGCGTGATGCCCATCGATGGGAACACGACAGTGTCGTCGAGCGGGATCAGCCGCAGGACCTGCTTGGGCTGGGATGGGGGCGTGGGGCGGGACTCTGAAGAGGAAGGCATAGGTATCGGCTCCATATGAGCTTACGAAAGTTTAGTTAGTATAGCTCGCGATGGTTGCGGACGCAAGTAGTTGCTAGGTCATGGCGGAAACGGCGTTGCAGAGCCAGATTTGGGAGACAATTGCGCTCTTGTTCCGGATGGCGGTCGGTGTCGCCGGTCACTTGACGGGCTGGCCGAGCCCGGGCGTGCAGCCCTTGGCGTTGGGTGGCAGGCCCTCGCCGGGACGGCATCCGTGCGGCCGCCTGGCGTGGTCCAAGGCTCGGGCGTCGTGTTGGGCTCGGCTTGGCCGCACGGATGTCGCCCCGCCGAGGGCGCGACGATGGCGCCGAGCGCCTCGGCGAGCCGTATCGGCCTCGTGGCGCTTCGTATCGGTTGTGATCGCCGGCGATGGCGGACGTTCAGCGCACGCCTCGCAGTAGGCTTGCCGTGGTCACGTTCAAGGCACGGGCAAGGCGCCTGGGTCACATGGCGCGGGGGAGTTCCGCCCGGTTAGTCCTCAGAGATCGAGCAGGAAACGCAGCGCACGAGCGGTCTGGAACATCACGTCGTCGCCGACGGCGCCGAGGCGGGCGATCATTCGCTGCTCGGAGACGGACTTGACGTCCTCGCACTTTGCGTAGCTGACCTCGTCGAGCCCTGAATTGCCTTGATCGATCTCAACATGAGATGGCAGGCCACGATAGGTCGTTGTGATCGGGACCACCACAACGACGCCCGCAGGGCTGTCGTTCAGCGAATCAGCCGAGACGATGACGGCCGGTCGACTGCCTGACTGCTCCCGACCCACAGGGTTGCCGAAGTCGATCAGCCACACCTCACTGCGGCGAGCGCTCACGACGAACGGTCACGCAACGCGCCGCTCTCAACAGTGCGCTCGACCTCGATCTCTTTCCACGCGTCCTTGTCAGCGCGCAGGAGCTCATAGCGGGCGGAGATCTGATCGAAGAACATACGCCGCTCCAAAGCCTCGGCGGCCTCATCAACCAGCTGACTCATCGGACGACCGGTCGTTTGCGCCAACTTGGCAAAGCGATCCCGGGTCGGCCCACTCACTCTGATGGTGGTGCTCATTCCCTCAGTCTACAGTATAGGCGCTTGAACTGTCTACGGAACGTCTCGCTTGCACTGCGAGGGGGGTGTCGGGCTCGACGGTCGCATGAGCTGATGAAGTTGCTCACCAGATTGCGATAGGTCGCGGATAAGGGTGCTCGCGCAGCTGGCGATCCTTCGTGACCAGCTTCCATCCATGCTCGATCGCCGTCGCGTAGATCATGCGGTCGGCGGGATCGCCCG
Organism: uncultured Solirubrobacterales bacterium; assembly: GCA_963784875.1. GTDB lineage: Bacteria > Actinomycetota > Thermoleophilia > Solirubrobacterales > Solirubrobacteraceae > Palsa-744. The sequence continues at coordinate 220,157 of CAWATE010000002.1, forward strand.
GGAAAGACGAGGACAGCGAGACCGCGGTGTCGGCGATCGCGGGCGTGACGCCAATTGTGCGTAGTTCGCCGGAGAGCTGTTGCAGCCAGGAGCGAATCGGGATAGTGACGCTGATCCGCTCATGTCGCGCCAGCCAAGCCAGCTCGAACCATGAGATTGCGGCGACGGCAAGCTCTGTGGCACCCTCCAGCAGATCCGTGGCGGCAGGGCTGATCCGGTCTGGCTCGGCTGACCACCACTGGACGACATGGGTGTCGAGCAACACTGTGCTCACGAGAGGCTCCAGGTCGCTCCCGTCGCGAACAGGTCTTCCTCTCCCACGGCCGTCATCGCAACGCCCGCGAGCTTCCCCTTGATCGATTGAGCCCCCGAAGGAGGCACGAGTCGCGCCACCGTGCGTCCATGCTTGGTGATCTCCAACTCCTCTCCATCTGCCACCTCGTCGAGCAGGGCGAGGATCTTGGCCTTCGCTTCGGTTGCGGTCACAATTCTGGACATATGGTCATTATAGTGATCTTAAAGAGAGGACGGTTTGCGTTTATGGACACGACCTCTCTGCTGTCGCTAGGACGGCCCGTCGAAGTCGACCTCGACGTTCTCCTCGTTGATGCGCTCCTCGACCTCGGCCGAGGAGGTAAGCGCGCGCCGGTCGGCGTCGAGCAGCGGCTGGGAGAAGAAGCTGCGCGGCCACAGCTTGTGCGCGCGCACGACGTTGACCTCGGCCGCCAGCAACGTCACCTGCGCGCCGAGGTACAGCCAGGCGAGCAGCCCGAGCACGAACGCGAACAGCCCGGAGGTCTCCTTGGCGTGGCGTACCACGTGGTCGACGTAGTAGCCGCCGACATGCTGCAGAATCGTCCACAGCACCGCCGCGACGATCGTGCCGGGGAGCAGGTCGCGGGTTTGCACTTCCGCGGCGGTCATCAGCCGGAAGGCGGCGAAGAACAGCATCACGTTCACGAACACAGCGACGAGCACGCCGCCGACAATCGCCGCGATGCCCTGCCCGCCGGCTGTGACGAACCCGGCGGCGACCGTCGAGACGATCACGAGCAGCCCCAGCCCGAGGAGCAGCCCGACGCCGCGCAGGCGCGAGATGATGAAGTTGGGGCGGTGCTTGTGCGGCACGTACCAGACCTGGTTGAACGCGTTCTGCGTCGCGCCCGTCACCCCGAGGCCGGCGAGCAGTGAGCCGAGCAGCCCGATCGCGAGGCCGACCCCGCTGCCTTTCAGTGAATGGATGTTGCTCTGCAACTGGTTGCCGATAACCGGGAACTGGCTGAGCGTGGAGTGCAGCACGCTGCTCTGCGCGCTCGGATTGCCCTGCAGCACGAAGCCGAGCACGGTTACGAACACGAGCAGCAGCGGGAACAGCGAGACGAACCCGTAGTAGGCGATCAGCGCCGCGAGCTGACCGGCCTGGTCGTCGCCGAACTTCTTGATCACGGCCGCGAGGAACGCCGCCCGTGGGCGGCGCTGCTGGAGGCGGTCCAGCGCGTGCAGACGCTCGCCGAGGCTCATCGCCAACCGCGCGCGAGCGCGCTGTTCGAGGGGCGGGCAGGAAATTGGAGGGGGGGTCTGCGGGCGCTGGGGTGCGACATACCTGTGTGTCTACCCGAACCGATGAGCAAACACGAGCCGTGGTCGGTCGCTGGCCGCAGGACGGGCGGCCGAGCTGGACGCGTCGCGACCCGGCCGAGGAGGTGGCGCTCGTGGCGGAAGCCCGGCGCGAGCTGCTGTTGCGCGCGCATGGCCATCGGCTGGGGCGAGAGGATCTCGAGGACTGCTACGGACAGGCGACGCTCGAGCTGATCGTGCAAGCGCGCAATCATGGCGCGCTCTCGTCGCGCGCGCACACGGCGAACGTGCTCGAGCAGCGGTTCCTCTCGCGCGTGTTCGACCGCCGTCGCGCGCTAACCGGCCGCAGCCCGATGCAGGCAGCGCTGCACACGGCCATCTCCCTGAGCGGAGGAGCCGAAGGTGAAATCGAGATCGTCGACGAGCGCGCCGATGTCGAGCGGCTCGCGATGCTGCGCTTCGAGCTGGCGCTGCTGGAGCGCGTCGCTCCGGCGCTGAGCAGTGACCAGCGGCTGGTGCTTGCCTGCCAGGTTGGCTTGCAGATCACGATCGCCGGGTTGCGCTTGGATACGAGTCATAACGGCACCGACGTAGGCCCGAACCGCGAGGAAAACGGCCCGCGCTGGCGCATCCTCGACCACGTGCCGACGTGGGCGCGTTGGTCTGTTCGCCACCCGCCGGGGTTGTAAGGTGGCGGACATGCCCACGCGCAAGGTCGACTACCTGCTGATCGGCGGAGGCCTCGCCTCGGCGAACTGCGCGCGCTGGCTGCGCGAGGAGGGCGCGGAGGGGAGCGTGCTGCTGGTGGGGCGTGAGCCCGACGCGCCGTACAACCGCCCGAACTGCTCGAAGGGGTATCTGCGGGGCGAGGAGACGCGCGAGCAGGCGCTGTTCCGTCCGGCGGAGTGGTGGGAGGAGCAGGAGATCGAGCTGCTGACCCGCACGAGCGTGACGGGGTTGGACGTGCAGGCGCGCACGGCGAAGCTGTCGAGCAAGGAGGAGGTCGAGTTCGGCAAGGCGCTGATCGCGACTGGCGCGAACGTGCGACGGCTGAACGTCGACGGGTGCGAGCTCGAGCAGATCCACTACCTGCGCACGCTCGGCAACGCCGACGCGATCCGCGAGGGGGTGAAGGACGCGCAGGAGATAGTGCTGATCGGCGGCTCCTACATCGGCTGTGAGGTCGCCGCGTCGCTGACTGCGATGGGCAAGCGCTGCACGATCGTGATGCAGGAGCAGACGACGCTCGAACGGGGCTTCGGCGCGCGCGCGGGGCGGTTTGTTCAGGGGCTGCTCGAAGCGCACGGCGTGACCGTGCACGGCGAGGATGAGCTCGAGCGCTTCGAGGGCGATGGGGGGGTCGCAAAGGTCGTGACCCGCGGCGGCCTGACGCTGGCAGCCGACGCGGTGGTGATCGGCGCGGGGGTGACGCCCGACATACAGCTCGCGCAGCGAGCCGGCCTCGAGATCGGGGGCCGCGGCGGCGTACGCTGCTCATCACGGCTCGAGAGCTCCGTACCGGGCGTGTTCGCGGCCGGGGACATCTGCGAGTACGACTCGGTCGTGCACGGGCAAACGCTTCGGATCGAGCATTGGGACGTCGCTTTCAACCACGGCAAGACCGCCGCGCTGAACATGCTTGGAAGGGATGTCGCCCATGAGGAGATCCCGTACTTCTTCTCGGTCCTCGCCGACTGGGGTGAGCTCGAGTACGTCGGGCCCGCGTATGAGTGGGACGAGGAGATCGTGCGCGGGTCTTTCGACGACGGGAAGTTCACGAACTGGTATCTGAAGGACGGACGCGTGCAGGCGGCGCTGACGTTCGGCCGCTCAGACGATCTCGACCATGCGCGACGACTGATCGCCGAGAAGCCCATCCTCGATGGGTCGCAGCGCGCGACGATCGTCGACGTCGGCACCGATCTGAGCGCCGTCGAGCACTGAGCTGGACCGTAAGCCGGCCTTCCCGGACTGCCAGCGCGCGACTTTCCGGACCGCAAGCCGGCATTCCGTATCCCGAGCCGCCTTCCCGGATCCGGTGGAGTAGGATGGGGCGACATTCAGACGGTCGGTGGTGAAGGGAAGCCGGTGGAAATCCGGCGCGGACCCGCCACTGTGACCGGGGATGCCCACCGTGGCGCGCCGAACAGAGGCGCGAAGCCACCGATCCGCCTACGGCGGGACGGGAAGGCGCGGAGGGGTAGGCCCGGGAGCCAGGAGACCTGCCTCCGACCGAAAGCCCACAAGCCCTCGTGGAAAGGGGTTGGCTCCATGGTCACATCTTGTCGTATCTCTCTGGCTCTCTGCATCAGCTGCCTGTCGCTGGCGGTGTTCACCGCAACCGCTCTGGCGGCGGAACCGGCGACAGTCACCGTCAGGGTGGAGGGTCTATCCGAAACGAAGCTCCCTGCGATGCAGGTGACGACCACCACGACCCCGGTTGCCGCGGACGGCAAAGCCGAAGACTCCTGCGCCGGGACGAGTGCTCTAGGCGCGCTGCAGCTCGCGACCGGCGGCAACTGGAGCGGACCGTGGAACGGAGAATTCAAACAGTATGAAATTTATACGATCGCGGGGGAGAATCACGTCTTCGAAAAAGAAGCCCCCGCGAACTACTTCTGGACATTCTGGCTCGACAACAAGGAAGCGGCCACGGGTGCTTGCGAAGCGGAATTGCATGGCGGAGACCAGGTGTTGTTCTTTCCCTCCTGCTACGGCACCGCCTGCCCGCCGGAACCGCTGCCGCTCGGTATCGAAGCGCCCGTCGCCGCCGATGTCGGCGAATCGGTGCCGCTGACGGTCACCAGGTACAGCACGAAGGGTGAAGGCGCGCCTGCGGCCGGCGCGACGATCTCGGGAGCGCAGGCAAGCGCGACCGCCGGCTCCACCGGCCACGCGACGGTTACGTTCTCTGCTCCGGGCACATACACGCTGCAGGCCACGGCGCCCGAATCGGTCCGCACAGAGACGACGATCTGTGTGCACGCGGGCAACGATGGCACGTGTGGTACTACGAAGACATCGGGAGCCGGCACGTCCACGAGCGGCACAACCACCGCGGCCGGCTCTGTCGCAACTGCTCTATATAAGGGCCCGTACGCGCTGGTGGCAAAGGCAAGCAGCGTGATCGAAGGGCGCGTCTACAAACGTGGAAACGCGCCGCGTATCCTCAGCGGAAGCGTGCTCGGCCACACGACGGTCACCGCGACGAGCTTCGAGCTGCGCCGCGAGTACAAGGGGCGCTGCTATGCGTACAACGGCATCACGGCGCGGTTCGCGCGTGCGCGCTGCGGAGAGGGCAGCTTCTTCAAGGTCTCGAACAATGGTGCGTTCTCCTATCTGCTGCCGGCGGCGCTCCCACCGGGGCGCTATGTGCTGGATATCGAGGCGACCGATGCGGCCGGCAACCGCACGACGCTCGCGAGAGGCACGACGAGGATCGTGTTCTATGTCCGTTAGCGTCCCGCCGAGGCTGAACCAAACGTTCGCGGATGTCAGTGAGGATGCTCGTTAACGGCTCGCGCTTGCCCCGTTCCGCGACACGCGCGCCTGTGCGTGGCGGCGTGTCGCGGGTGCTCGGCTCGCTGGCGGCAGCCGGTCTCACGGCGGCTCTCCTCGCCGGTTGCGGCCTCGGCGCGGGTCCCGCGCCGAGCGCCGTGCACCTGACCGTCACGCACGATTTCGGCGCGTCGCTCATGCGCTCGTGGAGCGCGCCGCGGGTTGTGGGGCAGGAGACCGCGATGAGCCTGTTGGCGCGCAACGCGAAGGTGACGACGCGCTACGGCGGAGGCTTCGTCGAGAGCGTCGACGGGCTCTCCGGCGGCGAAGCCGGCGGACAGCCGAGCGACTGGTTCTACTACGTTAACGGCGTGGAGGCGCCGAAGGGGGCCGCGGCGACGAACGTGCACCCGGGGGATCACGTCTGGTGGGATCTGCACGACTGGAGCCAAACGGACAGCGTGCCCGCCGTGGTCGGCTCGTTTCCGGAGCCGTTTCTGAACGGCCTCGACGGCAAGCGCCTGCCGGTGCGGATCGAATGTGCTGTCGTAGAGGGCTACGCTTGTCACACGGTGACCAAACGGCTGCGAGCGTTGGGCGTGCCCGCCGCGATCGCGGCGCTCGGCAGCGGTGGCGAGCCCGAGACGTTGCGTGTGATGGTAGGACCGTGGATCGCCGTCGGTGGAGATCCGAGCACGCGTCAGATCGAGAGCGGGCCGGGCACGAGCGGGGTGTACGCGCGCTTCTCCACCGGCGGGCAGACGCTTACGCTGCTGAACGAACGCGGCTCGCCGGCTCGCACGCTCACCGTCGGCGCCGGGCTCGTGGCCGCGACTCGTCACTCCGAACAAGCGCCGGTGTGGGTTGTCACGGGAACGGATTCCGCGGGTGTCGAAGAGGCGGCGAGCGCGTTCGACGTGTCCGCCCTGCAGGATCACTTCGCGCTCGCGCTCGCGCCAGGGGGATCGGCGTTGCCTGTGCCGGTTGTGGCGAGAGGGTGAGGGGAGATGTTGGCTGCAACCCGATTCTTCTATCGCCGCATCGCGAGTCCTCTGCACGCTGCGCGAGCGGGTGTGGGCGCTGTTTGGACGCTCGCGTTGACCGCGGCCGCGCTCGTGCTGTTTGACCCGCTCGTCCTGCTTATGCTGCTGCTGGCGGTGCTCGGCGCCGGGTGCGCAGCCGGGGTCGGACGTGCGCTCACGCGGACGATACGAACGGCCGTGATCGTCGCGGTGCCGATCGTCGCGGTCAACGTGCTCGTCTCGCGCCAGGGCCTGACCGTCTTTGCCCGCCTCGGAGATCTCGGCCCGTTCGGTCAGGGAGACCTGACGCTCGAGGCTGCCGTCTACGGTGCGGTGATTGCCCTGAAGGTCTCGCTCCTGATCGTCGTGACGACGGTCGCTGCGCTCGCGGTCGATCCCGACGAGCTGCTTCGGGGGCTGCGCCGGCTGTCGTTTCGCTCGGCTCTGACCGCGTCGCTCTCGACCCGCATGATCCCGCTGCTGGCCGCCGACGCGCAGCGCCTGGCCGAGGCCCAGCGCACACGACCGTCAGGCGCGCCCGAAGGCGCTCGCGCGCGCGTGGCGCTGCTCGGCGCCGTGGTCGGAGGGTCGCTCGACCGCGCGATGGACGTTGCCGCGACGCTCGAGCTGCGCGGCTTCGCTACCGCCCGCCGTCCTGCACGCCGCAGGCGCCCCTGGTCGCGCCACGACCTCGCCTTTGCCTGCTCCGCCGCCGCGGTGCTCGCGCTGGCCGTCGTCGGGCGGCTCACCGGCGCGGCCTCGTTCCAGGCCTATCCACTGCTGCATGCGTCGGTGAACGGGGAAACGCTCTCGCTGTGCGCGGCGCTGATCGCCGCGATTCTGCTCCCGTTCTGTGATCGCCGAGGAATCGAGCCATGACGGCGATCCTGTCGTTCGACCGCGTCACCTATCGCTACCCGGGTGTGGAGTCACCGGCGCTGGACGAGGTCAGCCTCGAGATCCAGCCGGGCGAGCTGTGTCTGCTGGCGGGGCTGTCGGGGCAGGGCAAGTCGACGCTGTTGCGCGCCGCCTGCGGGCTGGTCCCGCACTTCTATGGCGGGCGCTTCGCGGGACAGGTGACGCTTGCCGGGCTGGACACGCGCGAGCACGGCCCCGCCCGGCTGGGGACGGTCGCGGGAGCGCTGTTTCAGGACCCCGAGACGCAGCTCGTGACGAGCTCGGTGCGGGCAGAGCTCGCGCTCTCGCTCGAGAGCCGCGGTCACAGCGCGGCCGCGGTGGCGCGCGGGGTGGAGGAGGTGGCGCTCGCGCTCGGGATCGACACGCTGCTCGATCGCTCCGTGCACGAGCTGTCCGGCGGAGAGCAGCAGCGGGTGGCGCTCGGCGCGGCGCTCGCCGGCCGGCCCCCCGTGATCCTGCTCGACGAGCCCACCTCGCAGCTCGACCCCGTCGCGGGCGACGAGCTGATCGGCCTGTTGCGCAGACTGAACCAGGAGTGGGAGACGACGATCCTGCTCGCCGAGCATCGCTTGGAGCGTTGTTTGAGCGTCGCCGATCGCGTGATCGCGATGGAGTCGGGGCGGGTTGCGTGCGACGGCGAGCCGCAGACGTTCCTCGAGTGGGCCGCCCGGCGGGCGCCCTCGTTGCAAACTCCCGGCGCCAAGCTGTTCGCCCTCGCGGGGCTGCATCCGGCCCCGGTGGGGGTCAGGCAGGCCCGTGGGACTTTGCGCGCGCGCGGCCTGCTGCCCGGGGAGGCCGCGCCGGAGTCGAGCGGCGCTGAATCGCATGTCTTGGCGTCCAGCTCTGCCGGGGCAAGTGCGCCCGATCCGAGCTTGACGAAGGCAAATGCTCACGGATCGAGCTCTGCGGGGACGAGCGCCGGCTTGATCGCAAAAGCGCGCGGCGGTCGTTCGGGCAAGTCCGAGCCTGCTCTGCGGATGCGCGAGGTATGGCATGAGCTGCGTGACGGGCCGGCGATCCTGCGCGGTGTCACCTTTAGCGTCGAGCCGGGCGAGAGCGTGGCGCTGATGGGGCGCAACGGCGCGGGCAAGTCGACGTTGCTGCGTCACGCCGCCGGCCTGCTGGAGCCCACCCGGGGGCGGATCGAGCGGAGCGGGCGGATCGCGCTGATGATGCAGAACCCCGGCGACTACTTCATTCACGAGCGCGTCGCCGAGGAGACGTCCGCGGAGGCGCTCGCGGAGATGGGGCTGACGGAGCTGGCCGAACGTAATCCGCGCGACCTCTCCGGCGGCGAGCGTCAACGCCTCGCGCTTGCGATCGTCGCCGGCGCGGCCCTGCCGATCTCCGCTTCCTCGTCGGCGGTGCTCGCGCTGGACGAGCCCACCCGCGGCATGGATCGCGAGGCAAAGGCGGAGCTGGCCGGCGAGCTGCGTCGCCGCGCGGACGCGGGCCAAGCGGTGGTCGTGGCGACGCACGATCCCGAGTTCGCTGCTGCCTGCGCGGCGCGCACGGTCCTGCTCGCCGACGGGCGCGTGATCGCCGACGGGCCCGCCGAGGAGCTGCTCGCGGGTGGCTGGTACTTCGCGACCGAGACCGCTCGCATCCTCGGCGGCGTTGGCGGCGCGCTATTGCCGGAGCAGGGAGCGGCGCTGCTCAGCGCGCGCAGGACGTTGGAGGCGGTCGCATGAGAAACGAGAACAACCTCATTACCCAGCAAGGAGAGGTTGCCCTATGAGCGCCCCGCAACCAGAGGTGGTCTTATGAGCTGGCCGCTGGCGTCGTTCCTGCTCGTCGGCGTCGTCCTGGGGCTCGGCTGGCTTGCCTACGAGCGTCGCCGGCCCTCGACGCGGATGGTGGCGGTCGTGGCGACGCTTGCGGCCGTCGCCGCGCTCGGCCGCGACGCGTTCGTCGCGCTGCCCGACGTGAAGCCGATCACCGCGATCGCCTTCGTCGTGGGCTACGCGCTCGGCCCGCTGCCGGGATTCACGGTCGGCGCGATCGGGATGCTCGCCTCGAACGTGATGCTCGGCCAGGGTCCATACACCCCGTGGCAGATGGCGGCCTGGGGACTCGTGGGGCTCGGCGGCGCGGGCCTGGGCAGGCTCACACGCAGACGTTTGGGGCGTGTTCCGCTTGCGCTCGCGTGTGCGCTGGCGGCGCTCGGTGCGAAGGAGGTCATGAACTTCTACACCTGGACGATCGGCGCGAGCCACACCCCGGCGGCGCTGCTGATCGCGGTGGCCAACGGGTTGCCGTTCGACATCACCGACACGCTCGCCACGCTGCTGTTCGCGCTCGCCTTCGGTCCCGAGCTCGCGCGCTTGCTGGCCCGCACGCGCGAGCGCATGACCGTGAGCTGGGAGGACGCCGCCCCGGGGACGGCAGCCGGCGCGCTGGCCGTTCTAACGCTCGCGCTGGGCGTGAGTCTGGCGATGTCCTGCGGCGGCACGAGCGCACTCGCGGCGACGACCTCCTCGACAGGCGCTCTCACGCGGATGATGCCCCCGGCTCGATCGCCGATCGGCAATCGCCGCGTGTCGACTGCTGACTTCCGGGTGCCGACCGCCGACCTCCGGGTGCCGACCGCCGACCTCCGGGTGCCAACCGCTGACCTCCGGGTGCCGACCGCTGACCTCCGCGCGCCAAGAGCGTCCGCGGCCTCGCTCGCGCCTGAGCTCTCCTATCTGGCCTCGGCGGCCCAGAACGTCGATGGCGGCTTCGGCGGCGCAAGCGGACAGGGATCGAGCGAGCTGTACACGGCTTGGGCCGCGATGGGACTGGCGGCCGCCGGGCACGATCCGGCGAGCCTGCGCCGCGACGGGCACTCGGTACTCGATTCGCTGCGTGCTGAAGTCTCGACCCTGCGGGGATTGGGTGACGTGGAGCGCACAATCCTCGCCGCGCACGCATGCGGCGTCTCGGCGTACTCGTTCGCCGGCCACGACCTTGTTGGCGAAATGCTGCGCGCCCGCGAGCGCAACGACTCCTTCGACAATCAGGTCAACCTCACGACGTTTGCGATCTTCGCCCTGCGCGCGGTCGGCCATTCCGCCGGCTATGGCGCGATCCGCGAAGCGGCGGGATGGATCGAGCGCCAGCAGAACAGCGACGGCGGCTTCGCCTTCGGCACACGTGGCTCGCCGAGCGATGTGGACGACACCGCGATCGCGCTGCAGGCGCTCGTAGACGCGGGCGCACACAACGCGCGCGTGCTCGGCGAGGCGGCGGCCTATCTGATCCGCTCGCAGAACCTCGACGGCGGCTTTCCGCAGCGGTACGGCGAGGAATCAAACGCGCAGTCGACCGCCTGGGCGGTGCAGGGCCTGATCGCCGCCGGCCGCGCCCCGGACTCGGTGCGCCGCCGCGGCAGCCGCTCCCCGGTCGGCTATCTCGAAAGCCTGCTCGCGCCGGGCGGCTCCATCCGCTACTCGCGCACCAGCTCCCAGACGCCGGTATGGGTGACCTCCGAGGCGCTGATCGCGCTCGCGGGCAAGACGTTCCCGGTCGGGCCGTGATCTCTGCAGGGTGCCGGTAGGTGGTAGGAGCGCCGTTGGTCCCTTGCTATCGCTTTGATTTGCGGCGCAGGCGCCGGTGGGCTGCTTCCAACGATTCGATATCGACCAGGTCCTGCGGACGTCCGGCGGCGCGCTTCATGTCGAGCATGTCCTCGATGGAGGCAATCCGGACACTCTGTCCGCCCAGATCCATCACGTCGGCGCGACGGCGCAATGATTGATACGAGGGCGCTCCGGCCGGGCTGACCAGCAGGTCTATGTCGCCTGTGGGCGTTGTCAAGTACAGGATTTGAGTCTGGCGCAGGGTGCGCGCATCGGGCACGAATGGCACCGCCTCTGGAGTTCCGCGCAGGCGGGCTTTCAGTTCCACCAGCACCTTGCCGAGCGCGTTCAGGTTGTCGTTTGCGGTCGAATAGCAGATGTCGAGGTCCTTAGTGGATCGTGGCATCGCCTGCAGGACGACAGCCACTCCACCGATGACCACGAAGTCGACGTCGCCCTCGACGAGCGCTCGCACGAGTGCCGCGGGATGGTACTCACCCCAGCTCGCCACGAGACCTGGCTCCTGCGAGCGATAGTTCGCGAACCCACTCGTACATGCTTTCCAATTGCGCGAGTCTTTGTTCAGGGCTGAGTTTGAGCTGCTCAATGACGAGCGTTTCGTCGATGCCCGGCTTGATCGGCTCAGTGGCGAGCACGAGTCGGTGTCCGGTCTCATGCAGCGCATCGTCGAGCGTTTGCAGGGTTGGGTTGGCCTCGGGTCGCTCTAGCTTGGCTACCGCAGCTTGGCTGACCCCGAGCCGGCGAGCGAGGTCCGCCTGGGTGAGGCCGGTCTGACGGCGTGCGTCTTTCAGTAGGACGTTGGCTGCACCATACATAAGCAGATTATAACTTATAAGTTGTTCTATAAAGGTCTGGTTCCGTTGAGAAGTGCATCCACAAGTTGTCTGACGAGCGGCGATCGCGCTCGTCGATCGCCTACGTCAAGACGTTTCCGATCGGGCCGCATGTAGACGCTTCAGCAGCCCTTTACAGAGCCTCCTACGATGTAGCGACCATGTCGGGACAGGCCTACACCGCCGCCGGAGCGATGCCGCGGCGATATGCGGCTGGAAACAGCAGCCGCGGAGAGCCCAGCGCCGCGAGCGCGCTCGCCATCGCCGGGCTGTGCGTGACCGGGCTCGCGCTGACGTGGATCGTGGCCGTGTTCGTGCCTGTCGCGCACGTGCGCGACGCGGTTGCCCTGCACGACTTCACGCTGCTCAGCCGCCCGCACCTCGACGCCGTGGCGAACCTCATGCTCGACCTGCTCGATCCCGCGCTCTTCACGCTGTGGGCTGTGCTGTTGATCGCATGCGCGCTCTTTCGCGGGCGCCCGCGGGTGGCGCTCGCGGTCGCGTGCGTGATGGCGCTTTGCGCCGCTGACCGCCGAGACGCTGAAGCCGCTACTCGCGCATTCCCATGCCCGGGTCGGCTACACGTACATCGACCCCGCCTCGTGGCCGAGCGGGCACGCGACCGCCGCGGTGGCGCTCGTTCTGTGTGCGGTGCTCGTCGCCCCGATGTGGCTGCGCCCAGTCGTCGCGGCGCTCGGCGGCGTGTTCGCCGTGGCGGTCGGCTGCTCACTGTTGATCCTTGCCTGGCACATGCCCAGCGACATCCTCGGTGGCTATCTGCTGGCGTCGCTGTGGATGGCGCTCGCGGTGGCCGGCCTGCGCGCGGCCGATCGGCGCGACAAGCCGTCCGTCGCGGCGAATCGGCGCGGATCAGCTCAGGGTTCGCGGAGGCCGAGTGCGCGCCGGGATCCCATAGCGGCTCCTCGCGGGCCGTCCTCGTTGCCGCGCGGCTGAGGATGAACAGCAGGTCCGACAGCCGGTTCAGGTAGCGCACGACCTCGGGGTTTCCCTCCTCGCCGACCGCGATCGCACGGCGCTCGGCGCGGCGGCAGACAGTGCGGGCGACGTGCAGATGCGCCGCGGCCGGGGTGCCGCCGGGGATCACGAACGAGTGCAGCGGCTGGAGCTTTGCGTTGACCTCGTCGCAGGCCTGCTCGAGCCACTCGGTATAGGACGAATCGACGCGCAGTCGCGTGCGCGCGGGCTTCTCGGCCGGGCCTTGCTCGACGGGCTCGGACATCGGTCCTCAGCGGGCGCGGGCACCGACAGGTCCGCCCCGACATCGAGCAGATCGTTCTGCACCCGACGCAGCCAGGCTGCAAATGTCTCTGGAAGCCCGGCTGGAGCAGCCCGACGCCGATAATCGCGTTCAGCTCGTCGATCGTGCCATACGCCTCCACACGCGGGTGCAGCTTCGAGACCCTGCTCATGTCGCCCAGATGGGTCTCCCCACCGTCGCCCAGCTTTGTGTAGATGCGCGTCAGGTTCACGGTCATCGTCGTCCGAGTCTCCCACACCGGGCCGCCGCTCGTCCGTGGGATCGGATACGTTCTCGCACTTCATGCGGATAGGCGTCCCGAAGGAGACCGCGGCGGGCGAGCACCGAGTTGCGCTCGTGCCGGAGGTCGTAAGCAAGCTGAAGGCCAAGGGCATCGAGGTCGTCGTGCAGAGCGGCGCGGGCGCGGACGCGCTCCTGCCCGACGCGCCTTCGCCGCGGCCGGCGCACGGGTGACGCCGGACGCGGCGAGGTCTGGCGCTGCGACGTGGTCGTCACGATCGCGCCTCCCGACGCCCAGGCGATCCGCGGCCTCGGGTCGGGGCTCGATCCTGATCGGGTTTCTCGCGCCGCTTACGAGCCCGCAGACGACGCGCGCGCTCGCCGACGCGCAGGCGACCGCGTTCGCGATGGAGGCGATCCCGCGGATATCTCGCGCGCAGTCGATGGACGCGCTGTCCTCGCAGAGCAACGTCGCCGGCTACAAGGCCGCGCTGCTGGGAGCCGAGGAGATGGGCCGCTTCTACCCGATGCTGATGACGGCGGCCGGCACGATCCCGCCGGCGAAGGTGCTCGTGTTGGGTGTCGGCGTGGCCGGGCTGCAGGCGCTGGCGACCGCCAAGCGCCTGGGCGCGCGCACGACCGGCTATGACGTGCGCCCCGAGGTCGCCGAGCAGGTGCAGTCACTCGGCGCGCAGTGGCTCGACCTCGGTCTCGAGGCCAGCGGCGAGGGCGGCTATGCGCGCGAGCTGACCGACGAGGAGCGCGCGCGCCAGCAGCAGGCGCTGACCGACGCGATCAAGGGCTTCGACGTCGTGATCACGACCGCGCTCGTGCCCGGGCGGCCGGCGCCGGAGCTGGTGACCGCCGAGGCGGTCGAAGGGATGAAGCCCGGCTCTGTGATCGTCGACCTGGCCGGTGAGTCGGGCGGGAACTGCGAGCTGACCGAGCCCGGGCAGACGGTCGTCAGAGCACGACGTGAAGATCGTCTCGCCCGCTGAACCTGCCGGCGAGCATGGCCGAGCATTCCTCGCAGCTGTTCGCCCGCAACGTGCAGTCGCTGCTCGACCTGTTCGTCGCCGAGGACGGCGCGCTGAAGCTGGACTTCGAGGACGAGATCGTGGCCGGCGCGTGCATGGTGCGCGACGGCGAGATCGTCCATGCCGGCGCGAAAGCCGCTGTGGAGGCGGCGCCGATGATCCTGGCAAGCGTTCTCACGACCAATCTCGCGATCCTCGTGCTCGCGGGCTTCATCGGCTTCGTCGTGATCTCCAAGGTGCCGAACACGCTGCACACGCCGCTGATGGCGGGCACCAACGCGATCCACGGGATCGTGCTGCTCGGCGGCCTGCTGCTGGTCGGCCTCGCCGACCGGGACGTTCAGCAAGACATCCTCGTGATCGCGGTCGCGTTCGGCACGATCAACATCGTCGGCGGCTTCCTGGTCACCGATCGGATGCTCGAGATGTTCAAGTCGCGCCCGAAGCCGGGCCAAGGACCCGGGGCAGGCGCGACTCGGCAGGCGAGCCGGAAAGCGTCACGGCACAGGCAGCGCCGACGCAGGCACGCCGGATCAAGAAGCCGGGGTGAGCGCCGTGATCCACCCCGTGGTAGGACTTCCTGCAGGGCGAGAGCTTCCTCGACGTCCTCTACATCATCGCCTTCGCGCTGTTCATCCAGGGCCTGCGCGGGCTGTCGGGGCCGACGACGGCGGTGCGCGGCAATCGCGTCGCCGCCGTCGGCATGGCGATCGCGGTGATCGCCACGCTGCTCAACCGGGCGAGGGCAACTGGGGCCTGATCGTGCTCGGCATCGCGCTCGGCGATCGCCGTCGGCGTGCCCGCGGCGCGCCAGGTGAAGATGACCGCGATGCCGCAGATGGTGGCGCTGTTCAACGGCGTCGGCGGTGGCGCGGTGTGCCTCATCGCCTGGGTCGAGTTCCGCGCACTACGTCGTTCGAGCTGACGAGCGGCGCGTGCCGACCTATGTGGCGATCTTCTCGGTGTTCGCGGCGATCGTCGGCTCGGTCTCCTTCTGGGGCTCGAACATCGCCTTCGGCAAGCTCCAGGAAATCATTCCCGGACGCCCGATCACGCTTCGGGGCCGGCCCAGCAGATCGTCAACCTCGTGCTCTTGATCCTGGCCTCGGCCGCCGGCATCGACCTGATCGCCGGCGCGCATTCCGAAGCTCTGTTCATCGGCATGCTGGTGGTGGCCGCGCTGCTCGGCAACGCGGTCGTGTTGCCGATCGGCGGCGCCGACATGCCGGTGGTGATCTCGCTGCTTGAATGCTTTCACCGGCCTCTCGGCGGCGGCGACCGGCATGGCGCTCAACAATCCGGCGCTGATCGTCGCGGGCATGATCGTCGGCGCTTCGGGCACGATCCTGACGAATCTGATGGCGGTCGCGATGAACCGCTCGATCCCCTCGATCGTCGCCGGAGGCTTCGGCGGGGGAGGGGCGGTAGAGGGCGCCGAAGGGGCCGGCGCTCACGACGGCACGGTGCGCTCCACGAGCGCCGCCGACGCCGCGATCCAGCTTGCCTACGCCAACCGCGTGGTTGATCGTGCCCGGCTACGGCATGGCCGTCGCCCAGGCCCAGCACGCGGTGCGAGAGCTCACCAAGGAGCTCGAGAGACGTGGCGTGGAGGTCAGCTACGCGATCCATCCAGTCGCCGGGCGGATGCCGGGCCACATGAACGTGCTGCTTGGCCGAGGCCGACGTTCCCTACGACCAGCTCAAGGAGATGGACGACGCCAACCCCGAGTTCCAGCGCACCGACGTCTCGCTGGTGATCGGCGCCAACGACGTCACCAACCCGGCCGCCAAGAACACGCCGTCCTCGCCGATCTACGGCATGCCGATCCTCGAGGTCGCCGACAGCCGCTCGGTGATCGTGATCAAGCGCTCCATGAACCCCGGCTTCGCCGGCATCGAGAACGAGCTGTACTTCGATCCGAAGACTTCGATGCTGTTCGGCGACGCCAAGTCGGCCGTGAGCGAGATCACGGCCGAGCTGCCGGCTCTCTGAGCGAGAACGCCTCGAGGGCGTCTGAGCGAGAACGTCGCCGAGTCGGGCTCTCTGAAGGAGAACGCCGCCAAGCTGTGGGCGCTGTGACTGAATAGCGCGGGCAGGTGCGGTGAATCGCGTCCTGTAGCTGAGGGCACGAACGACGATCCTCATTGACGGCTACGTACGCAGAAGCTACTGCGGACCCTGCCGCGAATCGCCGATTCGCATGCCTACGCATTTTCAGGGCACCCTCCCGCTGGTGCCAAATTGGTACGTAACTCGGAAGACCATTGCTATGAAGTACATCGTATCTTACACTCAATGAGGGGAGGAAACGTAGTCATCTGAGGGGTCAGTATTTCGCTACATCGGTTCATAGCTTCGGGTCGAGGCGATTCAGTCGTGGCAGCGGGTACCTGGCGTGCGTCGTGTGGATCTCCGGGGTGGCGCTCCTCTCTGGCGGTGGGGCTCGAGTCACCCCGGGGGACGCGCGCGCTCGCACGTGCGCACGGACGGTCGGCCGCGCGCAGGGAGCGCGAGTGCTCGCGAAAGCGAGCATCGTCGGCGGAGAAGAAGCCTCCATCGCGAGCTTTCCGTTTCAGGTGGCGCTCTACGATCCCCGGCCGGTTCGCCCGCCGCGGGCTTCTTCTGCGGCGGGGTCATCATCGACGCGATCACGTCGCGACCGCCGCCCACTGCGTGACCGGCGCCGGTCAGCGGCGACAAGCGCGCGCCGAAGTGGAGGTGCTGGCCGGTTCGACTGCGCTGGCCGCATCCGAGCCGGGCGAGCGTGCGCGACCCGGTGGCATCGAGCACCTTCGACTCCCGCTACAACCCAATCACCAGCGACTACGACATCGCTCTGCTCACCTCGACGCGGCCGCTCTGGTCGGGCTCGCGGCGCCAAGCTATCGACGGCGTCGACCCGATCGCCCCGCTGCCGCTCGAAGCGGAAGCTGGCGCTGGCGTCCGCCAATCCCGAACCGCAGCCCCGGCGATCCTGCGCCCACTCAGCGGCTGGGGGGACGTCAACCCGGCTCCTGGACAACTCGCGAGCTATCCACCGATCTGCGCTGGGTGCACCTGCCGCTCGATGTCCGAATCGGTGTGCGAAGAACAGTACGCCACGATCGAACAGCCGATCACCCCGCGCATGATCTGCGCGGGTGGAGGACGCTCGCGCGTGGACACCTGCTACGGAGACTCTGGTGGGCCCTTTGGTGGTGGACGGCGACAGTCCTGCGCGACCCGCCCTCCGACTATGTGCTGGCCGGTCTCGTGGACTTCGGCAACGGATGTGCCCAGCCCGGCTATGCCGGTGTCTACACCCGGATCGCAAATCCCCAGATCATGAGCTTCCTGAGCTCAGGAATCGGCCTGAGCGATCGGCCCGGTCGGCACTTTGGCCAAGCGACCGCGAGCACAAGAAGCGCAAGCGCCACCCTCACAGGAGCCACTAGGACGGTCCTCTGGAAGACTGGGAGCGTGATCTCTCGCTCCCAGGCGCTTGCCGCACTGTCTGCGGACGAGTTCGACCTCGTGGTCGTCGGCGGTGGGATCACCGGCGCGGGCGTCGCCTTGGATGCCGCCGCGCGCGGCTACAGCGTTGCGCTTGGTCGAGCGCGCCGACTTCGCCTCCGGTACCTCCAGCCGCTCGAGCAAGCTCGTCCACGGCGGCCTGCGCTACCTGCAGCACTTCGATCTGGGCTGGTGCGCGAGGCGCTGCTCGAGCGCCAGCTGATGGTGGCGCTGGCGCCGCATCTGGTGCGCCCGCTGCCGCTGGTCGTGCCCGCCTTCGACGGCGCCCGGCCGGACCGCCTGATGGGGGTGGGCTTGAACCTGTACGACGTGATGTCGGTCGACCGCGAGCGCCTGCGCACGGCCGACCGCGACGGGCGTGGCAGGCGCACGCGAGCCGAGCGCGGCGCGCCCGCCGAGGACGAGCCGGCGCCGGAGGAGAGCACCCGGCAGGAAGGCGAGTCCTGGAGTCCCGAGCGCCATCGTGTGATCTCCGGCGAGGACGTGCTCGAGCTGCTGCCGGCGCTCGCCGGCGCGCGAACCGACGCAGCGGCTATCTCTTCTACGACTGCCAGACCGACGACGCGCGCCTGGTGCTGACCGTCCTGGGCGAGGCCGAGCGCTTCGGCGCGGTGTGCGCCAACCGCCTCGACGTGACCGCCTGCTCGAGCGAGACGGTCGCGCCCGCGGGGTGCAGGTGCGCGATCGCGAGACCGGCGAGTCGTTTTGAGATACGCGCCGCCAACGTCGTCAACGCAACCGGCGTCTGGGCCGACGAGCTGCGCCCGCACGAGCTGCACGACGAGGCCGAGCTGCCGCGGATCCGGCCGAGTCGCGGCACCCACATCACCTCGCGCCACGAGGACTTGCCGCTCGTCGGCGGCGCGATCGTGCCCGCCGGCGGGGGGCGCACGATCTTCGCGCTGCCGTGGCTGGGGCGCACGCTGGTCGGCACCACCGACAACGACTACGAGGGCTCGCTCGAGCACATCGAGCCCTCCCGCGAGGACATCGACTACCTGCTCGAGGCCGTCAACGAGTTCTTCGCCACCGAGCTCTCGCCCGCCGACATGACCGGCGCCTACGCGGGCGTGCGACCGCTGATCTCCACCGGCGACCCGCAAGAAATCGGTCGACATCTCGCGCAAGGCCGAGCTGTACGAGACCTCCTGCGGCATGATCACGATCACCGGCGGCAAGCTCACCACCTGGCGGCGGATGGCGAAGCTCGCCGTCGACCGTCTGGTCGAGCGCGAAGCGCGCGACGCTCCCTGCCGCACGCCGAGATCCCGCTCGGGCAGGCCGTCCCGGTCGAGGAGCTGCCCGCGGTGCGAGGGAGTCTCCGAGGAAGTCCTGCACGGCACTCGCCGCCCGCTATGGCTACGGCGCCCACGAGGCGCTCGCGCTGGCCGCCGAGCGCGGGGAGCTGGCCCAGCCGATCGTGCCCGGGCTGCCCGACCTGATGGCCGAGGTCGCGCTAGCCGCTCGGCGCGAGCAGGCGCTGCAGCGTCGGCGACGTGCTGCTGCGGCGCACTCGTCTGGGCCTGCTGGCGGCGCGCGAGCTCGTCGGCGAGGGCCCCGAGCGAGCGGCCTGCCGCGTGGAGCGCGGTGCTCGCGCGCGAGCTCGGCTAGGACGACCGCGACTGGAGCGCCGAGCTGGACTGCGCTCGAGACCGAGGCGGCTCGTCGAGGAGGCATCGCCTGGAGGGCATCCTCGTGCGGGACGGCTCGCTCGTGATGGGCGTCGCGCCCGGCGGATCGCCTCAGCGCCGCCGGCCGTGAGCTGGAGCTCGGAGCCCGGCCTTGGCTGATGGGCATGGTCAACGCCTCGCCGGACTCCTTCAGCGACGGCGGCCGCATACCGGACCTCGACGCGCAGGCTTGACGCTCGCGCCCGAGCTGCTTGCGAGGCGGGCGCGGACATCCTCGACGTCGGCGGCGAGTCGGCCAGCACCGACCGCCCGCCGGTCGCAGGCCGAGGAGGAGATCGAGCGCGTGGTGCCGCTGATCGAGCGCCTCGCCGGCGAGCTCGGCGCGCTCGTCTCGGTCGACACCTACAAGCCCGCGGTCGCGCGCGCCGCGATCGCCGCGGGCGCGCGCGATCGTCAACGACGTCAGCGGCCTGCGCGACCCCGCGCTGGCCGGGTGTGCGCCGAGACCGGCGCCGCGCTGGTCGTGATGCACACGCGCGCCGCGCCCAAGCAACGGCTGCAGGACCCCGATCTCTACGGCGACATCGTCGACGAGGTGCTCGCGCTTCCTGCGCGAGCGCATCGAGCTGGCGCTCGCCGCCGGGGTGACGCGCGAGCAGCTGATCGTCGATCCGGGTCCCGACTTCGCCAAGACACCCGCCCAGACGATCGGCTGCTGGCGGGCGTCGCGCGCCTGCACGAGCTCGGACGCCCGCTGCTGATGGCGATCTCGCGCAAGGACTTCATCGGCGCGCTCACCGGCCGCGCCCCGCGCGAGCGCCTGGCCGGCACGCTGGCCGCGCTGGCCCACGGTGTGGACGCAGGCGCGCACATCTTCCGTGTGCACGACGTGCGCCGCCGCCGCGGATTTCCTGGCGGTGCGCGCCGCGCTCGCGGGCGAGAGCGAGCCCGAGCAGGGAGCTGGCGCTCGCCGAGGAACTGCGCCACGAGAGCCTTCGCCGGCGCGGAGCCAGCGTTGACTCGCCTGCGGTCGGCCGCCGGCAGCCGACTCAGCCGCCTCACAGCCGACTGAGCTCCCTCCGGCCGGATGAGCCGCTACGCTGAAGACGCATCACGGGTGCCCGCCGCTGTCCAACGCGGCCGGGACGCCAACCGCCCGATCCACACAGGAAGAAGGAATCACATGTCAGTGCTCGACCGCTCCGAGCTGGAGGCAAGCCCGCTGGCCGACCTGCACGCGATCGCCGACCAGATCGGCCTCGACGGGCTTCCGCCGGCTGCGCAAGGCAGATCTGATCGACGCGATCCTCGGCGAGCCGGGCGACGACGGCGACGGCCTGCGCGCCGAGCTGCCCCAGACGACGCGAGCCGAAGGACGGCGCCAGCGCCGAGCGCGCCGACCGGCGATCGGCCAGCGCGCTCCGCGCGCGGCGCGCGCGCACGCCGCTCAGGCGCGAGCGACAGCTCGAGCGAGGCGACCATCCGAGGCCGGCGACATCGCTGACGGCGACGGCGACAGCGAGGAGCCGAGCGCTTCGCCGGCGCCCGAACCGTGCGGCCGCGGCGCGCCCGCAGCGCAGCGGTGAGCGCGGCGCAGCGCCGGCGACGGTGAGACCGGCGGGCGCGCTCGCGGCAGCGCGGCGAGCGTACGGAGGCCGGCGGATCCTGCGGACGCCGAGACGCCGCGGATGGCGCGTCGCCGAGGGCGTGGTCGAGGTGCTCGGCAACGGCTCGGCCTTTCTGCGCGTCGACCCGCCCGAGCCCTCCGACGAGGACGTCTACATCTCCGCCGCCCAGGTGCGCCGCTGCGAGCTCGTCTCCGGCGATCGCGTCAGCGGCCCCGTGCGCACGCCGCGGCGCTCCGAGCGCTACTCGTCGCTGGTCCGCATCGACACGATCAACGGGGCGCTCGGCCGACACCGTCGCCGAGGGCGCCCGCTACGAGGATCTGCCGGTGGCCTATCCCGAGCGAGCGGCTCGCGCTCGACTCCGAGGACCCGACGCTCGAGGCGATCGAGTGGCTCACCCCGCTCGGCCGCGGCTCGCGCGCGGTGATCGTCGGCGCCCGCCGCGCGGGCAAGACCGAGACGCTGCGCCGGCTGCTCGACGCGGTCTCGCGGGCGCGAGGGCCTCGAGGTGACGCGTGGTGCTCGCCGGCGCGCGGCCCGAGGAGATCGCGGAGTGGCAGGAGGGCCCGGTCGCGCCGGCGGCGGCGCTCAGCTTCGCCGCCTCGGCCGACTCGCAGGGTCAGGCGGTGGAGCGCGCGATCGACGCCGCCAAGCGCGTCGCCGCGCGCGGCGGCGACGCGCTCGTGCTGATCGACAGCCTCGACGGCTTGCACCCTCACGCCGCGCGCAAGGCGCTGGCGGCGGCGCGCAACCTGCGCGAAGGCGGCTCGCTGACGGTGATCGCGACCGCGTCCCGAGCCGTTCGGCGGCGAGACGACGGTGATCGCGCTCGACGTCGCGCTGACCGCCGACCGGGCGCCTGCCGATCCTGGACCTGATCGCCAGCGGCACCCTGAAGCCCGAGCTGCTCGTCGGCGAGGACGGCGCCGAGGCGATCGCGAAGGCCCGCGCGGGGGCGCTGGAGGCCAGCTGAGCGGCTAGCGCCTGTACGCGACCCGGCCCCACGAAGGCTCTGGGGCCAGCTGATCAGCTAGCGCCTGTAGGCGACCCGGCCCCACGAGGGCTCGGGGGCGAGCTCGATCGGCTCGCCGGCAGCTGTACCGGGGTCGCGCCGGCTGCACGTAGGCGAAGCTGCCGGTCTCCTCGTCGAAGGCGACGTCCAGCTCGCCCTCGTTGACGCGCTGGTCGAGCCAGGCGCCGCGGAACACCAGCCGGCGCAGCCAGTGCACGAGCGAGCGCTCGGCCGGGCCGACGAGCTCCGGCCAGCAGTCGTTGACGTGCTCGCCCAGCGCCGAGGCGGGGTCGATGATCTCGCCGTTGACGGCCAGGTTGACGAGGTCTTCGAGCTCCTCCTCGCCGAGGCGGCCGCCGACGAAGCCGAGCTTCAGGGCGGCCTGCTCGCAGCGCTCGGAGAAGTCCTCCTCGTTGAACGTGAAGCGCAGCTCGCCGTATTCGAGGACGAAGTCCTCACCAGAGTCGTAGTTTCCGCGGCGAGCGTTTCCATGTCAATTGCCGGGAATCGATTCGGGGAGCCCCACGCCGCCCAGCGTCGGGATCATAGGCGGGTTCCTGCATCTCGCGGCTGCGATGCACGGGATATTGCATGCGTCCGATGCCGGTCGGCGCGGGGCCGCTGCCATACGCTCCGGCGATGGCACGCCTCTCCGAGCATGGTCTGCGCCGCGTGCTCGGCGTCAGCGCGCTGTTCTCGACCGCCTACGGCAACGTCGGCTCCTCGATCTACTACGCGCTCGGGCTCGTCGCCTCCTACGCGCTCGGACTGACGCCGATCGTGTTCGTGATCACGGGCGTGATCTTCTACCTGACCGCCGCGACCTACGCGGAGGCGACGGCGATGTACCCCGAGGCCGGCGGCTCGTCCAGCTTCGCGCGCCACGCCTTCAACGAGTTCTGGTCGTTCTTCGCGGCGTGGGCGCAGATGCTCAACTACACGATCACGATCGCGATCTCGGCGTTCTTCGTGCCCCACTACCTCGGCGGGCTGTTCTGGCCGGCGCTCGCAACACGGGCCCGGCGACATCCTGTTCGGCATCGGCGATCGTCGTGGTCCTGTCGCTGATCAACGTCGTCGGCGTCAAGGAGGCCGCGCGCCTGAACATCGTTCTCGCGATCACCGACTTCGCCACCCAGCTGCTGCTCGTCGCCGGTCGGGATCGTGCTCGTGCTCTCGCCGCACATCCTGATCCACAACGTCCACCTCGGCGTCGCGCCGAGCTGGAAGGACTTCCTGATCGCGATCCCCGTCGGGATGATCGCCTACACCGGCATCGAGACGATCTCGAACATGGCCGAGGAGGCCGATGGACGAGACGAGGACGATCCCGCGAGCGATCAAGCCGTCGTGATCGCCGTGTTCGCGATCTACGCGGCGCTGCCGATGGTCGCGCTGTCGGCGCTGCCGGTGCACAAGCAGGCCAGACGGCCACTACACCACGCTGCTCGGCACCGAGCGAGGCTCACGGCGGCTTCGCCGGCGACCCGGTGCTCGGGAATCGTCAAGCACCTGCACCTCGGCGCGCTGCAGGGGGCCGGGGAGATCTACGTCGGGCATGCTCGCCGCGACGATCCTGTTCATCGCGTCCAACGCCGGCATCATCGGCGTCTCGCGGCTCGTCTACTCGATGGGCCTGCACCGCCAGGTCCCCGATCGGCTCGGCCGGCTGCATCCGCGCTTCACGCACGCCGTGGATCGGGATCCTGCTCTTCGGCGCGATCGCCTGCCTGACGATCATCCCCGGCAAGGCCGAATTCCTCGGCAACATGTACGCGTTCGGCGCGATGCTGTCGTTCACGATCGCCCACCTGTCGGTGATCACCTTGCGCGTCAAGGAGCCCGATCGGGCGCGGCCCTACCGCGGTCCCGGGCACGCTCACGTCGCCGGGCGCGAGCTGCCGCTGTTCGCCTTGCTGGGAGTGCATCGGCACCGGCCTCGCGTTCGTCACCGTCACGATCCTGCACCTCGCCGTCGCCGCTCGCCGGCGTCGTGCTGGCTCGTGCTGGGGATGGTCGGTCTACATCGTCTACCGCAGCCAGCAGGGCCTCGATCTGCGCACGACCACCCGAGCTCCGCGCCACGAGCGTCCGCCGACTTCGCGGAGCTCGACTACCGCACGGCGCTCGTGCCGATCTTCGGCGACGACGTCAGCGCCGCGGCGCTGCTCAGCGCCGCCAAGCTGATCGGCGAGGACGGCGTCGTTTACGCGGTGTTCGTGCTGCCGGTGCCTAGCCAGCTGTCGTTGGAATCGGGCCTGGAGGAGGAGGAGGCGCAGGGCCGCTCGGTGCTCGAGAGCGCCCGCATCCAGGCGCGGCGCGTCGGGCATCAAGATCCACACCGGCCTGATCCGCACGCGCAACCCCGGCGCGGCGCTCGTCGACGAGGCCGAACGGGTCGGCTCCGACGTCGATCTACTGGTCGACGATCCACGCGCCGGAGGGCGAGCAGCGGATCGGCCCGACAGCGGCGTATCTGCTCAGCCAAGCGCCCCTGTCGGGTCATCATCGAGACCGAGAACCGGCCTGCGCGCAGGCCGAGGTCGTCCCGGCGCTGGTCTGAGCACCGTCGGCGCTGGCGAGCCGATCTCGGTGCAGGCCTGAGTTACCGTCGGCGTGGTCTGAGTCACCGTCCCGGCGAGATGGTCGATGGATCATCATGACCTCGCATGAATACGCGCGTGCTCTCCCCGCTGCTGCGCGCCGAGGCGACCCTCGCGGCCCTGGGCGTGCTGGTCGCCGTCGTCGGCGTAGTCGCCGCGACGGGGATCGTCTACCCGCTCAAGCACGTCGCGCCGGTGCGTGTCGCTCGGAGTGGTCTACCTGCTCGGGAGTGGTCGTCGTGGCGATGTTCTGGGGTCTCGCTTTCGGCCTCGCGACGGCAGTCCTGAGCGCGGCGGCCTTCAGCTTCTTCCATCTGCCGCCGGTCGGGCGCTTCACGCTCGCCGACGGCCGCGACTGGATCGGGCTGTCGGCGTTCGTCCTGGTCGCGACGGCGATCGGCCTGATGGCCGAGCTCGCACGCGCGCGTGGCTCAGGAGGCGGATCAGCGTCGCCGCGAGGCCGATCTCGCCGCCGAGATGGCGCGGCTGCTGCTCGGGGGCGACGCGCTGCAGGATGCGCTGCCCGTCGCCTCGCGGCGGCTCGCGGCAGCCGTCGGCGCGGTCTCGCGCCGACGATCGAGCTGGGCGACTTCGCCGCCGACGAGCGGTCGCTGGCGCTGGCGCTGAGGAGCGAGGGCGCGCGTATCGGAACGCTGGTCCTGCCCGCGACGCTGTCCGGCGCCGAGCGCGCACGGGTGCGCGAGTCGCGTCGTGCCCTCGCTGGAGTCGATCCTCGCGGCGGCGCTGCATCGCGCCGAGCTTCAGGCCGAGGTGGTGGAGACGGCGGCGTTGCGTCGCAGCGACGAGATGAAGACGGCCGTGCTGCGCTCGGTCTCTCACGACCTGCGCACGCCGGTGACGGCGATCCTGACGGCGGCCGGAGCGCTCGACCCGCGGACGGCCGACGCCGGAGAACGTCGGCGAGGTGCGCGAGCTGGTGATGGACGCCGCCACGCGCCTGTGGCTGCTGATCGAGAAGCTGCTGGACCTGTCGCTGCTGCAGGCGGGCCGCCTGGAGCCCCGTCGCTCGTGGTGCTCGATCGAGGAGGTGCTGCACGAGGCGATCGAGCAGGCCGGCGACAGCGAGTCTTCCGGCTGTCGGTCGAGCGCGGACCTGCCGCTGTTGCGGGGCGATCCGGCGCAGCTCGAGCGGGCGTTCGCGAACGTGCTCGAGAACGCCGCGCGCTATTCGGCGGGCAAGCCCGTCGTCGGTGCGCGCCCGCGCGGTGGGCGAGCGCATCCGGGTGCGCGTCGTCGACCAGGGACCCGGCATCGAGGCGAGCGAGCACGAGCGCGTGTTCCTGCCCTTCTACCGTTCCACCGACGGCGACGCACGAGCCATCACGGCTCGGCCTCGGCCTGGCGATCGCCAAGGGCTTCGTCGAGGTCAACGGCGGGCGCATATCGGCGTCGAGTCCGTCGCCGGGCAGGGCACGAGCTTCGTGATCGAGTTCCCGCTCGCGGCGGTGAGCGACGCTGATGGCGGTCACCGACGCAGCGGAGCGGGCGGATGACGGCGAGCGGATCCTCGTCTGCGACGACGATCCGCAGATCCGGCGGGCGCTTGAAGCTCGTGCTGCGACGAGGCGGGCTACGAGGTGCTCAGCGCCGCCACGGGCGAGGAGGCGCTGGACCGCGCTGTCGCTCTCCGGCTCCGCACGCGGCGATCGTCGACCTGATGCTGCCGGACATCCACGGGATCGAGGTTTGCCGCCGGCTGCGCGAGTGGAGCGAGATGCCGATCCTGGTGCTCTCGGCGCTCGACGAGGAGGAGATCAAGATCGAGGCGCTCGAGCGCGGCGCCGACGACTATGTGACAAAGCCGTTCGGCGCCGGCGAGCTGGTGGCGCGTGTCCAGGCGGCGCTTGCGACGCGCCGGGCCGAAACGTCGCCGAGCCGCGGATCGAGCTCGACGGGCTGGTGGTGGACCTGGCCGCGCATGCGGTCTGGCTCGACGGCGGGGAGGTCCGCCTCACGCCGATCGAGTTCTCGCTGCTGCGCGTGCTCGCCGGCAACCGTGGCCTGCTGATGACCCATCGCCAGCTTCTCAGTCGAGGTCTGGGGACCGGAGTACGCGGATGCCACGCCGCTGCTGCGCACGCACATCGCGAACCTGCGCCGCAAGCTCAACGCCGGCGAGCCGCGCCGGTCGTTCATCCGCACCGACGCGGGGATCGGGTACCGGTTTCGCGATCAGTGTCGCGATTCTTTCGCTTGATCTGAGACACTGCGCTCCGCGCGGATGGAATCTTTGTGAAATCGACACGCGGAACGGGCGGTTCTTGATGCGAGCTTAACGCGCGCCGAGCTACGCGTCGGGCGGATGGCGCGTCTCAGCGAGCATGGACTGCGCCGTTCGGTCGGCGTCTCCGGGTCTGTTCGCGACGGCCTACGGCAACGTCGGCTCATCGATCTACTACGCGCTCGGGCTGGTCGCCGCCCACGCGCTCGGGCTCACGCCGCTGGTGTTCGTGTTCGCGGGCGGCCTGTTCGCGCTGACGGCCAAAACCTACGCCGAGGGCGCAGCGATGTTCCCGGAAGCCGGCGGATCATCCTCGTTTGCGCGCCACGCGTTCAACGACGTCGTCTCGTTCTTCGCCGGCTGGGCGCTGAGCCTCGACTACATCCTCACGATCGCGATCTCGGCGTTCTTCGTGCCGCACTACCTCAGCGCCTTTCCCGGCCTCGGCGCGCTGAAGCACAACCCCGGCGACATCTTCGGCGGGCTGATCGTCGTCGCACTGCTGGCGTGGCTGAACATCCGCGGGCTGGGCGAGTCGGCCAAGCTGAACATCGTCCTCGCGCTGCTCGACCTGTCGACGCAGATCCTGCTGGTGGGCATCGGCATCGCGCTGGTCCTGAACCCGCTCGCTGCTGATCCATCAGGTCGACCTCGGCATCGGTGCCCAGCTGGAAAGAACTGATCTTCGCGCTGTCGCTGGCGATGCTCGCCTACACGGGCATCGAGACGGTGGCGAACATGGCCGAGGAGTCCAAGGACCCAGGCACGCAGGTGCCGAAGGCGGTCAACCTGGTCGTGCTCGCGGTGCTCGGCGTGTACGCCGGCATCTCGGTCGTGGCGCTCTCGGCGCTGCCGATCGTGCACCACGGCGTCGGATACAGCGCGGAGCTCGAGAACAGCTTCTCCACGCCGGGCTATGCGACCGCGCTCGGCGGCTTCTTCGAAAACGATCCGATGCTCGGGGATCGTCGAACACCTCGGGCTGCACGGCACGGTGCTGACAATCGCCCGCTACTACGTCGGGCATCCTGGCCGCGACGATCCTGTTCATCGCGACCAACGCCGGCATGATCGGGATCTCGCGGCTGTCGTGGTCGCTGTCCGAGCACCGCCAGCTGCCGCGCCTGTTCTCCCAGCTGCATGCCACGTACCGCACACCCTGGTTCACGCTCGATGTTCTTCTCGGTGCTCGCCGGCGCTGCTGATCCTCTACGGCAACACCGAAGTGCTCGGCAACCTCTACTCGTTCGGCGCGATGCTGTCGTTCACGATCGCGCACGCGGCGGTCGTCGCGCTGCGCGTCAAGGACCCTGACCGCGAGCGCCCCTACCGGAGCCCGTGGAGCGTGCACATCGAAGGCTCGCTGATCCCGATGACCGCGGTGATCGGCGGCATCGGCACGGCTGCCGCGTGGGTCGCCGTGACGGTTCTGCACAGCGAGGCGAGGATCGTCGGCATCCCGTGGATGGTGATCGGGATGGCCGGCTACTTCGTCTATCGCAAGCGCCAGGGCCTCGACCCGCGCAAGAGCTACAAGATCGAGCACGCCGAGCGCCCGGCGGACTTCCAGGAGCTCGACTACCGCACAGCGCTCGTGCCGATCTTCGGCGAGGACGTCAGCGCCGCGGCGCTCAGCAGCGCGGCGAAGCTGATCGGCGAGGAAGGCGTGCTCTACGCGGTGTTCGTGCTGCCGGTGCCGAGCCAGCTGTCGCTCGAGTCGGGCCTCGAGGACGAGGAGGCGCAGGGCCGCTCGGTGCTCGAGAGCGCGCGCATTCAGGCGCGACGCCTGGGCATCAAGATCCACACGGGGCTGATCCGCACGCGCAACCCCGGCGCGGCGCTCGTCGAGGAAGCTGAACGCGTGGGCTCCGACGTGATCTACTGGTCGACGATCCACGCGCCGGCGGGCGAGCAGCGGATCGGCCCGACCGCCGCATACCTGCTCAGCCGGCGTCCCTGCCGGGTGATCATCGAGACCGAGAACCGCGGCCCGCAGGCACGGCGCCCGATCCGACGATCGTCAGCGCCTGCTGCGCTGTACCAGCCGGCTCGCCGGTCAGCGCTCCGCACCCGGCGCTCAGCGCGAAGCGCAGGGCCTCGTCGAGCTGCGGATGGCGGAACTCGTAGCCGAGCACCAGCGGCTTGGCCGGCATCACGCGCGCGCCGCTCGTGACGACCTGGGCCATCTCGCCGTACAGCGTCCCAGCGCGGCGCCCGGCACTGGCAACAGCGCGGGTCGGCGCAGTGCGCGCCCGAGGGCGTGGGACAGCTCGCGGTTGGTGACAGGCTCGGGCGCGGTGGCGTTGATCGGTCCGCTCCAGCGCTCGTCCTCGAGCGCCGCCACGATCATCCCGATCTCGTCGTCGCGGTGGATCCACGACACGTACTGCCGTCCGCCCGCGACCGGGCCGCCGACGCCGAGGCGGAACGGGGGTAGCATCTTGCTCGAGGCGCCACCTTGGCTGTCGAGCACGACCCCGGTGCGCACCGTCACGACGCGCATCTCAAGGGCAGCTGCCTGCTGTGCCTCCGCCTCCCAGTCGACGCAGACTCCCGCGAGGAAGTCGCTCCCGGCCGGTGACTCCTCGTCGAGCGGCTCCTCGTCGCGGGCGCCGTAGTAGCCGATCGCCGAGCCCGCGATCAGCGTGCGCGGGCGGGTGCTCGCCGCGCGCAGGCCAGTGAGCAGGTTACGCGTGCCGACGACGCGGCTGTCGCGGATCGCCTGCTTGGCTCGCTCGCTCCAGCGCTGGGCGACGTTCTCGCCGGCGAGATGCACGACCGCGTCGCGGCCACTCAGCGCGTCTATCGGCGCCGGCTCGCGCAGAAGATCCCAGCCGACCGCCTGTACCGGCGGGGCTCCGTCCACGGCGAACCGCGCGCGCGCGCGTGCGGGATCGCGGGAGAGGACCGTCACCTCGGCGCCCTGCTTGCGCAGCGCATCGACCACCCCGCGGCCGATCAGGCCGGTCGCTCCGGTGATGGTCACGCGCAATGACATCGTCACCTTGTTGTACAGGTCCGCCGGTCACCATGGGTTTCGCCCGTTTGCCGGCAAGTCGTTCCCATCGCGGCACCGGCGACTGTGGTGACCGGCGCCGACCAGGCTGTACGGAGACCCGAGCACACGGGTCTCCCAAAAGTCCCGCCTCACGTATGCGCCCGCGCCTCGCCCGTGAGCGTCTCGCCCGGGGCGAACCCGACCTCCTGACCCGCGAGCGCGGTTCCGGCGGCGCGCGCCTGATCGGCGACCGCGGCCGCCACTGCGGGCGCCACGTCGCGGTTGAAGACCGACGGGATGATGTAGTCCTCGCGCAACTCCTGCTCCTCGACGATGTCCGCGATCGCGCGTGCGGCTGCCATCTTCATCTGCTCGGTTATGTCCGGCGCGCGCACGTCCAAAGCGCCGCGGAAGATCCCCGGGAAGCACAGTACGTTGTTGATCTGGTTCGGGTAGTCCGAGCGCCCGGTCGCCATGATCCGCACGTACGGCGCCGCCTCCTCGGGGATCACCTCGGGGTTGGGGTTGGCCATCGCGAACACCATCGCGTTCGAGTTCATGCGCGCGAGTGCCTCGGCCTGCAGCGCCCGCGCGCCGGATAGCCCGATCAGCAGATCCGCGCCGTCGATCACGTCCGCCGGCCTGCCCGCGCGGCACTGCGGGTTGGTCGCCTCGGCGAACCAGCGCTTGATCGGGTTCATCGAGCCATCCAGGTAGTCGTCGCGCTTGACGTGCAGCGCGCCGCGCGAGTCGCAGCCGACGATCTGGCGCACGCCGGCCTCGAGCAGGATCTTCGTCACCGCGATCCCCGCGGCGCCGAGCCCGATGATCAACACGCTCAGCTCCTCCAATCGCCGTTCCGTCAGCTTGACGGCGTTCAAGAGCGCCGCCATCACGACCACCGCCGTGCCGTGCTGGTCGTCGTGAAAGACCGGGATGTCGAGCTCGGCCTTCAACCGCTCCTCGACCTCGAAGCAGCGCGGCGCGGAGATGTCCTCGAGGTTGATGCCGCCGAACGCGGGCGCGATCAGCTTGACGGCGCTCACGATCTCCTCGGGGTCCTTCGTGTCGAGGCAGATCGGGAACGCGTCGACCCCGGCGAACTCCTTGAACAGGCAGCACTTGCCCTCCATCACCGGCATCGCCGCGCGCGGGCCGATGTCGCCGAGCCCGAGCACCGCCGTGCCGTCGGAGACGACCGCGACCGTGTTGCGCTTGATCGTATATTGGAACGCCTTGTCCTCGTCGTCGGCGATCGCCAGGCAGACGCGCGCCACGCCGGGCGTGTAGGTCATCGAAAGATCGTCGCGGGTCTTCAGCGGGTGCTTGTTGTGCTGTTCGATCTTGCCGCCCACGTGCAGCAGGAACGTGCGATCGGTCGTGTCGATCACCTCGGCCCCGTCGAGCGCGTCGATCGCGGCGATGATCTCATCCCAATGGTCCCGTCCCGAGGCGTCCACGACGATGTCGCGCAGGCTGTTGCCTCCGTCGACCTCGACGAGGTCGACCGCGCCGACCATGCCGCCGGCGGCGGCGATCGCGCTCGTGACCGCGCCCAACATGCCGTGCTCGTCGTCGAGCTTCACACGGATCGTCAGTCGGTACTGCGCGCTGGGGGTGGCGCTCACTCGGGGCTCCTGTTCGTTGGGCGGCCCGGCATCTTATTTGTCCGCATGCCTCGCCGCCCGGCCTCGTAGAGTTGAGGGTGATGGCGGCGGAGACGAAAGCGGGCGCGGGGGGTGGCGCGGGCGAGCGGCGCCTGTTCCTGATCGACGGGCCGAGCCTCGTGTATCGCGCGTTCTACGCGCTGCCCGAGTCGATCGCGACCTCGACCGGGGTGCCCACCAACGCGATCTTCGGCTTCGCCTCGATGCTCGTCAAGATCGTCACCGAGTACGGCGTGTGCCCGACGGTGGTCGCCTGGGACGCGGGTACGTCGGGGCGCACCGAGCTGTTCTCCGACTACAAGGCGACCCGCCGCTCGCGCCCGGACCTGCTCAAACAGCAGTGGCCGGCGATGGAACCGCTGGTGGAGGCGTTCGGCTACAGCAACGTGAAGGTCGAGGGCTACGAGGCCGACGACGTGATCGCTTCGCTCGCCGAGCAGGCGCTGAAGGCCGATCCGCCGGTGCCGGTGATGATCGTCACCGGCGATCGCGACGTCTTTCAGCTGATCGACGAGGCCGGCATGGTCAAGGTGATGGCGACCTCGCGCGGGATCACCGAGACGAAGATCTACGACCGCCAAGCGGTGATCGACCGCTATGGCATCCCGCCCGAGCTGATCCCCGATTTCTACGGGTTGAAGGGCGACACCTCCGACAACATCCCCGGCGTGCCCGGCATCGGCGACAAGACCGCCTCAGACCTGATCCAGGGATACGGCTCGCTCGAGGGGGTGCTGTCCCACATCCGCGACGTCAAAGGCGCCAAGCGCAAACAGAACCTGCTCGACCACGCCGAGGACGCGCGCGTGTCGAAGAGCCTCGCCACCGTGCAGCGCGACGTCGCCGTCGACTTCGATCTCACCGCTGAGGCGGTCCGCGAGCCCGACCGTTCGCGCGTGCGGGAGGTGTTCCGCGAGTACGAGCTGCGCGACCCGCTGCGCCGGCTGGAGGAGGCGCTCGGGGACCCGGAGACCGCGGCGCCCGCGCCGGCCGCGGAGGTGACGCTCCGCGCGCGCATGCGAACGGGTGCTGTGGCGGACATCGCCCAGCTCGGCGGCGCCGACAGCGAGCTGTACGTGGTCGTTCGCGCGATCTCTCCGCCCGACGGTGAGCTGTTCGTCGAGGGCGCCCCATGGCGCTTCGCTGTTGCCGTGCGCGAGGGGGATGGACACGAGAGCTCGCCCGACCCGATCGCGGGAGCCGGCGCAGAGAAGGGAGCCGGCGCGGGGAACGGGACTCCCGTGCCCGTGGAGGTGCTCGCGGGCGAGTGCGCGGGGCCGGAGGAGATCGTCGCCGCGTGCGGCTCACGTGCGGTCGTGGCGCACGACGCCAAAGAACTTCGTATCGTGCCCGCCGGGCTGACCCACGACACGCTGCTGGGCGCCTACCTGCTCGAGCCGGCCCGGCGGGGATACCCGTTCGGCGAGCTATGCGAGGAGCGCGGGCTGGGCAGCTCGCTCGAGGACCCGCCGGCGGCCGACGCGGTGATGCTGGCGGCGCTCGCGGCGTGGCAGCGCGAGCAGATCGCTGAGCGCGGCCTCGAGGAGGTGATGGCCGAGATCGAGCTGCCGCTGGTAGCGGTGCTGCGCGAGATGGAGCTCACCGGCGTGCGTTTGAACCTGGAGCGGTTGGCGGAGATCACCGGGCGCGTGCGCGAGGAGACCGCAGAGCTCGAACAGGAAATCTTCGCGCTCGCCAAAGAGGAGTTCCTGATCGCCTCGCCACAGCAGCTGGGGGAGATCCTGTTCGAGAAGCTGGGCCTCTCGCGCAAGCGCAAGGGCAAGATCGGCTTCTCGACCGACGCGCGCGTCTTGCAAGCGATCCGCGAGGAGCACGTGATCGTGCCGCGGATCGAGCGCTGGCGCGAGCTTTCCACGTTCATCAAGACCTACCTCGACGTCTTGCCCGAGCAGGCCGACGCCCACTCGCGCATCCACACCACCTTCCTGCAGGCGGTCGCCCAGACCGGGCGGCTGTCGAGCACCAACCCGAACATGCAGAACGTCCCAATCCGCACCGAGCTGGGGCGCGAGATCCGCGGCTGCTTCGAGGCCGAGCCGGGACAGACGCTGATCTCGGTGGACTACTCGCAGATCGAGCTGCGCGTGCTCGCCCACGTGGCCGACGACTCCGCCCTGAAGGAGATCTTCCGCCGCGGCGAGGACGTGCACACCGCGACCGCCGCGCAGGTGTTCCAGGTCGCCGTACAGGACATCGACCCGGGGATGCGCTCGAAGTCGAAGATGATCAACTACGGGATCGTCTACGGTCTGTCGGACTTCGGCCTCGCCGACCGGCTGAACATCCCGCGCGAGGAGGCCAAGGAGTTCATCGACGCCTACCTCAACCGCTTCCCGCAGGTCGCGCACTTCATGGAGGCGACGATCGAGCAGGCCAAGGAGGAGGGGTACGTGAAAACGCTGTGGGGCCGCCGCCGGCAGATCCCCGAGCTGCGCGCCCGCAACTACCAGGTGCGCACGCTCGGCGAGCGCCTCGCCGTCAACACTGTGATCCAGGGCACCGCCGCGGATATCATCAAGCTCGCGATGGTCCGCTGCCACCGCGCGCTCGCGGAGTCGAAGCTTGAGACGCGCCTGATCCTCACGATCCACGACGAGCTGCTGTTCGAAGGCCCGCCCGCGGAGGTCCCGGCCGCGCGCGAGCTGATCGAGCGCGAGATGTGCGGTGTGTGGGACCGCGAACCGCCGCTTGCCGTGGACGTCGGCGTGGGGCAGAACTGGTTGGAGGCCAAGTGACGCGTACGCTTGCGGTGCTGCTGGGCGCGGGCGCGGGCTGCCTGGTGGGGATGCAGGCGCCGATCAACGCGCGGTTGGGCAGGACGGTCGGAGCCGTGCAGGCGGCGAGCGTGTCGTTCACGGTCGGCACGGTCGTGCTGCTGCTCGCGCTGACCGTCGTAAACGGCGGCTTCGGCTCCCTGGCCCACATCGGGCGGGCGCCGTGGTGGGCGCTGCTCGGCGGGCTGTGCGGCGCGGTGTTCGTGACGATCGCGATCGTCACCGTTCGCACCCTCGGCGCGAGCGGCCTGAGCGCGGCGGCGATCACGGGCCAGCTGATCGTCTCGGTCGCGATCGACCGCTTCGGCCTGCTCGGGATCGCCAAACAGCCCGTCGGCGCCTCGCGCATCGTGGGCCTCGTGCTGCTGGCCGCGGGAGTCGTGCTCGTGGTGCGCAAGTAAACGACACGTCATTCCCTCGCTTCGGCGTAAGCCTCGCCCAACAGGCGCGCCCCCTGCTCGATCGCGGGCTCCGACAGGTTGCCGTAACCGAGCACGAGACCGGGCGGACCGCCAGTGGTGAAGCGGTGCTGGGACAGGCCCTCCGCGCCCACGCCGCGCCTGGCTGCTGCAGCCAGCAGCGCGTGCTCATCGACGCCCTCGGGCAGCTCGACCAGCTCGTACAACCCGGCGGGCTCACCCACTGCGCGCGCCTGCGGCAGCCAGCGGGCGAGCGCGCCGAGCAGCGCTTCGCGGTGAGTCTCGTAGCGCAGGCGCATGCGCCGCACGTGGCGGTCGAGCTCGCCGCGCACGAGGAAGTCGCGCAGCGTGAGCTGTCCCACGACCTCAGAACCCCCGTCCTCAACGGCCTTGGCCGCGGTCAGTTGCCATGCGAGCCACGGGGGCATCGCCATCCAGCCCATGCGCATGCCCGGGGTCAGGCGCTTGCTCGCCGAGCCGATGTACACGACGCGTTCGGGCGCGAGGCCCTGCAGCGCTCCCACCGCGCCGCGGTCGAAGCGGAGCTCGCCGTCAAAGTCGTCCTCGACGATCAGCCGCTCCTCACTCTCGGCCCACTCGACGAGCTGCGCCCTTCGCTCGGGGCTGAGCACCGCCCCGGTGGGGAACTGATGGGCGGGCGTCACCAGCACCACGGCGGCGTCGGTGCGAGCCAGGTCATCCACTCGCAGCCCGTGCGTGTCGACTGGGATCGGGATCACATCGAGGCCTGCCTGCTCGGCGATCAGCCGGTGCACGTGCCAGCCAGGGTCCTCGAGCGCGATCGACCCGGCGCCAAAGCCGGCGAGCAGGCGGCAGAGGAGCGAGAAGCCCTGCGTGAAGCCCGAGCACACCAGCATGTGCTCGGTGTCGGCGGCGGCGCCACGGACCCGCCCCAGGTAGTCGGCGAGCGCTTCGCGCAGCCCTGGCAATCCACGCGGGTCGCCGTAGCCGAGCGCGTCCAGCGGCGACTCGGCGAGCGCCGCGCGCAGCGAGCGCAGCCAGCGGTCGCGGGGAAAGCCCGCGAGGTCGGGCAGGCAGGGGTGGAAGTGATAGGCGAACGTCTCGAGCAGCGAACGCGCGGGGGCGCGTGGCGAGGAGGCGCGCACGGCGGCCGTCACCCGCGCCGGCGCCCCCTGGCGCATCGTCAGGTAGCCCTCGGCGGCTAGCTGCCCGTAAGCCTCGGTGACCACCCCGCGCGAGATGCCCATCTCTGCCGCCAGCCCCCGCGTCGATGGCAGGCGCATCCCGGCCGGCAGCCTCCCGGAGCGGATGTCGCGGCGGATCGCGCGCTCGAGCTGCTCGTGCAGCGGGCTCTCGCCGTTGCGCTCAAGCGCGAGCAGCAGCCCCGGTCCCGCTACTGGACTTGGAAAATCCGACACAACTGGAACTGTACACCGAGCCAGTTGCTCCCTACCGTGGTAGGTGCAATCGACCTGGAGGACCATCGTCATGAGCCAGACCGGCGGGCAGATCACGGTAGTGGGAGGCGGGCTTGCGGGGCTTACAGCGGCGATCGCATGCGCCGAGCAGGGGGCGAGCGTGCGCCTGCTCGAGGCTCACGACACGCTCGGCGGGCGCGCGCGCAGCGCCGAGGGACCATACAAAGCGAACCTTGGGCCGCATGCCCTCTACAGCGACGGACCGCTGTGGGGCTGGCTGGCCGAGCGCAGCCTGCTGCCCGACCACGTTCGCCCGCCGCTCAGCGGTGCGCGGTTCCGCTGGCAGGGCGATCTGCAGCGGACCCCGCCGCTGAGCGCGATCCCGGCGATCCTGCGCCTGCGCGGCCGTGAGGCGCCCGTCGACCTCGATTTTCGTACGTGGGCGGCGAGCCACACCGACGAGCGCACCGCCGCGATGCTGTCCTCCGCGGCCGGCGTTTACACCTTCCACCATGACCCCGGCGAGCTGTCGGCGGCGTTCGTGTGGGAGCGCACCGTGCGCCTGTTCCTCTCCTCGCCGCCGCCGACCACGATGGTCCGCTACGCGCGCGGGGGCTGGACCGCGCTGGTTTCGCCGCTGGAGCGACGCGCGCGCGAGCTGGGTGTCGAGGTCGAGACGAGCCGGCGCGCCGAGGAGCTTCCCGAGGGGCCCGTGATCCTCGCCACCGAGCTTTCCCAGGCGCAGAAGCTGCTGGGGGACGAGCCGCTGAGCTGGCTGAGCGGACGGACTGTCTGCCTCGACCTGGGCGTTGCCCGCCGCCGCGGCGACCCGTGGATCGTCTCCGACCTCGACGAGTCCGGCTGGATCGGGCGTTACTCCACCTCCGACCCCGCGATCGCGCCCGACGGGCACGAGCTGATCCAGGCGCAGATGCCGATCCGCCCCGGCGAGACCGCAGAGGAGGCGGGTGTGCGGCTGGAGCGCTTCCTCGACCAGTCGCTCGCGGGCGACTGGCGCGAGCGCGAGACCTGGCGTCGCCGGCAGGTGATGGACGCCCGCTCGGGCGCGCTCGACCTGCCCGGCAGTAGCTGGCGAGACCGCCCCGCGGTGGACCGCGGCGACGGCGTGTTCTTGGCGGGCGACATGGTCGCCGCGCCCGGCCTGCTGGCCGAAGTCTCGTGGGCCAGCGCGATCGAGGCGAGCCGCCTCGCTGTTGAGGCGGTGAAGACGACGAGACCGCGGCTGCGGCGGGTCGCCTGACCTGTCTCGCGGCAGCCTTGCTAGTAGGGATGGGCATGTGTCGATGCGCTTTGTTCGCACGCACGCGCGAACCGGCGATCGTGATGCGTGACCCCGGGGCGCGGGCCGGTTCGGCGCCCCTCAAACGGATTCAGACGGCCGCCGCGACCGCGCGCTGCGGCCGTGTCCCGCCCGATCCCGCGCCCACGAACGACGGCGGTGCTATCTCCATGTAGTGGTTGAAAAGCCACGTAGCGAAGCCGCGGTTCTCGAGCGCGCGGGAGAACGCGGCGACCACGGGAAGCGGCGTCGTCCTGCCGACCACTCGCTGGGCGTGGAGCAGCCAGCGGTATTTACGCGCATGGGCCGCCGAGAACGCTCCGTAGCGTCGCAGCGCGTCGGCGCGCGTGCCGGCGCCCTCGATCACCGCGCGCAGCTCGCGCCCGCATGCGAGGCCGAAGTACAGCGCCGTGCGGATGCCTTCAGCGGTCAGTGGGAGACAGTGCCCGGCCGAATCGCCCGCAAAGAACACGCCGTCCTCGATCGCCGCCCGCAGCTCGTGCGGTATCCAGTTGCCCTGATAGCCCTCCGCCGGCAGGCCCATGTCGCGCGCGAGCCTGACCGTGGGCTGCTTGACGTGGTCCGCGGGCCAGAACGAGCCGACGCCGACGCGCACCTCCTCGCGCGCGGGAAAGCTCCAGCCGTACCCCGCGCGGATGTAGCGGGTATCGACCCACAGCTCGAGCTCTTCGCCGCCGCCCGGGGGATGGACCTCCAAGCCGCGCGAGAGACGGGCGTGCGGCGGCTGGATCGCGGGCTCGTTCGACAGCACGCGCCGCCAGCCGAGGGCGTCGACGATCAGCGGCGCGCGCAGCTCGCCGCGATCTGTCTGCACCGTGAAGCCGTCGCGGCCGGTGACCGTGGCCGTCTCGAACTCGATCTCGGAACGGTCTGACTGATCCCACAGCAGCGCGCACAGCTCGCGGTAGTCGAACGTCGAGAACGACCACGGCAGCGACCAGCGCGAAGTCCGAAACGGCGTGTGCGTCGTGATCCCCGAGAAGCTCTGCCGCGATGAGCCCAGCAGGTCGAGGGCGCCCAGCCACGACGTCGGCATCGCGCAGGCCGAGGTCTGGCGCTCGCCGATCTCGTACCGATCGACCAGCAGAACCCGTGCTCCCGAGCCGGATAGCTCGCGCGCGACCGCCAGCCCGGCAAAGCTCGCGCCGCACACCAGCACGTCGCAATCGCGTCCTTGAAAGGGGCTGCGCTCGGCCCCCCGCTTGGTGGCTCGCACAGGCATCTGCCCCGTAATGATACGGCTGCGCTAGGCTACGCCGGTGCAAACGCTGATGGAGAACCCGCAGGCCCGCGTGGTCGACGGATCGAACGGGCTCTTATTGGAAATCGACGGGCAGATCGTCCCCAACTACGACGCGACCTTCCGGTCGATCGAGGAGGGCGAGGTCGTCACCGGCCACGTCGTCCGGATCGACAAGGACGAGGTGCTGGTCGACATCGGCTACAAGTCCGAGGGCGTCATCCCCGCGAACGAGCTATCGATCCGCAAGTCGGTCGATCCGAGCGAGGAGGTCCACCTCGGCGAGGAGGTCGACGCGATCGTCATGACCAAGGAGGACCAGGACGGTCGCCTGATCATGTCGAAGAAGCGCGCCCGCTTCGAGAAGGCCTGGCGGCGCATCGAAACGGCCGCCGAGTCGGGCGAGCCGGTCGAGGGCGCGGTCATCGAGGTCGTCAAGGGCGGCCTGATCATCGACCTCGGCGTACGCGGCTTTTTGCCCGCCTCGCTCGTCGACATCCGCCGCGTGCCGAACCTCGACGAGTACATGGGCACGAAGATCGAGACCAAGGTGATCGAGCTCAACCGCTCGCGCAACAACGTCGTCCTCTCGCGCCGCGCGGTGCTCGAGGAGGAGCGCAAGGAGGTCCGCCAGCAGATCCTCGACCGCCTGCAGCCCGGGCTCGTCGTCGAGGGGCAGATCTCGAACATCGTCGACTTCGGCGCGTTCGTCGACCTCGACGGCATCGACGGCCTGATCCACATCTCCGAGCTGTCGTGGTCGCACGTCAACCACCCTTCCGAGATCCTCAACATCGGCGACACCGTGCAGGTCAAGGTGCTCGACATCGACCGCGACCGCCAACGCATCTCCCTGGGCCTCAAGCAGACCCAGGAGGACCCCTGGCAGCGGATCGTCGACACGTACAACGTCAACGACGAGCTCGCCGGCAAGGTCACCAAGGTCGTCACGTTCGGCGCGTTCGTCGAGATCCTCGACGGCGTCGAGGGCCTCGTGCACATCTCAGAGCTCGCCCCGCACCATGTAGAGAGCCCGCGCGAGATCGTCCATCCGGGCGATGAGATCCGCGTGAGGATTCTCGAGATCGACTCAGAGCGCCGGCGCCTGTCGCTGTCGGCCAAGCGCGTCGAGGATCAGATCCTGCCGGTCTCCCGCCCCGGCGAACCGGCGCCCCCCGCGCGCGCGGTCGAGGACGACGCCGAGGTTGGGGCTACGCCGGAATCCGAGACGCCGGCGGCCGAGGTTGCGCAGGCGGTCGCGCCGGACGCCGAGGCTGTGGACGCGCCGGAGGCTGAGGCGGTTCCCGAGGTCATCGGTGCCCCCGAGGCCGAGACTGCGCAAGAGGCTGCGCCAGAGACCGAGACCGAGGCCGGGGTCGCGGAGACGGAGGCGCCAGAGGCCGAGGGGACCGTCGAGGTTGCAGAGACGCCTGCGGCGGCGAAAGCGCAAGAGCCCGTCGCCGAGGCAGTCGTGGAGGCCCCCGAGGTCGTCGCCGCTCCAGAGGTCGCCGAGACGCCCGAGATTGCGGCGGAGCCCGAGGTTGCGGAGAGCCCAGAGGTCGCCGACGCGCCGGAGGCTTCCGCGCAGGGCGCAGAGTCGCCGGTGGCCGCGGAGGCACCCGTAGATGCACCCGCCACGGCTGCCGAGCCCGACCCGGCCGAGTCCGCGCAGGACTGACGCGGCCACAGACGGTCCGCGCGGAGCGTTCTTCAGCAGGTGGAGTCGAACTTTCCCCTGATCGGGCTCACCGGGGGCATGGGCGCGGGGAAGTCGACAGCGCTTGCGATCCTCGCGCAGCTGGGAGCCGTCGTTGAGTCGACCGACGCGGTCGTGCACGAGCTGTATGAAGGGGCGCCGCTGCGCGAAGCCGTGATCACGCAATGGGGCGATGAGGTCGCGCCGAACGGCAAGGTCGATCGCGCCGAGGTCGCCAGACGCGCCTTCGGCGACGAGGCAGGCAGGGCCTGGCTGGAGGCCACCGTCTGGCCGCTGGTAGGTGAGCGGATGGGGGAGTGGCTGGAACAGGCGCGCGCGGTCAGCCCGGCGCCGCGCGCGGCGGTGGTCGAGGTGCCGCTGCTGTTCGAGGCGGGGATGGAGGAAATGTACGACGCGACGATCGCGATCGTCGCGGCCGAGCCGCTGCGCGAGCGGCGCGCCGCGGGTCGCGGGCACGCGCTCACGGACGAGCGCGCGGCGCGCCAGCTTTCCCAGGAGGAGAAGGCGCGGCGGGCGACGTTCGTCGTGCGCAACGACGGCACCGAGGAGGACCTGCGGCGCGAGCTGTCGGCGGTTCTTGACAAGCTTGATTCATGAAGACGTACCGCCGTCGGCGACTGGTCGGCGCGCTCGTGGCGATCGTGCTTGTCGCGGCGCTCGCGGGACTGATCGCCGTGAGCGCACAACACGCCGTGCGCGAACTGTCGCTGCCGCTCAGCGACACGGGCGTGATCCGCGAACAGGCCGCCGCCAAGCACCTCGACCCGGCGCTGATCGCCGCTGTGATCTACGCCGAGACGAAGTTCAACCCGCGCACCTCTCCGGCCGGCGCCGAGGGCCTGATGCAGATCGAGCCGGCCACCGCCCGGTTCCTCGCCCACCTCTCCGGCGGCTATCGCTTCACCACCAGCGATCTGTCTACGCCGAGGGTCAACGTTGCCTATGGCAGCTACTACCTGCGCTACCTGCTCGATCATTACAACGGCGACGAGATGCTCGCCGTCGCGGCCTACAACGGCGGTCTCGCCAACGTCGACAGCTGGGTCGCGCGTGCGCACGCCGCGGGTCGCCCGCTCACGGTTGCGGCGATCCCGTTCCCCGAGACGCGGGAATACGTCCAGCGCGTGCTGTCGGCCCAGCGGGAATACCGGGCCACGTACTCGCGGCAGCTGGGGATCTAGTGAGCGAGATGTCGCGTCCGGCGTAGTCGTGGTTCTTCAAGCAGCGACACGCCTGTCGTGCCACGAGCACGAACACGAGCTTCCTCGCTCGCGCTGGGACCCTCGCTAACGTAGACCCCGCACGATGCCCGACTTCAAGCTCGACTCCGTCTTCACGCCGACCGCCGATCAGCCCAAGGCGATCGAGGCGATGGCCGAGGGGATCTTGCAGGGCGAGCGCTTTCAGACGCTGCTCGGCGCGACCGGGACCGGCAAGACGATGACGATGGCCGGCGTGATCGAGGCCGTCCAGCGCCCCACGCTCGTGATCGCGCACAACAAGACCCTCGCCGCGCAGCTATGCAACGAGTTCCGCACGTTCTTTCCTGAGAACGCCGTCGAGTACTTCGTCTCCTACTACGACTACTACCAGCCCGAGGCCTACGTCCCCAGCCGCGACCTCTACATCGAGAAGGACTCCGCGATCAACCAAGAGGTCGACCGCCTGCGACACGCCGCCACCGCCGCCGTGTTCGCGCGCCGCGACGTGATCGTCGTCGCCTCCGTCTCCTGCATCTACGGCCTCGGCTCGCCCGAAACCTATGAGATGAACATGCAGATCCTTCGCCGCGGCGAGACGATCGACCGCGACAAGCTGTTGCGCAAGCTCGTCTCGATCCAGTACACCCGCAACGACTCCGTCCTCTCGCGCGGCTCCTTCCGCGTGCGCGGCGAGACGCTCGAGGTGTTCCCCGCCTACGCCGAGACCGCCTTTCGCGCCGTCCTGTTCGGCGACGAGGTCGAGCGTTTGACCCACTTCGACCCGCTCACCGGCGAGGTGATCGCCGATGACCTCGAGCACGTGGCGATCTGGCCCGCCACCCATTACAACGTCAAGGAAGGCACGATCGAGGCGGGCGTCGCGGAGATCGGGCGGGAGCTGAACGAGCGCTGCGCAGAGCTCGAGTCAGAAGGCAAGCAGCTCGAGTCCCACCGCCTGCGCCAGCGCACGCAATACGACATGGAGATGCTCCGTGAGATGGGCTTCACCTCCGGCATCGAGAACTACTCGCGCATCCTCGACGGGCGCGCCCCCGGCGAGCGGCCCTACTGCCTGATCGACTACTTCCCCAAGGACTTCGTCTGCTTCATCGACGAGTCCCACCAAACCGTTCCCCAGATCGGCGGCATGTTCGAGGGCGACCGCTCGCGCAAGACCACCCTCGTCGAATACGGCTTCCGCCTCCCCAGCGCGCTCGACAACCGGCCGCAGACCTTCGACGAGTTCCTCTCGATCACCCCCCAGCTGATGTTCGTCTCCGCCACCCCCGGCGAGTACGAGCGCACCCGCTCCACCCGCATCGTCGAGCAGATCGTGCGCCCCACCGGCATCGTCGACCCCGTCGTCGAGGTCCGCGAGACCAAGAACCAGATCGACGACCTGATGAACGAAGTCCGCCGCCGTGTCGAGCGCGACGAGCGCGTACTGGTGACGACCTTGACGAAGAAGATGTCCGAGGACCTCTCTCAATACCTGCTCGAGATGGGCTTCAAGACGCGCTATCTCCACTCCGAGATCGACACCCTCGAACGCATCCAGATCATCCGCGACCTGCGCCTCGGCGAGTACGACGTGCTCGTCGGCGTCAACCTCCTGCGCGAGGGCCTCGATTTGCCCGAGGTCTCGCTCGTCGCGATCCTCGACGCCGACAAGGAGGGCTTCCTGCGCGGCGAGACCTCTCTGATCCAGACAATAGGACGAGCCGCGCGCAACGTCGAGGGCAAGGTGCTGATGTACGCCGACAAGGAAACCCGCGCGA
Source organism: uncultured Solirubrobacterales bacterium (assembly GCA_963784875.1). GTDB lineage: Bacteria > Actinomycetota > Thermoleophilia > Solirubrobacterales > Solirubrobacteraceae > Palsa-744. Next base: position 263,289 of record CAWATE010000002.1, read on the forward strand.
TGCGCGTCGCGATCTCAGAGACCGACCGCCGGCGCGAGATCCAGCTCGCCTACAACGTCGAGCACGGCATCACCGCCGCCACGATCGTCAAGGGCATCTCCGACATCGCCGAGTTCCTCCAAGCCGAGTCCAAGGTCCCGCACGGGCGCAACAAACGCCGTACCGCCAAGCGCGGCTCCGCCGAGGAGATGCCCAAGCATGAGCTTGAGCGGATGGTGATCGAGCTCGAGGAGGAGATGGCCGCAGCCGCCGACGATCTCCGCTTCGAGTACGCCGCCCAGCTGCGCGACGAGCTGCGCGAGCTGCGCCGCGACCTGCGCGAGATCCACTCAGCCGAGGCGCCCGCCCCCGACGTCGCCTGAGCACGGTTCTTCAGAGAGTGGCTCGTAAGGGGCGCCGTACGGGTCGGTGCTTGGGAGTTGTATGGTCGGTGTGCGCCGATCCGCTTCACCCGCGACTAAGATTGGCATTCAGTGGACCTCGACCGGCAGACAATCGAGCGGCGCGACTTCCCGATCGGCCGGCGCGGCTACGATCCCGCCGCCGTCGACGCGCACCTGCGCGCGCTCGCGACCGCGGTCGAAGAGCTCCAGCGCGCTGCCGCCGGGCCGGCCGCCGACTCGCTCGCTTCGACCGCCGGCGCTCAGGTGCAGGGCATCATCGCCGCCGCCGAGGTCGCCGCTGCGCAGATCGAGAGCGACGCGCTGGCGAACGCAAAAGACGTGCGCGAGCAGGCGGCCGCCGAAGCCCGCAAGACGCGCGCCGACGCGGTCGCGCGCGCCCAGGCGCATGTCGCGGGCGTCAGCGAGGCGACCGCCACGCTGCTTGCACGAGTCGAGTCGATGGACGGCGAGACTGACGCGCTCGTCGAGCGCCTGCGCGCCGGGGCCGGCCGTCTGTCCGCAGATCTTGCCGCCGCCGAGCGGAACATGGGGGAGCTCTACGACGCGGCGTCCGGGCGCGGGTCCTCGACGCCGGACGGGGAGCGGTGGGATCGCATCGACGAGGTTGGCGCGAGCACGGCTACGGCGGCTGACGTCAATCCATCGTCCGCGCCCACTCTTCCGGGGCCAATCCCGCCGATGCCACCGCCCGCGGAGAAGGCCCGACCCGTACCTGGGCCTATACCGATCGCGCTCGACAAGCCGGTCCCGTCGCCCGCCGTCACCGAGTCGCCTGCGCCGAACGGCGACCTCGACGGCGCTCGCCTGATCGCCCTGAACATGGCACTCAACGGCGACTCGCGCGAGGACGTCGGCCGCTATCTCGCCGACCACTTCAACCTGGCCGACCGCGACAAGCTGGTCGAAGAGGTCTACGCAGCGATCGAGGGGTAGGCCTCCCACTACGGGTTCAAGCTAGTGGGTTCGATGTAGTGGTACCATAGTGGGTATGGCTTATGTGGTGGCGCGTCGCAACGGGCGATTCGAGATCCGCGAGTCGCTGCACACACCGAAGGGTCCGCGAGCGCGCAGTCTCGTCGGCTTTGAGACCCTGACCGACAAGGTGCTCGAGACCGCAGCCGGACGTGCCACACGATCGTTCGACGCGGATACGGTTATGGCTTCCGCCAGGCGGGCAGGGGCGTCGGTCACAGTCGCGACCGGCGGCGTTGCGGGAGGCATCCAAGGCTCACCGCAGCGCTTCGTCGAGGCATCCCGGCGGATGGCACGATCGATGTGGCGAGCCTCGTCGTCCAAGCAGACGGATCCGGGCACATCGCTCATCGAACTGCTGGGCTTCGCCGACGCCGTCACCCGCAGCCAGCCCGCCAGGCCGTTCGAGCCGCTGGCCTTCCCGGTGCTTTCACGGCTCGTCGAAGGTCGTAGCGCTGCCGCAGGCGCGTAGCCGGATGGGCGTCGGCGAGACGCTTGGCGGGCTCGCCTCGAGGATCGTCGCTGTTCACGAGATGCTCGACTCGATGAAAGTGACTCACCAGTTCGGCGGTGCAGTGGCCCTGGCCTGGTATCGGAGCGCGCGGGCGACAACCGACGTCGATCTCAATGTGACCCTGGCCCCCGAGAACGCCGAGCCCGTGCTAGGCGCCATCTCCCATCTCGGCGTGACCGTATCTCCATCCGATCGGGCCGCGATCGAACGCGACGGGCAGACGAGGCTGGATTGGGATGGGTCCTATCTCGACCTGTTCTTCGCCACGCTCGATCTCCATCAGGAGATGGCCAAGCACTCGCGCCTTGTCGAGTTCGGCCCTGTCCAGATACCGATCCTCTCCCCGGAGCACCTGATCGTGTGCAAGGCCGTGTTTGACCGGCCGAAGGATTGGGTGGACATCGAAGAGATAATCGCCTGGGGTACCGAGGTCGACGAGGCCGTGGTTCTGCGCTGGATCGACGTGCTGCTCGGAAGCACGTCCAAGCAGCACGCTCGCCTGGTCGAGCTGCTCATCCCGAGGGCCTGAGCTGGTCTCTGGCCCGGACTCGGGCTGGCGGTAGGAGTCCGGGCCGGCAACGTGAGGCACGAACGTCTGTTCGCCGCAATACAATGGACCGCAGATGCCAGCGGGCAACCAGATAGTCGTCTCCGGGGCGCGCGAGCACAACCTCAAGGACATCTCCCTCACGCTTCCGCGCGACGCGCTGGTCGTGATCACGGGCCTGTCCGGCTCGGGCAAGTCGAGCCTCGCGTTCGACACGATCTACGCCGAGGGCCAGCGCCGCTACGTCGAGTCTCTGTCGGCCTACGCGCGCCAGTTCCTCGGTCAGATGGACAAGCCCGACGTCGACTCGATCGAGGGGCTCTCGCCGGCGATCTCGATCGACCAGAAGACCACCTCGCGCAACCCCCGCTCGACGGTCGGCACGGTGACCGAGATCTACGACTACCTGCGCCTGCTGTGGTCGCGCGTGGGCAAGCCCCACTGCGCGATCTGCGGGCGGCCGATCGTGGGCCAGTCGGCCGAGCAGATCATCGACCAGACGATGGAGCTGGGGGACGGCGCGCGCTTCATGGTGCTCGCGCCGGTCGTGCGCGGGCGAAAGGGCGAGTACTCAAAGCTGCTCGACGAGCTTCGCAACGACGGCTACGCGCGCGTGAAGATCGACGATCGCGTACGCATGCTCGAGGAGTCGATCGTGCTCGACAAGCGCTACAAGCACGACATCTCGGTCGTGGTGGACCGCCTCGTCATGCGCCACGACGTGCGCAAGCGCCTGGCCGACTCGATCGAGACCTCGGTGGGCCTCGCCGAAGGGCTCGTCGAGATCGAGATCGTCGGCGCCGGCGGCGGCATAGAGCAGGAGCACGAGCATTCCTCGGGCGCCCTGGGCGTGCGCGCGGCAGCCACGCAGATCACGCCGGGCGCGATACCCGAGCCTGGAACGGTGTTCACCTTCTCCGAGCGCTTCGCCTGTCCGGTGCACGGCCCATCGCTGGTCGAGCTCGAGCCGCGGATCTTCTCGTTCAACTCTCCTCACGGCGCCTGCGAGCACTGCACCGGTCTGGGCGCGCAGATGGAGATCGATCCCGAGCTGATCGTGCCCGACCCGTCGCTGTCGATCGCCGAGGGCGCGCTCGCGCCGTGGGCGGGCAGCTCGTCGAGCTACTACGAGCAGGTGACCGAGGCAATCGCCGAACGCTACGGCGTGGACCTGAACGATCCCTGGGAAGAGCTGCCGCAGGAGCTGCGCGACCTGTTCCTGAACGGCACCGACGAGCGGCTGCAGATCACCTATCGCAACCGCTACGGGCGCACACGCTCCTACGCGACGAAGTTCGAGGGGATCGTCAAGGGCCTCGAGCGCCGCTACCGCGAGTCCGACTCCGACGGGACCAAAGAGAAAATCGAGCAGTTCATGTCGCTGCGCTCCTGCCCGGTCTGCGGCGGCGCACGGTTGCGCGCAGAGTCACGCGCGGTGCTGGTCGGTGGCACGGCGATCGACGAGTTCTGCGCCCTCTCCGCCCGCCGCGCGCTCGAGTGGCTCGCGGAGGTCGAGCTGTCCGAGACCGATCGTCACGTCGCGCGGCTGATCCTGCGCGAGATCTCAGAGCGGCTGCAGTTCCTCGAGAACGTCGGCATCGGCTACCTCTCGATGGATCGCGCCGCCGCGACCCTGTCCGGCGGCGAGGCGCAGCGGATCCGCCTCGCGACGCAGATCGGCTCCTCGCTCGTGGGTGTGCTCTACATCCTCGACGAGCCGTCGATCGGGTTGCACCAGCGCGACAACTCCAAGCTGATCGGCACGCTCGAGCGGTTGCGCGACCTCGGCAACACGGTGATCGTGGTCGAGCACGACGAGCAGACGATGCGCGCGGCGGATTACCTCGTCGACATGGGTCCCGGCGCGGGCGAGCACGGCGGGCGGATCGTCGCGCAGGGCACCGCCGCGCAGGTGCAGCGCGTAAAGGGCTCGGCCACCGGGCAGTTCCTCGCGGGCACGCGCACGATCGAGGCGCCCGCGAAACGGCGCACGCCGCGCGGCTACGTCGAGATCGAAGGGGCGAGCCAGCACAACCTGCGCGACGTCGACGTGAAGGTCCCGCTCGGCGTGCTCACCTGCGTGACCGGCGTGTCGGGATCAGGCAAGTCGACGCTCGTCAACGAAGTGCTGTTCAAGTCGGTCGCCGCCCGTCTGCACCGCGCGCGCCGCCGGCCGGGTGCGCATCGCGCGATTCACGGCCTCGACCAGCTCGACAAGATCATCGCCGTCGACCAGTCCCCGATCGGGCGTACCCCGCGCTCGAACCCCGCCACCTACACCGGTCTGTTCGACGTGATCCGCGACATGTTCTCAAAGACCCAGGAGGCGCGCGCGCGCGGCTACAAGCCCGGCCGCTTCTCCTTCAACGTCAAGGGCGGGCGCTGCGAGGTGTGCAAGGGCGACGGGCAGATCAAGATCGAGATGCACTTCCTGCCCGACGTGTACGTGCCCTGCGAGCAGTGCCACGGCAAACGCTACAACCGCGAGACGCTCGAGGTGAAGTTCAAGGGCCGCTCGATCGCCGACGTGCTCGACATGGCGATCGAGGACGCGCTTCACTTCTTCGAGCACATCCCCAAGGTGCGCCGCCGCCTGGAGACGCTGAACGCCGTCGGCCTCGGCTATGTACGTCTCGGCCAGCCCGCCACGACGCTCTCCGGAGGAGAGGCGCAGCGCGTCAAGCTCGCGACCGAGCTGTCGAAGGTCGCTACCGGCCGCACTCTCTACATCCTCGACGAGCCCACCACCGGGTTGCACTTCGCCGACGTCGAGCGGCTGCTCGAGGTGCTGCAACGCCTGGTCGACGCGGGCAACAGCATCGTCGTGATCGAGCACAACCTCGACGTGATCAAGTCGGCCGACCGGCTGATCGACATGGGGCCCGAGGGGGGCGAGGAGGGCGGCACGGTGGTCGCCCAGGGCACGCCCGAGCAGGTGGCGGCCGAGTCGATCTCACACACCGGACAGTTCCTTGCCGAGCTGCTCACCTCCGCCCCCAAGCGGGCAAAGGGCGCTAAGCCCGCAAAGAGCGCTCAGCGCAAACGCCGCACGAAGGTCGCTGCTTGAAAAGATTGACAGTCTGGGCGCGCCCATTCGCGCCGCTGTAGGATCGGCCCGATGCGCATGCGAAGACTCGCGACATGTGGATCCGCGTTCTCGCCGGCGGGGAGCGACGGCTTTACTCGCACAGTCGCGTCGGCAAGCATCGGGGCCGTGCCGCCGAGCGTCGCGGAGTTCCGTATCGGCTGAGCAGCGCCCCTGAAGCCGTGTGTTCGGATCACAACAACGTCTCCAGCCATCGACTGGACACGCCACTCGACCAACCAAGGAGTTGACATGCATCGACTACTCAAAAACCGTGCGACCGTATGGACGGGTGTGTTGCTGGCATCCGCGCTCCTCGTCGCGTCTGCCGCCACCGTGTCTTTCGCCAGCGGCAAGGGTCGCTCGGCGGTGGCACCGACGGTCACCAACGGCGGCGCAAAGGACTGGATCGCGTTCGACCCCGACGGCCGCACGATCGGCCCGGTGCAGTTCCTGGCAAAGACCATCTCGATCGTGAGCACCTCGACGGCGAGCGGCAAATTCACTCTCTACTACGAGCCCCAGCACCTGCTCATCTGCGCGGGTACGGTAGGTGGAGGGGGCAACACGCTGTGCGGCGTGCAGCCGACCGTGCATCTCTCCGGAGGGTATTTCCAGATGATCTCCGCGTCGCCCGTCCTGATGGGAGGGCGCAGTGAAGTCCCCACGCTCTCCTACGCGCAGGAAAAAGACGGCACCTACGTCGCCGACACGTCCAAAGGAACGATCCAGAACATCCCCCTGATCTGGCAGCAGGGCTGCCCGCCAAGGCAAGGCTCGGGATGCCCCGTGACCGCCCTACCGACCAACACGGGCGTGAAAAAAGTTAGCGCCAAGCACTAGCGGCTCGACGGCTGCCCATAGAGCAGGAGGGGACTCCGCCTTACCGGGCGGAGTCCCCGACGGACCTCGGCGGGTGAACGCGACGGGCGTCCTCACCGGCACTCCAGGCCGACGCGGACTTTGAGGCATGATGCTCGTCGTGGTGCACCCCAGGAGGCTCTCAGACACTGAATGTGCCGAGCGGTGAGCGAGCTCACGCGTCAGGCTCGGCTGTGGGCGCAGAAGTGGCGCTGGTATGAGCGCAACTCGCTGCCCTGGAACCGCACGCGTATCCACTGGGAGCTGATGCGTCGCGAGGTGTTCGCACGCTGGCCGGTGCACGGCAACGTGCTCGAGGCGTTGCGCGAGGGTCGCCTGGATTTGGGGCCGGGCACGTTGCTAGAGCCTGGCGTGTGGATCACCGCGCCGGGCAAGGCGAGGGTGAGGATCGGCGCTGGGACGTTCCTGAACCTCGGCGTGATGATCGCGGCTGAGGATCTGGTCGAGATTGGCGACCACTGCATGCTCGCCAACGGCTGCTTCGTGACGGACTCGAGCCACCGCTATGACGATCCGCAAAAGCCCGTGCCGTGGCAGGGCTTCACGACGAAGGGACCGACGCGCATCGGCGACAACTGCTGGCTGGGAGCGAACGTGGTGGTCACCAGCGGCGTGACTATCGGCGAGCGCTGCGTGATCGGCGCCAACAGCGTCGTCACAAAAGACATCGAGCCATTCTCCATTGTGGCCGGCGTGCCGGCGAAGGTGCTCAGACGCGTGGAGTACTAAAAGCGACGCCGACACTGATCGTTGGCGTCGCGTCTCGTCAGGCTAGGTCGCGTCAAATCGAATCTTAATCCGAGTGGGTGCCGTCACGCACGCGCGACGCGCGCGTCAGCTCAGTCGCGCGTGCAGGTCGGCCAGCTCTGAAGGATCGATCGAGTAGGTGTGCTCGGGGCCGGGATAGCGCCGGGTACGCACGTCCTCGGCATAGGCCGTCACACCCGCGTTCATCTCCTGCTGCAGGTTCGCGTAGCGCTTGACAAAACGCGCGCCGAGCCCGTCGCGGATGCCGAGCAGGTCGTGGAACACGAGCACCTGTCCGTCCGTCGCCGCCCCCGCGCCGATGCCGATCACGGGGATCTCGATCCGCCCCATCAGCTCGTCGGTGACCGCCGCCGGGATCGCCTCGAACACAAGCGCGAAGCAGCCCGCGTCCTGTAGCGCGAGCGCCTGCGCCCCGATCTGCGCAGCCGCCGCGGCAGTGCGGCCCTGGGCCTTCCACCCGCCGAGGGCCGTCGCCGTCTGCGGAGTGAGGCCGACGTGACCCATCACCGGGATGCCGGCCGCGACGATCGCGCGCGCTCGGCTGACCGAGGACGGTCCGCCGCCCTCGAGCTTGACCGCCTCGCAGCCGGCCTCCTTGATCAGGCGCAGCGCGTTTGCGATCGCCTGCTCGTCAGAGATCTCATAAGAGCCGAACGGCATGTCGCCGATCAGCAGCGGCGTGCGGAGCCCGCGGCGCGCGGCGCGCGCGAGCACGAGCATGTCGCCGAGCTCCACCGGCGTCGTCGAGCTGTAGCCGAGCACGGTCGTAGCCGCCGAGTCGCCGACGAGCACGAGGTCCACGCCCGCCGCCTCGGCTGCGCGCGCGCTCGGGTAGTCGTAGGCAGTGACCATCACGATCGGTTCTCCGAGCCGCTTCTTCTCCGCCAGCAGCGGCAGGGTCATCGGCAGGCGGCCGGGGTCGGACGGGGCTTGTACTGCGGCATGACTGGACATGGCGGTTGCTTCCTCTCTGACGCGGTTGACGCTCGCGGGCCTCAGGCCAGCAGGGTCGCCACCTCGTCGTCGATCGTGACGATGCGGTTGGTCTGTGCCTCGACGTGAACCACGCGGGGCTCGTACTGCTCCAGCTCGGCCTTGTCGTACTGGCCGTAGGAGATCACGATGATCGTGTCGCCGCGGTGCACGAGGCGGGCGGCGGCGCCGTTGACCTTCATGTCGCCCGAGCCGCGCTGTCCCGGGATCGTGTAGGTCTCAAAGCGCGCGCCGTTGTCGACGTCGACGACGTGCACCTGTTCGTGCTCGAGGATGTCGGCCGCCTCGAGCAGATCGGGGTCGATCGTGATCGAGCCTACGTAGTGCAGGTCGCAGTCGGTGACCGTCGCACGGTGGATCTTTGACTTGAGCATCACGCGCTGCATCAGGCGATCACCTTTCGTGGAAGCGGTGTCCCGGGGTGTTTATGGCGCTGGTCTGCAGAGGCCGGTGTGTCACAGGCCGGTGTGTCACGGGTTGGTGTGTCACGGGTTGGCGTGTCACGACTCGGTATGGCCATGGTCACCGGCTGAAGCACGGCGTTGTCGATCAGGCGAACCTCACCGATGCGGGCGGCGAGCGCAAGCAGGGTCTCGCCCGTGAGCTCCGTCACCGGCTCGAGCGTCGCGGGGTCCACGAGCGCCACGTACTCGGGCTCGACGCCGAACGGCTCCATCGCCGCGCACGCCCCCTCGAGCAGTGCCCCGGCCGAGCGCTCGCCGGCTCTGGCCAGTCGCTTGACGGCGTCGAGCGCCGCCGGGAGAGCGCGCGCGCGACGACGCTCCGCGACGGAGAGCAGGGCGTTGCGGCTCGACATCGCCAGCCCGTCGGGCTCGCGCACCGTCGGGCATGACTCGACGCGGACCGGCAGGTTCAGATCGGCGACCATGCGGCGGATGACCACGACCTGCTGGGCGTCCTTCTGGCCGAAATAGGCCACGTCGGGCAGCGTCGTGCACAGCAGCTTGGCCACGACCGTGGTGACGCCGCGAAAGTGCGCCGCGCCACGGGTCGCGCCCTCCAGGCGGTCGGTGAGGCCGAGGACTTCCACGGCGGTGGCGAACCCCGGCGGGTAGACCTCGTCGACCGGCGGCGCGAACAGCAGATCGGCGCCGGCCGCCGCCGCCAGAGCCGCGTCGCGGCGCTCCTCGCGGGGATAGCGGTCGAGGTCGGAGCGCTCGTTGAACTGGGCCGGGTTCACGAACAGCGAGACGACGACGAGGTCGCATTGCGCGCGCGCGCGCCGGATCAGCGACAGGTGGCCGTCGTGCAGAGCGCCCATCGTGGGGACCAGGCCGATCGTCCTGCCGGCCCGCCGCTCGACGGCGAGCCCCGCACGCAGCTTCTCCACAGTGCGGAGCGTCGTCATGGACGAAGAATGGTTTGCTCTGCTCATCTGGCTCGGTCCAGTTCCCTCGGGATACCGGTCGCGACTTCTGAGAGCATACCGCCGTCGGGGACGTTTGCAAGCTGTGTGAGCAATCGCACAGTGGCGCTCGTGCGACGCCTGCCATCCACGGCCAGAGCGCCTCAACCAGTCATCGATCGTGACGCGAACCGCTCACCAGGCGTCGATGTTCGGGCGCTTCTTTCCCTCCCGCCGCCGCCACTGACCCGACGCTTCGTCGAACAGCGTCGCGATCCAGCGGCGCGAGTCGGCCGGGTCGATCACGTCGTCGATCTCGCCGTAGGCCGCCATGTTCACGCCCTGACCATGCTCATACGCGGCCGCGACCGTGGCCTCGAACAGCCGCTCGCGCTGCTCGTCGTCGGCGATCGCCTCGAGCTCGCGCTTCATGCCGAGGCGTACCGCGCCCTCCAGGCCCATGCCGCCGAACTCCGAGGTCGGCCAGGCGACCGTGAACAGCGGTGCCTTGAAGCCGCCGGCGGCCATCGCCTGCGCGCCCAGCCCGTAGCCCTTGCGCAGTACGATCGTGCCCGTCGCCACTGTCAGGTTCGCGCCGGTCACGAACATCCGTGCGAAGTGACGCACGGTCGCCGTGCGCTCGGCGGCGGGGCCGACCATGAAGCCGGGCGTATCGCACAGGAACAGCAGGGGCAGCTCGAATGCGTCGCAGAGCTGCATGAAGCGCGCGGCCTTGTCGGCGCCCTCGCTGTCGATCGCCCCGCCCAGGTGGGGCGGATGGTTCGCGATCACCCCGAGCGTGCGGCCGTCGACGCGGGCCAGTGCGGTGACGATGCCCGCCCCGAAGCCCCGGCGCAGCTCGAGCACCGAGCCCTCGTCGAACAGTCCCTCGAGGATCGTGCGCACGTCGTAGATCTGCCGCCGCCGCTCGGGTACCAGCTCTCGCAGCCGCCGCTGGTCGGGCACACGCACCTCCGCGACCGCCACCGGGTCGCCGAAGTAGGAGAGGTAGCGCCTGGCCACCGCCACCGCCTCGTGGTCGTCGGCGACGCGCAGGTCGACCACGCCGTTTGCGTCCTGCACGTCGATCGGGCCAACCTCGGCGGGCTCGTACACGCCGAGGCCGCCGCCCTCGATCATTGCCGGGCCGCCCATGCCGATGCTCGAGTCCTCGGTCGCGATCACCACGTCGCAGCACCCGAGCAGCGCGGCGTTGCCCGCGAAGCAGTTCCCCGATGCGATCCCCACAAGCGGGACCAGGCCGCTGAGGCGGGCGAACAGGTTGAACGCGCGGCAGTCGAGCCCGGCGACGATCGGCGCATCGACGTCGCCCGGACGTCCGCCGCCGCCCTCGGCGAACAGCACTACCGGGAGCCTTCCGCGCTCGGCCAGCTCGAACAGGCGATCCTTCTTCTGATGGCCGCGCATGCCTTGCGTGCCGGCCAGCACGGTGTAGTCGTAGGACATTGCCACGCAGCGCATCCCGTCGATCTCGCCCACTCCCCCAACCAGCCCGTCGGCGGGAGTGCGCGCGATCAGCTCCTCGCGCGCGCGACGGCGCTCCTGGGCTGCGAACAGCAGCGGCCCGTACTCGACGAAACTGCCCGGGTCGAGCAGCTCGTCGAGGTTCTCCCTGGCGGTGCGCCTGCCGCTGTTATGGCGTTTCTCGACCGCCTCGGGACGGGCTCCGTCCAGCCCGAGCTCGTGACGCTCGCGCACCGCCCGCAGGTCCGCGCGCTCGTCGCCGTCGCGTGACACAGTGGCGGGCGGGGCGTCGGCGACCGTGCCGTTATCGGGTTTGGTGTCGGTATCCGGCTCGGGGGATGGCGCCATCGCGGGATCATCGCTCATGGGGCCTCAATAGCATGCAGTCGGTGTCTGCCCCGGAGAGCGAGCGATCCCCGGCTGAGCGCCGCGAGGCCCTGAAGGAGGTTCTGGTTCAGGCGCGGGGCTGTGTCCGCTGCACCGAGCTGGCGGCGACGCGCAAGACGGTCGTGTTCGGCTCCGGCAATGCGGATGCCGACCTGATGTTCGTCGGGGAGGCCCCGGGCGCAAGCGAGGACGAGCAGGGCGTGCCGTTCGTGGGCCGGGCGGGCAAACTGCTGGACAAGCTGCTCGAGGAGATCGGGCTGTCGCGCTCCGATGTGTTCGTGGCGAACACCTTGAAGTGCAGACCGCCGGGCAACCGCGATCCGCTGCCGGTCGAGATCGACAACTGCAAGGAGTACCTGCACCGCCAGGTAGAGCTGATCGAGCCAACGGTGATCTGCACGCTCGGCAACTTCTCGACTAAGCTGCTGCGCGGCGACCCGACCGGGATCACGCGGTTGCACGGGCAGCCCGAGGTGCTGACGCTCGGCCGCCGCGCGGTACGGCTGTACCCGATCTTCCACCCCGCCGCCGCGCTGTACACACCACGCACGCTCGAGACGCTGCGCGAGGACTTCATGCGCTTGCCGGAGCTGCTGGCGCTGGGCGCGCCCGAGCAGCCGCCAAACCTCGAGGAGGTCGTCCCCGAGCCCGCCGAGCCGGCGAGCGGCCCGTCGGGGCTCGACCCGGGGCATCCGGGTCCAGAGGTCGATCAGCTCGGTCTGTTCTAGTACACACGTCCGCGCCCACTGGACGGATCTGGACGCAATTTCCCATGCAAGTAGGGGAAATGGGGAAAATGTCGAAGATTTCGAGCCCGTGCTCTAAAGCGGGCCGCACCGGCCGCCGATAAGAGCCTGTCTCCATCCTCATAGCAGTGCGACCGGCCCGCGTTCCCTCTCCCGCGGGCCGGTCGTCTTTAACGGCTCCGATCGGAGTCCGCCGGGTTCGCTCTAAAGTCTCGTCGTGGCCATACGTGTCGTCGAGACCGCCAACCCCGCGGAGACGGAATCGCTCGGCGCCGAGCTGGCGGCCGCGTTGAAGGACGGCGATGTGGTGCTCGTGCGCGGTGAGCTGGGCGCGGGCAAGACCACGCTGGTGCGCGGCGCCGCGCGAGCGCTCGGCGTGAGCGACCCGGTCACGAGCCCGACGTTCAGCATCGGCCACCGATACCGAGCCGCGAACGTGATCGTCTCTCATCTGGACCTCTACCGGCTGGGAGCGCTCGACGACGAGGACCCGGCGCTGCTCGAGGACTATCTCGGCCGCGGGCGGATCGCGTTCGTGGAGTGGCCCAAGGAGGGGGCGGACGGCGCCCGCGGCCCCGGTGCAGAGCTGGCGGACGCGCGCATGCGTGTGACGCTCGCCCACGCCGGCGCCGATTGCCGCCAGATCGAGGTGGAGGAGCGCCGGCGATGATCGTGCTCGGCTTCGACACGGCAACCGCCTCGACGGCCGTGGGACTGCGTCTCGCGGACGGCAGCACGCTGCAGGCGCGCGACGATCCCGCTCCCGGTGCGCATCCCGGACATGCCACGCGGCTGCTCGAGCTGGCCCATACGGTGCTGGCCAAGGGGGGGATCGGCTGGAGCGCGGTCGAGCGCATCGCGGTTGGCGCCGGCCCGGGCACGTTCACCGGCCTGCGCGTCGGCTTCGCGACCGCCCGCGGGCTGGCGCAGTCGCTGGATGTCGAGCTCGTGAGCGTGTCGAGCCTGCGCGCCCTGGCCGAGCCGGCGGGCGAGCAGGGGAACGGAGCGGTGCTGGCGGCGATCGACGCCCGTCGCGGCGAGGTGTTCGTCGCCGGCTACCGGGCGGGCGAGGGATCGCCGGACGGGCTGAGGCCGCCGGATGGGCTGTGGCCGCCGGATGGGCTGTGGCCGCCGGAAGAGGCGGGGAGGCTGGATGAGCTGATCTCTCCCCGTGCGCTGCCACCGGAAGAGGTGGCGGGTGTGCTCGTCGCGACCGGAGCGCCGTGGTTGGCGGTCGGCGACGGCGCGGTGCGCTACCGCGAGCAGCTGGAACGCGCCGGGGCGACGGTGCCGGGAGATGGCTCGCCGCTTCACCGGGTGAGCGCCGAGGCGATCTGTGAGCTCGGCGCGCGCGCGACCGCGCCGGGCGCGCAGATCGAGGCGATCCTGCCGGACTATCGCCGCCGGCCGGACGCCGAGATCGCGCTGGACAGCGCCACACGGTGATGGAGCCGACCGCCGCCCGCCCGCGCGCAGAGCGCTCCTCGCAGATCGAGATCCGCAGGCTGGCCTATCCCGACCTGCCCGAAGTGATCGCGATCGAGCGGCGCGTGTTCGTCACCCCGTGGTCGCTTGCGATGTTCGTGCTGGAGCTGTCGAAGCGCTCGGGAATCTGCCTGGCGGCGCTCGATCGCTCTGGGGACGCACCGCCCGTCCGGCCCCCGCGGGCACACGCACCGGGGGTCGCACAGCGGCTCGCGGGCTATCTGATCTGCTCGCGCTACGACACGATCTGGCATGTGATGAACGTCGCCGTCGACTTCGAGCATCAGCGCAGGGGCCTCGCCTCAGCGCTGCTCGGCGAGCTGTATGCGCAGGTCGGCGACGCGGACGCGCGCTACACGCTCGAGGTGCGCCGCTCCAACCTGATCGCGATCCGGCTGTACGAACGGGAGGGCTTTCGCGCGGCCGGGATCCGCCGCCGCTACTACCAGGACAACGGCGAGGATGCGCTCGTGATGTGGCGCACTCCCGCGACGCTCGTGGGCTCGCTGGCGGACGTGCCAAACCCGGGGCCGGTATGAGGATCCTGGCGCTCGAGACCAGCTGCGACGACACCTGCGCCGCGGTGATCGAGGCGGACGGGCGGATCCGCTCGAACGTGATCTCCTCACAGGGCGTGCACGATCGCTTCGGCGGGGTTGTCCCCGAGATCGCCTCGCGACACCATCTCGAGCTGATGAGCCTGGTCGTCCGGCAGGCGCTGGAGGGGGCCGGCGTCACCCTCGACGACGTGGGCCTGGTGGCGGCGACTCAGGGGCCGGGGCTCGTGGGCGCGCTGCTCGTGGGGCTGTCGAGCGCCAAGGCGATCGCGGCCGCGCGAGAGCTGCCGTTCGCGGCCGTCGACCACCTGCAGGGGCACGTGGCGTCGAACTTCCTGCTTCCGTCCGGGCGCGACGAGCAGGCGCAGGACGGAGGGCGGGCAGAGCGGGGAGGGCGCGCGTTCGAGCCGCCGTTTCTGTGCCTGATCGCGAGCGGCGGTCACACGCTGCTTACGAACGTGCGTGAGCATGAGGGATATGAGGTGCTGGGCCGCACGCTCGACGATGCCGCGGGCGAGGCGTTCGACAAGGGCGCGCGGATGCTCGGTCTCGGCTATCCGGGCGGCCGTGCGCTCGAACGTCTGGCTGCGGACGGCGATCCCGAGGCGTTTACGTTTCCGGGCTCGCGCCGCGAGCGCGCGCAGGGAGGACGGGGAAGGAGCCGCCAGGCGTTTGCACAGAGCCTCGACTTCTCCTTCGCCGGAGTCAAGACAGCGCTGCTGTACCGGCTGCGCGAGCTCTCCGCGGGCGACCGGCAAGAGCGCGCGGGCGACCTGGCGGCCTCCTATCAGGCGGCGATCGTCGACAGCCTCGTGGGACGCGCCGAACGGGCGCTCGAGCTGACCGGGCTCACCCGCCTCGCTGTCGCCGGGGGCGTGGCGGCCAACGGCGAGCTGCGGCGGCGGCTGGGCGAGCTGGACGCCGATGTGAACGTCCCGGAGCGGGTGCTGTGCACCGATAACGCCGCGATGATAGCGAGCGCCGCCCGCTATGCCAAGCGGCTGGCCTATCCGGACTACCTCGCGCTCGACGCGTATGCCACCGGAGAGCAGGCGCGGGTGAGCGGGTGAGCGTGGTGAGCGTCTACTCCAGGCCCGGCTGTCACCTGTGCGCGGAGGCGATGACGGCGCTCGAGCAGCTGCGCGCAGAGCTCGGGTTCGAGTTGCGCGAGCTCGACATAACGGCCGACGAGAATCTCCATCGGGCCTTCTTCGAGCGCATCCCCGTGATTGCCCTCGACGGCGAGGAGCTGAGCGACTACTTCCTCGACGAGGCCGTCTTGCGCGAACGTTTAGAGTCACGACGATGATCTACGACGAGGGGCCGAGCAGCCACGCGACCGCCGACGAGCGCGATGCGGGGGCGATTTCCGCGGAGCGTCTCTCGCTCGGCGTTGCGGCGCGCCTGTCGCGCTACCTGCAGGTGCTGACGCAGGCCAAGAAGATGGGCAAGGAGACGATCTCCTCGCAGGAGCTCTCCGACTACACCCACGTCAACTCGACGCAGATCCGCCGCGACCTGTCCGGCTTCGGCAAGTTCGGCAAGCGCGGCGTGGGCTACAACGTCGAGGCGCTGGTCTCGCAGATCCGCAAGATCCTGCGCACCGCAGGCCAGCACAACATCGCGCTGCTCGGCGCGGGCCATCTGGGCAAGGCGATCGCCTCCTCGGACATCTTCGCCGACCACGGCTTCCGCGTGGTGGCGATCTTCGACGTGGACGCGAGCAAGGTGGGCACGAGCGTGGGCAGCCAGACGGTGCGCCATACCGGCGAGCTGCGCCGGGTGGTCGAGGAGGAGGACATCGTCGTCGGTGTGCTGGCCGTGCCGACCGCCGCCGCCCAAGGGCTCGCCGACGAGCTCGTCGAAGCGGGCGTGAAGATCATTTTCAACTACTCCGAGTCGCTGCTGGCGGTGCCGCCGGAGGTGACCGTCCATACCTCGAGCCCCGCGGTGGATCTGCTCTACGCGCTGTACTTCTACTTGACCTGATCTTTCGGTCCACCGGTCGCGGCTCAGAGTGCTGTCACACTGGGCGCCGAAACGCTCCGGGACGGACCGCGAGCCCCACATTCACGACATCGGCCATCTATTGTGACGCGAGCCCTCGACCTTGACCTAGCGGAGCAGACGTTCGCCGAGGCGCCCGACCTGACGGTGGGGGTGGAGGAGGAGTTCTCGATCCTGCACCCGCGCACGCTCGAGCTGGAGCCGCGCTTCGAGGAGCTGCGCGCGGCGGCGGCGCATGGCGACGCGGCTTTGCACGAGGGCATCACGGGCGAGCTGATCTCTTCAGAGATCGAGATCATCTCCGGCGCGGGCGCCGGGCTGAAGGACGCGCTCGGCAGCCAGCGCGATCGCCGCCGGCGCCTGTTCGCGCTCGCCACGGCTCGGAAAGCCGCGCTGGGCGCCACGGGAACACACCCGTGGGCCGACTATCGCGAGCAGCCGATCATCGACACCGAGCACTACCGCCGGGTCGAGGATGGCTTGAAGTACGTGGCGTGGCGCAACAACACGTTCAGCCTGCACGTGCACGTGGGCGTGCGCGATCTCGATCGCGCCGTGAAGGTCTGCGACCGCCTACGGCCGGTGCTGCCGTTGCTGCTGGCGATCTCGGCGAACTCCCCGTACCTCGACGGGCGCGACAGCGGCCTGCACTCGGCGCGCACCCAGAGCTTCACCAAGAGCTTCCCGCGCTGCGGTGTGCCGGACGCGTTCGGCGGCTGGCCGGCCTACCGCGAGTACATCGAGTTCCTCGTGCACACGCGCTCGATCGTCGAGTTCACGCAGGTGTGGTGGTCGGTCCGCCCGCACTTCCAATTCGGGACCGTGGAGGTGCGCATCTGCGATGCGCAAGCCACCGCGCAGGAGTCCGACGCCCTCGCGGGGCTGATGGTCGCGTGCATCGCGCAGGCGGCGCGCGACGTCGACGAGGGGGTCCCCTTCACGGATCCCGCGGGGCGGCTGATCGAGGAGAACATGTGGCGCGCGATCCGCTTCGGGCTCGACGGGCGGCTGATCGACCTGGACAGTGCGCGGGAGTATCCGGCCCAAGCCGCGATCGAGCGTCTGGCTGCCTGGACCGCGCCGGTCCGCTCCGAGCTCTCGATCGACCCGGTGTTTCCCGAGCAGAACGGCGCTCAGCGCCAGCGGCGGATGATCGAGGCGGGAGCAACCCGCGAGGAGGTGTTCGCGGCGTCGGTCGCGGAGACCCGGCAAACCTATCAGAGGAAAACCAATCAGAGGAGGCGGCGGTATGAGCACCGATCCAGCAGCACGTACGAGCCCGCTCGAGGAGAGCCCCGCGGGCATGCCGGGCGAGCCGGGGGAGCCGAGCGAGCAGGAGCTACGCGCGGCCTACGAGGCGGAGCTGAGCCGCATCTCGAGCACGGACATGATCCTGCAGTCCGCGGTGTCGCTGCTCAACGTCGGCGGCTACCGCCTGGGTCTCGGCGGCGCGCCGGGCGCGCCGCCCGCGGCGGATCGCGATCTCGAGCAGGTGCGCGACGCGATCGACGGGGTCCGGGCGTTGATGGGAATTCTCGAGCGACGGGTTCCCCAGGAGCTGGGCCCGCTACGCGACGCGCTGTCCCAGCTGCAGATCGCCTATGCGCGCGAGGTGCAGGCGGGTGGCGGGGCCGGATGCGGGCGCGCAGCCGCGGCAGCCCACCGAGAAGCAGCGTCCGCCGGCCACGGAGGGCAAGCCCGATGGGCAGGGTGCGACGGATAAGCCGGGCGCTGGGCCGGCGGAGTCGAGTGGCAGGCTATGGGTGCCGGGACGCTGAGAACTCGTCTCTGCTGGCCGGCACGATAGACTGCGCCCGCGTTTGCACCGGGTAAACGCTCGTGCCGAGCGATCCGGGCGACAAACGTGCGCGCGAAGATCCTCGCGCGGCACGCTAATCAGACCGCGGAGGATTTCTGTTGAGTAGCTTTCTGACGAACCATGGGGTCGTCGTCGCCCTCGTTTGCGCCGCATGTGCAGTGGTGTACGGCCTGCTGACCACGCGCTCTCTGCTCGCGCTCTCGCCGGGCAACGAGAAGATGCAGTCCATCTCGCTGGCCGTCCAGCAGGGCGCGCGCGCCTACCTGAACCGCCAGTACGCGACGATCGCCGGCGTCGGCGTGGTGCTGTTCGTCGCCCTGATCTTCATCCAGAACATCGCGGTGGCGGGTGGCTTTGCGATCGGCGGCCTGCTGTCCGGGCTCGACCGGCTACATCGGCATGAACGTCTCGGTGCGCTCCAACGCGCGCGTCGCCGAGGCCGCGCGCGGCGGGGTCTCGCCGGCGCTGAAGGTCGCCTTCCGCGGTGGCGCGATCACGGGCCTGCTCGTCGTCGGGCTCGCCCTGATCGGCGTCTCCGGCTACTACGGCGCGCTGACCTCGTTCTTCAACGACAGCCCCAAGACCGCGGTTGACGCGCTGATCGGCCTCGGCTTCGGTGGCTCGCTGATCTCCGTGTTCGCGCGACTCGGCGGCGGCATCTTCACGAAGGCAGCCGACGTCGGCGCCGATCTCGTCGGCAAGGTCGAGGCGGGCATCCCCGAGGACGATCCGCGCAACCCGGCGACGATCGCCGACAACGTCGGCGACAACGTCGGCGACTGCGCCGGCATGGCGGCCGACCTGTTCGAGACCTACGCGGTGACCGCGGTGGCGGTGATCCTGCTGGGCGTGCTCACCTTCCACGAGTCGACGCGCGTCGCGCTGTACCCGCTCGTGATCGGCGGCGTGGCGATCATCGCCTCGATCATCGGCACGTTCGCGGTGCGCACGAACTCGGACAACGTCGAGCGCGCGCTGCTGCAGGGGCTGATCGTCTCCGGTGTGATCGCGGCGGCCGCATTCGCGCCGATCACCTACTGGCTGATGCGCGACCTCACGTTCAAGAGCGTCGGCAGCTCGGTCAACACGCCGAGCTGGAGCCACCTGTACCTGTGCTCGCTGATCGGCATCGCCGTTACCGCGCTCTTGTTCGGACTAACCGAATACTACACCTCGACTCGCTTCTCGCCGGTGAAGAAGACGGCGAAAGCGTCGATCACCGGCCACGCCACCAACATCATCCAGGGCTTCTCCTCAGGGCTGCAGGCGACCGCGCTGCCGGCGATCGTGATCGTGCTCGGCATCCTCGGCGCGTGGAAGCTCGCGGGCGGCGGCGTGACCGGCATCTACGGGATCGGCGTCGCCGTGATGGGCCTGCTCTCGCTGACGGGGCTGATCGTCGCGCTCGACGCTTTCGGCCCGATCACCGACAACGCCGGTGGGATCGCCGAGATGGCCGATCTGCCCGAGGAGGTGCGCAAGGTCACCGACCGGCTCGACGCGGTCGGCAACACGACCAAGGCCGTCACCAAGGGCTACGCGATCGGCTCCGCCGTGCTCGCGGCGATCGTGCTGTTCGCCGGCTTTCAGAAAGAACTCGAAACCAAGCTCGGACACGCGATCTCCTTCGGCATCAACGAACCGCCTGTCCTGATCGGTCTGCTGCTCGGCGGGCTGATGGTGTGCCTGTTCGCCTCGCTCTCGATCGAGGCCGTCGGCCGCGCCGGGGGCGCGGTCGTCGAGGAGGTCAGGCGCCAGTTCCGCGAGCACCCGGGGATCATGGATTACACCGAAGAGCCTGACTACGCCACCTGTGTCGACATCGTGACGAAGACCGCGCAGCGCGAGATGATCCTGCCGTCGATGCTGCCGATCGTGCTGACGCTGATCGTCGGGCTGATCGACCGGCAGGCACTCGGTGGCCTGCTGATCGGCGTGATCGTGGTCGGCTTCTTCTTCGCCGTGCTGATGACCGCCGGCGGTGGCGCGTGGGACAACGCGAAGAAGCTGATCGAGGACGGTGCGTTCGGCGGCAAGGGCTCGGAAGCTCACGCCGCGTCGGTGACCGGCGACACGGTCGGCGACCCGTTCAAGGACACGGCCGGACCGGCGATCAACCCGATGATCAAGGTCGCCAACATCGTCGCGATCCTGATCATCCCGCTGATCACCTGAAAAATAGAGGCGGGACTCATCCCCAGAGGGCTTGGGCCCTAACCTCATAAGAGATGAACGGTCGACAGGCGCACCGCTCGGGCACGCTGGTGCTCTCGCTGCTGATGGTGGTGATCGGCGTGACGTTGATCGTGCAGGCCGTGGCGGGCAATGGTGGCGCGCTCTCCCCCCGGTTGCTGCTGGGTGCGCTGTTTATCGCCGCGGGCGCGGGCCGGCTGTATGTCGAGCGGAGAAGGGGGAGGGGCTTATGATGAGCGCTTCAAAGGACTCCCCCTCTGGCGGCGGTGACGGGCAGCTGGCCCCCCGGGGGCCCGAACGGCAGAGGGCTCGGTGGAGCGCTCGGAGGGATCGCCGCCGAGGTGGAGCAGGCGGTGAGCGACGTCGAGCGGGCCGCGTCGGAGCTCTCGACGCGCTCGCGCGTGATCCTGCGCCAGAGCATCGGCTCGCCGGTGCTGTTCTCCGTCGTCTACTCCTCGCTGGCAAGCGCGATCTACTTCTCGCTCGGCGTGATCGCCGGGCACGCGCTCGGGCTCACGCCGCTCGTGTTCCTGTTTGCGGCGCTGCTGTTCGGGTTGACCGCGATGACGTACGTTGAGGGCGCCTCCCTGCATCAGGACAGGGGCGGCGCGACGGTGTTCGCCCGCTACGCGTTCAACGAGCTCGTCAGCTTCATCGCCGGCTGGGCGATCCTGCTCGACTACATCATCCTGATCGCGGTCACGGCCTATTCGGCGACCCAGTACCTGCGTGTCTTCTGGGGCCCGCTGGGCCATCGCGACGAGGCGCTGGGGATGGCGCTGGTGTTCATCGCGGTCGTCGTGCTCGGCAACATCCGTGGGTTCGGCGGGCGGCGCGCGCGGCGCGTGGGGATGCTGGTGGCGGGCGATCTCGTGCTGCAGGCGTTCGTGGTCGTGCTGGGGCTCGCGCTGTTCTTCAACCCGCACACGCTGCTGCACCCGATCCACCTGGGCAGCGCGCCGAGGTGGTCCGATCTGGTGTTTGCGATGACGATCGCCGTGATCTCATTCACGAGCCTCGAGTCGGCCGCGGGACTGGCGGGCGAGGTGCGGATCAGCCGCGGGGGCTTGAAGCGGATGGTTGGCAGCGGCACGGTGACGGTCGTCGTCGGGTACGTGGGGATCGCGCTGGTGGCGGTGACGGCGCTGCCGGTGCACAACGGGCACACCGAACTGGCGACGCACTACATGAACGCCCCGATGATCGGGATCGTCACCCACATGCGCCCGCACTGGCTTGCAGAAGGGCTCAGATACCTGGTGGCCGGCCTCGCGACGGTCACGCTGGTCGCGGCGGCGAACTCGGCGATGCTCGGCCTTTCGCGCTTGGCCTACTCGCTGTCGACCAATCGCCAGATCCCCAGCGGCCTGGGCAGGCTGCACCCGCAGCGCTCGACACCGTACGTGTTGGTCATCCTCGCGGGCGTGATCGCCGCCGGGCTCGTGGTACCGGAGAACCTCGACTTCCTGATCGGCATCTACGCGTTCGGGGCGATGCTGGCGTTCACGATCGCGCACCTGTCGGTCTGCCGGCTGCGCTACTCCGAGCCCGACCGCGACCGCCCCTATAAGATCCCGCTGTCGATCGGGCTGCGCGGCGGCGAGCTGCCGCTGCCGGCGGCGCTCGGCGCGCTGATCTGCGGCGCCGGGTGGATCGCGCTGATGGTCGTGCACGAACCCGCTCGCTACGTGGGCCTCGGCTGGATGGCGGTGGGGATCGTGATGTACGTCATCTACCGTCGCGCCGACGAGGCGCCGCTGTTGCGGCGGGTGACGGTCTCGCCGCAGATGCTGCGCCCCGAGCCGCCGCGCGAGCGCGACTACGGCTCGATCCTCGTGCCGCTGTTCGGGAGCGCGCTCGACGAGGACATCGTGCAGACGGCGGCGCTGCTCGTCTCAGGCGTACCCACCGACGAGGCGGCGATCGACACGGCGACGATCGAGGCGGTATGGCTGTTCGTGATCCCGATGTCGCTGCCGCTGGAGGCGCGCCTGCCGGAAGAGC
The DNA here is from genome assembly GCA_963784875.1 of uncultured Solirubrobacterales bacterium. Lineage (GTDB taxonomy): Bacteria > Actinomycetota > Thermoleophilia > Solirubrobacterales > Solirubrobacteraceae > Palsa-744. Next base: position 285,503 of record CAWATE010000002.1, read on the forward strand.
AGGTCAAGCATGCCCGCCAGGCGCTCGCGCGGGCCAAGGCGGTCGGCGAGGAGTACTCGGGGGTGCATGTGGCGACGGCCACCGTGCGTACGCGGCGCGCCGGCTATGCGATCGTCGAGGAGGCCCGGCGGCGCGGGGTGGAGGCGATCGTGCTGGGGGCCGAGGAGCCCTCCTCGATCCGCGGCGGGGCGCGCCTGGGGGGGCGCGGCGGGCCGCTCGAGAACTTCGTGGGCGACGTGACCAAGTACGTCGTGAGCAAGGCGAGCTGCCGCGTGATCGTCACCGCCCCGGCCGCTCGCGACGAAAGCGCCGAGCGCAGGACGACGCTCGCAGCGGCAAGCCCTTGAGCGCACGTGGCCGAAAGTTCGGCCACGTGCACAAGATCGCCGCCGTGCATGGTCTAATCTCCGCCTCTATGGGTCTCAATGTTCGTCCTGATCGTCGGTGCCGGCCGCGTGGGCTCGGCGGTCGCGAAGTCCGCGATCGCGGCCGGGCACGAAGTGTCGGTGCTTGACGAGGATCCCCTCTCGCACGAGCGGCTCGACGCAGGTCAGAGCAAGAGCTGGGAGGACTCGGGCGGCCAGTTCACGGTCGGGACGGCGCTCGAGACCGACGCGCTGATCCAGGCCGGGATCGAACGGGCTGAGGTGTTCATCGCCTCGACCGACGGCGACAACACGAACCTGATCATCGCCCAGATCGCCCAGAAGCGCTTTGGCGTCGAGCGAGTGATCGTGCGCGTGATGGACCCGGCGCGCGCGGGTTGGTACGGCGAGCAGGGCCTGCACACCATCTCCCCGACCCAGCACGCGATCGAGATGTTCGAGCGCGCGCTGCAGGTCCAGCCGGCCTCGATGTACGCGATCATCGTCGGCGCCGGCAAGGTCGGGCGCAGCCTCGCGCGAGAGCTGATCGACAAGGGACACGAGGTCACCGTGATCGAGTCCTCGCGCCCGTGCTATCTGGCGATCGAGGAGGAGTTCGAGCACGCCGCCCAGTACGGGGACGCGACCGAGCTGTGGGTGCTCGAGCGCTCAGGGATCCAGCGCGCCGACCTGGTCGTCGCGGTGACCGGCGACGACGAGGACAACATGCTCGTCTGTCAGGTCGCCAAGGAGAAGTATCTGTGCGACCGGATCATCGCGCGCGTGAACAACCCTCGCAACCACGACCACTTCCGGCTGCTGGGGATCCAGCCGGCGGTATCGGCGACCGACCTGATCCTGCGGCTGATCGAGCACGAGGTGCCACGCTATGGCCTCGTGCACCTGCTGGCGCTCGAAGAGGAGCGTCTGGAGATCATCGAGCTCGAGGTCAGCGACGACGCTCCGACGGTCGGCGAGCGGGTCTCGGACATCGCCCTGCCGGAGGGCAGCCTGATCATCTCGGTGCTGCGCGGGGGGACCGGGTTCGTGCCGAAGCCCGACACGACGATCGAGGCCGGCGATGAGGTGCTGCTGGTGCTCGACCAGGGTCTCGAGGAGGCGATCACCGCCTACTTCGCGCCGAACGGGCAGTCGATGGAGATCTGAAGACGGCGCTCGCGCACAGCCGCGGGCCCGCGTGTCGCGGGCTCGCCGGGCGAGCCGGCGAACGGACGGGAGGTTGCGGGAGCCTCATTTACTATCCTTCTCGGCGAGTCGCTGATCCGGGATAGTCCAATTGGCAGTGACGCCCGGTTCTGGTCCGGGAGATTGGGGTTCGAGTCCCTGTCCCGGAGTTTCTGAAGCTGTGCTGCGGCCTTGAAGCTGTGCTGTGGTCTATGTGAACTATGCCGCGGCCTGCGAGGCCCAGTCGCGATACAGCTCGAAGTAGCGTCCCTCGGCCGCGATCAGCTCGTCGTGGGTGCCCTGCTCGGCGATGCGGCCGTGCTCGAGCACGACGATCCGTCCGGCCTGGCGGATCGTGGAGAGGCGGTGGGCGATCACGATCGCGGTGCGCCCGGCGAGCAGCCGGCGCAGGCCGGCTTCGATGCGCCCCTCGGTGTGCAGGTCGACGTTTGAGGTCGCCTCGTCGAGCACGAGGATGCGCGGATCGGCGATCAGCGCGCGGGCGAAGGCAATCAGCTGGCGCTGGCCGGCCGACAGCTGCGCGCCGCGCTCGCCGACCTCGGTGTCATAGCCGTGGTCGAGCTCTGCGATGAACTCCTCGGCGCCCACGGCGGCGGCCGCGGCGCGGATCTGCTGAGGGTCGGCGTCGGGCAGGCCGAAGGCGATGTTCTCACCGACGGTGCCGGAGAACAGGAAGGCCTCCTGGGGGACGATCCCCATCTGCGAGCGCAGCGAGTGGCTTGAGACCTCGCGCAGGTCGTGCCCGTCGACTAGCACACGCCCGCGGGTGGGGTCGTAGAAGCGGGCGACGAGCTTGGCCATCGTCGACTTGCCGGCGCCGGTGGCGCCCACCAGCGCGACGGTCTGCCCGGCCGGTATCCGCAGGTCGACATGGTCGAGCGCGAGGATCTCCTGTGGCTCGGGGGATCGTCCGTTGGCGCTGCGAGGCGCGCGGCGGGGGCGGTAGGCGAAGGAGACATCCTCGAAGCTGACCTCCCCGCGGATCGGCCCCAGGGCGGGCGCGTCGGGGCGGTCCTGCAGTTCGGGGTTGATGTCGAGCAGCAGGAAGATCTTCTCCAGCGCGGCCATGCCGGACTGGTAGGTGGTGTAGAGCTGTGAGAGCTGCTGGATCGGTTCGAACAGGAATGCGAGGGTGGCGACGAAGGCGACGATCGTGCCAAGCGAAAGATGGCTGTCGACCGCTTGATAGCCGCCGTAGAGGACGATCAGCGCGAGCGCGATGCCGGAGAGCATTTCGACGGCCGGGAAGTAGGAGGCGTTCAGTCGCACGGTTACCATGTTGGCGTCCTGGTTGTCCGCGTTGAGCTCCGCGAAGCGTGCCTCGTGGACGGGCTCCTGGCCGAAGCTGCGCACGACGCGGATGCCGGAGAGGGTCTCCTGCAGGTAGGCCGTGAGCGAGCCGATCGTCTCGCGCGTGCGCCGGAACGCGCCGGCGGAGACGAGGCGGAACCAGATCGAGAGACCGGCGACGAAGGGGACGATGCAGAAGGTGAGCAGCGCGAGCTGGACGTCGAGATAGAGCAGCACCCCGATCGCCCCGACCAGCGTGAGCCCGGCTTGGAAGAGCGTGACGACCGAGTCGGTGACGAGGCTTTCGAGCGCCTCGACGTCGTTGGTCATGCGCGAGATCAGAACACCCGCGGGGCGACTCTCAAAAAAGCCGATTGGCTGGCTCTGCAGGTGGGTGAAGATGCGGATGCGCAGGTCCGCGAGCGCGCGCTGGCCGACCCAGCCGACGAGGTATGTCTGGACGTAGGTCATCAGCCAGACGAGCAGCGCCGAGCAGAGGAACGCGATCACGACGAGGACCAGCGCGCCGGTGTCGTGGCGTTCGATGCCGCGATCGATCGCGAGCTTGGCGAGCAGCGGTGGCGCGAGCGAGGCGGCGGTGCCGAGCACGAGCGCGCTCATCATCCCGGCGACGCGCAGGCGGTAGGGGCGCAGGAGCTCGAGCAGCGCGCGCAGGTTGCGCCCGCGGCTGCCGCGGCTCGCGCGCTCCCCGGCCCACTGCTGCCCACCGCGGCCCATCCCAGGACCGAGCGCGCGCGCTCCGCCGCGTCCGACGCCGCCTGCGCCGCCGTGCGTGCTCATATCGCCTCACCGTGTGAGGAAGCATTGACGACGAACGCAGGAACGCTGTCGTCTCCCGGGTCGGGGGTGGCGCCTTGGGCGACGATCTCGCGGTAGAGCTCGGAGCTCAGCAGCAGCTCGTCGTGATCGCCGTGGGCGACGATGCGGCCGTGCTCGAGCACGACGATCTCATCGGCGAGCGCGATTGTAGAGAGGCGATGGGCGATCACGAACGTGGTCCGCCCGGCCATCGCCTCGGCCAGGGCGAGCTTGATCGACTGCTCGGTGGAGGCGTCGACCGAGGAGGTGGCGTCGTCGAGGATCAGCACGCGGGGGTTGGCGAGCAGCGCGCGTGCGATCGCCAGGCGCTGACGCTGCCCGCCGGAGAGCGTCAGGCCGCGCTCGCCGACCTCGGTCTCATAGCCCTGGGGCAGGCTCGAGACGAAGCCGTGTGCCTGGGCGCGGCGTGCGGCCTGTTCGATCTCGACGAGTGGAGCGCCGGGCCGCGCGTAGGCGATGTTCTCGGCGACGGAGGCGGAGAACAGGAAGGGATCGTCGCTGACGACGGCCACGGATGAGCGCACCGCGCTCACAGCCAGCTCGCGCACGTCGGCGCCGTCGAGTAGCACGGCGCCTGCGACAGGGTCATACAGCCGTGAGATCAGCGCGACGAGGCTTGTCTTGCCTGAGCCGGTGGCGCCGACGAGCGCGACAGTGCGCCCGGCGGGCACGTCGAGGTCGATGTCGCGCAGCACGATCCGCCCGCTCTGCGGCGCCTGGCGGTGGGCGTGCTCCTGAGCGCTCGAGCCGAGCTCGTCGTGGGGGTCCTCGTAGCGCAGGGTCACGTCGCGAAGCTGCACGTGACCGTTGCCGGCGGGCAGCGGGAGCGGGTGCGGAGGATCGGTCAGATGGGGCTCGCGGTCGAGCACCTGGAAGATCCGCGCGCCCGAGGCGGTGGCGCGCTGGGCGAGGTTGAGGGTCACGCCGAGCGAGCGCATCGGCGTGATCAGCATGTTCACGTAGAGGTAGAACTCGGTGAACTGGCCGAGCGTGAGGTGGGTGTGGATGACCGACTCGCCGCCGATCAGCAGGATCGCGGCGAGCCCGAGCTGGGGGAGGAAGCCGATTACGGGGTTGTAGGTCGCTTCCAGGCGGGTGGCGACCATCGCTTGGGAGAAGACGCGGTCGACGGTGTTGCGAAAGCGGGCAAGCTGGCGGCTCTCGCGGGCGAACGCCTTGACGACGCGCACGCCGGAGATGTTCTCCTCGGCGTCGGCGGTCAGTTCGCCGATGCGCTGCTGGGTCTCCTGGATCGCGGGACGCGCACGGCGGCCGTAGCGGTAGGAGAAGACCACGACGAACGGCACGGGCACGAGCGCGATCAGGCCCAGGCCGGGGTTGATCGCGATCATCGACGATGCCGGCGAGCACGATCGTAAGGATCGACTGCAGGATGAAGACGAGGCCGTAGCCGAGGAAGAAGCGCACGGCCTGCAGGTCGACGGTCGCGCGTGACATCAGCTGGCCGGTCTGCTGATGGTCGAAGAAGCCGAGCTCGAGACGCTGCAGCTGGCCATACATCTGCTCGCGCAGGTCGTATTCGACGGCCAGGGACATCCGGCCGGCGATCATGCGCCGCCAATACATGAGGCCCCAGCGCAGGAGCACCGCGCCGAGGATCACGAGCGCGAGCACGAGCAGCGTGTGGCGGTCGTGGGTGCGCAGGGCAAGCTCGTGACGGCGAGCGTGGCGTGTGCCCTTGTCGATCGCTTCGACCGCGAGGCCGGTCAGTCGCGGGAGCGCGACCGTCATCACCATCGCGAGGCTCGCGAGCAGCCAGGAGATCGTCAGGCCGCGCTTGTAGGGGCGCAGAAAGCCAAGTAGTCGGTAGAAGACCTTCATAGTTGCTTAGTCAACGATTATGGCATGGAGTCGAGTCACTACGCTGCGATGGTGCCCACCCCGGCCACACCTCAACCGAGGAGCGACCCGAGGATCGGGCTGTGCGCGACCTGCAAGCACCGGCGAGAGGTGAACAACACCCGCGGCTCGACGTTCTCGCTGTGTGAGCGCTCGCGCGAGGATCCAGCTTATCCGCGCTATCCACGGCTGCCGGTGCTCGACTGTCGCGGGTATGAGGCAAAGGGGATCGAACGGCTTTGAGGAGGCCGGCAAGGCCGGCCCGGGTTGCGGAGCGCCGAGCAGACACAGACGATGCGCTGCGCAACGTGCGCGTGCGGTGACGTCGGCATCTGCGCGGATGTCACGCGACGGCGATATCGACCGACTCGGGCGCATCCACCCTCGGCGCGTGCTCGGCGACCAGCGTCACGCGACGGCGACCTCGACCGGCTCGGGCGCTCCCTGTGCGGCGGGCCGATGTCCGGTGGCGACGAAGTCGCGGCTGCGCACGAGCACGAAGGCGAGGCAGGCGCCGACGAGAGCCAGGGCGGCGGCAATGATCGCGATCGTCGTGAACGCGCCGGTGAAGCCCACTCGGTAGGAGTGCTCGAGGGCTGTGCGCGCGGCGGGGGAGAGGGAGTGGGCGATCCGGGTGACTTCGCCGGACTCGAGCAGGGTGCCCAGCCGGCCATGGGCGGCGGCCAGAACCTCGTGTGCGTGCCCGCTCGCACGGAGCGTGGCGGTCGTGCCACGGGTGACTGAGTGTTGAAAGACGGCGCCGAGGCCGGCGATGCCGGTGGCGATGCCGACTTGGCGGAAGGTCGAGTTGATTCCCGAGGCCATGCCCGAGCGCTCGTGCGGCACGACACCGATCGCGGTGGAGGCGAGCGGCGGGTTGACGAGGCCGACACCGGCGCCGGCGAGCACGAAGCCGGGGATCAGCACAGTCCAGTGCGAGGAGGCGTCGATCGTGGTCATCGCGATCAGCCCGAGCCCGATCAGCACGAGGCCCGATCCCAGCAGCAGGCGCACGGGGACGCGCACGCTCAGCCTGCCCGCCACCGGCGCGACGGCGAAGGACAGCAGGGTGGTCGGCAGGAAGCGCAGCCCGGCCTGTAGCGGGGTGTAGCCGAGGACGTCCTGGATGTAGAGGGTCAGGTAGAGGAACATCGCGAAGAACGAGCCGGAGAGCGTGAAGGCGACGATGCTCGCGCCGGTGAAGGCGGGGCGGCGAAACAACGCGAGGTCGAGCATCGGACGGCTCTGCAGGTGCTCGACGACGACGAACGCGACCAGCAGCACGGCGGCCGCGATCAGGAAGGCGACGATCTCGGTCGAGCCCCAGCCTTTTTCGTTGCCTTGAACGAGCGCGTAGACGAGCAGGAACAGCGACCCGGAGAAAGTCACGAGGCCGGGCCAGTCGACGCCGGTAGCGTTGGGGTCGCGCGAGTCCTGGACCTTGGTGAGCGTGATGAACACCGCGACCACCCCGATCGGGATGTTGACGAAGAAGATCCACTTCCAGCCGATGCCCGAGGTGATGATCCCGCCGAGCACCGGCCCGACCGCCACCGCCGCGCCGGTCACGGCACCGAACACGCCGAAGGCGGTCCCACGCTCCCGTCCGTGGAACGCCTCGGCGATCAGTGCCAGTGCGGTCGAGAACATCATCGCCCCACCGGTCCCCTGGACGGCGCGCGCGAGGTTGAGCATCAGGGGCGAGGTGGACAGGCCGCAGACGGCGGAGGAGATCGTGAAGACGAACAGGCCGGCGATGAACACGCGCTTGCGCCCGACCAGGTCGGAGACGGATCCCGAGGTGAGCAGGAAGGCGGCGAGCGTCAGCGCGTAGGCGTTGACGACCCATTGCAGGTCTGAGAAGGAGGAGTGCAACGAGCGCTGGATGTCGGGTAGCGCAACGTTTACGACCGTGATGTCCAGCAGCAGCATGAAGATCGCGATCGAGACGGCGATCAGGGTCCACCACTTACGCTCCACGACAACCTCCCTGTGATTTCGCCTGCCAGCTTTGCTCCACCGCACTATATGAACAGGGGCCACGCGTGCTCAGAGGATCGCCTTCGGATAAGCGCGGGCGGCCGCGGTGAGCATCAGCAAGAAGAAGCCGGCGACTACGAGGAAGTCGAGCCACATCTCGCCTGAGCCACCGACGCCGACGAGCATCTGGCGCAGGCCCTGGACCTCGTAGGTGAGCGGGTTCACGCGCGCGACGACGTGCAGCCACTCGGGCATCGCGCTCAGCGGGTAGAGCGCGGAGGAGGCGAAGAACAGCGGCATCATGATCAGCTGACCGATGCCCATGAAACGCTCGCGCTCCTTCACCGCGGCGGCGAGCAGCATCGACATGCAAGCGAACGCGGCGGTGCCGAGCATCAGCATCGCGAGCGTGCCGATCACGCCGGTGATGCTCCAGCGCACGCCGATGCCGGTGGCGGCGAGCACGATCATGAGCAGCAGCGCCTGCACGAGCGCGCGTACGCATGCGCCGGCGGCCTTGCCGAGCACGATCGAGGAGCGCGACAGCGGCGTGGCGAGCAGGCGCTGGAGCTGGCCGACGTCGCGCTCCCAGATCACCGAGAGGCCGTAGAAGATCGCGATGAACATCGCCGCCTGGGCCATCACCCCGGGCGCAAGATAGGCGCGGTAGTCGGTCGCCCCGAGCGTCAGCGAGCGGTTGTGGGCGAGCGCGGTGCCGAAGATGAACAGCCATAGCAGGGGCTGCACCGAGCGCGTGACAATGTCGAGGTGGTCGTGGCGCAGCTTGCGCATCTCCGCCTGCGCCATCGCCAGGGTACCCGCGGCCATGCGCGCTAGTGGGCCGGTCGAAAGAGTGGCGGGACGGGCGGGACTAGCGAAGGTGGACATAGCCATCCTCAGCCAAGGCGACGGGCTGTGCGGCGCTGGGCGCGTACATCGGACAGCCTTCCTTCCTCGTCGTCGTCCGGGTCCTGTTGGTCTGCATGGTCTTCATCGTCTGCACGGATCGCGCGTCCGGTGACGGCGGTGAAGACCTCTTCCAGGCTGTCGGTCCCGTGGCGCTCGAGCAGCTCGGACGGTTCGCCTTGCTCGACGAGTCGTCCGCGATCGATCACGCCGAGACGGTCGCAGTAGCGCTCGGCCTCCTCCATCAAGTGCGTGGTCACCAGGATCGTCGTGCCCGCCTGGGCGACAAGCGCGTTCAACCGCTCCCAGACCATCCTGCGCGCGGTAGGGTCGAGGCCGACGGTGGGCTCGTCGAGGAACAGCACGACCGGGCGGTTGAGCAGCGCCGTGGCGATCTCCAGGCGCCGGAGCATGCCCCCGGAGAGCGTGCGCGCGAGACGGTCGAGCATCGGGGTGAGCTCCATCGTCTCGATCGCCTCCGCGATCCGTTCGCGCCGCTCGCGCCGCGGGACACCGCTGACGCGACCGTAGAAGTCGAGGTTCTCATACGCCGTGAGCGCGCCGTCGACGGAGATCGCCTGGGGGATGTAGCCGATCGACGCACGCACCGCGAGGCTGTCGTCGCGGACGTCGAACCCGGCCACGAGCGCGCGGCCCGCGGTGGGGGCCAAGAGCGTGGTGAGCACGCGGATGGTGGTCGTCTTGCCGGCGCCGTTGGGCCCGAGCAGGCCGAACACCTCGCCCGGGGCGACGGCGAAGGAAACGCCGCCGACGGCCTCGAGCTCGCCGAAGCGGACGACCAGATCGTCGACCAGCACCGCGGGCGCAGTGCCGGGAATGCGGGGCAGGTCGTGCGCGTCGGGGCGCGGACGCTGTCCGGCCGCGCTCACGGTTGGGGCTCCTGCTCCGCGGGGACCGGCGATGGGGGAGGGAACGAGCCCTCGGCGCGCGCGTCGAGCTCGCGGATCTTGCGGCGCACGCGCTTGCGCGTCTCGCACAGCTCGTCCTCGAGCTTGGCCAGCTCGATGGCGCGGTGGCGGACGAGGTCCAGCTGGCGATCTAGGTGGCCGAGCGCCTCTGTCAGCAGCTCGCGACGGCGCCCGGGGCGGACGTCGTCGCGGCGCAGCTGGGCGCGAACCTCCGCGCGCGCCTCCTCGGCGGTCAGCAGTGTCTTCAGCTCGTCGAGTGACACGCCGAGCAGTTCCTTCAGGCGCATCACCTCGCGCAGCCGCTCAACCTCCGCCTGTGTGTAAACCCGGTGCTTGCCCGACGGCCGGGTGGGAGCCTCGGCCAGCAGGCCGATCTCCTCGTAGTAGCGGATCGTCCGCGGCGTGGTGCCGACCAGGCGGGCGACGTCGCCGATGCGCAGGTTGGGCTCGGTGGGCGTGTTCATATGCGTACTCGCGCCCGTGTGAGCGGCTGCTCTGGTGTGAGCTCGCCCGGCTCCACCTCGGTTGCCGCCTCCTCGCCTTCACCGCGCGCGGGCGCCCCCGGTTCTGCGTGCTCCTCGAATGGCAGCGTGGCCGACTCCGCGGCGGACATGTGCCTGGGGCGCAGCAGGCAGACGAAAACGCCGAGCAGCGAGGTCGCGGCGAGCACCCACAGCGCGACGTGCATGTTGTCGATGAACGGCGCGAGCTTCTGCGCGGACAGGCCCTGGGCGAGCCCGGAGAAGACGGCGAACAGCGTAGGCTTGGGAATCGCCGAGGTGATGATCGCGAGCACGAAGGCGATCGACAGCACGGCGCCGGTGTTCTGCAGCAGCGTGCGCGCGCCGGCGGCGATGCCGCGGCGGTGGGCCGGGACGGTGCCCATCATCGCGGCGGTGTTGGGGCTGTTGAACATGCCGGACCCGACGCCGACGATCAGCAGCCACAGCGTGCTCTGCCAGTAAGGGCTGTGGACCTGGAGCGTCGTCATCGCGGCCAGGCCGGCTGCGCTCACGAGCATCCCCAGCGCGGCCAGGCCGCGGGAGCCGTGACGGTCGGCGTAGATGCCGGAGAGGGGAGAGGAGACGAGCATTCCGAGCGCGAGCGGGATCAGCTTGATCCCGGCGGTGATCGGGGAGTTGCCCTGGGCGCCCTGGAAGTAGAAGACGAACAGGAACATCAACGCGAAGCGCGCGAGCCCGTTGATGAACGCGGCCGCGGTGGCGGCGGCGAACAGGCGGTTGTTGAACAGCGACAGGTCGAGCATCGGCGCGCGCGCGCGACTCTCGATCAGCACCCAGATCGGCAGCAGCACCACGGCGGCCGCGAGCCCTGAGATCACGATCGTGTCGTTCCAGCCGCTCAGCCCGCCGCGCGAGACCCCCAGCACGAGGCCGGTGAGGCCGAGGATGAAGGTGACGTTGCCGAGCACGTCGTAGCCGCGCACCTGGTCGGGTTTGGCGAGCTCGCGCAGGATCAGCGCTCCCCACAGCGCGCCGCCGAGCGCCAGTGGCACGTTGAACCAGAAGACCCAGTGCCAGGAGATCGCCACCAGCGCGCCGCCGAGCACCGGGCCGATCGCGAGACCGATCGCGGCGACCATCGTGTTGGTGCCCATCGCCAGGCCGAGTTCCTCCTTGGGAAAGGCGTCGGTGACGAGCGCGGCGGCGTTGGCGAACAGGAAGGCCGAGCCGATTCCCTGCAGGATCCGCCAGAGGATCAGGACGGTGGCGCCGGTGGAGAAGCCGGCACCGAGCGAGGCGAGCGCGAACAGGACGAAGCCGCCAACGTAGGCGCGCTTGCGCCCGAACAGGTCGCTCAGCCGTCCGGCCATCAGCACGAGCACGGTCGCGGCGATCAGGTAGGCGAGGATCACCCACACGAGCGCGAGCAGGGACGCGTGCAGCGAGCGCTCGAGGTCGGGCAGGGCGATGATCAGCGTGCCCGAGTTGGTGGCCGCTAGCAGCATGCCGAGGCTCGTGCAGGAGAGTGCCCACCACTTGTAGTTCTCGTGGCCGGCGGCGACCCCGAAGCGTGACTTCGGGGCTCGGTTCGAAGCTTGGGGTGCGGTGGTGGGCGTGGCGGTCAAGACGATCGGCTCCCGATGGTCCTATTAGAATCTAACGTGAACGTAAGGATCATAATAGCAGCGCAGGATTCGGGCTTCCTTTCAAGACCGAAAACCGCTTCGCGGGACCGGTCTTGAAAGGAAGCCCGGATCTGCTTGGCTGATGGGATTGGTTGGTGCTAGAACGTGTGCTTATGGCGAACAGCGAGCAGAAGGTCCTAAAGACGGATGAGGAGTGGCGCGCGCAGCTGACGCCCGCTCAGTACGATGTGCTGCGCAAGGCTGGCACCGAGGCGCCGTTCACGGGCGAGTACGTCTACAACAAGGAGTCCGGCGACTACCGCTGCGCGGCCTGCTCAGCCGTGCTGTTCGCCGCCGACACCAAGTTCGAATCGGGTACCGGTTGGCCCAGCTTCACCGAGCCGGCGGTCGCCGAGGCTGTCGAGCTGCGCCCGGACAACGGCCTGTTCATGCGCCGCACCGAGGTGATCTGCCGCGCCTGTGGTGGCCACCTTGGCCACGTCTTTGACGACGGCCCCGGTCCGAGCGGACAGCGCTACTGCATCAACTCGGCCGCGCTGTCGTTTCAGCCAGACCCGGACGCCCCACCAGCTGCGCAGTAGTCTCTCGCCACCGTGCTCATGATCATGCAGGATCAGTCCAAGCGGCTGTCCGAGCCACTGAGCTGGGGACGGCGCGAGCGGATCGCGGTGGCGGCGCTCCTCACATGCGTGGTGCTGGCGCTGATCGGTCTCGGCGCCTATGCGCTGAGCAGCGGAGGGCCGACGCGCAAGGACTGCATCGAAGTGACGTTCGCGAGCACGCTGGGCGGAGCTACCGAGCATGCCTGTGGCGGGCAGGCCAGGATCGTGTGTGCGACGCCAGGCGCGTTCAAGAGCGTCAGGGCGGAGCTGCGGGCGTCCTGCCGGCGCGCGGGCTTCCCGTTCGACTGACTCGAGAACCCTCTTTTTCAGGGCGTGTGAAGGGCGTCTAGACAAATGTCTAAACCCCGAGGCCAAGTGTTGGCCACGATGGCCCTACCGGCATCAGGCGATGCCGGGTTTCATACCGGGACCTGCGAATAGCAGGGATGCACCCGAGTGCGTTCGAGTGCACTGGTCAATTCACAACGGTAGGGAAACGGAGGCACATGACCTGGCTGGCATACCCAAGTTGGCTGAACGCAGGCGATAACGCGTGGCAGATGACGGCGGCGACGTTCGTCGGGCTGATGAGCTTGCCTGGCCTGGCGGTCCTGTACGGCGGCGTCATGCAGAAGCGCTGGTCGGTGAACAGCATGATGCTCACCTTTGTCGCGTTCTCACTCGTGCTCGTGGCCTGGTGTCTGTGGGCCTTCAAGATGGGTTTTGGAAGCCCCATCGCCAAGAGTGGATCGGGGATCTTTGGCACCAAAGGATTCATCGGCACGATGTGGGGCAGCTCAGGAACCGTGCTCTCAACCGGGGCTGAGGAGGGCCAGGCGGTCATTCCGTCGATCAGCTCGGGCCCGCCGTTCCACTTCCCCGAGGCCTCGCTCGTCTACTTCCAGTTCGTGTTCGCGGCGATCACCCCGATCCTGATGCTTGGCTCGGTTCTCGGGCGGATCAGCTTCAAGGCGTGGATACCGTTCGTGCTGTTGTGGATCACGTTCGTCTATACGGTCAACGCTTTCCTGATCTGGGGCGGCGGCTACTTCGCGGCCCACGGCGCGCTGGACTACTCGGGCGGATATGTGATCCATCTCGCGGCCGGGATCTCCGGTTTTGTCGCGGCGGCGGTGATCGGGCCACGATTGCAGCGAGATCGCGAGGTTGACGCACCGAACAACCTGCTGATGGTCGCGGCCGGCGCCGGCCTGCTGTGGCTCGGCTGGAACGGATTCAACGGTGGAGACTCCTACTACGCCGGCGCGAACGCATCGGCCGCGGTGCTCAACACGAACCTGTGCACGGCGGTGGCGATGCTCGTATGGATCGCTTGGGACTACATCTTCCGCGACAAGCCCTCGTTGATCGGCTCGGTAAACGGAATGATCACCGGGCTCGTGGCGATCACACCTTCCGCTGGGTTCGTCAACGGCTTTGGTGCGATCGCCGTTGGTGTGATCGCCTCGTCGATCGTGTGGATGTCGATTAGGTTCCTCAGTCGAGCGCCGGTGTTCAGGCACGTCGACGACACGCTGGGGGTGATCTACACCCACGGGATCGCCGGGCTGATGGGCGGCTTGATGGTCGGGCTGTTCGCCGATCCGAAGCTGATCGAGTACATCGGGATCGGCGGCGCGTCTCCCCTCCCGGGTTTCTCGAGCGTGTTCAACGGTGGCAGCTGGACGCTGCTGCGCTGGCAGGCCGAGGCCGCTGCCTGGGTGATCGTGTTCAGCGGCGTGATGACATTCGTACTGCTGAAGCTCGTGGGGATCTTCGTGCCGCTGCGCCTCTCTGATGAGGAGCTGGAGATCGGCGATCACGCGATCCACGGCAACGAGGTCTACCCCTCGGACGTGCCCACGCTCGGCGGGCCGCACGCGCCTGCGTGGCAGCCCGGCTCGAGCTCGGGACAGCCCGCGCTCGGAGGGGCCACGTAGGCCAGAGAAGTCGTCCGGGCGCGCCGTTCCTCCGGGCGCGTCCGGGTGTCGCACAGCGAACGACCCGCGGCCCCGCTTTGGCGGGGTCGCGGTGTTTAACGATCGGCGCTTCGAGGAGCTCCGCGTTGACCGCTCGTTGAGTCGCGGCGGTGGGTTCGCGCGGTCGGTCCGGCGAGGGCAGACGGCGATCTGCCGGGGCTGCGGTCGGTCCAGCGAGGGCAGGCCGGCGATCTGTCAGGGCTGGTGGGTAAGGCCGATCGGACAGCTGACTCCGGTGCCGCCCAGCCCGCAGTAGCCGGCCGGGTTCTTGGCGAGGTATTGCTGGTGGTAGTCCTCGGCGTAGTAGAACGGGCCGGCTCGAGCGATCTCGGTGCTGATCTCGCCGTGGCCGGCCTGGCTCAGCATCTGCTGATAGGCGTCTCTCGAGGCCTCCGCCGCGACACGCTGAGCCTCGTCGCGCCAGTAGATCGCCGAGCGGTACTGGGTACCGACGTCGTTGCCTTGACGCATTCCCTGGGTCGGGTCGTGCCCCTCCCAGAACAGCTTCAGCATCTCTGCATAGCTCGTGGCGGCGGTGTCGAACGCGACGAGCACCGCCTCGGTGTGACCGGTCCTGCCGGAGCACACCTCCTCGTAGGTAGGGTTCGGCGTCGTCCCGCCGGCGTAGCCGACCGCGGTCGTGTAGACGCCGTCAGCCTGCCAGAAGACCCGCTCGGCGCCCCAGAAGCAGCCCATGCCGAATACGGCGGTATCGACACCGTCCGGAAAGGGACCGACGAGCGGAACTCCGAGTACCTCGTGCTTGGCCGGCAGGGGCATCGCCTGTTCGCGGCCGGGCAGTGAGGCGGCCGGCTCGATCATGGAAGCCTTGTCATGGCCGAAGAAACGCATGCTCCCAGGCTAGTACACGCCGCCGGCCGGGTGAGCCGGCCGCTCGGTTTGGCGGGGCTCGAGGCCGAGCGGGAGGAGGGAGGGCCGGGTGGAGGGAGCGGGGGGCTGGAGCAGCTAGCGAGGCTCGAGCACGAAAACGTCGATGTCGCGCGCGGTGCGCGTGGCGTAATCGTCGAAGCCTTCGTACTCGACGTTCATCTTCTGCCACAGCTCCGCGCGCTCCTCGCCCTCGGCGATGCGCGCGCGTACGAGCCGGCGCTCGCCGCCGATCTGAATCTCAGCGCCGGGGTTCGCCCGCAGGTTGAGCGACCATGCGGGCGCACGCACGTTGCCGGCGTTCGAGCCGATCACGACCACCTGCTCGCCGTCGCGGAGATAGAGCACGGGCGCGGTGCGCGGCTGCCCGGAGCGACGCCCGATCGAGGTCAGCAGCAGCACGGGCGCACGACCGACCTTATTGAACAGTCGACCGCGGGTGAGGCGGTAGACGGGGACGTTCAGCTTGCCGATCGCACGCAGCGTGGAGGCTGACATCGCCATCGACAGGCGGGAGTAGGCGTGGTCGCCGGGCATGCTCGGAGTATGCCAGGAGCCCGGAGGAGCAGCAGGGAATCTAAGCTCGACAATATGCCGAGGAGAGCGGCCGGGTCGAGTCAGGGTGGCGTAGAGCCGGCGCGAGACCGGGGCTCCGTCACGACGGAACGTGGTGAGCAGCATGTGCTTCTCATCGCTCAGCGCCACGTGTGACGACTATCGTGACGAGCCCCGGCCAGGACGTGTCAGTAGCCGTAGCCGGGCGTCGTAGACGTGGAGGTTGGGGTGGTGTAGGTGGGTGTGGTGTAGGTGGGTGTGGTGTAGGTGGGGGTCGTCGGGGTCGTGGTGGGGGCCGTATAGGTGGGCGTGGTGCTAGGCGTCGTGCTGGGTGTGGGCGCTGGAGTGGACGTGCTGCTCGTGCCGTATTCGGGCGCGGTATAGCCAGGTGTGGTCGGCGTGGTGGGTGTGGTGGGCGTCGCGGGGCTTGCGTTGCCGGCGGCAGAGATGACATGCCAGGTTCCACCGAAGTTGTGGATGTGCTGGCCGTTGGCTTCGCCGGAGGCGTGGTCCCCCGAGTAGCGGTACAGCGGCAGTCCGCTGAGCGTGACCTGCCAGGTTCCGTTGGGACGGCGCAGGAGCGCGAGGTGCCCGTGCACGCCGGATCCGGCAGTGAGCTTGGTGTTGTGCGAGCGCACGGTGAGCGGGGGCCAGAACTTGGCGCATTCGCTGCTCTTGCACAGGAGATGATGGGCGGTCTCTGGGCTGAGCGCGTAGAGCGTGCGTCCGTGTGCTTCCACCACGAGCTGCTCGCCGAGCTTTGCATTCGATGCGGAGCTGATCGTGGTCGGGACGCCGGCGGCGAGCGCGAGCGCGACGAGCGAGCCGGCGAACACCAGCATCGCGGCCGTGATCCCCGCGGCGAGGCGGTGTACGCGTCGGTGGCTGGAGGATCGCGCTGTCTGCTGCTCCTGTGAGCCGTTCATCGGGTCTCCCTTCGGGTTGACGTGCCGGGGTGCTGCCTACAGTGACCCCGACAGTGCCGAGAACTTCCCGGGGGCGTCGCGGACGCGAGCTGGAGCGCAGCGGGCTAGAATCCTGGGCGTCGCGCGGATGTAGCTCAGTTGGCTAGAGCGTCTGCTTGCCATGCAGAAGGTCGAGGGTTCGAGTCCCTTCATCCGCTTTCGGGAAAAGTGCCGTCGGTCGCGGTGTCGGGGCGGCTGATGACGACGGGGTTAGTAAGTCGCGGATCCCAAATCTCGGTCTGGGAAAGGACCGCTGCCCTAGGTCAGCTGCCGATTGTCACAGCCATCGCGTAATCCCTCCTGGAGGGTCCTTGCGGTTGGCGTAGACGCCACGATTCGCGCGGGCGTTTACGAGGCGAACAGTCATACCCACGGTCAAATGCTTTGCGGAGCGGCTGATGGCCGGTGCCAGGTGGGCTGCCTGAACTTGAGAGCAAGTCCTAAGGCTCGAACTGTTGTCCAGTCTTTACATCAGACGGCAGTCTTCATGCAAAATATTGGATTATGCCAACACACGGAGACTACCCATGGGAGAGGGACCACCGAGCGACGAGTGATCGCCATTCGCACGCGTCTCGCCGGTCGGCAAAGCCGACGAGTGGCGAAGACCCGGTTTGGTCCGCCTCCGCCATGGAGAAGCTCGGCATTCAACCAGGCCGGCCCAAGAAGGCGCGCCGGCCTAAGCAAACGTGGACGCTGCGGTCTCGCGAGCACCTGTTCTCGGCATCTCGGCACGCCGCAAGAGCGCGGGTGATCACTGTAATTTGCCTCCTGCTAGCGGGAGCTGCGCTAGCCCAACAACTCGGAGTCCGCAACCCGGCGGGAATGGATGCCCCACACAGCACGCTTCCGGGCGCTTATGTAGCCGTACAGGGTCCCTGGCGTTACCGTTGGGTCCGTGTCGTTAATCCGCCACCGGGTACGCCCGCCTATATTCGACAAGGTTATCGGACGGTCAAATACGTAACGGCAGTTCCGTAGGAGAGCTGGGCGGCCGCGCCGAACCGCTGCAGTACGCCGGCTTCGATCCCATCCCGTGATGATCACGCCGCGGAGGCCTTTTCGCAGCTCCCCTCCGATCACGACAGAGGACAGGCCAGCCGGCAGAAAGCAGACAAGTGGCGCGGCGATCACCGCCTGCCCCGCCACGCGCTCGTCGCCGCCAACCGCAGTCCCCCTCGCGTCTCGCCACCCCCTGAGGTCTCCATCGCCGGGACTATCTCGCTCGTGAGCAGTCCTTGCTCTGCTGTCAGCTCGTCGAAGATCGGGAACAGGGTTGCCATTCGTGCTGGCGTGTCGATCGCGATCGACATCACGGGCACGTGCCGGCGCACGGAGAGGAGTCGGTCGCCGTGGGGGGCGTGCTCGCCGTGAAAGCCCCAGATGCCGCGCACCGTTGTTACGCCCGCTGCTCCCGCCTCGCGTAGGCGCCTAACAAGTTCGACGTGCACAGCTCGGCCCTCGTATCGAGCTGCCTCCGAGTTCACGACGGTCAGCTTCTGCCACAGCTCGAGCCCGTGCTCGTCGCTCCCCGTCGGCTCGTGCGGTGGGGCGAGTGTCTCGCCGTCGCGCTTGCATATGCGCACACGCTCGATCGTCGTCAGAGGGTTTGACAGCACGCCATGGAGCTGCGACACGGCGCGCGCGATCGACTCGGACTCACCGATTGCGACGATCGTCGCGGGCACCTGCTCGTTGCGCGCAAAGAAACGGGCACGGCGGCGCTCGCCGTGGTGGGTGCCGTCGACGCCGAGCAGTACCGTCGCGCCTGCGACGCCCTCGGCGCGGAACGTGTCGCATACCTCGGCGAACGCTGCGCGGCCTGCCGCGCGCTCATGGCGTCCCAGATACACCGTCAGCTTGGTCGTCTCCTGCCCACTCTCCGCGCTGGCCGCAATCGCCGCCGAAGCGCCCTGTAGGTCGAGCGCGCGCAGCATCCGCGCGCGCTCGAGCGTCACGAGTCCCCGACGCTGGATCTCCCGCACCGGGGCGAGCAGCCGCTCGATGCGCGTGGGCGTGTCGAGCACGATCGCGACCACCGGCAGGTCTTCTGACAGCGTCAGCAGGCGGTCGGTGTGCAGATGGTGCTCGAGCCCGAAGCCTTCCATGCCCCTTAGCAGCATGCTGCTCTGAATCTCATGCTCTCCGTACAGGTCGAGCAGCGCGTCCGCGACCAGCCGGCCGTCCGTGCGGTCGCGCTCGCCGAAGTAAGTGGTGAGCTTCAGGCTCTCCTCCCCTGGCAGCCCCGATCCATCTTCGCCGTGATGACTCACAACCAACCGCCGATCGCGCGTCCAAGCGCCGCTGCGCCGAGCCCGAGGACGATGCTCGCGAGCACGTTCACGGTCGCGTCCCTGCGGCCGTCCTCGCTGAGACGGTGCGTCTCGAGCATCCATGTCGAGAACGTCGTATACGAGCCGATCGTCGCCGAGCCGACCAGCACCATCGCGTTGCCGGTGAGAGCGGTGCCGGTGAACAGTCCGAGCAGCAAGGCGCCGCTGACGTTGACGGCGAGTGTGCCTACCGGCAGACCGCTCGACGTGCGCGCAGAGATCCAGCCGTCGAGCAGAAACCGGCCCAGCGCGCCCGCGCTGCCGAGTACCGCCACCCCGATCCACACCGCTGCGCTCATGCGAGTGTCCGAACCCGGCGCACGAGCGCGGAGGCGACGTGAACCATCAAATAGCCGCCGATCACGCTGGCCGCGATGTAGCCGGCGGCGAGCGCGTTGCGGTGGGCGTCGATCATCTGCAGCATCTCCACCTGCACGGTCGAGAACGTTGTCAGCGCTCCGCACAGCCCCGTCCCGAGCAGCGGGCTGCGCAGGGTCGAGACCGGCAGGCGCTCCTGCAGGCGGGTGACGAAATAGCCGAGCATGAACGCGCCCACGAGGTTGATCGCGAAAATCGCCCATGGCCAGGTTCCCGTTGCTGAGGGGAACGCCCGGCTGAGGCTCACGCGGGCCAGCGCGCCGATCGCGCCGCCGATGGCGATCGCCATAAGCTCCAACCGATCGATCCGCAGAGCTTGTCGCGCCGTTCGGCTCTCGATCCCCTCGGCACGTGTACTCATAGCTCGAGTCCAGCCTACTTGGCGCCTCTGACAGCGGCTCAGCCTACTTGGCACCCGTGACAGTCAAGGCATCTCTGGGTACGTAGCGCCCTCCATCACCTCGTGCGAGCAGCCCCTTCAGCTCGAGCTCGGTCAGCGCCATCAGCACCTCTCCGGCGTCGTGCTCGCCCGACAACTTGTCGGGTGTGTCGCGCCCGGCGCCCACCTGCTCGAGCATCGTCTGCAACCGTGGCTCGAGCTCCCCCTGCGCGTGCTGCGTAGTGACCCGCGGCAGCACCCGCGTGTTGGGCTGGATCGGGATCTCCTGCCGAGCCGCGTCCTTTCGCTGCATCGACGTATCTCGTCGCGCCGGGATCTTTGGCTGTGCGGCTTGGACCTGTCCCAAGGTCTCCGACCCATTCAGCAGCTCGAGCGCATCCTCTGGTCCTCTCACCATCTCGGCGCCCGCCATCAGCAACGCGTGTGCTCCCCGCGACACGGGCGAGGTCACTCGTCCCGGTACCGCCGCCACGGTCCTGCCTTGTGTTTGCGCCAGCTTTGCGACCAGCAGCTCGCCGGGGTCTTCGTCGGCCTCGACCACGATCGTCAGTCCCGCCAGTCGCGCGAGGGTCTGCGCACGCGCCGTGTAGCACCAGCGCCGCACGGGGCTGCCACACGGCAGCTCCGCCACCGCACAGCCGGCCGACGTGAGGCGTGCGTACAGCGTGCGCCGCCGCGCCGGGCAAGCCATGTCAAGGCTTCCAGGCAGGACCGCCACGGTCCCGCGCTCGACTTCCAGCGCGCCGGCGTGCGCGGCGACCGCGATCCCGTCTTCGAGCCCGCTCGCCACCGTCACGCCGCTCGCGGTCAGGCCCCGGGCGAGGCTCTTGGCCATCTCCATGCCGTAGTCCGTCGCCCTTCTGCTGCCGACGATCGCCACAACCGGGGTGGCTGTCAGCTCGCCGAGCCTCGCCACACCACCCGCCACGCGCAGCATCAGCGGCGCATCCCCGTCTCGCAGTGCGTGCGGGTAGGCGCGATCGTGGCGACACACCCGCTCCACACCCTCCACCGGCTCGGTCTCCTCACTCGGGTCGAACCGGGCGTAGCGCGCTTTCAGTTCCTCCCGCCGCCCGCCGCCGATCGCTTGCTGCAGATCCTCATCGCCCAGCGCGAGCAGCTCGATCACCCGCTCGCGGTCCTTGGACCGATAGTCCAGGCGCGAGCTCAGCCACGCGAGCAGCCGGCTGCGGCGCAGGCAGCCGGCGCACGCGCCGGCCTCGTTCGTGTCGCGCGTGATGGTCATGCCGCTCGGCTTCCCTGCAAGCTGTCCTGCGGGCGCAGCGCCAGCGCGGCGCCGACATCCCTGCCCCGCACCCGCTCGCTGCCGCCCAGGTCGGCGATCGTCCTTGCCACGCGCAGCACGCGGTGTTGCGCGCGCGCGCTCAGCATTCCCCGTTCACTGGCGCCGCGCAACATCTCCTCGCCCTTCTGCTCGAGCTTCGCGTGGCGCTGCAACATGCACACGTTCATCTGCGCGTTGACCGCCGCGCCGTCATCTTCCAGTCGCGCCGCCTGGCGTTCGCGCGCTTCGGTCACCCGCTCGCGTGCCAGCTCGGAGCTCGTCAGCGGCGGTGCGCTCAGGTCATGCGCGCCGTCGCGCTCGAGGTTCACGAGCAGGTCGATACGGTCGAGCAGCGGGCCGCTCAGCTTACGGCGGTGGCGGGCCAGCTCGGTTTCGGTGCATCTGCAGCGCGATCCCTTGCCCGCATAGCCGCACGGGCACGGGTTGGTCGCGGCGACCAACATGAACCGCGCCGGGTATACCCCCGAGTGGCGCGCCCTGACGATCGCCACGCGCCCGTCCTCGAGCGGCTGGCGCAACGCCTCGAGCGTCGGTCTCGCGAACTCCGACAGCTCGTCGAGGAACAGCACGCCGTTGTGGGCGAGCACGACCTCTCCGACCCAGCCCCGCCGCGCGCCGCCGATCAGGCCTGCCGCCGTGATCGAATGGTGGGGGGCGCGAAACGGGCGGCTGCCGGCCAGCTCACTCTCAAATCCACCCGCGATGCTGTGGATGCGCGTCACCTCGATCGCCTCCGCGCGGCTGAGCGACGGGAGGATCGAGGAGACCCGTTGAGCCAGCATCGTCTTGCCGGTTCCCGGTGGCCCGCTCAGCAGGCTGTTGTGCCCGCCGGCTGCCGCGATCACGAGCGCCTTGACCGCGTGATGCTGGCCCCGCACTTCGTTCAGGTCCGAGCTGAGAGCGCTCGTCGTATGGATGCCAGGCTCGGCGGCTGGGGGCGACTCTGGCAGCGGGTCTGCAGGCTCGCCGCGCAGCACGCGCACCGCGCTCGTCAGCCGTTCGGCGACGAGCACCTCGATCCCGTCCACGAGCTTCGCCTCGCGTGCTCGCGCGCCGGCGAGGACGAGTGCCTGAAAGCCGTCCTGCGCGCCCCCCTGCGCGACCGCGAGCGTGCCGTGGCCGGCGCGCACGTCGCCGTCGAGGGACAGCTCGCCGTAGAGCACGTGGTCATCGAGGCGCTCGCGTGGAATCTGCTCGCTGGCCGCGAGCACCGCGCACGCGAGCGCGAGGTCGAGCGCCGGGCCGGCCTTCGGTACGTCGCCGGGGGCGAGGTTCGCGACGATCCGCTTGGCCGGAAACTCGTAGCCCGAGTTGATGATCGCCGCCTGCACGCGCTCGCGCGCCTCGCGCACCGCCGCGTCCGCCAAGCCGACGATCGCGAACGATGGCAGTCCCGGCCGGATGTCCACCTCGACCGTGACATGGCGGGTGTGCAGTCCTTCGATGGTGAACGTATGCGCCCTTGCAAGCATGGCCTTGGCTCGCCTTTCGTCTCGTCGTATGACTAAAGAGGAAAAGCTAGGCCGCGCTTGGGACGGTATTCGCGATCGCGGTCGTTCGCGCGCACCCGACGCGCACCCCGATGAATGCCCGAACACGGCGCGTGCCGTCACCACGCTGCGCACGCGACGCGGGGCGAAAGCCCCGCGCCTCTCAAAAATGCTTACTGCCCGCGAGCGTCTACAGCCCGGCGGGGTGGCGCACGACGTAGCCGGCGGTCGAGGTCATCGAGTCAGACCACCTGTTGCCGGTCTCCTGCAGCGCGATCGTGTCGTAGCGCCGTCCGTCGATCGTCATCCACGCGTGTTCCGCGTCGGCGTAGATCGTTATGTACCTACCCGGCCCGGCTTCGCCGAACGACTCGAGGCCGGTCGAGTCCTCCGGCGAGCTCAGCAGGCGGCCGCCGTGCAGCGCGTAGGAGACCGAGCCCGAGCAGTCGTACCCGGCCGACTGGAACGAGCCGTGCCCGCCGCCGAACACGTACGGTCTCGTCGCGATTTCGTTCGCGGCTGCGATCACGCGCGCGACGACGCCTTCGCCTTCGCCCGCGGTGCTGCTCGAGCCGCTGCCGCCGCTCGCGCCGTCGCCTGAGCCGCCGTGTGCGACCGCTGCAGCGGGCGGGGTGAGCGTGCTCTCGCTGCTCACGCCGAGCAGACCCCACGTCGAGGGGCCGACGACGCCATCGACCGTCAGCCCGTGGCGCGCCTGCAGCCGGCGGATCGCCGCCTCGGTCGCCGGGCCGAAGTCGCCGTCCGGCGTCAGGTGCAGCGCCGCCTGCAGACGCGACACCGCGTTACCGCCGCCGCCCGAGGAGCTTTCCCCGGACGGCGCGCCGTCCGTCGAGGACGTGTTGCCGGAGGTCTTGACGGTGGAGGCGCTCGTCGTCGACGCGTCGGTGCTGGCAGCGTGTGCGTCGCTCGTGTGCATGGCCGGGAGTGCGGAGGGGGGAGGGGTGAGCGTTTCCTCGCCGCTCACGCCGATCTCGTTCCAAGTCGCGGACCCGACAACCCCGTCCACGCTCAGCCCGTGGCGAGCCTGCAACCGGCGTACCGCGGCCTCCGTCTCGGGGCCGAAGTCGCCGTCGGGTGTCACGTGCAGGGCGGCCTGCAAGCGCTGCACCGCGTTGCCGGTGCTCTGCGTCTGTGCCGATTCGCCATCTTCGCTCGTCGCCCCGCTTTCGCTCGATCCGCTTGCGGTCGCGGCGGGCACGGAAGGGGAGGCGTCTGAGATGTTCACCGCGTCGCTGCGCACTCCCACGTCGCTCTGCAGGCTCGCTACCGAGGCCGTCAACGGAGTGCCGCGCAGGGCGGTGCTCGTCAGCGGGCCGACGACACCGTCGGCCGTCAATCCATGGTTCGCCTGAAAGCGACCCACCGCTGCTTCGGTTTCCGCGCCGAACACGCCGTCGACGGTGACCCCGCCGAGCGCCCGCTGCAGCAGTTCGACCTGCCTGCCTTCGGCGCCCGCGCTCAGCACGATCGTGTTCTCGCTCGTCGTCGGCGGCCCGGCGGCGGGCGAGACGGGGCTCGAGCTCGCGGCGGCGAGGGTCGCGGTCGGTCCCGCGCTCAGCGCTACGAGGGCGCCCAAAGAGAGGCGCTTGGCGCGCGTGCCGGCCGGCACGAAGCGCAGCTCCGCGGCACGACGGCGCGCGCGCGAGCGGCCCAGCGACAGCTCCCAGGGCTCGCCGTTGGCGAGGTCGCGCTGTGTCAGCGGGCGATTCGCTCGCGCGTGCGGGAGCCCGTGCGACGGAGGAGTGGCGTTGACGCGCATGGCGTTGGCGCGCGCGCCACGTCCACGATCGGCGCGGGCGCGGGCGCGGGCGCGGCGGGCGTGGGAGCGGGAGAGGGAGGCGTCCCAGGGGTCGGCAACGGCAAGATCACGCGGGAATCCCGGCATGGGCGAAGGCGTCCTTTCTGCTGTTTGCTTGGCGCCTACGGGGTTAGCTGTCGGGCTCGCGTGACTTTCACGCTACGCCACACTGGTGGCGATTCGCCCCCGCAGCCTTTGGCCGGCTGCACTGGGTCCCCCGCTCCCTCGCCCCAGGGGGCGAAGGACTCGGCACGAACGCGAGGCAAGCTAACAGGTCCCGCTGCAAGATGCATCACAAGGGAAGGTTTGCAACGTTTCTTGCCGACGCGCGCTGTCCGGCGCGCTGATAAGTTCGGTGGGATGCGCCGTCGAGGTCTCGACTTCCGGGTGCTGCTCGCGCTCGTGGTGCTCGTGGTGATCGCGGGCGGTATCGCGCTGGTCGCGACAGGCGGCAATCCCTCGGCGTCCAGCGCGCAGGCCAAGCAGGCCGATTATCGCGCAGAGGGGCTGCTCTCGCCCGTGACCGCGGCCCCGCCGCTGGCGTTGCGCAGCTACCTGGGCCGGCCTGTCAACATCGACTCCTATCGCGGCAAAGCGGTGCTGGTGACGTTCCTCTACACCAACTGTCCCGACGTCTGCCCGCTGATCGCGTCCAATTTGCGCGTCGCGCAGAACCTGATGGGACCTAAGGTCTCCTCGAAAGCGCAGATCATCGTCGTGTCGGTCGATCCGCGCGGAGACACGCCGAAGGCCGTCGCGGCGTTTCTCGCGCGCCATGGGATGACCGGGCGGATGCAGTACCTGGTCGGCTCGGCGCATGAACTCGCGCGCGTGTGGCAGGCGTGGGGAGTGGGCTCAGAACGGGACGCCTCCCAGCCCCAGTTCATCAACCACACGGGGCTCGTCTACGGGATCACCGCCTCGGGCAAGCGCACGACCGTGTACGCGTCGAGCTTTCTCCCGGCGGATATCGCCCACGACGTGCCGATCCTCGCCTCGCGCTGAGCACGCGTGCGCGATGGCTGAGCACGCGCGCGCGATGAGGGCCCGGCGCATACGGCGATTGCTGATCGGGGCACTCGCGCTGGCCGCGGTCGTGATGTTGGTCGTGTTTGGGCTGGCCTCCAACCGCTCCGGCGCCACCGGACGTCCGGCGCCCGCGCTGCCGCGTGAGCAACTGGCCGGAGCGCCGGTCACCCTCGCCGGCCTGCTGAGGTCGGCGGAGGGAAGGGGAGCGCTGGTCGTCTTCTGGGCGAGCTGGTGCGGGCCGTGCGCGCGCGAGGCGCCCTCGATCGAGCGCTTCTCGCGGAGTCCCGCCGGACGGGGGCGGGTCGTGGGGATCGACTGGAGCGACGTGCTGTCGGGGGCGCGCGCGTTCGTAAAGCGCTACGGGTGGACGTTCCCGAACCTGCGCGACGGCGAAGGGCTCATCGGCAACGACTACCGGCTGACTGGTTTGCCGAGCACGTTCGTGATCGACGCGGCCGGCCGCATCCACGCCGTGCTGCGCGGGCCGCAGAGCGAAGCGTCGCTCGGCCGGGCGTTGGCGGGTGTGCACGGCGCCTGAGCCGTTTGCACTTGGCCACCGGACGGGTGGGCAGGAGACTCGCGTGCAAAGTGACTGCACGTGTATTTGTGGGAGGCCCCTGTGCGTCTGACTTCGTCCAGCGCCGCGGGCGCCGGCGGGGCACACGCGGCGTAGCCGTGGGTCAGCTGTCGGCGCTCGTGCTGTGTCTTCCCTGGCTTCCTTGTCCTGAGTGCTACTATTACGTTATGCGATACACCAGTGAGCGATCTACAGACCCCGGGCTGCTCGTGCTGACCAGCTTGGCGGAGGGCCCGAAGCACGGCTACGCGATCACCCGCGACGTCGAGGAGGTCGCGGGTGTGCGGTTGGGGCCCGGCACGCTCTACGGAGCGCTGGCTCGGCTCGAGGGCAACGGCCTGATCGAGGCCCTACCGACCGAAGATCGCCGCCGGCCCTACCGGCTCACCGCGGCCGGCACGGGCGCGCTGGCGGAGCAACTGCGGACGCTCGAGCGCGTCGCCGGTCGCGGCCTGGAGCGGCTGCGTATCGCGGGGGCGCTGCGATGACCCGCCGCGTGGCCGCGCTCGCGCTGCTGCTCTACCCGCTTGCGTTTCGACGCCGCTACGGAGAGGAGATGCGCGCGCTGCTCGATCAGACCGGGCCGCGGCCGGGGGCGCTGCTCGACCTGCTGCGCGGCGCGCTGTGGGCGCACGTGCGCCCGCCCGCGAGCCTCGCGAACGTCCTCTCCGTGGACGATCGCATTCGGGCGAGCTCAAGCGGCGTGCTCGCCTGCTGGGTGGCGTTCGCGGCCGCGGGCTTCGGGTTCTACAAGACGACCGAGGACCACCCGTTTCAAGCCGCCGGGAGCGCGCACCCGCTGCTTGGCTCCGCTCACCTCACCGTGCAAGTCCTGGCGCTGGTCGGCTCGATTGCGGTGCTCCTCGGCGCCCTGCCGCTGATCGTGGCCGCGCTTGTGCAAGCGCGCCGCGAACCACGTTTGCGTGTCCTCATGTCTCTGCCTATGGCCGCAATATTTGCGTTCGTAGGTCTCACCGCGCTGCTCGTCCGAATGGCGCACGGGCACCAACACTCTCCCAACGCCAGCCCGACCGGCAGAGGCATGTTCATCGCCTGGGAGCTGGCGGGCCTGGTCTGTGGCGCGACCTGCGTAGCGGTTGCACGGCGAGTGCTGTTCGCCGTTCCCGTCACGCGCACGCGGCTGCTGGCCGCACTCGCCTGCGGGTCGGTCGTGACCGCGACGATGATCGTAATCGCGGTCGCCGTCGCGATCTACACGGCCGGGCTGCCGCTCCTCTCCTCGGGCCTGGCAGCGACCCCGAACGGGCCGCTGGGCTTCACACCTACGGGCGTGTCGCTGGTCGAGCAACTCGCGGTGATGATCGTCGTCGGCGTGCTCGCTGTGGTCACGACCCGGCGCGGATGGCGCGCGGTCGGCGCGGCGCACGGATCAGGGCCCGCATAGCGGCAGTTTCAGGGCCCGACGGAGGTTCCGCCCCAGTCCTCCGGGGCGACATCGGCGAGCGTCTGCGAGAACGTCCACCGATGGCCCGCCGGGTCCTCGGCCGTGTACTGGCGCTCGCCGTAGGGGAAATCGGTCGGCTCCGTCACGATTCGCGCGCCACCGGCCCGGGAGTGGGCGCAGTGCGCGTCGACGTCCTCCACTCGCACCATCACCGCGTGTGTCACCTCGCCCGGCCGGGGTGGCCGGCGCTCGTTGCGCACGTCGCCCACGATCACCGCTCCGTCGCCGACGGCAAGCTGTGAGCGGTGGTCCTCGCCGATGCGCACCCGCTCGCGAAACCCGAAAGCGTTTTCCAACCAGGCAACCCCCTCGCGTACATCCGGGTAGATCAGGACCGGGATGACCGTCGCGGATGGGATCGAGCGATTGGGCTTCATGCTGAGCGCCAGCTTAGATGACGTCGAAGCAGCGGCGTGAGGTCGCCCGCCGCCCGTTTCGGAAATAAAGTGAGCTTGGTCTGAGCGGTCGGCCGCAAGACGCCGGTGGCCGCGGCGATGAGTTTCGACCGAGCCGGCGGTCTCAGCGTGTGTACCCAATCCGAAGGAGGACGTCATGCCCAGCACCAAAACCCGCGTCGACAAGATCAACACGGTCGTCATCCCCGTGTCCGATCAGGATCGCGCGATCGACTTCTATGTCGAGAAGCTCGGCCTCGAGAAGCGCTCGGACATAGCCTTCGGCAACAGCTACCGTTGGGTCGAAGTTTCGCCGCGCGACGCGGCGACGACGATCGCGCTCGCCCCACCGCCGTCCGATAGCGAGCCCGCCGGAAACCGTGAGACCGGCATCGGCCTGCACACCGATGACATTGACGCCTACCACGCCGAGCTCAAAGCCGCAGGCGTGGACGTCGACGCCGAGATCAGCCGCATGGGGGACCCGGTGCCGCCGCTGTTCTGGCTGCGCGATCCGGAAGGCAACAGCCTGATGGTGGTTGGCTGAGTCGCGCCATCTACGGCCTCGGGCTCCGGATCGCGGGTGAGCCCGAGGCGCCGGTGTCTTGCCCGGCGCGATCACCTCGACGGCCACCTCGTCCGCGCACGCAACAGCTCACCCGTCGAGACATCAATGCCGCAGCATGCGTCGAACGGGCATGGACATCAAGCCCACATAAGTCACCATTCCGGACACGGCCGGACCTCCTCACTATTTGGGATCAGCCGGAGCCATTCTCCGGCCAGACAAACCCCCGCGAGGAGTGTCCGGCCTAGCTCCGACGGTCAACCCAACGGGCGACCTGCGCCATAGGGTCTAGCTGACCCGGCGAAGATGCACGGCGGCCCCTCTCCATCGATGAATGTGCGATCGGCGCGAGTTAGCGAAATGCTAAGCGTCGTCAGACAGACGAGGGTGGCGCCGCCTCATGAACTCTCCGAACATCGGAGCCGTGTAGGCATACACACCGTGATCGTCGCGGTAGATCAGGTTGTCGGCGATCAAGCGCGTCAGGCTTTGTGCCAGCGCACCCGTTGAGCGACCCGTCGCCGTATCCAGATCGGCCTTGGTGAATCGCTCACCGCCTAGCGAAGCGGCAACACGCAGCGTTCCTTGATCGGCCTGTCGCGCGTCGCGATAGCGGGGCTCGAAGAACTCATCGTCGAGACTGCTCTGAATCGCGCGTCGCTCGCGCGTGTAAAGCTCATCGCTGATCGTATGCTCGCCGTAGAGGTCAGCTGCGTCCCATAGGGCCTCGCCGAACCACTGGATGGAGTACGGGTAGCCATCGACATCACGCGCCACCCGTTCGGCAACGCCCTCGTCGTAGGTGATCTCGCTGGGCGGTTCCACAAGCGCCTGTGCTGCGTCGCTGAGCGTCGCGGGCGGCACGGCTTGCAGGGGCAGGTTCTCGATCGTCTCGGCGCGGAACAATCGCTCCGCGTTGCTTCGTGCCGCGTGGATGTTGGCGGTTAGAGGCGGCAGGCCGCAAAGCACGAGCATGACCGGCAGAGGGGGCTCGTCCTGATCCTGGACAGCAACGATGGCAGACAGAAGGGCGCCGAGAGGGAACTGGTGCTTGGCCGGGCGGTCGTAAACGCTGTGCGCCTCGTCAAAGAGCAGCGCGACTCCCCG
Organism: uncultured Solirubrobacterales bacterium; assembly: GCA_963784875.1. GTDB lineage: Bacteria > Actinomycetota > Thermoleophilia > Solirubrobacterales > Solirubrobacteraceae > Palsa-744. Next base: position 314,845 of record CAWATE010000002.1, read on the forward strand.
GTCCTGGGTGCGCGCCAGACTGCCGACCTCCGCTACCGCGACGCGAAATCGATCCTCGAGCACCGACTTCGGCGGCTCCGAAGCTCCCGGACGAATCGCGATTGTCACGTCCTCGGCGATCTGAAGCTCAATCCGACCGATCGCCTGCAGCGCAGCGCTGGCACTCTTCTTGAGCTTGGCCTTGAAGCTGAGCGCCTCGACCGTTTCTTGTAGATAGCCAGCGAGCGCAGTCGCGAAGTCGCTCTCCTCACACAGCCTCGCGCTCCAGTCGCGGCGAACGACCACCCAGTCGCGCCGTCGTGCGATGCGCTCATACTCCTTGAGCAGCACCGTCTTCCCGACGCCGCGCAGACCGGTGATCCGCACATTGCGTCGCTTCTCCGGATAGTCGTCAAGCAGTCGTTCGAAGCGTCGGACCTCCCCAGCACGACCAGCGAGAAAGGGGGGACGCGTGCCTACGCCCGGACTGTAGGGATTCTTCGCCATACGGCAAAGATAGCAAAGCTCACAGATAGTCACAGAACCCTGTGAAGCTCTGTGAATTCAGGTTATGTTCTGTAAAAATGGAGCAATGCTTTGTTGGGAAGGCTGCCGAGTTCGACGCACCCGTCGGTAAACTCCTGCAAATCGCCACACAACAAAGAAAGTGCCTACTGCAGTGCTTTCTCAAAGGCGACGACCGGAGTCGAACCGGTGTAGACGGCTTTGCAGGCCGCTGCGTAGCCACTCCGCCACGTCGCCGTTGAAGCTCTCCTAGGGTATCGAGCTGCCGTCGGCGGCGAGAGGGGAGCGAGTCGGGCAGATGGCGGCCGCGGTGCTTACGCTCGCCGCCGGCGGCGGCTCGACACCAACCGTGAGTACCACGAAGGCGTCCGTGCATGCTCAACGACAAAGGTCTGATCCTGACCAACGATCACGTGATCCCGTACGGTCCCGAAGAGACCTTCACCAAGGCATCGTCTCGGCGCTCGACCGTAATTCGTAGCGTCCGACGGCGCGCAGATCCCGGGCGCGATCCAGACCGACGCTGCCCTCAGCCCGGGCAACTCGGGCGGCCCGCTGCTCGACGAACAGGGCGAAGTGATCGGTGTGAACTCCCAGATCGCAAAGTGACGCGGCTAGGTCCGAAGGCTCACAGCCGGGCTCCACCGGGGTGGGTTTTGCGATCTCCTCGAACACGGTCGCCGCGGCGGTCAAGAAGATCGAGGCAGGCGAAGGTGCTCCGCAGCCTCGGCCGGCCAGAGTGCTGCTCAGTTCGCGGGCGGGTCGACGACAACGCAAGCTTCGTACGACAGCCGCTCGCCCTATGGCTCGCAGAGCGCCTACGGTGAAGCCGAAGACGCGAGCGGTGGATCGAGCTCCGTGGAAGCCGGGGCCGAAGCTGGCCCGAGCACTCGCCGCGTCGAAGTCCCCGGGGAAGCGGGCGTCTACGGTCAGGAATCTGGCGGTGCCGGAGTTCCGGGACAGATCGTGCCCTGACCGATTGTGAGACTCGGGCGTTTCTGGGAGGCTCGGCCTGGGTTTTGCGTACCGTCTCGGCGTACGCTGAGCGCCTGCGCCCGTGGCTTTCGCGTTGATACGCTTCGATCCGACTTCGATCCCAGGGCGATTAGCTCAGCTGGGAGAGCGCCGCCTCGACAAGGCGGAGGTCATTGGTTCGAGCCCAATATCGCCCACTGGGAAAAGCCCCGCATTTGCGGGGTTTTTCTTCGGCTAAGTGTGACGGATCGGGAGTCGGATCGGGCACATTTTCGCCGTTTTGCCCACACTTTGCCCACATGGCTCCACTCGTCGGGATTCGACGGCGCTGACACAAAGGATGAGGGCCGACGCGGCCCGGCGCGCGCTGGCGTCGGCGACCTTCGCCGCCTGATCCCGGCAGGTGGACGGTCCGCACGCGCCTTGCGGCTCGGTGCGGGTTCTGCTCTGCTCTGGCGCCACCAAGAAAATCGAGTGGCCGGGCGAGTGTTGACGCACCCACCCGGCCTGTGGACACCGAAGATGCTGCTTCGGATGCCACGGGCCACACCGTAGCTCTCGCGGTTGCGGGGGTCCATTCATAGCTTCGCTGGGCGGCTTCCCTTCGGCCCGACCGAGAGGAGCGACCATGACCATCATCATTCCCGACGAGCTTGTCCCGCTGCTGCGCGACGGGCTCTACTTCGACCTGCACGGCCAGCTCGAGGAGGCCGGCGCCTTGATCGAGCCTCGCGGGCGAGCAGATATCCGCGTCGCGGTCGATGGCTGTTTGACCACCGCGAAGGGCACGCGAGCGCTGCTCGATGTCGTGGGCTGGATCGAGCCCATCGAGGTATCCGTTGTCGAGGTTGACGTGCGCCGGCACCGGGAGGCGCTGCTGCGAACGCTTCTGACGCGCATCGAGTCCGAGCACGCTGTTGAGGAAGACCCGGAAGTCAGCGACGAGGACCGCGCGGTTGCAAAGGGGCGTATCGGGCAGCTCGCGGACCTCATCGCCCGCGTGGAGGAGCGCGACGCATGAGCACGGTTTCAATCCCACCCGGTCGGGCGCCCGTTGAGCCCGCGCATGGTCACGCGTGTATTCCGTCGCTACGCCGATCGCGCGAACCTGCCGGCGAAAGTGCGCCTGCACGACCTTCGGCACACGGCTATTACGAACGCGATCGGACAAGGCGAGGACATTCTGCTCGTGGCGGCGTTCGCGGGCCACGCGAAAACCTCGACCACTGTGGATGTGTATAGCCACCTGCTGCCGCAGCGGGTCCACGAGGCAGCACGCAGGATGCGCTCCGTATCCCACAATCCTGCCCACGTTCTGCCCACAAACGACGATGGACTACCCGCCAGCGACGATCGGCTGGCAGCTTGAAATCCGTATAACGTTAGGGTTCGGCCACATAGCGCCGTGTCGTTTGCGTCCTAGATCGAATCGACAAGGCGGAGGTCACTGGTTCGAGCCCGGTGTGAGCACGGGTCCATAGCCAGTATCGGTGCCTGAGAGGCCTTTGCGGTTGAGAATAGCGCGCTGCCTCTGAGATATCAGTTGCCGTCAGCCGATTTCATCAGCCTGCGGGGTAGATGCCGGCGGCGACACCGTCGTCACGCCTGCATGGGCACTATGGTCCAGCGTGTCGCGCGCGTGTGCTGGTGCGAGTTCCTTGCGTCCGCAGCGGCGGTGGGCGTGTCCGATGCCACATGCCGCTCGGCTGGGAAAGCGCACACGGCACCGATGGGCAGCGGCCCGATGGGATGGGCCACTACCTCACTTCACGGACCGACTCGGGCCGTCGCCGCTGACCGGGCGAAGGGGCGCTTGTGGTCAGCCGCGGGCGGGAGCGGGATGCGTTTCGTCCTGTAGCGCGAGACGTATGAGGGATTCGATCGCGACGTGGCCGGCGACGGGCGCGCTGCGCACCGTGCCGTCCGATGCGACGAGAATGGCGGAGGGAGTCCCCGAGACTCCGTACGCGTGCATGACGGCTGCTTGCTCGTCGATGAGCACGTCAGTCAGGGCGTGCTCACGCGCGAGCGCCTCGGCCTGCATAGCCTCCCCCGGGGCGACCAAGGTGAGGGCTAGGCGCTCGGTTATCGTGTCGTGCCAGCGTGCGAGTTCGGGCAGAAGCGCAGCGCAGGGTCCGCACCCGGCGCTTACGAACGTGAGTACGCAGGCCCGCTCATCGGCCAAGAGCTCCTGAAGACTGACGACCCGTCCCGCCGCGGAGGGCAAAGAGAACTGCGGCGCCAGCGCTCCGATCTGACGGGGCGCAGTGACTGCTCGGCCGTCGGTCGAGCGTAGCCGGCGGTTCTCGCGCCATAGAAGCACGGACGTCGCTGTCGTGAGGATTGCTAGTGCGCCAATCGCGATCAGCGCCAGGTCAATCGCGCTGGTGTTAGCCACCCATGAGGTCAGCGAGGGGCCAGGGCCCGCTAGCGTCACGTATCCGGCGGGTAGTGCCAGCACGAGATTGCGGGCCACCGTTGTCCATCTCGCGGGTTTGGAGTGCAGTTGGCCGAAGCAATGGCAGTCCGGTGCCTCGCCGCGGCGCAGTACTCGGGTGAGCCCCACGACGAACAACGCGAGGAGTAGCAGGCTGCCAGCGGCTCCCCGGCGGGCCGTTGTCGGAAACACCAGAGCAGTTGCCGCGGCAAGCTCAGCAAGGGGCAGGAGAAGCACGAACGGATCGATAAGGCGGGCAGGCACGTCGAAATTCGCCAGTGCTTGCCGAGTGCCCCGGCGGTCGGCGAGCTTCGCGACCCCCGCGATGAGGAACACCGCGACGAGACACAGCCGAGCGATCACCAGCACATCGTTCATGGTCCAAATGTACACCCGCTACGGTCCCATGTGTGGAAGGTGAAAGCGCAGCGTCGGTGGCAGTCGAGGCATTCGGTGTGACCGTGGCGGTCACCGCCGACCCTGAGCACTTCGCAGCTGTTTCCGACTTTCTACCCCCACGCGCTCGCACAGTGAAGCGCTCACCCGAGCGTGGCCGTTTCGCGCTCGTCAAAGACACCGATGACGGGCTACTGCGCGTCGTGTGCGACGAACAGCCCATCACGGGCCCGTTTGACCTGCGGCTCGCGCTCGGCATCCTCGACGCCGAGCTACGCATGTACATCGCGCTGCACGCTCCCGACCATGTTTTCATCCACGCCGGAGTCGTTGGCGTAGAGGACCGCGCGATCGTTCTTCCGGGCAGGAGCTTCGCGGGGAAGACCACGCTCGTGGCAGCACTCGTAAAGGCGGGCGCAGAATACTGGTCTGACGAGTACGCCGTGCTCGACGCTGACGGCCTCGTTCACCCCTACCCCAAGCCTTTGTCGGTGCGCATCAACGACACCCGCGAGACCGACGAGCAGCCCGTCGAGAGCCTCGGCGGGCGAGCCGGCGACAGGCCTCTACCAGTCGATGTGATCGCCTTCACAAGCTACCGCCCCGGAGCCGCCTGGACGTTGAGCGCCCGCACCGCCGGAGAGGGCGCCGTCAAACTCCTAGAGCACTCGATAGCCGCCCGCTCACGCCCAGAGCAAGTACTCGCAGCCGTGCGGTGCGCCGCGACTAACGCAATGGTTCTCGAGGGAAAACGGGGAGACGCGAGTCAAGCCGCCAGCGCGCTGCTCTCGCAGCAAGCAGTCAATTGACAGAACGCGTCAGCTCGGCGCACGCGTCCGCAAACTGCGACTCGCAGACACCACCCGACCAGGCTCGACCCATACGGGATGTCTCCGACTAGCACCGTTGTCGGTATCACCGCGCCGCCCCCGCCATGCTTCTACGCCCGGCCCTTCGCTCTCTGGATGCGCCACAACGTGTTAATCGTCGCCAAAGCCTGGCCGATGATCCAGATTGTGCGCCAGAGGTAGGCGCGCCAGCCAGTCCGAGCCTGGTTCGCGTGATGCGCAGCGTGCAACGGTACGGTGTCGCGATCGGGCACCCTCAACTCGATCAGCGATCAACTGCCTCTCAGCGTTTGCAGCGAGCCGACCCCAGATCGCATCAAGGTCGCCATCGAGCCCAGGCAACTGACAGTGAAGTCCACTATCCTCTTAGCCGACCGGTCGAACGCCGTGCCCCCTGGATCCAGGGATAGCGGGACTGGCATCCATAGGCAATACTCGATGAAGCCCAGCCGCCCGAGCACGGTCACCGCGCGTGCCTGCGCATCAGGCGCCACCATCAGGTCAAAGTCATTATAGGTACGCACCTCGCCCGGATAGAGCCACCTGGCGAGCACCGGGGCCCTTGAGCACGAGCGTCTCGATTTCCTCACGGCCGAACGCACTCGCGACCTCGGCCGTGAGTGCGTCGACCGCAAAGTTGCGTGCCAACCGAGAATAACGGGTAGTACATTCCGAGTTCACCAGGCGCTCCGAGATCAGCCATCTCTCCGAATGGTCTCGCGAGAAATCCGGGCCAGATGCACAACACAAACATGGCCGGTTCAGACCTTTTGGTCCGTAGAAGAAACGGGCCGGCAGATTGCACGATAATGACGCCTGGAGGGCTCTACAGATACACAGCAATGGCTTACTGACCTACAGTGGGGTGCATTTAGCTTCTGCTGTAAAGCTAAAGAGCGGCTGGCCAAATACTGTTTCACATTCTGCGTCGCAAGCTGCTGCGTTGGGACCTACGTTGCCGCAGTGGGCCCCGACCGGGCCGCATCTACAGCAACTGAATTCCGGCGTTTTTTTACATGTCCAGCCTTTTGTATCTTCTTCGAATACCGAAGAGCTGGCCATTGCTGGCGTCGCGACGGCTGCGGATACGATGAAGGGCGTGGCGGCGGCGGCGCCGTAGCGCGCGACCCGACCGATCGCTTCCCGACGAGATTCACCAGAGATAGCGCTCTGCGTGAGCTGGGGCTCGGCGTCGAGCAGATCCTTCTCGTGCAGCTCATGCAGCGCTGCAGCAACCAGATCCTCGCTTACCCCGGCGAGTACTGCTAGCTCAGCCAAGTCGCGTTCGCCGTCGCAGTGCCGCCAGACGCAGGCTGCGATCGGGCTCAGGCAATGAGCGGTGTGGCTGTTTTGATCGTAGAGGAGGAGCTCCTCGCCGACTGTCTCTTCGAGGAGACCGTCTTGACGTGCTCGTGGTAGCGATCCGTGTTCGTACATCGATCGGCCCTCCGCCCTATCTCCTTAGATGTGTATGGCTAGATATGGGTTCTTTTCGCTCATCTAGTGTTCACGGCCAGCGCTCTACGTCAAGTCGTCCACTATCGCGTCCTTGACACGAAGGAAAATTGGGCTATTCAAGCGAGAGCGCGAGCTCGTGGGCGGCTGCCGAGACGGCGCCTTTGTTTCTTACCCGTGTCTATCCGTGATCGGTTAGATCGGGCTGCGCCTAATAAGTCAGGGTCGGGGGGCGTAGTTACCACGTCACTTCGAGGATCGTCACCGCGTACCCGACGTCTCTCCGGGCGAGCAGGCCGGTGGTCGGAGGCCGAGGGACGCAAGCGGCGGTATGGCGTCATCGACTGCCAGGCGCAGGGCGGTTTGCTAGTGCTTCCACCGGCTGGTAGTGGTGACGGTGAGAAACATTGGTTTGGCGCAGAATGGCCCCGATGTTTAGGTTTCAAGCGCACGAAGGCTGCTGCTGGAGGTCGGCTTGCGCGCAGCGACTGATCGCGTGACACTGCGTGTCCGTTGACCTACTGCGAAGGCATGCCCGAGACAGGATTACACGTCAAGACGCTGTCTTCGATGGAGATCGGTCATTTCGATCCTCGCCTGCTACGGACCGTCCGTAAACTGGAGATGGACAGCCTCACCGCCGAGGTTGTGTGCATCTTTGGGGCAGAGGGCATAGAGACACTCGTCCTGAAGGGGCCGGTGCTTGCCGATTGGCTCTACCCAGGCGAGCTGCGTATCTACTGTGACTCAGACATCATGGTGGCGCCTAAGAATCGTGCGCGCGCCGTGAGCTTGCTGGAAGAGATGGGGTTCCGCTCGTGGGCGCTTACCCCCCTGTCGGTAGATCCTGGCGGCACCGATTTTCGGCTCGGTGATAAAAGCGTCGATCTCCACTGCACCATTCCCGGCTTGTTCGAGAGACCGGAGGCGATCTGGGCAGATATCTCCGCGAGGTCTGAGCGTTTGCATGTCGGAGGGATCGAGTTGAGCGTTCCCGACCGTGACACTTTGCTGCTTCATGTCGTGATACACGCAGGGCATCACGCAAACATGTCCGGATGCCAGGCTTTCGAGGATCTCAGGCGCGCTATCTCATGCGCGTCCGAGCAGCAATGGCAGCGAGCGCTCGATCTAGCGCGCACCTTCGATGGCGTGGCGGCTTTCGCGGCTGGCCTGCGGACCGTCCCGGATGGTCACGAGCTCGCGGTTGGGCTCGGAGTCGACGATGTGCTGACGCATCGGTTCTGCCTGCGGAGCGAGAACGACGTCATTGCGGAGGAGATCACCGCACTCTTCACCTCCAACATGGGGATAATACAGAAGCTGACGACCGTTGCACGCGAGGTCTTTCCGCGACCCGCGTACATGCTCTACTGGTCACCGCTAGCCCGTCGGGGGGGCATTGGGCTTGCGGCGGCATACATCTGGCGTCCGCTGTGGGCGCTCGGGCAGATTCCACATGCGCTTAGTACTCTGTGGCGGGTGCATCGCACGATGCGGGATCATGAAGACACACCTTCCAGCGAGGCGCCGCGCTCGCGAGAGTGACATCACGCCTGCTCGGACGCGCGAGCGAGCGTGTCAGGGTGTGCGCTCGTGCTGCTAGTTGTCGTCCGTTGCGAAGTGCGGGTGATCGCGACGGCGCGCCCGCATACAGCTGGGAGCGAGAGTGCCTGTGCGCTCGCGGCCCCTGGGGTTCCGCATACTGATAATGTTTCGGGTGGCGTCGAGTGACTCTACCACTGCTTGGATCAAGATATGACTATTCTAGGCCCGCCTCCACGTAAACTCACAAAGGTAGAGAAGGATCTCGCGCGCGAGACAAGAAACGTCAAACGCGAAGAGAATCTTAAGGGCCTTGCGACGCTCCTGATTGCAAGGCACATCGCGATCTCGGTACCAGATAAGGACGTCAGAGACCGGCTCGCAGAAGCCCAGCCCAGCGGAGCCTACGACGCGGCTCTGGTTGAGCGTGAGATGCACTGCATAGCCGTCGTGGGCGCGGGCGCAAGTTCACCGCTATTGCAACGCGGCGATGAGCTCGCTAAGACCCTCGAGAAGGACTTTGGACACGACAAGGCCGAGCTCGACCGTCTAAAGCTCGTCAACAATCTGAAACGCAAGGCGCTTGAGACACGCCTCATCGCGCTGAGTCGCACCCCGGAAGGAGCGAAGCGAGTACGCGACACGATCTCAGAGAAATACAACGTCAGCCACCCAACCTTGTTGGGCTACGAGCTGCTCGCACACTTGCTGAAGCATCGATTCCTCGACGCGATCATCAGCTTCAACTTCGACGAGCTCCTCGACCAATCACTCGACGATGAGCTTGAGCAGAGTGAGTACATCAAAGTCGTCTCCGAGCGCGACTGTAACGGACTTATGGCTGACCCTAGTGCTCCGGAGTACGTGCCGCTGTACATCAAGCTACATGGCACTGCCAGTGAGCCCGAGAGCCTGCGTTTCACACCCGACTCCTACTATTCTATTCCTGAGAAGGTCTCCAAAGTGGTCGAGGACCTGCTGCACACCGATCACTGCGTGATCGCCAACATCGGCTCCGGCCTCGCGAGCTTCGATTTCCAGCGACTGTTAAGGATCCCGCAGACCCTCGACGTTTACAATCTCAGTCGCACGCGCGTGAAGGCACGTGTAAGCGAAAAGATTGACCGTGAGCGCGGCACCAAGAAGAAACAGCGGAACGCCGCGAAGCAGAACCCACGCGATGAACACTACGGCTGGCTTCACGAGTGCAATGCGAAGCAGCTAAAGTGCAATCGACTAATGCACGAACTGACCAACGCGCTCGCGGAAGCCGCAGAGGCGAGCCGGCTCTCTGCGAGCGGCAATACTGGGACGGCTGGGCAGCTCGTGAAGTTTCGGTCGGTTGGTCGCCACAAAGCCGTAGCGAAACTGCTCGGCGCCGACGCGATGCACGCGAGATGGGCGGAAACACCCGGATGGGTCGAGACGGATCTACTCGAATATGCCCGGCGCCGCACCATCCTTGAGCTGGCATTCGCCGGTGCCAAGGCGAGCGGCCTCCTGTCGCTTGTGCCACTCGCAAACGACCGTCCCGCCCGCTACTACGAACTGTATCGACGGCGTGCGCTGAACAGCAAGAGCGCCGAAAACTGGACAGAGCTGTGCTCCGCCGCTGGCCTGATCGAGAGCGAGGAGGTGCCGGACATCCTCCTGAGCCACAAGAGCCTGCGGAAGCGGACGGCGGCCGGAGACAGGGCTCCCGGCCTCGTCGGGCAACCGCCAAGCAAGTCAGAGACCCGGCTGCTGCACGAGTTCGACCCGAAAAAGCTTGCACGGCATGTCCTAATGAGGGTCAAGAATCACGACGATAAGGCAGTCTTCGAGGCGTCAGTCGCATCCTTGAAGCGCACACTCGATGATCTCCAGGGAGATACTGAGATCGAGCTTCACATGCGCGACGATCGTGTCTGCTCGAAGGCATTCAGGAGTCCCGCCACGCTGCCAACGAGCACGTCGCTACAGGCGTACACGTGGCTGATGCTGAGCAGATTGAAGCCAAAGGATGAGGTGCATGTGAGTGCTGAGACGGGTGATTGGCTGCTTCGTGAGCCGATGCGAACAATGCTGCTCAGACAGGAGAAAGTTCGGCTGCTGCTCGCGTTCGATATCAAGTCGAAACGGCTGTACGAAACGTTCGGAGAACCGCGGCTGGAACTGACGATGATTGACCCTTGGCGGCACAACCGGCACATGCGGATCGTATGCGAAGGAGACCAGCCGAAGTCAGCAATCTACTTCGCCCGTCGCCAACGCACGCCGGTGATCACCGCGGTCTACCTCGATGACATGCGTGACGTGAAGCGGCTGACAGACATGTACACCGAGCGGTGGGATGAGGCAAAGATCGAGCAGCAAAACGAGCGTGACCGCGCCGAGAAGGAAGCCAAAGAAACCTCTTCGCTGGTTTCCAATGGAACCCCCCCGAGCCTTGAGCGACTGTGATCGCCCTATCCATCAAAGAATTCGGTTGGTTTGCGGTCCGATCGTTTGAGCCGATGCGGTCGTTCGTGAAACGCAACGTGCTCATACGGTAGGTCGACCCACGATGAGGGAAGGCACGTCTTCGTATGATCCCAGGCGGAAGTGATGGCGCGCTTCTACTATGGGCAGCACAGGCACCATTGGGCCGCACTTGCCTCGCTTCTGCTCCGCGCACAGGAGTACTCCCTGCGCGGACGCGCGAGGCTTCCGCGTTGCGCGGCGTGAGCGGGCGTCGCCCGGGTGCCCGCCCAGGGCACGATGGATCGCCTCCTGCGGTCAGAGATGATGTGCGTCCACGCCGCAGGGAGATCACTCGCGTGAGCCCCACGGCCGATTTATTGCGGCAGGCTGACGGGCTCGTCGCCCAGGCACGACGCACTGTGGCCGTCCCGGGTAGCGATGGGATCGCGGGCGGGACGTGCGCGTATCGGCCTTGTGGTGGTGCCTTTGCGCCGGTCAGCTCGCGAGCGGCAGTGTGAAGCAGATGCGTGTGCCGGTGCGCGCTTCGGCGAGCCAGATCTTTCCGCCGTGCGCTTCCACGATCGTGCGTGCGATGGCAAGACCGAGTCCGCTTCCGGTGCTGGTCCGCGCCGCCTGGTTGCCGCCGCGGTAGAAGGGCTCGAAGATGCGTGGTTGGTCGGCTGCGGCGATGCCCTCGCCCGTGTCTGATACCTCGATCTCGGCCGAGCCGTTTCGCTGGTGAGCGCGTACGAGGACGCTGCCGTCGGGCGGGGTGTGGCGGATTGCGTTGGTGAGCAGGTTCGCCAGCACGCGCCCGAGCTGTTCGGGGTTGGCCCGTGCCGGGTGGAGGTCGCTGGGGATCTCCGCGCGCACGACGATCCGGCATGTCTCTGCCTCCAGCCGGATCGCCTCCAGTATCTCCGCGACGATCGCGGCGAGCGGCACCGCCTCGGTGCTCCATGCGAAGTCGCCGGCGTCCAGGCGGGAGAACTCGAACAGGTCATCCACGAGCGTACCCAAGGCGCGGACGTTTGCGCCCATGGTCGTTACGTACTTGCGGGCCGTTGCGGGATCGACGAGGTCGTCGTCGAGCGCCTGTGCCAGTAGCTGAAGGGATGTCAGGGGTGTGCGCAGGTCGTGGGAGACCGCGGCGATGACCTGGCGGCGGGCGGCGTCCGCTTCGTCGCGGGAGCGTTCCTCTAGGCGCAGGGTCTCGATCATCGTGTTGGCCGAGTCGGCCAGGTCGCTGAGCTCCTTGCCCGAGCGCGCCTGCACGTGCACCTCGCGCTCGCCCTGGCCGACGGAGTGCAGGCCGTGCGAGACCGAGCTCACATCGGCGACCACGTCGTGCAGGAGGATCTGCGCGGCGCGCGCGGCGATGACCGCTGCGAAGAGCAGGATGCCCGCCGTGGTCCATGCGTCCTCGGGCGATACGAACATGACGGCCGCTCCGATCAGCAGCGCCGCTAGGAGCTGGCCGAAGGCGAGCCCGATGCCCAGCTGGAAGCGGTGGCTCAGCGTGCTCATCCGCAGTCTGCGGGCGTCGGCGGCGTGGGCGAGCAGGAGCGCCACGAGGCCGACCGGAAGGAGGATGGCGCTTGTCAGCGCCATCGCGTGCGCGCCCCCGACGATCGCCATGACCGCGGAGGCCGCCGCGAGGGCCCCCAGGAGCGTGAGCAGTGATCGCCTCATCGCCTGAAGCGGTAGCCAACGCCCCACACGGTCTGGATGAGGTCGGGATCGTCGGGGTCGCGCTCGATCTTGGCGCGCAGGCGACGGATGTGCACCGTGACGGTCGAGCTGTCGTTGCAGGAGGAGAACTGCCACACCCGCTCCATCAGCTGCGAGCGCGAGTACACGATCCCCGGGTGGCTCGCCATGAACCAGAGCAGATCGAACTCGCGCGGGGTCAGCGCGACCTCGTGACCATCGAGGCGCACCGTGCGCTCGCCGGGATCAATTCGCAGGCCGTCAAGCTGCAACGGCGGCTCGTCGGTCGGCTCGCTGGCGCCGCGGCGCAGCACGGCCTGCACTCTCGCGACGAGCTCTCCGGGCGAGAATGGCTTGACGACATAGTCATCCGCGCCGCGCCGCAGGCCGGCGATCCGGTCCGACTCCTCGCCCTTGGCGGTGAGCAGGATCACCGCGGGTCGCCCGTGCTCGTCCTCGTGCAGGCGGCGCATCACCTCGAGACCGTCAAAACCGGGGAGCATGATGTCGAGGATCACGAGATCGGGTGCATGCTTGGCGTTCATCGCGACCGCCTCGGGGCCGTCCAGAGCGACCCCTGTCTGAAAGCCCGCCCGCTGCAGATAGCGCGCCATGATCTCGCCGATCGTCGGCTCGTCGTCGACGACCAGCACGTACGGCCCTGCGGGGTTCGAGCTGGCGGGCATGGCACTGGTGATCATGGCAGCGCGGCGCTCAGCCGAAGGTGAACGAGTACACGGAGACCCCGGGCGAGGCCTGCACGCTCAGCACGTGGCGCTCCACGCGCGGCAGTTCCACGAGACGGTAGAGCCGCTGGAAGCCGATGCTCGCCGTCCCCGCACGCACGTCGGCACCGGACTCGGCCGCTGGGATCGGATGACCGTCGAGCAGGACCCGCGCTGACCCTGTCCCGTGCGCGGAGCCTGCGACGAGGAACACGCGGCGAGCGAAGAAGCTGAGCTGCAGCCTGCCGGCGGCGACGGCTTCGGCCGATTCCGCCCTGAGTCGCCAGTTGCCTTCGTAGCGGAGGTGTTCGCGCGCGGGCGGCGCGCCGGATCCGAAGTCGCGCAGCCCCGGGTGCAACGGCCCGTTCTCGAAGCGTTCGGCCTTTTCGGCACCGAGATACGACTCGGGGGTGACTTCTGCCGCCGAAGGAGCCTGGGCCGCGACTTTGGTGGCCTGGCCGAGCCCTTCCGCGCCCGCTTCTACCAAGAGGCTGCGAATCGCTCGCTCCTTGGCCGCGTATTCCCCCTCGCCGAAGTCGGTCAGCCTGATGCGGCCCTTCGCGTCGATCAGGTACTCCGCCGGCCAATATTCGTTGTTGTAAGCGTTCCAGGTGCTGTAGTTGTTGTCCTGCACCACCGGGTAGGAGATTCCGTTCTGGCGGATCGCTTCCTGGACGTTCGCGGCGGAGTGCTCGAACGGGAACTCGGGTGTGTGCACGCCGACGATCTCGAGGCCCTTGCTGGCATACCTGGCATTCCAGGCGTTCAGGTAGGGGAGTGTGCGGATGCAGTTGATGCAGCTGTAGGTCCAGAAGTCCACGAGCACCACGCGCCCACGCAGAGCGGTGAGGCTCAGCGATTTCCCGCCCGGGGTGTTGAACCAGCTCTGGGTGCCGACGAACTGAGGGGCGACGCCGAGCACCGGCAGGCGCTCACCCGCATCGGCCTCCTTCAGGCCGCCCGCCCGCCGCGCCTTGTGCCCCCGCAGAGCCGCCAGGTTCTTCGCTGCCGCGCTGGTGGTTTCGAGGCTCTTGGCGGGGTTCACCAAGAAGGACGGCAGGTCGGCAGCGATCGAGGTCTCAAAGCGCGTGTCGTAGTTACCGAGCATCAGCAGCGCGATCACCACCATGATCGCGCCCATCGACATCTGAAAGCGGCCGCTGCGGCGCGCGAGGCGGCCCGTTAGGCGCCGGCCGCCGAGCATCAGCCCGTACAGGACGACGGCCGAGCCGATCCCGTAGGCGAGCGCGACCGCGAGGCGGCCCGTGCTGAAGCTCTGCGATGCCGAGACGGTTATCACGCCCGCGAGGATCGGTCCCGCACACGGCGCGTAGACGAAGCCGAGGCCGCCGCCCACGAGCATCCCGGACCAGAAGCCGCCTTCCCCGCCCGGGCGCGGGGAGCCGACGCCCAGGCGCGGGCCGATCGTGCTGAGCCGCGCCTCCAGGCGGTCTCCCAGCGCCGGCACGAGCAGTGCGATGCCGAAGCCGATCAGCGCGACGATCGACAGCGTTCGCAGCAGCTGGTCGGGTAGCCCGAGCGCGGAGATCAGATAGACGAGCGCTACGGTCGCGACCGTGAAGGAGAGCGCTAGCCCGGTGACCACCCCGAGCGGCCGGCGCCTGCCTCCCGTAACCCCCGCCGCAAGGGCGACGGGCAGCACCGGCAGCACACACGGCGACAGCGCGGTGGCGGCACCGGCGACGAACGCGAACACGATCAGTACGACCATGCACCGACTTTGCACCCCAGATATTGCGCGTTCCTTACGACGCCGTCCGCGAGCACGGTAAGAAACTCGTAATACCCGTGCGGCACAGTCGGTGCGGCCGGACCCTACCGATCACTCAAACTGCAATAGGAGGAGCACCAATGAAGATCAGCTCAAAACCGATCCGTCTACTCGCCGCGACCGCCACCGTCGTCGCACTCGCGGGCGCACCCGCAAGCTCACTCGCATCTTCCATGCACCACATGAAACCCTGTACACATCACCAGACGATGACCCATCACACCTCACACTGCTCGATGAAACACACGATGAAGCACACTAAATAGCGAGCGGGCACCGCCCCTCACAGCGCCCACTCCGAAGAGGAGCGCGCGCTGTGGGTCTACGGTTGTGGTAGGCGGCAAGGGGGTCTGCTCGCTCACGCGGCTGGCGCGGCATGCGACCCCCGCCCAGCCGCGCGTCGTGCCCGACCCGCCCACCATCCCCGAAAGGACCGATACGCCCGATGCCTCTCCCTGACCCCATAGCGGCCTTCATCGACGCTCAGGCCGAGCGCTCGCCGGTGTCTTACGAGGACCTGCGCGTGGTCGCTTTCAATGGCACCACGAAGCGCTCGCCCGAGCCGAGCCACACGGACGGCCTGCTCGCTATCCCGCAGCGCATTTTCTCCGTGCTGGGCGTGCGCTGCGACGAGGTGCGCACAGTCGATCGCACTATCCCCCCAGGTCTCTGGCCGGACATGCGCGAGCATGGCTACGAGGAGGACGAGTTCCCCGAGATCTATCGCTCGCTCGTCGAGCCCGCCGACATCCTCCTGCTCGCCGGCCCGATCTGGCTGGGCGATCAGAGCTCCCAGACGCGCACGATCATCGAGCGACTGTACGCCTACTCCAGCGAGGTCAACGATCGCGGGCAGTGGGCCTACTACGGCAAGGTCGCAGGCGTGCTGAGCACCGGTAACGAGGACGGTGCCAAGCACGTCAGCGCCCAGGTTCTCTACGCCCTCCAGCACATCGGCCTCGCCATCCCGCCGCAGGCCGACAGCTACTGGGTTGGAGAGGCTGGCCCCGGGCCGTCCTACCTCGACGAGGAAGGTGGCGGGCAACACAACGCCTGGACGACACGCAATGCGATCTTCATGACATGGAACATGCTGCACCTGGCGCGCATACTCAAGGACAGTGGCGGGTTCCCGGCCTATGGCAACTCGACACACGACTGGAACCTCGAGCACGCCGAGCACCCGAACCCCGAGTATCGGTGACCGGGCCGCAGAACACACCCGACACCCGGCGGGGCACAGCCAGTCGGTCGCAGTGCGCCACTGAGAACCAGGGCGTCGCTACCACCCTGGTCTCAGCCCAAAACACACGCTTCCGCGCACCCGCTCCGCCGAGCGAAACAGAAGCGCCCATCTCGCCGCCCTGAACGCTCGCGGTTCGTCCCAAGCGATAGCTCGGGCCAGGTTTGCCACACGCTCGCGTAGCTTCGAGCGCAGCAGCCGGCTCTCCGTTCCATTCTTAAGGCTGCGGCGTCGCCGCTCGGGCTCACTCACCCATGCGACTTGCGTTCCCCATGCCTCAACTACCAAGAGCGAGCGTGGGTTTTGACGACCCCGAGCCTACGCCCCGCACTCGAAATGACCGGCAACGAGCGTGGCGGTGCGCAGTTGTTCCCATGCTCGCTCGCTAGGCATTTGCGGTCGTGCTCAGTGCCCGCCATCGGCCGTCGGGCACGGCACCGGCTTGTTCTTGGTCACCACCGCCGTGGTACTTCCCGTGGTACTTCAGTGAGCGAATCTGAGCTGATCTCAGAGCACCTCAGAGCAGCTAACAAGCCTCATATCACCTGAGCCGAGGTCCGGGCGCGGTTTCGAGCCCGGTCGAGCTACGGGTCCGCAGCCAGTATCGGTTGCCAAAGGCAGTTCGCGGTGGAGAATAGCATCTGACCACCAAGCGAGTGACTGGTCTGCGAAAGGCGGACTGGCTAACCCGATCCGCGCAGCCCAAGGACGTTTATTGGTCTAATATTTGGATTGTCGTTGACAGTGGCATAGACTATGTGATTATGATGTAGCTCCGATGTACGGGATTATCCATACTTCTGGATCTTGGCCGATCGGGCGACTGCTCCGCGGGCGTCATGCCAAGATGGGCCTGGGCATAGTCGATGGGACGCGTCGGTGAGCTCGTTGAGGACATCCTCCACGAGCCGGACACATCGCGGTCGCGCAGTGGCCACTTCGCGGGCTTCTGATACGGGCGTGGTCATCCCACCGGAAATCTTGTCGGCTCTCCGGCAGGCAGTCTATTGGGAATTTGGACGCGCGAGTGAGGGTCTCGTTGCCATTGCTCAGACACCAGGCCATCTTGACCATCCTGAGTGGTACAAAAGACAACTTGCTCGGTTCGATGCTGCTCGTGACTTGTTGGACGTGCTCGGTTGGGGCGATCGAAACCAGTCGTCGTCTGGGGTCCGGCTGGACGCTCATGCGCACGGCTCGATCCTCTTGAGCGGGCTCCGTCGTGCGCTTGAGGATTCCGAACATGCAGGGAGTACGGTACGGCACGATCGGCGACGGCGTCACTGCAAGCGTCTTGTCTCGATTGTTCAGGAGATGGTCGGGGAACATCTCGCTGTTGCGAGCGAGTCGGCGAAGCAGGACAGGGAAATGTCGCGTGACGAGATCGCAGCGATTGTGCCCCATGTCCGACACCACGGACGCGACTGCGACACGCAGGTTCTTACTCCTCGCGAGAGGGAGATCCTCGCCCATCTGAGCCGATCCCGTCGATATGCGGAGATCGCCGCCATGCTGTGCATTGACGTTGAGACCGTGCGGACACACGCGCGCCGCATACGACGCAAGCTCGGCGTTCCGCGGAGTCGCGACTTGGTAGGCGTCTATGTGCCACAGCGTCAGGAGTCGAACGTGCCTTCCGCATAGGCGAATCACCCCAAGATCACCCTTTTTCGCTTGTCGCTCGGGTTACAGTGCGGATGCTCGGCTACACGCACGACATCAACCGTCGGAATAAGGCTTTTGAGACCTGGAGGCTGCTGATGGACATACGATTTCGCACGGTCAAGACGCATTCTCTGACCAGCAGTCGCGGCCAGAGCATGCCTAGCTCGCCGTCGAAGATCGGTGGTCGTCCGCAGCAGCGCGGCG
This sequence comes from uncultured Solirubrobacterales bacterium, assembly GCA_963784875.1. Lineage (GTDB taxonomy): Bacteria > Actinomycetota > Thermoleophilia > Solirubrobacterales > Solirubrobacteraceae > Palsa-744. Next base: position 332,786 of record CAWATE010000002.1, read on the forward strand.
CTGTGCTTGGGGCCCCAGTCGAGCAATTCCGTCGGCACATCACCGAGTTCGCGTTGTGTACGGGGGCTGCCCTCCTCGCGATCACTCTTTCCTTGCTCGTACTGAGCGTCGTGGTGTTGGTGGTGGGTGCGGGCGGCATCGGTGGGATCTCGATGTCGGGGCATCCTCTGCGCGTCGTGGTCGAGGACGGAGCTGTTCTTTTCTATCTGGTGCAGCTGGTGAGTGTGAGCTTCTTCGACCACACCGCCGGGCTTCGCTTTGCCGCGCTACCCGGCCTCGCGCTTGTAGCGCTGGCGATCGCCGTGTCGGCGATGGTGGTGGCGAAGCTGACCCGGGGTTCAGCGAGCAGGCGAATGCTTGCAGTGATGCTGATGCCTATCCCGTATGCGCTGTTGGCAGGCGTTGGCGCGCACTACGTTAAACTGCGCCTCTCGGGCCCCCTCATCGGCAGAGAGACGCCCGTGTCGCCAGGGGGAATGGAGGCGTTCCTATTGCCGCTGGCGTGGGGTTTGCTATTCGCCCCTCTGGGGGGGCTCTTGGGCGTGTTTGGCCGGAGCTGGAAGCGCGACATCGCTCGGCTGTTCGGAGCGTGGGCGACGCCGGTGCAGTGTTCATTGCGCGCGCTCGTCATAGGTCTAGCGATGACCTTGTTCGTAGTCGTGGTAGGTGGCACCATCCTGATCGGTCAGAGCGGGGTTGCCCGCTCGTTCGTCGATGGCAACCCCGGGCACATCGCGACGATTGCAGGTGGCGTCCTGGTCGCGCTTCCCGCGTTGGTCATCATGACCTTCCTGGCCTGCTTCGGCGTGTCTTTCGACTGGCACGTGGAGGCACTCTCCAGTTCGCAGGGGTCGGGCTCGATCCTCGGTGGCACGCTGCCGGCTACAAGTGCGACGAGCGTCCATCACGTGCCAGGTCTGCTCGTCCCGCTTCTCCTGATTGCGGCTGTGACCGTCCTTTCGGCTGGCTGGCTGGCGGCGCGGCGCAGCGGCGCGAATGTTCGGTTGAGTATCGCCAATGCGTTGCGCGTCGGTGTGCTGACGACGCTGGTCTGCTGGTTGCTCGCACTGTTCAGCCGGGTCGACGCGCAGGCAGGCGGCTATCTCGGAATGCATTTTGGCGCCAATGTGGCGTCTCTGCTGTGGTGTATGCCGCTCTGGTGTCTGCTCGGCTCCATTGTCGGAAGCGTGGTATACGTGGCTACCCGTGGCCCAGCCTCCCGTCGCGAGCTAGCGGCCACCGTGCTCGCCTTGGCCCCTCTGTCTGGCGGCGGCCTAGCGGCCGATTCCGGATGGCGTGAGTCGTGGCGTCGAGGGATCACTTCGCACGCCGCGTTGGGAGCAAGCTTCCTGACGGTGCCGGCGATGCTCGTTGGGGTTGGGCCTGCCGGCGCCCCGAAACCGGTTAGTCAGGCCACAATGTCGCTCGCTCCGATCAGCCAGGCGGCCGAACAGAGTCTGCGGGCGGACACCGTGCGGGGCTCTCGCATGACGTTGGCTGTCGATCCGAACACACGCATGGTTGAATCCGCACGCGTGCATCTACCGGTTGCAGCATTGGGCGTCTCGCCAGACCAGTCACCGGCGATTAAGGCAAAGGCCCTACTTAGTCACTATGGCGAGCTCTTTGGAATGTCCGGTCATCCCAATGAACTTGGGTCAGCACAAATAGTGACCGAACGGCCGACAAAGCTTCATCGCACCCCTAGTACGCATGTTTACTTCAGACAAATGGTCGACGGGATGCCTGTCTATGGGAACAGCATCGGCATCGACTTCGCCCCCGGCGGAAAGGAAGTACATTTCATTGATGGCTCCTTCATTCCTGACGTAACGCTCGCCGATAACAAAGCAACCATCAACAGTAACCAGGCAATCACGCTCGCGAAAGTCGCTCTCCCAGGTGGCGAACTCGTACATCCACCGCGTCTTGAAGTCTACGCAGGACCGCCTTCACATCCATTTGGCCCAACGGCTCGCGTCGCATGGTTCGTGTGGTTGTCGACAGGCCCGCTGAAAGCCTCGGAGGAATATGTAGTAGACGCTGATACTGGAAGTATCTTGAATGTTTCCAATATGGCCTTCCATACGGAACAGGAACACGTTGAAATTCATAACACAGAAGAAGTAGAACCGCTCCCCGGCAAATTGGTGTGGAAAGAAGGCAACCCGGAACCAAAAGACAGCGACACCAAATATACATGGGAATACCTAAAAAAAACCTGGAAATTTTTTAACGAAGGTTTCAGGGGGGCTGGTTGTGAAGGCTATGCCTGCGGTCAAAACAAGGAGGCCACCACTGCTACGGTTCACTATCGCGCGAGCTTCGCGCATGAATGGAATTCAAAATACCAAGAGATTGTGTTTGGGAATGGATGGCCGAAAGCTCTCGATATTCTTGGGCACGAGTTTGCCGGCGGACTCTCAGAACATACGGACCCACTTGAGAAAATGGAAGGCCAAACTGGCGCGCTGGTCGAGGGGTGGGCCGACGCGATGGGCAAGGGTCTTGAAGGGTGGGCGAAAGAAAGCGGAGGGAAATGGGCGGAACCAAGCTGGGTGGTCGGTAAAGAAGCCCCTGGTGGTGGGATTCGTAACCTCCAGGAACCGCACAAATACTCTGAAATTACAGGGTATGAAGATCCCGAAAAACTGTCCGAATATCGCACCGTATGCCAGGATAACGGAGATATGCATGAGAACAGCACGATCATCGGCCACGCCTTTTACTTGTTGACGCAGAAAATAGGCATACAGGACGCTACCGAGATCTTCTGGAAAATGCAGACTGCAAATCTTGCTGGACAGATTGTAGTTAAACTAGAGAGTGCGCGAGGGGCCGCAATTACTGCTGCGGAAGAATTGTTCGAACCTGAAGCCACCCAGGTCAAAGACACCGAAGAAGCGTTTGAAAAAGTCGGACTTGATGGTCATACGCCACCAGGCGAAATCAAATGCCCCCCATGTCCACCTTCGAGAGCGCTTGCCGATCAAGCGCCGGTGAGTGGAGCCGCCCCGACGCTGGACATGCTCGCCACGCTCTACCGTGCCCGGGGCAAGCTGGCGCAGCCATCCCCGTCTGGACATTACTTCATGCCGCTCTATGAAGAGCATATGGGCAGGATCACCGAACTGGTATCACTTGACCCGACGCTAGAGGAAGTGACTGTTGACGGGCTACGGCAAATCGAACCTGCTCTGAACGCATTGGCTGAAGGCGAAGGCCAAAAGGACAAGTTGTCAGTATCGGAGATGGCCCAGATCGAAGCGGCCCTCAAGCGTTTGGCGCAAGACGATCGCATATTCAGCGGGGGTGATTCACTTGCGCAGCTGATAGAACGCGAACTAAAATGGCTTCGGCTGCCCAGTTATGCCAGCATGACCTACAGTGCGGGATTCAATCGCCTGAACGTTGCGGCGGCCAAACTCATTCAGGCCAGCCCACCACCACCAACCACTTATCTAGTCGATCCTAACTGTGAAAAACCATACACCAACACGTTTCAGGTTAATAACTTCGACGTCTCGACACCAGGCCATTCGAAGCCAGGCGAAGTATCTCAACTCAACGCGTCTGGCGTGGCATGCGGAACAAAAATTCCCTTGGAAGGGCTAGGTACATGTAGTGAAGAAGGAGCAAAAACGCTAAACAGTGCCTTTTCACTAAAGCTACCTCCCGGAGACAAAATAAACTCCACAAAAGGGATGAAAGAAGATGCGTTCGTTGGCTGGACCACAGGCCGCGTCATTGCCTGTGTCGGCTCCTCGAGTAAAGTTGTCTCGGGCGAAGAGGGCATTAAAGTCATTAAGAGCTGGACTAAAGCACAATGTCCAGAAGAAGCGGCTGTGATTGCCTGCTACAAGTTGGAAGGTACCTATACAACGGAAGCAGGAGGCAAAACGCATAAACTTGTGGGTACAGGCTACGCCTACGTCAAAGAAGAAACCGGAGGACGATTTGTTCTAACGTCAGAACCCGGACAAGTTAATGAAATAGAAGGAGAAGAAAGAAAAAATATACCAGTTGGGTTTACCGAATTCGGAGTCAGGCTGTGTTCTCATGTTGGCGAAACAGGTACGGAAACATGCGGTAGTCATGCAGAACCGTGGGTTCATAAGAATGGGAACGAAAGCCAGCCGGGCTGTGAAGCGGCAAATGAAAACGGTAGTTACGCCCTCACGGTAAAGAACAAAGCAAAAGAAGAAACAAGCTCTGAGGGGTGTGTATATTGGGGTGAAAATATGCACAAACAAGAAGTTGATACAGGCAATAGCCTGACCGCGGTGTCGTGCGTGCCGGCGACCGCTGACTGTGTGACGACTGACAACAAAGGCAATGCACTCTACTCAACGAGCGTGAGTGCGACTGCGAAATCCACGTGGAAATCGTGGACCGGCCCAACTGGTGCCAGCCCGAGTGAGGCTGTCGCCTGCCCGTCAAGCTCGCTTTGTGCGCTCGCCGATGGAAAAGCGGAAAAAGGTGGAGGCATCATGTACTACGCGACGTCCCTTGGCGGAGCGTGGACCGAAGCGTTCAAACCCAGCAACGGGGCACTAGCGATTTCCTGTCCCGTCGCGTCTTTCTGCGTCGACAGTCAGGAAGGTGGTCGGATAAGCTATTCGACTAAACCGGGCTCAAATTCGTGGACGGAAGTTACGATCGGGTCCGGCTCGCTGAACAGTGTGTTCTGTCTGTCCGCCACGTTCTGTGCCGCGGTGAATAGCTCGGGTGATCTCTACGTCGCAAACACTGAAGCGAAAGTCAAGGAAGAATCAGGATGGAAGAAAACTGACGTAGACGGGTCTGTCGCGCTGCACGGCGTGGCCTGCACGTCAACGGCGTCCTGCATTGCCGTTGACAATGAAGGTAATGTCCTTAATCTCACCATCAACGGTAGCGGTGAAGCCAGCGTGTCTAAGCACGATCTCGACGGATCTAACGATCTGACGGCCGTCACATGCGCAACGGAACTAGTCTGCGTCGCGGTGGATAGTAAAGGCAATGTCCTTGTGTCGACCAACGACGGCAGAATATGGAACATTCAGCACAGTCTCGCGGGTGTGGACCTGACAAGCGTATCCTGTCCGAAGCTGTCGCTTTGCGTAACTGCGGACACGTCGGGCAACATCACGGCGTTGATTCCATTTCCCGTTCTACCAAACCATACTCAAGTCATCGATTCTGGCAATAGTGTAAATGCCGTGTCATGCATCCCCAATACACTCGAATGCGTAGTGGCCGACAGTAAAGGCAACGCTTTCTATTCGACAAATGTGAGTGCAACAACGTCTGCCACGTGGAAATCGTGGGCCGGACTGACCAGCCCCAGCGAGGCGATTTCCTGTCCCACAAGTACACTATGCGCGTTCGCTGACGGTAAAGCCGAAAAAGGTGGCGGCGGCAATGCGTACTATGCGACCGCTCTCGGTGGCACCTGGAAAGAAGCGTTCGCTCCGGTGTGGGGAATAGATGCGATCTCATGCCCAACATCGTCATTCTGTTTGGCAGGACAGGCAGAAGGTTTCATTCACTATTCGACCAGCCCGGCGTCTAGCGAATGGAAAACCGTTAGTGTCGGCTCGAGCGCAATAAACGCTGTTGATTGTCTTTCCGCGTCCTTCTGCGCGATCGTCGATAATACGGGTCACGTACGCGTCGCCACTACCGAAGGGAAAGTCAAGGAAGAAAAAGGCTGGAAGTCGACGGACATCGACGGCACCAGCGCACTGCACGGCATTGCCTGTACGGCAACGACATGGTGCGTTGCGGTTGATGGCGAAGGCCACGTGCTCGACCTCACGATCAATAGTAGCGGTGAAGCGAGCGTGATCACTAAAGAAGACCGCGACGGCACGAACAGTCTGACCGCAATTACGTGTTCCGGTGAAACTTGCGTAGCCACGGACAGCAAAGGCAACGTCTTTGCGTCTGCAAATGAAGGCGAAAGTTGGGGGGATGAGTATGCGTTCGGCACAGATCTCAGCGGCGTGTCTTGCCCCCTCAGCACGCTCTGCCTGGCTACAGACACGGCAGGTGAAGTGACAGCTTTCGAACCGGAATAAGAGGATGAGCAACATCAAAGAGCTGGCGGGAGGCAGCATCGTGGTCGAGTCGCCTGCGCTCCAGCTGGTAAACGGTCGCGGCGAGGGGCTAAGGCAAGGCGATGGAATCGGCGTCATCATCGAGCCTACGAATGACGACGTCCCAGCGCGGCTGTCGGTGAGCGAGCTGCATGCGCAGGCCGAACGGGCGCTGGCGGAGATCGACTTCGAGGTGGCGCCCGGAGCGGGCACGCTCGCGGAGGCCGCACGCTACGCGCTATTGGCGGGCGGCAAGCGCGTGCGACCAATCTTGGTGATGGCGACTGCCCAGGCGCTCGGCGGGGAGATCGACCGGGCCCTGCCGACGGCTTGCGCGATCGAGATGATCCACACCAACTCCCTGATCGTCGACGACCTCCCGGCGATGGACAACCACGTACGACGGCGCGGACGGCCGGCGCTACATCGCGTCTACGGCGATGACATCGCGATCCTCGCGGGCTGCGCGCTGCTTGGCGAAGCTCAGCGCTTTATTCTCGAGCAGCAATGCGGCTCCGCCGAGCTGCGCAATCTCCTGCTGAGAGTCGTACTTCACGCGACGGGCACCGGCGGGATGGTCTCCGGCCAGTTTCTCGACGTGACACGCTACCGGCCATCGGATGGGCAGGATCTCGAGCGGACGCAGATGCTTAAGACCGGCACCCTGATCGTCGCCTGCGTGCGCTGCGGAGCACTGCTCGCCGACTGCGAGATGAGTCAAGAGCTGAGCACGTTTGCGACGACCCTTGGCGCGCTCTTTCAGGTCGTCGACGACATCCTCGACGAGACCGGCAAGGTGCGCTGGCTCGGGAAGATACCGCGCAGCGACCGCCTTTCGGGCAAGCTGACGAACGTCACGATGTTCGGGCTCCAACACGCACGCAAGACCGCGACGGCGCTGCACGAGCGCTGCATTAGGAGCCTCGAGGAGATCGCCGCCAGCGCGCCGGGCTCTGTAGAACCGCTGCGCGAGATCGCTGATATGGTCCTCTGGCGCAACAGGTGAGTGGTCGTGCGAGCCCGGCGCCTGCGCGTGAGCGCGATCTCCCCGCTGTGGTGGCTGCCAGTTACAGCGGCGGGCGTGCTCACAGACCGCGGCTCGCGCGGACGCTGGCTGTGCGCGCCCGCGCTCCTCTGGCTGGCCGCCTGCGTCTCGATGACGGGCAAGCTCGTCACTCGCCGGCCGCGTCCCAGCGCCGATGACAACTCCCCGCCGATTGGACGCCTGGGCCTGGCAAGCAGCTTCCCAAGCACTCACGCAACCTGCGCGTTCGCGATCGCTGGCTGGATGCGGCACTCTCGCCACCACGGCTGGCTGCATCTGCTCGCCGGGGCGGTCGGATACGCGAGGGTGCGTAGGCGCGCGCACTATCTCGGTGATGTGCTGGCGGGCGGCACGCTGGGATACGCGATTGGCGCGTGCGCCGACTGGGGCTGGTCATTGCTGGTGTCGATTGGTATGCGGGCGGCAGACGCCGATATGTCGGTTCACAGATTGAACCCGCTGGCTGTAGACAAACATCATAATCGGGCGTAGCGTGGTAGCGTGGCATGCTTTATGAGATAGCCGACAAGATAGAAACAATGGAATAAATACGTGGGCGTATCTGGGATCATTGAGTGGATGTGGTCTATCGCGACAAGGTTGGTCTGGCGTGTTTCGGGCGCGCTGGTTATCGGCGTGCTTGCGCTGGCCGTCGCTGCTCCGGCGACAGGGGCGGCTCGAACTCTCTATGTAGCCAATTTGGGCTCGGAAGGAGGACGACTGGGCGAAAGCGTCTCAGCGTTTTCGATTTCCTCCGGCGGGAACCTGGACGAGCTGGCGGGCTCGCCGTTTCTCACCGGTGGTACCGAGCCGCTCGGGGTGGCGATGACCCCAGAGGGCAGGTACCTGTACGTGACCAGCCTTGGCTCGGAAAGCGTGTCGGCGTTCTCTGTCGCCCCTGACGGGAGTTTGAGTGCGATCCCCGGCTCGCCCTTCGCCGCTGGATTTGGTCCGTGGGGAACGGCGATCAGTCCCGACGGTAAGCACCTGTACGTGGTCGACGCTGGCACAGGCTGCGTGGCAGCGTTCTCGATCGCCTCCGACGGGAGTCTGAGCACGGTTTCGGGCTCACCGTTCGCCACCGGGGAAGGGCCCGCAGAGGTGGCGATAACCCCCGACGGCCGGCACCTATATGTCACGAACCAGCGCTCTGGAAATGTCTCAGCGTTCTCGATCGCCACTGACGGTAGCCTGACTATGGTTCCAGGCTCCCCATTTGCCGCCGATGCTGCGCGGGCGGTCGCGGTGACCCCGAACGGCGCGTATCTTTATGTGACCAGCCAGGCCAATGGCTCAGATCACATGTTTGCTTTCTCGATCGCCCCCGACGGGACCCTGAGCGCGCTCCCAGGCTCGCCGTTTGCTGCCGAAGGTGCTCTGATCGGGGTGGCGGTGAGTCCCGATGGCGAGCACCTGTATGCGACCAACAGCGCCAATAGCGAGAACACCGTCTTGGCGTTTTCGATCGCCCCCAATGGAAGCGTGAGCACGGTTCCGGGGTCTCCGTTCGTCACGGGTGGCCGATCGCCGAACAGCGTAGCGATAAGCCCGAGCGGCATGTATCTGTACACGACCGACTATGAGTCGAACAACGTTTCGGCGTTTTCGATCGCACCGGACGGGAGCCTGAGCATGGTTCCGGGCTCTCCGTTGGCCACGGGTGAAGGGCCGCTCAAAGTGGTGGTGAGCCCCGATCAGGGTCCCGTTGCAGCGTTCTCGGTGACACCAGGTCCAGCGGGGTATCTGTCCGAGTTCGACGCGTCAGGCTCTAGCGACCCCGAAGGCGCTATTGCCAGCTACAGATGGGAATTCGGCGATGGACAGACCGAAACAACCTCGACTCCAACAACGACGCATACCTACGCGGCAGTCGGCCCCTACACGGCCACCCTCACAGCAACTGACGAAGCTGGCTGCTCGACTACTAAGACGTTCACGGGTCAGACGGTCAGCTGCAACGGCTCTGCGCTCGCGCAGGTCTCTCATCAGACGACGGTGCCGACGCCGGAGATACTGAGCGTGTGGCTGAGCGGCTCGGGCTCGGGGACGGTAACAAGCTCGCCGTCCGGGATGTCCTGCCCATCGACCTGCACGTACGGCTACGCGGCTGGGTCGGGGGTGACACTGACGGCCGCGCCGGCATCGGGCTCGACGTTTGCCGGGTGGCTCAGCTGCAAGCACCTCACCGCGACCGAGTGCGAAGTCACGATGACCCAAGCGAGTGAAGTGACGGCCGTCTTCCTGAAGGAAGCAGAAGCTCCGAAGAGCATGCCGTTCTCGGGCGACCAACATGGCTGTGCCGGCGGTGGCCTCGAAGTTACAGTCGGCGGACACGCAACATATGTTTGCAACGGCGTCGACGGTACCAATGGGGCCCCGGGAACAGATGGCATCAATGGAAACGAAGGCCTACCGGGCAGGGAAGGCCCCCAGGGAAAACTTGGCCCGGGAGGTCCCGCGGGCCCGTCTTCCAAGGTGACCTGCAGGGTCACGCAGAAGGGAAAACAGACATTCAAGGTGATCTGCACCGTCGTGGGTGGCGCCGCCATCTCGCGTGTCCATCTGCGCTGGCGACTCACTCGCGATGGCCGTACCGTGCGCCACGGGGCCATCGACGGCGCCCTGCGCCTCGACCTGCGTCACTTGCGCACAGGCCGTTATGTGCTCTACGTCCAGGGGCAACGGCACGCCACAACGATCACAAATGGCTAACCACCCAATGCTCTCGCCCGGTCAACGTCCGACGGCGAAGGCTCTGCATCATGCGTGCTTCAAGGGTATTGGCAAGCTGTGTGCTTGCCCGAGATCCAGCGCCAGCGCACCCCACGGGCTTGTCCCGGCAGCCGGTGCCGTGGTACTTCCCGTGGTACTTCAGTGAGCGAATCTGAGCTGATCTCAGAGCACCTCAGAGCAGCTAACAAGCCTCATATCACCTGAGCCGAGGTCCGGGCGCGGTTTCGAGCCCAGTATCGCCCATTGCAAAAAGCCCTGGAAATGGGCAGCTTTTAATTTTTGATTGGTTCTGCCGTGGTACTTCAAGTCGCGGTTGACGAGCAGTCGAGGGCCTGAATCGCTGCTCATGAGCGTGGCTTGCTGGAGTTGGTGGCGAAGCAACTTAACAGCGCGAAACGAGATCTTTGTGTTCTCGCCTGACGGTCCTTGGATCAACCTCGACTCCGTGACCCTCCCTCTCATGAGCGGCGAGCGATCATCCGCGGATGTGGACGAGTCACGCGATCCCATCGAAGTCGATGCGCCTCACTGGACCTCGATCGGGTGGAGCAGATCACCGCGCCCGCGATCGATCTAAGTGCAAGACGGACCAGGTTGTTGCACTCACAAGTTCGATCAGTTAGGATCAGGCCATGAGTTCGTAAGTCGAGGGCGATGTTGCTGTGCCCGCCGGGCCAGCAACTCCAAGCGTGTCTGAAAGCGGCTCGCGGCAGGATCAGCGGGACGCAAGCAAAAGCATCCCATTGTTCCGCGCGCGATCGAAGGCCAAGGAGTTCCGCGCGCAGTTTGAGGACCTCCGGGATCGTGTTGATCACCTCGGATTGCTGTCAGCTGTCGAACTCGAACAGCGCAAGGCGACACTTGAGGCGGAGGCGAATGAGCTGGAGGCGAGTCTGGCTCGTGAACGAGCCGAGGCAGTCGCGTCTGTAGAAAAGGAAGCAACGAAAGCCCGTGAGGCTGCTGAGAAGCACATCGAGGATCTGGCTGGTCGTCAGCGAACCCTTGAGCAGCGAACTGCCGAACTCAGTGAGCAGGTCGTGATTACCGAGGAGACCGCGATTCTCCAAGAGGTCGGCATCTATGAGTACCACCACCCCTTGACCGACGCGGTGGCTTACCAGGCCGAGCTCAAGCGTCTGAAGGATCTGATCAAAGTTATGGCGCTCAAAGACGGCGGGGCGGTTCTTGCTGACAAGGGTTGGACCGTAAACGGGTCGGCTCCCAAAGGGCGCGCTATGGTCCGCGACTACTCAAAGCTTGTTCTCCGTGCCTACAACGCAGAAGCTGACAACCTCGTCCGTGCCCTGAAGCCCTACAAGCTCGACTCGGCCACGGAGCGTCTTAACAGGATCGCCGGCGTCATCTCGAAACTCGGCAAAACGATGGACATCCGTATCTCTGACAGTTACCACCAGCTTCGAATAAAGGAGATGGAGCTAACCGCCGACTTCTTGGAGAAGCGGGCAGAAGAAAAGGAGCGTGAACGAGCCGAGCGAGAGCGACTACAAGAGGAGCGCAAAGTACAGGAAGAACTCGCTCGTGAGCGAGTTCGCCTGGAGAAGGAGCACCAGCACTACCTCAACGTGCTCGCTCGCCACGAAGCCAAGACCGAACACGATGGGATCGTGCGCACCCGAGAAGCACTTGCGAAGATAGTAAAGGCGATTGAAGACGTGGACTACCGAGTGGCGAACGTCCGCGCCGGTTACGTCTACGTGATCTCCAATGTCGGAGCCTTCGGCGAGGGGATGATCAAGATTGGGCTGACTCGCCGCCTCGATCCCACCGAACGCGTTCGCGAGCTCGGGGACGCTTCTGTTCCATTTCGATACGACACCCACGCGCTGGTCTTCTCCGCCGATGCCGTCGGACTCGAGCGGGAGATGCACGTCCGGCTCGCTGACCGCCGAGTCAACCGTGTCAACAAACGCCGCGAGTTCTTCTACGCCACCCCCGGTGAGGCCAAGGCCCATCTGGTTTCACTCTCGGCAGATCTCCTCGAATACACCGAGGTCCCAGAGGCGGTCGAGTACCGACAGAGTATGAACGAAGCGGTAGCAGCCGGCGAGCAGGCATCTGCGGTAGCGCAGGTTCCAACGTCCAAGATGGATGCCCTGCTGAGCAGGTCGTCCTAGATGCCGGCGAGCCCATCCGCTATGAAGACGACCCGCCGGGAGCCGCCCATAGGTGTATCCATAGGTGTACACCTTCTGCTATGATCGGATCATGAGTGTGGTTCTTCCCACGCGAGAGGCACGGGCGAAGCTGCCCTCACTACTCGCTGGCTTCCGTGCGCGCGGCGCTAACGCCGATCCGGTGGTGATCGGCGCACACCGTCGTCCCGAGGCCGTCGTGCTGTCCTACGAGCGTTATCTCGCAATGCTGAGCGGTCGCGAGCGGGTAAAGGCGATCCTTGCTGATCGCCGAGCGGCAGGCGCCGGCATGAGCGAGGACGAGGCTATGCAGGTGGCAATCCAAGAGCAGCACGCCTCCCGTCGCTGAGTGCCACGGATCGTCGTCGACTGCAACGTCTTTGTGTCGGCGCTGCTTTCGCCGCAGGGCAGTCCGGCGCAGATCCTCGATCAGTGGGCCGACGGCGACTTCGATCTGGTCGTCAGTCCGCTGCTGCTCGCCGAGTTGGAGAAGGTGCTGAGCCGACCCAAGTTTCACGTCTCAGTCGACAGAGTCCATATCGACGCGCTTCTGACGGGCTTGGTCGAGGACGCCGTGCTGGTCAATGATCCCGTACCGCAGCCCGGCGTGACTCCCGACCCTGGCGACGACTACCTCGTCGCGCTCGCTCAGAAGGCCGACGCGCAATACATCGTCTCGGGTGATGCCCACCTCACGCAGCTCACCGACCCGAGCCCGCCTGTACTCACGCCGCGCGAGTTCCTTGAAGCCCGGAAGTGATCGGTGCCCGCCTGCGCACCGTGGTACTTCCCGTGGTACTTCAGTGAGCGGATCTGAGCTGATCTGAGATCACCTGAGATCAGCCCACAAGCCTCATATCACCTGAGCTGAGGTCCGGGGGCGGTTTCGAGCCCCAGTATCGCCCATCACGGAAAGGCTACGTTTTGCAGGGTCTTTGGGATTTTAAGGGCGTTCGTGGTACTTCGGTGGTACTTCAAGTCGCTGTTGACGGGCAGTGGGACAGCCCCCAGTGACTGCTGTGGTGAGCCCAGCGCGGCGGGCGCGAGGGGCTCGGAGAGTCCCCCTGAGCAGGCGAGGTGAGGACATGCGCGACCAGTTTGGCACGAGGCCCCCCGCGCGTGTCGATGTCCAGCCTGTCCAGCGTAGGCGCTCCCGATCTGCGCCGCGATGGCTCGTCCTGGGCTGGTGAGTACCCGAGAATCTCGATGGCGGCTTCGAGTAGCCGCCCGACCGCCGAAGCTCTGCAGGAGCTTTCACCTAAGCAGGGCGGAGCCTCTGATCACACTTCGGGGTGAACAGCTCGCGAGCGCGATGATGGTGCGGGTCGTTGCCCTCAAGCGCCCCGATCAGGAGTCCGCGTCGAGGAGCAGCTTCACCGCAGTTCGTCTTCGGCGTCGAGCTGCGCGAGATAGCCGGCAGGGTAGGCGGTGCCCGTCAGCGTCTCGAAGGCATCCTCGAAGGTCGTGGTCATGCGGCGGATCCGCAGCTCCCCGTCACCGGCCGGCTCGACTGTAACTCGCTCGCCGGCGTGCAGCCCGACTCGTCGAGCGCCGCGACGGGGATCGTGATCTGGTTCTTGTAGAGATTCGCGCCATTCCTTACTCTAACAGTAAAGGAAGGTCTCGGTGTCATAAGAACCGAGTGAAAACTGTCCCCGCCGTGACCACTCGTCCTCGTCCTGGCGCGAAGCATGACGGTGAAGAGTGCTAGTGACCGCGAGTTGCCGATCGAGCTTCGCGCTGAGGTGGACAAGGTGCTTACGGTGCGGCCGAGATCGCCTCGACGAGCTGGCCAGTCTGCTCGTGATCGAGCGACTTCGCCAAATCTGCCTGGCTGACGATCCCGATCAGCTCGTGTCCGTCGATCACCGGCAGCCGGCGGACCTTGTGCTGAGCCATCGTGCGCAGCGCCTCCTCCACGGAGTCATCCGCGCCGATCGTCACAGGCTTGCCCTCGGCAAGCTCACCGGCGGTCGTCTCCCGCGGATCACGGTCCCTTGCGAGCACCTTGACCACGATGTCGCGGTCGGTGAGCATGCCCTTCAGCCGGTCATCCTCACCGCAGATCGGCATCGCTCCGACATCCAGCTCGGCGAGCCGTCTCGCCACGTCGAGGATGCTCTCGCTGCTCTGCACGCACTCCGCGCTGCCTGACATCACGTCTCTTGCTGTGCTGCCCATCATGCACCTCCGAGGTCAGATTGAAGTCTCCTCCCTCCTATACCCCCGGAGCGCCCAGCGTAATACCGCCCCAGCCGAGAACCGTCGTCTCGGCTGGGTTCAATACGTCACGACCCCGGGTAGTGCGCCTGTATGTACTCCGCCATCCCCTCACACGAAGCCGCCGGAACCAGTCGTCGGGCAGGCGGCAGACGCGGCGGGACCGTCCGCGACAAACGGAATGAGCGGTTGCGGCCTGTTCACGTCGGCTGCTCGGGCTGGAATTACAAGTCGTGGCGGGGGGAGATGTATCCGTCCGGCCTGCCGGCGCGGTGCTGGCTCGAGCGCTACGCCGAGCTGTTCGACACCGTCGAGGTCAACACGACCTTCTATCGCCTGATCAGCCGTGAAACGGCGCAACGCTGGGTGGAGCAAACACCCAAGGAGTTCTCCTTCGCGGTCAAGGCCAGTCGCTACTTGACCCACGTCAAGCGGTTGGCCAACATGCGGGAGGGACTCGCGCGCTTATATGAGCGCATCGAGCCACTCATCGAAGCCAAGCGCCTCGGTCCAGTGCTCTGGCAGCTACCGGAGACCTTCCACTGTGATCAGGAGCGACTCGCCGTAGCATTGGCCGCGCTGCCGGCAGGTCGTCACGCGTTTGAGTTTCGTCACGCAAGCTGGTTCGTGCCCGAGGTTTACGCGCTGCTACGCGAGCACGACGCGGCGCTGGTCATCGGTGACCATCCAGACCGGCCGTTTCAGAGCCATGAGACCACGACCGACTGGCGCTACGTGCGCTTCCATCACGGAGCACGCGGGCGGCGCGGGAACTACTCCCAGAGCGAGCTAAAGGAATGGGCCAAACGCCTGCATTCCTGGCGCTCACAGTCAGAGCTCTTCCTCTACTTCAACAACGACTGGGAGGTATTCGCGCCCCGTAACGCCATCAAGCTGCGCCAGCAACTCGACCAGCTAAAGAACCCCTGAATCGATGCCTGAAAGACACGGGTATGACTCTATGAGCGCCACCGCGTTGATCGTCATTGACGTGCTCAACCACTATGAGCACGAGGACGCCGAGACGCTGCGCCGCTCGGTGCGAGATACGCTGCCCGCCATCGGAGACCTCTTGCAACGGGCAAGGGATACCGACGTGCCGATCATCTACGTCAACGACAATCACGGCGATTGGTCGGCCGGACGTCCCGAGCTCTGCCAGCGCGCCCTGGAGGGATCAGACCCTTCCTTGGTTAAGCCCATAATCCCCAGCGAACAAGCGGCGTTCCTGGTCAAGGCCAGGCATTCGATCTTCTATGAAACACAGCTTGACTACCTGCTCCGCGACCAAGCCATCGACCGGATCATCCTGATCGGCCAGGTGACCGAGCAATGCATCCTCTACTCAGCCCTGGACGGGTATGTGCGCCACTACTCGATCGTCATCCCGCGCGACGCCGTCGCGCACATCCACCAAGACCTCGCCGACGCCGCGCTGCGGATGATGGAGACCAATATGGCAGCGGAGATCACCACCGCCACACACTGCAACCTGGCCGCTGGACACTAGCCGCCTCGCCGGCCTGGCACACGCAAGCACAAGCTGAGCCGCTCACTCATTCGCTTTGCTGTGAGGCGCCGGTGCTCGCTCCGACGCCTGAGCGGAACTCTCGCCAGCGCAGCCGTCCGCTGCTCTGGGGGCTCAGCGGCGGGGTCTGCATCCCAGTTCCGCGACGCAGCCCATCGAGCAGCTCGAGCACAGTCTGCTCCGCTGTGCGGCTCGCGTGCCAGCCAAGCTCATCGTGAGCACGGCTGCTGTCCATGATTGGGCTGAGCATGCCCATGTCCAGCCACCCCGGTGAGGTCGGTTGCAGCCGCAGCTTCCAGCTCGCCCACGTCGCCCCCCGCACGAGCCCGGCCGGCAGCTCGAACGCTCTCGCCCGCAGCAGGCGGCGCAGCACCTCCAGGTCGAGCACCGGGTCGGCCGCGATGTTGAACGCTCCACTCACCGGGCGCGTGGCGGCCAGCCGGTAGGCCTCGCCAACATCGCAGGAGTGCGCTACCTGGGTGCGCAGACCCCCCGGGTATGGCAGCACCCCGATCCAGTCCCGGCGCACCAATCGATTTGGTAGCAAGGGCCCCATGAAGAGGCGACGGATCTCGGTTGCAGCATCGGCCTTGAAGATCAGGGCTGGACGCAGTCGCACCGTCCTCACCTCCGGATTGTCGGCCTGGAAGGCGTCCAGCGCCCGCTCGACCTTGGCCTTGTGGCGCGAGTAGAAGGAGCTCTGAATGCCCGTGGTGGGCCAAGACTCATCGACCGCTCGATCTGTCGGGCCCGGCGCGTAAGCCCCCACAGAGGATGCGTAGATGAGCGCCCGCGCTCCTGCTCGCGCCACAGCCTCAAATATGCGCAGGCTGCCCTCCACGTTCACGCGACGGGTGAGCGCCTCATCGCGGGAGGGCTGAATCAACCACGCGAGGTGAATCACGACATCGGCGCCCTCGAAAAGCGAGGCGAGATCGTCTCCGCATACGTCCGCCGCGCGCCAGGCGGTCTTGGCAAACGACGCTCGGGGAACGCGCCTGGCCAGCCCGAGGATCTGCTCGACCGCAGGGTCCCGTCCGAGCGCGGCCAACACACTCGTTCCGACATTGCCGCTGGCGCCCGTCACCACGATCCGCAAGCTGACCTTCCCTTCATAATAATCCGGGCCCCACGTCGCGGCGGACATCATCAGCGCTCGTTAGGCGAGCCTCCCGGTTCACGTTAGAAACGCATCGCTTGCCGCACGGCGGCGGCAGGTCTCGATCTCCTCGAGCTGGCGCTCTGCTCGTGCGATCAGCTCTGTGAGTTGCTCGGGGCGCAGGCGTTCCTCATCGGGGGCAAGGAGATCCAGGCTGCGCCACAACGCCAGCTTGCCGGTGACGCCGAGAGTGAGGAACTCGAGCTCATCCAGACGGCTGAGGGGCGAGTAGCTGAGTAGATGCCCATTTAGCTTCAGGCGTCCGGCCTTCTCTGCCGCCCATGCCAGAGCCTGCTTGACAGGGTTGGCCCCGACATTCAGAGCGCTCATGATGCCGAGCAGAGACGCACGATCCTCCCGGATTTCCTCCGCAAGGACCTGAAACGACGGGTAGTAGGCTTCGTTATCGCGGTTGGAGTGCACAGCCCGCTGGGCGACCGCGACCCCCACGGTGGCTCCCGCGAGGTGGTCATGGAGATAGATCGCCAGTAACTTGGTCGGCATCCAAGCGCTCTATACCCTGCGAGCGTCCACATGACACTCACGCGCGCAAGGCGCCCTCATCAGTCGGCCGCAAGTCCGTGAGGTTGCTGGGGCAAGTCCGTGAGGTCGCTGGGGCTTGCTTATGGGCCTATCGGGGTATGTCGCCTCGTGTTATGAGCGCCACAAAGCAGACTGCGAACAGGCTCGGCGAGTATCGGCGCAAGCGGAGCTTCGACAGGACTCCTGAGCCTCAGCCGGACCGCACGGTGGTGGCTGGTGCGCGGTTCGTGGTTCACGAGCATCACGCCCGCCGCCTTCACTGGGATCTGCGGCTGGAGCACGATGGCGCGCTTGCCTCGTGGGCGATCCCCAACGGCATCCCCGAGGACCCCAAGCGCAACCGTAAGGCGGTGCAGGTCGAGGACCACCCCCTCAGCTACATCGACTTCCATGGGATGATTCCCGCCGGAAACTACGGTGCCGGCGAGGTAACGATCTGGGATGAGGGCACCTATGAGTGTGAGAAGTGGGAGCAGGGCAAGGTCGTCGTCATATTCCACGGCGAGCAACTGCAGGGCCGCTATGCGCTGTTTCGGGCCGGACGCCGTGAGAGGGACTGGATCATTCACCGCATGGACGCACCCGCGGACCCCGGCGCGCAGGAGATGCCGGAGATCGTTCAGCCGATGCTCGCGAGGCTCTCCACGCTCCCCGCGGTCGAGTCCGAGTGGGCGTTTGAGGTGAAGTGGGACGGTGTAAGAGCGATCACGCGTTCACAGCCCGGCCGCATCAGCCTCATCAGTCGCAACGGTAACGAGGTCACTGCCGCCTACCCGGAGCTGCGAGCGCTAAACCGGGCGCTCGGCTCCCACGAGGCAATCCTCGACGGTGAGATCGTTGCCTTCGACGAGCAGGGGCGGCCGAGCTTTCAAGCGTTGCAGTCCCGGATGCACCTGCGCGGCGAGACGGCAGTCCGTCGTCTCGCGCAGACCCAGCCCGTGACCTACGTGCTGTTCGACTTGGTGTGGCTGGATGGGCACAGCCTCATGGACCTTCCCTACACCGAGCGCCGTGCGCGACTGCAGGCGCTGAACCTGAACGGGGATCGGTGGCGGACTCCCGAGTACCGATCCGGAGAGGGGACGGCGTTCCTGACGGCGAGCAAGGAGCAGGGCCTCGAGGGAGTCGTTGCCAAGCGCCTGGATTCGCCATACATGCCGGGCGGGCGCGGCGGCAGCTGGCTGAAGATCAAGAATGTCCAGCGCCAAGAGCTCGTGGTCGGTGGCTGGACGGAGGGGAAGGGCTCGCGCTCGCAACGCATCGGTGCGCTGCACGTCGGCGTCTACGAGGACGGAGAGCTTCGCTACGCCGGCAAGCTCGGCACCGGCCTCGACGCGAAGGAGCTGGAGCGCCTTGCGGGCCTGCTCGAGCCGCTCGCCCGTAAAGACACGCCCTTCGTCGGTACGCAGCCACCGAAGGGCGCGCATTTCGTGGAGCCGAAGCTCGTGTGTGAGGTCGAGTTCGCGGAGTGGACCCGCGCGGGCACGCTCAGGCAACCCTCCTACAAGGGGCTGCGCGAGGACAAGCCCGCCACCGAGGTCGTGCGCGAGCGGCCAGTCGCTCCCGAGGAGATCGCCGCACCGCCAGCCGGACAGGAAACAGACGTGAAGGCACTACTGAAGAGCGGGCATCGTGTGCGAGGCGGAGTGGAGGTCGAGGTGGACGGCCGCACGCTGAAGCTCACGAACGTCAACAAGGTTCTCTATCCGAATAGCGGTTTCACGAAGTCGGATCTGATCGGCTACTACACACGGATCGGGCCGATGCTGCTGGCGCACCTGCGCGATCGCCCGCTGACTCTCAAGCGCTACCCCAACGGCGTCGAGGGAAAGTTCTTCTATGAGAAGCAGTCACCCGCGCACCGACCCGAGTGGGTAGAGACCACGGCGATCTGGAGCGAGCACAGCAAACGCGAGATCCAATACACCCTCTGTCAGGACCTCCCGACGCTCGTGTGGCTGGCGAACCTCGCAGACATCGAGTTGCACCCCTCGCTGTCACTCGCGGGCGCACCTGAGCGTCCCACGACGCTCGCATTCGACTTGGATCCAGGTCCGCCGGCGAGCATCGTGGAGTGCTGCGAGATCGCGCTCGAGCTGCAGGAGATGTTCGACGAGTTGGGCCTCCGCGCATTTGCAAAGACGTCGGGCTCCAAGGGTCTGCAGGTGTATGTGCCGTTGAACGACGAGAGTGTCACCTACGAGCAGACCAAGCCCCTCGCGCACGCAGTCGCCGACCTTCTGCAGCGCCGCAGGCCCAAGCTGGTCGTCGCCGAGATGGCGAAGGTCGAGCGTCGCGGGAAGGTCCTGATCGATTGGAGCCAGAACGATTCCCACAAGACGACGGTGTGTGTCTACTCGCTGCGCGCCAAGGAGAACCCGACCGTCTCCACTCCTGTCCAGTGGTCGGAGGTCACGGCCTGTCGAGATGCCCGGAACCCAGACCTGCTCAC
Source organism: uncultured Solirubrobacterales bacterium (assembly GCA_963784875.1). Taxonomy (GTDB): domain Bacteria; phylum Actinomycetota; class Thermoleophilia; order Solirubrobacterales; family Solirubrobacteraceae; genus Palsa-744. The sequence continues at coordinate 352,699 of CAWATE010000002.1, forward strand.
GTTCGACGTCCGCCAAGTGCTCACCCGCGTCGCCGAGCACGGCGACCTCTTCACCGAGGTGACCTCGCTGCGCCAGCAGCTACCGGTGTTCGGGAGCTGAACGGTGGCGCCCCTGATGGCCACGCTGAAGGAAAGCCTCACCCGAATAAAGCAAACCTAGCGCCGATGTTGCTCGTCAGCTGGAACGTCGCAGGTCGCGTAAAGCGTCTCGAGGAACAGGCCGAGCGGCTGCTCAGCCTGCATGCGGACGCAATCTGCCTGCAAGAGATCAGGCGCAGCACCCTGCCCAAGTGGCAAAGGCTCCTCGACAACGCCGGCTACCTGGGCGTCGAGTACGGCGATCTCGACTCGGGGCGCTCACGGCCCCTCGCTGTCCTGACCGCCTGCCGAGAACCCATCGAGCCGATTGCGGTCGACGGGGTGCCGTGGCCCGAGCGGGTCCTGGCCGTCCGCATGGCAACCGGCCTCGAACTCGTGAACGTACACTCGCCGATCAGTCCCAAGCCCGAACTCGTCAAGGTCCGCACCCACGAAGCGGTCCATCGGCATCTCGCGACTAAACCCAACGATCGTCCGGGGATTCTCTGCGGTGATCTGAACACCCCGCGTAAGGAGCATCGAGACGGCAGCGTCTGGACGTTTGCCCGCGATCGGTACGGCCGTCTGCGAGCCGACCGCGGTGAGCGCTGGGACGAAGCGGAGCTCGCGCTCATCCGCGGCCTCGAGCCATACGGCTTCCGCGACGCCTACCGGCTCAGTCACGGCTACGAAGTGCGCGAGTTCAGCTGGGAATGGCCTCGCTGGAAAGGCGGCTACCGTCTCGACCACCTCGTTCTCTCGGTCTCCGTCACCGTCCAGAGCTGCAGCTACGAACACCAATGGCGCAAAGACGGCCTATCCGATCACTCAGCGCTCGTCGCCCGCCTACAGATACCTCGTCTGGCCTAGGGAGCAGTTAGCTCTGCGGGGCCGAGGGCGAGCCGATCGCATCCGCTACCCGGGCGCCCGTCGCACTTTTGCGCGAAACCCACGACGGCGCGCGGCTCTGCGTTGGCAGATCCTCTCATCGAGGGTTAAGCGACGTCGTGCATCGTGGCGCCCATGAATGAACTCGTCGCAGATCCACGCCTCAGCCATCGGCCTGACACCGAGGTTTCGCCGGGCCGGCAGATGTTGAACAAGGTGCCGGAGATCACGATCTACTTCTGGATCATCAAGATCCTCTGCACGACCGTAGGTGAGACCGCCGCCGACCTGCTCAACGAAAATCTCGGCCTGGGTCTGACGACGACGACCTACGTAATGGGCATCCTCCTGATCGCGACGCTGGTGTTCCAGTTCAGGGCGAGGAAGTACGTGCCAGGCGTCTACTGGCTCGCGGTCGTCCTGATCAGCGTTGTCGGCACGTTGTTCAGCGACAACCTCGTGGACAATCTCGGCGTGGCCCTGCAGACGACCACAATCGGCTTCGGGATCGTCCTCGCGGTGGTTTTCGCGAGCTGGTACGCGAGTGAGAAAACGCTCTCGATCCACACGATCGTCACTACCCGTCGCGAGGCTTTCTACTGGCTTGCGATCCTCTTCACCTTCGCCCTCGGCACCTCCGCGGGAGATCTGCTTGCGGAGCGACTTGAACTCGGTTATCCCCTGTCGGTCGGGATCTTTGCCGCGGCGATCGCGGTGGTGACGATCGCGCACTTCCGCTTCAAGTCGAACGCGATCCTCGCTTTCTGGATCGCTTACATCCTGACCCGTCCGCTCGGCGCTTCGATCGGCGACTATCTTTCCCAGCCGGTCAACGAAGGCGCGCTCGGCCTGGGCACGATCGCCACCAGCCTGATCTTTCTCAGCGCGATCCTCAGCCTGGTCGTCTATCTCACGGTCTCAAAGCGGGATCTGATCGTGGTTTCCCCCACGGATGCTCCGCTGAAGAGGCCGCCAGCGGAGGGCGAGCCGCGCGTTCTGGTCGTGACGAACAGGACCGATGCGACGCCGGCTGTGATCGATGCCGTACGCGAACGCGCCGCCGTCGGCCCCGCCAGGTTCTTCGTGCTCGTGCCGAATCCCGACCACCTGGCGTTCGACCGCAACAGCACGGAGACGAGCGTCGGCGAGCACGTCCTCGAGCAGGCACTCCCGCTGCTTCAGGACCCGTCCGGGGCCGTCGTCGAAGGTCGCGTCGCCAACAGTCCGAACGCGTACGACGACATCGTCGAGGAGCTGAAAAGGGCCACCTATCATGAGATCATTCTCGAGACGTTTCCCAGCCACGTGTCGCACTGGTTGCACGTCGATCTTCCCAACCGGGTGGCGGGCCTTGGCTATCCGGTCAAGACGGTGACCGCGACCCACTAGCACGGCTTCGGCCGAGCGCTCGTCGGGTCCGTCGCGGAGCAAGGCTCATACCCGGTCCCCGCTCTCTGGCATCGTCTTAGCGATGCGTGTGCTTGTTGTCGAGGACGAGGTGAAGATGGCCGCGCTGATCCGGCGCGGTCTGCTCGAGCAGGGATTGACCGTGGATGTCGCCGCGAGCGGAGAGCAGGCCCTGTTGATGGCGGGCAGCGCGACGTACGACGCGATAGTGCTCGATGTGATGCTGCCCGGCATCGACGGGTTTGCCACCTGCCGCCGTCTGCGCGGAGAGGACGTCTGGGCTCCGATCCTGATGTTGACCGCTCGCGGCGCGGTCGAAGATCGCGTGGCGGGGCTCGACGGTGGCGCCGACGACTACCTGACCAAGCCCTTCTCCTTCTCAGAGTTGCTGGCACGTCTGCGCGCGCTCGCCCGCCGGGGTCAAGGGGAGCGCCCTGCGGTCCTCGAGGTTGGCGAGCTGCGCCTCGATCCCGCCACCCGACGGGTGTGGCGAGGCGAGCGCGAGATCGCGCTGTCGGCAAAGGAATTCGTCCTGATGGAGGCCTTCATGCGCAGCCCCGGCGAGGTGCTCTCACGGATGGTGCTACTCGAACGGGGCTGGGAATACGGCTATGAGCATCGCTCCAACGTGATCGAGGTCTACATCCGGTACCTGCGCCGCAAGATCGACGAGCCCTTCGGGCTGGAGTCGATCGAGACGATCCGCGGCGCAGGATATCGCCTGCGCGAGGACGGGGGAGGATGAGGCGCATCTCTGTCCGGCTGCGCGTGACGCTCGTATTCGCGGGAGTCATGCTGCTGGTGCTCGGCGCGACCGGCGTGTTCGTCTACCTGCGCTTCGGCGCCGAGCTCGACCACACGATCAACACCGGCCTGCGCTCGCGCGCGAGCGACGTCGCGGTGCTGGTCCGGGACGCAAACCCCGCTCCCGGCGAACGACGCCGGGGCGTGTTCGTGGGACGTTCGGAGAGCTCGGCCGAGGTGGTCGATTTTGCCGGCCAGGTGCTCGACTCGACGCTCTCGGTAGGCAGCCACGTTCTGCTCACCCAGCACGAGCTACAGCAGGCCACCAGACGGCCGCTGTTCGTCGACCGCGGGCCGGTGCCCGGGTTAAGAGAAAAGTCGCGCCTGCTCGCTGTCCCGGTCGTGGCGCACGGACGGCGGCGCATCGTGGTAATCGGCACGTCGATCGAACCTCGCACCGATTCCTTGGCCGATCTCCTGCAGCTCTTGATTCTCGGCGGCTCGATCTCTCTGCTACTCGCCTCGCTAGCCGCCTACGGAGTTGCGGCGGCCGCCCTGCGACCGGTCGATGAGATGCGCGCAATGGCGGCCCGGGTCTCGAGCGTGGACCCCGATCGGCGGCTGCCCGTGCCGCCGACCCACGACGAGATCGCGCGACTCGGTGTGACCCTCAACGCGATGCTCGACCGTCTGGGCGAGGCGCTGGCGCACGAGCGGCGATTCGTCGCCGACGCAAGCCACGAGTTGCGAACGCCGCTGGCGATCCTCAAGACCGAGGTCGACCTCGCCCTCAGCCAGCAGCGCTCGGCGGTCGAGTTGCAGGCTGCGCTCGCATCGGTGTCCGAGGAGACCGACCGGCTGATCGGGCTGGCGGAAGATCTGCTGACGATCGCCCAGACAGAGCAGGGAGAACTGCCGGTCCGGCTGGCCGAGGCAGACATCGGAGAGGCGCTCAGCGCGGTGGCCCGCCGCTTTGCTCTGCGAGCGCGGACTAACGGTCGAGCGCTCGAGGTGGAGGTGGAGCCCGGACTGAGCGCCTCGGTGGATCGGCTGCGGCTCGACCAGGCGCTCGGCAATCTGATCGACAACGCCCTGCGCTATGGAGCAGGCGCGATCGAACTCGCCGCCACGAGCCGCAACGGCTCGCTCGAGATCCATGTCCGGGACAGGGGCGTCGGCTTCGCCGCCGATTTCCTCGGTCGTGCGTTCGAGCGCTTCAGTCGCTTCGACGCAAGCCAGCGGGACGGCGGCTCGGGGCTCGGACTGTCGATCGTAGACGCGATCGCTCGCGCCCATCGCGGCGCGGCGCACGCCGGCAATCGCGAGGGTGGCGGTGCCGATGTCTGGCTCGTGCTACCCGCCGACGGTGAACGAGGCTTACCAGTCCCAGCGACCCCGCGGTAGCCTCGGGCGGCGTGGCGCGCGAGGTGTGCGCGTTCAACGCAGGATGCCGGTGTGCCCGATCGAATAGCGGCCGGGCTGTGGCCATACGCACAGCCCGTGCGGACCTTCGCCGACCTTGATGCGATGCAGCAGGCGACCCGTGGCGGTGGAGATCGCATACACCTCGGCGTTGTAGCGTCCCGAGAGCCACAGGATCTTGCCATCGGCGGAGACACCTCCCATATCGGGCGAGCCACCCCCCGGTAGGCGCCACTTCGCGATCGGCCGCCGGGTGGCGAAGGAGATCACGCTGATCGATCCTTCCATGCGGTTGGACACGTAGAGAGCCTTCGCGTCGCGGCTGGGGTAGAGACCGTGGGCGCCGGCGCCGGTGAGCTCCAACCCGATCTTGCTCATCGTGTGGGCGTCGATCAGCCACACTCCGCCCGCTGCCATATCCGCAACGTAGAACGTTCGACCGTCGGGCGAGAGCTTCACGTCCTGGGGCATCGCTCCGCGGGAGAGGTCGATCGTCTTGACGACGCTCTCGGCGTTCAGGTCGACCACGACCATGCGACCGGAGAACTCGCATGAGACCAGGGCAAGACGTCCGTCGGCGGTGAAATCCATGTGATCCACACCGGCGCACTGAGGCATCGCCAGAGCGTGGTGGAGAGCCATCGTGTGGGGATCGCGGAAGTCAAGCTCGCGGTGGGCCTCCGCCACGATGATCGCCCAGCGTCCATCGGCGGTGAAGTACATGTTGTATGGGTCTGATACAGGGATCGGAGGGCCCGGGCGTGCGGTGCGCGGGTCGACCGGGGTGAGGCTGTTGCCCAGGTCGTTGGTGACGTACAGCGTGCGCAGGTCCCACGAGGGGGTGATGTGCTGGGGGAGGGCGCCGACGGGAAAGTGCTCGATTATCTTGAAGGTCCGCTGGGAGATCACGTCGACCGTGTTCGACTTGCTGTTCGGCACGTACACCAGCGCCGGGTCGCCGCGCACGGTCGCGCTCAATTGGCCGCTGCGATCGGCTGCATAGACGTCGTGCGGGTCCAGCAACGGCGGCACACCTCCAGCGATGGGCGGCGTAGTCGAGGCCGGTGAGCGGCGATGATCGGATCCGTGCGCGCCGGCGGACGTAGAGGACCCAGAGGAGCCGCAGCCTCCTGCGAACAGGCCCACCGCGACGGCGCTGAGCAACCAGATCCCGCGACTACGTCTCACGGCCGACCAATCGCGAGGACGATCTGACCACGGCCGATCCACCCACGGTCCAACCCAAGGCCGACCAACCCACGGTCGACCAATCCCACGGCTCGCAAATGCCTGGCGGCAGACCCACTGCTCGCTGTCATGGTTGGTCGACTTCGAGGCTCAGCGCTTCGTCGGATACCACCCCTGCGGGGTTGCGACCCCCGACGAGCACGATGCGACCGGGCAGCGACGCGACGCCTGGATCCGACAACGGTTGTGGCAAGCGGCCGGCCGGCCGCACAACGCCGCTTGTGGGGTCGATCGCAAGGATTGATCTGCGCTGGCTGGAAAGGTTTTCTCCGCGACCACCGAGCACGTAGAAACGCCCGTTCAAGCTCGCGCCGGCAGCATGGGTGGTGGCGACTGGCAGCGCTCCGATCTGGCGGACGGTGTCGCTGGCCGGATCGAAGGAGAGGATCGCTCGCTGGGCAACCACCCCAGATGTGCCGCCCGCGATCAGCAGATGACCGCCGACCGCGGCGACCGCGGCGTAACGCAGCGGCCGCGGCATCTCCGCCACGACGCGCGCCCCGCGTCCCGGGGTGAAGGCGACGATCGTGCGCAGCGGTTCGGTGTCTGTGTAGCCTCCGACGATGTAGGCGATGCCACCGATCGTGGCCGCCTCGACATCTGACGCGCCGACCGGCAATCGCTGGGCGAGCGTGCTGAGGCCTGTCCGCGAAACGCGCTGGATCGCCGAGCTGGGCGCGCCTGGGCCGCCTCCGCCGATGAAGTACGTCTGTCCGTCGACGCTGCTCGCCGCGGCATCGTGCAGCGCCTGGGGAAGCTCTCCGATCCGACGCGCGTGATCGCCTTCGATTGCCACGATGTTCGCCACCGATTCGTCGCTCGCGTTGAGGCCGCCGAGCTCAAGGACACCGTTCGAGGTGCCTGTCACCGCCGGCAGCTGCACGGCCGCGGGCAGATGCATCGTCGAGCCGACACGCAGGCGTAGGGGCCGGGTGGGGGCAATCGAGCGGTGACTCGGTGCGTCGCCGGCCGGGACGACGGCCTGCTGGCTCGAGCCACATCCGCCGGCGGTGAGGAGTACGACGATCGCGACGCCGATGCGTGCGGTCAGTCTCATTGCGCCCGGAGACCCTCTGGCTTGCTCGACATGAGCAGACGGTCTCAGCGGAACATGAATCCAGCGTGAGAGCCGCGTCTCCTGCGGCGGCTGCCCGCGCGACGCGGGCCCTCGCGCGGGCGGGCGAGCCCCGCATGTGTCCAAATCGGGGGCGCGGATGCTGGCCAGTCGGCCCTGCGTGCACACCGAGGTGGGCGCCATCCTTGGTGCATGGCCGAGGACCCCGAGATCATTGGCGGCCCCACACCGATCCCGGTCGCGCGTGGCGGCTATATCTACCGCTGGAAGGTCCAGAACGGCCGCGCCGAACAGCACGTCTACGTCCAGATCGCCGGGCCGCTGAAAGCCGACGCATTCGAGGAGCCGCTGCGGTCGAGCATCGAGTCCAAGGGCGGGTCGGTACTGCGCAAGCTGCTTCAGCGCGGCAACGTCCCGACGCGGATCAAGATCACTTCGGCGGGAATCACCGAAGTGGGCACCGATCGTCGCTCGCGCCCGTGCTCGGTCTGACCCAGGGTCTAGGCCGTGCTCAGTCCGACCGAGGTCCGTGCTCGGTCTGACCGAGGTCGAGGCTCGATGCGCGGACGCAGCCGCTATCCGCAGCTCACCTGTTGCTCGTCGACCACGAGCTCGGCGTCCGGTGGCCGGACGCCGAGCCGCTCGCTGATGACGCGGATGGCCTCGGGATTGCTGTCGATCAGGACGTAGCGCCGGCCCAGCTTCGCGGCGACCGCTCCGACGGTGCCACTGCCCGCGAAGAAGTCGAGGCATACGTCCCCCGGTTTGGTCGAGGCTTGGATCATCCGCCGCACGATCCCTTCGGGCTTCTGCGTCGGATAGCCGGTCTTCTCGCGGCCGTTGGTCGGGACGATCGTGTGCCACCACACGTCTGTCGGCAGCTTGCCCTTCGCGGTCTTCTCGGCCGATACCAGTCCCGGCGCCATGTACGGCTCGCGATCGACCTCCTCGGCGTCGTAGTGGTAGAGCTGAGCATCCTTCACGTACACGAGGATCGTGTCATGCTTGGCCGGCCAGCGCCGCTTCGAGCGCGCGCCGTAATCATAGGCCCAGATGATCTCGTTGAGAAAGCACTCGCGCCCGAAGATCTCGTCGAGCAGCAGCTTGCAGTAGTGAGCCTCGCGGTAGTCGATGTGAAAGTAGAACGTCCCGCTTGCGGCCAGCAGCCGGTGCGCTTCACGCAGGCGCGGCTCGAGGAACGCGAGGTAGTCGTCGAAGTCGTCGAGATAGGAGGACTCGGCCAGCAGGCGCGTCCGGTAGCGGCGGCCGTTGAACCCGATGCGGTCCCCGTCGGCGTCGGGCACCGTCTGCACGGTCTTGCGCGTCTGTGCTCGGCCCGTGTTGAACGGAGGGTCGATGTAGATCAGCTGAAACGCGCCGTCTTCCAAGCTGGGCAGCACCTCGAGATTCTCGCCCAGGATGATCTCACCCGCGCCGTCCACGGGGCAAACCTACGGGATGCCTCGGCGGCGCACGCGACCTCTTGCCGAGGGCGGGGCTTTCCCTCTGCGCCCGCCGCTCACCCCGTCGCGCGTGGCAGGAGCGTGGCGTTGGTGGGCGCGGCGGGGTTGCGTTGGCTGTAGCTAGCCGATGGAGCTTGCCTGTGAGGCTTGGAAGTCCGCTTCCAGCAGTCCTTCGACCACGTGCGCCGGCGTCGGTTCGCCCATGTAGAAGCCCTGTGCCAGCGTGCAACCCATCGACTGAACCGTCGTCATGTGCTCGTGCGTGTCGATTCCCTTCGCGATCACCGTCAGTGCCAGGTCTCGCCCGAAGTGCAGGATCGCCTCGAGCAGCCAGCTGCGGTAGTCCTGGTCGTCTGAGGCGGCGAGCGAGCTTCTGTCGACCTTCAGATAGTCGATCGGCATCTGCTGCAGGTCGGAGCGATAGGCGTAGCCGCTGCCGAAGTCGTCGATCGCGATGCGAACGCCAAGCTGCCTTGATCTCCCGGCAGCGCTCGGTTGCCGCCGCCACGTCGAGCAGCACGGTGGTCTCGCCGATCTCCAGCGTGAGCAGCGACGGCTCGAGCCCTGATTGCTGAAGCGCCCGCCGGACATCGGTGATGAACCCATCCCGATTCAGCTGGTTGGTGGAGATCTGCACCGAGATCGAGGCACGATGGCCCGCCACGTTCCACTCCGCGGCTCGGCGGCACGCCTCTTCGAGCGCCCAGCGGCCGATCGGCACGATCAGCCCGGTCTCCTCCGCCAGCGGGACGAACTCTGCCGCCGAGAGGACGACCTCGCGTGGGATGGCGCCAGCGAATCAGCGCCTCGAGGCCGACGACCTGGCGCGTGCCCAGGTCGTAGATCGGCTGATAGAGCTGGAAGAACTGGTTGTCCAGCAGTGCGGTATTCAGTTCGGCTTCGAGCGCCCCCTGACCCTCGATGACCGAGCGCATGTTCGCGTTGAAGAGCGTATAGCGGTCCTTGCCCGCAGCCTTGCCCGCGCGCAGGGCGAGCTGTGAGTCGCGCAGCAGGTCCTCGGGGTGCGCGTACTGCCCGAAGGCGAGGCCGATGCTGGCGGTCAGGAAGAAGCTCGGGCCGAAATCGTCCAGGTCGACTGGCTTGTGCAGCGCTTCGATCACGCGCCGCGCGAGCGTGTCGAGCCGCGCTCCGCGCGCCGCCGCCTCGACGAGCACCACGAATTCGTCTCCCTCGAGCCGTCCAACCGTGTCGCCGGAGCGCACCACGTCATTCACACGCTCGGCGACGATCTTCAGCAGCTGATCGCCACACGTCTGTCCAAGCTTGTCGTTGACGTCTTTGAACCAGTCGACGTCGATCACCAGGGCGCCCGCCAGCATTCCCGGCTGGCGCCGCGTGCGGGCCACCATGCGCTCAGCGAGGTCGAGCGTGAGCGCGCGGTTGGGAAGCCCGGTCAGCGGGTCGTAGAGCTGTTCGTTCGACGGCTCGCGCTCGGCGGCAGGCGGCTCCGTGCGCCGTCGCCCGGCGCCGAGCAGGAACACCAGCACGCCGAGCATGGCGCTCAGCAGGATCCCGCCCAGCAACAGCATCAGCGCCTTGCCGTCCGCCGACACGCTCGAGTTGACGGGCGCTCCGAAGACCGTCGCCTTCCATCCGTTGTGCAGGGCGACGCTCGTGCTCTGCGCGCCCGCCTCCCGTCGCCCGCCGATCGACGTCACGGTCGCGGAGCCCGCTCGGTAGCGCAGGCTCACCCCGTTCTGCGGATAGGCGTGCAGGGCCGTACGCGCGACCGCGCCGGGGAAGAGCACCTCGCTCAACCATCCGACAAACGCTGCTCTGCGGCCCGGGACGGTGATCGGGGGCTGGCCGCCCCGGTAGACGGGCGTCTGCACCCGCACGGCCTGTACCCGCCTGCCCGACACTGGCGCCGTGATCGTCGCGGGCTGCTCGACGCTGCGCGCGGTGTCCCGCGAGGAGATCAGCGCTGGCGTCAGGGCGCAGTAGTCGAGCCCCGTCGGCGAGGAGTCGGCACGGCTGCGTGCGAGCTGCGCACCGGCGAGGCAGGAGTAGGCGCGCGCGCCGGCGGGAACGATCCGCAGAGCGCTGCTGCCGGGCTTGGCCGAGTCCGCCGCTGACGCCGCTGCCGGTTTCACCGCGGTGCCGGTCGCCTGCGCGGCGAATGCGGCGAGCTGCGGCGCTCGCACCTCCGCCACGAGACCGAGGGCGTCGAGCTCAGGGTAGTGGCGCAGCATCTCTGCCCATTTCGCCCACTTGGCGAATTCCGCGGGCGAGGCTTTGGGGTTGCCCGCGTAAAAGGTGCTCGCGCTGACCGTCAGGTCTTCCTCGCGCTGTACCGACACCTTCAAGCTCGCCGCGATCCCCGTCGCGGTCCGGCCGAACGCCTGGCGCGCCTTGCCGGCGTCGTTGCTCGCCACGGCGTGCGCTCCGAGCACCGAGCCGACCGTTCCCGCGGCGACGCACAGCAGGGCCGCCGCGGCCCACACGCCTGTGCGGCCGCGTGGACCACGCGAGCTGCGCTCGACACGCTCGAACGCGCCCTGGGCCGCGTGGGGTGAAGCCGATCGTGCGGCGTCGTCCCCGTCCTGGGGCACGGCAGCCGGCGCCTCCAAGCTTGGGAGCGGCGGCTGCGGAGTCGAGCCGTTGACCGAATCCCCGGCCGCAATGTTCGCGGGGCCGGTGGGCTCGGGGATGGGCGGCGGCGTTGGGCTGTCTGACATGGCGATCTGATCCGTTTCCAGGAGGACGTTGTGCGCTTCCGGGCCCTGATCGTGCCGGCGCATCGATCTCTGTCCGGTTCGCTCATCGGGTTGGACGAATAGCTGGGATCTGACCGCCATCTTGCAAGAGCCGTCGTCATGCCTGTGAGAGTGATTTGTTCACGACCAAGCGTGGGCAGGCCCCAAGGCCGACCCTCGCCGCGGGGGCCGCTGTCGCCTTTGGCCGGGAGTCCCAAATGTAGGCGCGGCGTCTGAGCCGGGGAGCTCAGGGAGACGGCGGGGTTCGCTCCACGGCCTCGCCGAGCGCGCCGAGGCTGATGTCGAGCGCGTGCGCGATCCGCCTGACGTTGGTCCACGTGGGGTTCGCCTGGCCGCGCTCGATCCGTGCGAGCGCGGCCACGGTGAGGCCGGCGCGGTGCGCCAGATCCTCCTGCGTATCCCCGCGCTCGGAGCGCAGATAGCGCAGCACAGCCGCCAGGGCTGGGTCCGCGTGGCCGGGTGCCGACATAATTAGAAACATCGCATGCTGCCAGCAGGCAAATCCAGTCACCCAGCTGCTGGTAGTCTGCTGCTGTCACGCTATCCCCACAGACGGCGATGACATGTCGGCGCCGGCGGCCTCTGGCCCCGGCGCCGACGGCTTAAGAACGCGTCTCGGGCGGCCCTATCGTCCCGGGCGGGCCCTACATCTCAGGCGGCCTGTCGTCTCGGGCGGGCCGTACGGCTCGGGCGGCCTCTCGTCTCAGGCGGGTCCTGAGGGCCACGGCCGGTGCCGTGCGTGCCTGGAGTTGCTCCTCGGTCAGGCTCTGGGCAGGCGGTACTTGCGCGTCCTGGGGCAGCGCTCGAGCAGTCCCAGCTCGACGAGAGTAAGGGCGTAGCGATGGGCCGTGCTCGGGCTCATCCCCAGGTCGCCCGCGAGTTCGACGATCCCACGTGCGCCGCCGTCGGGGCCGAAGCAGGTGAGGATCGAGAACCCCCGCATCAATGACCGCGACAGCCGCGGATCGACGTAGTCCGCCGGCATGTACCCGCCGGGGCGCCGATCTGCCTCCTCGTGCTGCGGCGCGATGTCAGGCGCGTCTCCATCGGGTGAGGATGCCTCCCCGGATAGCAGCGGCGCGCTCAGCGAGTTGGCGATCAGCGTGGAAATGCTCGGCGCGCGTCCCTGCGAGGCGGCGCGCACCACCTCGTCGACCTGGGCGGGGGACAGGGTGATCGTGATGGAGATTGGTTCGTCGCCGTTCATGGCGCGAGCATCGCAAGTCAGACGACTGTCTGCAATCGTTGTTTCTGTCTGCTGCCGTCCGGCGCTCTCCGTGCCGGAGAGCTTTTCGTGTGTGGAGCGGGCCCTTGCGTGCTCTTCGGAGCGGATCCCTCCTCGGCGCCCTTCGCTTGCGCGGGTCCTGTCACGCGGCGCGCAGCTCTGAGCGCGGCCCGAGAGCATCAGGTGCTTGCGCGTGCAATCATTACGGGTGTGGCGAGCGTTCAGGTGACCCATTTCACCGATCCCGGCTGTCCCTGGGCCTACTCCGCGAGCCCGGCGCTGGCGGTGCTGCGCTGGCGCTACGGCGCACAGCTCGACTGGCGCCTGGTCACGATCGGGCTGGCCGAGGATGGCCAGAGGTATGTCGAGCGTGGCTACACGCCGACGCGCATGACGGTTGGCAACCTCCGCTTCCGCCGCTACGGCATGCCGTTCCTGTCCACGCCCCGCGCCCGCATTCCCGCCACCGCGCGCGCCTGCCGGGCGATCGTCGCCACGCGCCTGCTCGACCCCTCGCGCGAGCACGACGTGCTGCGAGCGCTCCAGCTCGGCTGGTTCACGACGACGCTCGTGCTCGACGAGGACGGCGACATCGCGCGCGCGCTCGAGTGCGTCGAGGGACTGGACGTCGCGGCGATCGTCGCGGCGATCGACGACGAGCGCACGATCGCCGCATACGAGACGGACAAGCACGAGACGCGCCAGGCCGAGGGCGGCCCCACGCACTTCCAGGGCAAGGCACGCCAGACCGACGGGCCGGTGCGCTACTCGGCCCCCTCGCTGATCTTCGCGAACGGCGCCGGCCTGCGCCTGGAGGCGGGCGGGTTTCAGCCGATCGAGGCCTACGACGTGCTGATCGCGAACATCGACCCCACGCTCGCGCGCGAGCAGCCGCCCGAGGACCCGCTCGAGGCGCTCAGCCGCTTCCCTGGCGGCCTCGTCACGCAGGAGGTGGCGGCGATCATGGCGCACAACAACGAGGAGCCGGATCGCGTCGGTGCCGAGAGTACGCTCGTGGCGCTGCTCGGCGCCGGGAAGGCGCGGCGCACCCCGCTCGGTGACGGCGCGCTCTGGCAGGCCGCCTGACCGCGCTGCCCGGGCGTAGCGGCTCGATTCGGGCCCCCTGCACGGGCCGGCCCTCCGGCGGGCTTCGCGAGGAGACACCCCACGGTCGGTCTCCCCGTCGTGTGGGAGTGGGGGCGGGTAGCCTGCAGCGCTGAGATGGGACTCACCGTGACACTCCCGGACGGAACGGCCCTCGAGCTCGGGGACGGAGCCACCGGCCTCGACGCCGCCGCGGCGATCGGCCCGGGCCTTGCGCGGGCGGCGCTCGCGATCGAGGTAAGCCGGGCCGACGGCGCCGCGGGATCGCAGCTGCGCGATCTTTCGCGCCCACTCGCCGACGGCGATCAGATCGCGATCCTCACTCCAAAAAGCGGGCCCCGGGCCCTCGAGCTGATCCGCCACGACGCCGCGCACGTGCTCGCCGCCGCGGTGATCGAGCTGTATGAGGGCGTGAAGATCTCGATCGGGCCCCCGATCGAGAACGGCTTCTACTACGACTTCGAGTTCCCCGACGGGGTCTCCATCTCAGAGGACGACCTTCCGCAGATCGAAGAGCGCATGCGCGCGCACGTCAAAGCCGCGGAGGCGTTCGAGCGCCAGGACGTCTCACCGGCCGAGGCGCGCGACCGGTTCGTGGGTGAGGGCCAGGATTACAAGGTTGAGCTGATCGACGACCTCGTGCAGGCGGCGAGCGCGAGCGCGGCGGGAAAGTTGGAGACGGTCTCGCTGTACACGAACGGCCCCTTCACCGACCTCTGCCGCGGCCCGCACGCGCCGAGCACGAAGGCGATCGGCGCGTTCAAGCTGCAGTCGGTCGCGGGCGCCTACTGGCGCGGGGACTCGAGCCGCACGATGCTCACGCGGATCTACGGCACCGCGTTCTTCGACAAAGCGGCCCTCGTCGAGCACCTCGAGCGGATCGAGCAGGCCAAGGCGCGCGACCACCGCAAGCTCGGGCGCGAGCTCGACCTGTTCACGTTCTCCGAGGTCTCTCCCGGCGCCGCTTTCTGGCTGCCGGCGGGCACGACCGTCTGGAACACGCTCGTGGACGTCTCGCGCGAGATGGGCGCCGCGCGCGGCTACACCGAGGTCAAGACGCCGCAGATCTTCGACTCCGAGCTGTGGAAGACCTCGGGGCACTGGGGCAAGTACCGCGAGAACATGTTCGTCGTCGAGGTCGAGCAGCGCCAGATGGCGGTCAAGCCGATGAACTGCCCCGGCCACGCGCACCTGTTCGCCACCCGGCGCCATTCCTACCGAGACCTGCCGGTGCGCTACTCAGAGCCCGGCCTGCTGCACCGCAACGAGGCCTCCGGCGTGCTGCACGGGCTGCTGCGCGTGCGCCACTTCGCCCAGGACGACGCCCACATCTTCTGCACCCCCGAGCAGGTCCAGCAGGAGCTCAAAGGCTGCCTGGAGATGGCGTTCGCCACCTACTCGCTGTTCGACTTCGAGGTCAGCCTCGAGCTCTCGACACGGCCGCAGGTGCGCAGCGGCAGCGACGAGATCTGGGATCTCGGCGAGGGCGAGCTTGCGAAGGCGCTCGAGGCCGAGGGCCTTCAGTACGAGCTGAACCCCGGCGACGGCGCGTTCTACGGGCCGAAGATCGACATGCACATGACCGACTCGCTCGGGCGCTCCTGGCAGCTGGGCACGGTGCAGATCGACTACTCGATGCCCGAGCGCTTCGAGTTGAGCTACACCGGCGCCGACAACGCCGAGCACCGTCCGGTGATGATCCACCGCGCGCTGTTCGGCTCCTATGAGCGCTTCATCGGGATCATGCTCGAGCACTACGCCGGCGAGCTGCCGCTGTGGCTGGCACCGCTGCAGGCGATCGTGCTGCCGGTCTCAGACCGCTTCAAAGCCTATGGCGCCGCGGTCAGAGACAGCCTGCGCGAGCACTCCATCCGGGTCGAGCTGGACGAGCGCGGCGAGTCGATCGGACGCAAGATCCGCGAGGCCGAGCTGCGCAAGATCCCTTACATGCTGGTGGTGGGAGAGCGCGAGCAGCAGGACAGCGCCGTGTCCGTGCGCGAGCACCGCGCCGGCGACAGCGGCAGCGTTCAGACGAGCGAGTTCGCCGAGCGGCTGCGCGAGCAGATATACTCGGCCACCTTGAATCAGCCCCGCAAATCCTCAGAGCGCCACGCATAGCATCCGCTTGACGCGCGGTCTAAACATCTAGTGCCGGTTCCCCGTAGGTTCGACCGGCGCCCGCCTGAGCGGGACACGACCAGGATCAACGAGCGCATCCGTGTGCCCGAGGTCCGGTTGATCGACGACGAGGGCAACCAGATTGGCGTGCTGAAGACGCCCGACGCCCTGATCTTCGCCCAGGAGCGCGACCTCGATCTCGTCGAGGTCGCCCCCGAGGCGCGCCCGCCGGTGTGCCGCGTGCTCGACTACTCCAAGTACAAGTACGAGCAGGCCCAGAAGATCAAGCAGGCCAAGAAGCACCAGCAGCAGATCACCGTCCGCGAGATCAAGTTTCGCCCGAAGATCGCCCAGCACGACTACGACACGAAGAAGCACCACGTCGAGCGGTTCCTGCGCCACAAGGACAAGGTCAAGGTCACGATCATGTTCCGCGGGCGCGAGGTCACCCACCCCGAGCGCGGCACCGCGATCCTCGACCGTCTCGCCGAGGAGCTCTCAGAGCTCGGCGTCGTCGAGCAGCGCCCGATGCAGGAAGGGCGCAACATGACGATGATGATGGCGCCCTCCAAAGCGGTGCTGAGCGGGCGCGCCGACGGCGAGGTCCCGCACGAGGAAAGCCACCACACCGGTGCTCATGTCGGCGACGTCGCCTCGGCGGCGATCGAGTCCCCCGCGCACGACGGCGCGGGCTCAGCGTCAGGCGAAACGGTTCCCGCGAACGGGACCGCCTCAGCGGCCGAGACATCGCCTGCGGAGGACGCCGACGCCTCTGCCTCAGCGGCAGAGACGTCGCCCGCAGAGGGCGACGAGGCCTCTGCCGCAGCAGCCGAGACGTCACCCGCAGAGGGCGCGGACGCCTCTGCGGACAGCGCCGTGTCATAATCATCGGCTCGCGATGCCCAAGATGAAGACACATTCCGGCGCGAAGAAGCGCTTCAAAGTCACCGGCACCGGCAAGGTGCGCGGCCGCCACCCCTTCACGAGCCACATCCTCGAGAAGAAGTCGCCGAAAAAGAAGCGCGCGCTCGGCGGGCCGAAGATCGTGCACGAGCACGACGTGCCGCGGATCAAGCGCATGCTGGGAGTTGGAAAATGACCCGTGTCAAGCGCTCTGTGCACGCGCGCAAGAAGCGCCGCGCGACGCTCGAGCTGACCAAGGGCTTTCGCGGCGAGGCGCACTCGAACTACAAGCGCGCCAAGGAGGCGCTGCTGAAGGCCGACGCCTACGCCTACCGCGACCGGCGCAACCGCAAGCGCGACTTCCGCAGGCTGTGGATCACGCGCATCAACGCGGCCGCGCGAATCAACGGGATGAGCTACTCGCAGCTCATGCACGGCCTGAAGCTGGCCGGCGTCGAGCTCGACCGCAAGGTGCTCGCCGACATCGCCGTGCGCGACGCCGACACGTTCCGACGTTTCGCCGAGGTCGCCCGCGAGGCCGCGTCCGCGGCTCCGTCGGCCACCTCCTCCGAGACCGCCCGTGAGGCGTCGGCTGCATAAGCGGCAACCGGCATCGCAGACCTCCCGGGCGTCGCTCCTGAAAAGGACGGCGCCTTTTTTGTATCCCTGACAGCGATAAGCATCCCAAGCAGCGAGCAACGTTAAAGAGCAGATAGCCATGACAGCGATCGAATCTCCCCACAATCCCCGTCTCAAGGCCCTGCGCAAGCTGCAGACCAAGCGCGAGCGCGCGCGCAGCGGACGGTTCCTTGTCGAGGGCGAGGACCTGATCGCGGCCGCCGAGCGGGCGGAACGGCCGCTGCTCGAGGGCTACCGGTTGGCCGGCTCGCCGATCGGGGGAGCTGATTTTCTTGATGTCGAGCGCTCCGCGCTCGCGGGCGTCTCGACGCTCGGTTCGGGCACGCGCGCGATCGGGGTATATGAGCAGCGGTGGATACAGGCGCCGAAAGGACCGCTGTGCGTATATCTGCACGGAGTTGGAGACCCCGGGAACGTCGGCACGGTGCTGCGCTCCGCACACGCGTTCGGCGCCTCCTGCGTCGCGTTCGGGCCGGGCTGCGCCGATCCGCACTCGCCCAAGGCGGTGCGCGCGAGCATGGGCGCGATCTTCGCCGTCGCGCTCGCGCGCGTCGCGGACGTGAACGAGCTGCCGGGCGAGCGCATCGCGCTCGTGGCGGGAGCGCAGGAGCCACTGCGCGGCTTTGCGGACGGCGTGCTCACCGGTGGAGGAGTCACGTTGCTGGTGGGCGCCGAGCGCGAAGGATTGCCTGCCGAGGTTGTGGCCGCGTGCGCGCGCAGCGCGCGCATACCGATCGCTACGGAGTCGCTGAACGCGGCGATGGCCGCGACCGTCGGGCTGTATGAGATGACGCGTGACATGGCTGAGGCGACACGCGACACGACCGACGCCCCCTCGTCATCTAGGGTCCGGGCGTCATGATCGAGCGGATCGAGCAGCTGCGGGCCGAGGCGAGCGCCGAGATCGTCGCGGCGGACTCAAGCGCCGGGCTCGAGGAGCTGCGCGTGCGCTACCTCGGTCGCAAGGCCGAGCTGCCGCAGATGCTGCGCTCCGTGGCCTCGCTCGAGCCCGCGCAGCGGGGAGCCGTGGGCAAGGCCGCAAACCAGGCCCGCCAGGCGCTCGAGGCGCAGATCGAGGCGCGCGCCGCTGTTTTGAGCGCCCGGGAGCTGGACGGCCGCCTCGCGGCGGACACGGTCGACGTGACGCTATCCGGCGCTCCGCCGCAGCCGATCGGCTCCCTGCACGTCTTGACCTCGACCCGGCGCGAGCTCGAAGACATCTTCCTCGGGCTGGGCTTCACCGTGATGGAGGGACCAGAGGTGGAGAGCGTGCACTACAACTTCGACGCGCTTAACCACAGCCCGACCCATCCCGCGCGGGCGCGCACCGACACGTTCTACGTCTCCGCGGAGGAGGTCCTGCGCACGCACACCTCACCGATGCAGGTGCGCGCGATGGAGGCGCACCCGCCGCCGCTGTACGTCGTCATCCCCGGCCGCGTCTACCGGCCCGACTCCGATGCTACGCACACGCCGCAGTTCCACCAGATCGAGGGGCTGGCGGTCGACGAGGACATCACGCTCGCGGACCTGAAGGGCACGCTCCTGATGTTTGCCCGCGCGGTGTTCGGCGACGCGCGCGATGTGCGATTGCGCCCCCACTTCTTTCCGTTCACCGAGCCGAGCGTCGAGGTCGACGTGTCGTGCTTTCATTGCGATGGCAAGGGCCATCTGCGCGACGGCTCGCGCTGCTACCTGTGCAAGGGCGAGGGCTGGCTCGAGGTGCTCGGCGCCGGCGAGGTCGACCCGAACGTTTACTCCTACGTGCCCACCACCGAGGCGAACGCGCCCGGCTATGACCCCGAGAAGGTGCAGGGCTTCGCCTGGGGGCTGGGAGTCGAGCGGATCGCGATGCTCAAGCACGGCATTCCCGACCTGCGGTTGTACTACGAAAATGACCTACGCTTCCTGGAGCAGTTCTGATGCGCGCGCAGCGGATTGTCTACGACGGTCGTGAGTTGACATGAGGGTGCCGCTGCCCTGGCTGCGCGAGTACTGCGATCCCGATCTGGACGTGAACCAGATCGAGGAGCGGCTGACGATGACCGGGACGAAGGTCGAGGCGATTCATCGCCATGGTGTGCCTTCCGCAGAGGGGTTCGTCGTGGGAAGGGTGCTCGAGGCTGAGCTTCATCCGGACGCCGACAGGTTGAAGGTATGCCTGGTTGACCTCGGGAGCGCGAACGGCTCGGGGGCCGCCGGACCGGCGACGATCGTGTGCGGCGCGCCGAACGTCGCCGCCGGGCAGACCGTCGCGGTGGCGCTGCCGGGCGCAACGATGCCCGACGGGACGAAGCTGAAACAGGCGAAGCTGCGCGGAGTGGCCTCCGCAGGGATGATCCTCGCCGAGCAGGAGCTTCAGATCGGGCCCGGCGGGGAGGGGATCCTCGTGCTCGCCTGTACCCGTGAGGGTGACGAGACAGCGGGCCTTTCAGGCGGCGAGCCCGTGCCCGGCACGCCCCTACAGGACGTGCTGCCGATCGCGATCGAGGTGCTCGAGCTCGAGATCACGCCCAACCGGCCCGACTGCCTCGGCGTGTACGGCGTCGCGCGCGAGCTGCACGCCGCCACCGGCGCGCCGCTCGCGCTCGCTCCCTGGAGCGAGGACCCCGGGTCGGCCGGGCCTGTGAGCGGCGCCGAGGTGCGGGTGCAGTGCCCCGATTTGTGCCCACGATTCACCGCGCGCGTGTTCGAGGACGTGACGATCGCACCGTCGCCGCTGTGGCTCAAGGCGTGGCTGATGGCTGCCGGCATGCGCCCGATCAACAACGTCGTCGACATCACCAACTACGCCATGCTGCTGACGGGGCAGCCGCTGCACGCCTTCGACCTCGACCGCGTGGCGGGCAGCCGGCTGACGGTGCGTCGTGCGGAGGATGGTGAGCGAGTGCAGACGCTCGACGGGCAGACACGCGAGCTCGACGCGGAGATCGTCGTGATCGACGACGATGACGGCCCCACCTCGATCGCGGGGCTGATGGGCGGCGCGCGCTCGGAGGTGCAGCCCGGCACGACGCGCGTGCTGCTCGAGGTCGCAACCTGGAGCGGCCCGAACATCCATCGCGCCTCGTGGCAACTGGGGCTGCGCAGCGAGGCCTCGGCGCGCTTCGAGAAGGGGCTGCAGCCGGAGCAGTGCATGCACGCCCAGGCGGTCGCGAGCCGGCTGCTGCTCGAGCTGTGCGGCGCGAGCCTCGCGCCGGGCACGATCGACGAGGGCTGGACGGCCGCCCCGCCCCAGCAGATCAGGCTGCGCGAGGCGAAGGTCCGGGCGATCCTCGGCGTGAGCATCGCGCGCGGGCGCCAGGCAGAGATCCTCGAGGCGCTGGACTTCCGGACGATCGCGACCGACGACGAGGCGGAGCCGCAGCGGAGCGGGCTGGACGTGACGGTGCCCCCGCTGCGTCGCGACGACGTCACGCGCGAGGTCGACCTGATCGAGGAGGTCGCGCGGATCGACGGCGTCGACCGCCTGCCGGCGAGCCTGCCCGCACGGCGCGGCGCCGTCGGCATGCTCAACCACGCGCAGCGCGTCCGCCGCGCCGCCGAGGACGCGCTGGTCGGGCGGGGACTGCACGAGATCGTCGGCTGGAGCTTCACCGACCCGGGGCTGCTCGACCGGCTGCGGTTGCCGTCCGACCACCCGCTGCGGCGGGTCGTGACGATCGAGAACCCGCTGTCTGAGGCACAGTCGACGATGCGTCCCACGCTGCTCGGCTCTCTGCTCGACGCCGCCCGCCACAACGTCGCCCGTAACGGCCCCGACGTGGCGATCTTCGAGTCGGGCACCGTGTACCGGGCCTCGCCCGACGGTCGCTTGGCGGACGAGCACCACGGGCTCGGAGTTCTCTTGAGCGGCGCGCTCACGCCCCGCTCCTGGCGCGGTGAGAGCGGCGAGGTGGACTTCTTCGCGGCCAAGGCGCTGCTCGGAGCGCTGCTGGAAAGCTCCACGTCGACTGGTCGGTGGAGCCTAGGGGCTGGCCGTTCTTGCACCCAGGCCGCAGCGCGGCCGTGCTCGCTGGATCGGAGACGTTCGGGTTCGTCGGCGAGATCCACTCTGCTGTCGCGGCGAGCTGCACCTTCTCGTGGGGGGACCCCTGGGACAGGCCGGCGAGCAACGGCCGCGTTTGCGATCGACCTCGGCAAGGTCGCCGCGGCCGCTCCTCCCGTGATCGCCTTTCAGGGCTTCGCCGCGGTCCCTTCGCTGCGCCGCGATCTCGCGGTGACGCTGCCCGCTACCGTCTTTGCCGAGGAGGCGCTCGCGCGCGTGCGCGAAGCGGGAGGAAAGATGCTCGAGGACGCGAGCGTGTTCGACGTCTACACCGGCGAGCAGGTCGGCGAGGGCAGGCGCTCGCTGGCGCTCGCGCTGTCGTTCCGGGCCTCGGAGAAGACGCTCACAGACGAGGACATCGCGCCCGCGCGCGAGCGGATCGTCGCGGCGCTGGCCGAGCTGGGGGGTGAGCTGCGTGGCTGACGCCTTCTCTGTCAGCATTTCGCGCCGGGCGCGCCGCGGGCGATCGTCGCCGGGGCGACCGGCTTCGCGGGTGCGTTCGCAGCCCACCTGCTGTGGCGCCATCCCGGCTTTGAGCTGGTGGCCGTCACCGGCCGCTCGGAGGTGGGCAGGCGCCTGGACGACCTCTATCCGCGCTACCGCGTGCCGCTCGAGATCGCGCCGCTGGATTTCGACCGGCTGGAGCGGATCGACGCGGCGATCGTCGCCTATCCGCACGCGGCCGCGGCGCCCACGGTGGGCTCGCTGCGCGAGCACGGCGCGCGCGTCGTGGACCTGAGCGCCGACTTCCGGCTCGGCGATCTGGCGACATACGAGCAGTGGTACGGCGAGCACCCGCGGCCCGACCTGCTGGGCGAGGCCGTGTACGGGCTGACAGAGCTCCACCGCGAGCAGATCGCCGGTGCGAACATCGTCGCCAACCCCGGCTGCTACCCGACGGCGTCAGTGCTCGCGCTCGCGCCGCTCGCTCGCGCCGGCCTGATCGCCGACGTCGTGATCGACGCCAAGCAGGGAATCTCCGGGGCGGGTCGTGCGTTCGACGAGACGACCACCTGTCGATCGCGGGCGAGAACATCCTCCCCTACAAGGTCGCCTCCCACCGGCACACCCCCGAGATCGAGGAGCAGCTCGATGCTCTGGACCCCGCTCACCCCGAGCTGAAGGTGCAGTTCCAGGCGCACCTCGTGCCGCTCGACCAGGGCGAGCTGGCCAGTTGCTATGTGACACCCACGCGCGCGGTGTCCGGCGAGGAGCTGGACGAGCTCTTCACCTCTGCCTACGCGAACGAGCCGTTCGTCGAGGTCGCGCGCGCGCCGAGCGGGACGCGCGCGGTGCGCGACACCAACTTCTGCAGGATCTTCGCCGCGGCCGATGCTCACACCGGCAAGCTGGTCGTGCTGTCCGCGATCGACAACCTGTGGAAGGGCACCTCCTCACAGGCGATCCAGAACTTGAACGTGATGTTCGGCTTGCCCGAGAGCCGGGGCATCGCATGAGCGCCGGAAAAGACATCTTCGGAGATCGGGCAGCAGCGGGCCCGCCGCAGCCGTTCTTCCATTCGCGCTGGGTGCCCGCGCCCGCGCACGTGCGCGACCTCGGCCCGGACACGGGGCTGCCCGGCGGCTTCCGGGCGGCCGGTGTCGCGTGCGGGATCAAGCCCTCGGGCAACACCGACCTCGGGCTGCTCGTCTGCGACTCGGAACGGCCCGTGAGCGCCGCGCGCTTCACCGCCACGGGTACGCCCGCGGCGCCCGTGCTCGTCAGCCAGGAGCGCTGCGACCTGCATGCGCTACGCGCCGTGCTGGCCAACTCCGGCTGCGCGAATGCCGCGACCGGCGGCCGCGGTCTCGACGACGCCGCCAAGACCCAAGGAGCCGCGGCGATCGCGGTCGGCGTCAACGAGGGGGAGGTCGCGCTCGCATCGACAGGCGGGATCAGCCATCACCTGCCGGTGGAGAAGATGTTGAAAGGCATCCTCGACGCCCGCTCGCAGCTGGGCGCGACGGGGAAGAGGCAGTTCCAGCAGGCGATCCAGACCACGGACGCCTCCGAGAAGCGCGCGGCGCTCGAGGTCGAGCTGCCCTCGGGGCCGGTGCGGCTGAGCGCCCAGTGCAAGGGCGCCGGGATGATCTCGCCGAACTTCGCAACCATGCTGTGCTTCGTCGAGACCGACGCGGCGCTCGAGCCCGAGACGGCCGACCTGCTGCTCGGCGTGTGCGTCAAGCGCTCGTTCGACCGCTGCTCGGTCGACGGGCAGCTGTCCACGAACGACACCGCGATCCTGATGTGCTCCGGCGCGAGCGGTGTCGCGATCGCGCCACAAAGCGAGGACGAGCTGCGCTTCGGCGAGGCGCTCGACGCGCTGCTGCGCCAGCTCGCGATCATGATGGTCGCAGACGGCGAGGGCGCCGCGCGGATCGCCCGCGTGGTCGTACGGGGTGGACATCTGCCCAGCGCCGAGGCGGCGGCGCGAGGAGTGGCCAACTCGCCGTTGGTGAAGGCGGCGCTGCACAGCGGGGACCCCAACTGGGGTCGCATCCCGCAGGCGGTCGGCGGCGCGCTGATCGGCACAGCGCCGCTTGCGGTAGACATAGCGCTCGAGGGCATCCAGGTGTGTGTGGCGGGCGCGGCGATCCCCTACGACGAGCAGGATCTGAAGAGCGCGCTGCAGGCAGACGAGGTCGAATACGAGATCAACCTGCCCGGCGAGGGGGCCGAGACAGAGGTGTTCTTCTCCGACCTCTCACACGAGTACGTAACGATCAACGCCGATTACTCGACATGAACACGCATGGCGCTGGATCGGCGTCCTCGATCGTTCGGGTGCGGAGCACACTTCACTCACTGCGTCCTTGCCCAGCTTGCCCTGCGTGTCCATGTCGGCGCAGTGAACTAGGAGGTGATTGTCATGCGTGACGTAGGAACCCTGCTCGAGGCGCTTCCCTACATCAGGGAGTTTCACTCGAAGACCGTCGTCATCAAGTACGGCGGCGCCGCAATGGAGGATCCCGCCCTGCGCGAGGAGTTCGCGCGCGACGTGGTGCTGCTCAAGTACGTCGGGCTGAACCCGATCGTCGTGCACGGCGGCGGCCCTGAGATCACCGCCTACATGGAGCGCCTCGGCCTCCCCGTCGAGTTCGTCGGCGGCTTGCGTGTCTCCGACGAGGACACCGTCGAGGTGGCGAAGATGGTGCTGGTGGGCAAGGTCAACAAGGAGATCGTCCTGCGCTTGAACCGCCACGGCCAGCCCACGGTGGGATTGTGCGGCGACGACGGCTCGCTGTTCCGCGTCGCGCGCCGCTCCGCGCCCGACGGCGAGGACATCGGCTTCGTAGGGCGCATCGAGCGCGTCAACGTCGACCTGATCGAGCACATCGCAAGCGACTACATCCCGGTGATCGCCTCCGTCGGCGCCGACCGCGACGGGCGCTCCTACAACGTCAACGCCGACGAGGCCGCAGGCGCGGTCGCGGGCGCACTGGGCGCCTACAAGGTGATCTTCCTCACCGACGTTCCCGGCTGGCTGGAGAACCCCGCCGATCCGCAGAGCCTGATCGGGCAAGCCACCGCCGAGCACGTCCAGGAGGTGCTGGGCCAGCTCGAGGGGGGAATGCGTCCCAAGCTCGCGGCCTGCGTCGAGGCGATCCATCAGGGCGTCAGCGCGGCGCACATCCTCGACGGGCGGATCGCCCACTCGCTGCTGCTCGAGTTGTTCACCGATGCGGGGATCGGCACCAAGATCGAAGCCTCCGCGTGAGTCTCTCAGAGCTGCAGGAGCTCGAGCGCTCGAGCGTGATCGCCTCATACGCGCGCTTTCCGGTCGAGTTCGTGCGCGGCGAGGGGGTGCGGCTGTGGGACGCGGACGGCGAGGAGTACCTCGACTTCCTGTGCGGAATTTCGGTGACGAACATCGGTCACTGCCATCCGCGCGTGGTCGCAGCCGTGCGCGAGCAGGTCGGCAGGCTGATGCACACGAGCAACCTTTTCTACACCGAGCCCGCGATGCGCCTGGCGGAGCGCCTGTCGCACTCGAGCCTGGGGGGCAAGACGTTCTTTTGCAACTCCGGCGCGGAGGCCAACGAGGCGGCGATCAAGCTGGTCCGCAAGGCCCGCCACGCGGGCGATGTGGTGGTCGTGCACGGCGCTTTCCACGGACGCACCTACGGTGCTTTGTCAGCCACGCCGCAGGAGTCAAAGCAGGCGCCGTTCGCGCCGCTCGTGCCCGGGTTCAGAGCAGTCGCGCCTGACCCCGAGGCGCTCACCGCGGCGGTCGACGAGCGCACCGCCGCCGTCATGCTCGAGCCGATCCAAGGCGAGACCGGGGTGAACGTCCTCTCCGAGGAGCTGCTCCTGGCGGCACGCGCCGCCTGTGACGAGCACGGGGCGGCGCTCGTGTTCGACGAGATCCAGTGCGGCATGGGCCGCACCGGCACGCTGTGGGCCTATCAGCAGACAGGTGTGCGCCCCGACGCGATCACGGTCGCGAAGGCGCTCGGCGGCGGCCTTCCGATCGGCGCGCTGCTCACCGGCGAGCGGCTGGCCGACGTGCTGGCGCCCGGCGATCACGGCTCGACCTTCGCGGGCGGCCCCGTGGTCGCCGCCGCGGCGCTGGCGGCGCTCGAGGTGACCGACGACCCCGCACTGCTCGCGCGCGTGCGTGAGCTCGGCGAGCTGCTCACGGCCGCGCTCGAAGCGTTGCCCCACGTCGTATCCGTCCGCGGACGCGGGCTGATGCTCGCCTGCGAGCTCGATATCGCAGCCCCGGCGGTCGTTCGCCGGGCGCTGCTCGAACAGCGCCTGATCGTCAACGCCACCGGTCCCACCACCGTGCGATTGCTGCCGCCGCTCACGATCGGCGCTGCCGATGTGAAGGAGGGAGTCGAGCGGTTCGCCGCGGCGCTCGGCGCAGGCACGGAGACGCAATGACCCGCGGGCTCGCCCCGCAGGTGAACGGTTAGGCGTGTGCTAGACCTACCCGCTCCATCAGCCGCGCCCTGTCATCGCCCATCCGTCGCTGGATCGCGCCCGTTCTGGCATTCTGCATGGCGATCGCCTGCGCCATCGCCATGCAAGCGTCGGCGGCCGGCGCCGCCCCGTTCGCGGGCGGGCCCCTCATCCCGTACATAATCGGCGGGCAGGAATCCTCGATCAGCCAGTTCCCCTGGCAGGTCCTCGTGCTGGTGCTCGCCGAAGAAGGCGCTACCACGACCGAGGCGAGCTGTGGCGGGTCGATTCTCGACGCTACGCACATCCTCACGGCCGCCCACTGCGTCGACCACGAGGGCACGACCACCCGTTACCCGGCCGAAGACATCGGAGTGCTCGCGGGCGCATCTGATGTGAGTGGATTCACCTCCTCGCTGAGGGTCCCCCGCGGATCGCAGCTCGAGACGGTGTCGAGCGTTCGCACCCATCCCTATTACACCGTGCTCCCGGAGATCAAGGACGACGTGGCGGTGCTGACGCTCTCCGAGGCGCTCGAACTGTCGGCGGAAAAGAACACGGCGTCGATACCGCTCGTCCCGAGTGGCGCCACGCCGGCGCCCGGTACCGCGCTCATCGTCAGCGGCTACGGCAAGGAGAACGGAGCCGATGACGCCGAACCGAGCGGCAAGCTCTTCTCTACCACGCTGACCGCCGTTGGCAGCGACGCCTGCCGCGAAACGGTGGGGGTCAACTCCGCGGTCCTGCTGTGCGCCTCGGGCTCGAGCTCGGCGACTTGTCAGGGCGACAGCGGCGGGCCATTGACCGAGGGAAGCCCCGCGGTCGAGGTCGGCACCGTGGACTTCGGGCCCCAGAGCTGCCCGACCGGCCAGGTCGACGGCTTCACGAACCTCGCCGCCCCGGAGGTGAGGGAATTCATCGAAGGCAGCGAAACTCCGCATGTTGCGACAAGGCCGAGCTCGCCGCCCGCGATCAAGACGGTCGGCCCGGCGCCGGTCGACTACAGCCCGCTGAGGTGTGAATCGGGCGCGTGGAGCGGCTCGCCGGCGATCAACTACACGTTCGAGGTCGAAAACGGCTCCGCCCAGGTGCTGCAGAGCGGTCCGAGCAACGTGCTAACCCCGCCCCCGAGCCTGGTGGGCGATCCGCTCGTGTGCATCGTGCAGGCGAGCAACCCCGGCGGTGTGAGCACCGACCGTAGCGCCGTCACCCCGGCGATCGCGGCTGACGCGGCGCCTCCGGTGGCAGCGATCACGGGGCTGAAATGCCGGCTGCAGGCGTGCACGCTCTCGTTGTCCGCGAGCGATCCGAACGGGGTCGCGCTGGCGGTCGCCGCCGCGGTCGCCTACCAGGTGACCGCCAAATGCCCGGTGAAGAGGGAGAAGCGCAAGCGCAAGCAAAGCAAGACCCCCGTCTGTCATCGCACCGAGACGCTGAGCCTGCCCGTCAGCCCGGTCTCCACCGGCGTATTCGGCGCGGTCGCGAGCAGGCTGCCGTACGGCGAGCGGATCACGTTCGACGGGGCGGTCGTCGACGCGGCGGGCCTGCGTCCTGTGAGCGCGCCGATCGGCTCGACCGTCTTGCACAAGCCGAAGTCGAAGAAGCACGCGAAGCCAAAGCAGAAAAAGAAAAGGAAAAGACCCTGATATGGAACGCACCGCCTCCTATGAGGCCGATCCGGCCGAGGTCCACCGTGTGCTGCTGCTCTACTCGGGCGGCCTCGATACGAGCGTGATGCTGAAGTGGATTCAGGACGAGTACGAGGCCGACGTCGTCTGCCTGACCGTCAACCTAGGCCAGCCCGGCGAGGACTACGGCGTGATCGAGGCCAAGGCGAGGCAGCTGGGCGCGCTCGCCTGTCACGTGGTGGACGCGCGCGAGCAGTTCGCGCGCGAGTACGTCGCGCCCGCGATCAAGGCCAACGCGTTGTATGGCGGCGGTTATCCGCTGTTCACCGCGCTCGGCCGTCCCCTGATCGCCAAGCTCGCGGTCGAGCACGCGCGGCTCGCCGGCTGCGACACGATCGCCCATGGCTGCACCGGCAAGGGCAACGACCAGGTGCGGATCGAGGCGACCGTCGCGACGCTCGCCCCCGAGCTGAAGGTGATCGCGCCGGTGCGCTCGTGGCAGATGGGGCGCGAGGAGGAGATCGCCTACGCGCGCGAGCACGGCATCCCGATCAAGTCTCATCAAGGATCCGAGTCAGAGGCGCCCTACTCGATCGACGACAACCTCTGGGGCCGCTCCTCGGAGGGACGCTGGATCGAGGATCTCGACCACGCGCCCGAGGACGACGTCTTCCAGCTCGTCACACCTCCCGAGCAAGCACCGGATGACCCGGAGGTCGTCGAGGTCGAGTTCGAGCGGGGACTTCCGGTCGCCCTGAACGGCGAGCGGCTGGAGCTGGTCGAGCTGATCGAACGCACCGCCACGATCGGTGCCCGCCACGGCGTCGGCATCGTCGACCACATCGAGGACCGGATCGTCGGGCTGAAGGTGCGCGACATCTACGAGGCGCCGGCCGCGGCGATCCTGCTACCGGCGCATCAGGAGCTCGAGAAGCTCGTGTGCACGATCCACCAGAACCAGTTCAAGGGCGATCTGGACCGCCAGTGGGCCTATCTGGTCTATGCCGGGCTGTGGTGGGAGCCGCTGCGCTCCGACCTCGACGCCTACATGGATGCCGTCAACGCTCAGGTGACGGGGAAGATCGCCGTCAAGCTCTACAAGGGCCACGCCCGCGTCGTGACGCGCTCTTCCCCAAACGCCGTCTACGACGCGAGCCTCGCCTCGTTCGCGCAGTCCGGCGGCCTGTTCTCCCAGAGCGCATCGCCCGGGTTCATCGAGCTGTGGTCGCTGCAGTCGCGAATGGCCTGGCGGCTGCGCAACGGATAGCGCGGGGGAGGTCGCCGCGTGGGGGCCGCGACGACCGCCGGCGGAGAGTGCGATCGTCGGTAGGCGGGTAGCATGTGGCCATGAGCGGAAGCGGCTATCGGGTTCTGGGCTATGCGGTATGGCATGGCGGGAAGTGGTATCTGCGCAGGCGCCTGCCCTCCGTGCGCGTCCTGTCCGTGGGCGCGGCCACGGCCATCTCGGCGGGTGCCGCGGCGGTGCTGCTCGCGCGGCGCAACGGGGGCTGAAAGAACGCTCAGCGCCAGGCCGGCTCGCGCTACGGGCCCTGTGGGACGGCGAGCGCAGAACGTCCGGTCCTCCCCGTACGGTGGCGTGATCGTGACAGCCGAGGGACAAGAGATCTCCAGCGGAGAGTCGGGCGCCGCTCCCGACGGGGCCGCGCGCAGGGCCGAGGGCGACCTGCTGGCCGAGCGCCGCGCCCGTCGTGCGGCCGAGTCCGGCGAGACATCGCTTCAACGCAGAGCAGAGACGGCCGAGGCTACGGTGCAGACGCTCGAGACCCGCGTGGCGAGCCTGCAGCTGCGTCTGGATGAGGCCGAGGAGGAGCGCCGGAGCGTCGGGGCGCTGCTCGCCTCCGAGCAGGCATCGCTGGCCGAGCGCGAGCACGAGCTGCGTCGCGCCAAGCAGCGCGAGTACGCCGAGCAGCAGCTGCGGGTCGAGGCCGAGGACCGTCGCATCGCATCCGACCGTGAGAGTCGCGCGGAGATCGACCGTCTGAGCCGCCGCCTGAGCGCGGGCGAGCGCGAGGCGCGCGAGCTGGCCAGACGCCTCGAGAGCGTGCAGCGGGAGCTGGCCGAGACCGAGCAGGGGGTGGCGGCAGGGCGCGCAGCGGGCCTCGACTCCGAGCGCGAGCTCAAGGAGCGGCTCACCGATCTCGAGCGCCGGGCGATCGAGATCGGCCGGGGCCTCGACTCCGAGCGCGCCGCGCGCGAGCGGGCTGAGCGCCTGTTGGCGAACATGCGCGACGGTCATCGCCGGGTGCGGGAGATCGTGGCGGAGCTCAGAAGGGTGATCCTGCGGCTGAGCGACACCCCGCCGAGGCCGAGCGCGGATCTGACGGTCGGGGTGAGGCTCGTGCGACCGGTGCCCGAGCCGCTCGATGCAGCCGAGCTTGGCCGTCTTGCGGGCGATGGGACGGAGCGTCGCGACGAGATGGCCGAGGCGCTCGCCGCTGCCGTGCAGCGCCTGCGTGCGCGCGCTCAGGAGCAGCTACCCGATCCGCAGTCCGAGCCGCAGCGTCCCGAGCCTGCTGGGAGACGGCCGCCGCACAAGCACAGCATGTCTCTGATCGCGCGCTTGCGCGCAGCCCGCAAACAGCGACGGATGCGCTCCTAGCGGTCGATCGTGACGCCTACCATGCAAACCCGATGAGCACCGCGTCCTGCGCCCACCTGCACGTCCACTCGGAGTACTCGCTGCTCGACGGCGCGTGCAAGATCGACGCGCTCGCGGCACGCGCGGCGGCCTTCGGCCAGCCGGCGCTCGGGCTGACCGACCACGGTGTGATGAACGGCGCGGTCGAGCTCTACAAGGCGTGCTCGAAGCACGGGATCAAGCCGATCGTGGGATGTGAGATCTACTTCGTCGACGACCACACGGCGACGGGACAGGCCAAGACCGAGCGCAACCACCTGACGCTGCTCGCCGCCGACGACGCGGGCTATCGCAACCTCGTCAAGCTGTCCTCGGCCGGCTTCCTGGAAGGCCTGAACCGGGGCAAGCCGACCGTCGACCTCGCCCAGGTCGAGCGCCACGCGGAGGGCGTGATCGCGCTCACAGGGTGCCTGGCCTCTCGATTCTGCCAGCGCTTGCTCGAGGATCGCGATGCCGACGCTCGCGCGCATGTGGACGACCTGCTGGGAGTGTTCGGGGCGGAGAACGTCTACTTCGAGGTGCAGAAGAACGGGTTGAGCGCCCAGGAGAAGTGCAACGAGGGCATCGTTCGCATCGCCGGCGAGGTCGGCGGCAGGTTGGTGGGCACGGGCGACGTGCACTACCTGCGCCGCGAGGACTACGACCATCACACGGCGCTGTTGTGCGTGCAGACGAAGAGCACGCTCGCCGCGCCGAAGATGACCTTCGACACAAACGAGTTCTATTTGCGCGACACCGGCGAGATGACCGCCGCGTTCGCCGAGTGGCCCGAGGCGATCGCGAGCACGCTGGAGATCGCCGAGCGCTGCGCGGTGGAGCTCGAGCTCGGCAAGCAGCTGATCCCGCGCTTTCAGACCCCCGACGGGAGCGGCGAGGGCGAGTACCTGCGCGCCCGTGTGCTGGAGGGCCTGGCGCTGCGCTACGGCGATCCGCCGCCCGCGCAGGCGCTCGAGCGCATGGAGATGGAGCTCGGCGTGATCGACCGGATGGGCTTCAACGCCTACTTCCTGATCGTCTGGGACTTCGTCAAGTTCGCCAAGGAGAACGGGATCGCGGTCGGTCCTGGCCGCGGCTCGGCGGCCGGCTCGATCGTCGCCTACTGCCTGGCGATCACCGACGTCGACCCGCTGCGCTACGACCTGCTGTTCGAGCGCTTCCTGAACCCCGAGCGAGTGTCGATGCCCGATATCGACATCGACTTCTCGGTGCGTGGCCGCGAGCGCGTGATGAAGTACGTGACGGAGAAGTACGGGCGCGAGTCGGTCGCGCAGATCGTCACCTTCGGCAAGATGTTCCCCCGCGCGGCCACCCGCGACGCGGCGCGCGTGCTGGGCCTGGACTACGGCGCAGGCGATCGCCTCGCGAAGCTGATCCCGGACCCGATCATGGGCCGCTCGCCCTCCTTCGAGGACTGCATGAAGACCGGCCAGCCACTGCGCAAGGCGTGCGACGAGGATCCCACGGCGCAGAGGATCGTCGACGTTGCACAGGGCCTCGAGGGCATCGTGCGCAACTCCTCGATCCATGCCGCCGCGGTCGTGATCGCCGATCGCCCGCTGACCGACATCGTGCCGTTGCAGCTGGCGGACGCCGGGACCGACGAGAACGGGGAGCGCGCGTTTCGCACGGTCACGCAGTTCTCGATGAAGCCGATCGAGGAAATCGGCATCCTGAAGATGGACTTCCTCGGGTTGCGCAACCTCGACGTGATCGAGGATGCGCTCGACATCATCGAGCGCTCGAGCGGCGAGCGCCCCGATATGACGACCCTCCCGCTCGACGATGCGCGCACATATGAGATGCTCGCGCGCGGCGACTCGATCGGGGTGTTCCAGTTCGAGTCCGAGGGCATGCGCGAGGCGCTCAAGAAGGTGCGCCCCGACGAGTTCAATGACCTCGTCGCGCTCAACGCGCTCTACCGCCCCGGGGCGATGGACCAGATCCCGGTGTACGCCAAGGGCAAGCACAACCCGCAGTCGATCTCCTATCCCGACGAGCGCCTGCGCCACATACTCGAGTCCTCCAACGGCGTGATCCTCTACCAGGAGCAGGCGATGCAGATCTCCAAGGAGCTTGCGGGCTTCTCGGGGGCCAAGGCGGACGACCTGCGCAAGGCGATCGGCAAGAAGAACCGCCAGGCGATGGCGGCGCTGAAGCCCGAGTTCGTCGAGGGTTGCCGCGCATCTGCCACCAAGCCCGAGGTTATCGAGTTCCTGTGGAACACGAACGAGAAGTCGGCCGACTACTCGTTCAACAAGAGCCATGCCGCATGCTACGGCCTGATCGCCTACCGCACCGCGTGGCTGAAGGCGAACTACACGGCCGAGTACATGGCTGCGCTGATCTCCTCGGTGATGTCGACGAAGGACAAGGTCCCGTTCTTCGTCGCACGCTGCGAGGAGATGGGCATCGAGATACTGCCGCCGGACGTCAACCTGTCAGATCACGAGTTCACCGTCGGTGCGGGTGAGCGGGGATCGGAGGAGGGCGGCCTCGGCAGCATTCGCTTCGGCTTGGACGCCGTCAAGGGCGTGGGCTACCAGGCGGTAGAGGCGATCAAACAGGCCCGCGACGAGGGCGGCCCGTTCACCTCGCTGTGGGATTTCTGCGAGCGCGTGGACAGCCGCACCGTCAACAAGAAGGCGATCGAGGCGCTGATCAAGTGCGGCGCGCTCGGTTCGACCGGCGCGAGTCGCAAGGGCATGCTCTTCGTCCTCGAGCAGGCCCAGGGCGCCGGTCAGAAGATCCAGCAGGACGCGCTGATCGGACAGGGATCGATCTTCGACCTCGACGACCCGCCGGCAGGCTCCGCACAGAGCGGACCCGAGCACGGCGGCCAAGGGGCGCATTCGGCGCCCGGAGCGGGTCTCGCGCGCCCGATCCATCCGTCGATCCCCGCGGGGGAGTTCGAGCAGGCGGAGCTGCTGGCCGTCGAGAAGGAGGCGATCGGCCTGTTCATCTCCGCTCACCCGCTGAAGCCGCTGCGCGACGCGCTGCGCGCGCGCGTGGACTGCCCGATCGCTGCGCTCGCGGATCGCCGCGACAAGGACTGGGTGACGGTCGGCGGGATCATCGTCGAGGCCAAGCGCATCCGCACACGTAACGGCGATCACATGATGTTCGCGACGCTCGACGATCTCGAGGGAGCCGTGGAGATGCTCGTGTTCGGCAAGGCGCTGGCCGAGCACGAGGCGGCGCTCGCGGTTGACGAGGTGGTGCTCGTGAAGGGCCGTGTCGATCACAAGGAAGCCGGCAAGACGTGCTTGGTGGTGCAGACAGTCGAGTCTTTCTCGCCTTCCGAGGAGGAGATCGAGCGGGCCCGAACACAGGCGGAGACGGCCGCGAAGACGGCCACGATGCTCGCCCAGCCCGTGTGCCTGCGCGTACACGCCGCGGCGCTGACCGATGGCGCGCTCGAGGATCTCAAGCAGGCGATCGAGGAATTTCCGGGTCCCGCCGAAGTGCTGCTGGACGTAGACACGAGCGAAGGAACACGCCGGCTGCGTCTCGGCGAGGGCTACCGCGTGCAGCACACGTCGACGTTGCTCGCGGAGCTCGAACACGCCCTGACGACCGTGGGCGCTTCGCATGCCGGCGTCCTCGCTCGCTCGCGTGCGTAGCACGCCACGCTCACTGCGTCCTTGGCCTGCTCGGCCCACGATCGTCAGGGGGCGTTGTTCTCAACTAGCGTTATGACTTGCGCTTTTCCAGCTTCGCGCGCTTTTTCAGGCCCTGCTCGCGCAGCTTCCCGGCGAGCGCGATCTCCTCGCTCGTAGGTCCGCTGCGGTTCTCGCCGGGCGTCTCGAGCACGCACGGGAGATGCTCGAACGCGGGGGTGGACAGAAACGCGGCGCAGCCATCCGGGCCGATCTCTCCCTCGCCGATGTTGGCGTGGCGGTCGCGGTTGGAGCCGAGCGGGGTCTGGGAGTCGTTCAGGTGCAGCGAGCCGACGCGCTCCAGACCGACCTTCTCGTCGATCTCGGCCGTCAGCGCGTCCATACCCGAGGGGGTGCGGATGTCATAGCCCGAGGCGAACAGGTGGCAGGAGTCGAAGCACAGCCCGAGGCGCTCCTCGCCGCCCGAGGCCTCCAGCAGCGCGGCGAGCTCGTCGATCGAACGGCCGAGGGTGCCGCCGGTCCCGGCCGTGTTCTCCAAGTGGAGCGGGCATTCCTCGCTTTCGGAGAGGGCCTCGCGGATCGTCTCCCCGGCCCGGGCGATCGCGCTCGGCACGTCACCGGTCTTGGCCGAGCCGGGGTGCAGGATCACGCCGCTCGCGCCGATGTCGCGCCCGACACGCAGCGAGTGGGTCAGCGAGGTGAGCGATTTCGCGCGGATGTCGGGATCGTCGCTTGCGCAGTTGAGCAGGTACACGGCGTGGATCACGACGGCGTCGATCGGGCCGTCGGCCATCGCCTGCTTGAACGCTGCGACATCCTGCTCGGGGTAGGTCGAGGGTTTCCACATGCGCGGCGACTGATTGAAGATCTGAATCGCGCGGCACCCAATCTCTGAGCCGCGCTCGACCGCTTTTGGCAACCCGCCCGCGGGCGAGACGTGCGCTCCGATTAGCATGGCGGCGATCTTATGATGTCTGGCGACCCTGAAGCTCCCGACGGTCCTCTCGCCGAGGAACCCGATGCCCTTCTCGCCGAGGAGCCCGGCCGGGCTCGCGGATCGTCCTCGAGCCCGCCTGTGAGGGTCAGGTTCGCACCGTCGCCCACCGGCGCGCTGCATATCGGCGGGGCGCGCACCGCGCTGTTCAACTGGCTGCTGGCCCGTCACGCCCGGGGCACGCTGGTGCTGCGCATCGAGGACACTGATCGCGAGCGCTCGACGGAGGAGAACGTCGAGCAGATCCTCGACGCGCTGCGCTGGCTCGAGCTCGACTGGCACGAGGGCCCGGTCCTGCAGTCGGCCCGCGCCGAGCGCCATCGCGAGGTGCTGCAGGCGCTGCTCGAGAGCGGTCATGCGTATCGCTCGGTCGCGACGGCAGAGGATGTGAGGGCCTACAAGCAGCGCCACGGCGCCGATCGCGGCTTTCGCGGCGAGGCGAAGAGCGCCGGCGGGGGTGAGCGGGCGGTGCGCCTGCGCGTGCCCGACGCCGGCGCCACGGTCGTGCACGACGCGATCCGCGGCGAGACGCGTTTTGAGAACGTGCATCTCGACGACCCCGTGATCGCCCGCGCGGACGGATCGGTGCTCTACAACTTCGCGGTCGCGGTCGACGATCTCGACGCTCAGATCACGCACGTGGTGCGCGGCGAGGACCACCTGTCGAACACGCCCAAGCAACTGCTCGTGCTCGACGCAGCAAAAGCCGTCGGGCTCGCCGCCGGGACGCCCTCGCCGATATATGCGCACCTGCCGCTGCTGCACGGGCCGGACGGCAAGAAGCTGTCAAAGCGCCACGGCGCGGCCTCGGTGCAGGAGCTGCGCGACGGGGGCTACCTGCCCGAGGCCGTCCGCAACTACCTCGCGCTGCTCGGCTGGGGGGCGGGCGACGACGAGACGGTTCTCTCCACGCAGGCGCTCGTCGAGCGCTTCACGCTCGAGCGCGTGAGCCACAACCCGGCGCGGTTCGACGAGGTCAAGCTGAAGTGGCTGAACGGCGTCTACATTCGTGCGCTGCCCCCGTCAGAGCTGACACTACGCGTAGGGGACCACCTGCGCGAGGACGGCCACGCCACCGTCAGCGAGGACGCGAGACTCCCGCGGGCGGTTGCGATCAGCCAGGAGAAGATCCACACGCTCGCGGACTTCTGGCCGCTGACCGGCCCGCTGCTCGGCGAGCCCGTTGCGGATCCCAAGGCGCGGGAGCGCTGGCTCGGGCCCGATGGCCGCGCGACCCTGGGCGAGGCGCGTACGGCGCTCGCCGAGGTGGAGAGCTTTGACGAGGCGGGCGTGGGCAAGGCGCTCGAAGGCGTGCTCGCCCGGCTCGGTGTCAAGCCGCGCGAGGTCTATCAGCCCCTGCGCGTGGCGATCTGCGGCACGACGGTCTCCCCGGGCATCTTCGAGAGCGTGGCGTTGCTCGGTCGCGAGGAGACGCTGCGACGCATCGATCGTGCGCTCGAAGGGTGAGAGCCCGCGTCACAGCCCCAAGTGCCGCTCAACCGTTCGTGCATAGATGCCGATAGGTCCCCGACGGACAGCCACCGATCGTGGTGGTGGTCAACCCGAAGGCAGCTATCGGCACGATGCAGGCAACAGCTTCCAAGCCAAAACGGCGCGCGCCCGCGACGAGCCCCTCCGCGGAGCTTGCTCGCCGCCCGGGTGAGTCCGCTCCGGCGGCGCCCACGCCGACGGAGCGCCACCAGAACGAGGGTCACGGCCGCCGCTTGACGCTGGCGTTCGAGGCGCTCGAGGCGTTTCCGGCGCTCGCCGAGTCACGCAACCGACTGCTTGCCGTCATCTCCAAGGATCACGTGGCGACGGCCGACATCGTCACCGCGGTGGAGTCCGATGTCGCGCTGATCATCGCCGTGCTGCGGCTCGCAAACCAGGCGCAGGGCGGACGTGGGCGCGTGGACACGGTCGTGGCGGCGGTGGAGCTGCTGAGCGCGCAGACCGTGCACGCGCTCGCCGGCCGGGTTCGTACGTTTGACTTCTTCGAGCGCTCGAGCGTGTGGGACGCAGCGCCGGAGCGCTTCCGGCTGCACGCGCTCGCAACTCAGCACGCCGCCGACCGCATCGCGGCCGAGGTCGGCTACGAGCACCGCGACCGTCTGACCGTCACGAGCCTGTTGCACGACATCGGCAAGCTCGTGCTGCTGCACGCCTATCCCGGCTATCCCTCGCAGGTGCACCGCGCCGCGAAGACGCCGGAGGACCGCATCCATCAGGAGCGCCGCGAGCTGGGCGTCGACCACGCGCTCGTCGGCGGGGTGCTCGCTCGTCGCTGGGGGCTGCCGGCGACGGTCGCAACGGCGATCGAGCGCCATCACAACCCCGACGTCGAGGGTGAGGCTGCGTTCATCCGCCTCGCGGACATGCTCGCCCACTACGAGCAGGGTGCGTCGGTGTCGCCCGCGGAGATGCTGCAGAGCGCCCGTGTCGTAGGTCTCGGGCCGGAGGAGCTGCGCCGGGTCATGTATGAGCTGCCCACCGCACCGAGCCAGCGCCAGCGTCACGTCGATCCCTGCCCGCTGTCCGGCCGCGAGCTCGGCGTACTGCAGCGGCTTGCCGAGGGCAAGGTCTACAAGCAGATCGCCCACGAGCTGACGCTGTCCACCAGCACGGTACGCACGCACCTGCACAACATCTACGGCAAGCTGGGCGCGGTCGACCGCGCGCAGGCTGTTCTCATTGCGACTGAGCGCGGCTGGCTGTAGATCCGTAGCATCGCGCCTGTGAGCGCGCGATGATCTCGATCACGAGCAAGTCTCCCTACGCGCTGCTCGCGCTGGCCGAGCTGGGTCGCAGCGGGGGCTCTGGGCCGGTGCCGATCGGTGAGCTGGCGCGCCGGCGCGAGGTGCCGGTGCAGTTTCTCGAGCAGCTGTTCGCGGTGCTCCGGCGCGCGGGCGTGATCAGCTCTCAGCGTGGCGTGAAGGGCGGGTACCGGTTCGCGCGCGAGCCCGCCGATGTGACCGTGCTCGAGGTCGTCGAGCTGCTCGACGGTCCGCTGGGCCGGGACGCCGAGGGCGTGTTCGCCGACGCGGCCGCGGCCGCGCGCAAGGTGCTGGCAGGCATGACGATCGCCGACGTGATCGAGCGCGAGACGCGCGAGGCGGGTGCGAGCATGTACCACATCTGAGGTCCCAGCGACCAAGCTCGGAGGCTACACGGCCAAGCCCGGGCCCGGCGGGCGAGCGCGGGTCATGGCGGTCACGAAGCCCGGCGTTGTGGCCCGCCTACTATGCTCGTGGACGGTATGCCCCAAATCCCGATCAACATTGCTGAGCTTGTGGGGGATACACCGCTGGTGGGGCTGCCACGGATGCTCGAAGGCACGCCGGCGGCGGAGAACGGCGTGGAGCTGTACGCCAAGCTCGAGGCGCGCAACCCGGGCGGCAGCGTGAAGGACCGGATCGGCGTGGCGATGATCGAGGCGGCCGAGGCGGAGGGCAGGATCGAGCCGGGGCGCACGACGATCGTCGAGGCGACCTCCGGCAACACCGGAATCGCGCTCGCGTTCGTGTGCGCGGCCAAGGGCTATGACTTGGTGCTGACGCTGCCGCAGGGGATGAGCCGTGAGCGCGAGAGCCTGCTGCGGCTGTACGGCGCGCGCGTGGACGTGACGGAGTCGCTCGGAGGGATGACGGAGGCGGTGCAGGCCGCGCGCGAGCTGGCGCGCCGGGAGGACGTGTTCCTGCCGGATCAGTTCTCAAACCCCGCCAACCCCGGGATCCACCGGTGCACGACCGGCCCGGAGATCGAGCGTGCGCTCGACGGCAGGGTGGACGTGCTCGTCGCCGGGGTGGGCACCGGGGGGACGATCACGGGCGTGGGCGAGTACCTGCGCGAGCATGTCAACCCTGAGCTGCGGATCGTGGCGGTCGAGCCGCGCGGCTCCGCGGTCCTCTCGGGCGGGCCGCCCGGTCCGCACCGGATTCAGGGCATCGGCGCCGGGTTCGTACCGCGCGTGCTCAACCGCGAGCTGCTCGACGAGGTGATGGTGGTGTCCGACGACGACGCGATCCACACCGCCTGGAGTTGCGCCCGGCGGGTGGGGCTGCTCGCGGGGATCTCCTGTGGCGCGGCGCTGTGGGCGGCGCTCGAGGTTGCGGCGCGCCCGGAGTCGCGCGGCAAGCGGATTGTCGTAGTGATGCCCGATTCGGGCGAGCGCTACGTCTCGCAAGCATTTTTTGCTCCTGCCTAAGCTCGCTACGCTGTTGGGATGGCCGGGTTCGAGACCTTCGCGCGGGTGGCGAAGGAGGTGCGCCGCGATGTGCTCGCAGCGCGCGATCGCGATCCCGCCGCGCGCGGGGTGGGCCAGGTCGAGATCCTCGCGACCTGGCCGGGAATCCACGCGCTGCTGGCCTATCGCGTCGCGCACGCGCTGGCCGGGGCGGGGGTGCCGCTGCTGCCGCGCACGATCTCGATGCTCACGCGCGCGGTCACGGGGATCGAGATCCATCCCGCGGCGCGCATCGGCCAGGGCCTGTTCATCGACCACGGCGCCGGTGTCGTGATCGGCGAGACAGCCGACATCGGAGACGATGTGACGCTCTATCAGGGCGTCACGCTGGGGGGGACGGGCTTCGCCACCGGCAAGCGCCATCCGACGGTGCAGGACAACGTGACGATCGGCTCAGGAGCGAAGCTGCTCGGGCCGATCACGATCGGCCACGGTGCGAAGATCGGCGCGAACAGCGTGGTGATCACCGACGTGCCGCCGAACTCGACGGTGGTCGGCAACCCCGGCCATCCCGTGCGCGTCGACGGTCGCCGCGTCGAGGGCCCCGACGCCGACTGGATCCACCTGCCCGACCCGATCGCGGAGGCGATCCAAGGGCTCGCGAGCAGGATCGGCGCGCTGGAACGGTCGGTCAGCCGGCTGTTAGACGAGGACGAGCTGGAGCCGATGGCCGAGGTGACGCCGCTGCGGCCGGTGAAGGGTCCCAACCCCGCGGGTGGCTGACACAGCAGGGCCTTCTCGCCAGTCCGTACCCTCGCCATCCACGTAGTGTCGGCGTCGTTTCTCCTCCGAGCACGCATCTATGCTGAAGGCCGATGCCTGATAACCCTCACGCTGAGCGGGTCGATGAGCTGCTGCAGGGGCTGAACGAGCCCCAGCGCGAGGCGGTCACCCACGGCGAGGGCCCGCTGCTGATTCTCGCGGGCGCCGGCAGCGGCAAGACGCGCGTGCTCACACACAGAATCGCCTTTTTGATCTACACCGATCAGGCGCGGGCGGGCGAGCTGCTCGCGATCACGTTCACGAACAAGGCGGCCAAGGAGATGCGCGGGCGGGTCGAGCGGCTGCTCGGCCGCGACGTGCGCGGCATGTGGCTGATGACCTTCCACGCGGCGTGCGCGCGGATGCTGCGCGTCGAGGCGCCGCGTTTGGGCTATACGCGCCAGTTCACGATCTACGACCAGGCGGACGCGCGGCGGCTGACCAAGCGCTGCATGGACGCGGTCGGCGTCGACCCGAAGCGCTTCACCCCGGCCGCGATCCACAACCAGATCTCGGCCGCGAAGAACAAGCTGCTCGACTCGGAGACCTACGGGCAGGGGGTCGGCTCGCAGTTCGAGGAGATGGTGGGGGAGGTGTACTCGCTATACGAGCGCGATCTGCACCGCATGAACGCGATGGACTTCGACGACCTGCTGTTCCGCACCGTCAACTTGCTGGAGCTGTTCGAAGAGGTGCGCGAGCGTTACGCGGCCGCGTTCAAGCACGTGCTGGTCGACGAGTACCAAGACACGAATCACGCCCAGTACCGCTTCCTGCAGCTGCTCGTCGGCGGTGGGCCGCCGCCCGCGCGGGGTGGCCCTCAGGCGGGGGATCGGCCCACATATGCGGGGCCGGTCGGGCATCGCAACCTGGCCGTGGTGGGGGACGACGCCCAGTCGATCTACAGCTTCCGCCAAGCCGACATCCGCAACATCCTCGACTTTCAACAAGACTTTCCCGACGCGCGGGTGGTCAAGCTCGAGCAGAACTACCGATCGACCGAGACGATCCTGTCGGCCGCCAACGCGGTGATCGCAAACAACCGCGGCGGGATCTCAAAGCGGCTGTGGAGCGAGCTGGGGCAGGGCGATCAGATCAAGGTGCGCGAGCTCGAGGACGAGCACTCCGAGGCACGCTATGTCGTGGGTGAGATCCAGCGGCTGGTGGACGAGGGTGCGTCACGTGCGGAGATCGCGGTGCTGTATCGCACGAACGCGATGTCGCGGGTGATCGAGGACACGCTCGTGCGGCGCGAGATCGCCTATCAGGTGATCGGCGGCACCAAGTTCTACGAGCGCGCGGAGATCAAGGACGCGATCGCCTACCTGTCGTGGATCGCCAACCCGTTCGACGTCGTCAGCTTCACGCGCGTCGTCAACTCGCCGCGGCGGGGGATCGGGCAGACCTCGCTGTCGCGGATCATCTCGCACTCCGCGAGCGTCGGCGTGTCGGTCTGGGAGGCAGCGTCGCGACCGGATGAGATCCCGGGGCTGGGCGCCGCCGCGATCAAGGCGCTCAGACGGTTCATGGACACGATGGAGGAGCTGCGCGCGCTCGCCGGGGTCCTCTCCGACGATGAGCAGGCGGCGCTGGCCGCCGCGACCCCCGAGGAGACGTCGGCGGTGGACGATCCGTCGCGCCGCGGGACGCAGGGGGTGCCGGTGGGCGACTTGCTGGAGGCGATGCTCGCGCAGAGCGGCTATGTCGAGGCGCTCGAGGCGGATCGCTCGATCGAGGCGCAGGGGCGGATCGAGAACCTCGAGCAGCTGGTCGAGGTCGGGCGCGAGTTCGACGCCTCCGCCACGGCCGGGGAGGACACGCTGAACGTGTTCCTGCAGCAGATCGCGCTCGTCGCCGATGCCGACGCGCGGACCGAGGACGAGGGCCTCGTGACGCTGATGACGCTGCACAACGCCAAGGGCCTCGAGTACCCGATCGTGTTCATCGCCGGCTGCGAGGACGGCGTGTTCCCGCACTCGCGCGCTCTCGACGAGGGCGGGCTGGAGGAGGAGCGGCGACTGTTCTACGTCGGCGTGACCCGCGCGATGCGCAATCTCTACCTCACCTCCGCACGCCGGCGCGCGGTGTTCGGCGCGCAGACCTACGGTCTGCGCAGCCGCTTTCTGGATGAGATTCCGGGCGATCTGCTCGACGAGGTGCAAGCGCGCGTGCTGCGCCCCGGCGGCGGCATCACCGCGTCCGTTGGCGCAGGCGGCGGGGGCCGCGGTGCAATCGCCGCGCCCGCGGGCGCTTGCGCGGCCGGTGGCTGGGCGGAGCGCTCCGCCAACGGCGCGCACGCGCGCGAGGCGACGCTTGGCGGGCAGCCGTTCCGTCTTGGCGAGGATGTCGTCCACGCCGCTTTCGGTGACGGGGTCGTCACCGCCGTCGAGCCCGACGGGGTGATCGTCGTCCGGTTTGCCGACGACGGCTCGGAGCGAAAGCTGATGGCGGAGTACGCGCCCGTCAGCCGGCGCTGAGAGATCCCGCCCATGAGCGCGACGATCATCGACGGCAAGGCCCTCGCAGCGCGCGTGCGTGGCGAGGTTGCCGAGGAGGTCGCCACGTTCGTCGCTCGGCACAGTCGTCCTCCGGGCCTTGCGACCGTGCTCGTCGGCGATGACCCGGCCTCGGCGGTGTATGTCGGCAACAAGCAGCGCGCGTGCGCGGAGATCGGCATGGCCCCGTTCGACGTACGCTTGCCGGCGGACGCGTCCTTCGCGCAAGTGCAGGAGGTGCTCACGCAGCTGAACGACGATGTCTCGGTGAGCGGAGTGCTGTTGCAGTTGCCCGTGCCCGCGCACCTCGACGGGGCGGCGCTCACGGCGATGGTCGACCCGGCGAAGGACGTCGACGGGCTGACGGCGGTCAACGTGGGCCGGCTGTCGCTCGGGCAGCCGGGGCTGCGGCCGTGCACGCCGCAAGGCATCATGCTGCTGCTGGCCGATGTCGGCGTGCGGCTGGAAGGGGCCGAGGCGGTCGTGCTCGGCCGCTCGAACCTGCTCGGCAAGCCGATGGCGCAGCTGCTGCTCGCCGAGAACGCGACCGTCACGATCTGCCACTCGCGCACGGCGAACCTCGCCGCGGTGTGCGCCCGCGCGGACGTCCTGATCGCCGCGGTCGGACAGCCCCGCCTCGTGACCCGTGAGTTCGTCAAGCCAGGCGCGGTCGTGATCGACGTCGGCATGAACCGGATCGCGCCCGAGCAGGCTCGCAACAAGAGCGGGCTGGTCGGCGACGTCGACTTCGAGGCGGTGTCCGAGGTGGCCTCCGCGATCACGCCCGTGCCCGGCGGTGTCGGCCCGACGACGGTGGCGCTGCTGCTGCGCAACACGCTGCAGGCGGCGCGCGCCCAGGCCGGGGGAGGGGGGATGAGCTTGCGGCGGCTGCGCAGCGGCGAGCTGATCGCGCTGGCCGGCGCGATCGTGCTGATAGTTGCGTTCACACGCCCTTGGTATGAAAGCCCGATCGGGCTGCTCGACGCGTGGGACACGTTCGGCCCGGCGGTCGTGCTGTTGCTCGCGGCCGTGTGCGCCGCGCTCGCGCTGGTCGTGAGCACCGTGACCGAGCGCTCCACCGCGCTGCCCGTCTCCGCGGCGGTCTGGTGCGTCTTCTTTGGGTTGATCGCCGTCGTGGCTGCGGTCGTGCGCGTGCTCGAGCGCCCCGACCAGGCCACCTCGCTGTGCGCCGGCCCGTGGCTTGGGCTGGCGGGCGCCGTCCTGATCCTGGCCGGGGCGTGGCAGTCGCTGCGCGACGAACGCCAGTCGTTGTACACGCCGGCCGAACCCGAGCCGCGGCGGCCGTCGACGCCGTCGACGTGAGACCGGCGCCGATACGCCAGGACGGGGATGCGGTCGCTGGATCGGTGGGCTCGCACGGTGGCGCCACACGCGCCAGCCGACCGCGGCGACCGGCCTCTAGAATGGCTCCGATGATCGACCGCGACGAGGTGTTGCACGTGGCGCGTCTCGCGCGCCTGCGGCTGGCGGAGGACGAGATCGAGCCGCTGGCGCGCGAGCTGTCGGCCGTGCTCGACCACATCGCCAAGATCTCAGAGCTCGACCTCGACGGCGTCCCGCCGACCTCGCACGTGGTCGAGGTCTCAGGCGCGCTGCGCGCCGACGAGCCGCGCGAGTCGCTCCCGCGCGAAGTGGCGCTCGCGCAGGCGCCCGTGGTCTCTGCCGACGGTTTTTCGGTCCCCAGCCCGCAGGCGTGAGCGCCACTGACATCATCGCGCTGTCGGCCGCGGCGGCGGCTCGGGAGATCGCCGCGGGCTCGCTGTCGGCCGCTGAGCTGTTCGAGGCCTATCGCGCGCGGGCGGCGGCGGACGAGCTCAATTGCTTCACCTGGGTGGCGCCGCCCGCGCCCGCGTGTGAGGAGCCCGAGCGTGAGGAGCAGCGCGCGCGTGGGCAGGAGCATGGGCCGCTCGGCGGGGTGCCGCTGGCGGTCAAGGACCTGTTCTGCACCGCGGGCGTGCCGAGCCAGTCGGGGTCGCGCATGCT
The DNA here is from genome assembly GCA_963784875.1 of uncultured Solirubrobacterales bacterium. Classification (GTDB taxonomy): domain Bacteria; phylum Actinomycetota; class Thermoleophilia; order Solirubrobacterales; family Solirubrobacteraceae; genus Palsa-744. Next base: position 397,106 of record CAWATE010000002.1, read on the forward strand.
CGAGGGCTACCTGCCCCCGTACACCGCGACCGCCGTCTCACGCCTGACCGAGGCCGGGGCGACGCTGCTCGCGAAGACCAACCAGGACGAGTTCGCGATGGGCTCCTCCAACGAGAACTCAGCCTACGGTCCCGTCCTCAACCCGTGGGATCGCGAGCGCGTGCCGGGCGGCTCATCGGGGGGCAGCGCGGCAGCGGTCGCGGCGGGGCTTGCACCCTGGGCGCTCGGCACCGACACCGGCGGCTCGATCCGCCAGCCTGCGGCGCTGTGCGGGATCGTCGGTCTGAAACCGACGTACGGATCGGTCTCGCGCTACGGCATGATCGCGTTCGCCTCCTCGCTCGACCAGGCGGGCCCGCTTACGCGCGACGTGACCGACTCAGCGCTGCTCCTGCGTCACATGGTCGCCCGCGATCCCCGTGACGCGACCTCGCTCAGCTTCCCCGAGGAGATCGCCCTGCCGCGCGCCGAGCGGTTGGATGGAATCCGTCTCGGGGTCCCGACGGAGCTGACTCGTGGGTCTTCCGGCGCCGAGGGCGCGGATGGAGCGGGAAACGGGGACGGTGGGATCGAAGCGGGCGTGCTCGCGGCTTTCGAGGCGACGCTCGCGCGCGCGGAAGAGCTCGGCGCGTCGGTGCGCGAGATCGCCCTGCCGCACGCCCCGCACGCGCTGTCGGCCTACTACGTGCTCGCACCCGCCGAGGCGTCCTCGAACCTCGCGCGCTTCGACGGCGTGCGCTACGGGCTGCGCGCCGAGGGCGCCACAGATCTGCTCGACATGTATACGCGCACCCGCCACGACGGCTTCGGACCGGAGGTCAAGCGACGGATCATGCTCGGCACCTACGCGCTCTCCTCCGGGTACTACGACGCCTTTTACGGGCGCGCGCAGCGCGTGCGTACGAAGATCTCTCAAGACTTCGCCTCTGCGTTCGCCGACGTCGACTTCGTGCTCACGCCCACGTCCCCGTCGGTCGCGTTCAAGCTCGGCGAGAAGACCGGCGATCCGCTCGCGATGTACCTGAACGACTACTGCACCGTGCCCATGTCGCTCGCCGGCATCCCCGCGATCTCGATTCCCTGCGGCCTCATCGACGGGTTGCCAGTCGGCCTGCAGATCGCGGGGCCCGCGTTCAGCGAGAATCGTCTGCTCGACGCCGCGCACGCGCTCGAGTGTGCAATCGGCTTCGACGGGAGCGCGGCGCGTGTGTGACACCATTTTCACCTCGCTCGAGTGGAGCCTCGGCCTCGATGGAGCCACGGCCCGTGTCTGAGGAGCTACGAACCCCGCCCGAGCCGCCCCCGGGCGGCTCCCCTCAGAATCCCGACTATGAACCGGTCATCGGCCTGGAGATCCACGTCCAGCTACGAACCGCGACGAAGATGTTCTGCGGCTGTGAGCTGTCGTTCGGCGAGCCTCCCAACACGCGCACCTGCCCCGTCTGCCTGGGGCTGCCTGGCAGCCTGCCCGTCGCGAACGCTCGCGCGGTTCACTACGGGCTGACGATCGGCCTCGCGCTCGAGTCCGAGCTCGCGCCGCGCTCGATCTTTCACCGTAAGAACTACTTCTACCCCGACCTGCCGAAGGGTTATCAGATCTCCCAGTACGACGAGCCGTTGTGTAACGGCGGGCGGCTGGGGGAGGTGCGGATTCACCGCGTGCACCTCGAGGAGGACGCCGCCAAGCTGATCCACGTCGGCGCGAGCGGGCGCATCCACGGCTCGGACGAGAGCGTCGTCGACTTCAACCGCGGTGGCACTCCCCTCGCGGAGATCGTCACCGAGCCCGACCTGCGCACGCCCGAGCAGGTGAGCGACTGGCTGAAGCTCCTACGCACCACTTTGCGTCGGCTCGGCGTGAGCGATGTGAACATGGAGGAGGGCTCGCTGCGCTGTGACGCGAACATCTCTTTGCGTCTTTCGGGCGCGAGCGAGCTGGGGGTGAAGACCGAGCTTAAGAACATGAACTCGTTCCGCTTCATCGAACGCGGCATCCGCGCCGAGATCGCGCGTCAAGAGAAGATTCTGCGCGACGGCGGCAAGGTGATCCAGGAGACGCTTCACTTCGACCCCGCCTCGGGCGCGATCACCTCGTTGCGCTCCAAGGAGGAGGCGCACGACTACCGCTACTTCCCCGAGCCCGACCTCGTGCCTGTGGCGATCGACGCGCAGATGGTCGCGGCCGCGCGCGCGGCGTTGCCCGAGCTGCCGGCGGCGCTTGCCGAGCGTCTGCAACGCGAGCACGGTTTGACCGTCGAGAGCGCGCAGACGCTCGCTTTCAGGTCCGAGCTCGGCGAATACTTCGAGGCGGCGCTCGCCGCCGCGGTCGAGCCTGCCCCGCCTCCACAGGCGCTCGCCAACTGGGTCGCCACAGACCTGCTTTCGCGCCTGGACGACGGCGCTGACCCCGCGTCGAGCCGCGTCGAGCCGCGGGCGCTCGCGACGCTCGTTTCCCTCGTCGCGGCCAAGCGCGTGAACGTCGGCGCCGCACGCCAAGTGCTCGACCGGCTCGTGGCCAACGGGGGAGACCCGCTCGAGATCGTCGAACGCGAGGGCCTCGCCGCAATGGACGGCGGCGACGGGGAGCTATCCGCGATCGTCGCGGCCGCGCTCGCGGCCAACGAGGACGCGGCCGAGCGCGTGCGCGCCGGCAATCCCAAGGCGATCGGCCCGATCGTCGGCCACGTCATGCGCGCGACCAAAGGCCGCGCCGACGGGACCGAGGTCGCGCGGCTGATCAACGAGCAGCTCGGGGTCTGAGAGGCAGACAGCCGTTCAAGCCTCGAACGCGCAAGCCCGGCGCTCATGGTCGCCAGCTCCACCTTCCTTCCGACCTCGATACCGTCTACCCTGAATATATGAACGAGTCTGTGAAGTCGTCAAGATCGTTTGGCCAGACGGTCATCGCGGGGCTGATCCTGCTGGTGGCGGCATGGTTCTTGCTGCATTTCGTGATTCATCTCGTCGTGTTCGTCGCGACGATCGTCGCCGTCGTGCTCGCGGTCATCGCCCTCATCTGGGCAGTGCGCGTCCTGCTGTAAGGAGCTCGCGGTGGCCTACGTCGTCATCGCCTTCTGCTTCGGTCTCGCGGGCGGGATCGTCGGCAAGCTGAAGGGCAGCTCGTTCCTGCTGTGGTTCTTGATCTCGGGGCTCGTGCCGTTCTTCGGCCTGCTCGCCGCGATCGCATATCGCTTCGAGCGCGACGAGCTCCGCCGCCAGTGCCCGAACTGCGGTCGCACGACGAAGATCTACGACGCGCTGTGCACGCGCTGCGGGACCGAGCTCGAGTTTCCCGACGTTGCGGTGGCGCCGGAATCGTGGCAGCGCACGCCGTCGCCGACCCCCTGATTCAGCGCATACGAGCTGCGAAAATCGCTGCAAAGGAAGGCTTGCCTAACCCGATTTCGGCCGACCTAATCCGGTCGTTGACATACGCTGTCGGGTAGATGGGCACCCAGACAAAGGCTGCGGCCCCGGCCGACGACTCGCTGATCGCGCGGTGGATCCACCGCGCGGGCTACAACGACGAGCCCGACTTCATCCTGCGCGTCGTACAGCCCGCGCTGGTAGGGTTGATCGACGGCACGGTCTCCTCGCTCGCGCCGATCTTCGCCGCGGCAATCGCCTCGAGCTCACACACCGCGCTGCTGGTGGGCTTCTCCACGGCGCTCGGCGCCGGGGTGAGCATGGGCTGGTCGGAGGCGCTGTCGGACACCGGCGAGCAGACGGGCCGCGGCTCGGCGGTCGTGCGCGGCGCGATCACCGGCGGGATGACGACGCTCGGCGGGATCTTCCACACGTTGCCGTTCTTCATCGCAGACGTGCACAAGGCGCTGCTCGTCGCGGGCGCCGTGGTAGCAGTCGAGCTGTTCGTGATCGCCTGGATCCGAAACCGCTTCCTGGAAGTATCAATGCGCTCCTCGCTGCTCGTCGTAACGGTCGGCGGCCTGATCGTGCTGGCGATCGGCGTGGCGATCGGCAGTTCCGCTGATCGTCCTGGCGGCGCCTTCCGCGTCCGGACGCCTCGAGGTGCGAAGCGCACTTCGAGGGCTGCCCGCTGACCGACGGCACGACAAGCGCGCGAAAACCCGCTGATACACTGGATTTCCGCGGCAACGCGGCGAGATTGAGCCCTGCGAGCGACGGAAAGGAGGTAGGTGATGGAGATACGCGCGGTCGACGCCGTGATGGAGTGCTTGAAGGCGGAGGGTGTCGACGTCGTCTTCGGGCTGCCCGGCGGCGCCAACCTGCCGACCTACGACGCGTTCGTGACCGGCGGCGTCCGCCACATCCTCGTCCGCCATGAGGCCGGCGGCGGGCACGCCGCGCAGGGCTACGCCAAGGCGACAGGCAAAGTCGGTGTGGCGTTCGCCACGAGCGGCCCGGGCGCGACGAATTTGATCACGCCGATCACCGACGCGATGATGGACTCGGTGCCGGTCGTGTTCATCACCGGCCAGGTACGCACAGAGCTGCTCGGCACCGACGGGTTTCAGGAGGCCGACACGATCGGGATCACGATGCCGGTGGTCAAGCACTCGTTCATGATCCAGCACCCCCAGGAGATTCCGCGGGCGATCCACGAGGCGTTTCACATCGCCCGCACGGGACGTCCGGGTCCGGTGCTCGTCGACCTCCCTCAGGACCTGTCCCGCGCGGAGATCACATACGAGCCCGTGACCGACGTGCGCCTGCCCGGATATCAGCCGACGGTCGAGGGCAACCAGAAGCAGATCCGCCAGGCCGCCAAGGCGCTCGCCTCGGCGCAGCGCCCCGTGATCTACGCCGGCGGCGGCGTCGTCAACGCGAACGGCTCGCAGGAGCTCGTCGAGTTCGCGACGTCTGACCGTTTTCCGGTGACGTGCACGCTGATGGGCCTCGGCGCGTTCCCCGCGCCGCACGAGCAATGGCTCGGCATGCTCGGCATGCACGGGACCAGGGCCGCGAACTACGCGATGGACGAGGCCGACCTGATCTGCGCCGTCGGCGCGCGCTTCGACGATCGCATCACCGGCAAGCTCTCGGAGTTCGCGCCGCGCGCGAAGTTCATCCACATCGATGTGGACCCGGCGGAGATATCGAAGAACGTGCCCGCGCACATCCCGATCGTCGGCGACGCCAAGCACGTGCTGGCGAAGCTCGCGGTCGAGTACCGCGCGCTCAAAGCCGACCCCGCGCGGCTCGGCGCCTGGTGGGAGCGGATCGAGGGCTGGAAAAGCAAGTACCCGCTCGGCTACGAAGACTCCGCCGACGAGGAGATCAAGCCCCAGTACATGGTCCAGGCGCTGTACGAGGCGACCGGAGGCGAGGCGATCGTCGTGAGCGACGTCGGCCAGCACCAGATGTGGGCCGCGCAGTACTACGACTTCCCCGCGCCGCGCCGCTGGATCAACTCCGGCGGGCTCGGCACGATGGGGTTCGGGCTGCCCGCGGCGATGGGCGCCGCCGTCGGCTGCCCCGATCAGGTCGTGTGCTGCATCGCGGGCGACGGCTCGGTGCAGATGAACGCGCAGGAGCTCGCCACCTGCGCGCAGAACAAGATCCCGATCAAGGTGTTCATCATGAACAACGGCTACCTCGGCATGGTCAGGCAGTGGCAGGAGCTGTTCTGGGACGGCAAATACAGCCACGTCGAGACGGGTGAGTTCCCCGACTTCGTCAAGCTGGCCGAGGCCTACGGCGCGACGGGAATGCGCTTCGAGAGCAAGAAGACGCTTGTGGAGGACATGAAGCGCGCGATCGCAACCGACGGCCCGGTGGTCGTCGACGTGCGGGTCACGCGCGAGGAGAACACCTACCCGATGATCCCGGCCGGGCAGGCCGCGCGCGAGATGGTGGGGTGAGCGCGATCATGGGAGAGCCAGGCACCAAGGCGCCGCTCAGCCTGCAAGAGCTCGAGGCCGCGACCAACTTCCGCACGGGCCGCAAGCACGTGCTGTCGATCCTCGTCGAAAACAAGTCGGGCGTGCTGACGCGGATCGCCGGGCTGTTCGCGCGCAGGGGCTTCAACATCGACACGCTCACCGTCGGCCCGACCGACGACGCGCAGATCTCGCGCGTGACGCTCACGGTAGACGGCGCCCTGCACCCGATCGACCAGGTGACCAAGCAGCTGCACAAGCTGATCAACGTGCTGAAGATCCGCGACCTCGAGCCGGCCGACACGGTCGCGCGCGAGCTCGCGCTGTTCAAGGTCTCAGCCGACGGCGCGCAGCGCGGCGAGCTGATGCAGATCGCCGAGATCTTCCGCGGCAAGGTCGTCGACGTGACCAAGCGCGCGGTGATCGTCGAGGTGACAGGCACGACCGAGAAGATCGAGGCGTTCGAGGGCATGGTCAGGCCGTTCGGCCTGATCGAGATGATGCGCACGGGCGAGATAGCGATCTCGCGCGGCCGTTCAGAGACCTAGCCCGCGTGCGTCCCGGAGCGTTTTTTTCGGGGGAGACGCGTGAGCCTGTCCCTGTGTACAGCCCTGCAGGCGCCGGTCACCGCAGCCGATGATGTTGCGAAGGCTCAACGGCGAGCGGCGTGCAGCGCGAGCGCGCGACGACGGCTTTGGCGGATCGATCCCGTTCGCGCTCGGCGAGGAGGATCGGGAGACGCTTGCGGCTCGCTTGGACCTGGCGCTGCGCAGGGCGAGGCGCAGTGGCCGCTCGACGCTCGCGACGAGCACGCTCGCGCTGCCGGACGAGACGGACCCGAGCGCCGTCGTCTGTGCTTCGCGGCGCACGAGCGAGCCGTGGTTCGCGTTCGAGCAGCCCGACCGCGGCCGCGCTGCGCTGGCGGCGCTCGGTGCGGCGGTTGAGCTGAACGCGACGGGCAGCGAGCGTTTCGCTAGCGTGGCCGACCGTTGGCGTGCGCTCGCGGCCGCCGCGGTGGGCGACGACCGCGCGGAGATCGACCGGCGTGGGGGAGGCGGGCCGGTCGCGGTCGGCGGCTTCGCGTTCGCGCCAGACGGCGGCGGCTCGCACGCGTGGGCCGGTTTCGAGCCTGCCTCGATGGTCGTGCCCGAGGTCACGATCAGGCGCTCCGCACGCGGCCCCGCACGTGGGCACGGCCGGGGCGAGACAGAGTGCGAGGTGCACATGACGCTCGCGGCGCTGATCGCGCCCGATGACATCGTCGAGGAGCGGATAGCGCGGTTGGAGCTGCGCCTGGCGGAGCTGCGCGAACGGCCGCTGCCGCTGCTCGACCCGGCGCCCGTATCGCGCGCGCGGGTGGCGAGCGCGATGCCGCCGGAGCACTACGAGGCCGCGGTTGCGCGCGCGACCGAGCTGATCGGCGAAGGCAGGCTCGAGAAGATCGTGCTCGCCCGCGAGGTCCAGGCGTACGCCTCCCAGGCGCACGACCCGGCAGCCGTGCTGGGCGTGCTGCGCGACGCGTTCCCCGGCTGCTTCTGCTTTTGCGTCGGGCGCGGCGACGCGACGCTCGTTGCGGCCAGCCCCGAGCTGCTCGTGCGCCGCGAAGGCCACCGCGTGAGCACGCTCGCGCTCGCGGGCTCCACGCGACGCAGCGCCGACCCGGCCGTCGACGACCATCTCGGCGAGCAGCTCTTACGCGACGCGAGCTACCGCGAGGAGCACACGATCGTCGCGCGGCGGATCGAGCGGATCCTGCGCCCCCACTCGGTGTGGGTGGCGGCCGCGCCGGAGCCCGAGCTCGTGCGGATCGCGAACATCCAGCACCTCGCGACCCCGATCCGCGCCCAGCTCGCCGCACCGATGGAGGCGCTCGAGCTGGCCGGGCTGATGCACCCGACTCCCGCGGTCGGAGGCGAGCCGCGCGATCGCGCGATGCCGTTGATTCCCGCCCTCGAGGGCCTCGACCGCGGCTGGTACGCGGGCCCGGTCGGCTGGACCGACGCGACCGGCGACGGCGAGTTCTGCGTCGCGCTGCGCTGCGCACTGTTGCGCGGCTCCCTCGCGAGCTGTTATGCGGGAAACGGCATCGTGCGCGGCTCGATCCCCGCGGCCGAGCTCGCCGAGACGGAGATCAAGCTGCAGGCGCTGCTGCCGTTGCTGGCCGGCTGAGACCTCACGCCAGCGTGTGTGCGACGGCGGCCCAGGCGGCGCGATGCAGCGCCACGTTCGCATCGCGCTCGCCGCGCACGTGGATCAGCCCCGAGCCGGCGCCCGGAGCGAGCATCTGCTCGCAGGCGGCGCGCAGGTCGCGCAACGATTCGGCGTGAGTGTAGGCAAGGCCGTATAGCGCCGCCGCGGCCGCGAAGTCGAGGCCGGTGGGGGTCGCGATGTGGCGCGTGTAGATGTCCGTGCCTGTCGCGCCTGCCAGGCCTGTCTCGCCCTCGGTCCCATGATCGACCGCGCGCGCGAGCGGTGTTTGCGCGACAGGCAAGAAGTCGAAGATGCCGCCGCCGCCGTTGTCGAGCAGCACGATCGTCAGCGCCAGGCCGAGCCTGCTCGCCGCCAACAGCCCGCCGAGGTCGTAAGCGAGCGCCACATCGCCGATCAGCAGCACGACCGGCCGCGGTTGCTCGTCGCGCTCAGCCCCCACCTGCGCGGCGTGCGCCGCCGCGCCGAAGGCCGCGGAGACGGTGCCGTCGATGCCGTTGGCGCCGCGGTTGCAGAGCACACGCGGCGGGTCCGCCCGCACGGGCCAGAACGTCTCGATGTCGCGCACCGGCATCGAAGACGCGACGAACAGCGTCGCGTCCGCTGCCAGCCCCACGCCGAGCTCCGCGGCCACACGCGGCTCGGACAGCTCGTCGCCGAGTACCCCTGACAGCGCCTGTGCAGCGCGCTCGTCCGCGCTGCGCCAGCTCGCCAGCCAATCCAGGTCCGCAGGGGAGACGGTGAGCTCGGCCAGCGCCGCGGCGGGCTCCAGCGCGAGCGAGTCGCTCAGCACCGACCCCGGGTCCTGCCAGGCGCTCTCCGGATCGAGTGCCACCTGGCGCACGTCCTCGAGGCCCGCCAGCCATGTGCGCAGCGGCTTTGACACCGGCAGATCGCCCACGCGCAGCACCAGGTCCGGGCGACGCGAGGCCGAGAACGCCTGGTCGCGCAGCAGCGCGTCGTAATGGGCGATCGCCGCCTCGCCACGACGTGCCCCGGACAGCGGGTCGGCCAGCAGCGGCCAGCCGGCCGCCGCGCAGAAGGCCGCCGCGGCCGCGCCAAGGCTCCCGTCGCGCTCGTAGCGCCCGGCCACGACCACACCGCGCCTGGACGCCGCCACGAGCTCGCGCAGCCACGACTCGTCCTCGATGTCGACGCCCGCGTCGGGAACGGTGGGCGAGCGCCGAACATACGGTCGACGCTCGGGCCGCCCCGTGTCATCGGCCGGCAACGGATCGTCGCTCACGAGCGGCTCGCGCAGCGGGAAGTTCAGATGCACGACCCCTGGACGCCCCTCGAGCGTCGTCCAGTAAGCGCGGCACGCAAGCGTTCGCATCCAGCGCAGCCGCTCGTCGCTCGCGTCGTGCGTACCCACCTCGAAGAACCACTTCGCTGCGCTCCCGAACAGCTTCAGCTGGTCGATCGCCTGTCCCGCGCCGGTCTCGCGCAGCTCAGGCGGGCGATCGGCGGTCAACAACAGCAGCGGCACGCGCGCCTCGTACGCCTCGATCGCCGCCGGCAGCAGCTCGGCCGCGGCCGTACCCGAGGTGCAGGCGACGGCGACCGGCAGCCCCGAGGCCTTCGCCAGTCCGAGCGCGAAGAACCCGGCACAGCGCTCGTCGATATGCGAATAGCAACGCAACCGCTGCTCGCGCGCGAGCGTGAGCACTAGCGGCGCGCAGCGCGACCCCGGCGAGGTGCACGCCGCCCGCATCCCGCAGCGCGCGAGCTCGTCCACGAACGCGCGCAGCAGCAGGTAGGTGTCGGTGGTCGAGCTCATCCGGGCGGAGGTGTCGGGCTGGAGGCGAGCGGGAGCGTGGAACCGTGTGTGAGCAGCGGTTTGGAACGGCGCGTGCACGACGGTTTGGAACGGTGTGCGAGTGCCAGGGTGGGAGGGGAGCGGAGCATAGGATGGTGGCGTGCCTGAGGACGTCGTACTGCTGCACGGCTTCGGCGGCACCCACCGCGCCTGGGACGGCGTGGTGGCGCAGCTGTCGCGGGAACGCTACCGGCCGCTTGGGTTGGACCTTCCCGGCCATGGCGAATACGCCGACGCGGAGCGCCCGATCACGTTCCACGGCTGCGTCGATCATGTGCTCGCTCGCGCGCCTGAGCGCTTCGCGCTGTGCGGCTACTCGCTGGGCGGGCGCGTCGCGCTGCACGTCGCGCTGGCCGCTCCCGAGCGCGTGACCCGGCTAGTGCTCGTCTCGACCACCGCCGGGATCGAGGACGCCGCCGAACGCGCCGAGCGCAGCGCCGCCGACCACCGCCTTGCCGACGAGCTCGAACGTGTTCCGTTCGAGGATTTCATCGAGCGCTGGCGCACCCAGCCGCTGTTCGCCGACGATCCCCGCGAGGTCGGCCGGCTGGCGCGAGCTGACCAGCGCCGCAACCGCCCCGACGCGCTCGCGGCTGTACTGCGCGGGATCGGCAGCGGTGAGATGGAGCCCCTGTGGGTCCGGCTCGGGGAGCTGAGGATGGGCGTCACGGTGCTGGTCGGCGACCGCGACGGGAAGTTCCAGGCGCTCGGGATGCGAATGGTCGAGCTGCTTCCCCACGGCGAGCTGGTCGTCGTGGCCGGCGGTCATGGTCTGCCGCTCGAGAACCCCGCGGCTGTGGCCGTTGGGCTGCGGGACGACAGGCATCCCGATTCAAAACGTGTTTCCCCCCTCCCTGACCGAGTTTTTGACCGGGACACTAGAGCGGCTGACTCCCAGGCCAGGGCCGCTCGGCACGGCGATCCCCTGCTTTGCAGGCAGCGGGTTCTCGATCCCATCGAACATTCCCAACGTCGCCAGGCCGCAGTGCGGAACGGGCCCGCGCGAGGCCAGCGCCGCCGCGGCGTGAACCGCCGCGGCGATGCCGACGGACCGTCGAAGGTGGACGCCACGTATGCCTCGGCACCCGATGCGCGCACGAGCGTCGCCGCCGCGATCAGGCCCGAGATGCCGCCGCAGCGAGAGATCTTCAAGCACACAGCGTCGGCCACGCCCGCGCCGAGCGCGCCGTGCTCGGCCGCCGTCTCGTCGATCGCGACCCTCGTGCCCACGCGCTCGCGCACCTCCCTGACGTCTTTGAGTCCGTGCGTCGGCTCCTCCACCAGCTCGAGCCCCGCAGGAGCCAGCGCGTCGATCGCCCGCACCGCCTCCTCCACGTTCCACGCGCCGTTCGCATCCAGCCTGAGCGCGCCCTGCAGGCCCATCGCTGCCCGTGCCGCGGCTACGCGGCCGGCGTCGTCGCCGACTCCCACCTTGACCTTCACGCACGTGAATCCCTCGCTCACCGCGCGTGCGGCCTGCTGGGCGACACCGGCGCGGTCGAGTGCCGTCAGTGTTGCGTTCACATCCACCGTGGTCGCCGGGTCGTCCGTCAGCAAAGCCGCCACCGGCTTGCCGGCGCGCTTGCCCGCGCGATCCCACAATGCCAAGTCGATCGCGGCGAGCGCCTGCGGAAGGTCATCGACACGCCTGCACGCGTCGATCATCTGCGCCCCGTTCATGCCGTCCCGCCATGCCGCCAGTACCGGCTCGTAGCCCGCCAGCGCGCGCTCCACGCGCTCGATGCCCACGCCGTCATACGCCTCCAGGGGAGCGGCTTCCCCGTGCCCGCTGACCCGTCCTCGTCCGTCAGCGACACCGCCAGCAGCTCGCGCTCCGTCACCGTGCCGTAGGCGGTCTGCAGCGGGAGCTTCAAGCGCAGCAGGCGCCGCTCAACGCTCAGCTTCACACCTTTGGCCGATCCCGCCACTGGCGAGGATTCCCGCGGCGAACAGCAGGCAGAACACGAGCTGCAGCGCGCCCGTCCTCGCCAGCGCACCGTTCAGCGCTGGCCCGTCCGTGCGCGTGCGCACCGTCTGCACGAGACCGGCCGCCAGCGGGATCGCCGCCCAGCAGAGCAGCAGCCACGGCGTCATCGACCCTAACGCCCACGGCAGCGGCGCCGTCACGAACGCGCCCGCGATCATCGCCGTGTACAGATCCCGCGTCCGCTCACGTCCGAGCCTGACCGCCAGCGTGCGCTTGCCCGCACGCCGGTCGGTCTCCAGGTCGCGCACGTTGTTCACCACCAATATCGCGCTCGCCAGCAGGCCCACCGGCACCGCGCACGCGAACGCCTGCCACGGCAGCGCTTGCATCTGCACGAAGTACGAGCCGGCGACGGCTACGACCCCGAAGAACAGGAACACGAACACCTCGCCCAACCCCTCATACCCATATGGGCGCGGCCCGCCCGTGTACAGCACGCCGGCCAGGATCGATGCCCCACCGACCGCGATCAGCTCCGGCCCCGCCACCGCCACCAGGTAAGCCCCGCACGCGACCGCCAGCCCGAACGACACGTACGTCGCGATCAGCACCTGGCGCGGCGGCACGAGGCCGCCCGCGGTCACCCGCACCGGCCCCAGTCGATCCTCCGTGTCGGCGCCCCTCCGCGCGTCGGAGTAGTCGTTCGACAGGTTCGTCCCCACCTGGATCAGCACAGCGCCGAGCAGAGCCGCGACGAACGCGAGCGCACGGAAATGCTCCGCCCCCAGCGCCAGCGACGTGCCTACCAGCACCGGCGCCACCGCCGCCGGCAGCGTCCGCACGCGCGCTGCCATCACCCAGATGCGTACCGCGCTCGGGCCCTGCGTGGTGGGTGTGCGCGCGCCGGCGAGCCGTCGTTGTCATGGTTGCGCCAGCGGCCGTCGGTGCGCTTGCCGTGTCACGTCGCTCATCGCCGCTACGCACGCCTGGGGAAGCGCGAGAAGTCCGGCTTGCGCTTCTCCCTATACGCGTCCCTGCCCTCCTGCGCCTCCTCGCTGCCGTAGAACAGCAGGTTCGCGTCGTGCGCCAGCTGTTGGATCCCGCTCAGCCCGTCCTCGGCCGCGTTGAAGCTCGCCTTCAGCAGCCGCAGCGCGAACGGTGACAGCGCGAGCATCTCCCTGCACCACTGGACCGTCTCCTCCTCGAGCCGCTCGACCGGCACGACCGTGTTCACCATCCCCATCTCCCTGCGCCTCCTCGGCGGAGTACTGCCGGCACAGAAACCAGATCTCCTTCGCCTTCTTCGGCCCCACGATGCTCGCCAGCAGCCCCGCGCCGAAGCCGCCGTCGAACGAGCCCACCTTCGGGCCCGACCTGCCCGAAGCGCGCGTTGTCCGCCGCGATCGTCAGGTCGCAGACCAGATGCAGCACGTGCCCGCCTCCGATCGCATAGCCCGCGACCATCGCCACCACCGGCTTCGGCAGGCGGCGGATCTGCACGTGCAGGTCGGTCACGTGGAACCTCCCACCCCGGCCTTGCCCGCGGCGTCGTCGTGCAGGTACCCCGAGTCGCCGCGCACGCGCTGGTCGCCTCCCGAGCAGAACGCCTCGGTTCCCTCGCCCGTCAGCACGATCACGCCGATCTCGGTGTCCTCGCGCGCGTCCTCCAACGCCCTCGATATCTCGACGATCGTCCGTGGTCGGAACGCGTTCCTGACCTCCGGACGGGCGATCGTGATCTTCGCGATCCCGCTGTCCGCGCCGGTCGACTTCTCGTAGCGCATGTCGGTGTAAGGCTCGCTCGCGGTGTCCGCGGCGGCGATCCAGGTGGTGGTCATGGCGCGAAGGCTAGCCTGTGAGCCATGCTGGTCGAGGGATGGCTCACCCGTGCCGCGTCCGCGCCACCCGGCGCGGATCGCGCTCGACACCCCGGACGGGGGCTGGTCCTACGCCGAGCTGCACGCCGCGGCGCGTCTCGGCGCAGGCGAGCTGCGCGCGCGCGGCTCGCTCCGCGGAAAGCGCGTCGCGATCGCCCTGCCCCCGGGTCTGGCGTTCGCCCAGGCGCTCCACGCCTGCCTGCTGCTCGGCGCCGTCGCCGTACCGGTGGACCTGCGGCTGGCTCCGGCCGAGCGCGCGCGCGATCATCGACGGCGCCACGGTACTCGTCGAGGAGCCCCTGTCTGCCCGCCCGACGCCGAGGGAGGCGCGGGGAGAGGGTGGCGAGGCGGGGCGGGGGGAAAACGAGACGCACGACCTCGACGCGGTCGCCGCCGTGATCCACACCTCCGGCACGACCTCCGCGCCGCGACCGATCGAGCTGACCTACGGCAACCTCCTCTGGAGCGCCCTCGGCTCGGCCGTCGCGCTCGGCCTCGACTCGCGCGAGCGCTGGCTGTGCACGCTGCCCGTCGCCCACGTCGGCGGCCTGTCGATCCTCGTGCGTTCGGCGATCTACGCGACCACCGCGGTCGTTCACGAGCGCTTCGACACCGATCTGCGTGCTGCGTGCCCTGCTCGAGCAGGACATCACCCTCGTCAGCCTCGTCGCCACCACCCTCGCCCGTCTGCTCGACGCCGGGCTCGCGCGTCCGCCTGCCCTGCGCTGCGCGCTCACCGGCGGCGGTCCCGTTTCCGAAGCGTTGCTCGCGCGCGCGCGCGCTGCCGGCGTGCCCGTCAGCCTCACCTACGGGCTGACGGAGGCCTGCTCGCAGGTCACGACCACGCCGGTCGGCGAGGCCGGCCGGCCGGCCCGCCGCTGTTCTGCACGCGCGTGCGCGTCGCCGCGCGACGGGGAGATCCTGGTGGCCGGGCCGACCGTTGCGACCGCGGGAGCCGACGGCGATGGCTGGCTGCACACCGGCGACCTCGGCGCCCTCGACGCCTACGGGCGGCTGCGCGTCACCGGGCGCAAGGCGGACACGATCGTCAGCGGCGGCGAGAACGTCGCGCCCGCCGAGGTCGAGGGGGTGCTCGAGGCTCATCCCGACGTGCTCGAGGCGGCGGTCCTCGGCCGGCCCGACGCACGCTGGGGAGAGGCGGTCACCGCGATCGTCCTCGCGCGTCCCGGACAGACGCTCGACGAGGACGCGCTGCGCGCGCCACTGCGCGCGCCTGCTAGCCCCCTACAAGGTGCCCAAGCAGATCGTGCCCACCGCCGAGCCGCTGCCGCGCACGCCGTCGGGCAAGCTGCTGCGCCGGGAGCTCTCGTGAACGAGACCACGCCCGACGGCGATCGTCTCGCCGGGACGTCGTCCGCGTCCGGCTTCGACGCGAACGCGCACCGCGACGCGAGCCTGCGGAGCTGGGAAGAGGCCGCCGCCGGCTGGGTTCGTCAGGCGGAGCTGCTGCGCGAGCTCGGCGCGCCCGTCTCGCACTGGCTGATCGACGCGGTCATGCCCCAGCCGGGCCAGCGCGTGCTCGAGCTCGCGGCGGGCCTCGGCGAGACGGGCATGCTGGCCGCCGAGCTGGTCGCACCGATGGGCGGCGCGGTCATCTCCGACCAGGCCGAGACGATGCTCGCGGGCGCCCGTGCACGCGCCGCCTCGCTGGGCCTGAGCAACGTCGAGTTCCAGGTGCTGAACGCCGAATGGATCGACCTGCCGGTCGCGAGCGTCGACGTGGTGCTCTGCCGTTGGGGCTACATGCTGATGGCGGACCCCGCGTGCGGCGCTCGCCGAGACGCGCCGCGTGCTGCGCCCCGGCGGCAGCGTCGCGCTGGCCGTGTGGGACGCGATCGAGCACAACCCGTGGGCGCTCCTGCCCGCGCGCGAGCTGGCCGAGCGCGGGCTGGCCGCTCCACCGGATCCCGGTGCGCCCGGGCCGTTCGCGCTCGCGAGCCCGCGTCGAGTCATGGCGCTGCTCGACTCCGCCGGCTTCGCCGAGGTGCGCATCGAGACGCTCGATCTGAGCCGCCGTCACGCGAGCTTCCAGGAGCTGTGGGACTCGACCCTCGATCTCTCCCGCAGCTTCCACGATGCGGTGCTCGCCCGCCCCGCCGCTGAGATCGTGGAGATCCAGGCGTCGCTGGCCGCGCACCTCGAGCCCTACACCGGCGCTGACGGCGCGCTTGGAGATACCCGGCCGCACGCTTGTCGCCGTCGCGAGCGCGTGAGCAATCGAGCCCGCGCCGGCCGCCGGCGGTGTCCAGGCAGGCGGACCACCCGGGCCGGCTCCCAAGTTGGATAGCCTGCCCGATCAATGATCTATGACGACGACGCAGACCTAACCCTCCTCGACGGCAAGACCGTCGCCATCATCGGCTACGGCTCCCAGGGCCATGCCCACGCGCTCAACCTGAAGGACTCCGGCGTCAAAGTCGTGGTCGGGCTGCGCGAGGACTCCTCCTCCGTCGCCAAGGCGCGCGAGCAGGGCCTCGAGGTTCTGTCCGTTGTCGAGGCCTCGAGCCGTGGCGACCTCGTGATGATCCTGCTGCCTGACGAGCTGCACCACGACGTCTGGGAGTCGGAGATCCGCGACGGTGTCGCCGCGGGCAACATGATCCTGTTCGGCCACGGCTTCTCGATCCACTACAAAGAGATCGATCCGCCGCCCGGCGTCGACGTTGGCATGGTCGCGCCGAAGGGCCCTGGGCATCTCGTCCGCCGCCAGTTCACCGAAGGCAGCGGCGTGCCCGGGTTGATCGCCGTCGAGCAGGACGCCACCGGCAACGCCCGCGCGCTGGCGCTCGCCTACGCCAAGGGCATCGGCTGCACCCGCGGCGGCGTGATCGAGACGACCTTCAAGGACGAGACCGAGACCGACCTGTTCGGCGAGCAGGCCGTCCTCTGCGGAGGCGCCTCCGAGCTCGTCCAAGCCGGCTTCCAGACGCTCGTCGAGGCCGGCTATGACCCCGAGATGGCCTACTTCGAGTGTCTCCACGAGCTCAAGCTGATCGCCGACCTGATGTATGAGAAGGGACTCGCCGGGATGCGCTACTCGATCTCCAACACCGCCGAGTACGGCGACTACACGCGCGGCAAACGCGTCATCACCGAGGAGACACGTGCGGCGATGCGCCAAATCCTCGCCGAGATCCAGTCCGGCGACTTCGCGCGCGAGTGGATCGCCGAGAACCGCGCCGGGCAGGAGAACTTCAAGCGGATGCGCGCTGAGGAGGCCGACTCTGAGGTCGAGCATGTCGGCGGCGAGCTGCGCTCGCACATGGACTGGATCAAGCCCTCGTTCTAGGCGAAAGCGCCCGGTGGAGGTCACATGCTCGCCTACCTCTTCTGGCACCGCCCGCTGGATGACACGGCGATCGAGGCCTACGAGCAGGCCCAGGTCGCGTTTCACCGCTCGCTCGCACGCTCCCCGCCCGCCGGCCTGCGCGGCTCGGCGGTCTTTCGGGTGGCGGAGATCCCCTGGCTGCCGCCACCCGCGGGCATTGCGCCCGGGCAGGCCCACGCCAGCTACGCCGGCTATGAGGACTGGTACCTCCTCGAGGACTACGCAGCGCTCGGCGTGCTCAACCAGGCGGCCGTCGGCCGCGGTCATCGCAGCGCTCACGATGACGTCGCCCGCCGCTTCGGCGCAGGCGCCGGTGGCCTGTACGGGCTGATCGAGGGCGACTGGCCGGAGATTGGCCGGAGCCTCGGTGCGGGCGTGCCGGGCGAGCGTCCGTCTTGGTCTGGGTCGCGCGGCCGCCGGGATCCGTGCGGCGCGAGCTCGGCGAGCTGCTCGGCGACGGCATCGACCCGCTGCGCTCGAGCCTGTGGCGGCGCCAGCTCGTCTTCGGCCCCGCTCCAGAGCTCTGCCTGCTGGCCCCCGAGCCGCCCGCGCGGGGTCGCGCCCACTCGTCTGCCCGACGACTGGACGGCCACGGTTCTCGCCAGGGAGACTCTCTGGAATGGCTGACGTGGTGATGGACCGCGAGTTGGCGGACGGCGAGTTCAAGCGTCAAGAGAGCCGCTTTCGCGGCTGGGTCGGCATCGATCCAGGGTCGGGCGAGGCAACTGCGTTCCCGGTCGAGTCGGGCCGCTACCACCTGTACGTGTCGCTGGCCTGCCCCTGGTGTCACCGCACAGCGATCCTGCGCGAGCTCGCCGGGTTGACCGAGGCCGTGCCGATCTCCTACGTAGCGCCGTTTCGCGACGAGCGTGGCTGGGCGTTCACGAGGGAGAGCTTCGCCGACGGCCCGGGGGGTCGAGTACGTTGACGAGCTGCACGGCTGGGACTTCATGGGCGAGGCTTACCGCGCCAGCGATCCGGGCTTCGACGGACGCATCACCGTGCCCGTGCTGTGGGACACGCAGACCGACCAGATCGTCAACAACGAGTCGAGCGACATCATCCGCATGATGGCTGCCCCCGACTCGCTTGGTGGGCTCGGCCGTGGCGGCGATCTCGACCTATACCCGGTGACGCTGCGAGCGGAGATAGACACGATCAACGACCGCATCTACGACACGGTCAACAACGGCGTCTACCGTGCCGGCTTCGCCCGCCGCCAGGACGCCTACGAGCAGGCATTCGCTGCTCTGTTCGCCAGCTTCGACTGGCTGGAGGCGCTGCTTGGCGAGTGTCGCTACCTAGCGGGCGAAAGTGTCACCGAGGCCGACTGGCGACTGTTCCCGACGTTGGTGCGCTTCGACGAGGTCTACAACCTGCACTTCCGCTGCAACCGCCGGCGGCTGGTCGACTACCCCAACCTGTGGGCCTACTCGCGCGAGCTGTATCAATGCCGGGTGTGGCGCGGACGGTCGCGATGGAGCAGATCAAGCGCCACTACTACACGACCCACGACGAGCTCAACCCCAAGCGCATCATCCCCGTCGGCCCCGGTTACGACTGGTCTGAGCCTCACGCGCGAAGCCTGTAGAGCGCGGTCGGTAGCAGCCACCGACACCGCGGCGCCGTGGCCGGCGGACCTGGACGGCGTTCGCTACACTCGCTCACGTCGTCGCGACTGGCGCTCGGGTGGAGTTCACCACCGGGAAGCGACGACATCGACCGCCGCGCGCCTGGGCACCCTCAGATCATCGATATCCCTCGAGGTCCGACCGAGCGAGGAGCCCACATGACGCCGAGCCCCCTCACAGCAGCAGAGACGCGACTGCTCATCCCCGAGGAGCTGAAGCCTGCCGACGGGCGCTTCGGCTGCGGGCCCTCGAAGGTGCGCCCCGGAGGCGCTCGCGCGCCTGGCTGCCGACGGGGCGGCCGTGATGGGCACCTCCCACCGGCAGAAGCCGGTGAAGGGCGCTCGTCGGCGAGATCCGCGCGGGGCTGGGCGAGCTGTTCTCTCTGCCTGACGGCTACGAGGTCGCGCTCGGCAATGGCGGCGCGACCGCTTTCTGGGATGCGGCCGCGTTCGGGCTCGTGAGAGATCGCTCGCTGCATCTGACCTTCGGCGAGTTCTCGCAGAAGTTCGCCACGGTGACTGCCGGGGCGCCGTTCTTGCAGGACCCGATCAAGGTGGCGCGGACCCGGAGACGCGCCCGACCCGGCTGGGGTCGGGCTCGACGGCTGCGGAGGGGGCAGTGGACCTGATCGGTTGGGCGCACAACGAGACCTCGACAGGCGTCATGACGCCTGTCGTCCGGCCGGCCGGCGCCGACGGGTCGCTCGTTGCGATCGACGCTACCTCGGGCGCCGGCGGTCTGCCCGTCGAGATCTCCCAGGCCGACGCCTACTATTTCGCGCCCCAGAAGTGCTTCGCCGGCGACGGCGGCCTGTGGGTCGCGCTGCTGAGCCCTGCGGCGCAGGAGCGGATTGAGGAGCTGCACGCCTCCGAGCGCTGGATCCCCGAGTTCCTTTCGCTGCACACCGCGCTCGAGAACTCGCGCAAAGACCAGACGTACAACACCCCCGCAGTCGCCACGCTGTTCCTGCTGGCCGATCAGATCCGCTGGATGCTCGACGGCGGAGGCCTGACGTGGTGCGTGTCGCGCACGACCGCCTCCTCCGGAGCATCTCTACGACTGGGCCGAGCGTACCGCCTACACGACGCCGTTCGTCGCCGACCCGGCCAAGCGCTCGCTGGTCGTCGGCACGATCGACTTCGCCGACTCAGTCGACGCTGCGGCGGTCGCCGCAACACTGCGCGCGAACGGGATCGTCGACGTCGAGCCCTACCGCAAGCTGGGGCGCAACCAGCTGCGCGTCGGCATGTTCCCGGCTGTCGAGCCCGCCGACGTGCAGGCGCTGACAGCGTGCGTCGACTGGACCGTGGAAAGGCTCGCATGAGTGGCCTTCAATGAAGGGAGAGATCGCAGATGAGTGATCGCGCGAAGGTGCTGGTCAAGGAGAAGATCGGCGACTCGGGCATCGCGCTGCTGCGCGAGCACTTCGACGTCGAGCTCGGCATCGACTGGAGCGACGAGCAGCTCGCGGAGCGCATCGGCGAGTACGACGGCATCGTGATCCGCTCGGCCACGAAGCTAACCGCCGAGCTGATCGAGCGCGCGAGCAACCTGCGCGCGATCGGCCGCGCCGGCGTCGGGGTCGACAACGTCGACGTGCCGGCGGCCACTCGGCGCGGGATCGTCGTTGCCAACGCGCCGGAGTCGAACGTCGTCACGGCCGCCGAGCACACGATGGCGCTGCTGCTCGCGCTCGCGCGCAACGTGCCGCAGGCGTACGCCTCGCTGGTCGCGGGCAAATGGGACCGCTCGAAGTTCTCCGGCGTCGAGCTGTATGAGAAGACGCTCGGCGTGCTCGGCTTCGGGCGCATCGGCCAGCTCGTCGCTGCGCGCGCACGCGGCTTCGGTATGCGCGTGCTCGCGTTCGACCCGTTCGTCAGCGCCGAGCGCTACCGCGAGCTCGGCGTCGAGAAGGCCGACGGCGTCGATGACCTCTACGCCCAGGCGGACTTCATCACGATCCACCTGCCGAAGACGCCCGAGACCGAAGGCTTCCTCGACGCTGACGCGTTCGCGAAGATGCGCAACGGGGTGCGCGTGCTCAACGTGGCGCGCGGCGGCCTGATCGACGAAGCAGGCGCTGCAGGACGCGCTCGACTCCGGCAAGGTCGCCGGCGCGGCGATCGACGTGTTCAAGAGCGAGCCGATGACAGAGCACCCGTTGTTCGACTATCCCAACGTCGTCGTCACACCGCACCTCGGCGCCTCCACCGCCGAGGCGACCGACCGCGCCGGATACCAAAGCGCCGAGCAGGTCGTCGCCGCGCTGACCGGCGGCGTCGTCTCGACCGCGGTCAACATCCCCGCGATCGCCGCCGAGGACATGGAGATGCTCGGGCCGTTCCTGCCGCTCGCGACCCAGCTCGGGCGCCTCGCGATGGAGCTCGCCGAGGGCAGCTCGGTCGAGCGCATCGAGGCTGCGTTCCTCGGGCGGATCGCGGACTTCGACACGCGCCTGCTCGGCGCTCGCCGTGATCGTCGGGGCGCTGCAGGGCCGCACCGAGGAGCAGGTCAACCTCGTCAACGCGCCCACGATGGCCCAGCAGCGGGGGATCGTGTTCGAGGAGAAGGCCGTCTCCGAGGCGCAGGACTTCAACGAGCTGATCCGCGTCACCGTGATCGCCGGCGGCGAGCGCGTGGCGGTCGCCGGCACCGGCATCGGCCCGAACGGCGTGCCTCACCTGGTCGAGGTGCAGGGCCGGCGCCTGACGATCGAGCTCGAGCCCCACGTACGCGTCTTCCGCTACGAGGACCTCCCCGGGATGATCGGCCGCGTCGGCACGATCTTCGGCGCGCACGGCATCAACATCTCCTCCGCCGCGGTCGGACACACGCCCGGACGGGCGACGGCGACGGCGAGGACAGCGCCTGGCGGCGATGGTCGTCACCACCGACGCGCCCGTGCCGGATGGGGTCTCCAGGAGATCCTCGCCTCCGACGGGTTCGTGAACGGCTGGTCGGTAGACCTCGGCTGAGCGGCGGTCCGAGCGCGCCGTCAGCCCGCACGGTCGTCGCTGACTGCATCGGTAGGCTGTGTCGCGATGCGAGCGGTGGTCATCACCAAGCACGGCGGCCCGGGCGTGCTGCAGGTCCAGGAGCAGCCCGATCCGACGCTCGGACCGGGCGAGGTGCGGATCGCGGTCGCCGCCTCGGGCGTCAACTTCGCCGACGTGATGGCGCGGATGGGGCTCTACCCCGACGCGCCGAAGACGCCGTGCGTCGTCGGCTATGAGGTGGCGGGCACGATCCTCGAGCTGGGGGAGGGCGTTGCGAGCCGCATCTGAGCCATGGGCAGCGCGTGTTCGCGGGCACGCAAATTCGGCGGCTACGCCTCCCAGGTGGCGTCCGCCGCGACCGACGTGGTCGCGCTGCCCGAGGAGCTGACGTTCGAGCAGGGCGCGGCGATCCCGGTCAACTACGCCACCGCGTGGGCGGCGCTGATCGGCTACGGCAGCCTGCAGCCCGGCGAGCGCGTGCTCGTGCACTCGGCCGGCGGCGGCGTCGGCATCGCCGCGACGCAGATCGCCAAGCACGCCGGCGCCGAGGTGTACGGCACGGCCTCGCCCGGCAAGCACGCCCGCATCCTCGAACTGGGCGTCGACCACGCGCTCGACTACACCAAGCCCGGCTGGGAGAGCGGGCTGCCGCAGTTCGACGTGATCCTCGACGCGGTCGGCGGCAAGAGCTTCCGCAAGAGCTATTCGACTGCTGCGCCCGGTGGGCGCCTGGTGGCCTTCGGCGCATCCTCGGTGGTCTCGGGAGAGCGCGAAAACGTCGGTCACGGCGCTGCGCGCGGTCGCGCGCATGCCGCGCTTCAACATGATCAAGCAGATGTCCGAATCGAAGGCCGTGATCGGGCTGAACATGCTCACGCTGTGGAAGGACCGCGGCACGCTGCAGCCGTGGGTCGCCCCGCTGCGGCGAGCTGCTCGCGACGGCACCGTCAAACCGGTCGATCGCGGGCGACGTTCGCCTTCGAGGAGGCCGGCGCCGCCCAGACCATGATCGTCGAGCGGCGTAACGTCGGCAAGGTCGTGCTCACGCCGTGAATCGCATTTGCCGGGCTGCCGACCGTTGCCGGCGGTGCTACCCTACGTTTCAGATGTCGTCTCAGTTCTCGCTTCTCTCGCTGCTCCTGCTCCCCCCTCGGGGGGAATAGCGCGTGGCGGCCGCGTAGCCGCATACCCAGCAGAGAGGAACGGCAAGCGAGATAGAGAAGGAGCACGACGACATGAGCACATCATCTGCAGGTGAACGCAGCGACGCGGACCGCGTCCTGATCTTCGACACGACCCTGCGAGACGGCGAGCAGTCGCCGGGGATCTCGCTGAACAGGCAGGAAAAGCTGGAGATCGCCCATCAGCTCGCGCGGCTCGGCGTGGACGTGATCGAGGCCGGCTTCCCGATCACCTCGCCCGGCGACTTCGAGTCCGTGCAGGCGATCGCCCGCGAGGTGGAAGGACCCGTGATCTGCGGCCTGGCACGCACCTCCAAGCAGGACATCGACGCCGCCTGGAACGCGATCAAGGACTCCGAGCGCCCGCGGATCCACACGTTCATCTCGACGTCAGCGACATCCACATCGAGCACCAGCTGCAGACGCACTCGCGAGGACGTCAAGGGACAGGCGCGTGCGGCCGTCGCCCAGGCCACGGAGTACACCGACATGGTCGAGTTCTCACCGATGGACGCGACCCGCGCCGGACGTCGAGTTCACCGCTGAGGTGATCCAGATCGCGATCGACGAGGGCGCCACCACGATCAACATCGCCCGACACCGTGGGCTACACGATGCCGCAAGAGTTCACGACGTTCTGGAGGGTCTGTAGGGCTGGTGCCGGCGCTGCGGGACATCGTCCTGTCGGTCCACTGCCACGACGACCTCGGCCTCGCGGTGGCAAACTCGTTCGCCGGCGTGCTGGCCGGAGCCGGCAGGTGGAGTGCGCGATCAACGGCATCGGCGAGCGGGCCGGAAATGCCTCCCTCGAGGAGATCGTGATGCTGCTGCGCACCCGCCAGCGCGTCGATCGGCCTGGACACGGCGATCACCACGCAGGAGATCGCCCGCACGAGCCGGCTGGTCTCGCGGCTCACCGGCTACCCGGTGCAGCCGAACAAGGCAATCGTCGGGCGCAACGCCTTCGCGCACGAGTCGGGCATCCATCAGGACGGCGTGCTGAAGGAGCGCACCACCTACGAGATCATGGACGCCACGACCGTCGGCCTGCGCTCCAACTCGCTCGTGCTGGGCAAGCACTCCGGCCGCCACGCGCTCAGCAAAGCGCTGGAGGAGATGGGCTTTCAGGTCGACGGCCAGGTGCTGAACACCGCGTTCAAGCGCTTCAAGGAGATCGCCGACCGCAAGAAGCAGGTGACGGCGATGGACCTCGAGGCGCTCGTCACCGACGAGCTGCGCAGCGAGGACGTCGGCGGCTACGCGCTCGACTGGTTCGAGGTCGAGGCGTCCTCGCGCCGCCCGCCGCACGCGCGCGTGTCGGTCACGCTGCCCGATGGCGCATCGGCCGAGGGCTCGTTCACGGGCGATGGCCCGATCGACGCCGTTTTCCAAGCGATCGACGCGGCCGCGGGCGTGGGCGCAAAGCTCTCGGACTTCACGATCGGCGCCGTCACCGAGGGCCAGGACGCGCTCGGCGAGGTGTCCGTCGTGGTCGAGGTCGATGGCGTCACGGGCGCGGGTCAGGGCGTGTCGACGGACATCATCGATGCGGCCGCGCGCGCGTACGTGCGCGCCCTGTCGGTCGCCGTCGCGCGCGCACGCACCGGTGACGCGATCGGCCTGCCGGAGACTGCTTCGGGCTAGCGCCGTCTGCCGGCGGCGTCGTGGGGTCGCGCGTGGTTTGGAGCCGGCGTGCGATACAGCCGGGCGTGCAGACGTTTCCGCCGGTGCAACGTCGGGTAGTCGAGCAATCACACATGAACGTATCATCGGAGCCGCCGCGCCCGCCACTGCCGCCCACTCAGCCGACTGAGCGTTTGGACGCGCCTGTACCGCCGAGACGGCCGCGGGTCGTGCCCGGAGAACCGCTTGTCGCCGAACGCCTGCCGCCGGCGCTTCCGCCCGAAGAGCGCCGGTGGGACAACCCGTGGCCCGCGATCCTCACGGGGTTGCTCGCGCTCGTCATCGGTGGCGTCATCGGGTATGCCATCGGCCACAACGGTGAAACGACCTCCGACCGCGGCGCGCACGAAGCGCCGGTCGCGCACACCGTCACCAGCACGACCACCGTCCCCAAGGTCGTTACTCAGACGAACACTGTCACCTCGAGCACCGTGAAGCAAGCGCCGTCCCCGGCGAATCAAGCGAACGAAGAACGTCGGACCGAAGCCGAAACGAACCTGCGCAAGGCCGAACGGGAAAACCAAGAACTGAAGCGCCAGCTGGAAGAAGCTGAAGCGCATCCCTGAGCCGGCAGCGGCTTAGGTGAAGAAGTCGGCGAGCGCGACCCGCCAGCCCGGCACGGCGTCGCTCAGGTCGATCTCTCCGCCGATGATCTCGCGTACGTCGCCGCCCGCGCGGTACACGGTCGCCGAGCACGAACGGGGGTGGAGAACGAGCACCGCGATTGCCCCCGTCTCCAGCCAGTTCAATGCCTTCGCGCGCACTAGGCCGGCTGTCGTCGGGTGAGACGACCTCGATCGCCAGATCCGGCGCCCCGCCAGGCCAGAAGCCCGGGCTGGGACCGACCGCATCGGCCCGGGCACTCGAGACGAACGCGGCGTCCGGCGCGCGCACGGTGTCGGGACCGCGCGCCAGGATGAATCCGGTCTCCGCGCCCAGCGTCACACCACTGCTCGTGGCTTGCACATGGGTGGTCAGCAGGGAGCCCGCCATCATTGCGACACGACCGTGATCAAAGCCGGCGGCGCACATCATGTGCAGCCGACCTTCGATGAGCTCGTAGCGCTTGCCCTCGCCGCGGGGCAGTTTGAGCAGTTCCTCAGCGCTGACTGTTGCAGGTGCATGCGTGCTCATGCCAAGGAGGCTAGCGTCATCGGCTGCGAAATGCGCGCCGATTGCTGATCATTGTCAGTGTTGGTCGTGGATCGGTTTGCATCGATTCAGTGTGTCGAGCGCTTGGGACGTTTTCCTCGTTTCGAGCCTGTGTCTGTGATAACGTACGTTCGTATGGCGACTGTCAAGGATCGGGCGAAGGGCGCGAGGCGCGGTGTGAGCGGCAACGCGGGAGCGACCACGAAGGACGCAACCGCCGTCGCAACCGGGGTGGCGCCACGGCCTGGGCCGTCCCAGGACTCCGCGGAGGCGCTCGATCCCGCCGTGATCGGCGCGCGCGTGAAAGCGCTGCGCGAATCCTCCGGCCTGTCCCTGCGCGACCTCACCGAGCGCAGCGGCGTCAGCGCGCCGATGCTCTCTCAGGTCGAGCGCGGCGAGACTAGCCCGACGCTGACCGTTGCCGCGCGGATCGCCGCGGGACTCGAGCTGCGCCTCTCGCAGCTCCTGCGCCTGGACGAGGCCGGCGCGGTCACCGTCGTGCGCGCCGGCGAACGCACGCGCGGCGGGAGCACGCAAGCGCGGACATCGACTTCGAAGTGCTGACCTCCTCCCAGCCCGGCCAGCGCGCGGAGCTCTCGCGCCACACGCTCGCGCCCGGCGGCGCCACCGGCGCGCCAGACGATCCGCCGATGCACGAGCCCGGCAGTCGCGAGACCGCGCTCGTCGAGCACGGCTCCGTCGTGCTCGTCTGCGACGGGCAGCGCCACGTGCTCGACCAGGGCGACTGCGTCACTTTCGACGCCGACCTGCCGCACCACTTCGAGAACCCCGCCACCGAAGAGGCCGTCTTCCTGGCGGTCGTCTCCGCGGGACTGCGACGGAGCTGACCGCTGACCTAAACTTCGCATATCGCCACGCGAACGCCGAGCCGGACCCCGGCAGGGGTCCCCATAGAAAAAGAGCTCGAATCCCGACCCAGGAGAGAGCCGATGACCATGCCCAAGACGCTGTTCGAGAAGATCTGGGAGGCCCACGAGGTGGCCGACGGCCTGCATCTACATCGACCTGCACCTCGTGCACGAGGTCACCAGCCCACAGGCGTTCGACGGGCTGCGCCTCGCCGGGCGCACCGTGCGCCGGCCCGACCGCACGCTCGCCACCGCCGACCACAACACGCCGACCGACGGCACGCCCGTCGCCGCGCGCATCAAGGACGAGCTCTCCCGCGTGCAGGTCGAAACGCTCGAGCGCAACTGCGCCGAGTTCGGCGTGCCCGTCTACTCGCTCGGCTCCGACCGCCAGGGCATCGTCCACGTGATCGGCCCCGAGCTCGGCGTCACCCAGCCCGGCATGACGATCGTCTGCGGCGACTCGCACACCTCCACCCACGGCGCCTTCGGCGCGCTCGCCTTCGGCATCGGCACCAGCGAGGTCGAGCACGTGCTCGCGACGCAGTGCATGGTCCAGCAGCAAGCCGCGCTCGATGCGCATCCGCTACGAGGGCGCGCTCGGCTTCGGCGTCACCGCCAAGGATCTGATCCTCGCGCACGCTCGGCCAGCTGGGCGTCGGCGGCATGACCGGCCACGTCGTCGAGTACGCCGGGCCCGCGATCGAGGCGCTGTCGATGGAGGGGCGCATGACCGTCTGCAACATGACGATCGAGGGCGGCGGCCGCGCCGGCATGATCGCTCCCGACGAGACGACCTTCGCCTGGTTCACCGAGCAGGCGGGCCGCCCGCGGCGCGCCGCAGGGCGCCGAGCTGGACGGCGGCGATCGAGCGCTGGCGCGAGCTGCCCACCGAGGAGGGCGCGAGCTTCGACACCGAGGTCGTCGTCGACGCCGCCGCGGTCTCCCCGCAGGTCACCTGGGGCACCAACCCCGGGCATGGTGCGCGCGGTCACCGAGCCCGTGCCCGCGCCCGAGGACTTCGACAGCCCCGCCGACCGCGAGGCGACCGAACGCGCGCTCGCCTACATGGCCCTGGAGCCCGGCACGCCGATCGAGCAGATCGCCGTCGACCGCGTGTTCATCGGCTCCTGCACCAACTCGCGCATCGGCGACCTGCGCGCCGCCGCCGAGGTGGTCGCCGGGCGCAAGGTCGCGCCGACAGCGTCAACGCGATGGTCGTTCCCGGCTCCCAGCAGGTCAAGGCACAGGCCGAGGCCGAGGGCCTGGACCGCGTCTTCCGCGACGCCGGCTTCGACTGGCGCGTGGCCGGCTGCTCGATGTGCCTCGGCATGAACCCCGACATCCTCGCGCCGGGCGAGCGCTGCGCCTCGACCTCCAACCGCAACTTCGAGGGCCGCCAGGGCCGCGGCGGGCGCACCCACCTCGTCTCCCCGCAGATGGCCGCCGCCGCCGCGATCGAGGGCCACTTCGTCGACATCAGGGACTGGAGCTAGGACGCATGGACCCGATCAGCGTCATCTCAGGACCGGTCAGCGCACCTGGACCGCGCCGACGTCGACACCGACCAGATCATGCCCAAGCAGTTCCTCAAGCGTGTCGAGCGCACGCGGCTTCGGCGAGTTCCTGTTCTACGACTGGGCCAAGGAGCCCGGCTGGGATCTGCCCGCCAACCCGATCCTCGTCGCCGGCGAGAACTTCGGCTGCGGCTCCTCGCGCGAGCACGCGCCGTGGGGCCTGCAGGACTACGGCTTCCAGGCGATCGTCGCGCCGCGCTTCGCCGACATCTTCTACTCCAACTGCACCAAGATCGGCCTGCTGCCCGTGGTGCTTGCCGACGAGGACTGCCACGCGCTGGCGCGCGCCGGCGTGGCGAGATCGACCTCGAGGCGCAGGAGGTGCGCTTCGCCGGGCGCGCAGGTCCCCTTCGAGATCGACCACGAGATCCGCCACCGCCTGCTCGGCGGGCTCGACGACATCGCGCTGACCCTGCAGCAGGAGGGGGCGATCGCCGGCTACGAGCGCGCGCGCGAGCGGCGCCGGGTGCCGGTGACGACGGCGCTGTAGAGTCCGAGCGACGGCGTCGTCTGAGCTAGCGCGTCCATTTCGTCCGCGCACCTTTCCTGTCGGCCCATATATCAGTGCCGCAATGGTTGAGCAAGCGGACTGCTCCCGATCGACGGGCATTGGCCTGGCGGCGATCTCGGGTAGCACGCTCGCGGTGCGCGTCATCGCGGGGACGACTCCGGCTGACGCGATCGACCGTACGCGGCGCTCCTCATGGCGTCTCGGTCCTCGGCGCGGCGCTGTACGTGCTCGGCTGGTCGATCGGAAGCGCGAGCTGCCTCCGGTGGAAGCGCGGGCCGAGAACTGGCTGATCCTTACGCTGGCGCTGCTACTCCTGGCGGTGGCGGCGCGCTCCGCGTGGATGGCGATCTTTCGACTCC
The DNA here is from genome assembly GCA_963784875.1 of uncultured Solirubrobacterales bacterium. GTDB lineage: Bacteria > Actinomycetota > Thermoleophilia > Solirubrobacterales > Solirubrobacteraceae > Palsa-744. Next base: position 426,106 of record CAWATE010000002.1, read on the forward strand.
GCAGAGAGCCCTCCGTGGACGCGGTCGATCAGCGCCTGCGCAGATGCTCGGGTTCACGATGGCGAGCCTCGGTGTCCGCTTTGGGACTGCTTATCGATTTGGTAATTCCGTGGTTGCAGTCTCGAACCAGGTCCGGCGATCCTGATAATCGCGGCGACGCTTCTGTTCGGCTTGGCGTCGGCTTGGGCGATCCTTCGTTTGATGAGCGGCGCAACCCGTCACCGCGTGCGTTCTCGATGCTCGTAAGCGCAGCTTAGACGCTCGCCGCCGGATGGATCAGCTGGTCACTGGCAGGCGATCGAAGTGTGCGTCGTCGGCGAGCTCGGCTGATCTGCGCTGCGCGCGACGATCTGGATGACAGCGCGGGGCATGTACTGGCGTGTCGGCGATGCCTTCGCGCTGGCGCGTTACCACGACTGGGCGGCGAACCATCTGGTGACACCGACGGCGGCTGTGCACGAGCAGCGGCTGATGCTGGCTAACCCGACGATACGCGCGGATAAGCACATGGAGATTATGCGGTGGACCGGTCTGCGATCGCGATGGAGAGATACGCTGAGGATGAATCGTGTCCGCCGGCCCATGCCCGTCGACGCGTCCCGCCGGAGCGCGCCGCAGGCCTCGTCGATCGTGCCCTACGGGCAACTTGCGGCAGCCGGTCTGCGCGTCGACCGTCTGTTACGGAGGTCGGCACGAACAGGTAGTCGCGCCGCCCCACCGAGGCGTCGGTCGCCTGCTAGCGTCGCGCGCCCATGACCCATCACATAGTCACCCTCCCCGGCGACGGGATCGGCCCCGAGATCATGGCGCCGACGCTCGAGCTGCTTGTCGCGCCTCGGCGACTTCGAGTTCGAGGAGCACCCCTTCGGCGGCGCCTCGATCGACGCGCACGGCGTCGCGCTCACCGACGAGGTGCTCGAGGCCTGCCGGCGCGCCGACGCCGTCCTGCTCGCGGCCGTCGGCGGCCCAAGTGGGACACCACCGACCCCGCACGGCCACGTCCCGAGCAGGGCCTGCTCGGCCTGCGCAAGGGCCTTGGACTGTTCGCCAACCTGCGGCCGGTCAAGCCGCTGCCGGCGCTGTATGACGCCTCGCCGCTGCGGCGCGAGCGGATCGAGGGGACCGACCTGCTCGTCGTGCGCGAGCTCACCGGCGGCATCTACTTCGGCGAGAAGACGCGCACCGCACGACCTCTGCCTCCGATGTCTGCGCGTACACCGTCGAGGAGATCGAGCGGATCGCGCGGATGGCCTTCGACGCCGCGCGCGCGAAGGTGTCGAGCGTCGACAAGGCCAACGTGCTCGAGACCTCCCGGCTGTGGCGCGAGGTCGTCGAGCGAGCGTGCACGCGCGCGAGTTCCCCCACATCGAGCTCGAGCACGTGCTCGTCGACAACGCCGCCATGCAGCTCGTCTCCGCGCCACGCCACTTCGACACGATCCTCACCGAGAACATGTTCGGAGACATCCTCTCCGACGAGGCCGCGATGATCACCGGCTCGATCGGCATGCTGCCGAGCGCGTCACTCGGCGGCGAGCGGCCCGGCATGTTCGAGCCCGTGCACGGCTCCGCGCCGGACATCGCCGGGCAGGGCATCGCCAACCCGCTGGCGATGTTCCTCTCGGCCGCGATGCTGCTTCGCCACGGACTGGCGCTTGGCAAGCGAGGCCGCGGCTGTAGAATCGGCCGTTGAACGTGCACTCGACGACGGGGCTGCGCACGCCCGATCTCGGCGGCGACGCCGGCACGGAGCAGGCGACGAGGGCAGTGCTCGACAACCTCGAATAGGAGCGCAATGAACGTGGAGCCCACCGACCTCATCTGGATGAACGGAGATTTCGTCGCCTGGGAGGACGCCAAGGTCCACGTCCTGACGCACGGCCTGCACTACGGCACGGGCGTCTTCGAGGGCGTGCGCTGCTACGACACCGTGCTCGGCCCGGCCGTGTTCCGCAACGCCGAGCACGTCGAGCGCCTGCTGCCGCTCCGCCGAGCTGTTCTACATGGAGCTGCCCTACTCCGATGAGCAGCTGCGCGCCGCCACGCTCGAGCTCGTTGCCCGCAACGGCCTGCGCTCCTGCTACATCCGCCCGCTCGTCTACCGCGGCTACGGCTCGATGGGGCTGAACCCGCTAGAGGCGCCGGTCGACGTGACGATCGCCTGCTGGGAGTGGGGCACCTACCTCGGCGAGGAGGGCATGCGCAACGGCGTGCGCGCGAAGGCCTCCTCGTGGCGGCGCATCAGCCCCGACTCGCTGATCCCGCACGCCAAGGCCTCCGGGCAGTACCTCAACAACGTGCTCGCCAAGGTCGAGTCGGTCAAGGCCGGCTACGAAGAGGCGATCCTGCTCGACGACCACGGCCACGTCTGCGAGGGCACCGGCGAGAACATCTACATCGTCCGCGACGGCGAGATCGCGACGCCCGGCCAGCACAACTCGATCCTCGACGGCATCACCCGCCGCTCGGTCATCCAGATCGCCCAGGACCTCGGCTACACGGTGCTCGAGCGCAACGTCGCCCGCGCCGAGATGTACCTCGCCGACGAGGTCTTCATGTCGGGCACCGCCGCCGAGCTCGTGCCCGTGCGCGAGGTCGACAACCACAAGGTCGGCACCGGCAAGCCGGGCGAGATCACACGCGTGCTGCAGGCCGCCTTCGACGACGCGATCCACGGGCGCTCCGAGCGCTACCGCGAGTGGCTCGACGTCGTCGACGCCACAGCGCTGGAGACCCCCACCGGCGACGTGACGGGGACGGGAGCGCGAATGACCGGGGCGACCGGTTAGAGGCCGCGGCGCGGCCGGTCGCTACGCCCAACCGCTCCCCGCCCTCTCAGCCGAAAGGACTTTCCCGATGAGCAGCACCACCAACCGCATAGAGCTGTACGACGCCACCCTGCGCGACGGCATGGGCGGCGGCGGCATGAGCCTCACCGCCGAGGAGAAGCTGCGCGTCGTCCATGCGCTGGACGAGCTGGGCGTGCACATGATCGAGGCGGGTTTCCCTCGTCCAACCCCAAGGAGCAGGAGCTGTTCCGGCTGCTGGCCGGCGAGACCTGCACAGCGCGCGAGATCGTCGCCTTCGGCATGACCCGCCGCCGCGACATCGCCGCCGCGGAGGACGAGGGGCTGCGGGTGCTCGCCGACTCCTTCGCGCCCGTCTGCACGCTCGTCGGCAAGGCTCGATCCTGCACGTCGAGAAGGTCGTTCGCGTCTCGCGCGAGGAGAACCTCGCGATGATCGCCGACTCGGTCGCGTTCCTGCTCGCGCGGGCAAGCGCGTGCTGTTCGACGCCGAGCACTTCTTCGACGGCTTCGCCCTCGACCCCGGCTACGCTCTGGACTGCCTGCGTGCGGCTGCCGACGCGGGCGCCGAGCGCGTCGTCCTGTGCGACACCAACGGCGGCTCGCTGCCCCCGCAGATTCGCATCGCGCTGCGCGGTCGTGCGCGAAGCGCTCGGCGAGCGCGCTCTGCTCGGGCATCCACACCCACGACGACTCGGGCTGCGCCGTTGCGAACACGCTCGTCGCCGTGGAATCGGGCGCGACGCAGGTGCAGGGAACGATCAACGGCATCGGCGAGCGCACCGGCAACGCCAACCTGATCACGATCATCGCCGACCTGCAGCTGAAGATGGGCTTCGAGCTGCTTGCCCCGGAGCGTCTCGCGCGGCTGGCCGAGACCGCGCACTTCGTCGACGAGCTGCTCAACCGCGCGCCCGAACCCGGCGCAGCCCTATGTCGGCAAGCACGCCTTCGCGCACAAGGCGGGACTGCACGCCGCCGGCGTGCGCGCGGACTCCCAGACCTTCGAGCACATCGACCCGGCGCTCGTCGGCAACGCGCCGACGTGCTCATCTCAGAGCTATCCGGCCGCGCCACGATCTCGAGAAGGCCGGCCAGGCCGGGCTCGCGACCGACGACGCCTTTGCCCAGCGAGTCGTCGAGCGCGTCAAGGAGCTCGAGCACTCGGGCTTCCAGTTTGAGGCGGCCGACGGGTCTTTCGAGCTCTTGATGCGCAAGGAGGCCGGCTGATACGAGCCGCTGTTCCGCCTGGAGTCCTGGCGCGTCCTCGTCGAGCAGCGCGCTGACGGCAAGGTCGCCACCGAGGCCACGATCAAGATCTGGCTCGACGGCGAGCGCTACGTCCGCACCGCCGAGGGCAACGGTCCCGTGCACGCGCTCGACGCCGCTCTGCGCGACGCGATCGGCGAGATCCATCCCCATCTGCGCGACATCGAGCTCGTCAACTTCAAGGTACGCATCCTCGACGAGACGAAGGGCACGGGCGCGGTCACTCGGGTTTTGATCGATGCCTCCGACGGGCAGGACGTCTGGGGGTCGATCGGGGTCTCTGAGAACCTGATCGCAGCCTCTTGGGACGCGCTTGTCGATTCGCTTGAGTTTGGGATGCAGCGGTGGTCGGCGACCCTCGCCGGACTCCGCGCTGCGTTCGACGTGATACCGCTTGCTCGGCCCGTCCTAGGCGAGCGGGAGGAGACGGCTGTATTGGACGTGCTGCGGTCCGGGCAGCTTTCGCTTGGGCCGCTCGTGCCCAAGTTCGAGCAGGGGTTTGCCGCTCGGGTGCGGGCACCGCTTGGGTGTGCGGTGTCTAGCGGCACCGCCGGACTGCATTTGGCGCTGCGGGCTGTTGGGGTGGGGGAAGGGGATGAGGTGCTCACCAGCCCGTTTTCCTTTGTCGCCTCGGCCAACGTTGCCCTTTACGAGCGCGCTCGGCCCGTGTTCGCCGACATCGATCCGGTCACGCTCAACCTCGATCCTGACGCTGCCGCGGCTGCTGTCACCGAGCGTACGCGCGCGCTTCTACCGGTGCATATCTTTGGCTATCCCGCCGATATGCCGGCGTTTGAGAGGTTGGCCGAGAAGCGTGGGTTGGCGATCGCCGAGGATGCCTGCGAGGCGCTGGGGGCTGTGCACTCGGATGGGACGCCTGTCGGCGGGCGGGGGAATCCCGCTGTGTTCGGGTTCTATGCCAACAAGCAGCTCACCACCGGCGAGGGGGGAATGATCACGCTTGGCGATCCTTCGCTGAAGGAGCGGATCGACTCTGAGCGCAATCAGGGGCGCGCGCCCGATATGGGGTGGCTCGACCACGATCGGCTTGGCTTCAACTACCGGCTGTCGGATATCGCCTGTGCGCTGGGGCTCGCCCAGCTGGAGCGGCTCGACGGGATGCTCTCTGCTCGTGCGCGCGTAGCCGAGCGCTACCGGGAAGCGCTTGCCGGGGTCGAGGGCCTCGAGCTGCCCTGTCTCGATCGGGGTGGCGACGTGCGCGGGTGGTTCGTGTTCGTCGTTCAGCTTCCTCGTGGGGTCGAGCGCGATGGGATCATTCGCTCGCTCGCCGAGCACGGGGTTCAGAGCAAGCCGTATCTGCCCGCCATCCACCTGATGAGCTTCTACCGCGAGCGCTTCGGGCACCGCGAGGGAGAGTTCCCCGTGTGCGAGGACGTTGCCGCGCGCTCGCTGGCGCTGCCCTTCTTCCCGGAGATGAGCGAGTCGCAGGTCGCGCGCGTGGCAGAGGCGCTGCGCGCGGTCATACACTGACCGCCCGTGTCCCGCTTTCGCGAGCCCCAGCATCCAGACTTCCAGCGCCTGAACTCCTCGATCGCCTTCGACCGGCGGCTGTGGCCGCAGGACCTCGCGCAATCGCGCGCGCACGCCGAGATGCTCGCGGCGCGGGAGATCGTCTCCGCCGAGGACCGCGACGCGCTGCTTGCCGGCCTCGACGCGGTCGAGCTCGAGCTGCGCAAGGGGCGTTTCCCCTTTCAGGAGAACGACGAGGACATCCACATGGCGATCGAGCGACGGCTGACCGAGCTGGTCGGACCCGTCGGCGGGAAGCTGCACACCGCCCGCTCGCGCAACGACCAGGTCGTGACCGACCTCGCAATGTTCACGCGCGAGCGCGCGGCGCAGGCGCAGACGGCGATCGGGGAGCTGATGGGCGTCGTGCTCGCGCGCGCCGAAGAGCATCTCGACTGGCCGCTGCCCGGCTACACCCACCTGCAGCGCGCCCAGCCCGTCTACCTGTCCCATCACCTGCTCGCCTATTTCTGGATGCTCTCCGCGCGACCGCGTCCCGCTTTGCCTTCGCCGAGCACGAGGCCGGGCGGCTGCCGCTCGGGTCCGGCGCGCTCGCGGGAGTCAACTTCGACACCGACCGCGACCGGGTCGCGCGCGAGCTGGGTTTCCGCGAGGTCTCACACAACTCGATCGACGCTGTCTCCGGACGCGACTTCATCCTCGACTACCTCGGCGCGGCGGCCACCTGCGCGACGCATCTCTCGCGGCTCGGCGCCGAGCTCGTGCTGTGGTCGAGCGAGGAGTTCGGCTTCTGCGAGCTGCCCGACGCGTGGACCTCGGGCTCCTCGATCATGCCCCAGAAGAAGAACCCCGACGCGGCCGAGCTGCTGCGCGCCAAGGCGCCGCGCGTGGTCGCCCACCTCGCCGCCCTGCACGGCGTGATCCACGCGCTGCCGCTGACCTACAACAAGGACCTGCAGGAGGACAAGGAGCACCTGTTCGACGCGGTCGACACGCTCGAGCTGTCGCTCGCCGCCGCCCGCGGGATGCTCGCCGGCGTGCGCTTCTACACGCGAGCGGATGGCAGCCGCCGCCGCGGATGAGCTGCTTGCCGCGACCGACGTGGCCGACCTGCTGGTTGGGCTGGGCGTGCCGTTCCGGGAGGCGCACGGGGTCGTCGCGGGGCTCGTGCGCGCCGCGCTCGACTCTGGACGGAAGCTGTCGGATCTGACGAACGAGGAGCTCGGCGCGCACAGCCAGACGCTGGCCGAGCACGAGGTGCAGTTCCGCGACGCGCTCACGCAGAGCTCGTGGCTCGAGTCGAAGGTCTCCGCAGGGCGGCACCTCGACTGCGGTGCGGCAGTCGTGCCGCGAGCAGGCTCGATGGCGACGCCTCGGACACTGAGCTGCGGGTGGCGACGATCGGCGACGGCGCTTGCGAGTGCCGCCGGATGCCGCGATCGGCCTGCTGAGTTCTACGATGCGCCCGGTCCTCGAGGTCGCCCGCGAGCTGATCGGCTGCATCGTCGAGCACATCCCCGGCGACAGCTGCCGTCAGCGGAGTGATCGTCGAGACCGAGGCCTACCACGAGTCGGAGCCCGCCTGCCACGCGTTCGTCGGGCTGACGCCGCGCACGCGCACGCTGTTCGGTCCGCCGGGCCGCGCCTACGTCTACCGCTCCTACGGCATCCACGCGCTGCTGAACGCGGTCTGCGAGCCGAGGGCATCGGCGCCGCGGTGCTGATCCGGGCGCTCGCAGCCGCTCGAGGGATCGAGGCGATGCGCGTCCGGCGCTCGGCCGTGGCGCCGCGACGCGTGCGCGACGGATCTCTGCTCGGGCCCCGGCAAGCTCACGCAGGCGCTCGGGATCGAGCTGGCGCGAGAACGGCGGCGATCTCCACGCGCGGTCCGGTTCGCATCCTCGCCGCGTCGAGCGGCGTGGCTGGAGCCCGACGGTCGTCGCGGGCACGCGGATCGGGATCACGAAGGCGGTCGAGCTGCCCTGGCGCTTCTGCGTGGCGGGCAACCGCGCACGTCTCGCGGCCCCGGCCGCCGCGTGTCGGCTGAGTCTCAGCCGGTCGGGCTGACGCCGCCCGTCGGCGAAGGCGACGAGGGCGTTGCCGGTGAAGACGGCGCGCTCGGGGATTCCGGCGTCGGGGGTCGCGGGCGTCGGCGCGGCGGTGTGTTCAGGTTCGCCGGAGCCTTGGGTGCGCCGGTCGCCGGCTTCGCTGCCGCCGCCGGGCGTGGCGGATCTCCCGCTTTCCTTACCCGCTTCCCTGCCGGCGCCGTTCGTCGGCGCGGCACGCCCGCCGGCGTCGTGCCTGTGGTCGCCGGCGTGCCGGTTTCCGCTTCGCCCGTGCTGACGTCCCGACGCCGCCTGCGCCCGCGGCGCCTTTGGGGAGCGCGGCGTGTTCGGCGCGCGCCTTTTCGACCTGCAGCGCCGAGACCATGAAGTCGTGCCAGATCAGCGCCGGGAAGGTGCCGCCCGAGCACCGGCCCGCCGTTGAAGTCGGTCGTCATCGGGACGAGGCTGTTCGGGTAGCCGACCCACACGGCGACCGTGTACTTGTGGTCCCAGCCGACGAACCAGGCGTCGCCGTAGTTGGAGGTCGTGCCCGTCTTGCCGGCCGCGAACTGGCCGAGCGCGGCGGCCTTGGCCGGTGCCGTACTGCAGCACGGTCTCGAGCACCGAGGTCTCGGTGGCGGCGACTGTCGGGCGGCAGGACGCGCTTGGTCTGCACCTGTTCGTGTCGTGGTGGCGCGCCGTCGGGCAGCGGGCGGCCGCCCGGCGTCGACTTCCTGGATGCCGACCGGGGCGTCGGCTAGGCCATCGTGCCGCTGACGCGCTCGCCGCCGTGGGCGATCGTCTCGTAGGCGTGGGCCATGTCCAGCGGCGTGACGCCGACGGTGAGACCGCCGATCGTCATCGCGGGGTTGGTCGAGAGCGGGGTGGTGATGCCCATCTGCGTGCGCCAGGCGCGCGATCCGGTGGGTGCCCACCTTCAGCCCGACTTCGGCGTAGATCGAGTTGTCGGAGAAGGCGGTCGCGCGCGGTCAGCGTGTTCGAGCCGGTAGTAGGCGCCTTCGTCGTTGTGCACGACGAACTTTTCCGGTGCCGCGGGGGCTGGGGACGAAGAAGACCTTCTGCTTCGAGGTCCACACCGAGTCGGGCGAGATGCCGTCCTCGAGCGCGGCCGCGAGGTCGAACGCCTTGAACGAGGAGCCGGGCTGGCGCTCGCCCTCGGTGGCGAGGTTGAACGGGCTCTCGTCGTAGTTGCGCCCGCCGACCATCGCGCGCACCTCGCCGGTCGAGTTTTCGATCGCCACGAGCGAGGCGGTGGGACCGCCGGGGTAGGCGAGGTAGCTGTTGATCGCCTGTTCGGCGGCGCGCTGCAGTTCGAGGTCGAGCGTCGTCTTGATCTGCAGGCCGCCGTCGAACGCCCGCGGGGCGCCGTAGCGTTCGATCACCTGCTGCTGCACCCAGCTCGTGAAGTAGCCGGCGTCGACCCCTTCGACCGTCTGCTCCTCGGGCGCCTGGACCTCGTGTCGGCGCGGGCAGCGCCTGCTTGACGCTTTCTTCGTACACGCGGCCGCGTCAGGTAGCCCTGCTCGAGCATCTGGCGCAGCACCACGTCGCGGCGCTCGCAGCGCCGCCTGCGGATGGTTGGCCGGGTCATAGGCGGTCGGGGACTGGATGATGCCCGGCGAGCAGCGCCGCCTCCCACGGCTGCAGCTGCTGGACGCACAGCTGGTGGTTGGGCGTGCCGCAGCCGAGGTGGTTGACGTCGTGGCCGAAGTAGGTCTGGGCCGCCGCCTCGATCCCGTAGGCGCCGTTGCCGAAGTAGATCGTGTTGAGGTACGCCGTGATGATCTTTTCCTTCGACCACTTGTGCGAGAGCTGGTAGGCGAGCGCCGCCTCGCGCAGCTTCTCGAAGATCGTGCGGTGCGACTGGGCCTGGAGCGCGTTCTTGATGAACTGCTGCTCGATCGTCGAGGCGCCCTGGAGGTTGCCTTTGTGGACGGACGTCCTGGACGAACGCGCGGGCGATGCCGCGAATGTCGACGCCGCTGTTGGTCTGGAAGCGCTTGTCCTCGATCGAGATCACCGCCTCCTTGACGATCGGCGGGATCTGCGACGGGGTCACGATCACCCGGTTCTGCTGGCTGAGCACCCCGATCGGGTGGCCGAGGTCGTCGAGCAGGTCGGAGCTCTGCGCGTCCTTGAACTGCGAGAAGCGGGTCAGCGACGGCAGGTCGGAGGCGACGGCGACGAACATGCCGAAGACGAAGGAGACGAGCCCGAGCAGCAGCACGGCGAAGAGGATCAGCAACGAAGCGCAGCCGCTTCAGCCGTGGCCGCGCGCGGGCGGGCAATGCGGCGGACTCCACAGAGGGCAGGACGTCTACCAGCGCGGGCGGTGCGAGGTCTCCAGTCAGACGACCGTCTCCGGTCGCCTACTGGAAAGTCCACCCGCCGCGTAGCTGATTGGATCGGGTCAGGACCGATCGCCGTGCAGTCTAGCATTGGCCTCGATGCCCGATGCCACCGACGCGGCCGCCGAGGAAGCCGCGCCGCTCGAGCTCGGAGCGCCGTCGACAGCCTGCCCGAGGGCGCGCTTGCAGCGAAGCTTCAGACCGCGCGCACGCGAGGGCCGGCCAGCTGCGGGTCAAGCTCGGGATCGACCCGACGGCGCCCGACATCCATCTCGGTCACGCGGTCGTGCTGGGCAAGCTGCGCGAGTTCCAGGACGCCGGGCACCGGGTGGTGCTGATCATCGGCGACTACACCGCGCGCGTGGGGGATCCCTCGGGGCGCTCGAGCCTGCGCCCGATGCTACGCGGGAGGAGATCGAGGCGAACGCGGCGACCTTCCAGGAGCAGGCGCTGCGGATCCTCGACTCCGACCCCGAGCGCCTGGAGGTGCGGCGCAACGGCGAGTGGCTTGACATGGCGATGGTCGAGCTGCTCGCGCTCGTGCGCACGACGACCGTCGCGCAGCTGCTCGAGCGCGACGACTTCGCCAAACGCTGGTCGCGCCAAGCGAGCCGATCTCGATGCTCGAGCTGCTGTATCCGCTGCTGCAGGGCTATGACTCGGTGGCGGTCGGCGCCGACGTCGAGCTTGGGGGGACCGACCAGAAGTTCAACCTGCTGCTGGGGCGCGACATCCAGCGCGCCTACGGCAAGCCCGAGCAGGCGATCCTGACGATGCCGATCCTCGTCGGCACCGACGGGCGGCGGAAGATGTCCAAGTCGCTCGGGCAACCAGATCGGGATCACCGACGAGCCGCAGGAGATGTACGGCAAGACGATGGCGATCCCCGACGAGGCGATGGGCGAGTACTACCGGCTGCTGCTTGGCACGAGCCTCGACCCGGCCGGCTAGCAACCGCCGCGACGCCAAGCGCGCGCTCGCGCGCGAGCTCGTCGCGTGGCTGTACTCCGAGGCGACGGCGGAGCAGGCCGAGCGCGAGTTCGACCGCGTGTTCGTCGAGCACGCGGCTGCCGGAGGAGATCGAGGAGGCGCGCTTCAGCGTCGGCGAGGAGGGCAGCGTGCACCTGCCCGGCGCTGATCGCCGAGGCGTTCGGCGTCTCGCGCTCGGAGGCGCGCCGCTGATCGACCAGGGCGCGGTGACGCTCGGCGACGAGCCGCTGGCAGCCGGCGAGCACGACGTCCCGGCAGCGCGCGCCGACGGCCAGGTGCTGAAGGTCGGCAAGCGCCGCTTCCGGCGCTTGCGCGCCGCGTGAGCGCGCGGGCCGCAGGTCCGTCGGCGGGATCTACTATGCTACGCCGCATAGCGGCTCGGGTCGTGATCGAGCGGTGGGCAAGGTGCGCTGCCTCGGTCCTGGCTGCGAGCGCTATACTCCTCGGTCGGCCCTAGGCGCCCCTGGGCGTGGGTCGGATCGGTCTCCTCGGAAGGAACCCTTTCGGGGAGGCTCGGCGGTCTTTGAAAACTCAACAGCATGCGCATCTACGATCGATCTCGATCGTGGTGTGCGTCCAGGTTCGACCCGTCGCCGGGAGCGCCTCGTGCGTTAGCCGATCTTCGATCGGTCGGGACGGACAAAGAGTCAAGTAGGAGAAGTACCCCGTCATGGTTCGGGACCACGGTGTATAGGTCCGCCCGTCGTCGCCCTCGGGCAGTCGGCAACTCCATGACAGCTTTTCGTGAAGTTCTTCACGGAGAGTTTGATCCTGGCTCAGGACGAACGCTGGCGGCGTGCTTAACACATGCAAGTGGAGCGACGAACCAGGGCTTGCCCTGGGGCAGAGCCGCGAACGGGTGAGTAACACGTGGGTTACCTGCCTCGATGACCGGGACAACCCGAGGAAACTCGGGCTAATACCGGATGTGCCCGCAAGGGGAAAGGAAGCTTCGGCCTCCGCATCGAGATGGGCCCGCGGCCCATTAGCTTGTTGGTGAGGTAACGGCTCACCAAGGCTTCGATGGGTAGCTGGTCTGAGAGGACGATCAGCCACACTGGGACTGAGACACGGCCCAGACTCCTACGGGAGGCAGCAGTGGGGAATCTTGCGCAATGCGCGAAAGCGTGACGCAGCAACGCCGCGTGGGGGAAGAAGGCTTTCGGGTTGTAAACCCCTTTCAGTTGGGACGAAGCTTCTCCGGTGAATAGCCGGACGGAGTGACGGTACCTTCACAAGAAGCACCGGCTAACTACGTGCCAGCAGCCGCGGTAATACGTAGGGTGCAAGCGTTGTCCGGAATTATTGGGCGTAAAGAGCGTGTAGGCGGCCCGATTAGTCCGCTGTGAAAGTCCAGGGCTCAACCCTGGAATGCCGGTGGATACTGTCGGGCTAGAGTCCGGAAGGGGCGAGTGGAATTCCTGGTGTAGCGGTGAAATGCGCAGATATCAGGAGGAACACCAATGGCGAAGGCAGCTCGCTGGGACGTGACTGACGCTGAGACGCGAAAGCGTGGGGAGCAAACAGGATTAGATACCCTGGTAGTCCACGCTGTAAACGATGGCAACTAGATGTGGGGGGTGTCGACTCCCCCCGTGTCGAAGCTAACGCATTAAGTTGCCCGCCTGGGGAGTACGGCCGCAAGGCTAAAACTCAAAGGAATTGACGGGGGCCCGCACAAGCAGCGGAGCATGTGGTTTAATTCGACGCGACGCGAAGAACCTTACCTGGGCTTGACATGTGAGTGACCGGCGTGGAAACACGTCTTCCCTTCGGGGCACTTTCACAGGTGGTGCATGGCTGTCGTCAGCTCGTGTCGTGAGATGTTGGGTTAAGTCCCGCAACGAGCGCAACCCCCGTCGCATGTTGCCAGCATTCAGTTGGGGACTCATGCGAGACTGCCGGTGACAAACCGGAGGAAGGTGGGGATGACGTCAAGTCCTCATGCCCCTTATGTTCAGGGCTACACACGTGCTACATTGGCGCATACAGAGGGCTGCGATACCGCGAGGTGGAGCGAATCCCTTAAAGTGCGTCTCGGTTCGGATTGCAGGCTGAAATTCGCCTGCATGAAGGCGGAGTTGCTAGTAATCGCGGATCAGCATTGCCGCGGTGAATACGTTCCCGGGCCTTGTACACACCGCCCGTCACACCACGGGAGTGAGCAACACCCGAAGCCGGTGGCCTAACCCGCAAGGGAGGGAGCCGTCGAAGGTGGGGCTCGTGACTGGGGTGAAGTCGTAACAAGGTAGCCGTAGCGGAAGCTGCGGCTGGATCACCTCCTTTCTAGGGAGCACATAACAGTGCCCCGATCGCAACGGACCGTCGCGGCCGTCCGCGCGTCGCTCGAGCGCCGTCGAAGGAGCCGGGCGGTGACCGAGCAGACCGGGCCTAGCATGTCGACCGAACCTGGCTGGATGGCCGCCGATGCTCGCGGATCTCCCTTTCTACTTGGGGAGTCGACCGGGCCGGCCGCAAACGACCCCAGCATGCTGTTGAGTTTTGAGAGACCGGCGCCCGCCGGTCGTCGCGAGGACACGCCATAAGGGCGTGACCGACATGCGCGGAGACCGGCCGGCGTTATACGCCTCTCCACGGTCCTTGAAAACTGCACAGAAGCCACATCAGCCGCCATCGATAAGCGGCGGCTGAATAACGGGTATCACCGGGCCCTGCGAGACCGACTTGACCTGTCTCCGCAAGGAGCGCAAGGACGAGGTCATGTTGGGCCAGATCACCGTCAAGATAGTAAGGGCGCATGGTGGATGCCTTGGCACCAAGAGTCGATGAAGGGCGTGAACGGCTGCGATAAGCCACGGTTAGGCGCTGAATAGCCTTTGACCCGTGGATTCCCGAATGGGGAAACCCAGCGCTGGTAATGCGGCGTTATCCCCGGCTGAACACATAGGCCGGGCGAAGACAAGCGGGGGAAGTGAAACATCTCAGTACCCCGAGGAAAGAAAATCAACAGAGACTCCCTGAGTAGTGGCGAGCGAAAGGGGATCAGCCCAAACCTGGCAGATGTAAGCGGACACGCGTTGTCTGTCGGGGGTTGTAGGGCGTTTGTTCCGAGCCGTGTCCGGCTCGGCAGGAGTTACAAAATCATGTGGTAGTCGAAGCGTGTGGAACCGCGCACCATAGAGGGCAACCGTCCCGTAGACGAAACTGCATGGTCTCCTGTCAGACGTTCCTGAGTAAGTCCGCACCCGTGAAACGCGGACTGAACCTGGGGGGACCACCCTCCAAGGCTAAGTACTCCTTGGTGACCGATAGCGGACTAGTACCGTGAGGGAAAGGTGAAAAGTACCCCGGAAGGGGAGTGAAATAGTACCTGAAACCGCGCGCCTACAAGCGGTGGGAGCAGCCTTCGTGCTGTGACCGCGTGCTTTTTGCATAACGAGCCGGCGAGTTACTCGTCTGCGGCAAGGTTAAGCGATGAGCGGAGCCGTAGCGAAAGCGAGTCCTAATAGGGCGACATAGTCGTAGGCGGTATACCCGAAACTGAGCGAGCTACCCATGGGCAGGCTGAAGCGGGGGTAAGACCTCGTGGAGGGCCGAACCGACCTAGGTTGAAAACTGGGCGGATGACCTGTGGGTCGGAGTGAAAGGCTAATCAAGCTCAGTGATATCTGGTTCTCTCCGAAATATATTTAGGTATAGCCTCGGATAAATTGCGTGTTGGCCGTAGAGCACTGTTTGGATTAGGGGCCCTACCAGGTTACCGACTTCAGGCAAACTCCGAAGACCATCACGTTTACTCCGGGAGTCAGTTGCTGGGGGATAAACTTCAGCGTCAAAAGGGAAACAGCCCAGACCGCCAGCTAAGGTCCCTAAGTACTAGCTAAGTGGGAAACGATGTTCGAGTGCATAGACAACCAGGAGGTTGGCTTAGAGGCAGCCATCCTTGAAAGAGTGCGTAACAGCTCACTGGTCAAGTGTTCGAGCGCGGACAATGTAACGGGGCTCAAGCTAGTCACCGAAGCTGCGGGTGCGTGAGACCTTCGGGTCGATCGCGCGGTAGGAGAGCGTTCCCATGCCAGTAAAGCGGCGGCGTAAGCCAGCCGTGGAGGCATGGGAAGTGAGAATGCCGGCATAAGTAACGAAAGAGGGGTGAGAATCCCCTCCACCGATTGCCCAAGGATTCCTGAGTAAAGTTCGTCTGCTCAGGGTTAGTCGGGACCTAAGGCGAGGCCGAAAGGCGTAGTCGATGGCCAACAGGTTGATATTCCTGTACCACGTCGCTTCCGTTTGACCGATGGGGGGACGAGGAAGGCTAAGGGAACCCAGGCGATGGTTGTCCTGGGGTAAGCATGTAGGGGTGGCCCTTGTTAAATGCGGGGCCGCATAACCTGAGGTGCGATGCCAGCTGGCTTTAAGCCGGCGAGTCCCTGACGCCATACCTCCAAGAAAATCCTCTAGGGAGGAAGCGCGTGCCCGTACCAAAACCGACACAGGTGGGCAAGTAGAGAATACTAAGGTGATCGAGATAACCCTCGTTAAGGAACTCGGCAAAATTGCCCCGTAACTTCGGGATAAGGGGCGCCCCAGTAGGGTGAAGCTCTTCGCGAGTGGAGCCCGAGAGGGCCGCAGTGAATAGGCTGAAGCGACTGTTTACCAAAAACACAGGTCTCTGCTAAGTCGAAAGACGACGTATAGGGGCTGACGCCTGCCCGGTGCCGGAAGGTTACGTGGAGTTGTTAGGACTTCGGTCCGAAGCAGCGAAGCTAAGCCCCGGTAAACGGCGGCCGTAACTATAACGGTCCTAAGGTAGCGAAATTCCTTGTCGGGTAAGTTCCGACCTGCACGAATGGCGTAACGACTTCAGCGCTGTCTCAACGAGGGGCTCGGTGAAATTGCAGTCTCGGTGAAGATGCCGAGTACCCGCGGCTAGACGGAAAGACCCCGTGAACCTTTACTACAACTTGGTATTGGAGTTCGGTGCATTTCGCTCAGGATAGGTGGGAGGCTTTGAAGCGCCGGTTGCGGCCGGCGTGGAGCCAACCTTGAGATACCACCCTTGGTGTATTGGGTTTCTAACAGCGTTCCGTGAATCCGGGTGCTGGACAGTTCCAGGCGGGTAGTTTGACTGGGGCGGTCGCCTCCCAAAATGTAACGGAGGCGCACAAAGGTTCCCTCAGTCACGGTTGGAAATCGTGCGTAGAGCGTAAAGGTAGTAAGGGAGCTTGACTGCGAGACTGACAAGTCGAGCAGGTGCGAAAGCAGGTCTTAGTGATCCGGCGGTAGCAAGTGGAAGTGCCGTCGCTCAACGGATAAAAGGTACTCCGGGGATAACAGGCTTATCGGGCCCAAGAGTCCACATCGACGGCCCGGTTTGGCACCTCGATGTCGGCTCGTCGCATCCTGGGGGTGGAGTTGCTCCCAAGGGTTGGGCTGTTCGCCCATTAAAGCGGTACGCGAGCTGGGTTCAGAACGTCGTGAGACAGTTCGGTCCCTATCTGCCGTGGGCGTTGGAGAATTGAGAGGATTTGTCCCTAGTACGAGAGGACCGGGATGAACGCACCTCTGGTGTATCTGTTGTCCTGCCAAGGGCATAGCAGGCTAGCTACGTGTGGATCGGATAACCGCTGAAAGCATCTAAGCGGGAAGCCGGCCTCAAGATGAGTTCTCCCATCCCCTAGAGGGAGTAAGACCCCTGGTAGACCACCAGGTTGATAGGCCGGATCTGGAAGGACGGTAACGTCCGAAGGAGACCGGTACTAATGGGTCGAGGGCTTGACGGATTTTTTTGATCCTCGTAATGAGGAGTGATACTCGTTGTGTGGCGCTGTGCAGTTTTGAAGGACCGGGAGGGCGGTCTCTCGCCTTTTTCCGGTGGCTTTGGCGAGGGGGAAACACCTCTTCCCATTCCGAACAGAGCAGTTAAGCCCCTCAGCGCCGATGGTACTTGGCCCGCAAGGGCCTGGGAGAGTAGGACGCCGCCGGTTTTTTCTAGACACGCGAGCCGCCCACAGGGCGGCTCGCGGTCGTTCCTCGCCGCGACGGGAATTCGCTACGCGCCCTTGAAAGGCCCGCGGCGCGTCTCGCTGTCCCTCCCGCCGCGCCGGCCGGCGCTGATACAACCGCGCCGGCCGGTCCACGGGGGAGAGACAGACATGAGAGCGCTGCGGGAGCTGACCTGGACGGCGATGTGCCGGCCGGTCTACGAGCATCCGTGCCCGTAGCGCTGCTCGATGCGGATGATCTACCTCGCTCAGCTCGTCCTGGCCGACCTCCCAGTCGACCTCGTAGTCGTCCTCGAGCAGCAGGAACGAGCGGAGGAGGCCAAGCGCACCGAGCGTGCGCCGCCGAAGCGTCGATGTTCGTCGTGAGGAGAACATGTGTTCGTAAGATAGGAGACTTCCGGACGGACCGATACGAACGGGTGTACGCATCGCTTCGCCGGGGCGGATTTGGCTCAGCAGCTGGGATCCCGGCATGATCAGTGTGCAAGAGAAGTTGCACGGACGGCGTCTGGCGCCACGCTTGACGCTCCCGGAGCGGCAATGCAGGGTCCCAGCCGCTCGGCTCGAACTTATGGCCAGATGGCTGTTACGCTTGCCAAGCGTCAAACCGGTGGGCCGATCCTGGGCCGCAGGCGGCGTTCACAGCTCATGGAGAAGTTCGTCATCGAAGGCGGCGTCCCGCTGTCCGGCACGATGGTCCCGGCCGGGAACAAGAACGGCGCGCTGCCGATCCTCGCCTCCGCCGTCCTGACCGAGGACGAGGTCGTCGTGCGCAACGTGCCACGCATCCGCGACGTCGAGGCGATGCTCGAGATCCTCGGCGCGATCGGCGTTCAGATCGACTGGCGCGGGCCCAACGAGGTGGCGCTGTGCGCCGCCGGCGTGCACGAGGTCGAGGTCGAGCGCGAGCTCGCCGAGCGGATCCGCGCCTCGTTCCTGCTCGCCGGCCCGCTGCTCGCGCGCTTTCGCCGCGCCGTGATGCCGCCGCCCGGCGGCGACGTGATCGGCCGCCGGCGCCTGGACCCGCACCTCGACGCCTTCCGCGCGATGGGCGCGGTCGCCGAGTGCGGACGCGAGATCGTGCTCACCGCCCCGCGCGGGTCTGCGCCCCACCGACGTCTTCATGGACGAGCCGTCGGTGATGGCCACCGAGAACGCGCTGATGGCCGCCGCGCTGACGCCGGGCACGACCGTGATCGGCAACGCCGCCTGCGAGCCGCACGTGCAGGACCTCGCGCGCATGCTCGTGAAGATGGGCGCCGACATCCAGGGCATCGGCTCCAACCTGCTCACCGTCAACGGCGCCGAGCGCCTGCACGGCTGCGAGCACGACGTCGCCCCCGACCACATCGAGATCGGCAGCTTCATGGCGCTCGCGGGCGTCACCGGCGGCGAGCTGCGCATCAAGGACACCGTGCCCGGCGATCTGCGCATGATCCGCCTCGTGTTCGAGCGCCTCGGGCTGCGCACCGAGCTCGACGGCAACGACGTGATCGTGCCCGGCGGCCAGAAGCTCGTGGCGCAGGCCGACGTCGGCGAGTACAAGAGCAAGATCCAGGACGGTCCCTGGCCCGCGTTCCCGGCCGACCTCACCTCGATCGCGGTGGCGCTCGCCACCCAGGCCGAGGGCTCGATCCTCGTGCACGAGTGGATGTTCGAGAACCGCCTGATCTTCACCGACAAGCTGATCCTGATGGGCGCCGACATCGTGATGTGCGACCCCCACCGCGCGATCGTCACCGGCCCGCGCCGGCTGCGCGGCGAGCGCGTCGAGTCGCCGGACATCCGCGCCGGCATGGCGATGCTGCTGGCGGCCCTGTGCGCCGAGGGGCGCAGCGAGATCGGCAACATCCGCCAGATCGACCGTGGCTACGAGCGCATCGACGAGCGCCTGCGCGAGCTCGGCGCGCGCATCGAGCGCGTGGCCACCGAGCCCGTACACGCCTGAGCGCTCCGGCCCTCGGGCCATCGGGACGCCACGGCGAGGAGCGCGGTCGCGCGAGCCATCGCCCGAGTCCGCTTCAATGGTCATCTGATGATCCACCCAATCCCCAGCGGCACGCGCGACGTGCTGCCCGACGAGACGCGCGAGGTGCGCGCGATCACCGACACGCTGCGCGGCGTCTTCGAGCGCCACGGCTACGGCGAGGTGTACACGCCGGCGCTCGAGTACGAGACGGTGCTCGCGCGCGCGGACATGGCCGAAGCCCAGCCCGCCTACCGCGTGTTCGACGAGTCCGGCGCGGTGCTCGTGCTGCGCTCGGACATGACCGTGCCGATCGCCCGCGTCGTCGCCACGCGCTATGCCGCGAGCGAGCCGCCGCTGCGCTTCTGCTACTTCGCCCACTGCTACCGCGGCGTGCGCCCCCAGCGGGGACAGCCGCGCGAGCTGCTGCAGGCCGGCATCGAGCTGATCGGCTCGCCCGCGCCCGAGGGCACGGCGGAGGCGCTCACCGTGCTCTGCCACGCGCTCGACGCGACCGGCCTGAAGGACTACCGCATCGGCCTCGGCGACGCCTCGCTGTTCCCCGCGCTGATGGGCAGCCTGCGGGTGCCCGAGCAAGCGCGTGCCGCCCTGCTCGAGGCGCTCGTGCGCCGGGACTTCGTCGAGCTCGAAGGCCGGCTCGCCGACTCGGGTCTGGCGGGCGAGGCGGCCGAGATCCTGCTGAGCGTGCCGCAACGCCGCGGCGGACCGGAGGTGCTCACCGATGCGCCCGCTCAAGCGGCGGAGGCGGTGACGGGCATGCGCCGCGTGCTCGAGCTGCTGGAGGGGGACGTCGCCGAGCGGGTCATCTTCGACCTCGGCCTCGTGCGCAACATCGGCTACTACACGGGCGCGGTGTTCGAGGTGTACGACCCTGCGCTCGGCGCTCCGATCGGCGGCGGCGGGCGCTACGACGACCTGCTCGGGCGCTTCGGACGGCAGTTGCCGGCGGTCGGCTTTGCGCTGGGTGTCGATCGTCTGCACATCGCGCTCGCGGGCGAGGAGCGCGGAACGGGAGCGCTGCTCGTGGCGGGGAGCGCCAACGGCGCGCCCGCGAGCACCGAGGGGGAGTCGCTCGCGTGAGCGCGAGGAGCAACCTCACGATCGCGGTGCCTCGCGGCGCGCTGTTCAAGGACACGGTCGACCTGCTCGCCGGGCTCGGGCGCGACATCGAGGAGCTTCGCTCCAACGACCGCAAGCTCCTGTTCGCCGACATCGGCGTGATCACGATGCGTCCCTCCGACGTTCCCACCTACGTCGAGGCGGGCGCGGCGGACCTGGGCGTCACCGGCAAGGACGTCCTGCTCGAGCAGGCCGCGCGCGGGTCGGGCAACAACCCCGCCCACCCCGAGGGCGGCCGCGAGGTGTACGAGCTGCTCGATCTCGGCTACGGCCGCTGCACGATGGTGCTGGCCAGCAGGGCCGGCCCCGACCCGGCGCACGAGGCGCTCCGGCGGCTTGGCGTGATGCGGGTGGCCACCAAGTACCCGCGTATCGCCGCGCGCCACCTCGAGGAGACCGGCAGGCAGGCGGAGATCGTCGAGGTGAAAGGCTCTGTCGAGCTCGCCCCGCTGACCGGCATGGTCGAGGCGATCGTCGACCTCACCGCGACCGGGACCACGTTGCGCGAGAACGACCTGGTCGTGCGCGAGGAGATCGTGGTCTGCACTGCCAGGCTGATCGCCAACCCGGTCTCGCACAAGCTGAAGGCGGCGCAGATCGACGATCTGCTGAAGCAGCTGCGCGGCCTTCCTGCCGCCGGCGTCGCCTGAGATGGCCCCGTGCGTGTGGATGTGTGAATAGGTGCGGATCGAGCGGCTGAGCACCGAGGACTGCGAGCGTTTGGGCGGCCCGGACGGCGTCGCGGCTCGCCTGCGCGCGCTCGTGCCCGACGGCGCCTCGGTCGCCGCGGTAGTGCGCGAGATCGTGGACAGAGTGCGTACCGGGGGGGACCAGGCCGTGCTCGAGTACACGCGTTTGCATGACACCGCCGGAAGCGAGCCCCGACCGCTGCGCGTGGGAGCCGAGGAACTCGACGAGGCGATCAAGGCACTGCCGCTCGAGCTGGTGGCGGGGCTGCAGGTCGCGATCGCCAACGTCGCGCTCGTGGCTCAGGCGGGCGTGGGCGAGGACGTCTCGGTCGAGCTGCCCCAAGGACAGCGGGTCACGTTGCGCGAGGTGCCTGTGCAGGGGGCCGCAGTCTACGTGCCCGGTGGCCGCGCGCCCTATCCGAGCACGGTCGTGATGGGTGTCGTCACCGCGCGCGCAGCGGGCGTGCTCGACGTGGCCGTGTGTGCTCCGCCGGGACCGGACGGGCAGATCGACCCCGCGATCCTCGGCATCTGCAGGCTGTGCGGGGTCGAGCGCGTGTACCGCATGGGCGGCGCGCAGGCGATCGCGGCGCTCGCCTACGGCACCGAGACGGTAAGCCGCGTGGACGTGGTGGTCGGCCCGGGCAACCTGTATGTGCAGGAGGCCAAGCACCAGCTCACTGCCACCGTCGGGATCGACGGGTTCGCCGGCCCCAGCGATCTGCTGGTTCTGCTCGGCCGGGATGCGAGCGCACGCGAGCTGAGTCTGGCCGCGCTCGACATGCTCGCGCAGGCCGAGCACGGTGAGGGCAGCCTGGTGGTGGCCGTCTGTATGGGCGAGCAGGCGGCCGAGCAGCTCGCGGCGACGCTCGAGCGGCTGGTCGTCGAACGCCCGACGGTCGGGGAGGCTCAGTTCGCGCTCGTCGAGGTCGCTGGCGCGCGTGAGGCGGTCGCGATCGCGAACGCGTTTGCGCCCGAGCACGTGCAGCTGATCGGCGCCGAGGTGGAGACGCTCGCCGCCACGATCCGCTCCGCCGGCTGCGTGTTCGTGGGCGCCTTCAGCGCAACCGCGTTCGGCGATTACGTGGCGGGCTCCAACCACGTGCTGCCTACCGCGGGCGCGGCACGCTTTGCCTCGACGCTGTCTCCGCGGCACTTCCGTCGCCGCATGAGCGAAGTGCGAGTCGACCAAGCGGCCGCCCGTAAGCTCGCCGCAGCCGGCGCCCCGATCGCCCGTGCCGAGGGATTCGAGGTGCACGCCGAGTCGATGGAGGCACGGGCGCGCGAGAGTAACGTCACAAGCTCCTCCTAGTCTGTAAGACAAAGCCCGAGCAGAAAGACCGACATGACCGACACCTCCGCCATCTCGAGCACGCGCAACGCGAGCATCCAGCGCAAGACGGGCGAGACCGACGTACGGTTGACGCTCGGGCTCGACGGGACCGGTCAAGGCTCGCGCGATTCCGGCGTGGGTTTTCTCGACCACATGCTCGACCTGCTCGCCCGCCACGGGCGGATCGATCTCGATGTGCGCGTCAGCGGAGATCTGCAGACCGGCGCCCACCACACGGCCGAGGACACCGCGATCGTGCTCGGCCAGGCGCTCGATCGGGCATTGGGCGCCCGCGCAGGCATCACGCGCTACGGCGCGGCGATCGTGCCGATGGACGAGGCGCGCGCGAGCTGCGCGATCGATCTCTCCGGGCGTCCTTTCACACTGTTTGACGGCTGCCTGCCGGCCGGCGCCACGGGAGGCTTCGAGCACGAGCTGACAGAGGAGTTCTTTCGCGCGCTGGCGAACGCTGCGAAGCTCACGCTGCACCTACGGATCGAAGCGGGCACGAACGCGCACCACATGATCGAGGCGGCGTTCAAGGCGTTCGCGCGGGCGCTGCGCGAGGCGGTGAGGATCGACCCGAGTGAGACCGGCGTGCCGAGCACGAAGGGCACGCTGACGGCATGACGGCGGAAGCGATTGAGATGAGTCCGCGCATCGGTGTCGTGGACTACGGGATGGGCAATCGCCGCTCGGCCGAGAAGGCGCTCGAGCACGTCGGCGCGCGCGTGGAGGTGAGCTCGGATCCGGCGCGGCTGTGCGCAATGGACGGCCTTGTGCTGCCGGGCGTGGGCGCCTTTCCCGCTGGGATGGCGGCGATTCGCGCGGCGGGGCTGGACGAGCTGCTGGAGGAGCGCGTGAGCGCGGGCGTGCCGCTGTTGGGCCTGTGCCTGGGGATGCAGCTGCTGTTCGAGCGCTCCGAGGAGCACGACGGTGCGAGCGGTCTGGGGCTGCTCGCGGGCACGGTGCGGCGGCTGAGCGCCCCCGGCCTGAAGCTGCCGCACATCGGCTGGAGCGAGCTGCGCTGGCTGCGCGCAACCCCGCTGAGCGATGGTCTGCCCGACCCTGCCTACCTGTACCACGTGCACAGCTTCGCGGTGTGGCCGGCCGACGAGGACGTGGTGCTCGCGAGCGCCGACTACGGTGAGCCGTTCGCGGCGATCGTCGGGCGGGGGAACGTGTTCGGCACTCAGTCGCACCCGGAGAAGTCCTCCGCGCACGGGCTGGCGCTGCTGCGGAACTTCACCCGCCTGTGCGGCCGCGCGACGGTGCCGGCATGATCCTGTATCCCGCGATCGACATTCTCGACGGCAGTGCCGTACGACTGGTGAAGGGTGATTTCGCGGCGAAGAAGGTCTATGACGAAAGCCCGTTGGACGCCGCGCGCGGATGGGTGGACGCGGGCGCGGAATACCTGCACGTCGTCGACCTCGACGGCGCGAAGTCGGGCAAGCCGGTGAACCTCCCGCAACTGCAGCGGATCGCAGCCGACGCGGGTGTGCCGGTGCAGTACGGCGGTGGCCTGCGTTCGGCGGCGGCGGTCGCGGAGGCCCTGAGCGCGGGTGCTGCACGCGTGATCCTTGGCACCGTTGCGATGTCCGACCCCACGGTGCTGCAAGAGTGCCTCGCAACCCACGGCCCCGACCGCATCCTCGTGGGCGTTGACGTACGCGGGGGGGACGTGGTGACGCACGGGTGGCTGATGGGCACCGACGTAACGGCGGAGCGCGCTTTCGAGGCCCTGCTCGAGAAAGGCGTGCGCAACTTCGTCTTCACCAACGTCGACCATGACGGCATGCTCGATGGCGCCAATCGCGATGAGATCACGAAGGTGGCGCAGGCAGTCGAGGATGGCAGCGTGATCATCTCGGGCGGCATCGGCAGCCGCGACGACCTGCAGGCAATCGCAGACCTCCGCCGCGAGCTGAAGCTGGATGCCATCGACGGCGTGATCGTCGGCACCGCACTGTACGAGCAGCGCTTCACGGTTCCCGAGGCCATCGCCGCGCTCGTCGGCTGACCCAGATCCACGGTACCCGCCGGCTGCACGGCCGCTACGGTGGACGGATGCACTTGAAGCGCGTCATCCCCTGCCTGGACGTCGACGCCGGACGGGTCGTGAAGGGCGTCGAATTCCTCGACATCCGCGACGCCGGCGATCCAGTAGAGCTGGCCGCCCACTACGACCGCGAAGGCGCCGACGAGCTCGTGTTCTTGGACATCACCGCCACGCACGAGAAGCGCGACACGATCGTTCAGCTCGCGCGGCGCACGGCCGACGAGGTGTTCGTGCCGTTCACGATCGGCGGCGGCATCCGCTCGGTCGAGGATGCCCAGGCGGTGCTCGACGCGGGGGCCGACAAGGTTTCGATCAACTCCGCGGCGTTGCAGCGGCCGGAGCTGCTCGACGAGCTGGCGATGCGGTTCGGCTCGCAATGCGTTGTGCTGGCGATCGACGCGAAGGCTCACGATCCCAAGTCCGCGTCGGCTAGACCCATCACGGACCTCACCGGCGTGGCGAAGGCCGGCGCAGGCGGGGATGTAATGGGCTGGCAGGCATATCTCGCCGGTGGGCGCACGCCCACCGGCCGCGACGTCGTCGAGTGGGTGCGCGAGGGCGTCGAGCGGGGAGCGGGAGAGATCCTGTTGACGAGTATGGACCGCGACGGCACGAACAACGGCTACGACCTTCCGCTGACGAGCGCGGTAAGCCAGGCTGTGAGCGTGCCCGTGATCGCCTCCGGGGGCGCCGGCGAGCTCGATCACCTGGCACAGGCGCTTCAGGCCGGCGCCGACGCGGCGCTGTGCGCATCGATCTTCCACTACGGGCGGCACACGATCCCGGAGGCCAAGGCCCATCTGGCGGCCGCCGGGGTCGAGGTGCGAGCGGTCAATTCACAACCGGTGTAGGTGATCTCCGAGAATGGGCAGATGACGGCAGCAGCGCCCGAGATCGTGCTCGAGCGGCTGCGTGATCTGCCTGGAGGTGAGGCACTGCTCGAGGTGGCTGCACAGCGAAGCGACGTGGAGCTCGTAGGTGGCGCGGTGCGTGACCTGTTGCTCGGTCGTACGCCGCGTGAGCTGGATGTGGTGGTGGGCAGCGACGCCGCTGCGTTCGCGGACGAGCTGGCGCGCCGATTGAACGCTGTGGCCGGCCAGACCGCGAGGGAGCGCTTCCAGTCGAGCGCTCACGAGCGCTTCCGCACGGCGCTGGTGTGGTGGGAGGGGAGCAGGATCGACGTGGCGACACGACGCTCCGAGCGCTATCCGGAGCCGGGGGCGCTACCGGAGGTCGGAGAGGGCACGCCCGAGCAGGATCTCAAGCGTCGTGACTTCACAGTCAACGCAATCGCCTTGTCTCTCGGCGGCGAGCATCGTGGCGAGCTGCGCGCCGTCCCGGGTGCACTGGAGGATCTGTTGGCCTGTCGGTTGCGGGTGCTGCACGACGGCAGCTTCATCGACGACCCCACACGCCTGTATCGCTTGGCGCGTTATCGCGCGCGACTGGGCTTTGCGATCGACGATCACACCGCCGACCTGGCCGCTGCCGCGGTGGGCTCGGGCGTATTGGCGACGGTCTCTCTCGCACGCGTCGGCGCAGAGCTGCGCCTGGCGTTGAGCGAAGCGGACATGGTGGGCGCATTCGCCTCGATCGACGACCTCGGCCTGGTGAGGGCGCTGTCCGTAGAGCTGAGCTTTGAGGGGAAGAGGACTCGCGACGCACTTGCCTTGCTGGCCGAGGCGGACGGAGATACACGCCCCGACCTGTTGCTGTTCGCGATGCTGCTGGTGCCTGCGGGTCACCTCTTCCATCCCCTCCTCCCAGCCGAGGGGCGACGGCAGATCGCATGGTTGCTGGAAGGCTTGGAATTCTCGGCGCCCGATCGGGACCTGATGCTGAAGGCGCTGACCGATGGACCGGCGATAGCTCAGGAACTGTTCGCCGCGAAGACTTGCTCGGCGATTTACAAGGCCGCATCGCGCACACCACCGGAGATCGTTGCTCTGGTCGGCGCACTGGCCGCAGTCTCTGCAGGTGACGACAACGAGATCACCGAAGCCGCACGTCGCTGGCTGACGGAGCTGCGTGAGATCCGCCTGGAGATCACCGGCGCGGACCTGCTGGCGGCCGGAATCCCCGAGGGACCGGAGATCGGCCTTCGGCTCGAAGCGGCCCTCCGTCGGAAGCTGGATGGCGAGCTTGCCGACGCCGGACGCGACGCAGAGTTGACCGCGGCTTTGGACGCGCAGGCATGAGCTCAGAGGAGCTTGCCTTCGACCTCCCCGGCGGCGGGCACGCGCTGTTCACCACGCGCGCACACGGCAACCTGTCGAGCGTCGGCGGCGAGCGAGCCGAGCACGGGCTGCAGGCGCGCGAGCGCTTGCGCGAGCAGCTCGGCCTACGCCGTCTCCTACGAGGCTTTCAGGTCCACGGCACCGCGGTTCAGCGAGTGGGTCCCCGAGCGCAGGTAGGACAGGCGTCCGCAACGCCCGGCACGACACGACAGGCCAAGACCGCGGATGAGGCCGATACCATGCCCGATACCACAGCCCGGCCGGATGTCGAGGCCGACGGCCAGGCGACGGCACTGCCTAGCCTCGGCGCGTTGGTGTTCACCGCCGACTGCCTGCCCGTCGCGCTTGGCACGGGTAGGGGTGCCGTGGCGATGGTCCACGCCGGCTGGCGCGGGCTCGCAGCGGGAGTCTTGGAGGAGGGCGTTCGCGCGGTTCGGGAGCTCGGCGGTACGGGCGAGATCGTCGCGCTCGTCGGTCCCGGCGCCGGCGCGTGCTGCTATGAGGTCGGCGATGAGGTGCACGCGGCGTTCGGCGGAGCGCACCGCGCCGGACAGAACATCGACCTGAAGGCGATCGCGCGCGAGCGGCTGCTGGCAGCCGGTGTGGCGGAGGTGCAGGACGTCGCCGCATGCACGATCTGCGACGAGCGCTTCTTCTCCCACCGCCGCGAAGGCGCGCGTGCTGGGCGGCAGGGTGGCGTGGCGTGGCGGGATTGAGACAGGTTCTAAGCACGACGAGTGCGCCTCGGCTGGCGAGCTGCCGCGGACGCGTCGTCGATCCCTCGGGTCCCCGGAGGATCTCGTGGCCGAGCTGATCTCCGATCTGCGCGCGGACACCGTTCGCAGCAACCTCGCCGCTGTGCGCGAGGAGATCGTCGCCGCGGCCACCCGCGCAGGGCGCGACCCTGAGGCGGTGGAGGTGCTGGCCGCGACCAAGTACGTCGCCGTCGAGCACCTGCCGATCCTCGCCGAGGCAGGCGTCCGGCTCGTCGGCGAGAACCGCGCCCAGGACCTCCAAGCGAAGGTGGCCGCGTACGGAGAGCTGTTCGAATGGGACTTCATCGGCCAGCTCCAGAGCCGGCGCGTGCGCCTGATCGTGCCGCACGTGCGCCTGATCCACTCGGTCGCGAGCGAGTCCGCGCTGCGCGAGCTCGGCCGCCACCGTGCTCTCGCTCGCCCCGGCCTGCGCATCCTGATCGAGGTCAACCTCGCGCGCGAGCCGACCAAGGCCGGGGTCGTTCCGGAGGATCTCGACGCGTTCCTCGCCTCCTCGCCCGTCCCGGTCGCAGGGCTGATGACGATGCCGCCGGCGGTGTCCGGCGATCCGCATGACAGCCGCCGCTGGTTCGCCGCGTTGCGCGAGCTGGCCGCCGCGCGCGGGCTCGAGCATCTGTCGATGGGAACCTCGCAGGACTACCTCGTCGCGGTCGAAGAGGGCGCCACGATCGTGCGAATCGGTACGAGACTGTACGATTAGCGGCCCGGGGACTCTCGGCTCACGAGCGGCAAATGGTTAGCATGAGCAGGGAATCCGGCTCGCCGGGCGAACACGCACCTATACCGATGGCTTTCCGTGACTCCTGGCACAGCGCGCTTGTCTACTTCGGCCTCGCCGAGGAGTATCACGACGGCTACGACGACGATCCCCCGCCCGAGGTCGAGATCGAGGATCGCTACCGCGAGCGACCCAACGTCCGCCGGTTGCGCCGCCGGCGCGACGAGTACGACGACATCTTCGCCGATGACGATGCTCCGCAGGGGAGCGGATCGCGCGGTGGATCGCGCGCTGCTCGCTCCACCACCGTCCTCAAACCGGTCGGCAACGGCAACGGCGACGTGCGCGTGCACCTGGTCGTGCCCAAGTCGTTCAACGACGCCCAGCAGATCGCCGACAAGTTCAAGGACTCGATCCCGGTCATCCTCAACCTGCAGGGCACCGAAGTAGACCTGTCCAAGCGCCTGATCGACTTCGCCTCCGGCCTGACCTACGCGCTCGACGGCGGCATGCAGCGGATCGCCGACAAGGTCTTCATGCTCACGCCCCGCAACGTCGAGATCTCGGCCGAGGAGCGCGCCAGACTGATCGAGAAGGGCTTTTTTAATCAGTCCTGACAAGTGGTGGCCGGTAGCCTGGGTGCGCTTATGCAGATAGGACTGATCGGAGCCGGGAACATGGCACGCGCGATGGCGCGCGGGTGGGGACGGCCGCTGCTGTGTGCCGACCCGCTGGCCGTTCGCGCTCGCGGGCTGGCCGAGGAGGTGCAGGGCGAGGCGCTCACCTCAAACGCCGCGGTCGCCGAACAGGCCGACCTCGTCGTTCTCTGCCACAAGCCCGCCCAGCTTGCCCAGGTCGCGCTGGAAGTTGCGCCACATGCGAAAGCGGTCGCGTCGATTCTCGCCGCCACGCCACTCGCAGCGCTCAAGGATGCCTACCCCGACCGCCCGGTCTATCGCTTCATCCCCTCGCTCCCCGTCGAGGTTCGCCAGGGCGCGGTCGTTCAGGCCGCCGACGGCGAGCAGGACGCCACGCTCGACGCCAAGGTCGGTGAGCTGTTTGCCGAGCTCGGCACGCTCGTCGTCCTCCCCGACGCGCTCGTCGACGTCGCGATGGGCCTGATGTCGTGCGCCCCCGCCTATGTCGCGCTCGTCGCCGAGGCGCAGATCGACGCCGGCGTGCGCCACGGCATCCCCGCTGCCCAAGGCGCCGAGCTCGTCGTGCAGACGCTAGCCGGCACCGCCGAGCTGCTGCGCCGCCGTGACAACGACACGCAGGCGGTTCGTCGCGAGGTCACCTCACCGGGTGGCCTCACCGCGCGCGGCCTCGACGCGCTCGAGCGCGCCGGTCTGCGCGCCGCCTTCTCAGACGCGCTCGACGCCGTGCTCTCCAACGGGCCCGGTCGATGATCCTCGCCACCGCCCGTACCCAGATCGCCGACTACCTCTCGACGTTGATCTACGTCTACACGCTGCTGATCATCCTCTACATCGTCATCCAGCTGCTGTTCTC
This sequence comes from uncultured Solirubrobacterales bacterium, assembly GCA_963784875.1. Taxonomy (GTDB): domain Bacteria; phylum Actinomycetota; class Thermoleophilia; order Solirubrobacterales; family Solirubrobacteraceae; genus Palsa-744. The sequence continues at coordinate 455,471 of CAWATE010000002.1, forward strand.
CGTCGGCCTGCGCCCGCCATACTCGCGCGCCACCGATGTCGTGCTCGGCTTCCTGCGCGACGTCTGCGAACCGTTCCTGCGCATCTTCCGCCGCCTGATCCCCGGTTTCGGCGGCATCGACCTCAGCCCGATCCTCGCCATCATCACGCTGGAGCTCGTCAACGGCGTGATCGTGCAAGGCATCATCCACGGCTGAATCCGTTGGCGGGACACTAGATGCGCAGCACACTTGCCTGGGTTCGCGCCGGCCTGGTCATGATCGCCGCGATCGCCGCCGACCAGCTGAGCAAGCACGCGATCGAACGCTCGATCGTCCCGGGTGAAGGACGCAAGCTGCTGCCCGGCATCCAGCTCGTCGACACGCGCAACCGCGGCGTCGCCTTCGGCTTCCTTCCCGGCAACCACGTCGCGGTGACGATCCTGATCGTGCTCGCGCTCCTGCTGCTGCTCGCCTACTTCGCCCGCCACACTTCCCTGACGCTGCTCTGGCTGCCGACCGGCATGCTTCTCGGCGGCGCGCTCGGCAACATCCTCGACCGCCTGCGCCACGGCTCGGTCACCGATTTCATCAAGCTCCCGCTCGGCTGGCCGCCGTTCAACCTCGCCGATACCTCGATCACGCTCGGCATACTGATCCTGTTCCTGCTCATCGATCACGCTCGTCACGTCGCCGCCAAAGATCCATGATGCGCGGAGGTTCGGCCGCACATGCGTCGCCTTTCCGACCTGCTTGGCTGACGTTGCAATCTCTGCCCCGATGACATCCAATTTCACGATCGCCTACCAGGACGAGCATCTGCTGGTCGTCGACAAGGGGCCCGGTCTCGTCGTCCATCCGGCGCGAGGGCAGCGCGACGGAACGCTCTCTCAGCTGCTTGCCGGCACTGTTGCCGGGGGCGATCCCGAGCGCGCCGGGATCGTGCACCGGTTGGACCGCGACACGTCGGGGCTGCTCGTCGTTTCGCGCTCCGAGGAGGCCCACCGGCTGCTGCAGGCCGCGCTCGCGCAGCGGCTGATCGAGCGTGAATATCTCGCGCTCGTTCAAGGCTGCCCGCCCGCGCGCACCGGCACGATCGAGGCGCCGATCGGCCGCGACGAGCGCGTCCGCACGCGCATGACCGTCGGCGGCGCCCATCCGCGCGAGGCGCGCACCCACTTCACGCTCGATCGTCCACTCGGAGACACCTCTCTGCTGCGTCTGCGCCTGGACACCGGGCGCACCCATCAGATCCGCGTCCACCTGCAGGCGATCGGCCATCCCGTGTGCGGCGATCCCGAGTACGGGACGCCCGGCGTGCTGGGCCTCGAACGCCAGTTCCTGCACGCCACCCGGCTCGCGTTCCCGCATCCGCTCACCGGCGAGCCGGTCGAGGTGCGCTCGCCGCTGCCGGCCGATCTGCGGCACGCGCTCACACTCGCCGAACAACAGCTATCCTGATTTCCTCAATCGGATCTTCTATCCCGTGTGGGAGCCCGGATCGCGGCCCTGCCCGGAGATTGCGACACACAGTCGCTTTACCTCCGGGTCCGCTCCACCCGCACGGACCTCAATCTCGCACCATCACATAAGGGAGTAATCGTGGCTCAAGTTGGCATCGCGGAGCTGCTGGAGGCTGGCGTGCATTTCGGCCATCAGACGCGTCGCTGGAACCCGAAGATGCGCCGTTTCATCCACGGTGAGCGCGGCGGCATCTACATCATCGACCTGCTCAAGACCTCCGCGGCGCTCAACTCCGCGCAGGAGTTCGCCGGCACGCTCGCCCATCGCGGCGGCACGGTGCTGTTCGTCGGCACCAAGAAGCAGGCGCGCGACACGGTCAAGGACGTCGCCGAAGCGTCCGGCATGCCGTTCGTCAACCACCGCTGGCTCGGCGGTCTGCTGACGAACTTCCAGACGATCAGCCTGCGCATCCGGCGGCTGCACGACCTCGAACGCTACGAGGCCGATGGCCAGCTCGCGCTGCTGCCGACCCGTGAGCGGATGGCCGCCCAGGCCGATCTCGCCAAGCTGCGCGCGAACCTCGGCGGCGTCAAGAACATGCAGCGCGTGCCCGACGCGATGTTCGTGATCGACCTCAAAACCGAGGAGATCGCCGTCAAAGAGGCCCGCCGTCTGCGGATCCCGATCATCGGCCTCGTCGACACCAACTGCGACCCGGACGGGATCGACTTCGTCGTCCCCGGCAACGACGACGCGATTCGCTCGTGCGCGCTGATCACCCAGGCGATCGGCCAGGTGGTCGCCGAGGGGCATTCCGTGTTCCGTGCCGAGGAGGAACGCGCCCGTCAGGAGGCTGAAGAGAAAGCCCGGATCGAGGCCGAGGCTCGCGCGAAGCGCGAGGCCGAGGAACAGGCCAAGCGCGAGGCCGAGGAGCAGGCCAAGAAAGAGGCCCTCGCCGAGCGCGAGGCTGCCGCCGCTGCCGCCCAGGCCGCCGCTCAGCCGGCGCCCGCACAGGCGGCTCAGGCGCCGCAGAAACCGGCGACCGCGGCCGAAGAGGCTCCTTCTGCACCCGAGCCTTCGGCTGCAGCGGCACCGTCCGAGGCGCCCGCTCCCGCCGCGGGGATGGAGCCCGCTGCCACCCCCGCCGCTGCCACCGTCACCGAGGAGACGAGCCCGTCATGAGCGCTGTCGAGATCTCAGCCCAGGACGTAAAGGCCCTGCGCGAGCGCACCGGCGCGGGAATGATGGACTGCAAGAAGGCACTCACCGAGGCCCGGGGCGACGTCGGCAAGGCGATCGAGATCCTGCGGTTGAAGCAGGGCAAGAAGATCCAGGACCTCGGCGAGAGGCTCGCCACCGAGGGGACCGTCCAGGCCTACGTCCACGCGGGCGCCAAGGTCGGGGTGCTGATCGAGGTCGACTGCAACACCGACTTCGTCGCCACCAACGAGGACTTCGTCGGCTTCGCCCGCGACATCGCCATGCAGATCGCGGCCACACCGACCGTCGCCTACGTCAGCCGCGAGGATGTCCCCACCGAGCGTCGCGACGCCGAGGCGGGCCTCTACGAGCGGGAGGCATCGAGCGCCGACAAGCCGGAGAACGTGCGCGAGAAGATCGTCGCCGGCAAGCTCGACGCCTGGTACCGCACGATCGTGCTGCTCGAGCAGGAGATGCACAACCCCAAGTTCGACTCAAAGACGGTTCAACAGCTGCGTGACGAGCTGACCGCCAAGACCGGCGAGAACGTCGTAATACGCCGCTTCACACGGTTTGCCGTCGGCCAGTAGAACCCTCGGCGGGTAGGCTTGCCGACGATGCCCGGCCCCGCGTTCAAACGCATCCTGCTCAAGCTCTCCGGCGAGGCGCTGATGGGCGAGCTCGACTACGGCACCGACCCGGAGCGTGTGATCGCCGTCGCGCGGCAGGTCACCGCCGTGCGCGACCAGGGCGTGGAGGTCGCGATCGTCGTCGGTGCGGGCAACATCTACCGGGGGATGCAGGGCGCCGCCGCGGGGATGGACCGTGCGACCGCCGACTACATGGGGATGGTCGCGACCGTGCTCAACGCACTGCCGCTGCAGGATGCCCTGGAGAAGATGGGCACGAACACGCGCGTGCAGTCCGCGCTCGGAATCTCCGAGGTCGCCGAGCCCTACATCCGCCGCCGCGCGATGCGCCATCTCGAGAAGGGACGCGTGGTGATCTTCGCCGCCGGCACCGGCAACCCGTTCTTCACGACCGACACCGCCGCGGCGTTGCGCGCAGCGGAGATCCACGCGGAGATCATCCTGATGGCCAAGAACGGGGTCGAGGGCGTCTACACCGCCGACCCCGCGGTCGACCCGAACGCGACGTTCATACCCGAGATCACCCACATGGAGGCGATCGAGCGGCGCCTGCGCGTGATGGACTCGACCGCGCTTGCGCTGTGCATGGACAATGGGATGCCGTTGAACGTGTTCAACATGGACGATCAGAAAAGCCTCGCGCGGATAATCTCGGGTGAGCGCGTCGGCACGCTTGTATCTACCGCGACAGGAGATGGCGATGGCAGCTGAAAGCAACATGATCGACGAACTGCTCGCGGACGCGCGCGAGCGGATGTCCAAGTCGGTCGAGTCGGCCCAGCACGAGTTCTCCTCCGTGCGCACAGGTCGCGCCAGCCCGTCGCTGCTGGATCGCGTGGTCGTCGACTACTACGGCGCGATGACCCCCCTGAATCAGCTCGCCACGATCTCCGCGCCGGAAGCCCGCCTGCTGACGGTGCAGCCGTATGACAAGTCCTCGATCAAGATGATCGAGAAGGCGATCAACGAGTCCGACGTCAGCCTGAACCCGTCAAACGACGGCAACGTCGTGCGCCTGGTCGTGCCGGAGCTGACCGAGGAACGCCGCCGCGACCTCGTCAAGGTCGTGCGCAACCTCGCCGAGGAGGGGCGCGTCGCGATCCGCAACGTGCGTCGCGACACGATGCAGCAGCTGCGTGAGATGAAGGCCGAAGGCGAGGCTTCCTCTGACGACGAGCACCGCGCCGAGGTCGGGCTGCAGAAGCTGACCGATGCGCGCATCGGCGAGCTCGACAGCGTGCTGAAGGTCAAGGAAGACGAGATCCTCGAAGTCTGATGGGCGCCGCCGAGCAACGGGCGTCGGCGGCCGATTCGAGATCGGCGGGTGACACTCAGGTCGCACGGTACGTCGCGATCATCACCGACGGGAACGGCCGCTGGGCGCGCGCGCGCGGCGTGCCGGTCAACGAGGGTCACAGCGCGGGCGCCGACGCGGTCAAGGCGCGCCTGCGCGACGCCGCCGAGCTGGGCATCGAGGAGCTGACGGTCTACTCGTTCTCGACCGAGAACTGGTCGCGCCCGGCGGCGGAGGTGCAGGGGCTGATGGAGATGTTCTCCCGGCGGATCGCCGGCGAGACCCCCGAGCTCCACGCTGAAGGTGTGCGCATGCGCTTCATCGGCCGTCGCGCCGGCGTCTCGCCGGAGCTGGTGGCGCAGATGGAGTGGGCCGAAGCGCTGACCGACGCAAACGAGCGCATAACCCTGTTCGTCGCCTTCAACTACGGTGGGCGCGCCGAGATCCTAGACGCCGCCCGGCGTTTTCAAGGAGAGACCGAGGAGGAGTTCCGCTCCTGCCTGTACGCGCCCGAGATGCACGACCCCGACCTGATCATCCGCACCAGCGGCGAGCGACGGCTGTCGAACTACCTGCTGTGGCAGTCGGCCTACTCCGAGCTCGTCTTCCGCGAGGAGCTGTGGCCCGACTTCACCCGCACGGCCCTCGAGCAGTCGCTGGCCGAGTTCGCCGCGCGCCGCCGACGTTTCGGCGGGCGCTGAGCGCACGCGATGGCCCGTGTCCCGCACACGTCCGCAGGTGGCTCTCGATCTGACCGCCCGCCTCGACGCTCCCCCGGTAGTGGCGGCCACGGCGCGCATGGTCGGGCGCGCACACGCACGCGCGCGACCAGGCTACCGGCGCACAGGCAGCGCTCTGACCTGAACGCGCGGCTGCTCGCCGCCGTGCCCGCGATCGCCGTCGCGCTGTTCCTCGTGATCGAGGGCGGAGCGGTGTTCGCGCTCGGCCTGTTCGCGCTCGGCTGCGTGTGCATGCACGAGCTGTACGGGATGTACGATCGCGCGCACCCTGTTCGTCTCGCGGGCTTCGTCGCGCTCGGAGGCATGCTTGCGGCGGCGCTGTACGGCAGCCAGTTCCAGGTGCTGTTGGTCGCCGTTGCGGCGCTGCCGGTGTTGTTCGGGCTGACCCTCGCCCAGAACCGTCCAAGCGTGGGGGGGATGGCGGTGACGCTGCTCGGCATCTACTGGATCGGATTCGCCCTCGCCCACGCGGTGCTGCTGCGCGGATTGCCACACGGCCTCGGCATCGTGATCGACGTGCTCGTCGGCACGTTCCTCGGCGATACCGGCGCCTATCTCGGCGGGCGCCTGTTCGGCCGTCGCCCGCTGGCACCGCAGATCTCGCCGAACAAGACCGTCGAGGGCCTTGTCATCGGCATGGTCTGCGCCGTCCTCGGCGTGTGGTTCGCCGGGCGCTATCAGGACTGGCTGCCGGGCTCGCATGCGCTCGTGCTCGGACTCGGCGTGGCCCTCGTCGCGCCGATCGGAGACCTGTTCGAGTCGTTCGTCAAGCGCGAGGCCCGCACGAAGGACTCAGGCAGCCTGTTCGGCGCCCACGGCGGCGCGCTCGACCGGCTCGACGCGGTTCTGTTCGCGGCTGTGGCCGGCTATTACATCTGGGCCGCCTATGTGTGACGCAAATCCTGCGAAAGGATCGGTCCGCAGTGACTGAGAAGCGCCTGCTGATTCTCGGCTCGACCGGCTCGATCGGCGTGCAGGCGCTCGACGTGGTCGCGCGCAGCGACGAGCTCGAGCTCGTCGGCCTGTCGGCCGAGCGCTCGTGGGAGGGTCTGATCGAACAGGCGCGCGACCACGGGGTCGATCGGGTTGCGCTCGTCGACGAGCACGCCGCGGCACGCGCCTCGGAGGCATGGACCGACGGCGAAGTGCTGACAGGGCCGGAGGGGTTGGTGGAGCTGGTGGTGGAGTCGGGCGCGGATCTGGTGCTGAACGCGCTCGTCGGCTCCGCCGGGCTCGGACCGACGGTCGCCACGCTCGGCGAGGGGATCGACCTCGCGCTGGCCAACAAGGAGTCGCTGGTGGTCGGCGGCGAGCTCGTAACAGCGCTGGCCGAGGCGACGGGGGCGCGGATCGTGCCGGTGGACTCCGAGCACACGGCGCTTCATCAGCTACTCGCCGGGCAGCCGCCCGGGGCGGTTGAGCGGTTGACGATCACCGCCAGCGGCGGACCGTTTCGCGGGCGTGCGCGCGAGGAGCTCGAGGATGTGACGGTCGAGCAGGCCCTGGCGCATCCGACCTGGGAGATGGGCGGCAAGATCACGATCGACTCCGCAACCCTCATGAACAAGGGCTTGGAGGTGATGGAGGCCCACCACCTGTTCGGCACCCCGTATGACCGCATCGACGTGGTCGTGCATCCGCAGTCGCTCGTCCATGGCCTGATCCAGCTGGCGGACGGGGCGATGCTCGCCCATCTCGGGCCGCCGGACATGCGCATCGCGATCTCCTATGCCCTGCACGGTGGAGAGAGCGTCGAGCTGGGCATCGCGCCCCTTGACCTGGCGGCCATCGGCGAGCTGACGTTTCAGCCGGTCGATCTCGACGCCTTCCCCTGCCTGCGTCTCGCAGGCGTTGCCGCGCGCGCGGGCGGCACCGCCCCATGCGTGCTGAACGCGGCGAACGAGATCGCCGTGCACGCGTTCTTGGAGGGCCGGCTGCGCTTCAACGGCATCGCGCGCGTGATCGAACAGGCCCTCTCGGAGCTCCCCGGCGAGCCGGTGCGCGCGTTCGAGTCGCTCTACGAAGCCGACCGGCAGGCGCGGGAGGTCGCTGACGAGGCTGTCAAACTGAGCGCATGAGCTGGATCCTCACCCTCCTCGGCATCGTCGCGCTGATCGTGTTGCACGAGCTGGGTCATTTCACCGTCGCCAAGGCCGTCGGCATGCGGGTCGAGCGCTTCTCGCTGTTCTTTCCCCCGACGCTCCTGCGCGTGCGCCGCGGCGAGACCGAGTATGCGATCGGCGCGATCCCCGCAGGGGGGTACGTGAAGATCACGGGCATGAACCCCGAGGAGATCGCGGGGCTCGAGCCGGAGGTGGCCAAGCGCGCCTACTACGCGCAGGCGCCGTGGAAGCGCATTGTCGTGATCCTGGCGGGACCTGGGGTGAACATAGCGATCGCGTTCTCGCTCTTCTGGGTGATTCTCTTCAGCGGCAACCTCAACGGCGCGTCCGCGCTCCGCAATCTCGATCCGTCGGTGCAGACGCTCGTGCCGACGACCTCGGTACAGGAAATCGAGAAAGGCAGGCCCGCTGACGGCACGCTGCGCCGGGGCGATCGGATCGTCGCGGTCGAAGGGCAGCGTGCGACGGTTGCCTCGACGATGCGCCTGATCGCTGTCCATCGCTGTGCCGGTCCACTCACCGACGGTTGTCGCGCCGCCACTCCGGTACGGCTGACCGTGCGCCGCGCGGACCACGAGGTGAAGCTGTCGATCTATCCCCGCTACAGCAAAGAAGCCGGGCGGATGCTGATCGGCTTCGATTTCGGCGCGACGACCAAATCCTTTGGCGTGCTCGCCGCGGCCGGGGCGTCCGTGAGCGAGATGTGGCACGTGAGCACCCAGACGCTAACGGGCTTCTTCAAAGCGCTCACGAGCTCCAAGAGCCGCAAGCAGGTCTCGAGCATCGTCGGCATCACGCAGGACGCCCACGAAACGGTCGTCGCCGGCGCCGGCTACGCGCTGACGTTTCTAGGGTTCCTCTCGCTGATCCTGGCGGTCATCAACCTGTTCCCGTTCCTACCCCTCGACGGCGGACACGTGCTGTGGTCGTTGGCCGAGAAGCTGCGGGGGCGGCGGATCTCGCTGGCGGCGATGTACCGCTACAGCTCGGTCGGCATCTTCCTACTGCTGTTCCTCGTGATCAACGGCGTCAGCAACGACATCAGTCGCCTGGGGGGTTGACGCACACCCAGCTCTTGGCCAGCGGGCCGACCCGCTCCGCGAGCGCCGGCCCGAACAGGCTCTCGATCTCCGCGCGGCGCAGCAGCGAGATCTCTTCCCATCCGCCGGTTGCCCCCCAACGCCAGTAGGGCTTGCGCAGGCGCACCGGCAGCCAGTGCGCGCCCGGCAGCAGCGAGTGAGGCTCAATCGGAAAGGAGAACGCGGGCGTCTGCACGAACCAGCCGCGGCCCACGCGGCGAACCTCCGCGGCGAACGCGGCGCGGCGCGGCGGTGGGACGTGCTCGATCACGCTCGAGCAGTAGACCAGGTCGAACTCATCGTCCGCGAACGGCAGTCCCTCGGCGGCGTCCGCGCGCACGAACGGGCCCGGGTAGCTGGGGCACTCGGCCAGGTCGACGCCGGTGATGTCCAGGGTCGGCTCGAGCGCACGCAGACCTAGGGCGCCGCAGCCGACGTCGAGCACCCGTGCGTTTGGCGTGAGGCGTGTGAGCGCGAAGAACCGCTCGTGCCGTCGCGCTCGCGCGCGCGTGGCGAGCGGGGAGGTCAACCGTGCGAGCGGACCGCGTGCGGTGGAGTAGACGTCGGGCATCGTAGAATCAGCCTATGTCCTCAGAGCGTCAGATCCACGTGGGTCCTGTGCCGGTCGGCGGCGGCGCGCCCGTGGCCGTGCAGACGATGACCAAGACCGAGACCGCGAACCTGCGGGCGACGATGGATCAGATCCGCACAGTGGCCGACGCGGGCGCGGACATCGTGCGCGTGGCGGTGCCGCGCGAGCAGGACGCCGAGGCGCTGAAGAGCATCGTCGCGCAGTCGCCGATTCCGGTGATCGCCGACATCCACTTCAACCACACGCTCGCCCTGAAGGCGATCGAGGCGGGCGCGCACTGCGTCAGGCTGAACCCCGGCAACATCGGCGGCCCGGAGAAGGTCGCCGAGGTGATCGCCCTCGCGAAGATCCACGGCACGCCGCTGCGCGTCGGCGTGAACAGCGGCTCGCTGCCCAAGCATCTGCGCCAGCTCGAGTACGACAACCCGGTCGAGGCGCTCGTGACCGCGGCGATCGAGACGGTGGCGCTGATGGAGAGCCTGCACTTCGAGAACTTCAAGGTCTCGATGAAGTCGACCTCGGTACCCAACACGATCGCCTCCAACCGCATGCTCTCAGAGCGCATCCCCTACCCGCTGCACTTGGGGGTGACGGAGGCGGGGACGAAGTGGTCGGGCTCGCTGAAGTCCGCCGTCGGGCTCGGCACGCTGCTGGCCGACGGGATCGGCGACACGATCCGCATCTCGCTGTCCACCTTCCACGCCGAGGAGGAGGTCAAGGTCGCCTGGGAGATCCTCAAGGCGCTGAAGCTGCGCGAGCGCGGCCCCGACCTGATCGCCTGTCCCACTTGCGGGCGGCTGCAGTTCGACATGGACAGCGTCGTCGTCGAGGTCGAGCGGCGGTTGGAAGCCTACGAGGACCCGATCGAGGTCTCGGTGCTCGGCTGCGCGGTCAACGGCATCGGCGAGGCCCGCCACGCCGACTTCGGCATCACCGGGGCGAAAGACATGGGCATGATCTACTCCAAGGGCGAGCCTCTCAAGAAGGTCCCCACCGAGCAGCTCGTCGATGAGCTGTTCAAGGAGATCGACCGCTACTACGCCTCGGGCAAGACCGTCCTGCGCGACGAGGCCGCCGCCGCGGAGGCGCGCGCATGGCTCGCCGAGAACGAGGACGACACGCAGATGACCCCCGAGCGGATCGCCGCGATGGAGGCCGCCGCGGCGCGCGACGCCGAGGACGTGCTCGACTCGATGCTCACACCCGCTGTCCCCGCCGGACCGGCGCTGGACGAGGATGTCTCGCCAGTGGCCGGCCGGCGCTTTTCCAGGGGTTGAGTCTCAGACGGCGGAGAACCGCTCGGCGACCTTGCCCCAGTCGACGACGTTCCACCACGCGTCGATGTAGTCAGGGCGGCGGTTCTGGTACTTCAGGTAGTAGGAGTGCTCCCACACGTCGACGCCCAGCAACGGCGTGCTGGCGAAGGAGAGCGGGCTGTCCTGGTTGGGGGTGCCCATGATCGCCAGCTCCGAGCCGTTGTGCACGAGCCACGACCAGCCCGAGCCGAACTGGTTGACGCCCGTTTCCTTGAGCTTTGCCTGGAAGTCCGCGAACGAGCCGAACACCGAGTCGATCGCCTGCGCCAGCGCGCCGTCGGGCTCGCCGCCGCCGTTCGGGCTCATGCTCTCCCAGAACAGCGAGTGGTTGTAATGGCCGCCGCCGTTGTTCTGCACCGCGGTGCGCTTGTCCTCGGGGACCTGCGAGAGGTCCTTCAGCACGTCCTCGACCGCCGCGTCGGCGAGCGGCGTGCCCGCCAGCGCGGCGTTGGCCTTGTCCACGTATGCCTGGTGGTGCTTGTCATGGTGGACCTTCATCGTCGCCTCGTCGATGTGCGGCTCGAGCGCGTCATAGGCGTAGGGAAGCGGCGGGACTGTGTAGGCCATTGCAGAGGCTCCTTGGGTCGGGATTCGTTCGCAGTCTGGAGGTAGGGCTCTTGCGGGCCCATAGCGCTGTTCTATCAGAGCTATCACTAGGCTCTGTTTCCCCGATGGCGCGCCTTTCCAACTACCTCCTGCCGACCGAGAAGCAGGCGCCTGCCGACGCCGAGGCGGTCTCGCACAAGCTGATGGTCCGTGCCGGCCTGGTCAGGCAGATGGGCGCGGGCATGTGGACGTGGCTGCCGGCGGGCTGGCGCGTGCACCAGCGCGTCGTGCAGATCGTTCGTGAGGAGATGGACGTGATCGGCGCCCAGGAGATGTTGATGCCGGTGCTGCAGCCGGCCGAGCTGTGGCGCAAGACCGGGCGGCTGGAGATCGAGGAGCTGTTCAAGCTGGCCGACCGCAAGGGCTCAGAGCTGGTGCTGGCGCTGACCCACGAGGAGGCCGTCACCTTCCACATCGCCCAGGTCGTTCGCTCCTACCGCGACCTGCCGCTGATCGTCTACCACTTCCAGGTCAAGGAGCGCGACGAGGCACGCCCGCGCGCGGGCGTGCTGCGCACGCGCGAGTTCGTGATGAAGGACTCCTACAGCTTCGACCGCGACCGCGCCGGCATGGACGAGCGTTACGCCCTGCACGTCGAGGCCTACGACCGCATCATGCAGCGCACCGGCCTGCGCTTCTACCGCGTGCAGGGCGACGTCGGGATGATGGGCGGCCTCGGCGCGCACGAGTACATGGCGCCGTGCCCCGCCGGCGAGGACGAAGTGGTGCTCGGCGACGGCTATGCAGCGAACGTCGAGGTCGCGCTTCAAAGCCCCGGCGTGGAGAAGGTCGGGGAGGGCTTCTACGTCCGCGACGGCGAGCGACTGACCGTGGAGCCGGCGATCGAGATCGGGAACATCTTCAAGCTCGGGACCCGCTACTCCGAGCCGCTGGGCGCTCGCTATCTCGACGAGACCGGCGCCGAGCAGCCGTGTGGATGGCCTCCTACGGGATCGGCCCGGCGCGGATCGTGGCCGCCGCCGTCGAGCAGTTCGCAGACGAGCACGGCATCTCCTGGCCGAAAGCGCTCGCGCCGTTCGCCGTGCATCTGGTCGGGCTCGGCAAGGGGGGGACGCCGGAGCGCGACGCCGCCGAGCAGCTGTATGAGACGTTGTGCGACAGCGGCGTGGAGGTGCTCTACGACGACCGCGATCTCGGTCCCGGCGAGAAGTTCGCCGACGCCGAGCTGCTCGGCTGCCCGCTGCGGCTGACGGTCGGCAGGCGCGCGCTCGAGTCCGGCGAGATCGAGGTGCAGGTGCGCCGTGGCCGCCAGACGGTCGCCGGCTTGGCGCTGGACGGGGAGCCGGGCGAGCTGATCCGGGCGGTGGACGAGCTGTGGCGGAGCCTCCCCTAAGCGGGCGTCCCGCGCTCGGCGCCGACGCCGGGCCACGCGCGACCGCGGCAGCCGGCGGCGAGACCGAGCGACGGCCGGACGGGGGCCCACGGCTGACCGTGCGGCGACTGGTCGGGCTCGACCGCTCCGGGCCGCCACCGCCGCAGACCCTGGCCGGAGCGCCGCTGCGGCCATGGACGGTGCCCAACGCGATCGGCTTTCTGCGCCTCGCCCTGATCCCCGTGTTCCTGATCGTCGCCCTGTCCAGTCACGACGGGACGGGGGTGGGCCCGGCGGTGCTGTTCGGCACGATCGGCTGGGGCGACTACGCCGACGGGATCGCCGCGCGCGTGACGCGCCAGTACAGCCGCCTGGGCACGCTGATGGACCCGGTGACCGACAGGCTGCTCGTGATCTCGGGCGTCGTCGTGTGCTGGCGCTTCGACCTGCTGCCACGGTGGGCGCTCGCGGCGTTGGCGGCGCGCGAGCTGTTGATGCTCACACTCGGGCGCTACGGGCAGGCGCGGGGCGTCGAGCTGCGCATCAACTGGCCGGGGCGACTAGCGGTGGCGCCGGTGCTGGGCTCCTTCTTCTTCGCGATGGCGGGCCTCGAAGGGTTCGCCACCGTGCTCTTGTTGATCGGCCTGGCGCTCGCGCTGATCGCCAGCGTGCTGTACGCGCGCTCGGGCGTCCATCAGCTGCGCGCGCCGCATGCGCCCTGACGGCCACACTCTCAAGCTCAGGGGCCACACTCTCAAGCTCAGCTTTACCTTTTGGTCTATAGTGAAGGCGCAATCGACATGGCGACGCCGCCGTCTCTCCAAGAGCCGGCGGCGCGAACACACACAGTCGCAAGAGGAGATAGGCCCGAGATGGACGACACGTTTCCCGACCTTGGCTCGCTGACAGACGTCGAACTGAAAGACGTCATCAGGCAGCTGACCGAGGAGGAGACCGAGGTCTCCTACAGGCGGCGCATCCTGCACGGCAAGATCGACATCCTGCGCGCGGAGCTCGTCAACCGCCTGCGCAAGAAACACGACGGCGGCGAGGTCATGATCACCGGCGACGACGTCCAGCAACTCACCGACATCCTCGCCCAGCGCCAGCAGGACAGTCCCGCGCAGGACGGTCAGTCGTGAGACGACTCCGCCGTGCGTGCACGCGTGCGCCGCGGCGGCAAGCCGCCTAGATCGGAGCGGATCGCGGTCATGGCCCTGCACTGCACCGAGTGCGGCTTCGTCAACATCGAGGGCGCCAACTACTGCCAGCGCTGCGGCGCGTTGCTCGTGCGCGCCGAGCCCACGGGCGGGCCGGGTGGGGTGGGCGGGGACTCCGTCACGGCGACCTATCGGATCGACGATGCCGGCGAGCTGGTGCCGCTCGAGCCCGACGAGGTCACCGCGCACGGACCGGCGCTCGTGATTCGCACCGGTGGGGGGCGCGTAGGGGAGAGCTTCGCGATCGACCGCGAGCGGATGAGCATCGGCCGTCGACCGGACGCCGAGGTGTTCCTCGACGACGTCACCGTCTCGCGCGACCACGCGCTCCTGATTCGCCGCGGCGAGCAGTGGCATCTCGACGACTGCGGCTCGCTGAACGGCACCTACGTAAACCGCTCGCGGATCGAGTCTCAGCGCCTCGAGGAGGGCGACGAGGTGCAGATCGGCAAGTACAAGCTCACCTTCCACGCGCGCTGATGGCAGCGCAGACACCACCGGCCGACGTCGGGGAGCTGCAGGACGCGCTGCAGGCCGATGGGGGCATCGCGCCGCGCCAGAAGTCGATCACGATCGGTGCGGTGTGCAAGGCGCTCGTGCAGGAGTTCCCCGACATCTCGATCTCCAAGATCCGCTACCTGGAGGATCAGAAGCTCCTTCAGCCGCGGCGCACGCCGGGCGGCTACCGCCTCTATACCCAGGGCGACGTTGCACGCCTGCGCACGATCCTGCGCATGCAGCGCGACGAGTTCCTGCCGCTGCGCGTGATCCGCCAGGAGCTCGCGGCGGGACGCTCGGGGCAGGACACGCCCGTGCCCGGACGCTCGGGCCGCGACGGGATGCGGCCGTGGCGCCCGAGCGTGAGCGTCCGCGAGGTCACCGGCGCGCTGTACTCGATGGACGACGTGCTGGACGAGACGAAGGCCGCCGAGGAGCTCGTGCGCGAGCTCGAGGAATACGGCGTGGTCAAGGGCGAGCTGCGCGGGGGAGTGCGCTACTTCGACGAGACCGAGCGGGAGATCATCGGCGCGGTCGCGGAGCTCGCGCGCTACGGCGTCGGCGGGCGCAACCTGCGCGTGTTTCGCTCCTCGGCCGACCGCGAGGCGAACCTGCTCCAGCAGATCCTCGCGCCGGCGCTGCGCTCGCGCAACCCGCAGCGGCGCAAAGAGGCGGTGGAGGCGCTCGAGAACCTCGCGGCGGTCGCCACCCACCTGAAGCACCTGCTGTTGGTGCGCGATCTGCGCAAGATCGTCCGCTGACGTCCGATGACCGAGACAGCGGCCGACCTGCGGGCGCTCGATTCGCGAGATCCCGGACTTCCCCAAGCCGGGGATCGGCTTCAAGGACATCACGCCGCTCCTGGCCGACCCGCGCGCGCTCGCGCAGGCGGTGAGCGGACTGGCCGCGTATGCGCGGCCTCTGCGCGTCGACTGCGTGGTGGCGGCCGAGGCGCGCGGTTTTCTGCTCGGGCCGGCGCTCGCGCTCGAGCTGGGCGCCGGCTTCGTGCTCGCGCGCAAGCCCGGCAAGTTGCCGTATGAGACGGTGCGCGCCGAGTACCTGCTCGAGTACGGTGCGAACGAGCTCGAGCTGCACACCGACGCGGTGCACGCGGGCAAGCGTGTGCTGGTGCACGACGACCTGCTCGCCACCGGGGGAACGGCGAGCGCGCTGTGCGACCTGGTCGAGCAGCTCGGGGGTGAGGTCGTCGGCTGCGGGTTCCTGATCGAGCTGGCGTTCCTGAACGGGCGCGCGCGACTGGCGCCGCATGCGGCGCACGCGCTGCTCAGCTACGAGTCGTGAGGCCCGTGCGGCCCTACCGGTAGAGCCTCTAAGCTCCCCGGTCATGCCCACCGCGCGCGCCAGCCGCACGATCGCCGCTACGGTTGATGAGCTGTGGGAGCTGATCGGCGACCCGCACCACCTGCCACGCTGGTGGCCGCGGGTGAGCAGGGTCGAGGACGTCACCCTTACGGGCACAGGCGAGCAGGCCGCGTTCACCGAGGTGATGAAGACCGCGAAGGGCAAAACGGTGCGCGCCGACTTCGAGGTCGTGGAGGCGAAGGGAGGCGAGCGGTCGCTGCGCTGGCGCCAACGGATCGCCGGTACGCCGTTCGCTCGCGTGCTGAAGACCGCCGAGACCGAAGTCAGCCTGCGCCCGGCGCCCGCAGGCTCACCGCCGCTGGTGGACGACGCTCCCGTGGATGGCTCCAGCGGCTCTGGTGGCGTGAGCGACGCGAGCGGGCCGACCGAGGTGACGATCGAGCTGCATCAGACCCTGAGCGGGTTCTTTCCGCGCTTCGGCGGCCACATGGTGCGCCGTGCGGCGCGCGCCACGATTGAAGAGGCGCTCGACGGCCTCCAGCGGATACACGGCCGATGACCGACTCGATCGACGCGCCCACGATGCGCTGGTGGGGCTGGGGCGACCCGACCCAGCCCGCGGGCTTGCCTCCCCACGCGTTGAACTACCTGCGCGAGACCGTCGGGATCGCGCCGCGCCCGCGCCCGCCCGTCGCGCTCGAGCGGGTGCAGATCGCTCCCTCCGCACTGTCCGCCTCGTCGCTGGCGGCGCTGCGCGAGGTCGTCGGCGAGGACGGCGTGCGCGACGACCACGCAACCCGCGTGGTGCACGCCGCGGGCAAGGGCTACCCGGATCTCGTGCGCCTGCGGGCGGGCGAGCCCGAGGGGGCCCCCGACGCGATCGTCTATCCGGCCGACTCACGAGCAGGTGCGGGCCGTGCTCGAGCGCTGCGCACGCGACTCGATCGCCGTCGTCCCCTTCGGCGGCGGCACGAGCGTCGTCGGCGGCGTCGCGCCGCTACGCGGCGAGCAGGGGGGCGTGATCGCGCTCGACATGCGCCGCATGGGCAACGTCGTCGAGCTCGACCGCGAGTCGCTGACCGTCGTCGCACAAGGAGGCATGCGCGCCCCCGCCCTGGAGGCAGTATCTGGGCGCGCGCGGCCTGACGCTCGGCCACCATCCGCAGTCCTTCGAGTACGTCTCGCTCGGCGGCTGTGCGGCGACACGCTCGGCCGGGCAGGCCTCGAGCGGATACGGCTCGATCGAGAAGATGATCCTCGGGCTGCGCCTCGCGGCGCCCACGGGCGACATCGCGCTTCAGGCGGTGCCGGCCAGCGCGGCCGGCCCGGAGCTGCGGCAGCTGCTGGTGGGTTCGGAGGGCACGTGCGGCGTGATCGACGAGCTCTCCTTGCGCGTGCGCGTCGCGCCCGAGCGAACGAATCTACGAAGGTGTCTTCTTCGCGGACTTCGCCGCGGGCGTGGACGCGCTGCGCGCGCTCGCCCAGCAGCACGCGATGCCAGACGTAGCTCGGCTCTCCGATGAGCAGGAGACACGCATGTCGCTCGCGCTGGCCGGCACGGGCGGCTCAAGGGGCGGCTGGGACGCGCTATCTCGGGTTGCGCGGACGCGGCGACGGGCTGCCTGGCGATCCTCGGCTTCGAGGGAGAGCGCGTCGAGGGTCGCCATCAGACGCAAGCGCGCGCTCGATCTGGTGAGGGGCGGCGGCGGTCTGCGGTGGGGCGCTCGCCCGGAGAGGCGTGGCTGCACGACGCTTTCCGGCGCCCTATCTGCGTGACGATCTGCTCAGGCAGGGCGTGCTGGTGGAGACGCTCGAGACCGCCACGCAATGGTCGAACCTGCTGCGGCTGCACCGCGCGGTGAGCAGCGCGATCTCCCCGGCGCTTGAGGCGCAGGGCACGCCGGGGCTAGTGATGTGTCACGTCTCACACCTGTACGAGACCGGCGCGTCGCTGTACTTCACCTTCGTCGCTCGCCAGCTCGAGGGCGAGGAGCTCGGCCAGTGGCGCGCCGTCAAGGAGGCAGCAAGCCGAGCGATCATCGATGGCGGTGGCACTATCACCCACCACCACGCGTCGGACGCGACCATGCGCCGTGGATGGAGCGCGAGGTGGGTAGCGAGGGGGTGGCGGTCCTGCGCGCTTTGAAGGCGGAGCTCGATCCGCAGGGATCATGAACCCAGGAAAGCTGCTGGCGACTGACGGTCAGCTCGCGAGCGCGAAGGCGCCGCGCGAGCACGACCTGCCTGGGCGCGTCGGGTGCGTGTTCGGTCTCGTGGGTCAAGCAGCATCGTGGACTTGCCCGCGTTCGGCGGGCAGCAGCGCGCCGCCCTGCAGACGCTCTGGCTGCCGACTTTCGGCGCCTGGCTGACCGCCTCGTGGCTCGATCGGCGAGTTGTAGAGCCAGACCGCGTAGAAGAAGCCCTTGGATTGGCCAGGTGCTGTGCCGGCGATGTAGATAGGCGCTATTGCTGCCTTCGGAGAGGGGCTAAACCGCGCCATCGATTTGTTCGAGGGTTCGGCAAGCTGAGTATCGCTTATCTTCTGTCGGCTGACCGGTCGTCGACGATTTCGATGAGTCTGACCGTTGGAGGCGATGCGTCGAGCTGTTAGAGATTTGGGGTGGCGCTGCCGCCATCCTGTGGACAGCAGGACGACCGCTACGATCACCACTGCGACAGCCCCCAGCAGCAGCGCGCCCCGCGCGTCGCGGCAGCGACGGGCGGCTGCCGCGGCGCCGGGAATAACGCCGGGCGATCGGCCGTGGGATAGGCGCGGGCTGACTCGCAAGGGAGCTCGTATATGAGCGAGCGAATCCCGTCAGGGGCTGCTGAACGCTCGCTGGCGGCGCTCCGCCGTGATGACCTTGGCTGGTAGTAGTCGCCGACCGGCCGCTGCTCGGACAGCTCGCGCGCCTGGTGGAGCGAGGGCGTCCAGCGCCGCGTGGGCACGGTCATGTACCGCGCGCTCGGCGATCGCGAGCATGTCGGCGATCTCGGCGTAGCTCTTGCGCTGTCGAGCAGCAGTGACAGGGCGGCACGCTGGTCGGCGGGGAGATCGTCGAGTCGGCTCATGGCATAAACGTCCAGGGATTGAGGGCGGCGAAGGTGCGATGCGTAGGCTATCGTGGCGCGACGATGGAGATCCCCAGTATCCAGCAGCTGAACAGCGGCTGGATGGGTTTCGACCGTCTGTATGGCTTCGATCTCGTTGAGATCTCCGACACCGAAGTGCGCGCGAAGGTGGAGGTGCGCGACGAGTCGGGCAGCCGCCGGTCTGATCCACGGCGGCGTGTACGCGTCGGTGGCGGAGTCGATGGCTTCGTTGGCGACCGCGCTGGCGTGTTCGAGGAGGGCGAGAGCGCGATGGGCCTGTCGAACAACACGAGCTTTTGCGTCCCGTCACCGAGGGGTTCGTCAATGCGCACGCCGGCGGATGCATAAGGGCCGAACGACATGGGTCTGGGACGTGAGCTTCACAGATGACGCCGGCAGGATCTGCGCGGTGACCCGCATGACTATCGCGGTGCGGGCGCGTGCGGCGTAGGCATTCCGATCGACCTGGATCTACCGTCACTCGCGGAGCGCTGCTGAAGGGAGTAGCCTGACGCAGCGCGCAGCGGCGAAGGCACTGGCCCGGAGCGGGTTTCGGGAAGCCGGTGTCCGGCAGCGCCGCGGGCAGGCGTGCTTCCGGCACGCCGGCTCGTTGATCGGAGTGCGATCCCGCGGCCGCGTCGCCGCCAGTGCGGGCTTCGGCGTAGATGTAGAGCAAGACCCCGCCGGTGGGGATCTCGATCGTGTCGCCCCCTCGCGCCACGACCTCCGCGACGCCGCGGATCGCGGACGCGTCGGACGGGTGGCGCTCTCCGGGACGAAGCTGTTGTCGGGCGAGGTCACGATCCGCAGTGGCGGCACGCAGGTGTTTTGGCCGCCTGCGGCGCAGTCGCCGTAATGGACGCTGAAGGCGCCGCCGGGATCGCGTCGCGTCGGTGATCTGCCAACCTTGAAAAGCGCCGCCGAGCCAATACACGGGAAATGGCGCGACGATGGCCCTCAAGCGTATTGCTAGCGATCGGCTGGTCTTGAAGAGTGTTTCCGCAGGCCCCAGCGAGAACGCGGAGAGCACCGGCGACAGCAGACGACGTGGGAGGCGCGAGCGCACGCTGCAGGGTACATGCGCAGCCGCTGGCGTTGGAGAAAGGCTTGGCACGCGAGTCTAGCCGCGGTAGTGGTTGGTGATGGGCATGCGTCGGTCGCGACCGAAGGCGCGTGTCGTGACCTTGATGCCCGGGGGTGCCTGGCGCCGCTTGTACTCAGCCAGGTCTACCAGGCGGATCGTGCGGTCGACCTGCGCTTCGGGGTAGACCTTGAGCGATCAGCTGCTCACGTCCCTGGTCGAGCTCGATGTAGCCCTGCAGGATGCGGTCGAGTAGCTCATAGGGGGGCAAGGAGTCCTCGTCGCGCTGGTCTGGCGCGAGCTCGGCCGAAGGAGCGCGCTCGATGATTGAGCTGCGGGATCGGGAGCAGGTGTAAGTCCGCCGGATGCTGCCGGCGGGCGAGTTGCGCCACTCGCACAGGCGGTAGACGAGCGTCTTCGGCACGTCCTTGATGACCGCCAGGCCCCCCGCCAGGTCGCCGTAGAGGGTGCTGTAGCCAACGGACATCTCAGACTTGTTGCCGGTGGTTAGCACAAGCCAGCCGAACTTGTTTGAAAGCGCCATCAGCAGGTTGCCGCGTATGCGCGCCTGCAAGTTCTCCTCCGTCAGATCCGCTGCCAAGCCGTCGAAGTCCGCGCTCAGGGTCTGCTCGTAGGCGTCCATCGCCGGCTTGATCGCCAGCTCGTGCGCCCGCACACCGAGTGAGCCGGCGAGCGTGCGGGCGTCTTCTGGGTCTGTACAGAGGAGTAGGGCGAAGGCATGATCGCGACGTTTACCCGCTCCGCGCCAAGCGCGTCTGCGCGAGGCAGGCAACTAGCGCCGAGTCGATCCCGCCGGAGAGGCCGAGAACGACTTGATCAAAGCCGTTCTTCTCCACGTAGTCGTGCAGGCCGAGCGTCAGCGCTGCGTAAACCTCGGCCTCGACTGGGCAGGAGCGGATCACGCAGCGGATTGCCTTGGCTGTGGGCCAGGGGGAGATCAAGGTCATATATCAGCAGGTCCTCCTGAAATTGCGCAGCGCGGGCGATCGTATGGCCGCTTTGGTCGAGGATGAACGAGTGACCGTCAAAGACGAGCTCGTCTTGACCACCCACTAGCCCGCAGAAAGCGACAAAGGCATTGTGCTCACGTGCACGCTGCGCGAACAGCCGCTCTCGTTCGCGACCCTTACCTGCGTGATAGGGCGAGGCGGAGATGTTCGCGAGCAGACTCGCGCCGGCGGCGGCCTCTGCCGAGGCGGGCGGGCCGGGCGTCCAGAGGTCCTCGCAGACCGGTCACGCCGACGCGCGAGGAAGTGACATCGATCACGAGCGGGTCCGACGCCGGCCGGTGAAGTAGCGATGCTCGTCGAAGACGCCGTAGTTGGGGAGGTGCAACTTGCGGTAGATCGACGTTGACGGCCCTCGAGACGATCACGGCCGCCGAGTTGTAGATGCATGGAGGTTGTCGAGGAGGAGGAGGAGCGGAGGAGGAAGTGCTCGGGAAGCCGACGATCGCGATTTGTCCTTCGATGCGCGGCCAGGGCCTGCAGCGCGGCGGGGCATCGTGCAGGAAGTGCTCGCGTAGAAGCAGGTCCTCGGGCGGGTAGCCGGTAAGGGCAAGCTCGGGGAAGAGCACGAGCTCGGCTCCCGCCTTGCGCGCTGCCTCGCGCGCCCATCGAGGATGCGCGCGGCGTTGCCGGCGATGTCGCCAACGGTGGCGTTCATCTGGCAGAGGGCCAGGCGCACCTCAGGCTCATTGGCGCGGTCTTGGCTGCGGTGCCGGCGCGGCCGGGGCCGCTCGGCCCGGGCGCGGCGAGTGACTTTGCGCGGCGCGGCGGCTTGCCGTGGGCGACGGACTTGCGTGCGGCGGTGGCTTGCGCGAGGCAGCGCCGTTTCGCGGGCGCGCGCGAGAGCCGGCCGCGCGGGCGAGCGAGGGATCGCCCAGCGCAGGTCCTGGACGATCGACTCGAGCTCTGGAAGCGCGTCGTAGTCGCCGAGCAGCCCAAAGCCGAGATGGCCGTCATAGCTCATGACCGCGATTCCCAATGCTTGACGGCGCGCGAGTGGCACGACCGGATAGAGAGCTTGCAGAGGGCGCCCGAGCAGGTACAGCGGGAATTGGGGCCCGGGCACGTTGGTTACGACGAGGTTGAAGAAGCGCTGGCGCGCCTGCAGGCGTGCCGCCTGGCTGAGGATCGTCGGCGGGGCGAACCCGGCGAGGTTGACGAGCACCTGGGCGCCTACCGCCTGGCCGGATTCCTTGAGGTCCTCCATCGCAGCGCGGATCTGCGCCAGGCAGTCGCGCCGGGTTCTCTACGCCGACCGGCAGCGGCGCCCACATCGCGGCCACCTGGTTGCCGAGCGCTCCGCGCTCGGAGTCTGCGCGCACCGAGACGGGTACCATCGCCTTGAGCACGAGCCCCTCGGTGTCCTGGCCCTGGCTGCGCAGGTAGCGCCCGAGCGCAAGGCTGACCAAGGTGAGCACCGACATCGTTGAGCGTGCCGCCGAGCTTGTCCTTGATCGCCTTGAACTGGGCGAGGTCAGCATCAAGGAAGCTGTAGCGGCGGTGGGGGCCGATGTCGACGTTGAACGGGCTGGGCGGCGCGGGGGCGTTGATGCCCGGCGAGCGTCGTCGAGCCGAGGCTGGCTAGGTTGTCCTTCAGCTGGGAGAGCGCTCTGCGCGGGGCGCGCAGTAGCGCGCGCGTGCCGCGTCCCATCTCCGCAGGCACGGTCGTGCGCTCGAGCAGCGCCTCGCCGAGCAGCTTGGCCTGCCCGGGCAGCGGCTTGGCGGTCCAGGGCGTCGCGCGGGCGGGGCGCGATCAGGGGCTCAGGGGCGGTGTCGAACAGGACGGTCGTGATGTCCACGCCGGAGATGCCGTCGACGAGCGCATGATGGGTCTTAGCGATCAGCGCGAAGCGCCTGCCCGCCATGCGCTGCACAAGCCAGATCTCCCACAGCGGCTTGGAGCGATCTAGGCGCTGGGAGAACAGCCGCCCGGCGAGCTGCTTCAGGGCCGTCTCATCCGCCGGCTTGGGCAGCGCGGTGTGGCGGATGTGGTAGCGCGGGTTGAAGTGCGGGTCGTCCGTCCACACCGGCCGGCCCTGGCCGAGCGGGACGTAGGCCAGCCGCTGGCGGTAGCGCGGCACCAGATGCAGGCGGCTGAGAATGTGCTCGACGAGCTCCTGCGGCGTCGGCGCCTTGCCCTCGAAGATCATCACCGACGCCACGTGCATGTGCGCGGTCGAGTCGTCCTCGAGATGCAGGAACGTCGAGTCGAGCGCTGTCAGGCGATCAGGATTGGCCATGGCGTCGATTGTCGCTGCTGGAAGGCGCGCCGTCAACGCCGTCGGACGAAGGGCGTCTCGGCGCAGGCCCGCCGAGCACAGATCGCACGAACCGCACGGGCATGTGCCGGCTGCCCGCCCTGCACAGGCGAAGGCCCGTCGAGCGAGCGTCAGTCCTCTTCGGAGGCCTCCCCGCGCATGCCGCTGAGAGCCATCTGCTCTGCCAGCCGCAGCAGGCCGATCAAGGCGTGCGGGCGCGTGTCACCGCTCGGCCGGATCGCCACCTGCGAGCCGTGCGGCCCCAGCACCTCGACGATCGTGCACACGTCGCCGATCACGCAGTCGTCGCCGAAGCGATCTTCGAGCGCCTCCATCTGATCTGCCACTACCTGTCCGATCTTGGTCGCGTCCAAAGCCATACGACGAGCCTCCTGTTGGGGTGGAAAGGGAGTTGGATCATGCCCGAGGCGCACATTGAAGGCAGCCGCGGAATGGCCCAATTCGAAATAATCCCAAATAGTTAAGTGTGATATCGGTCACACTTAACCGCCTCGACAACCGTTTAACGTGTGGGGACCGTCTGACCCTGCCGAGTCGTCTCCGTGGATGGGGGCGAGCGGGGGACCCACTGCCAGATCGCTGAAACGCGGGCTGGATGGGGCGAATCGGCCGTTGTTATGGCCGTAACGCCCGGCTGATCCGCGTTCCTTCGCGCGTTCGGCCGCGCGTGAGCCCGACAGCTAACCCCGTAGGCGGTAAACAAGGAGGTTGCCGTACATGTACGTCCCCGCGACG
The DNA here is from genome assembly GCA_963784875.1 of uncultured Solirubrobacterales bacterium. Taxonomy (GTDB): domain Bacteria; phylum Actinomycetota; class Thermoleophilia; order Solirubrobacterales; family Solirubrobacteraceae; genus Palsa-744. The sequence continues at coordinate 479,102 of CAWATE010000002.1, forward strand.
CCCCCGACGTCGCCCGCTGTGCCGTTGCTCGCGCCCGTTTCCATCTCCTTAAGCGCCTCGGCGCCGATCGCACCGGCCGTCGACACCGTGCTCGCGGTCCGTCGAGCGAGGCTGAACGTGCTTGCCGGCCAGGCGGCTTCCGTCACCGGCTCGTTGCGCCCGGGGCTCTCGGGACGGCTGGTGGCGCTGCAGGCGCTCGGTCGTCACGGCTGGAGCACGCTGGCTGAGACACGCACGCGCACCGGTGGGCGCTTTCGGCTGCGCTACGTGCCGCGTCACACGCTCAGCGAGTTTGTGCGCCTGCGCTTCGCCGGCGACACATACGACCTGGCCTCGCGTCACAGGCTCGGCCGGTTGGACGCCTACCGCCTGGCGGAGGCGTCGTGGTACGGGGGCGGCGGCAACCTGGCGTGTGGCGGCTCGCTCACGAGCGCCACGATGGGGGTGGCGAACAAGACGCTCCCGTGCGGCGCCTTGGTTACGCTGCGCTACGACGGGCGCTCGGTACGCGTCCCGGTGATCGACCGTGGCCCATACGTGGCTGGGCGGGAATTCGATCTCACCGAAGCGACCAAGCAGGCACTCGGGTTCGGAGATACCGGCGAGGTATGGACCACGCTCTGATCCGGCGGATGAGTGTCGGCTACGGGACGTTCGCGAGAAGACCGTTAGCTGCGCACGCTCAGTTGCGATTTGGGAGTGTTTGTGCAGGGGTTGGTTTTTCCGTCCAAGGCTCCTTGAATGCACGGGGATGTCTGTCAGCTTGAGAGCTTCTCGCCCGCACACCTGGCTTGAGGGCGCGGGGGACTGGACGTGGCCCGGCCAAGGGGGTGCGGCGGTCGAGCTGCTGCCGCCCGCATGGGTGCCCGTGTTCCCGCGACGCGCCGAGTCCGCGGTCGCCGAGCCGCTCGCGCGCGGGCGCCGCCGCAGCGGGGCGGCGCGGCGCCTGCTCATAAGCATGCTGCTGCTGAGCTTGGCGGTCGTATCGATGGCACTGGCGCTGAACGGGCGACTCGGCGTTGAGCGTCTCTTCCACATACGCGCGGCATCACAGCAGGCGCCGGCTCTCGCGGCTGGCGCCGCGGCACCGGCCCCGCCGCTGCCGACGCTGACCGTCAAGAGCCAGGATGCAGCCGGCAGCTCGATCGATACGGCGAGCTACACCTCCGCCGCGCTGCACGGGCCCGGCTCGTTCATCGCCTATCTGCCTCCCGGCTTCGCCGGCACGACGCGCCACTACCCGGTGCTGTATTTGCTCGATGGCAACGATCAGTCGGCCGGCGCCTTCCTCGAAATCGGCCTGCAAGGCGAGCTCGACACGTTGATCGCGCGTCACACGATCCCACCGCTGATCGCGGTGATGATCCAGGGCGGGCCCGGAGCCAACAACTGGCGCAACATCGGCGGCCTGCATTACGAAAGCTATGTTCTCGAAGCGCAGGAGCTGGTCGACCGGATGCTGCCCACGGTGGCCGATCGCGCCGGGCGCGCGATCGCCGGCGACTCGATGGGCGGCTACGGCTCGATGAACGTGGCGTTGTCTCATCCCGAACGGTTCTCGACGGTGGAGAGCTGGCTGGGCTTCTTCAACGGTCTGGAAGGAAAGCTGCGCGCCGACCGCTCCTACCTCGCGCGCCATCCATTGCACGCCTTCGTCTACGGCGGCGAGTCCGACGACATTGCCGACCCCGCCGAGGACGCGCCGTTCGCGGCTGCGCTGCGCGCGGCGGGAGCCGACGCGAAGGGCGCCGTGTATCCCGGCGGGCACAGCCTGGAAACGGTGCACGCGCATTTGGCCAGCCAGCTCGTCTTCGCGGGCCGCGCCCTGGTCGCGGGCTGAGCAGCCTCGGTCTTCGCTCCGGTCGAGACGGCTTTGCGCCTCGACGCTCGCTCGCTGCGATCAGGCGCCGCTGTAGGACGGCGGTGCGGGTGGATCGTCGCGGATGTCGGCGATCTGTGTGAGCAGTGTCTCGGGAGAGGTGCCGCCGAGCACGCGCAGGCGATGCAGGCGATACGGGTCGTCGTCCGGATGCGCCCAGCCCGGCACGACCGTAGTCGAGCCCGCGTATCCGGCCGCTTTGACAGCTTCGAGCACCGTCGCGTCGTAGTGCCCGGACGGGTAGCAGAACCAGTTAACGGGAACGTGGTAGCGCTGCTGGATGACCGAGCGCGCCACCGCCACCTGGTAGTGCAGCTGCTGGGCATCGAGCGCGATCAGGTCGGCGTGGCTGAAGCCCTGGGTGTCGAGCTCCCAGCCCGCGCTCACCAGTCCTTCGATCTGTCTGCGGCTGAGGCCGCCCTGTGAGGGCGGCAGCCCGGTGAGCTGGATGTTCTCGTCGCCCACCCATTCGAGCCGACGCAGCACCGGCAGCGCCTGGGTGTACTGGGATTGATAGCCGTTGTCGAAGCTGATCACGATCGGTTTGCCCGCGCCCAGCCCCACACCCCTGCGCCAGTATGCCTCGACCTGGTCGAGCGTAACCGCGTGCCAGCCGTCGCGCTTCAACGCCTGCATCTGTCCCGCGAACTCTGCGGGCGTCACATACAGACCAGGGAACGGGGCTCCCGCGGGCGGAGCGGCGATCACGTGGTACATCAGGATCGGCACCGGATCGACGCCGGGTTTGCCGCTCGGCCGGCTCGCCGCAGCCGTGCTCGCCGCGGACGATCCACCGTGTCGCTCCCGCGCATGGATCGCTGCGGCACGGGCGGTGGCGTCGTGCGGTGAGGACCTGGCCGCGGACGTGCCGCCCGAGTGCTCGGCGAGGACTGCGATCGCCACCGCGAGGATCGCAACCGTCAGCGCCGCCAGTGCCGTGATCCGACTGCGACGTAGGTTGCGGCGGGCGGTCTCGCGGCGAGCGCGCCGATGCTCGATGTCCATGCAGCCAGGTTCCCACACAGACACGACGGTCGCGAGAGCGTCTTCAGAGGGCCGATCCCCAGCCCTACAGCCCTACGTCACAGTAGGGCCGGCGCCTGCTCGAGGGCGCTCTGCGCAAAGTCGCTGCCTTCACCCGCGATTCGCTCCCACGCTCTGATCGAGGTCTCGACATGGTCGATCCCGACCTGGAGCGTCTGACGGGGACCGTTGGGCCCGTCGCCGGTGTCCTTGGCGCGCATCTCTTCGAACCGCGCGAGCAAAGGTCGCAGCGTGGATAGCTGCGCCTCGGCCATCCTCTGCGGATCGGCCCCGAAGAAGATCTTCAGCAGGCTGGGGTCGCGCAGCTCGGGGTAGTCGTAGGTGGGCTCCTCGGTCCAGCTGCGCAGCGCCCGAGAGCCTTGCGCGGTGAGCGCATAGCGCTTGCGCCGACGCCCGCTCTGCTCCTGTTCCTCCGACAGGTATCCGGCCTGTGCGAGACGCGCGGGCTCTGCGTACAGCTGTGAGCGCGGCAGCGACCAGAAGTTGCCCACAGAGAGGTCGACCAGGCGATTCAGCTCGTAGGGGGTCGCCACGGCGGCCCGGTCGAGCAGCCCGAGGACGATGTAGGAGGTGGGGGTGAGCTGGATGCCTTGCATCGTGATCCCGCTCATGATACAACACAGACCGTCCAATTCGGACGGTATATCCCAGACTTTGGAGGACGAATGTCCAGCAACGTGTCGAATCCGCCGGACAGCGTGTCGAGCTCGTCGACGGCGGCCTCGCCCGCTGCGAGTCATGTGCCGGAGCGCAGGCACAACCCGTTCGTGCGCTCGAAAGCCGGCGGGCGCATCCTCAGCGCGTTGATGCTGCCCGCGTTCATGGCGCTGCCGCCGCGTGGCTGGGGCGTGCTCGAGACGACCGGTCGCAGGACCGGCAAGACTCGCCGCAAATGCGTGCGGGCCGTTCGCAGCGGCAATCAGGTGTACATCGTCTCGATCCGCCCGTCGAGCGTGGGACGGGTCGAAACGGCCGCGTGGGTGCTGAACATCCGCGCAAACCCGCAGGTGCGCCTGCGAATTCGTGGCGGCACGTTCGTCGGCGTGGCGCATGAGCTCGCCGAGGCCGAGGAGACCCGCAGGGCCGAGGCTGCGTACTGCGAGACGGTGAACCTGTTCGACTACGACTCGTGTGCCATACATCGCAAAGGCATACCCACCCGCGCGAAGGTCAAGGCGCTGCATCGCAGCTGGTTCGACAAAGGGATTCGTCTCGCGGTGGAGCTCGACGCGTAGCGTGCGCCTGTTCCGTCGTTCTTTCAGCCTCGCCTGGATCACCCGGCGAAGTGCTTGCCCGCGATCTGCTCGACGGTGTTCTTGGTTCTCGTCGTGCCGACTCCAAGCAGCTTTGCGATCGCCTTGAGGTCGAGCGCTGAATCGAGGATGCCTCCGCTCGGCAGCCAGTAGAGCTCTCGCCCTTCCAGCGCGAGCAGGTCCTCTCCGGTGGACAATGCCAGCGCATCCGCGCGGGCTCGCTTCACGGGGGCGCTCGAGAGCATCGTCACCTGCAGCTTGCCCTTGGAGGCCTCCACCAGCGAACGGTCGAACGGCTGCGCCGCGGCGATCGCGCGTACCTCCTCGGCGGTGCGCAGAAACGTGGGCACCGCATAGCCGAGCGCCTTCTCCAGTCCTGCCTCGACCCGCGCGGTCAGCTCCGCGACCGGCTCGCGCTCGGCGGTGAACACGACGTTGCCGCTCGCGCGAAAGACACCTACCTCCGCGAAGCCCAGCGCCTCGAACAGCGAGCGCAGCTCCTCGCTCTTGACGCGATGGCCGCCCACGTTCATCCCGCGCAGAAACGCCGCGTACCTGGATGTCCCGGCGCTCGCCATGGGGCCACCTTATCCCGGCCGCTGCCGATCCCACTCGCCAACGATCCGGCTGCCGATCGCGACGGCTGCTCGAACGCGACGGAGATCGGCGACGACAAGCTCAGCTCGCGAGGAAGCGCACCACATCTTTCGCATCGGCGTTCAGCGCGGCGGCGTCCCCGCGGGTCAGGCGGTCGAACGGCTCGTCGAGGGCGACCTTGCCCGCAGGCATTCTCCACGTGGCCACGGCGCGGCCACGGACGAGCGCGAACGGACGGAACAGCCCGTTGACGGTCACGATGCGCTGGTGGTGAGCGGTCAGGATCGGCTCGCGCGAGACCCAGCCCAGGAGCAGGGGATCGAACGCGCCGAGCAGTCGCGGAGCGGGCAGCTCCGCCGCCGGCGAGCGTCCTGCGAGGTCGAGCAGCCCGTCTGGGCGCCTGGACAGCTCTGACGCGATCGCGCCGAGCCCGACGCGCACGTCTCGCAACGGCAGGCCGGCCCACTTGGCGAGGTCGCGCTCGTCTGCCGGGCCGTGGCCCGCGAGATAACGTCGCGCGAGCTCGGCCAACGCCTGGTCGCGGTCGATCGCCACGGCCCGCCTGCCAAGCCAGTCGTTCGCCAGCACGTAGGCGTGCTGGTTGCCGACCACCGGTCCGCGCACCGTCATCCCGCGGAGGGTCGCGAGCATCAGCAGGTGCACGAGCGCCTGACCCTCGGTGCGGACGCCTGCGGACGTGATCCGCTCGCGCAGCTGGATGCGGGTCAGCGGGCCCTCCTCGGCGAGCGATCGCGCAATGACCTCGACACCGCGCTCGGCCCTGCTCGGCGTGACGCCCTCCTGCGCGAGCCGCCGCGCGTTGCCTGTCAGCAGCTGGGGGGTTGTCAGGGCGTGCAGCCACGGGTAGTCCTCGCTGGCGACGAGGTGCAGCGTGCCGCGGTTCAGCCACGTGATCAGCAGCGAGCGATCGTCGCTCAGCGCGCGATCGACGTCCGTGGCGCCGAGGCCGGAGGTTCGCGCTCGAATCGCCAGGCGCGCACCACGGGGATCCTGACCCTGGACCGCCAGCAACCGCTCGACGACCGCCACCGGCTCGCGCGCGGGCGCTCCCGCGAGCAGCTGCGCGGTGAGACGCTCGGCGATCATCGAGGCCGGCGCGCGAGGATCGACGGCCGGCGCCGACCGTTATGCGCGCTGCGCGCGCAGGTTGTCGTCTTTGCGAAAGGCGCCGACGATGCCCTCGTCGCCCCCCTCGGGCACCGGCGCGAACGGGTGGCGCGTCGCCACCCCCACCGTGTCCGTCTCGGGGTAGATCACGACATCGGGCGAGTTCGCCGTCGAGACCGCGAGCACGAGCGCGGGCTCGGCCGACCGATTGACGAGCGTGTGCATCCCCTCGCGCCCGCGCGGACAGGCGACGACCTCGCCGGGTGCGAGCTCCTCCTCGCCGTCCGCCGTTCGCAACGAGGGCGTGCCGCGCAGGACGACGAACAGCTCCTCGTTGCCGTAATGGGCGTGCAGGTTGAAGCCGCTCGCCCCGGGCGCGAGCTCGTACACGCTTGCGCCAAGCTCGCGGGCGCCCACCGCCGGTCCGAGCCTACTGCCGCGAACCCCCATCTCCTCGCGCTCCATCTGAAACTCGCCCGCATACACGTTCGGTCGGCTCATCTCGCTCCTTTTGGTGTCGAACTCGCTCCGGGACTCGTTCTGAGAAGCGTACTTCGCAAGCCTGCCCACTCCTACCCGCGATGGCGGTAGATTCGACGGGATGTGCGCAGAGAGTCGAAAACGCGGGGCGCCGGCCGATCGGCCGGGCGAGCTGGGCTTGCGCCCGCTGGTCGAGGACGACGAGGCCCACCTGTTGCGGATTCATGCCACCCCGGAGGTCGCGCGTTGGTGGGATTTTCCCGAGGAGGGCTTCCCGTGGACCGACGAGCCCGAGGCGACCCGCATGACGATCGAGGTGGACGGGGCGGTCGCGGGCATGATCCAGTTCACGGAGGAGCTCACACCCCGCTACCGCCACGCCGCCATCGATCTGTTCTTGGACCCGGCTCTGCACGGCCGCGGTCTCGGCACGGAGGCGGTGAGGCGCGTCGCGCGCCAGCTGATCGAGGAACGTGGCCACCATCGGATCACGATCGACCCCGCGACGGCGAATACGGCGGCCATCCGCGCGTATGAGAAGGTCGGCTTCCGACCGGTGGGAGTCATGCGCCGCCACGAGCGTGACGTCGACGGCGACGACTGGCACGACAGTCTGCTGATGGAGCTGCTGGCCGGCGAGAGCGGCTACGCCTGAGCCTCGCCGGTCCCGCCGCGCGCAACGCTAAATTCGAAGATGTGTCCGTCGAGCCAAGCGAGCTACGCGTAGCCCACCTCGACGCCGACGCGTTCTACGTCTCGATCGAGCTGCGCCGCCACCCGGAGCTGCGCGGCAGGCCCGTGGTCGTGGCGGGGAGCGGCCCGCGCGCGGTGGTGACAACCGCGAGCTATGAGGCCAGGCGCTTCGGCGTGGGCTCGGCGATGCCCGCGGCGAAGGCCCGACGCCTGTGCCCGGACGCGATCGTCCTTCCGCCGGACTTCTCCGTCTACAGAGAGGTCTCGCGGCAGGTGATGGACATCGTGCGCGCGCACGTCGAGCAGGTCGAGGTGGTGGGGCTCGACGAGGCCTATCTCGATCTGAGCGGGCTGTACTCGCCACGCACGGCGATGCGCCGGCTGCTCACGGAGATCAGGGCGACGACGGAGCTCGTCTGCTCGGTCGGCATCGGCCCGAACAAGCTGGTCGCGAAGGTCGCCTCCGACGCGGAGAAGCCCGCCGGCTTCGTCGTGCTCACGCGCGAGCAGGCGTGCGCCCGCTTCGCGCGGTCGCCTCCGGGCCTCGTGCCCGGCATCGGACCGAAGACGGTTGCGCGCTTGGCGGCGCTGGGCCTGACCACGCTCGCCGCCGTCGGCGCGGCCCCCGAGCATGTGCTCGTCGAGCGTTTCGGCCCCAACCTCGGTGTCGAGCTGGGGCGGCGCGCGCGCTTCGAGCACGACGGTGTCGTCGGCGCGGCGCGCAAGGTGGTCTCCGAGTCGCGCGAGCGGACGTTCGACTACGACATCGACGATCACGCGCAGCTGCGCGAGTCGCTGAGCACGATGGCCGAGGAGCTGTGCGCAAGCCTCGTCGCGCACGCGCGCGGCGGACGCACGATCGGGATCAAGGTCCGCCTCGACGACTTCACGACCGTCACGCGCGCGCATACGCTCGAGGCGCCGACGAGCGACGTGCGGCAGGTGACCGCCGTGGCGCTGCGCCTGCTCGCGGAGTACTCGCCCTCCCGCCCGGTGCGGCTGCTCGGCGTGCGCGTCGCTGGATTGAGCGCAGGCGCGCCGGCCGTACCCGAGCCCGAGCCCGCGAGGAAGCAACCGGGACACCCCGACCAGCTGCTGCTTCAGGTATAGGATCGACAGATGCCCCTAATATGCGCCGGAGAGATCGAGCTCAGCTACGACCGCGCCGGCTCAGGCCCGCCGCTGCTGTTGATCATGGGGATGAGCGGCACCTTCGACCACTGGGACGTGGACTTCCTCGCCGGCCTGCGCAGTGCCTTCGACGTGATCGTCTACGACCATCGCGGCGTCGGCTCGAGCTCCCGGCTGAACGGGTCCGGATCGCTCTCGATCGCCCAGCTCGCCGACGATGCGGCAGCGCTGCTGGCTGCTCTGGAGGTCGACTCCGCGCACGTGCTCGGCATCTCGATGGGCGGCATGGTCGCTCAGGAGCTCGCGCTGGCTCACCCCGCGCGGATCCGCACGCTGGCCCTCGGCTGCACCTACTGCGGCGGTGCGGGCAGCGCGCTCGCCTCCGAGGAGACGATGCGCAAGCTCGCCGAGGCGATGGCCTCCGGCGACCGTGAGCGGGCGATCCGCGCCGGCTGGGAGGTCAACGTCTCACCAGACTTCGCCGCGAACGACGACGCCTACGCGCGTTTCCTTCAGATCGGCCGCCGCCGTGGCGTGGCGGTCGAGGTGATCATGGAGCAGATGCGCGCGATCACCGAACACGACACCTCGGCCCGCCTGCCCGAGCTCGGGATGCCGACGCTGGTCCTGCACGGCACGCTCGATCAGCTGCTCCCCGTCCAGAACGGCCGCCTGATCGCGGAGCTGATCCCCGACGCGCGCCTCGAGGTCTTCGAGGGTGTCGGCCACCTGTTCTTCTGGGAGCAGCCCGCGCGCTCGGCCGAGCTCCTGCGGGCGCACGCCGCCGTGCATGCCTGAGCGTGCCGAGCCAACAGAGCCGAGAGACGCCCTGAACGTCCTCACCGACGACGGGGTCGAGCTTGCGGGACAGCAGACGGGGGAGAGCGCCAGCCCCACGGCGATCGTCCTGCTCCACGGCCTGACCGCCACCCGCCGCTATGTGGTGATGGGCTCGCGCACGCTCGAGCGCGAGGGATTTCGCGTCGTGAGCTATGACGCGCGCGGGCACGGGCGCTCGGGGGCCGCTCCCGATCCGGTTGCTTACGGCTATGACCGACTCGCGCACGACCTGGAAGCGGTGCTGGACGCGCTCGAGCTCGATCGCGCCGTGCTGGCGGGCGCTTCGATGGGCGCGCACACGGCCGTGCGCTTCGCCCTGCGCCACCCCGAGCGGGTCGCGGCGCTGGGGCTGATCACCCCGTCCTTCGACCCCGATCTGCCACTCGGCGCGAGCGCGCTCGCCGAGTGGGATGCGCTCGCCGACGGGCTGCGCGAGGGCGGGGTCGAGGGGTTCGTGGCTGCCTACGACTTCTCCGCGCTGCCAGGCGAGTGGCGGGATACCGTCGAGCGGGTGGTGCGCCAGCGGCTCGGCGCCCATGAGCATCCCGGGGCGGTGGCCGACGCGCTCGAAGTCGTGCCGCGCTCGCGACCGTTCGAGTCCATCGCCGAGCTGGCGTCCATCGGTGCTCCGACGGTCGTCGTCGCCAGCCGCGACGAGGCGGATCCCGGCCATCCGCTGGCCGTGGGCGAGCGCTACGCCCGGGCGATCCCGCAAGCGCGGCTCGTCGTCGAGGACGCGGGACCGCCGCTCCGCTCGCCGATCGCCTGGCAGGGGGGACAGCTCTCCAAGGTGCTGGCCGAGCTCGCAGCGCACGCACGGTAGGCGCGAGACCTGGTCCTCGTGCGTGATAACGTACGAACGTATGCCAGAGACGCGCAAATGGGACGGGCAGAGCTATGACCGGATCTCCGGGCCGATGGAGGCTCTGGGACTCGAGGTGCTGGCACGACTGGAGCTGTCCGGCGGGGAGACGGTGCTCGACGGGGGCTGCGGGTCGGGGCGGATCACGCAGGCGCTGATCGAGCGCCTGCCGCGCGGGCACGTGATCGCGATCGACGCCTCACCCTCGATGGCGAGCGCCGCCGCAGAGCGGCTCGGCCCCGAGGCCGACGTGCGCGTCGGCGACCTGCTCGAGCTCGACCTCGCCGAGGCCGTGGACGCGGTCTTCTCGACCGCCACGTTCCACTGGATCGCAGATCACGAGCGGCTGTTCCGGCGCCTGCGCGCGGCGCTTTCACCCGGCGGGCAGCTGGTGGCGCAGTGTGGGGGAGAGGGCAACATCGCCCGGCTGCGCGGCCAGGCCGCGGAGGTCGTCGCTCGCGCTCCTTACGCCGAGCATTTCGCGGACTTCCAGCCCCCGTGGAACTACGCCGGAGCGCAGGAGACCCGCGAGCGCCTGCTCGCGGCCGGCTTCGACACCGCGGAGTGCTGGCTGCAGCCGGCGCCCACGCAGCCCGAGCACCCGCGCGAGTTCCTCTCCACGATCGTCCTCGGCCCGCACGTCCAGCACCTGCCCGAGGACCTGCGCGAGCCGTTTATGGATGAGGTGCTCGCCGCGCTGGGCGAGCCGGTGGTCGTCGACTACGTGCGCCTCAACATCGACGCCGCGGCATAGCGGCGACAGCGCTTCCAGTTGCACGCGGCGATGGGCGAGTCGCGGGCGTGCTCGACAGGCGCACGGCCGTCGAGTCCTCCGCCGCGGCGAGCCGCGCGCTACGCCAGCGCGGCGGGGGAGCCGGCCACGGTCTCCGGACGGTCCTCTCCAGCCGCTGCGCCTCTCAGCAGCGCGAAGTAGCGCCCGCCCAGCTCGAGCAGCTCCTCGTGGGTGCCGCGCTCGAGGATCCGCCCGCCGTCGAGTACGAGAATCTGGTCTGCGTCGCGGATCGTCGACAGCCGATGGGCGATCGCGATCGTCGTGCGCCCGCGCGAGAGGTCGTCGAGCGCCATCTGCACCGCGCGCTCGGTCTCGGTGTCGAGCGCCGAGGTCGCCTCGTCGAGGATCAGCACCGGCGGGTTGCGCAGCACCGTGCGCGCGATCGCGATCCGTTGCTTCTCACCGCCCGAGAAGCGATACCCGCGCTCGCCGACCGGCGTGTCGTAGCCGTCGGGCAGCGAGGAGATCAGCTCGTGGATCTGTGCAGCGCGGGCCGCATCTTCGATCTCACCGTCGCTCGCCTCGGGACAGGAGAAGCGCAGGTTCTCACGGATCGAGGCGTGGAACAGATAGGTCTCCTGGGAGACCAGCCCGACCGTATGCGCGAGCGACTGCAGCGTCATGTCGCGGATGTCGACCCCGTCGATGCTCACGCAGCCCTGCTGCGGGTCGTACAGCCGCGCGACGAGGTAGGCGAGCGTCGTCTTGCCCGAGCCCGTCTCACCGACCAGCGCGGTGCGGGTGCCGGCCGGGATCTCCGCGGCGATCGCCTCGAGCGTCCACGGCGCCTCGGCGGCGTAGCGAAACCACACGTCCTCCAAGCGCACGTCCCCGCGCACCTCGCCCAACGCGCGCGCTCCCGGCCGCTCGACGATGTCGACAGGGAGGTCGAGGTACTCGAAGATCCGCCCGAACAGCGCGAGCGAGGTCTGCACTTCCAGGCCGACCGACAGCAGCGACTGGATTGGGAACAGCAGGCGCGTCTGCAGCGTCGTGAACGCGACGACCGTCCCGATCGAGATCGCGTGACCGCCGGCGGCGATGTTCTCGCCCGCGAACCAGTACACGGCGGCCGGCATGATCGCGAAGCTCATCTGCACCGAGGCCATCCGCCAGCGCCCGGCCATCCGCGCGCGGACCTCCAGATCGGCAAGTTCGCCGGACTCGTCGCTGAAGCGGCGGACCAGCTCGGGCGAGCGGCCCATCGTCTTGCCGAGCAGAATCCCCGACACCGACAGCGACTCCTCCACGAGCGTCGACATGTCCGCCAGGCGGCTCTGCCGTACCGACTGGATGCGTCTGCGCTCGTTGCCCACACGGCGCGTGAGCCATACGAAGAAGGGCAGCAGAAACAGTGAGAACGCCGCCAGGCGCCAGTCGAGCAGCGTCATTGCCACGACCACCGCGACGACCGTTGTCACGTTCTGCACGATCGAGGTCGCGGTGGATGTGACGACGCTGTCGATCCCGCCGATGTCGTTGGCGATCCGCGACTGCACCTCGCCCGTGCGTGTGTGGGTGAAGAACGCCAACGACATGCGCTGCAGGTGCGCGTACACGGCTGCGCGCAGGTCGTGCATGACGCGCTGGCCGACCTGATTCGAGATCCAGGTCTGCGCCACGCCGACGACGCCGCCCACGATCGACAGCGCGATCATGCCCCCGACCAGCTCGCTCAGCAGCGCCGTGTCATGGTGGGGGTAGGCGTCGTCGAGCACGCCGCGCAGCAGGAACGGGCTGACCACACCGAGGCCGGCAGCGAGGAAGATCAAGGCGAGCAGTCCGCTGAGTCGCGCGCGATAGGGCGCGAACAGCTTGCCGATGCGCCGCAGCGAGACCGGACCGTCGGGGATGTCCTGCGGCCGCAGCTCCGGCGGCTGGCGGCCGTGGGGACTTTCGACGGAGAATCCTCCTCGCCCAGAGGGCTGCCGGCGACTCAAGAGAACAGCCCCACGCGCACAGTCGATTCGATCACCCGCCGGATTTTACCGCTGCCCATACGCCGCCACGCGAACGCCGCGCGGCCCCCGGCAGGGGGCCGATCAAAAATACGTACGCTATGGCTATGAATCTCTCTGCTTCGGAGACGCGCGTGCTGGGCTGTCTGATCGAGAAGCACCGCACGACGCCGGACATGTATCCGCTGACGCTGAACTCGCTGCGTCTGGCGTGCAATCAGTCGACGAACCGCGATCCGGTCCTCGACTACGACGATGCGACCATCCGCGATGCGCTACACCGGCTCGAGCGCCACGGCCTTACGCGCCTGGCGAGCGGGCGTGGGCGCTCGCCGAAGTACCGCCACCTGCTGAGCGAAGCGCTGCCGATGGACTCCGCCGAGGAGGCGATCGTGTGCGTGCTGATGCTACGCGGGCCACAGACGCCGGGCGAGCTCAAGCAGCGCGCCGAGCGCATGCATGCGTTCGCCGGTCTTGACGAGGTGCACGAAACGCTCGAGCGGCTGATCGCGCGCGGACTCGCGGCGCGGCTCGGTCGCAGGCCCGGGCAGAAGGAGGAGCGCTACTCGCAGCTGCTCGAAGACCAGGACGCAGGCCCCGAAGATCGACCGTCGCGCGCAGAACCGCCAGCGACCGTCTCGAGTCCCTCTGGTGCCCAGTTGGAGGAGCGCGTGGCAAGGCTCGAGCGAGAGGTCCTCGAGCTGCGCGAGATGATGGTGCAGTCGTGAGCCCCGCTCACCTGGCCCTGGCCGCCGCGTCGACCTCTGACACCGCGACCGGCGTCGGTATCCCGATCGCGCTCGCCGCCGGGCTCGTGTCGTTTCTCTCGCCCTGCGTGCTGCCGCTTGTCCCCGGCTACCTCTCCACCGTCATTGGAGTCACACCCGCCGACATGAAAGAGGGGGTCGGGGCCCGCCGCGTGCTCGTGCCGAGCCTTTTGTTCATCGCGAGCTTCTCCCTGATCTTCATCCTGCTCGGCATGAGCGCCACCGTGATCGGCTCCTCGCTCAACGCCCACAAACAGACCCTCCAGCAGGTCGGCGGCGTGCTGATCGTCGCGATGGGGCTGTTCTTCCTGGCAACCCCCTTCGTGCGCCTTTTCAACCGCGAGTGGCATTCGGAGGCGCTGCTGCGCCTCGCCGGCCGCGGCGGGCCGCTCGTCGCAGGCGCTGCGTTCGCGATCGCCTGGACCCCATGCACGAGCATCACCCTCGGCGCGATCCTCACCCAGGCGGCTGTTTCGAGCTCGGCCGCGCACGGGGCGCTGCTGCTCGCCTTCTACTCCGCCGGCCTCGCCATCCCGTTTCTCCTGATCGCGCTCGCGTTCGAGCGGATGACGAGCGCGCTGGCGGTCGTCAAGCGCCACTTCCCGGTGATCATCGGGATCGGCGGCGCCGTCATGATCGTGCTTGGCCTGCTGATCCTCACGGGCGAGTTCACGACGCTCAACTCCCAGGCCAACGGTCTGCTTCAGGGCACGGGGCTCGACGTCTCCTCCGTCTGAGCGCTGCTCACCGCGCCAGTGCGTCGCTGCGCTTCATAGCGCCGTTCCCACGCCTGCTGGTTGCGCTTGGCATCGAGCACGAACGGGGAGTAGCCGATCGCCTTGACGATCGCCCGATTGACCTGCGCCCACGGGGAGGGCAGGGGGCGTAGCACGTCGACGAACAGCACGACCCGCGTCTCGTCGGTGTCGTTCCACACCTCGTGGTTGAACGTGTCGTCGAAGATCATGCTCTTGCCCGCTTCCCAATAGCGGAAGTCATCGCCGACACGGATCCGGCACGCCTCCTTGTCCTCGGGCACGATCAGGCCGAGGTGGTAGCGCAGCACGCCCTTGTACGGGCCGCGGTGGTCGAGGATGTGCTTGCGCGGTGAGAGGATCGAGAACATCGCCGTCTTCATCCCCGGGATCTGCTCCATCAGCGCCGCCGTCCGCGGACACATCTGCGTGGGCAGATCGGCCTTGAAGCCGTACCCGTACAGGAACAGCGTCTTCCAGCGGTCGTCGTCGGTGATCTCGATCTGGTCCTTGGAGATGTCCTGGAAGTTCGGCAGCGCCGCGCGATCCTCGAGCACGCTCTCCAACTCCTCGCGGATCGTCTCCCAGTTGGCCTCGACCTGCTCGACCCACGGAAAGCGCTCCACCGGGAAGAACGTCTCGTCGCCGACGAGCGAGCGCCGCCCGATGAATCGCTCCACCGGAGCGAGCGCCCGTTCGCCGACGGCGATCGTCAGCTCGACCGTCCGCTCCCACAACGTCTTCTCAGCCATTCAGCCTCCTCCCAGTTCTCCCAGTTGCTGGAACTAGTGCCCGGAGGGTCAGCCTACAAAACGTTTAGGCGGCCTCTCTCAGTGCGGCCAGCTCCGGCGACTCGGCGAGCTTCTTCAGCGCGCGCTGCTCGAGCTGCGAAGCCCGCTCCGCGGAGAAGCCGAGCCGTTTGCCGATCGCGGTGAGCGTCTGCGGCTCCTCGCGGCCGGTGCCGAAGCGCAGCGTCAGCACGGTCCGCTCGGTGTCGGGCAGCTGCTCGATCGCGCGGTGCACGATCCGCTCGCGCTCGTTGTCCCAGGCCGTCTCCTCGGGCGCCTCGGCGTCCGATGGCAGCAGGTCTCCGAGGGCGGTGTCGCCGTCTTCGCCGATCTGCTGGTCGAGGCTGACGAGCGCGGCGCGCTGGTGGCGCACCTCCTCGACCTGCTCGATCTCCAGGCCCGTCTCGGCGGCGAGCTCCTCCACCGTGGGCTCGCGCCCGAGGCGGACGGACAGCTCGCGCTCGACGCGCCCGACCTTGCGCGAGCGCTGTGCTACATGAACGGGCAGGCGGATCGTGCGCCCGGAGTTCTCAAGGCCGCGCTGGATCGCCTGGCGGATCCACAGGGTCGCGTACGTGGAGAAGCGAAAGCCCTTGCGCCAGTCGAACTTCTCGCTCGCGCGGATCAGGCCGAGCATGCCCTCCTGGACGAGGTCGGCGAGCGGCAGGCCCTGGTTCTGGTAGCGCCGCGCGTTGGAGGCGACCAGTCGCAGGTTGGAGTTGACGAGCATTTCCTTGGCGTGCAGGTCGCCGCGCTCGATCCGCTTGGCCAGGTCTATCTCCTGGGCGGGGGCGAGCAGGGGATAGCGTCGCGAGTGCGCGAGCAGCTGGTCGACCGCCTCGGGGATGAACGTCTCGGGCGTGCTGAGATCGAGCCGCTCCACCGGGCTATCCAAACGCCCGGCTACAGGCGCGACTGTCGTCTCGGCCGCGGTGTCTGCGCCCGAGTCTGTGGCTGTCTCTGTTGTGGTATCCGGCTCCGGCTCGCCGCTCTGCACGAGCGTGAGGGGATCCAGTGTGGGGGTTGAGCTTGCTGGGGAGTCTGACATGAGCGTCCTTCTAATCCGATGCTTGGAGTCGGAATTATACGCCGCGATAGTTGCGTTGTCAATTATTCTTCTGGGCGCCGTTCCAGGGGACTCGTTCGACATTGTGTACGGCCCCACCTGCCCGTCGGACCATTGCAAACGACCAAGTCCGTGATCACCTCAACCCGCGGGCAGGGCAAAAGGCTTGCCGAAGCTGTACCCGCTTAGATCGTCTTTCAATAGTGGGCTTGCCGTCGCGCCGGCGCGATCTCCAGCAGAGCGCCGCCGCGATGATCGACCTGCAGCGTCGTGTGGTCTACCCCGAAGCGCTCGTGGAGCATCGCCTCCATCGCGCGCCGCGCCGCGTGGCAGTCGCTGTCGGCGCCGACAAGCACATGCGCGGATAGCGCCGGGAAGCCGCTCGTGATTTCCCACACGTGCAGGTCGTGTACCTCGACGACGCCGGGCGCGCCGACGAGGGCCTCGCCGATCGCCCGCGGGTCGAGGCCCTCCGGCGCGGCCTCCATGAAGATCCGTCCCGACGCCTTCACGAGCCCGACGCCGGAATGGATCATCAGCCCGGCGATCACCAGCGAGACGAGCGGGTCGGCGCGTTGAAAGCCGCTCAGCAGGATCACTCCGGCGGCGATCGCGGTGCCGATGAAGCCGTACAAGTCGGTCAGCACGTGGCGGTAGCTGCCCTCCACGTTGAGGCTCCTGTGGTTGGCCCGGGCCAGCATCCGCGCGGCGGCGAGGTTGACGAGGATGCCGGCCAGCGCCACGGCCAGGATCAGGCCGCCTTGCACGTGGGGAGGGTCGAACAGGCGGCGCACAGCGGTGTAGGCGATGAACGCGGCGAGCACCAGCAAGGTCACCCCGTTGGCCTGGGCGGAGAGGATCTCCGCGCGCTTGAAGCCGAACGTCATCGCGCCCCTGGCCGGCCGGGCGGCCAGCCGCAGCGCGAGCAGCGAGAAACCGATCGCGAGCGCGTCGGTGAGCATGTGCCCGGCGTCCGACAGCAGCGCGAGCGAGTGCGCGACCACCCCCGCCGCGACCTCGACCGTCATGAAGCCGACGATCAGCGCCAGGGCGACGGTCAGCTTGCCCCCGTCGGCGTCGGCGGCGAGCGCATGGGTGTGTCCTGTGTTGTCGTGAGACATCGGTCTCACGATACGCCGCATAGTCTCTGAGGATGCTCGAGCAGGAGGATGGCAGCGAGGCGATCTTCACACCGCGGCGGACGACGCTCGTCTCGATCGCTGCCGCGTCGCTGCTCGTGGCGCTGAAGCTGGCGGTCGGCCTCGCGAGCGGCAGCCTGGGACTGCTCTCCTCCGGGATCGAGTCGAGCGGCGATGTGATCGCCGCGATCCTCACGTTCTTCGCGGTGCGGCTCGGGGGAAGACCTGCCGACCCCGAGCATCCCTACGGCCATCGCCGCGCCGAGAACCTCGGCGCGCTGGGCGAGTCGGCGATCCTGCTCGCCGGCGGGACCGTGGTCACCGTTGCGGCGCTCGGCCACCTGCTCACCGGCGCCGGCGCGCCGCGGATCCACTGGTATGAGCTCGCCGTGATCGCGGTCGCGCTCGTAGTCGACCTCAGCCGCACAGCCGTCTCGTTGCGCACCGCCCGGCGCTATGACAGCGCCGCGCTGCGCGCCAACGCCTTTCATTTCGCCGGCGACATGGCGGGCTCGCTGGCGGTGCTGGCGGGGCTGCTGGCCGTGCACGGCGGCTTCGCTCAAGGCGACTCGGTCGCGGCACTCGTCGTGGCGGCGATCATCTTCCTCGCCGCGGCGCGGCTGATCTCCGAGAACGCGAACGTGCTGATGGACCGCACGCCCGCGGAGGCGCGCGAGGCCGCCGAGCGCGCGATCGCGGACCTCGGGGTCGACATCGAGCTGAGTCGCCTGCGCCTGCGCGAGTCGGCGGGACGCTACTTCGCCGACGTCGTCGTGACGGTGCCGCCGGGGCAGGCGGTCGTCGAGGGCCACCAGGCCGCCGACCTGATCGAGTCCGCCGTCGAGGACGCGCTGCCCGGCAGCGACGTCGTCGTGCACGTGGAGCCCCGCAACCGCGGGCTCGACCTGCGCGAGCGGGTGCTCGCGATCGCCTTGGCCGAGCCGCTGGTGATGGAGGCGCACGACATCACGATCTTCGAGCAGGACGGGTCGGCCAGCGTCTCGCTGCACCTGAAGTTCCCCGCCGACCTCGACCTCGGCTCGGCCCACGAGATCTCAGAGCGTGTCGAGCGGGCGATCTGCGCGCGGCCGGGGGTGGGGGAGGCGCAGACCCATCTCGAGCCGCTCGAGCGCAGGCTCGCCGCCCGATCGGTCGAGCGCGGCGACGAGCGCCACACCGTAAGCGAGATCGAACGCCTCGTACGGGCGCGCGCCGAGGTCACATCGCTGCCCGCCGAGCAGGTCAGGCTGCTCTCGACCGACGCAGGGCGCGTGCTGTTCCTCACGCTCGGCGTCGATCCCGGCGAGTCGCTCGTCGATGCCCACCGGCTCGCGAGCGAGCTCGAGGAGGAGCTGCGCCAGTCGATGCCCGATCTAGCGGACGTGGTCATTCACACCGAGCCGCGCGCGCGCCACGAGACCACCTGAGAGCCTGTCTCAGGTGGTCGCCGTCGAGCGTGTCGGCAATAGGCCTACACTGACCGCATGGCCGTGTGCAGCCACGTCGATCAGGTGCAGCTGCTCGAGTTGCCGCCCGAGATCGCCGGCTGCGAGGAGTGCCTGGCGACCGGCGGTCGCTGGGTTCACCTGCGGATGTGCCAGACCTGCGGGCGCATCGGCTGCTGCGACAGCTCGCCGGGCCGTCACGCGACCGCGCACGCTCACTCGAGCGGGCATCCGATCGTCCGCTCGGCCGAGCCGGGCGAGGACTGGAGCTGGTGCTATGTCGACGAGGTTCCGCTCAGCCTGACGGCGTGACGATGGCGGCGGCGACGCCGCACACCATGAACCCGAACAGCGCAATGACCCCGACCGCGTGCGCCCAGCCCGCTTCGGCGATCGTCAGGAACCCGAACCCGGCCAGTAGGCAAGCCCCGGCCACGCGTGCGAGCAGGCCGGCAGACGAGGCTGACAGCAGCGCTGGGGCGACGGGCAGGGGACGCGCGGCGCTCTCGGCGTCGTGGTCGAGCCGGCCGTGCAACACGAGCCGGAAGAGCAGCCCCAGCGAGGGGAACAGGATCACCGCGCCGCCGAGCACCGCGACGGTCACGGCCACGAGCGTGTCGTGCGGGGCTGCGGCCTCGCGCACGGTGAGTCCGGGCAGCAGGACCGGGCTCTGCGCGAGCGCCCACGCGGCGATCACCGCGGCGACGGCGAGCGCGGCGGTGTAGCGGGCCATCTCGAAGCGGCTGCGCAGGACCAGCCCAAGAGTGGCGACCCCGGCGAGGATCGAGACGATCAGGATTGCCAGCGCCCCGCCGTGCAGCAGGTGGTGGTAGAGGGGGTGAGCGTCGCCGTGGAGCACCGCGATCCCCGCGAGCGCGACCGCGCCGGCCGCGATGCCCGCCCCGAGCGCGCGCGCGCGAAAGCGCCGCTCGAGCTCCGCGTCTCCGCCGCGCGCGGCGTCGGCGGCGAGGAACACCGCGGCGAGGTAAGCCGAGGTCGCCACCGCGAGCACCCCCACCAGGATCGAGGTCGGGCCCGTCCAGCTCGAGAACATGCGCCCCGCGGCGTTGCCCACGGGCACGCGGCGCGAGGCGATCGCACCGACCATCGTGCCGAGCGCGAACGGCGTGAGGATCGAGGAGACCGCGAACACGGCGTCGATCGTCCGCTGCTCGCGATGCGTGGAGGTGCCCGCGCGCAGCGCGTAGGTCGCGCCGCGCAGGACGATCCCGATCGCGGCGATGAACAGCGGCACGGACAGGGTGGAGGCGATCGAGCCGAACGCCGTCGGATACGCGGTCCAGGTGACGGTCAGCACGAAGATCAGCCACACGTGGTTGGCCTCCCACACGGGCGCCATCGAGTCGTGCGCGTGGTCGCGCACGCGCACGCCGCCCTCGCCGAGACCGGCGAAGAGCTGCCAGAAGCCCGCGCCGAAGTCCGCTCCGGCCAGCACCGTGTAGAGCACGAGGCCGATCAGCACGAAGATCAATGGCAGCTCGTACAGGTGCATCGCGCGTCAGACCGTCGGCGCCGGGTCGGGGCGGAGGTAGGGAGAGGGCCGTCGTCACCGTCCAGCGGCGCGCGGGCGAGCCGGCGCAGGATCCAGACGACACCGCCCGCCACGCCGAGGTAGACCAGCGCGAGGGTGGCGTAGCCGACAGGGATGCCGCGCGCGCCGGTGACGGCCTGGGAGGTGAGCATCACGTGGTAGACGACCCACGGCTGGCGGCCGACCTCGGTCGTGACCCAACCGGCGATCAGCGCGACCACCGAGGCCGGCCCCGCGAGCGCGAGCGCCCGGTAGAACCAGACCGACTTCGGCAGGCGCCTGCGTCTGACGAGCATGAACAGGCACAGCCCGCCGAGCAGCGCGAGCATCGTGCCGACGCCGACCATCAGCTGAAACGAGACGCGCACGACGTTGACCGGCGGCCGCTCGCTTTCCGGGACGGTGTCGAGACCCTTGACGGTCGCGTCGGGGTTGTGGAAGGCGAGCAGCGAGAGCAGTTTCGGGATGCGGATGCCGTACTTGACCTGTTCGCCGGTGTACCAGCCGAGCAGGTGCTCGGGCGCGCCGTTCGTGGTCTTCGCGAGGCCCTCGATCGCCGCGAGCTTGACCGGCTGGGAGACGGCGACCTCGCGCGCGGCCCAATCGCCGATCAGCACCTGCACGGGCGAGGCGAGCGCCGCGATCGTCAGCGGGATCGTGAGAGCGATGCGCTGATAGCGGGTGGGCGGGAGCCGCCAGCGGCGCAGGCGGCCGATCGCATAAGCGCCGGCGAGCAGAAAGCCGGTGACGATGTAGCCGGCGATGTACATGTGGATCAGCTCCGGCCACAGGAAGCTGTTCCCGAACAGCGCGGCGAGCGGGTGCACGTCGACCGCCTTACCGCCCTGCAGGCGAAAGCCCGACGGATGGTTCATCCACGCGTTGACCGCGATCACCATCAGCGAGCCGGTGAAGCCCGCGATCGCGATCGGGATGCCGCTGAGGAAGTGCGCGCGCGGGGAGAGGCGATCCCAGCCGTAGACGTAGATGCCGAGGAAGATCGCCTCCATGAAGAACGAGAAGCCCTCGATCGCGAAGCCCAGCCCGAACACGCTGCCGAACGTCGAGGTGAAGTTGGGCCACAGCAGGCCCATCTCGAAGCTGAGGATCGTCCCGGTGATCACGCCGACCGCGAACAGCGCCACCATGATCCGCGTCCAGCGCCGCGCCAGCGTGCGATACAGCTGATCGCCGGAGCGCAGGTAGCGCCACTCGACAAGCAGGATCATCGCCGGGAAGGCGATCCCGAAGCAGACCAGGGGGATGTGCACCGAGAACGATAGCGCCTGCATCTGTCGCGCCTGCAGCAGATACGCCTGGTGCGCGGGAACCATGGGTACTACCTGTATACCGGGAAGGATCCGCCGCGGGTGGCGTCCTACCGACCGATGGCCCCGACAACGGAGGATCGACTCGTGAGGCTCAAAGCAGCAGATCTACTGAAGACGCGATGCTCCCTGCCCAAGATCTCGGCGCTGGCGCTGGCCGTCGGCCTGCTCGCCTTGGCCGGCTGCGGCGGCTCGTCGAACAGCACGAGCTCCTCCGCGTCGGCGCCGTCGAGCGCGGCCGAAACTCCGACGACCTCGAGCTCTGCCGCCTCCTCGACCCCGGCGCCCGCGAGCAGCGAAGGGGCAGAACAGAAGCTGAGCCTGGAAGCGAACCCGGAAGGCCAGCTGAAGTACAACATGACCTCGCTCAGCGCCAAAGCCGGGAAGGTCTCGATCGACTTCGCCAACACGGCGCCGGTCGGTCACAACGTGACGA
This sequence comes from uncultured Solirubrobacterales bacterium, assembly GCA_963784875.1. Taxonomy (GTDB): domain Bacteria; phylum Actinomycetota; class Thermoleophilia; order Solirubrobacterales; family Solirubrobacteraceae; genus Palsa-744. Next base: position 501,036 of record CAWATE010000002.1, read on the forward strand.
TCGCCTCGGCCTCCGGCGCGGTCGTGGGCGCAACACCGACCTTTCAGGGCGGGTCCAAGACGGTCTCGCTGAACCTGAAGCCCGGGACGTACAAGTTCTACTGCTCGGTCCCCGGACACCGGATGGCCGGGATGGAAGGGACGCTGACGGTCAAGTAAGGCGTGGTTGCGCGGGCCTGCGATCCGCGGGCCCGCAATCGGGAGCCGTGTGTGCGCAAACGCACACATAGGACCTAGAGCTGGCAAAAGAATGTGCGTATCGCTACGACGAACGCTCATCTCAAGCCGGCGGCGCGGGAGGCATAGCCGCAATGACCGCGCTGGCCAGGTTCGTACTGCGCAATCCCAGGAAGATCTTGGGGTTCTGGCTGGTGGTGCTGCTGCTCAGCGGGGGGTTCGCCGCGAAACTGAGCGATCGGGTGCAGAACGGCGGGTATATCGCCTCCGGATCGCAGTCCCAGCGAGCAGCCGCGTTGGGAGAACGCCTGTTCAAGCGATCTGCGGTGCCGCAGGCGTACCTGTCGGTGCTGGCCGCGCACGGCGCGCCGCGAGTGCCGGCGCACGACGTCGCGCTCGCAGCGCAGACGGCTCGCTCCGTAAAGGGCGTCAAGCAGGTCGGTGCGCCGGTGATCTCGACGAACGGCCGTGCGGCGCTGCTGCCGGTGGCGTTCGCCGGCAGCGTCGGCTACGCCCAGACACGCGTGCCGGACGTCGACACGGCGCTCGAACATGCCCGGCTGACCTCCGCGAAGGCCCTGCTGGTCGGCGAAAGCGGCATCTATCAGCGCTACATGGTGCAGTCGAAGAAGAGCTTGCAGACCTCCTCGCTGATCTCGTTCCCGGTCACGCTCGCGATCCTGCTGGTCGCGTTCCTGTCGCTGGCGGCGGCGGTGCTGCCGCTGGGCCTCGCGGCGGTGTGCGTGGGCGTGACGTTCGGCTTTTTGTACCTGCTGTCATTCATCGTGCAGCTGAGCGTGTTCGTCGAGGACACCGTGCTCGTGCTCGGCCTCGGGCTGAGCATCGACTTCTCGCTGTTCATGGTCACGCGCGTGCGCGAGGCGATGGCGCGCGAAGGCGTGACGATCGAGCAGGCGATCACCGAGGCGCTGCAGAGCACGGGGCGCGCGATCACGGTCTCCGGCCTGACCGTCGCCACGGCGCTCGCCGGGCTGTATGTGACGGGGCTCGGCGTGTTCGAGTCGCTGGCCACGGGCGCGATCGGAGCCGCGCTGATCGCGGTCGCCGCGGCCCTGACGATGACCCCGGCCGCGCTCGTGCTGCTCGGCGGGCGGCTCGATCGGTTCTCGATCAAAGCGGCGGTGAGCGCTGCCCAGAGCGGCCGGTTCTGGCACAGGCTCGCGGACTTCGTCGTGCGGCGCCGGGTCGCGGTGGTGGCGACGGTGGTGCCGATCATGGTCTTGCTGTCGGTGCCGATCGGAGGGATGCACATCACGTTGAAGTCGATCAGCGTGCTGCCGAGCTCAGACCCCGTGCGCGTCGCGACCGGGCAGGTATCGGACAGCTTTGGGCCGGGCGCCGGAACACCGGCGATCGTGATCGCCCACGGGCCCGCCGGCGAAGCTGCGAGCGCTGCTCGCGGCCCAGCCCGGCGTCGTGCAGGTCGGCCCGGCGGAGCTCGGCGCGCAGGGATGGGTGCGGATGTCGGCGACGCTCGACGCGTATGGGGACAGCACGAAGGCGGACACGATCGTGCGCGACCTGCGCGCGACGCTGGGCCGGGAGTACGGGTCGCAGGCGGTGGTCGGTGGTGCAACCGCGGTCGGGCTCGATCTGATCAGCCGCATCAACGAACGCACGCCGCTGGTCGTGCTGGTGGTGCTGCTCGCCGAGATCCTCGTCCTGACGGTCATCTTCGCCGCGCCGCTGATCGCGCTGAAGGCCGCGCTGACGACGCTGCTGTCGGTGTCGGCGGCGCTCGGGATCATGACCTTCTGCTTCCGCGGAACAGGCGACATCGGCTACTTCGTGCCGCTGTTCCTGTTCGCGACGATCTTCGGGCTGTCGACCGACTACGAGGTGTTCCTGCTCTCCCGTGTGCGCGAGCACCATCGCGAAGGCGAAAGCAACACGGCGAGCTTGAAGCGCGCGCTGATCGGCTCCTCGCGCTCGATCACGCTCGCGGGGATCACGATGGGAGTGGTGTTCTTCTCGTTCGCGGTCTCCCCGCTCGTGCCGTTCCAGGAGCTTGGCGTCGGCATGGGCCTCGCGATCGTGCTCGACGTGACGGTCGTGCGCGGGCTGCTGGTGCCGTCCACGGTCGCGCTGCTCGGGGAGCTCAACTGGTGGCGGCCGGGAAGTGCTCTGTCCCGGCGTAGCGAGCGCGCCCCCGCTGCGCAAGAGGCCTAGATATGAAGCACGGCGGGTGAACATATGGGAGACCCGTGGGCGCGCAGCTGCGTCCAACCGAAGCGGCGCCGGTCACAACACCTGTTGGCATTGAGATCGTCATGATGCGCGAGCCCACACCCGAAGGGTGGCCCTTGACCGAAGGAGAAACATATGACGTCCACCCTGACCCGTGACGGCGATGTGTTCGTGCTCGACCTCGGCGACGGCGAGAACCGCTTCAACGGCGACTCGCTGACGGCGATCGAGGGCCATCTCGCCGAGGTCGAAGGCGCCCCGGCCCCGCGCGCGCTGGTGACGACCGCGACCGGCAAGTTCTGGTCGATCGGCCTCGACCTCGACTGGCTGGGGCAGCAGGGCGACGGTGTGGGGCCGTTCGTGACGCGCCTGAACGAGCTGCTGGCGCGCGTGCTCGAGCTCGGCGTGCCGTGCGTGGCGGCGCTGCAGGGTCACACGTTCGCCGGCGGGGCGATGCTCGCGCTCGCCCATGACGAGCGCGTGATGCGAGCCGACCGCGGGTACTTCTGCCTGCCGGAGATCGACATCAAGATCCCGTTCACCCCGGGGATGACCGCGCTGATCGCCGCGCGCCTATCGGCCCGCACGGCGCATGAGGCGATGACGACGGGCAGGCGCTACGGGGGAGAGGAAGCGGCGCTCGCCGGCATCGTCGAGGAGGCAGTGCCCGAGGACGACGTCCTGCTGCGCGCGGTCGCCCGCGCGGCGGCGCTCGCCGGCAAGGACCCGGCGACGCTCAAGACGATCAAGCAGCGCATCTACGCGGATGCGCTCGCGGCACTGCGCGCTCCGCTGGAAGGCTTCTGACAGCGGCCGCACTCACGTGCGCCTGGAAGTCCCACTCAGCCCTCGACATCGACGATGTCGCCGAGCGAAAGCATGCCGTAGACGGTGTGGGCAGCTGTGATCGGCAGCTCGACGCAGCCGTTGGACTGGGGAGAGCCGTAAGAGGCGCGTTCATAGCCGTGGACGGCATCGCCGCCGTTGAAGTAGTTGACCCAAGGCACGTTTTCGACTTTGTATTTGGTGCCGTCGACGTCTTCGCCGGTCATCGTCGTGGACGTCAGGCGCGAGTAGATCGGGAAGATCCCCCGTGCCGTTTCGGCGCCGGGCACGCCGGTGTTGGCGGGCGTGCTGAACGCGACCCGGTTGCCGACGTGCACGCGAAGCGTCTCCGGCGAGGACTCGGACACGGTCACCCATGTGTACGGATGGGGAGCGTGCCGGTAGGCGGTCTCGGAGGCGAGCAGCGACGCCCAGGTGGCGTAGTTGGGTTCGCCGGTCGCTGCGAGGCCGCGATCGGACTGGTAGACGGTTAGCGCGCCCTTGGTCGTCTCGTCCAGCCGGCCGGTCTCGATCGCGGGGGCGTCGGAGGGGTCGGGGACGAGCGCGCCGCGCGGCGCGTGAAACGCGTGTTCGGCGGCTTCGCGGCGCGTCTCCGGGCCGGACGCGAGATGGACGTCGTAGCGCGGGTGGAAGGCGGCGCCCATGTAGCCGAGACGGGCCAGCGCCTGCTGCAGGGCGGCGATCGGCGGGCAGGGCACCTGCAGCGGGATCGTCTGGCGCCTGCCGAGGGGCGAATGGCCGACGGCGATCGTGCCGGACCAGACCGTGAGCGTGTAGGTCGAGCAGGGCTGCAGGGTGGAGGTGGGGGTGAAGACGGCGGAGTCGCCGACCGTTGCCCACGCGCCCGCGACGGCCGGCCTGAGCATCGGCACGGGCGAGCCGGGCGCAGGGGGCGCCGACAGGGTGACGGTCAGCGGCTGGGTGGGGTTGGCGATCGTGCGCGCCGGCAGGGCCAGCAGGCGAGTGGGGGACAGCGGCGCCGCGGGGGGCACGGGGGTCGCGGGGGAGGCCGCGCTGGCCGAGCCAGAGGCCAGCAGCCCGCCGTCGCGGCGAGCGCCTCCGAGCATGAAGGCAGCCCCGGTGATCGCCACCGCCAGCACGGCACCGATCGCAATCGCTCTGGTGCGCGGCATGCTCAAACGCCTGCGAACGACGTCTGCGCCGGAGCGGGGGTGGGGGAGATGGGCAAAGAGACGCCCATCTACTGGTTTCGCGTTATCGGAATGCGTTCCCATCCGGCCGAGATTAACGCATTTTGCGAGGAATCCACCGTCTTTGGTCCGATCGGAGCCTTGCGGGCCAGCTGCAAGTTTACTTGCCGTGCGTCTTGGCCCGGTCGAGCAGCAGCGCGAACAGCTGCTGCTCCACCGCTGCGGGGAACGGGCGCAGCGCGCCCGAGCTGACGAGCGAGACCTCGGCGGAGCCGTAGACGAAGCCGAGCATGTCCTGGTAGAAGGGAAGCTTGACGCCGCGCGTGGAGATCGTCGCGGTGATCCGCCAACCGAAGCTGCCGCTCGCACCGGCCGCCGGGGGAGTGCCCTGCGCGATCGAGATCGGCCCAACGGTCGTGCCTGGGCGATCCTGTTCGCCGAAGAGCAGGTTGAGGTACTTGGTCAGGCATGCGCGGAAGTGGCTGGAGCGGATCGTCGCGAGCTCCTTGGCCGCGAGCGCAGGAGTGCGGGCGACGCTGACTTCGGAGTTGACGCTCAGGTCGAGAATGCCGTGCTCGAGCTTGAAGGCGGGCGAGCTCTCCTGAGCGAGGTTCGCATCCGCTTCCAAGCCTCCGCCGGTGCAGGCCTGCAGTTCGCGCTCGCGACGCTGTTCGACGGCCGTTTCGCCGTGGTGCGTCGTGGAGGACTTGAAGCCGGGCACATCTGCAGCGGTCAGGTTCACGGCGCGAGCGAACGCGAGCGCCTGCGCCTTGGCCTTGGCCGACGACCCGCCGCCGGCGGCAGGCGGTGTCTTCTGGGCCCCGGTGTGCGACCCGCTCGTCGTAGCCTGCACCGTGACGGTGGAGACGGCGGTGGGGTTGCTGCGCCCGCACGCGCCGAGCAGCGCTCCTGCTGCGAGGAGCGCAAGGGTGACGGTCGGTCGACGCATCGCCGGGCGCAGTATGTCAAGAACCATTGCCGGTTCCTGGGCGCCCGGCGTGCCCCGCTTGAGTTCTTACATCACTTTGATCGTTTCGTAGACCTCGACGGAGCCGCCGTTTGCGAGGACCGGACAGCCCTTCGCGAGCTCCGTCGCGGCGGCGAGGCTGTCGGCGTCGAGGATCGAGTAGCCGGTCAGCGCCGAGGCGGCGCCGTCGGTCACCGTACCGCCGTTCCTGACGGTCGCCGAGGCCCCGAACGGGTTGCCGACGTCCACGAGCGATGAGCCGAGGGCTCCCATCCACTCGCCCCAGGCGGCCATCACCCGTTCGCGCTCCTCGTCGGTCTCGGCCATCTGGCCACCCTTGTACGCCAGTGCGTAGTTTGCCATGCGATTTTCTCCTTAGCGTTGATTTGGTTTGCGCTGCTTGGAGGTGCTGCGTGTGACGGTCCGTTCGGTGCTACGTCTCGGCGCGCGCTCCGTCCCCCGTCTACCCTCGCGCGCCTTTCGCCCACGAGTCGGGCCCGGGGTCGCCGCCGGCGCCCACGACGCGAAGACGCTCGAGGTAGTGATCCCAGCCTGCGCCATGTGACTCGGCCGACTCGCGGCTCGGCAGGTCGCTGTGGACGAGGCGCACGATCGTATGATCGCCGTCCGGGATGAGGGTGATGTGAACGGTTGAAGATCCCGGTGGAACGGGGCTGTCCTCGGCCTCCCAGCCCCAGGTGAACGTCACGCTGCGGGGCGGGTCGACGGTGACGTACTCGCCGCGGGCGATGTTCTTGCCGTCGACGTCGCTGCGAAAGATCCCGCCCGGTCTGGGATCGAGCGTCGCGACGCCGCTCCAGCGCCCGAACAGCTCGGGGTCGGTGAGGAACGGGAAGATCGTCTCCGGTCGCGCCTGGATGCGAACCTCGCGCTCGATCGAGCTGGTCTCGGTGGTGGGCGTCATCGTCTGCGTCCTTTCTCTGATTGGGCAGTTCTCTCGGCAAGCTCCGCGGCGCTCTTCAGGCGGTCGAGCCCCGCGGCCCAGAACTCGTCCAGGAAGCCTCGCAGCTCGGCCAGCCCGTCCGGCCGGGCACGGTAGATCCTGCGCGTGCCCTCCCGCCGTTCGACGACCAGCCCCGCGTGCTTGAGCACGGTCAGGTGCTGGGAGATCGCCGGGCGCGTGACCTCGAAGCACGCGGCGATTTCGCCGGCGCTCAGCTCTTGGGAGCTGACGAGCTGGAGGATCTTGCGGCGGCGAGGCTCGGCGATCGCGCGAAGTACGGCTTCCATGCAGACAGTATAAGCGAGGGCTAACGTTAGCGTCGAGTGACAGCACCGGGACTGTCGCGGAGACCGGGGCGTCACCGGCGCTGCCGAGAACCGCGAGGTTCTGCGATGGACAAGGCGCCAGGCGTCACCGGCACTGCCGGCCGCGATCCCGACGACGAGGTGCCGGGGTCAGTCCAGGTAGGTGACGATCTCGGCGACGGGCGCGCGCTCGGGCACGCGCTGCTCCTGGACCGGGTGGCCGAGATAGAGCAGCCCGACGGGCGTCTCCCGCGGCGAGCACCCGAGGACCGCGCGCCCCTGGTGCTCGTCGAGCAGCGCAACCGACCGCCAGTAGCCGGCCAGGCCACGGGCATGCGCGCCGAGCAGCACGATGTAGGCGGCGACCGCGCTCGCAAGCAGGTCCTCGCGATCCTGAGACGGCTCTCCCGTGAGCTGTGCCGTGACGGCAACCAGGGTGGGAGCGCGGCGCAGCTTGACGGCGGAGCCCGGCTGTTTGGACTCCGCCAGCTGCATCAGCCGCTCGCGCGTGCGCGGGCCGAGAGCGCGGAACCGCCACGGGTTGGTGAGATGGTGGTTGGGAGCCCAGCGAGCGAGGTCGAAAAGGCTTTCGAGCGTCGTGGCGTCGAGCGCCTCGGGGCCGAAGGCCTTGTGGGTGCGGCGGGTACGGATGGCCTGCTCGAGATCCATGGCCCGCACACGGTAGAGGACCCGTCATACGCGTCCGCATGCAGGCTCGGCAATAGGTATACGTATGCGCAGCCGGGGAGCGGTAGATACCCGTCATACGGCGTCTGCATGCCGGCGGATGCGACGATAGGGGCGATGAGCGGAGAACCGGTACACGCGTCCGGAAGTTGGCGTGTTTTGACGCGGCCTGGACGCCTGTACAAGATCGACGCGCCCGGTCTGAGCGGTGAGCGTCGGCGAGGTGCTCGCCATCGCCCTCGCGGGCCTGGCGGCGGGAACGATCAACACGGTGGTGGGCAGCGGGACGCTGATCACGTTCCCGGTGTTGCTGGCCTTCGGGTATGCGCCGGTGGCCGCGAACGTGTCGAACACCGTGGGCCTCGTGCCCGGATCGGTGTCGGGCGCGATCGGCTACCGGCGCGAGCTGGTCGGGCAGGGCGCTCGACTGGTGCGCCTCGGCGCCTGCTCGCTGCTCGGCGGCATCACGGGCGCCGTGCTGCTGCTGGTGCTGCCGGCCGCGGCGTTCAAGGACATCGTCCCCGTGTTCATCGCGCTCGCGCTCCTGCTGATCGTATTTCAGCCGCGCCTGAATCGAATGCTCGCCAGGCGCGAGGTCGATCGCGAGCGTGACGGGGGCGTCGACCACGCTGGTGGCCATCTATCTGACCGGCGTCTACGGCGGCTACTTCGGCGCCGCCCAGGGGATCCTGCTGCTGGGGATCCTCGGCGTGGCGCTGGCGCAGGATCTGCACCGCACGAACGCGTTGAAGAACGTTTTCGCGGGTCTCGTCAACGGCGTGGCCGGGGTGTACTTCATCGTGGCCACGCATATCGAGTGGGCGCCGGCGGGGATCATCGCCGGCGCGTCGATCGTCGGCGGCCAGCTCGGCGCGCGCTACGGGCGACGGCTGCCACCGACCGTCTTGCGAGGGCTGATCGTCGCGGTCGGCGTGTTCGCGATCGTGCGGCTGCTCGCCTGAGGTCATCCGGATGAAGCGGACGGTCGACCAGGCGATATCGAAGACATCGAGACCATGACGACGGTCGCGCGAGGAGAGTCGCGCGGTATCGATCAGGCGAAGAACGATCAGGAATCGAGAAACTCCGGTCACCGTGTTCTCCTAGAGTGACCGCCATGGCCAAGAAGAGCACGCGGTCGCCGACGTCGCACGGTGCCGACAGCCACGACCTGATCCGCGTGCATGGCGCGCGCGTGAACAACCTCAAGGACATCAGCGTCGAGCTGCCGAAGCGCCGGCTGACGGCGTTCACCGGCGTCTCCGGCTCGGGCAAGAGCTCGCTCGTGTTCGGCACGATCGCCGCAGAGTCGCAGCGGCTGATCAACGAGACCTACAGCGCGTTCGTACAGGGGTTCATGCCGACGCAGGCGCGACCCGAGGTCGACGTGCTCGAAGGGTTGACGACGGCAATCATCGTCGGGCAGGAACGGCTGGGCGCCGACGCCCGCTCCACGGTCGGCACCGCCACCGACTCGGGCGCGATGCTGCGCATCCTCTTCAGCCGGCTCGGTAAGCCGCAGATCGGCTCGCCCCAAGCGTTCTCCTTCAACGTCGCGTCGATCTCGGGCGCCGGGGCGGTCACCTTCGAACGCGCCGGGCGCACGACGAAAGAGAAGCGCAGCTTCAGCATCCTCGGCGGCATGTGCCCGCGCTGCGAGGGCCGCGGCGCGGTGAACGACATCGACCTCGCTCAGCTATACGACGAGAGCAAGTCGCTCAGAGACGGTGCGCTCACGATCCCCGGCTACAGCATGGACGGCTGGTACGGCCGGATCTTCATGGGCTGCGGCTTCTTCGACCCGGACAAGCCGATCAAGAAGTTCACCAAGAGGGAACGTGACGACCTTCTTTACAAGGAGCCGGCCAAGATCAAGGTGGACGGCGTAAACCTGACCTATGAGGGCCTGATCCCGCGGATCCAGAAGTCGATGCTCTCCAAGGACTCAGAGGCGCTGCAGCCGCACATCCGCGCCTTCGTGGAACGGGCTGTTACCTTCACCACCTGTCCCGAGTGCGACGGTACGCGGCTCAGCGCGGAGGCCCGCTCGTCGAAGATCAAGGGGATCGACATCGCCGAGGCCTGCGCGATGCAGATCTCAGACCTCGCCGCATGGGTGAGCAAACTCGAGAACAGGTCGGTCGCACCGCTGCTCGACGCGCTGAGGGCGACTCTCGACTCGTTCGTGGAGATCGGCTTGGGCTACCTCTCGCTCGAGCGCCCGTCGGGCACGCTCTCAGGCGGCGAGGCTCAGCGCGTCAAGATGATCCGCCAGCTCGGCTCCTCGCTCACCGACGTCACCTACGTCTTCGACGAGCCGACGATCGGCCTGCACCCGCACGACATCGAGCGGATGAACGAGCTGCTGTTGCAGTTGCGCGACAAGGGCAACACCGTGCTCGTCGTGGAGCACAAGCCGGAGACGATCGCGATCGCCGACCATGTCGTCGACCTCGGCCCGAAGGCCGGAACCGAAGGTGGCGAGGTGATGTTCGAGGGGACCGTCGAGGGGCTGAGGGCAAGCGACACGATCACCGGCCGCCACCTCGAGGACCGGACGACCCTCAAGGAGACGGTGCGGACGCCGGCAGGAGCGCTGAGGGTGCGCGGCGCCACCACGCACAACCTGCGGGACGTAGACGTCGACATCCCGCTCGGCGTTCTCGTCGTCGTCACCGGGGTGGCGGGCTCGGGCAAGAGCTCGCTGATCGGCGGCTCGGTGTCCGGACGGGAGGGAGTCGTCTCGATCGACCAGACGGCGATCAAGGGCTCGCGGCGCAGCAACCCGGCGACCTACACGGGGCTGCTTGACCCGATCCGTAAGGCGTTCGCGAAGCAGAACGGCGTCAAGCCGGCGTTGTTCAGCGCCAACTCCGAGGGCGCCTGCCCCAACTGCAACGGCGCCGGCGTGATCTACACCGACCTTGCAATCATGGCCGGTGTCGCCGCCCCCTGCGAGGTATGCGAGGGGAAGCGCTTCCAGGCCGAGGTGCTCGAGTACGAGCTCGCCGGCAAGGACATCAGCGAGGTGCTCGCGATGGCGGTGATCGAGGCCGAGAAGTTCTTCGGCGCCGGCAAGGCGAACACGCCGGCGGCACACAAGATCCTCGACCGGCTCGTGGATGTGGGGCTCGGCTACCTAACCCTTGGCCAGCCGCTTCCCACGCTGTCCGGCGGCGAGCGCCAGCGGCTCAAGCTCGCCACGCAGATGGAGGGAAACCAATCCCACCCACCCGAGGTCTACGTCCTCGACGAGCCGACCACCGGCCTGCACCTCGCCGACGTAGAGCAGTTGCTAGGCATGCTCGACCGGCTCGTCGACTCCGGCAAGTCGGTGATCGCCGTCGAGCACCACCAGGCGGTAATGGCGCACGCCGACTGGATCATCGACCTCGGCCCCGGCGCCGGCCACGACGGCGGCCGGATCGTCTTCGAGGGCTCGCCCGCCGACCTCGTCGCCGCCCGCTCCACCCTCACCGGCGAGCACCTCGCGGCCTACGTCGGCGCTTGACCGATGCGCGATCACCTTGCGCATCGGCCGATCCAATCAATAGTCATTTGACCAGCCAGATCAAGCCGTTGTCTCGCTACCGTTGAGCGCATGACGATCCAACGCATGGACCACGTGGGCATCGTGGTCAACGACCTCGCGGCCGCGACGGCGTTCTTCGTCGAGCTCGGACTCGAGCTGGAGGGCGAGGGGTCGGTCGAGGGGGACTGGGTAGACCGCGTGGTCGGGCTCGAGGGCGTCCGGGCGGAGATCGCGATGGTGGAGACCCCGGACGGCCACGTACGGCTCGAGCTGACGAAGTTTCACGCCCCGCCGGGACGGAGCGGCGAGGAGCACGCGCCGGCCAACGCCCCGGGCATCCGCCATGTCGCATTCGCAGTCGACGACATCGACGCCGTCGTCGCCGGCTTGCGGGCCCGCGGCACGGAGCTCGTTGGCGAGGTGGAGCGCTACAGAGACAGCTACCGGCTCTGCTACGTGCGCGGCCCGGAGGGGATCATCGTCGAGTTGGCAGAGCAGATCGGCTGAGCACTCCGGCCGGCCGCCTACGATGTCGATTCAACTCCAAGGCCGTGACGTGCTGTCACGCGGATGCCCCGGCTCCCGACGTGATGTGCTCGATCACAGCCGTGAACTGCTCGGTCGGTGAGAAGTCGACGTACTCGGAGTCCTCGAGCGCTTCGGGGGCGTGGCCGGGAGCCCAGTAGAAGGCTTGGCCGGCGGCGAAGTCGTGATGGCCGTCCACGGTGTGCATCCGCACGCGGCCCTTGATCATGTATCCCCAGTGCGGGCACGGGCAAAGGTCGCCCGGCAGGCCCTTGGTGGCGGGACGTAGGTCGGTGCCGGCGGGCAGCCGTACGAACCCGACGGACAGACCGTCCTCGTCGCGCAGGCGGACCTCGACGCCGTTGTCGTCGATGACGACCGGGACATCTTCACGTGAAATCGATCTCATCTGTGTCTCCTCCTGTTAGTTGAGCAGCGTGGCGATGTGACGGGCCGCCGTGGCGGCACCGTCGATCTCCACGTCGCGGTAGTCGACCTCGCGGCCGATCTCATCCGCGATCGCCGCCGCGATCACCTGCGGCGGGGAGTCCTCGTAGTCCATGCGCCGGCCTGCGCCGTAGCGTTCGAGGCGGTGGCGGACGTGGAAGTTCTGCTCGAAGTGGTGGCGTAGCGGGAAGTACAGAAACGGCCGCTTCTGCGCCGTGAGCTCCATCGAGGTGGTCAGGCCGCCCTGGACGACGGCCAGGTCGCAGGCGGCCAGGTGCCGGTAGAGGTTGTGCACGTAGGGGACTACCTCGAGGCCGTCGTGTGAGGGGAGTGACCGGGGGTCGATGCGCGGACCGGCGACGACGATCATGCGCAGCTGCGGAACGCGCTCCTTCGCTTCGGGGAAGGCAGCGATCACGCGCCGCAGCAGGTCGGCGCCAACGCCGGAGCCACCGACGGTGACGATGCAGACACGCTCATCGTCGTCGTAGCCGAGCTCGGCGCGCAGCTTGGTGCGATCGCTGAGATCCGCGGGGTCAAAGCCGGTGACGTACCCGGTGAAGTCGTAGTTGCGTTCCGTCCACTCGCGGATCATCGGGAGTTCGGGCCCGAGGCGCTCGGGGACGATGTCCTCCGGGTTGCCCACGAAGAGCGAGCGGTCGCGGATCTCGGGGTGCTCGGCGATGTGCTCGACCCTCTGGGCGTTCTGGTCGGCAGCCAGGAACTTCTCCCGCTCGCCCCCGTCCTCCATCGGCAGGAAGCCGACGAAATCGCTCAGCCAAACGTAGGGCACGCGCTTCTCGCGTGGGTTCTCATGCAAGTAGTAGTCGAGCTCCCACGCCTCGTCGCCGATCCAGAGGTCGTAGCGATCCTCGCGTACGACATCGTTGAAGAGCATGAAGTTCGCGGCGAGGATCTCGTCCATGCGGCGGATCGCGTGGAACGCGTGCAGGTCGTGCTCGGCCGACTCCGACTCGATGTGCTTGGACTCGTTGCGCCAGATGAGCACTCGCGGGATGGATGCGCTCACCCTCCGCCTCGAGCATCCTCGTGACCGGATCCTGCGCCAACCAATCGACCTGCAGGTCTGGATGCAGTCCTCGCAACTCGCGAGCGATCGCCACGTCGCGCTGCGCGTGACCGAGCCCGATCGGCGAGGAGACGAAGAGAGCGCGGGGACGCCCGTCGGGTCGGTAGACGGTTGGGTCCCGTGGCGTGCGCTCGCGCCCGAACGCATCCTCGGCAAAGTCGCGCAGCGCAAGGTTGAACCCGACGGGCTTGCGGGCGTGCGGCAGGTGGCCCGAGCCCCGCACCACATTCAACTCTCCGCCGCTGAGTCGTGCCAGCGCTCGACCTTCTCGCGGGCTGACGATCTTGTCACGGTCGCCTTGCGACGACCAGCACCGGGCAGGGGAGACTCTGGGCGACCTTGCGCAGGTTGCGCCGTCCGCGTATGAACTCGCGGTGTCCGACGGTGGCTGTGAGCGTCTCGGGATCGGTGTCGAGCATCCATCTCACACCGTCTTCGATGGCCTTCACCGAGTGGGCCTCGGGCAAGCATCGCGCGATGAACCAGTCTGCGAACCGGCGGTGATCCTGACGCCAATGCACCGGGTTCATATGCGACCACCCGACGGGCATCGGTAGATGGAGCGAGCGCGAGACCGCTTGGACCAGCGGGTCGGTCAGGAACGTGTTTTTCGACAGGGTGTAGGGGAACACCGGACCGACGAACACCGCCCCGACGACTCGCTCCGGGGCGAGCCGCGCCAGCTCGAGTTGGTACTGCGCGCCGGTGGAGAGACTCGCCATCACCGCCCGCTCGGTGTCTGGTCGCATCCATCACGGCCAGGCAGTCGCGGGCGAATTCCGCCGGTGCGTAGCGCTTCGGGTCCCGGCAGCGATCGGAGCGTCCGTTGCCGAGACCGTCCATGCTCAGCACCCGGAAATGGCGCGCGAGATAGGCGATCTGCATCTTCCAGTGACGCGAGTGAACAGCCGACCAGGTCGGCAGCAGGAAGATCGTCTCCTCGCCCTCGCCGTAGACCTCGTAGAAGAGCCGCTGGCCGTCGCGCTCGACGAAGCTCTTCGATGTCGGGGTAGCGCGCGCGGCTCTGCTCGCCGTCACGACCGATCGCTCGCTCGGCGGGCGCCGGTGCGAGCGCCGTGTTGATGACCGTGTTCATGCGTTGCCCCTCGAGTCGATCGTAGAGCTCACGGCCGCGCTTCGAAGACGAGGTTGAAGGGCGTCTCCGCGGCCCGGCGGAAGCGAGTGAACCCGCCCCCCGCGACGACGTCGCCGATCCTGGCCTCTCCTGCCTGCGCTCCGAGCGCGAGCCCGACCTCCTGCGACAGCGACGCAGGCGTGCAGAGGAACGTCGAGAACCCGTAGAAGGCGCGGCCGACCGGGTTGAGGTTGTCCTCGACGCGGTCGCCGGCCATCGGCTCGACGATCATCCATGTGCCGTCCGGCGCGAGCATCCGGTGGACCTGCCGCGCGGCGCCGACCGGATCGCCCATGTCGTGCAGGCAGTCGAACATCGTCACGAGGTCGTAGCCCTCGCCGTGGTCGGAGACGGCGGCGGCCGTCTCGAAGCGCACGCGATCGGAGACGCCCGCGTCCTGCGCGCGGCTGCGGGCGGTCTCGATCGAGCCCTCGTGGTAGTCGGAGCCGACGAACGTCGAGGACGGAAACGCCTGCGCCATCAGGATCGTCGAGGAGCCGTGGCCGCAGCCGATGTCCGCGACCTTGGCTCCGGCCTGCAGCTTCTCGACGACGCCGTCGAGCGCCGGCAGCCACGCAGGCGATCAGGCTCGCGTTGTAGCCGGGCCGGAAGAAGCGCTCGCAGCCATCGAACACGTCGTGGTTGTGCTCGTGCCAGCCGACGCCCTCGCCGCTGCGGGCCGCCTCGGTGATCCGCGGCGAGTCGATCACAGTGCCTAGCGCGATCTGGAAGAAGCCGGGGAGGAACGCGGGACTCGACTCGTCGGTGAGGGCGACCGTCTGCTCCGGCGGGAGCGTGTAGGTGCCGCCGATCGGGTCGTACTCCACGTAGCCGCCCGCGGCCTGCGCGTTCAGCCACTCGCGGACGTAGCGCTCGCTCACGGCGGTCCGCCGCGCGAGCTCGACCGGGTGTAAGCCCCCCGGCGCCCGCGAGGGCGCGGTAGAGCCCCAGCTTGTCTCCCATCACGACCAGCGCCGCGCCCAGAGTCGCGCCGACCTCGCTCGACGGCACGAAATACGAACTGCTCGAGCTTCTCAGGGTCGACCTCGACAGGCTCCTGAACTGTTGCCATGATGATCTCCTTGGATGGATTGCCGTGACGGTAACTTCGCGTCCTTGGGATCGCATCAGGGGGACCTACCTAGTCGTCTGGCACCCGGAGCCCGGCCGCACCGGGGGTGCGAACTCGTCAGAATCGACTGATGTTGCTTGGCCGCGAAGACGAGCAGCTGGCGCTCGATCGGCTGTTTGCGCAGGCCCGCGAGGGCCACAGCGGCGTGCTCGCGCTTGTCGGCGAGCCCGGGATCGGCAAGACCGCGCTGCTCGAGCACGCGGCCGAGAGCGCCGACGGAATGCGGATCCTGCGAGCCCGCGGGATCGAGGCCGAGGCGGTGATCCCGTTCGCGGGACTGGCCGAGCTGCTGCGCCCGGTTCTCGGCGCGGTGGATCGGATCCCGGCGCCGCAGGCGAGCGCGCTTGGCGGCGCGCTTGCACTCGGCCCGGCGAGCGCACGGGATCGCTTCGCGATCGGGGCCGCAACACTGAGCCTGCTGTCTGTAAGCGCGGAGGACGGTCCACTTGCGTTGCTCGTGGACGACGCGCACTGGCTTGATCGCTCCAGCGCGGAGACGCTGCTGTTCGCCGCGCGACGCTTTCTGGCCGATCCGATCGCGCTTGTTCTCACGGTCCGCGAGGGCCAGGCCTCGCTGCTGGACGGCACCGACCTGCGAACGCTGCGAATGGCTGGGCTAAACCGCTCAGACGCGGCGAAGCTGCTCTCCCGCGCGGATGTTCCCAGCCGACGCTACTCGAGCGCCTGTATCGCGCCACCGGCGGCAATCCGCTCGCGCTGCTCGAGCTCGCGCCGGAGGCTTCTCGGCTCCTCCGCCTGCCAAGCGATGCGCCGGTCCCGATCTCGACAAGCATCGCCGACAGCGTTCCTACGTCGTTTCGGCCGCCTTTCCGAGTCGACCCGTCGAGTGCTGGTGCATCGCGTCGGCGAGCGACCGATGCAGCCTTGCCGTGCTCGCACGCGCCGTCTCCCGCATCGGCCTGAACCTCAGCGATCTCGAGTCGGCCGAGGAGGCAGGCCTGATCAGGGTGGGTCACGCCGGCGCCGAGTTCACCCATCCACTGGCGCGTGCGGCGATGTACGCCAACGCTTCCGCGGCGGAGCGCCGCGAGGCGCACGCGGCGCTGGCAGCGGCGCTTCCCGACCGAGATGTCGACCGGCGAGCGTGGCACCTGGCGGCGGCGAGCGTCGGCCCTGACGACCGAGCGGCCGATGCGCTGGCGCAGGCCGGCGCGCGGGCGCGCGACCGCAGCGCCTACGCGGTCGCCGCGACGGCGTTCGCGCGCGCCGCCGAGCCTGTGCTCGACCGACACGTACGCGCGACCCGTTGCTGTTGGAGCCGCGAAGGCGGCGTGGCTGGCTGGCGACGCGCCGCGCACGCTCGGGCTGCTCGAGCAAGCACAGGCCCAAGAACCCGCTCCCGCCGTCGAGGCACACATCGACTACCTCCGCGGCCAGGTAGCGATGCGATGCGGGCCGGTCATGCAGCGTACCCGCTGATCCTCGGAGCGGCCGCGAAGATCGCCGACACCGATCCGGAGCTCGCCGTCGTGATGCTCGCCCAGGCAGTCCACGGATGCTTCTACACGGGAGATACACCGGCGATGATCGCGGCCGCTGAGCGAGCCGTCGCGCTGGCCGACGGGCAGACCTCTCGCCGCGCGACGTTCTTCGCGGCGATGGCGCATGGCATGGCGCTCGTCGCTGACGGCCAAGGTGAGGCCGGCGCCGCCTCGGCACGCGCAGGCGGTCGAGATCCTCGAGCAGCTCGGACGAGCTGCGCGATGACCCCGGAGCTGCTCGCCTGGGCCGCGCTCGGGCCGCTGTGGCTGCGCGAGGCCGACACGGGACGCGGGCTGATCGAGCGAGCGTTCGAGCTGGCGCGCGCGCAACGCGGCCCTCGGCGCGCTGCCGAACCTCCTGCACTGCTCGCGCGCGACCAAGCGACGACCGACCAGTGGACAGCCGCCGAGACCAGCTATGACGAAGCGATCAGACTGGCGCGCGAGACCGGTCAGCGAGTCGAGATCGCGGCGTCGCTGGCAGGGCTGGCTGGTTGGAAGCGCGCGAGGGACGCGAGGCAAGCTGCCGCGAGCAGGCCGCCGAGGCGACGAGATGTGCGAGGAGCTCGGCATCGCCCTATACGGAGTCTGGGCGATCCAGGCCCTCGGCGACCTCGAGCTCGGACTCGGCCGCCCCGCAGCGGCGATCGAGCATTACGAGGCCCAGGCGGACGCCCTGCGCTCGCACGGCATCGCCGACGTCGACCTCTCGCCGGCGCCCGAGCTCGTCGACGCGTTCCTGCGCCTCGGCCGCGACGAGGATGCCGCCCGCGTCGCCTGCCGATTTCGTTGCGCAGGCGACAGCGAAGGGACAACCGTGGGCGCTGGCTCGCGCCGCCCGTTGCCGCGGGCTGCTCGCCGAGGCGAGCGACCTGGAAGCCTGCTTCGAGGAGGCGCTGCAACTCCACGAACGGACCCCGGACGCCTTCGAGACCGCCCGCACTCGGCTGGCCTACGGGGGCGCCTGCGCCGCGCCCGCAAACGCGCACGGGCGCGGGAGGAGCTACGCGCGGCGACTGGAACCTTCCAACGCCTCGGCGCGCAGACGTGGGTCCAACAGGCGGACGCGGAGCTTGCGGCTACGGGCGAGACAGCGCGACGCCGTGACGTCAGCACGCTCGACCAGCTCACCCCCCAAGAGCTGCGCGTAGCCCGCCTCCTGGCCGACGGGATGACCACGAGGGAGACCGCCGCAGCCATCTTCGTCAGCCCAAAGACCGTCGAGTACCACCTCGGGCACGTCTACCAAAAGCTCGGAATCCACTCGCGCAACGAGCTGACCGCCGCGCTGGAGAAACCCGCGTGAGCTTATTGGGTAGGAACACGATCATCCTGGCGAGGACAGGATCGTGGTGTTGGAGGGTCCGCCCGGTAGTTCCTGAGTAGGTTGGTTCATCCGGGTCTCCTTGGAGGCTGGAGGTGTCTAACGCCACCAGTCCCGCTGACCCTCCACGTCCTCCCGCGGGTTCTCGCCGAGATTGGGCGCACCGAAGACGAGGATCTCAAGGCCCTCCGGCCCGGCCTCGTATCCTCGCCATGTACCGGGCGCAATGCGCACGACGTCCCACTTCCTGACCTCGACGATCTCGCCGTCGAGCTTCATTCGTCCGCTTCCGCCCACGACGACAAATACCTCCTCCTGCTCTTTATGCGTGTGGCCGTACGGGAACCGATAGTCGGGCGGGACGCGCTGATAGCTCAGGCCAGACTGCTCGAGTTCGAGCGCCTTACTCGCGAGACGGAACTCCAGGTCCGGCGCGCCATCGAAGTTGGACCCGACATCCGCCAGATCCTCTCTTAGGTTCTTGAGAGTGAACGGCATGGCGGCGATTCTACGGTTCAATCTCCGCCCGTCGGCGCCTCGGGTTCGTGCCTCTCGGATCGGTCGTCGAGCAACTCAAGCACGCGCTCGACCGGCCGCGCAAGCACCGCACGGTCGCCTCGAACCACGATCGGCCGCTGAACGAGCGCCGAGTGGGCGACGTTGCCTTCGAGAACGGTGATCTTGCTTACTCGACGCTGACGTTGCTACTCGCTCTGCTCAAGGCTGGCGTTGCGGTGAGTTGCGCTTGGAGGGCTTGAATGCGGATGGTTGCTATCTGGTCTCTTGGATAGCGATTATCGCCACCGCGAGGGCTGTGACTAATGGGTGGTGTCTCAGTTTGGGGTCCCGACCGAACGTCCACCTACGATGCACGTCATGGGAGGTCCCGTCCGTGCACTCGGGGTCGGCCAACGGCGATGGGTTACGATGCTGTGTTCGCGGCGCAATACGAGGCCCAGGTTGCCAAGCACGAATCGGTGGGCTCGCACGCCCATCTCTTCTCCTCGGCGCCGCGCTAGTCGATCAGCTCCGCGATCTCGCGGAGGGTCCAGACGTGATTCGCGATGCCGGCGGCCATCGCGGGTGTGCGTGGGTACGGGTTGGCGAGCGTCTTGTGTGGGCGGGCGAAGTTGTAGTGCATGAAGTGGATCGCGACGGCGGCGGTGTGGTTCTCGATCTTCTTCGAGAAGCCGTTGGTGAGGCGCGTGAAGCGGCGCATCCCCATTCGCATCGTGAGGTTCTGCCGCTCGACGTAGCTCGTTGAGACCTTCGCCGGGTCGGGATCGCCATACCGGACTTTGGCCTTGGTCCCGACGCAGACTGGCGGACTGTAACGGCCTTGGCCGACCGCTTGGGTCTTGTACTGCTTGATGAGCTGCGCCCAATCGACCTCGTCTTTGCTGAAGACAAGACCGACGACCCCGACATAGGTTTGGTGGGCGTCCGTGCTGAGCTGGATGCGCCCTGCTACACGCCCCTTTAGGTCTGCGATGAAGGTCCAGCAGTCGTTCAGCTTGCGCTCGCCGACGAGCCACGTCACGGCGAGCTTTGAGTCGGCGTCCAACGCGACCCATGTCCAGACGTCGCCGCGATGCTCGCCTTCGTGATCCTTCGGTACGTTTTTCGCCTTCGAGTACACGAACGACCAAATCTCGTCCGCCTCGATCGTCTTGCACGGCAGGTCCCGCAGCGTTTGATCCTGGTACTCCGCGCACGCGTCGCCCACATCGAGCAGAAGCTTCGAGACGGTGTTGATCGAGCACCCGGCCATGCGCGTTGTCGCACGGAGGCTGTTCCCCTCCACCAGCATCCCGAGGATGGCGGCGCGCTTCTCCGTGCTCAATCTGTTCATACTGAACATTATGCGTGAGCGGTCGGACATCATTATTCAACTAAAGGGGGTTAGCAGTCGATAGAATCGATAGTGGCGCGCAGGGGGATCGGACCCCTATCTCCCGGGTTGAAAGCCCGGTGCTCTAGGCCAAGTTGAGCTAGCGCGCCAAAGCTGGGGAGGAACGGGCTGTAACCCGCTCCTCCCCGTACGAAACAGGTGTGCCCCGGAGCCTCAGCCATCAGACCTCCCGGCTCCGGGGCTCGCTACCTCCTCATGGCATCACCTCCATCATTGGGTGAACTGTACCACCGACGGTGGCTAATAACTCAGGTACTTGTCAGTAACTGGTTCAGCAGCTTGGTTCAGCAGGGCTAGCTTTTTGTCAGCCGGGACGCTATGATGGCCCCATGACCGAGACAACTGTAGGCACGCCGACCGTCGCAACCCCCAAGCCCCCGACGTATCGGAGCCCCAGCTACCCGGCCTATGACCTTCAGGCGGCACTGGAGCGGGCCGTTAGGCTCAACGAGCTTGCCGGGACCCACGACGTCAACGTCTCCACTGCCGTTACCCACTGGGGCTACACGGTCAAGAGCAGCAAGGGCGCGCAAGTACTGGCGGCGACCAAGAAGTTCGGCTTGACCGAAGACAAAGGCAAGGGGGACGCGCGGGTGATTGGACTCACCCCGCTTGGTCGCGAGCTGGTCTACTACACGGCGTCCAATCAGGGGGCAGAGGCATGGCTAGAGCGTGCCCAGACAGCAGCGCTTGCTCCTACCCTCCACCGCGAATTGTGGGACCGCTACAGCGGCCAGCTTCCCCCTGATGGGGTCCTAAAGGACTATCTCGTGCTGACCCGACACTTCAACGCTGAGTCGGCCGACGAGGCCATCGGCGTGTTGCGGCGCAGCCTTGCCTTTGCGGGCGTGACGGCCGCGACCAGCGCTACGATCACGGAACCCCGGAACGGGGAGCCACGCGAGGAAGGGACCGAGCCTATGACGCACGTAGTAGCGCCAGCAGTTCAGCCGTCGCCTCCGGCGGCCTCGTCTGCGCAAGGGAGCGCACGCCCGACTCTTAGCGGCTCCTCGGCACCCGTGCCTTCCACGGACCCCGCACCCGTGACGGTGAATATTCTGCTCCCAGAGAACGGGTGGGCGTCGATCAGTACCTCTGGCCGACTCTCGGAGGCGCAGTGGAGTCAGTTTATGGACGTGCTGAAGGCCATGAAGCCCGGCTTCTTGCGGCCCTAGCGCTTCTTATTCCAGCGCGCCTCGGCAGCCTTCTTGGCCGCGTCGCTGCGCTGCTCCGGCGTCATTGACTCGGCCCGCGCCTTCCCACCCTTTAGTCCACCTTTGCGTCCGAGCGCGACCGCTGCGGGGTCCTTGCTCTCGTCAGTGGGGGCGTCCTCAGCCTCGCCAGTGGCGAGGTCTACGATCAGCTTTCCGAGCTGGTTCGGATCACGCGGGCGCTTGCGCGAGCGGTCGGGCATCAGCTAATCATCGTAGCGTCGTGCGGAGTCGAAGTGTGCCCGCACCTCGCGCACGACTCGGGCGACCTCGGCTTCCTGCTCAGCTGCCTGCACAACGGCAGAGACAGGCATGTCGAGTGTTCGCGCCAGACTGCCGATCTTGTCCCATGTCGGGTTGCGGATGCCACGCTCGATGCCGGACAAGTAGGTCGGGTGCATGTCGGCGTCCAACGCGAGCACTTCGATTGTCAGGCGTTGTTCTCGACGCAGGCGACGGATCGCCCGGCCGAGGTCGATGTTCGTCGCCATGATTCAGACGTCGATCGTGCCGCCGATCAACTCCACCAGCCGCACAGTCGCCCGCGTGGCGAACACACAATCCTCGCCAGCCTTTGCCACAAGGCCAGCCCCGAGCAGTTCCTGAACTGCGCTGCGAGTGTCTTCGACGCTCTCGACCTCGCGGGAAAGGTCATCAATCGACCAGACAGGCTGCTCCTCGGTGAGCAGGTACAGCACGCGTCGTTCGGCCCACTCAATCCTCTGAGCAGGGGTGCGGGTATCTTGGGACTGCATCAGGACTCAACCTCCTGGTGTCACGCCCCCCGGCCGTTAGCGCGGCGCGGGGGGCAACAATGAAACAGAACGCAAGCAGCGTAAACCCTTCAAGACCCCCGCAAGCTCAGATTCTCAAACTGAGACACCACCGACTAATGCTCGATAATGTATGTTATGTAAAGTAAATAAAAAAGGTGGCCGCACGCAACTGCTCGTAGCACGGTCTCGCGGTTTGGCGGTCCCAGACGCGCAGGCCTTCGCAGAGTGCAGCAATTTCGCGCGAATCTAGTTACGCCACCACTCAGGCAGGACACTTGAGCTCGTAAGCGCAATTGGCCGAGCTCAACAGTTAGGCGGTTCATGCGCGCCACAAGCGACCGCGCGTGAGAGCAGTAGCTCGCGCTCACGCTCGTTGTTGCACAGGTCGGCCGCGCGCTCGAACTCTTCGCGCGCCTCCGCCAGTCGTCCCAGACGCACGAGGACGTCGCCGCGTATGCCGGGCAGCAGATGGTACCCCTGCAACGCGGGCTCGTCGGCGAGTGAATCGACAACCTCGAGCGCGGCCTCGGGGCCGAAAGCCATCGTCACGGCCACGGCGCGGTTCAGCTCCACGATCGGGGAGCCGGTGAGGGCCGCCAAAGCGTCGTACAGAGCGACGATCCGTGGCCAGTCGGTTGCCTCGACGCTCTGCGTCCGCGCGTGGCAGGCGGCGATCGCGGCCTGCAGCGTGTATGGCCCCAGTGCACCGCTGAGCTCCTCGGCTCGCCGCAGCCCGGTCAGGCCACGCTGCACGAGCAGATGGTCCCAACGCGCGCGGTCCTGATCGGCGAGCAGGATCGGATCCCCGTGCGGCCCGACCCGCGCCCGCAACCGCGAGGCCTGCAGCTCCATCAGGGCAAGCAGGCCGTGGACCTCGGGCTCGCTGGGCATCAGCGCTGCGAGGATCCTTCCCAGGCGCAGGGCGTCAGCGCACAGCGCCGGGCGGATCCAGTGCTCGCCGGCGCTCGCCGCGTAGCCCTCGTTGAACACCAGGTAGATCACCTCGAGGACCGCGGATAGACGCTCGGTCAGCTCGCCGCGTCCGGGGACCTCAAACGGCACGCGTGCCTCGGCGAGCGTTCGCTTCGCGCGAACGATGCGTTGTGCGACCGTGCCCTCGGAGACGAGGAACGCACGCGCGATCTCCGGCGTCGACAGGCCGCCGAGCAGACGCAGCGTCAGCGCGACGCGCGCCTCCCGGGACAACACCGGATGGCACGTCATGAAGATCAGGCGCAGCACGTCGTCCTGCACGTCTTCGACCTGCGCGGCGAGGTCGGGCCGATCGAGCTGCTGGAGGATTTCCAGCTCGCGCCCGATCAGCTCCCGCTTACGCTCGAGCGTGACACGCCGGCGTAGCTCATCGATGCCCCGGCGCTTGGCAGTGACCATCAGCCATGCGCCCGGATTGTCCGGGATGCCCGACGTAGGCCACTGCTCGAGCGCGGCGACGAGCGCATCCTGGGCCAGGTCCTCGGCCACCGCCACGTTGCGCACGATGCGAGTCAGCCCGGCTATCAGCCGGGCTGACTCGATCCGCCAGACGGCGTCGATCGCACGCTGGGTGGCCGACGGGCTCACGCGCCTAATTCTGGGCCGTCTGCTCGCGCAGCCGCTCGTTGGCCTCGCGCAGCTCCGGCGTCAGCTGATCGCCGAAGTCGTCGGCCTCGAAGATCTGGCGCAGCTCGATCTCGACACCGCCGCCGAACGGCGCTCGCTTGAGCCACTCGATCGCCTCATCGCGCGACGCGCACTCCCAGATCCAATAGCCCGCGACGATCTCCTTGGCCTCGGTGAACGGACCGTCGGTGACGGTTCGCTCACCGCCGTCGAAGCGGACCTTTGCGCCCCTTGAGGTCGGGTGCAGTCCCTCGCCGGCCAGCATCACGCCTGACTTGACGAGCTCTTCGTTGTACTTCGTCATCTCCCCCAGAAGCTCGGTGCTGGGCATCTCGCCCGCCTCGGACTCGGGGCTCCCGGGAACCAGAACCATGAAACGCATTGGTATCTCCTTTGTGGTGGATGTGATGGTCACTACCCGCACGTCGAACTGGGCAGAACGAAATCGACACTCCCGGAGATTTTTCTGGCTGACGTCCGCCTCGAAGCCATGCTGGGCTCGAGTACGCCCCCTGGGTTCTTGCGGTCGGGGTACGCCAACTGAGAGGTGTTATAAAGCCGGGCGCCGACGGTCGGAGCTTCAGCTCAGCGCGTATACGAGCGAGACCTGCGTGGAGAGCGTGCACGCTGCCGCGCTTGCCTTCCTGGCGACGCTCTTCTTCTTGCGCTTCGGCCTGCGCGACCTCACCGCCGGCCTGGGCGCGACGGGTGCCTTTGCGAGCGCCCTTGGAGCAATACCGGGCGTTGCGTAATTTCCCGCCGAGCCGAAGTCTGGCTGTTCTCCGAGATAGCCTTCTTCGCTCCCGGCACACTGGATATAACCCCCGCCTTCGGCCACGCTCTGCACCTGTCCGAGCGTGGCGCCGACCTGGCCTGCAAGGAACTGGGCCTTGGTCTGAGCGTCGCTCACGGCGCTCGCCATCGCCTGGCGGTAGACCCCCGTGGCAGCAGCTGCGCTCGCGCTCTGTTCGATCGGCTCGATCGCCACGCCCTGCACGCTCACCGTGCGCAGCGGTGGACCGGTGGTCGTCGTTGTCGTCGGCGCGTTCGTGGTGGCTGTTGTCGTCGTTTCCGCGCTCGCCACGCCCAACACGCCGACGAGGATCAGGCTCGCGGCGGAAACGGCTAATACCGTCATGACGATCCTCATTCCAACCTCCTCGCGCCAGGTTGCACAGGCTGCCTGGGCTCCAGGCTAGTACACGCACCGGCACACCGCGCTCCGACTGAACGACCCACACGAGCGTTCAATGCCTATCGGCGATCTTCTGCCAGCGTGCGCGCACGCAGCAGCACCGAGTCGATCATCGTCTCCGTCAGCCTGCCGGTGAACGTGTTCTGCTGGCTCGGGTGGTAGCAGCCGAGCAGCACGTAGCGCTCGCCCACCAGCTCCGCGCCGTGACCAAAGCGAGGGCGCGGCCGCTGGTCGTGGCGCTCCGGGACCTGCCAGCACCGAGGTCAGGCGCAGCGCGGCATCCCACGCGAAGGCGCCCAGGCACAGCACCACCCGCACCTCTGCCAGCAGCTCGCCTCGCGCACGCTCCAGGGCAGGCAGGTGTCGCGCTCGACCGGCGTCGGCCGGTTGGCCGGCGGCGCACAGCGCACGGCGGCGGTGATCCACGCGTCGCGCAGCTCGAGCCCGTCGCCGAGCCCGGTCGAGGCCGGCTGGCTGGCGAAGCCGGCGCGCCACAGCGCGGCGAACAGGAAGTCGCCGGAACGGTCGCCCGTGAACATGCGCCCGGTGCGGTTCGCGCCGTGAGCCGCGGGCGCGAGCCCCAGCACAAGCAGGCGCGCGGCCGGGTCGCCGAACCCCGGCAGCGGACGGCCCCAGTACTCCTGATCGGCGAACGCCGCCCGGCGCTCGCTGCGCCACCTGCTCGCGCCATGCGACCAGTCGCGGGCAGCGCCGACAGCTGGCGATCTCGCCGCCCAGCGCTCTCAGCTCGTTAGCTCTATGAGATTGCACAGCGCAGTAGTAGCATCGCGTGGAGATGTCGCTATGGCTTTTGATCGTGCTGTTGCTGGGCTGATCAAACTCCCGCTCGCCGGCGTGATGCTATGGATCCCGTTTCGCAACGACGAGGCGATGCGCGTGACCGGGGATGCGCCGTCTGACGCGTCCGAGTCCGAGGACGACGGCGGCAGTCGCACGCTTCCCGGCGGCCCGCACAACCCCCACCCGCACAGCCCGTTCCCGCGCCCGCCCCACGTTCCCGGCGGCGGCGCGCGCCGCGATCCCCATCGCGCCCCCTCCCCTCCGCTCCGCCCCGAATCCGTACCGGCGACGCCCGCCCGCGCCACCCAGTGACGCGCTAGCGGCGAGTGCGTTTGCGCTGACGTCGCGCCGCCTTGGCTTTCGCGCGTCGCTTGCGCATCTGCGTCGCGGTGTCGCGCGCCGGACCGCCTCGGCGAGCGCGCCATCCTCGACCGGCGCCACCCTGCGCGCGTCGCGCACGATCACAAACGCGATCCCGACCAGCAGCACGACCGCTGCGACCAGCGCGAGCAAGACCATTTTGCTCGAGTTCGAGCTCGATGTCGTGCTCGTTTCCGTCGTTGCGGTGGTGGCGGTTGTCGTCGGCGTCGTTTCCTGCCCGCCTTGGGTCAGTTCGTTGAACGCGTTGCCGCCCCCGGCCGCGGTCGCGGTCGCCGGCGTGGCGCCGCGGCGGATAGGAGCGCCAGCAGCGCCCAGGACGCAGAGACACGCAAGGACACCTCGGCGCGACGATGCGATGCGACGGCTGCTCGGCACGCACGCGAGCATACCGCCTGCCTACATCGGCGTATTCGAGTCGGGCCGCGCGCCGGACGCCCGTGCGCGGCCCATCCGCAAACCATAGAATGGCCGCCGATGGCCCCCAAACAACGTCAGATCCGGATCGAGCAGCGTGGCGGCCTCGAGGCGATCCAGGCGCTCGAGCAGCGCTCCGACGAGGAGCTCGAGGCCGAGACCAAATACAAGTCGGCCGCGCTCGCGATCCTCGGCGCGCGCGCGTCCGAGCGCTTCGACGCGGAGCAGGCGCGCGCCTACTTCCAGCGCGCGATCGCGGCCGCCCGCCCGCAGGAGCGGATGCAGCTCGGCGGATGGCCGACGCTTCGCTCGCGCTCGCCGAACGGCGCGCCGGCGATCTGAAGGACGCCGTCGAGCGGCTCGGGCAGACGCCCCCGAGCGGTCGCCAGATGCTTGCGCTGCGCGCGATGGGCCTGCTGCATCCCCCCCGCCTCCGCCGGGATCCTCGCGCGCATGCGCGGCATCCTGCTGATCATCGTCTTGATCCTCGTGCTGCTCGGCATCGGCCTCGGCATCGTCGAGCTCGTCTCGCTGCCGTTCGGCGGTCTCGGCCTCGCGCCGGGCGATCCTGCTCGGGCTGTTCGTCGTGATCGCCGCGCTCGCGATCGCCGCGGCGATCGGGCGGCGGCGGCGCGACCGCGCGCGAGCCGCCGCGCCGCCGCAGAGCCGGCTCAGCGCGGCAGGGCAGCGCGGGCCAATAGGCTTGCTCGGTGCCCGCCGCGCGACCCATCTGCCTGATCGTCAACCCTGCCGCCGGCGGCGGCAGGGCCGGCCGGATCGCCCCCGAGGCGGAGCGCGCGCTGCGCGGCCGCGGCCTGGAGGTGCGCCGCGTCGACACGCGCGACCTCGACCACGCCCGCGAGCTTGCCGTCGAGGCGACGCAGCGGCCGGCGAGACGGTCGTCGCGCTCAGCGGCGACGGGCTGGTCGGCGTGCTCGCCGACGCGCTGCGCGACATGCCCGGCGCGGTGCTCGGCGTGCTGCCCGGCGGGCGCGGCAACGATCTCGCGCGCGTGCTCGCGATCCCCGACGACGCCGACGGGGCGTGCGCGATCGATCGCCGAGGGCATGCCCGTCCGGTCGATCTGGCGATCGTGCACCGACACGGCTCAGACGACGCCGGGCACGCGTTCGTGGGCATCGCCTCGGCCGGCTTCGACAGCGAAGCCAACCGCATCGCCAACGAGGCGCCGTCCTGGCTCGGCGGCCTCGTCTACGCCTACGGCGCGCTGCGCGCCCTGCTCGCTTGGCGCCCGCGCGCTTCGAGATCGAGCTCGACCGCCGGGCGAGCGCCACAGCTTCATCGGCTACTCGGTCGCGGCCGCCAACTCGAAGGCCTACGGCGGCGGCATGCTCGCGGCGCCCGACGCGATGCTCGACGACGGCCTGCTCGAGGTGATGGTGCTCGAAGACGTCGGCAGGCTGCGCTTCCTGACGCAGAACCTGCCGCGGGTGTTCAAGCGGCACGCACGTCGAGCTGCCCAGCGTGCGCGTGTTCCGCGCCCGCGAGGTGCACGTCTCCGCCGACCGCCCGTTCACGATGTACGCCGACGGCGATCCGATCGGCGAGCTGCCGGTGCGCGTCCGGGCGCTGCACGGGCGCCGTGACGATGCTCGTGCCCGGCCGGCGGACCGGACTCGCCTTCTCCCGGCGCTCGTCCTCTGCCGAGCGCGACCGACGCGGCTCGGCGCGCCCGACCGACGAGAGCCTGATGAGCGGCCTGGCTCGCGCGCCAAGCTCGCCCTCGCGCGCGCCGTCGGCGCGCTCTCCGGCTGCGCGGCGGCGGTGCGACGAGCGCCCCGGGCAGGGTGCTGATGCGCCTCGAGCCCGACGCGATCGGCGCCCTCGGCGCCCGCCTGCGCGCACGGCAGCGTGCTGATCTCGGCCACCAACGGCAAGACCACCACCGCCGCGATGGCCGCCGGCGATCTTCGAGCGGGCCGGCATCCCGCTCGTGCACAACCGCGCCGGCGCGAACATGGCGGGCGGGGTCGCCACCACGCTGCTCGACGCCGCCCGCGCCCGCGGGCGCATCGCGGGCGAGCTCGGACTGTTCGAGGTCGACGAGCTGTGGCTGGCCTCGGTGGCGGCGGAGCTCGCGCCCGCGCGCGATCCTGCTCGGCAACCTGTTCCGCGACCAGCTCGACCGCTACGGCGAGCTCGAGGCGATCGCCGACAGCTGGGCGCAGGCGCTGCACACCGAGCCGCCGGCGCTGCGCTCGTCCTGAACGCCGACGACCCGCTGATCGCCGACCTCGGCCGCGAGCGCGACCGAGGCTCTGTACTTCGGCGTCGAGGACGACTCGCTGGCCTCGCCGGGGATGGCGCACGCCGCCGACGCCAAGCACTGCCGCCGCTGCGGCGCGCCGTACGTGTTCGACGCGATCTACCTCGGCCACCTCGGCCACTACCACTGCCCGCGCTGCGGCCGCACCCGGCCCGTGCCGGTGGTAACCGCACGCGACGTGCGCCTGGAAGGCGTGCGCGCGGCGCGCTTCACCTTGCGCACGCCCGCCGGGGACGCCGAGGTCGTGCTCGCGCTGCCAGGCCTCTACAACGTCTACAACGCGCTCGCCGCGGCCGCGCTCGCCACGGCGTTGGATGTGTCGCTGGAGCACATCGCCGACGGTCTGCAGAGCACGAAGGCAGCGTTCGGCCGCGCCGAGACCGTAAGGCTGCGTCTGCCTCCAGACCCTATGCGTCCGTCGCGGCCGACAACGTCGCGGCGCAGGGCGCCTTGCCGTCCGCGGCCGGCCGGGAGCTGCGGATCATGCTCGTCAAGAACCCCGCGGGGGCGAACGAGGTGCTGCGCACGCTCGCGCTCGAGCCCGGCGAGCACGACCTGCTCGGCGTGCTCAACGACAACATCGCCGACGGGCGCGACGTCTCCTGGATCTGGGACGCCGACTTCGAGCTGCTCGCCGGGCGCGTCCGGCGGGTCACGTGCAGCGGGACGCGTGCTCCTGAGCTTGCCGCTGCGGCTGAAGTACGCGGGCATCGACCCGGGCCGCATCCACGTTCAGCCGGAGCTCTCCCGCGCTCTGCGCGAAGCGGCCGCTGACAGTCCCGACGGCGACGCGCCGCTGTATGCGCTGCCGACGTACACCGCGATGCTGTCGCTGCGCGAGCTGCTCGTCGCGCGCGGAGAGGCTCACAGCGCGTGGTCATGAGCACCCCTCGCGCAGCCGACGTCATCTGGCACGACCTGGAGTGCGGTGCCTACAGCGCCGACCTGTCGCTGTGGCGCACGCTGGCCGATCGCTGCCGCGACGGCGATCGGCCCGCGCGGGTGCTCGACGTCGGCGCCGGAACCGGTCGTGTGAGCCTCGATCTCGCGCGCGCAGGCCACGATCTCACCGCGCTCGACCTCGACCCGGAGCTGCTCGCCGCGTTGCGCGAGCGCGCGGACGATGCGCCGGTGCGGACAGTCTGTGCTGACGCCCGCTCGTTCGAGCTCGACCGGCGCGACTTCGATCTCTGCCTCATGCCGATGCAGACGCTCCAGCTCCTACGCGGCTCCGCCGAGCGCCTTGCCTCCCTGCGCTGCGCCCGTATCCATCTGCGCCCCGGCGGTCTGCTCGCCTGCGCTGTCGTGCTCGCGCTCGACCCGTTCGACTGCGCCGTCGGCGACACCGGACCGACTGCCGAGACCACATGGATCGGAGAGATTCTCTTCTCCAGTCGCGCCACGCGCGTGAGCGTGCTCGAGCGCGTCGGCCGTGATCGAACGCGAGCGCCGGATCCTCGCGCCGGCCGTCGAGCCGGAGATCGAACGCAACCTCGTCGAGCTCGATCGCGTGTCCGTGTCGGAGCTGGAGCGCGAGGCGATCGCGGCCGGTTTGCGGTCGCTCCCCCACCGCGAGATTGCCCCGACCGACGATCACGTCGGTAGCACGGTCGTGATGTTCGGTGCCTGACTCTCCCGTCGCCGCGAGTGCTCCTCCCCCCGCCCGCTGCGCGTCTGCGCGCTGTACCCCGATCTGATGAACATCTACGCCGATCGCGGCAACCTGCTCGTGCTCGAACGGCGCTGCGCCTGGCGAGGCATCGCCTTCGAGCTGTCCTCGAGTGGGCTCGGCGAGCAGCTCGACCCGGACGCCCACGATCTCTTCTACCTCGGCGGCGGCCAGGATCGCGACCAGCGCCTGTGTGCCGAGGACCTGATCGCGACCAAGCGCGACTCGCTGCACGCGGCCGCCGCGCGCGAAGCGATCGTCCTCGGCGTCTGCGGCGGCTACCAGCTGCTCGGGCACTCCTACGCGCTCGATGACGAGGAGATCCCCGGGGTCGGCCTGCTCGACGTCCGCACAGTCCGCGACCCCGAACCGCGCCTGATCGGCAATGTCGCGATCGCGGTCTCGCTCGACGGCAATACCTCCACCCGCGTGCTCGCCGGGTTCGAGAACCACGGCGGGCGCACCCGGCTCGGTGAGAGCGCCCAGCCGCTCGGGCACGTGCTGAAGGGCCACGGCAACGACGGGCGCTCGGGCTTCGAGGGCGCGCGCCGCGGCAACACGATCGGCACCTACCTCCACGGGCCGCTACTGCCCAAGAACGTCTGGTTCGCCGACTGGCTGATCGCGCGTGCGCTGGCCATCGGCGATGACGAGTTGTCGTCGCTCGACGACACGTTCGAGCGCGAGGCCCACCTCAGTGCGCGCCGCGCTGCAGGGATATGATGCGCTGCGATTGTCAATCGTTCGGAGGTCGCTCCTCCTACACCCGCACCCGACCCGCTTCTGGCGGGTCGAGTCGTTGAAGGGCCTGTGTGCCCTAAAGTCGCTCTATGGACCTCTCTGAGTACCAGCATCTGTCGCGCCGCACCGCCGAGTACCCACGTGGGGCCTGGCTGGCCTATCCCGCGCTCGGTCTGGCCGGTGAGGCTGGAGAGGTGGCCGAGCACGCCAAGAAGGCGATCCGCGACGACGATGGTCAGGTCTCAGACGTTCGCCGTGCGGCGATGGCGAAGGAGCTTGGTGACGTGCTCTGGTATGTGGCCCAGCTGGCAAGCGAGCTGAAGCTCGACCTCGACGAGATCGCCCAGGCCAACCTCGACAAGCTCCTCTCCCGCCAGCAGCGCGGCGTGCTCTCCGGCAGCGGGGACGACCGCTGATCTTCGACTTGTTTCCTGCCGATCAGGAGGCAACCGCAAAGCGCGCAAATCTATCCGCAAGCCTTGCCGGGACTAACGCACGTACGCGCACGCCCTCAGGCGTGTCCTTGCGGTCCACTTCGCCTGCCGCCTCGTGCAGCTCGGCGAGGCTGCCGCCGTCGGCGTAAGGCACGAGCAGCTCGACCGTTCGCAGCGTATGCGCTAGTTCACGTTCCATGAGCGTGCGTAGCTCGTCCAATCCCTCGCCGCTCACGCCGCTGACGAGCACCGCGTCGGGATGGCGCAGCCGCAGCTCGTCTCGTGACTCCTCATCCAGCAGGTCGATCTTGTTCAGCACGAGCAGCCGCGGGCTCTCGCCCGCTCCGATCTCCTCGAGCGTCTGCTCGACCGCATGGCGCATGGTCTCGATCTGCGCCTCCTCGACGGATCCGTCGAGCACGTGCAGCAGCAGGTCCGCGCGGCGCGTCTCCTCGAGCGTCGCCCCGAACGCGTCCACCACCTGGTGGGGCAGCTTGCTGATGAAGCCGACCGTGTCGGTCAGCAGGTGCGTCCGCCCACTGAGCGTGAGCGTGCGCGTCGTCGGGTCGAGCGTGTGAAACAGCCGGTCGCGTACCCCCACCTCGGCGCCGGTGAGCGCGTTCAGCAGCGTCGACTTGCCCGCGTTCGTGTATCCGGCGAGCGCGATCGTCGGCAGCGCCGCGCGCTCGCGCTCGGCTCGCTGCACGTCGCGCGTGCCCTTCACGTGCTCGAGGCGGCGGCGCAGCACCGCGATCCGGTCGCGCGCGAGGCGACGATCGGTCTCGATCTGCGTCTCCCCCGGCCCCCTCGTCCCGATCCCGCCGCCGAGGCGCTCGAGATGGGTCCACAGCCCGCGCATCCGCGCGAGGTTGTACTCGAGCTGCGCGAGCTCCACCTGCAGCTTGCCCTCGGCGCTGTTCGCGTGCGCGGCGAAGATGTCGAGGATCACCGTCGTGCGGTCGACCACCGGCAGGCCCACCGCCTCCTCGAGGTTGCGCTCCTGGCGCGCCGTCAGCTCGTCGTCGCAGGCGATCACGTTCGCGTCGCACGCCTTCGCCGCCTCCTTCGCCTCGAGGACCTTGCCCGGCCCGAGATATGTGTTCGGGTGGGGCTGCTCGCGGCGCTGCACCATCTCACCCACGACCGCCACCCCGGCGGTGCGCAACAGCTCGCCCAGCTCCGCCAGATCGTCTCCGTCGGGCAGCGCGGCTACGCAGAAGGCGCGCTGTCGCGCGCGCTGCTCGGGCTGTGCTCCGTTGCTCGCCGCATTGGACGAGCGATGAGTGACGGCGTTGCGACCGTTACGGCTTCTATCCATTCGCTTCTCATTCTAGTGCCGACCGGTTTGGTGGCCGGCTTCACTACGGCCGTTCGCAGACACGCGCTCACGTGCATCCCAAAATGTCAACCTCCGAGCTTGCCCAGCCGCTCGACCGCCTCCACCAGCCGATCGTCCGGTGTCGTCAGCGATATCCGGAACCATCCCTCGCCCGCGGGCCCGTAGACGGCACCCGGGGTGAGCACCACGCCGGTGCGCTCGAGCACGTGCTCGCAGTAGGCCTCCGAGCTGGCAAACCCCTCCGGCACGGGCGCCCACACGTAGATCGTGCTGTGTGGCGGGTGCACGTCGACGCCGATCTTGCGCAGCGCGTCGCACACGAGATCGCGCCGGCGCAGGTACAGCTCGTTCATCGAGGCGACCTCCGCGTCCGCGTCCGGCGACAGCGCCGCCACGCCCGCGAGCTGCACCGCCTCGAACAGGCCCGAGTCGATGTTCGTCTTCAGCCGCCAGTACGTCTCGAGCGCCTGCGCGTTTCCGACCGCCACCGCGCAGCGCCAGCCCGTCATGTTGTAGCCCTTCGACAGCGAGAACACCTCGATCCCCACCTCCTTCGCCCCCGGCGTGGCGAGGAACGACGGCGCGTGGTAGCCGTCGAACACGATCTCCGAGTACGCGTTGTCATGGACCACGAGGATCTCGTGCTCGCGCGCGAACTCAACCACCTGCTCGAAGAACCCCTCCGGCGCGACCGCCCCCGTCGGGTTATTCGGGTAGTTGAAAAACATCAGCTTCGCCTTCTTCGCCGTCTCCACGTCGATCGCGTCGAGGTCCGGTACGAACCCAAGCTTCGGCTGCAGCGCCATCAGCACCGGCTCGCCGCCCGCCAGCCACGGGCCGCCCGTGTAAACCGGATAGCCGGGGTCGGCAGCGAGCGCGTAGTCGCCCGGGTCGAGAAACGCGAGGTTGAGGTTGAAGATCGCCTCCTTCGCGCCGATCGCCGGGATGATCTCCCGCTCGGGGTCGAGCTTAACGTCAAAGCGCCGCTCGTAGAAGTCGCGCACGGCGGCGCGGAAGTCCTCCCGCCCGCGGTTGCTCGGGTAGCGGTGCGTCTCGGGCTCGGTCACGGCCTCCCGCATCGCCTCGACCACCAGCGCCGGCGTGGGCCGGTCGGGGTCGCCGATGCCGAGGCTTATCACGTCCACCCCCGCCGCGCGCTTGGCGGCGATCTTCCGCTCCAGCTCGGCGAACGCGTACGGCGGGATGCGATCCAAACGCTTACTCGGTCTCATGCAGCTCCTTTTCGAAGTCCTCGCTCAGGCGACCCTCGAACACGGGTCGTGCCCAGCCTGTCAGGTCGATGTGCAGATCCTCCCCCACCTGTACCTCCAGCTCGCCGCCGTCGAGGACGACCGTCACCCCTGTCGGCCACGGAGGCGCTGTGCCGCCGTTCGGGTTGTGTTCCAGTGCGTGCGCCACCGCCGCCCCCGTCGCGCCCGTTCCGGACGACAGCGTCTCCCCCACGCCGCGCTCGAAGATGCGAGCGCGGATGCGGCGCCGCCCGCCGCCCGGCCGGCCGTCGCCGTCACCGTCACCGATCTCGGTGTACCACGACACGTTCGTGCGGTTGGGGAACTGCGCGTCGCCTTCGATGCGCGGACCGATCGCGGTGAGATCCAGCGCCATCAGCTCCTCGAGCGAGCCTACGTGGATGGCGCACTGGGGGTTGCCGATCGACACGTGGCGAAACCGCGAGGTCTCTCCCGGCGTGCTCACCTCGCCCCACCCATCCTCGAGGCCCCCGGGGAAGTCGGCGGAGGCGAGGCTCGCTCTGCCCATGTCCACGCGGCACGTGTCCGGCCCGGTGATCGTCGGACGGATCCGCCCGGCGGCGGTGTGAATCGAGAACGTGTCCTCGTCGGTCCACCCGCGCCGGCGCAGGTACAGGATCGCCTCGCGCGCGCCGTTGCCCGACAGCTCCGCCTCCGAGCCGTCGGAGTTGAAGATGCGCAGATCGGCCACGTCCGCGGAGTCGGCCGCCGGGGAGAGCTCGAGCACGCCATCGGCGAACACGCCGAAGTGTCCCTCGCATATCCGCCGCACGCGCGCGGGCGTGAGCGCGAACGAGAGCTCTTCGCGCTCGACGATCACATAGTCGTTCCCCAGCGCCTGCCACTTCTCGAATCTCATCGTCCGGCTCTCATCCTGGACCGGAGTCTATGGACCGGCGTCTATGGACCGGGGTCCACGTGCTCGAGGATCTCCCCGGCCACAGCGGCCGGGTCCCGGTCGGTGACGTCGATCGTGCGCACGCCCGCCAGCTTGCGCATCCACGTGAGCTGGCGCTTGGCGTAATTGCGCGTGCGCCGCTTCATCGCCTCCACCTCGCCCGTCAGCAGCTCCTCGAACCCGAGTGCCTTGCGCGCCGTCTCAGACGCGCCCGCCGCGTGCGCGCGCCTAACCTCCCCTCCCGCTCCCGCGGCGAGCATCTCCCCCACGCGCGCGTCGATTCGCTCATACAGCGCCTCCCGCTCCATCGTCAGACCCGCCAACACCGTCGGGTGGCGCAGCTCCTCGCTCCACAGCTGCGACGGTCCGTCGGGCGGCTCGAGCTCGCCGGCGTCGAGCGACTCCAGCGCGCGTACGATCCGCTGGCGGTCATTCGGGTCGATGCCCTCGGCCGCCCACCCCGCGCGCGCGGCGAGCTGCGCGTGCAGCGCCGGAGCCCCGCGCCGTTCGAGCTCCGCGGTCCAGCGCTCGCGCGCGCCCTCAGGCGGCGGCGGGCGCAGGGCGAGCTCGGTCAGCGCCGCGCGCAAGTACAGCCCCGTGCCGCCCACCACGATCGGTCGCCTACCGGCGGCGAGCAGCCCATCGATCTCGGCGTGCGCAAGCTCCGCGTACTGCCCCGCGCTGAACGTCGCGTCGACCGGCAGGAACGCCACCAGCCGGTGCTCGAGCGCCGCCTGCTCGGCCGGCGAGGCGACGCCCGTTAGCGTCTCGAGGCCGGCGTACACCTGCAGCGCGTCAGCGGACACGGCGACAGGGTTCTCCCCCCGCGCGCGCAGCAGGTCCGCGAGCGCGACGGCGACAGCGGTCTTGCCCACGCCGGTGGGACCGAACAGCGCGACGATCTGCATCGGCGTAGGCTCCCAGCTAAGGAACCCTCGTGCAGATCTCCGGCTCCACCATCCTGCTCACCGGTGCGACCGGCGGCCTCGGCCAAGCGATCGCGCGCTCGCTGCATGAGCGCGGCGGCAAGCTGATCCTCACCGGCCGCCGTACCGAGGTGCTCGAGCCACTGGCCGCCGAGCTTCACGCGCGCACGCTCGCCGTCGACCTCTCAGACCCCGCCGAGATCGATCGCCTCGTACGTGAGGCCGGCGATCTCGACATTCTCGTGGCCAACGCCGCGCTGCCCGCGGCCGGACGCCTGGAGACGTTCACGATGCAGGAGATCGACCGCGCGCTCGACGTCAACCTGCGCGCCCCGATCGCCCTCGCGCACGCGCTCGTCCCGGCGATGATCGCGCGCGGCAGCGGACACCTGCTGTTCATGTCCTCCCTCTCCGGCAAGTCGGCGACCCCCGGCACTGCGATCTACAACGCGACCAAGTTCGGCCTGCGCGGCTTCGCCTCCGCCCTGCGCGCGGACCTGCGCGCAAGCGGCGTCGGCGTCTCGGCGATCTTCCCCGGCTTCATCCGCGACGCCGGCATGTTCGCCGAGGCGGGCGTCGAGCTCCCCTCGGGCGTCGGCACCGCCAGTCCCGAGGACGTCGCCCGCGCGACCGTTCAGGCGATCGAGCGCAACCGCGGCGAGATCGACGTCGCCCCTCTCCCCGTTCGTGTAGGCGCCGCCTTCGCCGGTCTCGCCCCGGAGCTCTCGGCCCGCGTCGCGCGCAAGCTCGGCTCGGATGAGATCTCCCGGGCGATGCACGCCGGTCAGCTCAACAAGCGCTGAGAAGAGAGTCTGCTGCCGCGCGATCGGCGCCGCCGGCGTCTCCTCGGGCGATCCCGTGAGCCGTGCTCCCAACGGCCTGAAGCCGCGGTTCGCTCCCCGGCGCACCAGCTTCGATAGGCGCTCCCGTTCCTTTTTTGACGCATATGCCCCTCCGACATACAGCTCCTCGTAGCGCGAGACGAGCTCGGGGCGCTGATCGCGCAGCCAGTCCATGAACAGGCCCTTGACATCGCCGCGCAGGTGCAGCGCCACGCCGCCGACGCTGGTGGCGCCCGCGTCGATCGCCCCCCGCAGCAGGGGCTCGAGCTGCCGCGGCGCGTCATTGATCCCGGGCATCAGCGGCGCGATCAGCACACCGGTAGGGATGCCGGCCCTGTTTAGCTCGGCCACCGCCTCCAACCGCGCGCGGGGGTTCGGCGTGTGCGGCTCGGTGGCACGCCACGCTTTCTCGTCGAGCGTGGGAATCGACAGGCACGCGCTGAAGCCGGCGCGGCGCGCGATCTGCAACATGAGCGGCAGGTCGCGCAGCAAGAGCGGAGACTTGGTCAGCACCGAGCAGGGGTTGGCGAAGTCCCTCATCGCCTCCCAGATTCCCACCATCAGCCTGTAGCGGCCCTCCACCCACTGATATGGGTCGGTGTTCGTCCCGAGCGCGACGTGCTCGCCCTTCCACGACGGGCGCGCGAGCTCCACGCGCAATGCCTCGGGCGCGTTGACCTTGACGACGATCTCCCGCTCGAAGTCACGGCCCGCGTCGAAGTCGAGGTACTTGTGCGTGGGGCGAGCAAAGCAGTAAATGCAGGCGTGGCTGCATCCCCTGTATGGGTTGATCGTCCAGCGGAACGGCATGCGCGACTTGGCGGGCACGAGGTTGAGCACCGAGCGGGCGCGCACCTCGTAGAAGCGCGTCTCGAGCGCCTCGGGCGCGTCGAAGCGGCGCACGACCGCCTCCTCGCGATATCCCGGCAGGCGTCGTTGTTCCTCCTCGGAAAGCGTCAGGTTGCTCCATCGCACGAACATATGTTCGCATGACTGTCGGACGCACCGCTGGTTGTCAGCTCGCGGAAGTCCGCTTCAGCTCCCCCTTGCCGGGCGCTTACGCGCTCCATACAAAAGTCTATGAAAGCGCTTACGCGCCTGTACGGGTCTGCTTAGGCAACGGTCGCAGGATGGTTGGCGTCATCTAGTCAACCGACCCAGGAGGTTCGATCGCATGAATACGTCAAAGCTGCTCGGCGCAACGATGGTCGCAGGCGCGCTCGCCGCCGGAGGCGCCGTGTCCGGCATCGCGGGTGCCGCCGCGGCGCCCAGCTCATCGAGCACCGCCGCGACGACCGGCACGTCCTCGACGGCAACGACGGCACCCACCACCACGCCCACGACATCGATACCCACCACGCCCACGCCCACGACATCGATACCCACCACGCCCACGCCCACGACATCGATACCCACCCCAGCTACCCCGTCGACGCCGTCGCCCGCGCCGAAATCGGGCTCTCCGCCCAAATCCGGCACGCCAGGTAAAGACCCGTGTCCGAACATGGGCTCAGGCTCGAAAGGCAGCTCCGGCTCGGGATCGGGCGCCAGTTCCAGCTCGAGCGATCCGGGTGGTCCGCCTCCCGGAGCCTCCTACCAGTAGCACCGGGTTCTGGCACGAGCTCGCGACCGACAGTCATGGGCCAGGCCGCGGGGCGGGGAAGTCACTCCCGCCCCGCGGACAGCCCGTGGCTCAGCTCCCCGCCCGTGCCAACAGCCGTTCTGAGCCCGACAGGGTTTGACTCGTGGCCGCGGCGATCTCCACCTCGACCAGCTCACCCGGCGCAGCGAGGCCCGTGAAGTTGACGGCCTTGTTGTGCCGCGTACGGCCCCGCAAACGCTCGGGGTCGGTGCGGGAGGGGCCTTCGACGAGGACCTCGACGGTGCGTCCCACGAACCGCTCGGCACGCTCGCGCGCATGACGGCGTACGACCTCCAGCAATCGCTCCATCCGCTCGACCTTCACCGGGTGTGGCACGAGGCCGTCGGTCAGCTCGGCGGCCTCGGTCCCGCGGCGGGCGGAGAAGACGAACGTGAAAGCGCTGTCATACCCGACGAGCTCTGCCACTTCGAGCGTCTCTGCGAAGTCCTCCTCGGTCTCGCCGGGAAAGCCGACGATGATGTCGGTCGTGATCGACGCGTCGGGTACGTGCTCGCGGATCAGCGCCACGCGGTCGAGATAGCGCCGGCGGTCGTACGTGCGCCGCATCGCCTTTAGAATTCGCGAGGAGCCGGATTGCAGCGGCAGGTGGATGTGCTCGCACACGCTCTGCAGCTCGGCATGAGCGCGGATCACGTCCTCGCGCATGTCCTTCGGGTGCGGGCTCGTGTAGCGGATGCGCTCGATGCCCTCGATCCCGTCCACGGCCGTGAGCAGCTCCGCGAACGTCGCCGGGGCATGACCGGCGCTGCGCAGGTCGCGCCCGTAGGAGTTGACGTTCTGCCCGAGCAGCGTGACCTCGCGCACGCCGTCGGCGGCCATCGCCTGAACCTCGGCGACGAGCTCCTGTAATGACCGGCTGACCTCGCGCCCGCGTGTTGACGGCACGATGCAGTAGGAGCAGGCGCAGTTGCAGCCGACGCTGATCTGCAGCCACGCTTGGAACGGCCGTGCGCGGCGCACGGGCAGGTGGCCGGTGAAACCCTCGAACTCGAAGTAGCCCTGGGCGGTGAGCGAGTCGCTGGTGAGGAACTCGGCGAGCTTGTGCACCTGGCCGGGGCCGAAGGCCACGTCGACGAACGGAAACCGCTCGAACACCTCCTCCTTGACCGATTGCGCCCAGCAGCCGCCGACGCCGACGACGCGCTCGGGCTGTTCGCGCTTGAGCCGCTTGGCCTCCCCCAGGTGGGAGAGGAAGCGGCTGTCGGCGGTCTCGCGGATCGAGCAGGTGTTGAACAGGATCAGGTCGGCGCCGTCGCGCTCCGGCGCCTCTCCGTACCCGAGCGACTCGAGCATGCCCTTCATGCGCTCGGAGTCGTGCTCGTTCATCTGGCAGCCGAACGTTG
The DNA here is from genome assembly GCA_963784875.1 of uncultured Solirubrobacterales bacterium. Taxonomy (GTDB): domain Bacteria; phylum Actinomycetota; class Thermoleophilia; order Solirubrobacterales; family Solirubrobacteraceae; genus Palsa-744. Next base: position 540,750 of record CAWATE010000002.1, read on the forward strand.
TGAGGTGATAGCGCTTCATCGCCCCACAGCGTAGCCGTGACCGTCGGGCGCCGCTAACGGCTCAGGCGGCTGCCACCGCCGCGATCGGTTCGCTGGCGATCGGCGCGGGAACATCCTTGTCGCGGTCGATCGGCGTCACGAGGTCCTTGCCGATGCCGATCGCGGCGTAGACCTTGTCCTCGATCTCCTTCGCCATCGTGGGGTTCTCGTCGAGATAGGCCTTGGCGTTTCCACGGCCCTGGCCGAGGCGGTCGTTGCCGTAGGAGAAGAACGATCCGGACTTGGAGACGATGTTGTGCTCGAGGCCAAGATCGATCAAGCAGCCGGAGGTGGAGATGCCCTTGCCGTACTCGATGTCGAACTCGGCCTGGCGGAAGGGCGCGGCGACCTTGTTCTTGACGACCTTCACGCGCACGCGGTTGCCGACCGCCTCAGTCCCGTCCTTGAGCGTCTCGATCCGCCGGATGTCCAGGCGCTGTGAGGCGTAGAACTTCAGCGCACGACCGCCCGGCTGAGTCTCGGGCGAGCCGAACATCACGCCGACCTTTTCGCGGATCTGGTTGGTGAGGATGCATAGCGTCTGCGTGCGGTTCAGGTTTCCCGCGAGCTTGCGCATCGCCTGGGACATCATCCGCGCCTGCGCGCCGACGGTCTGGTCGCCCATCTGCCCCTCGAGCTCGACGCGCGGGGTGAGCGCGGCGACCGAGTCGATCGCGACGACGTCGACGGCGCCAGAGCGCACGAGCATGTCGGCGATCTCCAGGGCCTGCTCGCCGTAGTCGGGCTGGGAGACGAGCAGCTCGTCGATGTCGACGCCGATCTCCTTCGCGTACAGCGGGTCCATCGCGTGCTCGGCGTCGATGAACGCGCACACACCGCCGAGCTTCTGCGCCTCGGCGAGCACGTGGTAGATCAGCGTCGTCTTGCCGGAGGACTCCGGGCCGAAGACCTCGACGATGCGCCCGCGCGGCACGCCGCCGATGCCGAGCGCCAGGTCGAGCGAGAGCGCACCGGTCGGGATCGCGTCGCAGCGCACCTGCGCGCCCTCGTCGCCCATGCGCATGACCGTGCCCTTGCCGAACTCGCGCTCGATCTGCGTGAGCGCTCCCTGAAGGGCGGCGTCACGAGCCTTAGCGGCCTTCTCCTGGTCGTTCGCGGGCATGGTCTTGCTCCTCCTGTCGAAGATGGATCGAGAAAGCTAGAGGGCGCCTCGGACGGAACGTCTGTTCGTGTCTCTCGGAGCAGCCGATCAGGATGCTGACGAGTTGGCGCCCGATCCGAGCGCCACCGTCCACCTCGAGCATGACAAACCCCGTGGTCGCGATATCCTCGCCGTTCTCGACGGCCGCTTCAAGGCGCAGACGAGCCGGGCTGCGGGTCGCACGCCTGAAACTCGATCCAGGCCGAGCTGTCGGGCAGGATCACGCCGCGTCGGACTCGACGGGCATCAGATCGATGTTTGTGCGTGCCATGCACAGAGGTACACCATCCTCTACACCCTCTCTTGGGCTCGGTCCTGAGATTGCTCGATCAGGAAACGATCAGCGCGCGACGGATCATGTGCATCGCGACAGTCGTCGCGCGGTCGCGCACGTCGGCCCGCCCACCCGGAAGGTTGACCGAGCGCGTGAGCTCACCACCCGGCGTAACAACGCTCAGCCAGACAAGGCCGACGGGCTTCTCCTCGCTGCCGCCGCCCGGGCCGGCGATGCCCGTGATTCCTACCCCCACGTCCGTGCCAAGGCGGGATCGTACCCCTTCCGCCAGCGAGACGGCAACCTCGGACGAGACGGCCCCGTGGCGCTCGATCAGCTCGGCCGGCACGCCCGCCTGCGAGACCTTGACGTCGTTGGCATAGACGACGATCCCGCCCCTCACGTAGTCCGAGGCACCCGCCAGGTCGGTCAGCCGCGCCGCGAGCAGCCCGCCCGTGCAGGACTCGGCCGTGGCGATCGTCTCGCGGGGCGCCGTGCGTCTCCCGCGCAGCAGCGCCGCGACCTGCTGTCGACGGTGCTGCCGTCTTCGGAGAACAACGTGTCCGCATGGCGACCCTTCACGACCTCCACGAACGCGTCATAGACGCCCTCGGCGGCGGGCTCATAGCGCGTGACGACCTCGACCTCGCCCCGTTTCAAGCAGGTGGTGATCTCGAGACGCTCGAGTGCGATACCCCCGCGCTCGGCGACGCGCAGCGTCTCGGCGATCTCAGACTCGGGGATGCCGAACAGCCGCAGCGTCCGCTGCCAGTACTCGGTGGCCCCCCGCAACGCGTCGCGCAGCGCCGGCGGTTGCGACCGCCTGCCTCCACATCGGCTGCAGCTCGCGCGGCGGGCCGGGCAGCACGACGACGGTCGGGCCCCGCCGGGTTGAGCTCAGTGCTCGCCGGCGGCACGACCAGCCCGGGCGCGGTGCCAACCGGCTCGAGCACGCGTCGCGCCCCGCGGGGGCCATCGCCTGCTTGCGGTTGCCTGCCGCCATCGCCTCCCGGTCGAGGTTCGGCCAGCGCTCGGCCAGCGGCGCCACGATCTCGGCGATCTGGGCCTCGAGCTCCACGTCGAGCTCGATCTCCCGCCCTTGGAACTCGCCTACAACCTCCGCGGTCAGGTCATCGGCAGTCGGCCCGAGCCCGCCGCTGGTCACAACGACATCGAGGCCCTGCCGTCGGCCATGAATGCAGCGCCCGCTCCATGTCCTGCCGGGCGGTCCCCCACGATCGTCACATAGGCAAGGTCAACACCGAGCTCGCGCAGACGCTCGGCCAGCCACGGCCCGTTGCGGTCGCTGCACCCGGCCGGTGAGTACCTCCGTGCCCGTGACGACGATCCCGGCACGGGCGCTACAGTGACCCACCAGAAAGGGCTCGTCCGCCGTCGACTCAGCCTATGCGCACGTCGGTAGCTGTCCGGTCGGCAGTCGCTGGCCGCCCGCCTTCGTGATCGAGTAGCCGATCGCCTGGCTAGATGGGGCAACGGTCCGCGCCTGCCCATCGACAAACATCCTCACCGAGCGTTGCCGAGCGTGATCGTGAAGCGCTTGGCGTGGTACGTCGGAGTGGTCGTGCCCGGGCTGCAGCTCGGTGCCCCGGGATCAGCTTGCGGCCAGTGTAATCATCGATCAGGCAGACGTACACCACCGCGCTGGGCCGCAGCGACAGCGCCACGAGCGTCGGCGGCGCCGTCGCTTGTGGGATTGTCGGAGTGTCCGACGGTGGCGTTTCGCGTGGGTTCCGTGTGCTTGGCGTGGATGCTCGTGCGACGGTCGAGCCGGTCGTGTGTTTTCGCCGGGGAGCCGCCACCTCGACTCAGCAGGCCGACGATCAGCAGCACGATCACCACCCCGATCGACGCCAACAGCCGCTACGTATCCGCGCGAGGGTCGCGCGCCGGGCATGCGCACGCGCGCGCGTGCTCTGTGGCGTGCGAGACGATCGGCTCGAGCGCCGCCTCGCTGGGGCGCTCGTAGTGCAGGCGGTATTCCTCCACCAGAGCCTTGCCGTCCAGCCCCAGCGCCTGCGCGTAGGTGCGCAGGAAGCTCTTGCACGAACGTCGGCCCGGGCAGCAGGCTCCACTCTTCGTTCTCCAGCGCGCGCAGGTACTTCGCGCGGATCTTCGTCTTGGCCTCGATCTCGGAGACATCGATTCGCCCGCGCATGCGCGCCTCGCGCAGGGTTGCACCGATCTCTGGCATCTTCGGTCAAGAGGCTAGTCGCCCGCGACGCGTTGCCGGCTGCCGGTGGGCGCGGACTCCAATGCGGCGAGCACGCGCGGCAGGTCCGCCTCGGCGATCAGCACTTGGCGCGGCTTCGAGCCCTCATAGCCGGAGATCACCCCGCGCCGCTCGAGCATGTCGATCATGCGTACCGGCGCGCGTGTAGCCAAGTCGTAGGCGACGCTGAAGCATCGAGGTCGATGCGGTCTGCATTTCCGCGACGAGCGTGATCGCGTCGCGCAGCAGCGGGTCCTCGTCGGGGTCGAACTCGTCCGGCCGGCTCTCGGGCTCTGCCGGCTCGACCTCCTCGAGCAGCTCCTCGCGCAGCTCCGGCTCGCCCTGTTTGCGCCACAGCTCGGTCAGCTTCGCGATCTGCGCCTCGTCGATGTAGGCGCCCTGGATCCGCTGCAACCGCGACGAGCCGACCGGGTTGAACAGCATGTCGCCCTGCCCGAGCAGCGACTCGGCGCCGTTCTGGTCGAGGATCACGCGCGAGTCGGTCTGCGAGGAGACCGCGAAGGCGATCCGCGACGGCACGTTCGCCTTGATCATGCCCGTGATCACGTCCACCCGCGGGCTCTGGGTCGCGAGCACGAGATGGATCCCGACCGCCCGCGCCTTCTGCGCGAGGCGGATGATCGAGTCCTCGACGTCGGCGGGCGCGACCATCATCAGGTCGGCGAGCTCATCGATCACGCACAGGATGTACGGCAGCGGCGCTTCGCCGCGCTTTGCGCGCGCCTTGTTCAGCTCGACGAGGGAGCGGGTGCGCGCCATCGACATGATCCCGTAGCGCTGCTCCATCTCCTTGACGAGGTTCTGCAGCGCGTTCGCCGCCATCCGCGGGCTAGTGATCACCGGCGTCAGCAGGTGCGGGATCGACTCGTAGTGGTTGAGCTCCACCTGCTTGGGATCCACGAGCACGAGCCTTACCTCGTGCGGGGTCGCGCGCAACAGGACGCTCGAGAGCATCGCGTTGATCGCGCCCGACTTGCCCGCACCGGTCGTGCCCGCGACCAGCAGGTGGGGCATCTTCGCGAGGTCCGCGCCGATCGCCTTGCCGGCGACGTCCTTGCCGAGCCACACCGTCAGCGGCGACCAGTCCTTCGGCGGCGCCTGGAAGACGTCGCCGAGCCGCACCATCTTGCGATGGGCGTTCGGCACCTCCACGCCGACCGCCTGCTTGCCGGGGATCGGCGCGAGGATGCGGATGTCGGTCGCCGCGAGCGCGTAGGCGAGATCGTCCTTCAGCTGGGCGACCTTCGCGACCTTCGTTCCCGGCGCCAGGCGCAACTCATAGCGCGTGATATGCGGGCCCGCGACGGTGCCGATCATCTTGGCCTGCACGCCGAAGTGCCCGAGCGCCTCGACCAGGCTTGTCGCCGTGCGCTCCTGCCCGGCGGTGTCCGGGCGCGTCTGCTCGTGCGGTCGAGCGCGTCAGCAGCTTGCCGCGTCGGGCAGCTCCCACACGAAGTCGGGTCGTCGGTCACGGCACTCGCGCAGCCTGCCCTGCGGGGTCAGCGCGCTCGGATCGACGGGTGTCGGCGGGCTACGCCGCGAGCGGCCGTCCTCGGGCTCTCGTCATCCCCAGCCGAGGTCCTCCGCGGCTCCTGCGCCGCGAGATCGCCGCCGCTGGACTGCTCCACATGCTCCTGGCGCTCCGATCGCCGCGATCCGCTTCCCACGGCTCCTGCTGCGCGCGCTCGGCAGGTCCCGCGGCGGCGCCTCCACATGCGTCGCGCGTACGATCAGCTCGCCTTCTCCGGCTCGGGAGGACGCAAGCGCCGGGGCCGAGGCCTGAGCGCGGCGCGCCGGGCAACATCCAGTTGCTGCTCGGCTCGGCTCGCAACACGCGCGCGCACCATCCGCGTCGTATCGATCAGCCCGCTGCCAGTCGCACGTATCAGGCCGTCGCGAGCGACGCCCCCGTCAGCAGCGTCACGCCGGCCAGGAACAAGAAGACCACAAGGATGTCCACGCCGACGCTCTGCACGAGCCGATGCGTCAGCCTGGTAGAGCGCCTCGCCCGCGACGCCGCCGTGCGCCTGCAAGAAGCGCCGAGGACCAGGCGCTGCCTGCCGAGCCCGGCGCTCGGGAGCGGAGCTGACGCCAAGCGTGCCGGCGGCCAGCGCAAGCGACGATCGAGGCCGACAAACAGATCGCGCCGGTGCGCAGCGGGCGCAACGCCGGCCACACCGGACGCAACAGCAGCGCACCGCCGCCGCCGACCAGCACGATCGGCGCCAGACCCCGTGCTCTGCCGACCGCCCAGCCGAGCGCAACCGCTAGCCCATGACCTGCGCGACCACCGTCCCCCGTCCCCACAGCACAAAGCCCATAAACACCCCGAGCGGCGATCAGCGCCAGCCCGATCACGTCGCGCTGGCGCTGATTCAATTCCGGCAGGCGCGGCATGCCACGAGGCAACGAAAAGCCGAGGCCCGGCCATCCACCCCGCGCCGCGACGGCGGCGGGCGCGCGAGCGTCGCGCGTGGCCGTCGCTCGAGTTGCGGGTTTACGCGCGGGGGCGCGCTTGCGGGCGGTCGCCATCCCGCGCAACTTCGACTCATCCCCGTGAACCTGCCCCTCCCTTACCATTGCTTTACTCCACCTCGTTACATAAAGACCCAGCTGATGAACGACTTCTCCCGTGCACCCCGCGTCCTGGTCGTCGAGGACGACGAAGACATCGCCCAGGCGCTCCAGCGCTCGCTGCGGATGGAGGGCTATGAGGTGCGCACCGCCGCCGACGGGCGCGCCGCGCTCGAGCACGGGCGCACGTTCGCGCCCGACCTCGTGATCCTCGATCTCGGCCTGCCCGGGCTCGACGGTCTCGAGGTCGCCACGCGCGCTGCGCGATGGGGACGACGTGCCGATCCTGATCCTGACCGCGCGCGACGCGCTCGAGTCGCGCGTCGAGGGGCTCGACGCGGGCGCCGACGACTACCTCGTCAAGCCGTTCGAGCGCCAGGAGCTGCTCGCGCGCATGCGCGCGCTGCTGCGCCGCCGCCCACCGCGCGGCTCGGCGCCGCTGCGCGTCGGCGACCTGTCGCTGAACGTCGACACTCACGAGGTTGCGCGCGGCGAGCGCACGATCGAGCTGACCCAGCGCGAGTTCGAGCTACTCGAGTACCTGATGCGCAACGAGCGGATCGTGATCTCGCGCCAGCGCCTGCTCGACGAGGTGTGGGGCTATGACCCGTTCTCGACGACGAACACGATCGAGGTGTTCGTCTCCAACCTGCGCCGCAAGCTCGAGGCCGAGGGTGAGCCGCGCCTGCTGCACACGATCAGAGGGGCCGGCTACGTCCTCCGCGCGTAGCCCTGCGCCGCGGCACTGCCCGCGGCGCGCTGCGCTCTCGGCGAGCTTCGACCGGCTGCCGATCCGCGTGCGCCTGGCCGGCGTCTCGGCGCTGCTCACGTTCGTGATCCTGTGCGCGTTCGCGGTCGCGATCGGCTCGCTGACGGTGCACCGCATCCGCGCGGACTTCAACCGCCAGGTGCAGGAGACCGCCAAGCAGCTGCCCTCGCAGCTGAACATCAGGGTCAACGCCGCACTTTCAGATCGTCGCGATCCCGCCGCCGCTGTCGACTTCGCCTCCGAGCCGACGACCACGCGGCGATCAGGATCCTCACGCTCGGCGGCGCACGTGTCGCCGAGTAACCGGCGAACGCGCCCCCCGCTCGGCGTCCCCAGGCCGAGGCGATCAACGTGCACGGCTACCGCGTCGTCAGCCGGCCGGCGCTCGTCGCTGCACGACAACGGCGAGCCGATCGGGCAGGTGATCGTCCAGTACGGCCGCCGCGTATCCGATACCGAGGCGACGGTCAAGCGCGTCGAGCTGTTCCTGCTGCTCGGCGTGCTCGCCGGCAGCGTGCTCGCGCTGCTCGCCGGCATGGCGATCGCGCGCCGCGCGATGGCGCCGATCGCCAAGCTCACAGACCGCCGCGGCGAGATCGCGCGCACCCGCGACCCGTCGCGCGAGTGCCGCAATCCGAGGCCGACGACGAGGTGGCCGAGCTCGCGCGCACACTGGAGGGCATGCTCCGCGAGCTCGACGCCGCGCGCGCCGAGACCGAGGCGATGCTCGCGCGCCAGCGCCGGTTCGTCGCCGACGCCTCGCACGAGCTGCGCACGCCGCTGACGAGCGTGCTGGCGAACCTCGAGCTGCTCGCAGAGTCGCTGCGCGGCGACAGGGCGAGGCCGCGCGCTCGGCGCTGCGCTCGTCGCAGCGGATGCGCCGGCTGGTCGCCGACCTGCTGCTGCTCGCGCGCACCGACGTCGGCCGCGTGGTCGCCGCACGAGCCGTGCGACCTCGCGCAGATCGTCGTCGAGGCCGCGGGCGAGCTCGGGCCGGTCAGCGGCGAGCACGAGATCTCGCTCGACGCGCGGCCGGCGCCGTCGTCGAGGGCTCGCGCGACGAACTCCACCGCCTCGACGATCAACCTGATCGAGAACGCGCTGCGCCACACTCCGCCCGGGACCGAGATCCGCGTGCGCGACCGCCGGCTGGAGGGCGATGGGCCATGCTGGTCGTCGAGGACGACGGTCCCGGCGTCCCGAGCAGCTGCGCCGACGCTGTTCGAGCGCTTCGTCCGCGGCGCCGGCGACCGCGGCGGGGCTCTTTCGGCCTCGGTCTCGCGATCGTTCAGCGCGGTCGCCGAGTCCCACGGCGGCAACGTCACGCTCGAGTCGGTCACCCCGCACGGAGCGCGCTTCGTGGTACGGCTGCCGACAGCCGCCAGACGTACCCTGCCCGGACGAAACCCACAGGATCGCGGACGCGTCGAGGACGGGCACATCGGCGCCGTGACCTGACGCCACCCGGACTCGCCCGAGCGCCCGTCAGACCTCGACGACGACCGGCAACACCATCGGGCGGCGCTTCAACCGGTCATAGACCAGCTTCGCGAGGTCGTCGTGCAGCTCCTGCTGGAGCACGTCCACCTCACGAATGTCCTCCTTCGCAGCCCGCGCGAGCGTCGCGTCGACCGTCGCACGGATCTCGTCCAGCAGCTCGTCGGCCTGGTCGAGGAACGGCACGCCGCGGAATATCACCTCCGGGTCGACGACCGAGCGCCCGTCCTGCTCGGCGATCGTGACGACCACGA
>CAWATE010000003.1:0-335058 GCA_963784875.1 uncultured Solirubrobacterales bacterium
CGTTCTTCGGCTTCCTTCCTTTCCCTGGCCTGTCTTTTTGCTTCCGTGCTCGGTGGCTGGAAGGCTGCGATCCCATCGGGGGATCCCACGCCGCTGGGGCCGTCGTATCCGGCGTGAGCCAAGCAGACGAGCTTGCTCGCACAGCTGCTCAAGGCCTGTTCTGTGCTGCTGCACCCCGACTGCGCGGTTTTTTCGTTGAACGGCTTCAAGCATTCTCCGTTTGACCCGGAGATGACGTCGTGGAGGGAGGCGGGAGCGTCGGCGGCATTTTCGTAAAGCGTCTGCGCAGGATAGGCGACGCCGTTCGCCCCTTCCGCGAGCGCGAAGATCGAGGCGATGATTGGGGAGGCGACGCTTGTGCCACCGAGCACGTTCCATCCCTTGAGCTCTTCGCCCGCTTCCGTCACCGGGGTCGAGTTGTAGATGGCTACGCCGGTGTAGGGGTCGGCATCGGCGGAGACGTCCGCGACGGCTCGATGCGCGCCACAGCCGACCGATCCCCAGTCGGGATGCTCAGCTGCCAGGCTTGTGCCGCAAACGACGAGCTGCAGCCTCCGCCGCTCGCCCCATAGCCGCCCCGTTCGCCTTTTGCGCTCTGGCCGCCGTCGTTCCAGACGGTCTCGCTTTGCCAACTGCCGTGACTCTGGAGCAGGCGGGTGCCGCCGACCGCCACGACGTGCGGAGATGAGGCCGGATAGTCGACAGAGCCTCGTTCTTCGGCGCTGGGTGCATCCCAGTCGTCGAAGCCCTGGTCGCCCGCTGCCGCAGCGATCACAACGGACGGGTCTTCGAAGGCAGAGCTTTCCGTCATGCACACGCCTTTTTCGCATTCCGGCCCTCCCCATGAATCCGAGATCTCTGTAGCGCCGGCGTGCTCCCCCGCCTGCTCGGCGATCAGCAGGTCGGAGAACGAAGCCGAGGCGGCCTCGACAAGCAGGATGTGGCAGCTCTGGCAGAGGCCGTGAGCGACCTCTACGTCGGTGGAGATCTCGAGCGCCCAACCGGCTTCTGGTTCTTCGCCGTTGCTGTTCGACGGGGGCAGTGGCGATGCGTTGCCGTCCTGGTTGATCTTGCGCAAGCACCCGGTTCCGGTCGTACATTCAAGTAGCCCGAACTGTTTGTCATAATGTTCGAGATCGGGGGCGATCGTCGGGTCGTTGTACGCGTCGACGATCGCGATCGTCTGGGTGGTTGCCGGTGCCGGAAGGGGGGTGAGGCTATACGCGCCGGCCAGTTCGCCGGGAGTCAAGCTGCCTGCCAACGGTTCTTTGAATTCGACGAGCGACGGTGTCGTCTGTTGCTCGCCGAGACTGCGCACGGAGTCCGGCAGCACACGTGCCCCGGCCACCGCCTGCGGCGCCTTCGCGGCTAGTCTCAGTCCCAGGCAGCCGGCGTAGCCAAACGACGGCTGCTGGCACAGCGGCTTGACTGAGTACTCCGAAGCGGACAGCGGTGCAGCCGCGTCGAGCCCCCAAGCCTGCGAGCCCGAGCCGCAGATCGCGATTGCAAAGGCAACCAGGCCCAGTGTCGCTGTATGACGCATTGATGTGCTCATCCCGTCCTGGACCGTTGCGAGTCGCGCTTTCGAGAGCCGTCCCCATTGTTCCCTATCGCAATGAGGATCGACGCGCGTATGAGAGGGCTTGAGCAGAGATGGGCGTACCAGACGGGCGAACCGCCGATTGCCGCGAGCTCCGCATCACCATTCACACTCACAAACTGAAACACACCTCACCAGGGTCATCTGCGTCACAGGGCGGCCACAAGCCATCACAAGACGGTCACATCAAGGTCACGTCTGGTTTACCCGAGGCGGTCTTTGACAGCGCAGGATGGCGCCAAAGGCGGCTCCCGGACATGGTTCGGCGATTCGCGTTCAACCCGCACACTGGAGGAACCCGTTGCGCACTCGACTTCTTGCGGTCGCCGCTCTGATGGCGACGACCGGCGTGCTCGGTCTCGTGCCGGCTCACGCCGACCCCTCGCCCGCGACCTCCACGCCGATCAAGCACCTCGTTGTGATCTTTCAGGAGAACGTCTCGTTCGACCATTACTTCGGCACTTACCCCAACGCCGGCAACCCTCCGGCGAGCCGTCATTCACGGCGGCGCCGGGCACGCCCAGCGTGAACGGGCTGAGCGAAGACCTGCTCGACCGAAAACCCGAACCCGGCGTCAACCCGTTCCGCCTGGACCGCTCGGAACCGATCATCTGCGATCAGGATCACGACTACACGGCCGAGCAGCAGGCGTTCGACGGCGGCCTGATGGACAGCTTCCCGACAGTCTCCACCGGTGACTGTGCGACACCAAGGCGCTGCCGATGGGCTACTACGACGGCAACACGGTCACCGCGATGTGGAACTACGCGCAGAACTTCGCGATGAGCGACAACTCGTTCGGCACCACGTTCGGGCCCTCGACGCCTGGGGCCCTGAACCTTGTCTCCGGCCAGACGCACGGCGCCGATCCCGGCTTCCCTGCCGGAAGTGACCGAAAACGGCACGGTCATCGGCGACGCCGACCCGGCGTATGACGACTGCTCGGGCGCGACGCACGATCGCGATGTCAGCGTCGAACAAGAACATCGGCGATCTGCTCAACGCCAAGAACGTCACCTGGGGCTGGTTCCAGGGCGGCTTCGCGCCGACCGAAACCACAAGCGGCAAGGCGGTCTGCGACCCACTCATAAGAACGTCGGTGGCGAAGTCGTCGCATGACTACAGCCCGCACCACGAGCCGTTCCAGTACTACGCCTCGACGGCCAACCCGCACCATCTGCCGCCGAGCTCGCCGAGCATCGATCGGCCGCACCGACCAGGCCAACCATCAGTACGACCTGTCGCGACTTCTACACCGCCCTGCACGTCGGAACGCTGCCGGCCGTGTCGTTCCTGAAGGCGGCCAAGTACCAGGACGGCCACGCCGGCTACTCCGATCCGCTCGACGAGCAGGCGTTCATCGTGCACACGATCAACGAACTGGAGCAGCTGGCCCGATGGTCGAGCACTGCGGTCGTCATCGCCTACGACGACTCCGACGGCTGCTACGACCACGTGATGCGGCCCGATCGTCAACTCCTCGGCCTCGCCGGCCGATCAGCTGAACGGACCCGGAAAGTGCGGCAACGAAGACGCCCGCGGGCGGCTATCAGGATCGCTGCGGCTACGGTCCGCGCCTGCCGCTGCTGGTGGTCTCGCCTTGGGCGAAGGACAACTACGTCGACCAACACGGTCACCGACCAGACCTCGATCCTGCGCTTCGTCGAGGACAACTGGGGCACTCGGGCGGATCGGCGACGGCTCGTTCGATGCCAAAGCGGGCACGCTCGAAAACATGTTCCACTTCGGCCACCTCCGTACCGGAAGCGGCCAGCTGTTCCTGAGCGAAACGACCGGCGAGCCCGTCTCGGGCGGCGGCGGCGAAAGCGATCAGGGCGAAGGCCAGGAAGGCCGAGGCGGTGAAGGCCAGGAAGGCCGAGGCGGTGAAGGCCAGGAAGGCCGAGGCGAAGGTCATGGAGGCCGAGGCGAAGGTCATGGAGGCCAGGGCCAGGATGGCGGCGGTCACGGAGGCCACGGCCACGGTCACGACTCCGGCGGCAACCGCTGGTAGCGGACCGCTGTGACATACCGCGCGGCGGCGGCGGATCCTCCGGCGCGCGGTAGACGGTGAGCCCGGATCCCGGGCGTCGCCAAGCAGGGCGCACGAACGGGGCGGGACGCAAGTCCCGCCCCGTTCGCCACTAGGCTGATGCGATATGCGTCCGTTTGGCTTTCTGCTGGCCGCCGCGCCGCCGTCCCGGCGGGTGGGGCTGCTCGTGGGGATCGCTGCAGTGACGGTGTGCACGCTGTTGGTCTACCCGCTGAAGCAGATCGCGCCGGTCGTCTCACTCGGGGTCGTGTACTTGCTCGCCGTGCTGGTCGTGTCCGCAATCTGGGGAGCCTGGCTGGGTGTGCTCACCGCGGTGCTGAGCGCCGCGGCGTTCAACTTCTTTCATCTGCCTCCCGTCGGGCGCTTCACGATCTCGAGCTCCGAGAACTGGGTGGCGTTGGTCGCGTTCCTCGTCGCCGCTGCGCTGGCGAGCTCGATCGCCGAGGTGACGCGAGCCCGCACGCGCGAGGCCGAGGAGCGTCGCCGCGAGGCCGATCTCGCCGCCGAGATGGCCCGCCTGCTGCTGCGCGGTAACAACCTGGCCGAGGCGCTGCCGACGGCGGCGGCGCGGCTCGCGCACGTGCTGGGACTGCACTCGGCGGCGATCGAGATGGACGCGGTCGAAGGGGACGAGCGCCGGGTCGCGTTCGCGCTGCGCGAAGGCACCCGCCGGCTGGGGACGCTGCTCGTCGGCGCCGACACGCCCGAGGCGAGCCTGCGCCGGCTGCAGGAGCGCGTCGTGCCGGCGCTCGAGGCGCTGCTCAGCGCGGCGCTCGAGCGCGACGCGCTGCTCGGCGAGGTGGTCGAGACGGCGTCGCTGCGCCGTGCCGACGTCGTCAAGACCGCGGTCCTGCGCGCGGTCTCCCACGACTTGCGCTCGCCGCTGACCGCGATCTCCGCCGCCGGTGACGCGGTCGCGCTGCCCGGTGTGTCGGTGCACGAGCGCGAGGAGCTGGCGTCGGTGATCCAGCAGGAGACGCGCCGCCTGTCGCGCCTGGTGGAGAACCTGCTCGACCAGTCCCGGGCTCGAGGCCGGCGTGGCGGAGCCCCGCCTCGAGTGGACCTCGGTCGAGGAGGTGCTCGCGCGTCGCGGTCGAGGAGCTGGCCGGCAAGGGGGAGGAGTACTCGCTTTCGATCGACCACGACCTGCCGCTCGTGCGCGCGGACTCCGCGCAGCTCGAACGCGCGTTGGTGAACGTGCTCGAGAACGCCCGCCGTCACTCGGGCGGGCATCCCGTGTCGGTGCGCGCTCGCGCCGTGCGTACGCACGGGGGCGGCAACGACCGTGTGATCGTGCGGATCGTCGACCGCGGCCCCGGCATCCCGCCGCTGCAGCTGGAGCGTGTGTTCGAGCCGTTCTACCGCGCCGGGACCGCGAGCGGCGGACACCGCGGCTCGGGGCTCGGCCTCGCGATCGCGCGCGGCTTCGTGCAGGCGAATGGCGGCAAGCTCTACGTCGAGTCGCTGCCCGGGCAGGGGGCGACGTTTGTGTTCGAGCTGCCGCTCGATCCGGTGGTTCCCGCCGCGGACGGTCCGGTCGAGGTCTCGGCCGGCGTCGCGCAGGGCGACGTCGAGGTGCTGCCCGACGATTCCAGCGCTCGCGCGAGCGCCGACGCGGCGAGCGATCTCGATGGCCACTGACCTGCCGCGCGTGCTGGTCGTCGACGACGAGCTGCAGATCGTGCGCGCGCTGCGCGTCGTGCTGCGTGAGGCCGGTTTCGAGATGGTCGCGGCGCAGACCGCTGCCGAGGCGCTCGATCGTGCCGCGGTGCGCCCGCCACAGGCGGCGATCGTCGACCTCGTGCTGCCCGACGGCGATGGCATCGAGGTGACGCGCCGGCTGCGCGAATGGAGCGAGATGCCGATCCTCGTGCTGTCGGCGATCGGTGAGGAGGAGCAGAAGGTCAGGGCGCTGGAGGCGGGCGCGGACGATTATGTGACCAAGCCGTTCGGCGCGCGCGAGCTGGTCGCGCGGTTGCAGGCGACGTTGCGGCGCGCAGGTACGGCGGCGGGTGATGAGGCCCGGATCGCGGTCGAGGGCCTCGAGCTCGACTTCGCCGCGCGCACCGTGCACCGCGACTCGCAGTCGATCCACCTCACCCCGATCGAGTTCGACCTGCTGCGCGTGCTCGCGCGCAACCGCGGGCGGCTGATGACCCATCGCGCGCTGCTGACCGAGGTGTGGGGTCCCGGCTACGCCGACGACGTGCAGGCGCTGCGCACGCATATCGCGCGGCTGCGCGCAAAGATCGAGCCGGAGAGGGCGGGTGGGCCTCGATTCATCGTCACAGACCCCGGGGTCGGGTATCGCTTCGCGGGATAGTCGATCTGTGGTGCGCGTGATGAGCTAGACTGCGCATCATGCGCACCACGTTGGCCGTGGACGATAACTTGCTGGTGGCGGCCAAGCGTCGCGCGCGTTCCCGTGGGCAGACCCTCGGGCAGGTCGTAGAGGACGCACTACGCCGCGAGTTGGCAGAGCCCGCCGTGCGCGAGCCGCCGGTAGAGGTGCCCGTGTTTCGTGGCGGTGGAGGTCCGCTTCCCGGCGTGGACCTGACGTCGAACCGCGCGGTGCGCGAAGCGCTGGATCGCGGTGTCGAGCTCGATGCCTTCAGGTGAAGCTGCTTGACGTAAACGTCGTACTCGCCGCGCACCGTGAAGATCATCCGCACTTCGAGACCGCACGTGCGTGGCTTGACCACGCGCTCAGGACCCGCTCTCCGTTCAGCGTCCCCGAGCTTGTCGCCGGCTCATTTCTACGGGTCGCCACGAACAGGCGCATCTTTTCCATTCCCACGCCTGTCGACGAGGCGTTCCGCTATCTGCGGGCGCTACGCGACCAGCCGAGTCATGTGATGCTGGCACCGGGCCCGCTCCACCTCGAGATCTTGGAACGGCTGTGTGTCAAGGCAGATGCCCAGGGTGACCTCGTGCCCGACGCTCAGCTTGCCGCGATCGCGATGGAGCACGCAAGCGAGCTCGTGTCCTTTGATCGCGACTTCGCGCGGTTCGGGGAGCTGCGCTGGACTCGTCCTGAATAACCAGTAGTCCTCGCTGTCCGTAACGAAATCGTTATACCGCCGCCTGTGATCGTCACATGGCCGTGACGTGGCAGGTTCCATAGTTATCGACATGGACGTCGTGGCAATCATTCTCGGAATCGCGGCGTTCGCGATCCTGATGCTGATGATCGAGGGGGTCGATCGCATATGAGCGCCGTGCCGCCCCTCGGCTTCTTCGTCGCGCACATGAGCGGAGCCGACTTTGCCGGCCTCGTCGTCGCGGTGCTAGTGATCGCCTACCTCTTCTACGCGCTGATCCGCGGGGAGAACCTCTGAGATGACCGTTGCCGGCTGGCTGACGATCATCTTGTTCGCCGCGATCCTGACCGCCGCTGCGTTCGCGCTGGGCGGCTACATGGCGAAGGTGTACACCGGCAAGCGTGTATTTCTCTCGCCGTTGCTCGCGGGTCCCGAGCGGGTTCTCTACAAAGCGCTGCGGGTCGACCCTGAGTGCGGGCAGGACTGGAAGTCCTACGCGAAGAGCCTGCTGACCTTCTCGCTCGCGGGTTGGCTGCTGCTGTACCTGATATTGCGCACGCAGGATGCGTTCTTCATGCCTCACGCGCTAAACCCGCTCGGCTATCACTCGGCGCCCTGGAACGTCACCTTCAACACCGTCTCCTCGTTTCTGACGAACACCAACTGGCAGTTCTACAGCGGCGAGACGACGATGAGCTATCTCTCGCAGATGCTCGGACTGGCGGTACAGAACTGGCTGTCGGCCGCGGTCGGGATCGTCGTCGCGGTCGCGCTGATCCGCGGGATCGTCAGTCCGGCACCGCGCCGGAACGGCGTGGTGGGCAAGAGCCTCGGCAACTTCTGGCAGGACCTCGTGTGCACGATCTTGTACGTGCTCGCGCCGCTCTCGGTGTTCGCCGCGCTCGTGCTCGTCTCGCAGGGGGTGATCCAGAACTTCACCACTTACCTGACCGCGCACACGATCACCGGCCTCACTCAGACGATCGCGATGGGTCCGGTCGCCTCCCAAGAGGCGATCAAGCTGCTCGGCACCAACGGCGGCGGCTTCTTCAACGTCAACTCGGCGCACCCGTTCGAGAACCCGACCGCGTTCACAAACTTCTTCGAGATGCTGCTGGTGCTGATCATCCCGGCTGCGCTCGTGTTCACCTACGGGCGCATGACCGGCAACCGCCGCCAGGGCTACGCGATCTACTCGGCGATGATGGCGTTGTTCCTCGCGATGGTGATCGTGGCGTATGTCGCCGAGGCGCACGGCTCGCCCGCGCAGCACGCCGCAGGACTTCACACCGGCGTGATCCACGGCTCGATCGGCGGCAACATGGAAGGCAAGGAGCAGCGTTTCGGGATCGCGGGCTCGGCGCTGTTCGACGTCGTCACGACGGTCACCTCCTGCGGCGCGGTCAACAGCGCCCTGGAGTCCTTCACCGGGATCGGCGGAGCGGTGCCGTTCGCGAACCTGTCAGCCGGCGAGGTGATCTTCGGCGGCGTCGGCACGGGCCTGTACTCGATGCTCCTCTACGTCCTGCTGGCGGTCTTCATCGGCGGGCTGATGGTCGGGCGCACACCGGAGTGGCTCGGCAAGAAGCTCGAGGCGCGCGACATCAAGCTCGCCGGTCTCGGCATCTTGACAACGCCGCTGGCGGCGCTCCTCTGCACGGCGATGGCGACGGCGTCGAGCGGCGGACGCAAGTCGATCTCCGCGCTCGGGGTCGGTCCGCAGGGATTCTCGGAGACCTTCTACGCCTACCTCTCCCAGGCCAACAACAACGGCTCGGCGTTCGCCGGTTACACCGGCTTCATCCAGCCCCACGCCGGCAACCTCGGCTCTCACGGCGTCACCTTCGCCGATCTGCTCGGCGGCTTCGACATGCTGTTCGCGCGCTATGCCCCGATCCTATTCGCGCTCGCCGTCGCCGGCGCGCTCGCGGGCAAGCGCGTGACCCCCGCGGGCCTCGGCACGATGCGCACGGACAACCCCACGTTTGTGGTCCTGCTGATCGGTGTGATCATCCTCGTCGGCGCGCTTACCTTCTTCCCCGCCCTCCTGCTCGGACCGGTCGTCCAGGGCTTGACCGGACACCTCTACTGAGATGCGCCGCGACATCGTCACATCCGTGATCGCCACGATCGTCTTCACCGTCCTGCTCGGACTGGTCTACCCGCTCGTGATCACGGGCGTCAGCCAGGTCGCCTTCCCGGGCGCCGCGAACGGACAGAAGGTCTACGTCCACGGCAGGCTCGTCGGCTCGAAGATCATCGGGCAGAGCTTCAAGACGCCGGTGCTCGAAAAGAGCGGCAAGCCGAAGGAAAAGGAAGGAGTACTCGTCACCGAAGCCGATCCGCGCTACTTCCAGTCGCGCCCGTCGGCGACCGAAGGCGGCGCGTACAACGCGGCCGCGAGCACGTTCTCAAACCGCGGCCCCAACGACAAGGCGACCGAGGAAGCCGACGCCGAAAACATCAAGGAATACCTCGCACTGAACAGGCCGTACGATGCTTCGCTGACCGTGGCGCAGATCCCGGTCGACGCGGTCAACACCTCGGCCTCGAACCTCGACCCTGAAATCTCGCAGGCGAACGCGTGGATCCAGGCGCACCGCGTCGCGGTCAGGCGCTGGCTCTCGCTGAGCGTCGTCGACGGGCTGATCGCCAAGTACACCGACTCGCGCGGGCTCGGCTTCTCCGGTGAGCAGGGAGTGAACGTGCTCGAGCTGAACCTCGCACTCGACCGTATCACGGGGAGGGCAGGTTGATGCCCACGTCGAGCCGCCTCACGAAAGGGGCCCTCTGATGTCAACCGTCCCCGCCGCCCACGAGCGTCAGGCGATCTCGCTGTTCCAGCGCGACATCGTCAAGCGAGCGCTGCTCGACAGCTTCAGGAAGCTCGACCCGCGCGTGCAGATTCGCAACCCCGTGATGTTCGTCGTCGAGATCGGCTCGGTCATCACGACCGTGACCTGGTTGATCCAGGTGTTCGGCGGCAAGCCCCTCGGCGGAGGCTACGAGCCCGCCTGGTACACGTTCACGATCGCGATCTGGCTGTGGCTGACGGTCGTGTTCGCGAACATGGCCGAGGCGTTCGCCGAGGGTCGCGGTCGCGCGCAGGCGGACACGTTGCGCTCGCTGCGCAAGGAGACGGTCGCGACGCTGCGCGATGGCTCCACCAAGGTCGCCTCGGAGCTAACGCGCGGCGACGTCGTGGTCGTGCCCGCGGGCGAGCTGATCCCCGGCGACGGCACCGTGATCGAGGGCATCGCCACCGTCGACGAGTCTGCGATCACCGGCGAGTCCGCGCCCGTGATCCGCGAGTCCGGCGGCGATCGCAGCGCGGTCACCGGCGGCACGCGCGTTACCTCTGACGAGATCGTCGTCGAAATCACCCAGGAGCCCGGCCGGTCGTTCCTCGAGCGGATGATCGCGCTCGTCGAGGGGGCCGAGCGGCGCAAGACACCGAACGAGATCGCGCTGAACATCCTGCTGGCGGCGCTCACGCTGATCTTTGTGATCGTTGTCGCGACCCTGCGCCCGTTCGGCCTGTTCGCCGGCACCTCGATCTCCGAGACCACCCTGATCGCGCTGCTCGTCGCGCTGATCCCGACCACGATCGGGGCGCTTTTGAGCGCGATCGGGATTGCCGGGATGGACCGGCTCGTGCGCCGCAACGTGCTTGCGCTGTCCGGCCGCGCGGTTGAGGCCTCCGGCGACGTCGACGTGCTGCTGCTCGACAAGACCGGCACGATCACGATCGGCAACCGCCTCGCATCGGAGTTCGTGCCGATGCCGGGCGTGCCCGAGTCCGAGCTCGCCGAGATCGCGCAGCTGGCCTCGCTCGCCGACGAGACGCCCGAGGGGCGCTCGATCGTGGTGCTGGCCAAGCAGTACGGCATCCGTGGGCACGACATGGCGACGCTGAACGCGGAGTTCGTGCCGTTCACCGCGCAGACGCGGATGAGCGGTGTCGACATCGACGGCCGCCGGCTGCGCAAGGGCGCGGGCGACGCGATCGTCCAGCTCGTCTCGGGCGAAGGCGGCTCCCCGCCGCCCGAGCTGCAGACCGAGCTCGATCGCATCTCCAACGAGGGCGGTACGCCGCTGGCGGTCGCGCGCGACAACCAGGTGCTCGGCGTGGTCTACCTGAAGGACACGATCAAGGAGGGCATGGCCGCTCGCTTCGAGCAACTGCGCGCGATGGGCATCAAAACGGTAATGGTCACCGGCGACAACCGCCTGACGGCGGCCAAGATCGCGCAGGAGTCCGGCGTCGACGACTTCCTCGCCGAAGCCACCCCCGAGCGCAAGCTCGCGCTGATTCGCGAGCAGCAGGCCGACGGGCGCCTCGTGGCGATGACCGGCGACGGCACCAACGACGCGCCCGCTCTGGCGCAGGCCGACGTCGGCGTCGCGATGAACACGGGCACGCAGGCCGCGCGCGAGGCCGGGAACATGGTCGACCTCGACTCCAACCCGACCAAGCTGATCGAGATCGTCGAGGTCGGCAAGCAGCTGTTGATCACGCGTGGCGCTTTGACCACCTTCTCGATCGCTAACGACGTCGCCAAGTACTTTGCGATCCTGCCCGCCGTGTTCGTCGCGACCTATGCCACCGGGGCGGGCGGGACTGCATCCAAGGGGCCGCTGCACGTGCTCAACATCATGGGCCTCGGCACGCCGCGGTCGGCGATCGTCTCGGCGATCATCTTCAACGCGATCGTCATCCCTTTGCTGATCCCGCTCTCTTTGCGCGGGGTTCGCTACCGGCCGATCGGCGCGTCCGCGCTTTTGCGACGCAACCTTTGGATCTACGGGCTCGGCGGGATCGCGGCCCCGTTCATCGGCATCAAGCTGATCGACCTGGTCGTGCACAATCTCCTAGGTGGATGACGAACGCGGGCACCTGAAGGTCTTCATTGGCATGGCTCCCGGGGTCGGGAAGACCTACCGGATGTTGCAGGAGGGGGTGGCTGAAGCCGACAACGGCCGTGATGTCGCGGTCGGTTATCTCGAGTCCCATGGGCGTGCCGAGACCGTCGCCCAGGGGGAAGGGCTGGAGACTATTCCTCGTCGTAGCGTCCTCTATCGAGAGACGTCTTTGGAAGAGATGGATCTACCGGCCGTGCTTGCTCGCAAGCCCGAGCTGTGCTTGATCGACGAGCTTGCGCACACGAACGCTCCCGGGGTCGAGCACGAGAAGCGCTACGAGGACGTACGTGACGCGCTGGATGCCGGGATCGACGTGTTCTCGACCGTCAACGTCCAGCACCTGGAGTCGCTCAACGACCAGGTCAGGCAGCTGACGGGGTCGATCACGCGCGAGACGATCCCCGACGAGGTGCTGTCGATGGCCGATGAGGTCGTGCTGATTGACCTGACGCCGGAGGCCTTGATCGGGCGACTGCGGGCCGGCAAGGTCTATCCGGCGGAGCGCGTGCCGGCTGCTTTGAACAACTTCTTCAAGATCGAGAACCTCGCCGCGCTGCGTGAGACCGCTTTGCGCCAGGTGGCTGAGGACGTCGAGGTCAAGCGGCTCGTGCGTCCGTCGAGCTCCGAGTCGGCCATCTCCAGCTTGCGCCGCGACGAAGAGGGGGAGGCGTCGCTCCATTCGCAGGACGGGCCGCAGGCGATCGCCGAGCGGCTGCTCGCGCTCGTGACGCTCGAGCCGCATTCGGAGCGCATCGTGCGGCGCGCTTGGCGCTCGGCCCAGCGCCTCGACGGAGAGCTCGATGTGCTCGTCGTTCGTCCCTTCGAGCGCGAGCCTAGCGCTGAGGCGCGCGAACGGTTGGAGGCGTTGCGGCGGCTCACCTCGATGCTCGGCGCGCGCCTGCGCGTCGAGGAGGGGGAAGATGTCGCGGCCGTCGCGGTCTCGGTCGCTCGCTCGCTCGGCTCCACCTACGTGCTGATGGGGGCCCCGGCGCCGCGCCGCGGCCTGGGCCGGTTGAACGATTCGTTGCTGACCCGCCTGCTGCGGGGCCTGCCGGGGGTCGACGTGCGCATTGTGGCCGACCCTACCCTGCGCGAGCAGGGGTAAAGGTCGCGTAAAGCGAGCAGGACCCTTCGTAAGCGCGGCGTAAAGCGATGAGGTGGCGCGCAACCCTGCGCCCGCGCCGCTGTTCCAAGACCGATATGAGACGACTACGCCGACCCACGCTTCCCCGCCTGCTCGCCACTGTTGCGCTTCCGCTCACGCTCGCGCTCTGTCTGCTGATCGTCCCGCTCGCCGCCGGCAACGCCCGAGTGCCGCGCGCGCACTCCTCGTCCTCCTACATCACGGGAATCGGCGATGAGCACCCGCAGATGTTCAGCGAGCCGCTGTGGCAGCAGCTGCGCACGAAAGTCGTCCGCTACATCGCTCCCTACGACGCGGTCGTCCATTCCTACTCGCTCGACCAGGCGATCGTCTTCATCCGCGCCGCCGAAGCCCGGCACGAGCAGGTGCTGGTCGCCTTCTACCACTCCGAGTACACGCCCCTGAACCTGCCGAGCGTCGCCCAGTACAAGCACGACATCGAAAAATTCATACGGCGATTTCCCTACGTGAAACAGTACCAATCGTGGGATGAGGCGAACCGCGGCTACATCCCCGGCGTGCTCGCCAGTCCCTCGGCGTCGGCGGCCGCGCAGTACTACCAGGCGCTGATCCGCGTGTGCAAAGGCTGCACCGCGCTCGGGCTCGACGTGCTCGACGCGCAGAACGTCGGCCCCACGATCGAATACATCTCCGAATTCAAGCGCGAGATCGGGCGTCTGCGCACGATCATGCCGAAGATCTGGGGGCTGCACAACTACTCCGACATCAACCGCCTGGAAAGCTGGCGCACGCGCGATCTCGTGCGTGCGCTCGGCGGCCAGGTGTGGCTGACCGAGACCGGCGGGATCGTGCAGTTCGGCGGCGCCTTCCCCAACAGTCACGGCTCCGGCCTGACGCGGGCGGCGAAGGTGCTCAAGTACATGTTCGCCGTCGCCCGCTCCGTACCGCAGATCAAGCGGCTCTACATCTACGACTGGACGGGCGGGAACAGCAGGACGCGCTTTGACGCCGGGCTGATGAACGCCCACGACCAGCCCCGCCCCGGGTACGTCGTCGTCTGCAAGCAGCTACACGGGGCCAAGTGCAACGTCAGGATCGTCAAAAACTGAGTCGGGTGGCGTGCGGCAGACGATCTGCCTCGGTCGTCGCTCGCACGGGGCGGTCCGGAGCGTTGCGCAGCAGCCGCATCGCGCATAGCGCCAGCAGGCCGGCGACAGCCGCGATCGCCGCGAGCTTCTCCAGTGGGTAGCGGGCGCCCAAGTGCAGAGGCAGGTTGAAAGCGGTGTGGTCGCCGGCTTTGTAGATGCTCTGCAGACCGGCGTGGTCGATCCCGAGCACGGTCGGGGCGAGCGCCGCGAACAGGCCCCATACCACGAGTGCCGCCACGCCGGCGCCGAGCGTGGCGGTCGAGAGGCGCAGGCGCGGGGTCGCCCAGGCGGCCAGCGCGACGCCGCCGGCCGCGGTCAGCAGGAACGGCCAGATACCGCCCCAGCCACGCCCCATCCCGTACGCCGAGGCGATCGTCGGCTGGAACAGACCCTCGCGCAAATAGCGCGCCCACACGACCGTCTCGGTCTCATATCCCACCAGCGGGTGGGTGATCGTCGCGATCGCCGTCGTCGCGATCGAGACTCCCGCCAGCGCGATCGCCGGGCCCGGCCAGCGCTTGAACGCGATCCCGAGCGGGACCGCCAGGAACGGCAGCATCGTCGTCAAGAAGCGCGGACCCATGAAGCCGCCGCCGAACGGCAGGTAGTAGCCCGAGTTGTAGCCCACATAGCAGAGACAGACTCCGCCGATCGTGAGCGCCTCGGCGCATTTGCCGCGCTTGTACAGGAGCACGGTGCCGAGACCGCCCATGATCAGCACGGGCGCGATCGTCAGCAGGCCGCGCGAGTCGAACAGCAGCGTCGTCAGCACCTTCAGGCTCGGCGCGCCGATCCCGAAGAACCCTTTCTGCTGGCGCGGCACGTCGGAGTACGCGAGGTGCGTCCAGGAGTGAAACGCGTAGTGGTTGTACACCGCCAGCGGCACGATCCCGACGACGCCGCCGGCGATGTAGGCGCCCGCGCGGCGCACGACCAGCGCTCCTGTCAGCGCGTCGCGGCGCGAGAGCAGGTACAGCCCGAGCACGAGCGCGACGAAGAACAGGGGGTACTCCGACGCGACCGCGTAGCCCATCGCGAGGCCCGCGAGCGCGAGCAGCATCGGGCTCGCCGGCCCGTCGCGCTCGCGCACCATCAGCGTGAACGCGGCGAAGCCCAGGAACGCGGTGAACACGTGGCTGAACAGCAGCGTCGACAGCGGCAGGACCATCGTGCCGAGGCCGAGCGTCACCGCGACGATCGCGCCGTATCCGGGCTGCAAGCGCTCGGCCATGCGCCACACCAGCAACAACAGCAACAGCCCGGGCAGCACGTTTGCCCACAGGCCGATCAGATAGATCATCTCGTCGCCCGGATGGTTCGGGGGCGCCACGTGCGCGCGCGTCCACGATTCCGCGCCGACGAAGTTCAGCGTGTCGTAGAACGGCAGTGCGAACAGCGCGAGGCCGGGAGCGCGCGCGGAGTACGTATGACCCTTGTATTCGACCTTGTCGCCGGTGTTCGACGCGTATGCGTCGATCGTCGTGCTGTCATGGTTCAGCGCGCGGATCAGGTCGTAGTGTGAGGCCTGGTTCCACGAGAAGCTCTGGATCAGCGTCGCGTAGGACAGGCCCACGAGCAGGATCGCCGCGAGTGCGAGACGTCTCTTCGTGAGGACCTCGTTGCGCGCGCGCGTACGCGCGGGCACGCGCGCGCGCGCGTCGGGGTCCGCGTTGAATGATTCGCTGTGCGGCGGCTCCCCGCCTGAGGCCGGTTCGACAGCGCTCATCAATCGTGTCCGTGCAGTGCCGCCGGCCCCGGGCCGATCTCATAGATCACGAGCGAGCCGACCTGGCGCTTGGTGACGCCGAGGCCCGCGATCGGTTTGGCAGCGGCCGCATACACGTTCGGCGGCTCGGCAAGCGCATAGCCGACGATGCCCGGCAGCTTCGGCATGCGCAGGTGCAGGACGACCGTGCGGATCCTGTAGTAGCGGAGCTTCTCCACGCTCGCCCTGTCCGGGAAGCCGCTCAAGCCACCGCGCAGATCGTCGACGGCGGGGATGTCGAACGTGCTGTTGCCGATTGGGATCTTGTAGAAGCCGTTCGTCGAGAAGTACTGCCACACGCGGTCGGCGGCGCCGTCGGTGGGGAGGTCGAGCAGTGGCCCGGGCAGGCCGATCTCCGCCCGCGCCGGCTGCGGCACGACCGGATGGTTGAGATGGCCCGCGCCTTCTCCCAGCAGGCCGACCAGCAGCACGACGCCCAGCAGCGGTGTCAGGCCGCGCAGCGATCTGCGCTTCCCCCAGCGGCCGATCCAGCCCATCAGCAACTGCGCGCCCGCGCCCGCGAGCAGCGCGTAGAAGAGCGTCGCCGTCGTGAACACCCGGCCCGGTACCCGCACCCCGTCCCAGCCGGGCGCGTAGTCGTACAGCAGGCGATACGGATAGCCGGCGCCCGTCAGCCCGAGGCCCATCGCCAGCACCGAGCAGGCCACTATCCCGACCGCCAGGCCGGCGCGCAATCGACGCGTGTAGAGACCCGTCGCCAGCCCGATCAGAGCGAGCGCGAAGATCGCGAGGCCGGGGAAGAACACGTCCTCGTTCTTGGAGTGCACGTCCGCGCGCGCCGCCGCGGTGACCGGGCCCCAGATGCGGTTCTCCGAAGAGGCCGACACCAGCGCCGCCGGCCCCGACGAATAGGTTTTCACTTCCTTCAACGTCCGCTTCGCCGTCGGATACTCGCTCGCGACCTTCAGATACGGACGCGCCTGGTAGATCGCGACCACCCCGAAGATCGCCATCCCCACGCAGGTCACGATCATCAGGCGCCGGGGCAGCGCCGGGCGCCCGGCGCGCCACCAGTACGCGAACGCGAGCAGCGCGAGGATCGCGATCAGGTAGCTGTACTGCAGGCCGAGCGTGAACCCCAGGCTCACCTGCCAGGCCGACACCAGCCAGCCGGCGATCACGAGCCTGCTCGAGCCCCGCCGGTAGCCGCGCAGCAGCAGGAACAGCGCGAGCGCGATCCCGCCGCTTGAGATCACGTGCAGGTGGCCGGCCTCCGTCACGCGATACGGGGCATAGGCGAAGGCGATCCCGGCCGCTGCGCCCGCGAGCCTGCCGAGGCCCAGCTCGCGCGCGAGCAGGTAGGCGCCCGCGAAGCACAGCGACCACGCCCACAGGAACAGCAGGTTGTAGCGGACGAGCGCCGCCACCGTGCCCGAGCCGAAGAAACCCGCCGGGCCGTAGCCGAGCAGCGAGTCCGAGAACGCGAGGCTCAGCGGGTGGGGGTAGAAGACGTTCGCGTCGAACAGGTGCAGGGGGTCGTGCAGCATCGCGTGACCCACGTAGGCGACCTGCCACGCCGTGCGCACCGGGTCGCCGAGGTCGGGGGCGATCCGGCTTCCCATGTGCAGGACCAGTGGCCAGGTCGTGAGCACCGCCAACGCGACGCCCGCGAGCGCGACCCAGGCGACCTCTTTCGCGCGCAGCGCGGGTGACGGTGCCCAGCTTTGCGCGCGCGCGATCGCCGCCGTCCCGCGGTCACGCCTGACGTTGCTCGTGTCCGGCGGGGGAGACGGTGTGGTGGTCTGCGGAGGAGCGCTCGTCATGCGCCGGGTGTCGGGGCGACGGGGATCGGCGCAGCATACGGGAGGCGGGCGATGTCCGATCCGGCAGAGGCGAGACCTGCGATTGCGCCGTTCGGATACGTCGAGCTGCGTCACACTGAGCGCATGCGGGTTCTTGTCGTCGGCGCCGGGGGTGTGGGGGCGGCGTTTGCCGCGATCGCGCAGCGCCGGCCCCGGTTCGAGCACGTGGTGCTGGCCGACGTGGCGCTCGAGCGCGCGCAGGCGGCCGCCGCGCGGCTGGGAGAGCCCGACCGGTTCACAGCCGAGCGCGTGGATGCCTCCGACCGCGGCGACCTGGTTGAGCTGATCGGCCGCGTGCGGCCCGACGCGGTGCTGAACGCGTGCGATCCGCGCTTCAACGAGCCGATCTTCGCGGCGGCGTTCGAGGCTCGGGTGACGTATCTCGACATGGCGATGACGCTGTCGCACCCGCACCCCGAGCGCCCGCACGAGCTGCCGGGGGAGATGCTCGGCGCTCTGCAGCTCGCGCAGAGCGACGCCTGGGAGCAGGCCGGCCTGCTGGCGCTCGTCGGGATCGGCGTCGAGCCCGGGCTGTCCGACGTGTTCGCGCGCTACGCCGCCGAGGAGCTGTTCTCCGAGGTGCGCGAGGTCGGCGTGCGCGACGGAGCCGACCTCGTCGTCGAGGGGTATGACTTCGCGCCGACGTTCTCGATCTGGACGACGATCGAGGAGTGCTTGAACCCGCCGCTGATCTGGGAGCGTGAGCGCGGCTTCTACACGACCGCGCCCTTCTCAGAGCCCGAGGTGTTCGAGTTTCCAGAGGGAATCGGCCCGGTCGAGTGCGTGAACGTCGAGCACGAGGAGGTCGTGCTGATCCCTCGCTGGGTGAACTGCGAGCGGGTTACGTTCAAGTACGGGCTCGGCGCCGAGTTCATCGACGTGCTGCGCACTTTGCACAAGCTCGGGCTCGACTCGACCGTGCCGGTGCGCGTGCGCGGGGTGGAGGTGGCGCCGCGCGACGTGGTCGCCGCCGCGCTGCCCGACCCGGCGACGCTCGGCGAGCGGATGACGGGGCGCACGTGTGCCGGTACCTGGGTTACGGGGACCGGTGTGCACGGGAACCCACGCTCCACCTATCTCTACCACGTCGTCAACAACGAGTGGACGATGCGCGAGTACTCGAGCCAGGCCGTCGTGTGGCAGACAGCCGTCAACCCCGTGGTCGCGCTCGAGCTGCTCGACGAGGGCACGTGGCAGGGTGCCGGTGTGCTCGGGCCGGAGGCGTTTCCCCCGGGGCCGTTCTTGCAGCGCCTCGGCGAGCTGGGGTCGCCGCATGGGGTGATGGAGCTGCCACCGGGCTGAGCGCCGCACGGTGCGCTGGCATCCTTGCCGCGCACCATGTCCCACGGTCGGCTCCCCGGTTTCAGAACTCCACCCGCGCCGGCACCGGCCCCGTGGGCGGCGGCTGCTCGAGCACGCCGGGCGGCGCTGTTTCGGTCTTGCGCGCGAAGAACTCTTTGAAGTAAGGGCGGGAGAGCAGCATGACCACCGCGCCCAGGAGCATCCCGCCGATACCCATCCACAGCGGCAGCGTGATGCCGAGGATCGGCTTCGATTCGACGTTTGCGGCTTCGCTGTAGTAGAACGCGGCCTTGATGCCGATCCCGAACAGCATCAGGCCGCCTAGGAGCGGGCCGATGCCGAGCAGCAGCAGGTTGCGCGTGCTGTTGCGCAGCTCGTGGCGGAAGTACCAGGCGCACGCCACGCCGGTGAAGCCGTAGTAGAAGCAGATCGGGAAGCCGATCGCCGTGAGCGAGTCGGCGAGCACGCTTTCGGAGAGCAGCAGCAGGGCGATCGTGACCATGATCGACAGCGCGCCGAAGCCGAGCGTCGAGACGGTCGGGGTGAGGAAGCGTTTGTGGACCCGTGCGAGCAGGCTGGTGACGGCTTTCCAATGCGCCATCGACAGCGTCGTGCGGGCCGTCGGCAGGATCGTCGTCTGCGTCGAGGCCGACGCCGAGGTGAGCACCGCGACGATCAGCAGCTTGTTGAGCGGTTCGCCGAGCACCCCCGTGCCGAGCGCCTTGAGGATGTCTTCCTGGTTGGCTTCGTTTGACAGGAAGCCGACGCCGTGAAACGACTGGGCGGCGGCCGAGACGACGACGTAGATCAGCACCAGCAGGATCGTCGACATCATCGCGGCCTTGCCGGGGCCGTTGGCGGGGTCCTCGGACTCCTCGTTGACCGCCACGCCGGAGTCCCAGCCCCAGTAGATGAACACCGCGAGCAGCAGCGCCACCACGAGGTCTGAGAAGTTCATCGCAAACGGGTTGATCCAATCGAGCGAGGGTTTGATCGAGCCGCTCGGCGGGTGGCTGCCGTACACCTTGACGAACGCCACCACCGCGAACAGCCCGAGGATGAACACCTCGGCGGAGAGCAGGAACTGCTGGATGCGCGCTGAGAGCTCGATGCCGCGATAGCAGATCCAGGTCATGATCGCGATCCACGCGACCGCGGCGACGACGATCGCCAGTTTCGATTCGCCGAGTTCTGAGAAGCCGAACAGCTGGAAGGTGTAGATCGCCGCGATGTCCGCCAGCGACGCCATCACGATCACGTCCGAGAGGAAGATCGCCCAGCCGTTCAGCCAGCCCGTGGAGGGCCCGAACGTGCGCGTGGTCCACGCGAACGTCGTGCCCGCGTCGGGGTCGGCGCGGTTGAAGAATTTGTAGGCCGAGGCGACCAGCAGCATCGGCAGGAACGCCACGAGCATCACCGCGGGCGCGTGCACGCCGACGCCCTTCACGACGACGATGAAGCCCAGCGTCGCGGCCAGCGAGTACGCCGGGGCGGTCGAGGCGACGCCGATGACGATGTTCGACAGGTAGCCGATCGCCCCCCGCTTGAGGCCCTTGTCCATGACTCCCGAAGTCCCCGGAGCGCTGGACGGGGACGGAGCTCCCGGTGCGGCGATGCTGTCAGTGGCCATGATCAGCTTCCCCCTTCAATCGACGTGACGGGTGAGCCGTGACGCGCTCCCCCGAGCGATTCGTTGCTTGTGACAGAAGTTACGTCGCAGGGCGGCAGATACCAAGAGGCGGAATCTCCAAAACGAACAGTGTGAGTTGTACATATCGTCCAATCGGAGTGGGGGTTGTTGAACAGGCAGCCGCTTGAGCCATACATTGCGGAGGAGTAGCGTTGTCCTCGATGTCTAGCGGTCCGCAAACCACGAGCGCCCTACAGGAGCAGGCCAAACGCCACCTGTGGATGCACTTCACGCGCATGGGGTCATACGACGAAGGGCACGAGGTGCCGGTGATCGTCAAGGGCGAGGGGTGCTACGTGTACGACGAGCACGGCAAGCGCTATCTCGACGGGCTGTCGGCGCTGTACTGCGTGAACATCGGCCACGGCCGCACAGAGCTCGGAGAGGCGGCCGCCAGGCAGGCGGGAGAGCTCGGGTTCTACACGAACTGGAGCTACGCGCATCCGCGCGCGATCGAGCTGGCGACGCGCATCGCCAAGCTCGCGCCCGGGGAGCTGAACCGCGTGTTCTTCACGAGCGGCGGCTCGGAGGCGGTCGAGTCGGCGTGGAAGCTCGCCAAGGCCTATCACGCCGCGCAGGGCGAGCCCGGCAGGCACAAGCTGATCTCACGGAAGCTCGCCTACCACGGGACCTCGATGGGCGCGTTGACGGCGACCGGCGTGCCGGCGCTACGGACGCCGTTCGAGCCGCTCACGCCGGGCGGCAACCACGTGCCGAACACGAACTCATATCGCTGGGAGGAGGATCGCGACCCGTTGTGGGCGGCCGACGCGATCGAGGAGGCGATCCTGTTCGAGGGACCGCAGACGGTCGCCGCGGTGATCCTCGAGCCGGTGCAGAACAGCGGCGGCTGCTTCGTGCCGCAGGACGGCTACTTCCAGCGCGTGCGCGAGATCTGCGACCGGCACGGGGTGCTGCTGATCTCCGACGAGGTGATCTGCGCGTGGGGAAGGCTCGGACACTGGTTCGGGTGTGAACGCTTCGACTACCAGCCGGACATGATCACGATGGCGAAGGGCCTCACCTCCGCGTATGCGCCCCTCGGCGCGGTGATCGCCGCCGACCGCATCGCCGAGCCGTTCCTGCACGGCACGGAGACTTCACCCACGGCTTCACCTTCGGCGGGCATCCGATGGCGTGCGCGGTGGGGCTCGCGAACATCGACGTGATGGAGCGCGAGGAGCTGTGCGCGCACGTGCGCGCCAACGAGGGCCGGTTCCGCGAGATGCTCGATGGGCTGCGCGACCTGCCGATCGTCGGCGACGTGCGTGGAGCGGGGTACTTCCAGGCGATCGAGCTGGTGAAGGACAAGGAGACCAAGGAGACGTTCAAGCCCGAGGAGGCCGAGCACCTGCTGCGCGGCTTTCTCTCGGGCGAGCTGTACAGCCGCGGGCTGATCTGCCGCACCGACGACCGCGGCGACCCGGTCGTGCAGCTCTCGCCGCCGCTGATCGCCGGCGAGGAGCAGTTCGAGGAGATCGAGTCGATCCTGCGACCGGTGCTGAGCGAGGCATCGGAGCGGATGGAGCCGGATGGAGCTCACCGTCGCGAGCCTGATCGCCGAGCTGGGCCTGACGCTCGTCTCCGGGCGAGGAGCGGCGCAGGCGCACGTGCGCTGGGTGCACAGCACCGAGCTGGTCGACCCGACGCCGTGGCTGAAAGGGGGCGAGCTGCTGCTGACGACGGGGATCCAGCTCGACGGGCCGAAAGCGCAGCGCGAGCTGATCGACCGGCTGGCAGAGCACCAGATCGCGGGGCTGGGCTCGGCAGGGCTTCACCCACAAGCGCATCCCGGCGGCGCTCGTAACGGCCGCGCGCAAGCGCGAGTTCCCGCTGTTCGAGGTGCCGTACGAGCTGCCGTTCATCGCGATCACCGAGCGCGCGTTCGCGCAGCTGCTGGACGAGCGCTACGAAATGCTGCAACGCAACATGGTCGGCGACGTGCTCGCGGAGGCGCTGACCGGCCACCTCTACCCGGAGGAGCTGCAGGCGCGGCTGCGCCCTTCGGGATCGGCGAGCAGGTCGGCGGTGCTCGCGTTCGGCGCTCGGATCCGAGCGCTGGCGGCGCCGCTGCTCGAACGGCTGCTCGAGCGCGAGCAGCGTCCCGAGCCTGGTCGCGATCCGCGCGGGCCTGCTGTGCGCGGTGCTCGACGGCGGCGGGCCCGAGCCGATCGAGCTGGCGCGCAAGATGCGGAGTGAGCTCGCGGCGCGCTTCGGCGACGGTGCGCGGCCGCGGCCAGCCGCGTCGCGCCGACGCATCGCTGCGGCTGAGCTTCCACGAGGCGCGCTGCGCGCTGGAGGCCGTGCGGCTGCAGAACGGCGACGGCGCCCGAGGTCGCCTCCTACGAGGACCTCGGCGCCTTCCAACTGCTGCTGTCGCTGCAGGACGACGACGCGCTGATCTCCTACTGCCGCGGCGTGCTCGGGCCGGTGGAGCAGGGGGAGGGCGACTACGGCGACGAGCTGCTGCGCTCGCTGGACGCGTTCATCGAGCACAACGGCCACTGGGAGAAGGCGGCGAGCGCGCTGTACTGCCACCGCCACACGCTGCGCTACCGGATTCGGCGCGATCGAGCAGCTGACCGGGCGCGACTTCTCCCACGCCCGCGACCGCATCGAGTTCTGGCTGGCGCTGCGAGGACGGGAGCTGGCGCGGTGAGCTTGAATGGATCCCGCGGGAACCGAAGTCGAGAAGACCAGTAGGAGCGCCGATGAGGATCGGGGTACCGAGCGAGATCAAGGCGGACGAGTACCGCGTCGCGATCACGCCGGCGGGGGTGCGAGAGCTGACCGCGCGCGGGCACGAGGTGCTCGATGCAGGAGGGCGCGGGGAGCGGCAGCGCGATGAGCGACGAGCAATTCGCGGCGCAGGGCGCGGCAGATCGTCGGCGGACGCGCGAGGCCGTGTTCGCGCGCGCGGAGCTGGTGCTGAAGGTGAAGGAGCCCCAGCCGGTCGAGGTGGGCTGCTGCGCGAGGGGCAGACGCTGTTCACCTACCTGCACCTCGCCGCCGAGCCCGAGCTCGCGCGCGGACTGTGGAGTCGGGCGCGACGTGCATCGCCTATGAGACGGTCGAGGACTCCGACGGCCGCCTGCCGCTGCTCGCGCCGATGAGCGAGGTGGCGGGCAAGATCGCCACGCAGGCGGGCGCGTTCATGCTCGAGAAGCCGCTCGGTGGGCGGGGCATGCTGCTCGGCGGCGTGCCGGGCGTGGCCGCCGCGACCGTGCTCGTGATCGGCGGCGGCGTGGTCGGGATGAACGCGGCGGTGATCGCGATCGGGATGCAGGCCGACGTGTTCGTGTTCGACCGCTCGATCGATCGGCTGCGCGAGCTGGAAGTCGCGTTCGCGGGCAGGGCCTCGACCGTGTACTCCTCGACGCTCGCGATCGAGGAGATGCTTCCAGGCGCCGACCTCGTGATCGGCGCCGTGCTCGTGCACGGCGGGCGCGCGCCGCCGGATCGTGACGCGCGAGCAGCTGAAGCTGATGAAGCGCCACGCGGTGCTCGTGGACGTGTCGATCGATCAGGGCGGCTGCTTTGAGACCTCGCGCCCGACGACGCACTCCGAGCCGACGTTCGAGGTCGACGGATCACGCACTACTGCGTGACGAACATGCCGGGCGCGGTGCCGATCACCTCGACGTACGCGCTCACGAACGCCACGCTGCCGTACGTCGATCGAGCTGGCCGAGCACGGCGTGATCGAGGCGCTCGAGCGCAATCCCGGCGCTGCGGCTGGGCCTGAACGTCGCCGGCGGCGAGATCGTCCACCCCGCGGTCGCCGAGGCGCTGGGCGCGAGGCCGGCGACGTGAGCGCGACTCGCCGCGGCCGTCGAATGACGCTGGAGTCGACCGAACCGCCGAGGAGCGAGATAGAGATGGCGAGCACAGCGAGACCCTGAGAACTTCATCGACGGCGAGCAGTCCGCCTCCGACGGCGGACAGCGAACCGGTGCTGAACCCGGCCACCGGAGAGGAGCTGGCGCGGGCGCCGCGGTCGACCGCCGCGGATGTGGACCGCGCGGTGCGGGCCGCGCGGCGGGCGTTCGCGGGCTGGTCGCAGACGACGCCCGCCCAGCGGGCGCAGGCGCTGCTCGCGCTCGCGGACAAGATCGAGGAGCACGGCGAGGAGCTCGCCCGCCTGGAGGCGCTCAACGCGGGCAAGCCGATCGAAGCCGTGCGCAACGACGAGCTGGGCGTGATGGCCGACAACCTGCGCTTCTTCGCCGGCGCCGCGCGCTGCCTGGAGGGGAGGGCGGCCGGCGAGTACATGGAGGGCTACACCTCGTTCATCCGCCGCGAGGCGGTCGGCGTGATCGGCGCAGATCACGCCGTGGAACTACCCGCTGATGATGGCGATCTGGAAGATCGCCCCGGCGCTCGCCGCCGGCAACACGATCGTGCTCGAAACCGGCCGAGACGACGCCGCTGACGACGCTCCGCTTCGCCGAGCTGGCCGCGGACGTTCTGCCGCCCGGCGTGCTGAACGTCGTGACCGGCCCTGGCGAGCCCACGGGCCAGGCGCTGATCGGCCATCCCGAGGTGGACATGGTCTCGCTGACGGGATCGGTGGAGACCGGCAAGCACATCGCGCGCACCGCGGCGGACTCGCTCAAGCGCGTGCACCTGGAGCTCGGCGGCAAGGCGCCCGTGGTCGTGTTCGACGACGTCGAGCCTGGAGAGCGCGCTCGAGACGATCGCCGGAACCGGCTACTACAACGCCGGGCAGGACTGCACCGCCGCCACGCGCGTGCTGGCGGGGAGCGGGGTGTACGACGACGTCGTCAGCGGCCTGGCCGAGCAGGCACAAGGGCTCGTGATCGGCGACACGCTCGCCGCGGACACGACGCTCGGGCCGGTCAACTCGGCTCGGCAGCGCGAGCGCGTAGAGGGCTTTCTGGAGCGCAGGCCCGACCATGCCGAGGTCGTGACCGGAGGCAAGCAGCCCGAGCGACCCGGGTTCTTCCTCGAGCCGACGGTCGTCGCGGGCCTCGAGCAGGACGACGAGATGATCCAAAACGAGATCTTCGGCCCGGTGATCACCGTGCAGCGGTTCACCGACGAGGAGCAGGCGATCGCGTGGGCGAACGCCACCCGCTACGGCCTCGCCTCCTCGGTCTGGACGCGCGACGTGGGCCGGGCGTTGCGCGTGTCAAAGGCGCTCCGGTTCGGCTGCGTGTGGATCAACGACCACATCCCGCTGGTCTCGGAGATGCCCCACGGCGGGTTCAAGGAGTCGGGATACGGCAAGGATCTGAGCGTTTATTCGCTGGAGGACTACACGGTGGTGAAGCACGTAATGGCAAGCTTGGAGTAGCGCCGGTCGAAGATCGGGATAGCTGCGTGCCGTCGCGGCGCTGGCCGATTACGGGCCGCATGCGGCCCTCCCTGCATGCCCGCATGCGGGCATGCCTCCACATCCTGCTACGGTCCGCACACGGGCGGCGACGTCGTCCGCGAGGTTCTTTGTCTTTGTTGGCGCTCTGCAACGCGCGGATGGGGTCAGTCTTAAGGAATCTCCATCCGTATCAGCGACCGTAGGGTCGCAAGAAGGAGCACCAACAACATGAAGCATCAGACTTTCGCCGACCTCGGCGTGTCCGAGGTCGTCACGGGTGAGCTCGCCAAGCGCGGGATCACCACGCCGTTCGCCGTCCAGCAGATGGTCATCCCCGACGTGCTCGCCGGCCACGACGTGCTCGCCCAGTCGCCGACCGGCTCGGGCAAGACGCTCGCCTTCGGTGTGCCGCTCGTCGAGCGGCTGCGCGACTCCGACGCGCGTCCGTCCGCGCTCGTGCTCGCGCCGACGCGCGAGCTGGCGCTGCAGATCGTCGAGGACCTGCGCCCGCTCGCGCACGCCCGCGCACTGTCGATCGCCGCGGTGTACGGCGGCGCCGGGATCGTCAAGCAGGCGCGCAACGCCGCACGCGCGCACATCCTCGTCGCCACGCCCGGGCCGCCTGCTCGACCTGATCGATCGTCGCGACGTGGCGCTGGACCGCATTCGCCTGCTCGTGCTCGACGAGGCCGACAGGATGCTCGACATGGGCTTTCGCCCGGTCGTCGACAAAATCGTGAAGATGACCGCGCGCGAGCGCCAGACGATGCTGTTCTCGGCGACGCTCCAGGGCGAGGTCGGGCGGATCGCCAACGCCTACACCACCGATCCACGCCGCCACGAGCACGCGCACTCCGCCGAGCGCAAGGGCGACGTCGAGCATCGCTTCGTGACGGTCTCCCACGAGGGCAAGGTCGCGCGGCTGATCACCGAGCTGAAGGACTCAGAGCGCGGGCTGACGCTCGTGTTCGTGCGCACCAAGCGCGGCGCCGACCGGCTCGTCAAGCGACTCGGCGCGAGCAGCGTGCGGGCGGTGGCGATGCACGGCGACAAGTCCCAAGGCCAGCGCGAGCGGGCGCTAGCCAACTTCGAGGCCGGCGTGGTCGACACGCTCGTGGCCACCGACGTCGCCGCGCGCGGGATCGACGTCGCGGGCATCACGCACGTCATCAACTACGACATCCCGGCCACGCGCGAGGACTACGTGCACCGCATCGGGCGCACCGCCCGCGCGGGCGCGAGCGGCGTCGGCGTCACGCTCGTCGCGCACGACCAGGCGCGCGAACTGGTGGGCATGGTCGGTAGTCTGGGACTGCGTCGCGAGCTCGATCTGGGCGGCCTGCCGGGCGATGTGAAACGGGGCGAAAGCGCTCGGCAGCGCCCTTCCAAGGGTCGCGGCAGAGGGTCCCGCGGGTCGCGGTAGGCACAGCGAGCAGTCATTCATTCCGCCTTCTCAGCTAACGTCGCGCGCGTGACTACACCGCTTCCACCCGATACACCCCTCCCGCCGGATTCAGATGCGGCCGCTTCGGCGACCGAGGCCGAATCCGACGCGGACCTCTTGGCGCACTACGACATCCTGCGAATTCGTGCCCCGAACCCGGGATTGTTCACGCTGTCAGGCACCAACACCTGGGTCGTCGGGCGGCGCCCGACGTGGATCGTGGATCCCGGTCCGTTACGCGACGAGCACATCAAGCGCATGCTCGCCGCGATCGACGAGCGCGGCGGTCTCGGCGGCATCGTGCTCACGCACGACCATCCCGACCACACCGAGGCTGTCGAGACGATGCTCGAACAGCATCCCGCCCCGCTGGCGGCCGGACGCGGCGACGTCGACGTCAGGCTCGAGGAGGATCTCCGCTTCGGCCCGTTCCAGGCGGTCTCCACGCCCGGGCACGCGCCCGACCATTTCGCGCTGATCGGCGAGGGTGCCTGCTTCACGGGCGACGCGGTGCTCGGTGACGGCAGCGTCTTCATCTCCCCCCACGAGGATGCGATGGCCGGTTACATGCTCTCGCTCACGCGTTTGACCATGCGCGAAGACTTCAACGTGCTGTGCCCCGGCCACGGCCCGCCCGTGTGGGACGCACACGCCAAGCTCAAGGAGTACCTGGGGCATCGCATCGATCGCGAAAATCGCCTGCTGCTGGCGCTCGGCGAAGGCGCTCGCACGGTCGAGCAGATGCTCGACGCGGCGTGGCCCGACGTGCCCGACGTGATGCGCCCGCTGGCGACGGCGACGCTCGCCGCGTATCTCGACAAGTTCGCCGAGGAGCAGATCCTGCCGGCCGGTGTCCAGCGGCCCAAGTTCGACCGCATCGACTGGTGAGCAAACCGCAGGGCGTGTCCGCGGCCCAGGCCGGCCGTGTCTCCCGCGCCACGGCTCGCACGAACGGCTCGTCGCTGAACTCGCCGTTCCCGCCGATCGCCGACTACGGCTTCCTCTCCGACTGCCACACCGGTGCGCTGGTCGCCTCGGACGGATCGATCGAGTGGATGTGCCTGCCGTACTTCGACTCGCCGTCGGTGTTCGGCGCGTTGCTCGACCGCGGCGCCGGCAGCTGGCGTGTCGGCCCCTACGGGCTGTACGTGCCGGCCGGACGGCGCTACGTGCCGGGCACGAACATGATCGAGACGACGTGGATGACCCCGCAGGGATGGATCCGCGTCGTCGACGCGCTGGCGATGGGCGAATGGCACGACAACGAGCACGGTTCCAGCCACACGCGCCCGCCGACCGACTTCGACGCCGACCACCTGCTGGTGCGCATGATCGAATGCGTCCAGGGACAGGTGCAGGTGGAGGTCGTGTGCGAGCCGATGTTCGACTATGGCGCCACGCCCGCGAAGTGGCAGAGGGTCGAGCTCGACACGGCGCCACACGACGCGCACGACGCGTGCGAGATGGATGCGACCGACGGTGCGACGATGTTCAGGTTGTTCAGCGACATCCGCATGGGCATCGAGGGCAACCGCACGCACGGCCGTCACACGATGGTCGAAGGCGAGAAACGCTTCTGTGCGATCTCCTGGACGGAGTCGCGCGGCGGCCCGCACACGGCCGAGGAAGCAGAGCAGATCCTTGAGCGGACCGGGCACTTCTGGCGCGGCTGGCTCGCCGAAGGCACCTACCCGGACCACCCCTGGCGCGCGCACCTGCAGCGCTCGGCGCTCGTGCTGAAGGGGCTGACGTTCATGCCGACCGGCGCCCTGGTGGCCGCGCCGACGACATCGTTGCCCGAGACGCCGGGCGGCGAGCGCAACTGGGACTACCGCTACTGCTGGATGCGCGACGCCTCGTTCACGCTGTGGGGCCTGCACGCGCTCGGCCTGGACTGGGAGGCCGACGATTTCATCGAGTACGTCGCCGAAGTCCCGCGTAACGAGGACGGCTCCCTGCAGATCATGTACGGAGTGCGCGGCGAGCAAGACCTGGCGGAGTCGACGCTCGATCATCTCAGCGGATATGAAGGATCCAAGCCCGTGCGCATCGGCAACGGCGCTTACAACCAGCGCCAGAACGACGTGTTCGGCGCGGTGCTGGACTCGGTGTACCTGCACTCCAAGCAGCGCGACCACATCCCCGAGCGCCTGTGGCCGGTGCTGATCGACCAGGTCAAATGCGCGGCCGCCGTGTGGCGGGAACCCGACCAGGGGATCTGGGAGGCGCGTGGGGAGCCCCGGCACTATGTCTCCTCGAAGCTCATGTGCTGGGTCGCGCAGGACCGCGGCGCGCGCCTGGCCGAACGGCGCGGCAACAAGGATCACGCCGAGGAGTTCCAAGCGCTCGCCGATGAGGTGCGCGAGGACATCCTCGCCAACGGCGTCGACTCGCGCGGCGTCTTTCGCCAGCATTACGACACCGACGCGCTCGACGCTTCGACATTGCTCGTCCCGCTCGTGCGCTTCCTGCCGCCCGAGGACGAACGCGTCTGCGCGACGGTGCGCGCGATCCGCGACGAGCTGACCGAGAACGGGCTCGTGCTGCGCTACCGCACCGAAGAGACCGACGACGGTCTGCACGGCAAGGAGGGGACGTTCCTGATCTGCTCGTTCTGGCTGGTCTCGGCGCTGTCGGAGATCGGCGACGACCGTGACGCCGAACACCTCTGCGAGCGCCTGCTCTCCTACTCCTCGACGCTGGAGCTGTACGGCGAGGAGCTCGAAGCCTCGAGCGGGCGCCATCTCGGCAACTATCCCCAAGCGTTCACCCATCTGGCGCTGATCAACGCGGTCACGCACGTGATCGACGCCCAACGTCAGTAGCCGACGCCCAGCCTCAGTAGCCCGGCTCGCCCGGCAGGAGCAGGCGGGCGACCTCGCCGTCCATGAACACCTTCGGCTGGATCGGCTGCACGTCGCGTCCGCGCGCGTGCGTGAGCAGAGCATCGACGGAGGAGAACGCCAGCAGCTGCTCGAGGTGCTTGATTGTGGGGAAGACGAGCACGATCTCCTCGGCCGCGTGGGCGTCGAGCGCCCCTCGAGGGGTGAACCAGCCGAGGTCGACGCACTCCTCGCCGTCGACTCGCGGCCGTTGGCCGGCCGGGAGCGGGGCGAGGAAGAAGTGGGTGTCAAAGCGCGTGCGCACCGCGGCCGGCGTGATCCAGCGCGAGAACTCGACGAGATCTGCGGGATCGGCCAACGCGATCCCGGCCTCCTCGCGCAGCTCGCGGACCGCTGCCGCGCGGTGGGCCGCCTCGCCGTCGCCCTCGTCGGCGTCGACGGCGCCACCGGGAAACACCCATACGCCGGCCATGAAACGGGCGTGTGGCGTGCGCCTGACCAGCAGCACCTCGAGCGCGTCTGCGCCGCCGCGCAGCAGGATCACCGTG
Organism: uncultured Solirubrobacterales bacterium; assembly: GCA_963784875.1. Lineage (GTDB taxonomy): Bacteria > Actinomycetota > Thermoleophilia > Solirubrobacterales > Solirubrobacteraceae > Palsa-744. The sequence goes on from CAWATE010000003.1 coordinate 30,621, forward strand.
GCGGCCTGGCGCGGCGGGGTCTCCGGTCCCGGGTTGTACTCGTCCACCTCGGGCGGGAGCGTGTCCGTCTCGGGCGGGAGCGTGTCCGTCTCGGGCGGGAGCGTGTCCGTCTCGGGCGGGAGCGTGTCCATCTCGGGCGGGAGAGCGCCGCTGTCGTCGGGAGCGTCCATTTTGCGTGACCCTACCGGGCGCGGAGCGGTCGCTGTCGCCGGGCGAGTGCATCGCCTGACCCTACCGAGAGGCGAGACCGGCCGGTAGTCTTTGCGTATGAGCACCACGACGAAGACCCTTCAGCGCTGGATCTGTGAGTCATGCGGATACATCTATGACCCGGAGGAGGGCGACCCTGACGGCGGCATCCCGACGGGTACCGCGTTCGAGGACATCCCCGACACGTGGTTCTGCCCCGTTTGCGGCGCGCGCAAGCGTGACTTCGTCCTCTACGAGGACTAGCAGCGCCGCGCCCGACAGGCGCGGAAGCGACTGAGATGACCGACTGGGACGCGTTGCTCGCGCTCGATCGCGAGCGCGTGTGGCATCCCTACGGCGCGCTCCCGGCCGCATCGCCTTCGCTGCCCGTGGTCTCGGCCAAGGGCGTGCGGCTGAAGCTGGCCGACGGGCGCGAGCTGATCGACGGGATGGCCTCTTGGTGGTGCGCGATCCACGGCTACCGCCATCCCGCGCTCGACGAGGCCGTGCGTGAGCAGCTCGGCAAGATGGCGCACGTGATGTTCGGCGGGCTCACGCACGAGCCGGGGGTGCTGCTGGCCGAGCGGTTGACGGAACTCGCTCCGGCGGGCCTCGAGCGGGTGTTCTTCGCCGACTCCGGCTCGGTCTCGGTCGAGGTCGCGATCAAGCTGTGCCTGCAGTTCCAGCGCGCTGCAGGACGGCCCGAGCGCACGCGCCTGCTGACCGTAAGAGGCGGCTATCACGGCGATACGTTCGGCGCGATGGCCGTGTGCGACCCGGTCGGCGGGATGCACAGCATGTTCACGGGCGTGCTGGCAAAGCACGTCTTCGCCGAGCGCCCACCAGACGGCTTCGACGCCGGGCTCGACGATGCTTGGGCGGCGCACGTGCGCGAGCTGGTGACCATCCGCTCGCACGAGCTGGCGGGTGTGATCGTCGAGCCGGTGGCGCAGGGGGCGGGGGGAATGCGCTTTTACGCGCCCGCGTGCGTCGCGCTGCTGCGCGAGCTGTGCGACGAGCACGGGCTGCTGCTCGTGCTCGACGAGATCGCCACCGGCTTCGGGCGCACCGGCGCGATGTTCGCCGCGGAGCACGCCGGGATCGCCCCGGACGTGATGTGCGTGGGCAAGGCGCTCACCGGCGGCTACATGACGCTCGCCGCGACGCTCTGCACGCGCGCGGTGGCCGACGCGGTGTCGAGCGGCGAGGGCGGCGGGCTGATGCACGGCCCGACGTTCATGGCCAACCCGCTCGCCTGCACGGTTGCGCTGGCTTCGCTCGATCTGCTTGCCGACGGCGGGTGGCGCGAGCGTGTTAGCGCGATCGAACATGGGCTGCGTGCCGGGCTCGAGCCCGCCCGTGAGCTGTCGGGGGTGATCGACGTGCGCGTGCTGGGCGCGATCGGCGTCGTGCAGCTCGATCATGAGGTGGACATCGCCGCCGCGACCGCGGCCGCGGTCGAGCGCGGCGTATGGCTGCGGCCGTTCCGCGACCTGATCTACACGATGCCGCCGTATGTGATCTCAGAGGAGGACCTGACACAGGTGACAGCGGCGATGGTGACCGCGGCCGGCGGCTGAGATTGCGTTGAGCTCCGTCGACAGGTGTATTAGAATGGCGGGTGGCTAGTGCGCTATTGCTGCATTCATATGCGCCTCCGAGGGGCCCGGGAAACCCGGGCCCCCTCCGGTTAACAGATCCCTGACGGCCGCCGGAGTCGTCTTTACTGCGACCGCCAGGGCGCCCTGCTATCTCGTCAGCCGATCGATGGCCAGCATGGAAATCAGCAGTGCGATGGCGTGCCCCGATTCATAAATTCGGTCAGTGTTTGCCGGATGGATGGGCGTGATCTGACGTTCGACGGTGTCGGGCGGTGTGCCGGTAGCACATGGGCCGACGGCGGCGGACGTCGGGCGCGTCCAGACGCCGGAAAACGCCACCGAATTTTTGAATCGGGGCACTAGTGCAGACAACGCTGAACTCATTTGCAACTCCTTTCTCCGGGGGTACGACCCCGGACCCGCCGGATGGGAGTTGCGTTTGTGGCATCGTGCATCAAGCCATACATCGATGCTAAGAGTCGCTTGGGATGAAATTCTCGGGCGGGCACCAACGCCGCCACGGAAGTGAGCCTCCTATGCTTGCTAGATCAGCTGCCGCGGGGCTCGCTACATGGCCCAGCCCCACGACCTCGACATCGCCGAGGCGCGCGATCGTCTCGCGGTTGGAGCGCTCGAGGACCGACGGCTCGGTCGGCCACGGCGTGAGCACGATCGCGCGCACGTCGAGCCCGACCGTGCGAGCCGCCTCGAGCGTCAGCAGCGTGTGGTTGATCGTGCCCAAGCCGGGACGAGCCGCGATTAGCACGGGCAGTCCAAGCGCGATTGCCAAGTCGCGCACCGCATAGCCGTCGGCCAGGGGTGTCAATAGCCCGCCGACGCCCTCCACGATCAGTGACACCCCGCCCTCGCCCGCCCTCCGCGCGCGTGCGACCAACGTCTCCGGGTCGATCTGCTCGCCCGCCAGCCGCGCGGCCAGATGGGGCGAGACCGCTGGTCCGTAGCGCAGCGGTGACACCTCCTCGCCGGTCATGCCCGCGGCCGTAGCCAGCAGCTCGTGGTCGGGCGGCCAGTGCTCATCGGGTGGACAGCCCTTCTCGGGCGTTATGTCCCCGACGGCCACCAGCACGTGGTTGGGCGGCCAATCGCCATCCGGGGGCCCGTCCAGCCCCGTGACGACAGGCTTGTGCGCGCGTACAGCCTCGTCGGCGGCCGACATCGCCGCGAGCAGGGCCCCGCTCAGGACCGTCTTGCCGACGCCGGTGTCCGTTCCGGTGACGAACAGCCCCCGCACGCTCGTCCCTCGCCGTCGGCGGCGCTAGGCCGCGCGAAAAACGGGACGCTCGCCTGCGGTCTCGCGCTCACCGTCGAACGGGGCATTCGGCACCGGCTCTCCGACGGCGACGGATGCGTGTGTCCCGAGTTCCTCTTCCGTGCTCAGGCGACGCTCATCGGATGCCGTGCCCGTTCTCATCGCGTCCAGCAGCTCCAGCTCGCGCGCCGCCTCGCCGAGCACGCCCGCCGCCATGCGCAGGTCCGAGGCAGTGTGCGAGGCCATCGTCGCCAGACGCAGCCGCGAGGTTCCCACGGGCACGGTCGGAGGGCGGATCGCCTGGGCGAACACGCCCCGCTCGATCGCCCGCTCGCACAATCGCATCGCGGCCCGCTCCTCGCCCACGATCAGTGGCACGATGTGCATCTCGCCGTCCGTCACAGCAAAGCCCTCGGCGGCGAGCGAGCGGCGCAGCACCCGCGCGTTTGCGCGCAGGCGCTCCACCCGGTGTGGGCGTTCCTGCAGCAGCTCGAGCGCGGCCAGCGCGCCTGCCACAGCCGGCGGACCGGGAGCGGTCGAGAAGATCAGCGAGCGCGCCGTATTGAGCAGGTAGCGCACCATCTCCTCCTCGCCGCACACATAGGCGCCGTAAGAGCCGAGCGCCTTGCCGAGCGTGCCCACCATCACGTCGACCTCGTCCTCCAAACCGGCCTCCGCGACAGCTCCGCGTCCGTCCGGGCCGAGCGCGCCGGTGGCATGTGCCTCGTCCACCATCAACCGCGCGCCATGCCCTTTCGCGAGCTCTGCGATCTCCCCCAGCGGCGCGACGTCGCCGTCCATCGAGAACACCGTGTCGGTGACGATCAGTCGCCCGCCTTCGCTCGGTCGCCCCCCTCGACCGCTCCGCGGGCTGCGCGCGTCGACGGGCTCCCGTGACGGCGCAAACACCAGGCGAGGTGCTCGGTATCGAGATGGCGATACACGACGACCTCAGCGCGCGACAACCGGCAGCCGTCGACGATCGACGCGTGGTTCAGCTCGTCGGAGAAGACCGTCCCGCCGCGACCGGCGAGCGCACCGATCACGCCGATGTTCGCGAGATAGCCGGACCCGAACAGCAGGCACTCCTCGCTCTGCTTGAACGCCGCCAAGCGCTCCTCCAACCGGCGGTGGATCGTCATCGTGCCGGACACCAGCCGCGAGGCGCCCGCGCCCACGCCCCAGCGCATCGCCGCCTCGGCCGCTGCCTCGCGCACGTGAGGATGGTCCGCCAGGCCGAGGTAGTTGTTCGAGCACAACATCAGCATCGGCTTGCCATCGAGCAGCACCGTCGGCCCCTGAGGCCCGCTCACGAGCCGGGTGCGGCGGCTGAGGCCGAGCCGCTCTAGATCTTCCAAACGGCTCTCGATCTCGCTCATTTCCCCGACCCTCCCCGCTGGTCCTCGAAGTGAGTGGCGCCGTTTTCGGCCCGGCGCGACTCCGATCGTGACTGGAGCACACCGTCGGCCCCGAGTTGCATCTAACCGACCGCGACCTTGCTGTCGACCGCGAGCTTGTTCTCCGCCCCGTCGGGCCGTGGCGGAACCGAGCGCTTGGCGCGATAGCGCAGCTGCGTCGACGGGTCCCACAGCCGCACCTGCAGATCGACCTGCTCCGCCGGCGAGGCGCCGTCGAGCAGCTCCTCGACCACGTCCGGCGTCTCGCCCGCGAGCCAGCCCGAGCGGTTGTCCGGGCGCGGGTTGGCCGCGTTGTCGGGCTGGCGCGCGACGTTCAAACCGTGCCCCTCGAACATCGCCCGGTCCTGCTCGGGCTCGTTGCCGAGCGTGGTCAGGAAGTTGCCCATCATCACCCCGTTGATACCCGCCTTGACCGCCAGCTCCTGCAGCTCGCCGAGGTTCTCCACGCGACCGCCGCACAGCCGGAACAGGGCGTTCGGCAGGATCAGGCGGAAGATCGCGATCCACTTGACCGCCTCCCACGGGTCCATGAACTCGCGGTCGCCGAACTTCGTGCCGGGACGCGGGTTGAGCATGTTGATCGGCACGCTCGTCGGATCGATCGCCGCCAGCTCGAACGCCATCTCCACGCGCTGCTCGCGACTCTCGCCGAGGTTGAGGATGCCTCCGACGCACGTCTCCAGCCCCGCCTCGCGCACCGCCTGGATCGTGCGCAGGCGGCCCTCGTAGCGGACGGTGCTCGTGACCTCGTCGTAATAGCTCGACGCCGTCTCGACGTTGTGGTGCACGCGCTGAATCCCCGCGTCTTTCAGCGCCTGCGCCCGCGCCGCGGACATGTGCCCGATCGAGGCGCAGCGCTTCAGGTTGGTGTGCTCGGAGACGAGCTTCACCCCTTCGAGGTACTTCTCGAAGTCGCGCTTGCTCAGCCCTTGGCCCTGGGTGACCATGCAGAAACGGTGGGCGCCTGCCGCCTCGGCTGCGCGCGCGTGCTCGAGCACCTGCTCGGGGTCCATCAGCGCGTGCATCGGCGTCTCGGCCTCTGCGAAACGCGACTGGGCGCAGAAGCCGCAATCCTCGGCGCAGCCGCCGGACTTCGCGTTGACCAGCGAGCACATGTCGGTCGAGTCCGCGAACCGCTCCACGCGCGCTTCCCACGCGCGCTGGATCAGCGCTTCGATCTGCGCGTGATCCTCGAGCTCGCCCAGCGACAGGGCCTCCTCACGGGTTATGAGCGACGCTGACATCTGCCGCACCTTATATGGCGCGCCGCGGACGGTACTTCACGGTGTCCGCCCGCGCCCGACGGAGACTTCGAGGCGCGGCGGGTTTCGTCGCGCGCCTCGCTACTACTCCCCGCGCCAGCTCGGGGCCCGTTTCTCGGCGAACGCACGGATCCCCTCGCGCATGTCCTGCGACGCGAACGACTCGGCGCGCAGCGCGATCAACTCCTTTTCCACCTCGTCGGACAGCTCCCCCTCGGCGTTCAGCAGCGCCGCGATCACGCGCTTGTTGCCCGTCTGCGACAGCGGCGCGTTGCCCGCCAGCTCGCCCGCCAGCTCGAGCGCCGTGTCCTCGAGCTTCGCCGCTGCCACGACACGATTGACGAGCCCCCAGCCGAGCGCCGTCGGCGCGTCGATGTAGCGGCCGAGCAGGAACAGCTCGCGCGTGCGCGCGGCGCCGACCGTGTCGATGAAGCGGCGCATGCCCGTATGCGAGTAGACCAGCCCGAGCTTTGCCGGCGGCATGCCCAGCTTGATGTCGTCCTTGGCGACGCGCAGATCGCACGCCAGCGCCAGCTCCAGGCCACCGCCGATCGTGTGACCCGAAAGCGCCGCCAGCGTGGGGTAGGGGTAGGCTTCAAGCGCTTCGATCGCTTCGGTGAACGGGTGCGCCACCAGTCGCTCGGCGCGCTGCTCGAACTCCTCGCCCGGGATCTCGCCGATGTCGTAGCCGGCCGAGAACATGCCATGCGCGCCGGTGATCGTCACGCACCGCGCGCCGTCGCCCGTACTCACCGTCAGCTCGGTCAAAGTGGCTGTGATCGCGTCGAGGATCGGATGGTCGAGCGCATTGCGCTTCTCGGGATTCGAGATCGTCAGGCGGACGACGCCGGCGCACGGCTCGTCGACGAGCAGCTTGCCGCCGGCCAGCTCGCGTAGGGAAGCGCTGGGAGACACGGGAGCGGAAGGGTAGCGGTTGCTCGGCGCCCGCCCTCGAGCCGGGCAGATGTCGTGACACGAGCTCGCCGATGCTCCCCCGCGTCTCGACAAGTTAGGATTGGGACGAGTTGGCCTCCTTGATAGACCAACGCTCCTCAGATGGGGATCGAACACACGGGCCGCGCGCTGCGCAGCCGTCGCTGCTCTATCGCTGGGGTGCGACGATCGCTCGCCACAGACGGCTCGTGCTCGTGCTCGGCGCGGTCGTGCTCGCCTGCAGCGTGCTGCTCTACCCGCGGCTCGAAAGCGCGTTGAACGCACCCGAATACGGCGTGAAGGGAACCGACTCCTCGCGCGTCGAAGCGCTGCTCGAAAAGCGCTTCCCCGGGGTGGGCAGCGAGGACGACGGGCTTGTGTTCTACTCCGCCCACCGGCTCGCGAGCGGCAGCACCTTCCACCAGGTGGTCGCCTCGGTGCTGGCGGTCGCGAGCCGCCAGCCTGGCGTACGCAACGTGCTGAGCCCCTACGATCCGAACTCGGTCGGGCAGATCTCCTCTGATGAACACGCGGCGGTCGCGGCGCTCACGCTCGGCGGCAGCACCCACGAACGCTTCATCCGCGCCCGCACGATGCAGGCCGCCGTGGGGCGCGAGGCGCGCGACGGCGTCCACGTGTGGCTGACCGGCTTCTCGCCGATCGCGCGGGATCTCAGCGACGTCGAGCGCACCGATACCGAGCGGGCCGAGGCGATCGGCGTGCCGGTGGCCCTGATGATCCTCCTGTTCGCGCTCGGCACGGCGGTCGCGGCGATGGCGCCGCTGCTGATGGCGGGCGCCGGACTGCTGCTCACCTACGGCGTGCTGGCCCTGCTCACCACCCTGTTTCACTTCGACAACCTGCTACTGGCGATCGTGACGATGATCGGTGTGGGCATCGGTATCGATTACGGGCTGTTCATCGTCAGCCGCTTTCGCGAGGAGCTCGTGCGCTCGGCGCCTGCGCCCGACCGCGAGCGGGTCGCAGACGCCGTCGGCACGGCGCTTGCCACCTCCGGTCGCACGATCCTTTTCTCAGGCGCGATCGTCGCGCTGGCGCTGGCGTCGCTGCTCGTCGTCGACTCGCCGATCTTCCGCGAGGTCGCCGTCGGTTCGGTGGTCGTCGTCGCCTGCATGCTGCTCGTCGCGACGACGCTGCTTCCTGCGCTGCTCGCCCAGCTCGGCGCCGGGATCAATCGCGGCGCGCTCCCCGCCCGATTTCACCCGGCCGACGCGCGGCTGCAAGACGGCGGTGCGCGCGGCGGATGGGCGAGCTGGGCGTTGTTGATCATGCGCCGGCCGATTCCGGCGGCGATCCTCGCGGTCGGCGTCCTGGTCCTGGCCGCGATCCCCGTGAGCGGATTGCGCTACGGGATCAACCTGGGCGTTCTCTCAGTCTCGAGCACCGCTTCGGGCAAAGGCGAGAGCGTGCTCGCGCGCTCGTTCAGCCCAGGCGCCGTGGCGCCGATCCAGATCGTTCTCACCGGCGCCGACGGCTCACGCGGATACGCGGTGATGGCCGGCGCCGCGAAGCTGACCCAGGAGCTCGAAAGCGACCACCACGTCACGGGAGTGGCCGAACGCCACAGCGCCTTCGGAGTGCTGCTGACCGTCGTCTCCTCTGCCCGCATCGACTCGCCGGCCACAGTCGCGCTCGTGCGGCACATCCGCCGCGACCTCGCGCCCCCGATTCACGCGCACGGCGGCCCGACGGTGCTCGTCGGCGGCGCCACCGCGATCACGGTCGACTTCTCCGCGGAGATGCGCTCGAACCTGCCGCTCGTGGTCGGGTTGATCCTCGGCCTGTCGCTGCTCTGCCTGCTGGGCGCCTTCCGCTCGATCCTGCTGCCGATCAAGGCCGTCCTCATGAACCTGCTCGTCACCGGCGCGGCGCTCGGGCTCGTCGTATGGGTCTTCCAGCGAGGTCACGGCGAGCATCTGCTGAACTTCAACAACCCGGGCTTCATCCAGGCCTACGTGCCGCTCGGCATGTTCGCGCTGCTGTTCGGCCTGTCGATGGACTACGAGATCTTCCTGATCCGGCGCGTGCGCGAGGAGTGGCGCAGGACGCACGACAACCGTCTCGCGGTCGCGACCGGGATCGAGCACACAGCACGCCCGATCTCGGCGGCGGCGGCGATCATGGTCGCCGTCTTCGGCAGCTTCCTCAGCGCGAACCTGCTGGAACTCAAACAGATCGGCTTCGCCCTCGCGATCGCGATCGCGCTCGACGCGAGCCTCGTCAGGCTGGTCCTGGTCCCCGCCACGATGCGCCTGCTTGGTAGGTGGAACTGGTGGCTGCCGGGTCCGCTGGAGCGGGCGCTACCCGACGTCGAGGCCGATTGAGCTCCGCCGTCCGTCGAGGCGGCGTCTCGCGCGGCGAGATCTGGCGGAGGTGCGGCGAGATCAGGCGGGGGCGCGGCGAGATCGGCGGGGTGCTGCGAGACTCGAACGGCTACTCGAGCACGACGAGCGCGTCGCCCTCGTTCACGGCCTGACCCTCCTCGCAGAGGATCTCGCTCACCACGCCGGAGTCCTCGGACTCGACCGGCATCTCCATCTTCATCGACTCGAGAATCGCGACCGTGTCGCCCTCCTCGATCCGCTCGCCGATCGCGCACTCGATCTTCCACACGGTGCCTGTGATGTGAGCCTCTACCCGGGTCGCCATGGAGCGGAAAGATACCCGAGCCATCGGCGGCTCGCATGGATGCGAGGCCGCGGCTCGAACCGTGCCGACGCTATCGGCGGCGCCCATGCGACGGCGGGCACGGCACGGTTCGCCTGCTCGTCACCGTGTCGCCGTCCTGGAAGTGGAGCACCGCGCGGAACGGAAAGCCGCCGCGAGGGCACCTCGCCGGTATCGCCACGCCGTGCGGGTGATAGTCCACGGTGCGTTCGTGCACGACCTTCTCATACAGCAGGCCCGGGGGATCGATGTTCAGCTTCAGCGCGGTCATTGCCGCGTCGTCTGCACCGGGCAACGTGGCCGTCACCGGCACGGTGCTCGCCAGCCGCTCTCCGAACACGCCCGAATCGGGCAGCAGCTCGCCCGGCAGGATCAGCTGCGCGAGGATCGGCGTCCTGGCTTCGGCGTACAGCAGCATCACCACCTGTTCGTGCACGGGCGGGCCCATCACGGCCACGATGCCGGCCTGCTCCTGCACGAGTTCCGGGCCGAACGGCACCGTCACGATCGCGCTCCCGGATCCGATCCGCGCGTTCGGCGGGCAGCTTTCCGGGCCGCTGCCGGCAAGGACGGCCGAGCTGCAGATCGCGAGCCCGAGCGAGCTCGAGCCGATTTCAGCGCCCGCCGGAAGGAGCAGCTCGAAGCTCGTCACCGGCGAGGGCGTGGCGCCGGCCACGTCCGCGATCTGGATGGAGGTCGCGATCGAGGCGTAAGAGCCGAGCCGGTCGGGCGCGAACGACACGCCCAGCGTCGCTTGCTCACGCGCGCCGGCGGCGAGCGCGGTCGCCGGCCGGCCGAGGATGGCCGGCGACAGCGCTGCCGCCAGCAGGACCGCCGCCAACAGCGCCCGAGTCAGCCGATGGCCGCGTGTGCTAAAGGCGCACGTTGCCGTGCAGCTGCGCCTTGACACGGAAGTTCTGCCGATCCAACATGCCGCTGAAGCGCAGGCCCGAGCCGGAGGCGTGCGCGTAGCTGCCGCTGCCGCCGGTGATCGTCATGCTGCCTTCGAAGTACGCCGTCGGCCTACCACATGCCCGTGCGTCGGAGCACGGCCGCTGAGCGTGCCTTTGCTCAGATACAGTGTGATCGTGGCTTGCCCGTTGTTGGAGGCGATCGTTTCGACGTGGGCCGTCATCGAGCCTGACAGCGTCCCCGTCACGTTGCCCTTCTCGACGAATGAGTGCCCTGGAGGCCCGAAGCGTGTCCCGCTCAACGACTCGTTCAGCGACGTCGCCCTCGACGCCGTCTTCGCGCGTGGGAGTTGCTGGGCCACCGCGGCGCTCGCGCCCACGGCGGCGCTCAAAGCCAGCACGAATGCAAGCATCATCCGTGTGTATGTCCGCCGTCTCGACAAGTCGATACCCATTTGACCCCTCCTCCTCAGACGCCGTCGTCGATGTGCGCGTGTCGCGAATTGCGTCGTCTTTGCACCGTAGCAGCAACCGTATGAGCGGCGATGCGGTTGCCCGCCCGGGCGACGTCGCGGTGATCGTCGCCGCCTACAACGAGGCGGAGCGCATCGGCTCCACGCTGGCTGGGCTCGCGCGCGCCCTCCCCGGCGCCGAGGTGTGGGTCGCCGACGACGGCTCGACCGACGCCACGCCCGCGATCGCGCGCGCGGCCGGCGCGCGCGTCGGTCGCTGCGAGCGGATGGTCGGCAAGGGCGAGGCGGTAACGCGAGCCGCTCGCGATGCTCTTCGCGAGGCTTCGACACGCGCGCGCGCGCGCGCGCGCGTGGTCAGTGCTTCCGCGATTGATCTAGGAGGAGCGTCCGCGCTGAGCGCGGAGCAGGACTGACTGGCCGATCTTCATCCTTTGCGACGGCGATCTCGGCGAGTCCGCCGCGAGCCTCGCGCCGCTTGTCGACGCGGTACGGCGCGGCGAAGGGGATCTGGCGGTGGCGCGGTTCTCGCAGCGGGTGGGCGGCGGAGTCGGGCTTGGCAGTCGGCTTTGCGCGCTTTGCGATCCGTCGACGGTGCGGTCTCGCGCGCTGGCGCCGATCTCCGGGCAGCGCGCGTTGCGCGCGCACGCGCTGGACGGACGCTGCCGTTCGCGCACGGCTTCGGCATGGAGATCGGCATGACGATCGACGCGGTACGCGCCGGGCCTGCGCGTCGTGGAGGTCGAGCTCGACCTCACCCACCGCGCGACCGGGCGCACGCTCGGCGGGTTCCTCCACCGCGGCCGCCAGCTGATCGACTTCGTGCGGGTCTACCTCGCGCGGCGTGTGACGCCTTACGCTCGCCCGTGATCCTCGCCATCGATCAGGGCACGACGGGAACGACCTGCATCGTCTTCGACGAGCGGGCCGAGCCGATCGGCCGCGCCTACCGTGAGATCACCCAGCATTTCCCGCGTCCCGGCTGGGTCGAGCACGACGCCGGTGAGATCTGGACGGTCACGCAGGCGGTCGCCGGCGAGGCGCTCGCGGACGCGCGCGTGCGCGCGGGCGAGCTCGCCGCGGTGGGGATCTCAAACCAGCGCGAGACCGTCTGCGTGTGGGACCCGGCGAGCGGCGAGCCGCTGCACCGCGCGATCGTCTGGCAGGACCGGCGCACCGCCGCGCGCTGTGACAGCTGCGCGCCGCCGGGCACGAGGGGCTCGTGCGCGCGCGCACCGGGCTCGTGCTCGACCCGTACTTCTCGGCGACCAAGATCGAGTGGCTGCTTGACAACGTCGACGGGCTGCGCGAGCGGGCGTTGGCCGGCGCGGCGGTGTTCGGCACGGTCGACGCCTGGCTGATATTCAAGCTCACGCGGCGAGCACCTCACCGACGTCTCCAACGCGTCGCGCACGATGCTCTTCGACATCGCCACCGGCCGCTGGGACCCAGAGCTGCTCGAGCTGTTCGCCGTGCCCGAGCGCGCGCTGCCCTCGCGTGCATGCGACCGCGCGGCGTCTCGGCCAGCACGCGACCCGCGGCGCTGCACGGCCACGCGGTCCCGGTCGCGGGCGTCGCAGGGGATCAGCAGGCGGCGCTGTTCGGCCACGGCGTGCGTGAACCCGGGCATGGGCAAGAGCACATACGGCACCGGCTCGTTCGTGCTGCTGAACACCGGCTTCACCCCGCCCGCGGAGCCTCCGCCGGGGCTGCTCGCGACCGTCGCCTGGGGCATCGGCCAGCCCCGCCGCCGGCTCGCTCGCTTACGCGCTCGAGGCGGCGATCTTCGTGACCGGCGCCGCCGTGCAATGGCTGCGCGACGGGCTCGGCCTGATCGCGCGCGCCGAGGAGACCGAGGCGCTCGCCGCGCTCGCTCGACGGCAACGACGGCGTCTACTTCGTGCCGGCGCTCACCGGTCTGGGCTCGCCGCACTGGGACCCACGCGCGCGGCACGATCGTCGGCCTGACGCGTGGCGCCGGTCGCGCGCACCTGGCGCGCGCGACGCTCGAGGCGATCGCCTACCAGACGGTCGATGCCGTGCGCGCGATGGAGGCCGTTGCGGGGCAGCCCCTGAGCGAGCTGCGCGCCGACGGTGGCGCGAGCGCAAACGGGTGGCTGATGCAGTTCCAGGCCGACGTGCTCGGCGTGCCCGTGGTGGTCGCGCAGACCGCCGAGACGACCGCACTCGGCGCCGCCTACCTGGCGGGGGTTGGCGTGGGCGCTTGGACGGTGAGCGACGTTCTCGCGCGTGCGTGCGAGGAGGAGCGAGAGACGCTACGAGCCGCAGATGGACGTGGAGAGCGAGCGGCCTGCTCGCCGGCTGGAGCGATGCGCTCGAGTGCGCGCGTAACTTTGCCTCGCCGGAGAGGTAGTCAACGCAGATGAGCGATCTCGCCCCGATGCGCGAGCAGGTCTACGCCGACCCCCGGCCGAAGGAGCACTTCGACCGCTTTCACGCGCGCTCGCGCACGCGCGAACCCGACTGGGCGTATGAGCTCACGCGCACGATCACCTCGCTGTACGCGTACGCGTTCCTTCGCACGCGCGCGATCTCCACTGAGAAGGTGCCGGGCGCGGGCGCGGTGATCCTCGCCCCCAATCACTTCTCGTTCATGGACCACTTCCTGATGGGCTGCTACATCCGGCGCAAGGTCCGCTTCATGGCCAAGTCGCAGCTGTTCAAACCGGGGCCGATGCAGTACATCTACACCCACGGCGGCGTCTTTCCCGTGCGCCGCGGCGCACGCGACGAGGAGACGTTCATCACCGCCGAGACGATCCTCGCGCGCGGCGGTGCGATCACGATGTACTGCGAGGGAGGGCGCTCGCGCACCGGCAACGTGGCCGAGCAGGCCAAGCGCGGGATCGGCCGCCTCGCGCTCGAGACCGGCGCGCCGGTCGTGCCGATCGCGATCCACGGCTCCTCGCGCATCCGCAACTGGAAGCGGCTGCAGTTTCCCCAGGTCACCGTCCAGTACGGGGACGCGTTGCGCTGGGAGCGCACCGAGAACCCCACGCGCGAGCAGCAGCAGGAGGTGGCCGACGAGATCCTCGCGCAGATCCGTGCGCTCTACGCGGGCCTCGAGGAGCACGGCCGCAAGGGCATCCTCGAGCGCATGCGCGAGCAGCGTCGGTCCGGTCGCGTATCGTTGGCTCGCCGCCACCCGTAAGCGACGCCGCACGAGGAGGAGCGATATGGACCGTTCGATCGACGTCGGTTCGGTCATCAGCCGCACGTTCAGCATCTACGGCGACCAGGCTTCCGTGCTGCTGCCGGCCGCCGCCGCCGTGTTCGTCGTGGTCGGGATCGTCACCGCTCTGCTGATCGTGATCGCGCCGGTCCTCGCGATCCTCGCGTTCGCGGTGATCCTCGTCGGCACGACGCTCTACACCGGGATGGTCGTCGAGCTCGTGGCCGATGTCCAGGACGGGCGACGTGACGCCACCGTCGGGCAGCTGCTGAACGCCGCCACACCGGTGGTCGGACAGCTGATCCTGGTCGGGATCGTCACCGGCATCGGGATCGCGATCGGCTTCGTCCTGGTCATCGTCCCCGGGTTGATCCTGATCACGATCTGGTCGGTTGCGGCGCCGGTCGTCGTGCTGGAGCGCCCTGGCGGCCTGAAACCGTTGAGCCGCAGTCGCGAGCTCGTGCGCGGCAACGGCTGGCAGGTGTTCGGGGTGATCGCCGTGCTCGTGATCGGCGTCGGCATCCTCTCCGCGATCATCGAGGCGATCGCCGGGTCGGGCGGTACCGCCGTCGCGATCGTCGTGCGGGTGGTCCTCGAGATCTTCACCGCGCCGCTGTCCGCGCTCGCCGCCTCGGTGCTCTACTTCGAGCTGCGCGGTCCCACCGCGGCCACGCCCGGCGAGCGCGCCGTCGAGGGCGCTCTCTGATGGTGCGTCGCGCGCGAATCGACTGACGGTCATGCGCGAGACGACCGGCCTGCTGCGCCCCGGCCTGCTGGCTGGAGTCTCAGTCCTGATAGCCGGCGCCGAGCCGGCGAGCGTTTCGGGCACGGTTCGGGCAGCCCAGTCAGCGGACACGACGGGTTCGGGCGAGCTCGGGGATGCGGTGAGCGCCGCCTGCACGGAGTTGGGCGCGCGCGTGAGTCTCTGCACAGCAGATGCTTTCGCCGACGAAGCCGCCGTCGATGAGGCGGTCGGCGCAGCTCTCGCCGAGGTTGGCGGCCTCGACCTGCTGGCGGTCGACGGCGCCGGTCTGTTCGCACGGGGGACGGCGCTTGACACGGAGGTCGATGAGCAGGACGGGAAGGGCGACGGGAACGCCGCCGGGGAGGATGCACGGGTCGCGCTGAGCGCGTGCCTTGATGCGACCTGGAACGTGACGCGCGCCGTGGCGAACCTTGCGTTCCTGGCGGACGAGCCGGGTCCGACCGGTGGGCGGGTCGTCTACCTCGCGCCGGCTTCCGGCGCGGGTTCGCACGCCGAGGCGGTGCGCTCGGCGCTCGAGAACCTGGCGCGCACGCTGTCGATCGAGTGGGCACGCCAGGGGATCACGCTCGTGACGATCGCTCCCGGTGAGGCAACTGCCGCGGGCGAGGTGGCGGCGCTGTGCGCCTACCTGGCCTCACCCGCGGGGGCTTACTTCTCAGGATGTCTGCTCGACCTGCGGGGCGTCCACCGAGCCGAAGACAAGGCGGGCCGGGCTGCTTCAAGGCTCCCGCTCTCGATCAGCCTGTCATCCCACCGAACAGGCCTCCGGTGATGTGCAGCGTCTGTCCGTGCACGTAGTTCGACCATGGCGTGCACAGGAAGAAAACTCCACCCGCGGCCTCCTCCGGCGTCGCCGGGCGACCGAGCGGGATCAGCATCGAGGCCATCTGGCGCATCTGCTCGGGGATGCCGAGCTGGATTTTCTCGCCGTCCTTCTCCATCGTGTTCTGGTCGTCCTTCGCCTGCGTCAGGCGCGTGTCGATGAAGCCGAACGCGACCGCGTTGACGTTGACCTTGAACTGGCCCCACTCCTTGGCGATCGTTTTCGTCAGGCCCACCACGCCCGCCTTGCCGGCCGAGTAGTTCGCCTGGCCGGCGTTTCCGAACGTGCCCGAGGTCGACGAGACGTTGACGATCTTGCGAAACACCTCTTTGCCTTCCTCGCGCTCCTTCTTCGCCGGCTCGCGCAGGTGCGGGGCCGCGGCGCGGATCACGCGGAACGGGACGACGGTGTGGATGTCGAGCATCGCCTGGAAGTGCTCGTCGGTCATCTTGTGCACCGGCGCGTCGATCGTGTAGCCGGCGTTGTTGACGATGATGTCGATCTTGCCGAACGCGTCGATCGCCTTCTGCACGAGCTGCTCCGGCGCGTCGCCCTTGGTCAGGTCGCCGGCGAAAACGGCCGTCTCGCCCGCGATCTCGCCAGCCGCCTGCTCGGCGACGTCGCCGTCGAGGTCGTTGATCAGGACCTGCGCGCCCTGCGCGACGAGCAGCTCAGCGGTTGCGCGCCCGATCCCGCGCGCCGAACCGGTCACGATCGCCGACTTGCCGTCGAGTACTCCCATGTCTGTTACGTCTCCTTGTCGCGTTGATGTGGGGCGGAGACTATCCCAGGGTGTCCCACAGCCGGCCCGGAGGCCGGCCCGGTAACCGCCGTGGCGACCGGAACGGTCACAAATCGAATCTTGAAGCGCAGGGCCGGCTCGGCCAAGAGGCTGGATGCCGTTCACATCATCCGGCGATGATCACGCCGAAGTCCTGCGTGTAGATCGCCCCGGCCTGCCCGTGCGCGAGCGCGGCGGGCGTGTGCGGCGAGACGCCGATCGCAGTGTCGCGAAAGTGCGCGTCGAGGATGTTCGCGCGGTGGCCGGGCGAGGCCATCCAGGCGGCGACGATCGCGTTGGGCGTGGCCAGCCACAGCGTGCCCCAGCCGATGTTCTCGCCGACTTCATAGCCGATCTGTGAGCTGTAGATGTAGCCGGCCGCGCGCATACGGCTGAGCGGCGAGTCTCCGCTCGGGCTCACGTGTTCGAAATAGTCCTTGTCGACCATGCTCTCGGAGTGACCCTGGGCGGCCTGCTGCAGCTGCGCGTTGGGCTGCAGGGCGCCCTCGCCGTTGGCTGCGCGTTCGCGGTTGACGAGACACAGGGTGGCGGCGCGAATCGTTTCGAGGTTTTCCGCGTTGGGCGTAAGGCTCGCTCCCGGGCAGCTGTCGCTTTTCGCGGCGGCCGGGTTGGGGTGTCTGTGGTCGTGGCGGGCCGTCGCGTGGCGTTTGACGGGCCGGTGTCTCCCAGCGTGCCGTTTCGGGCGGGGCGGCGGACAGTGCGCCGCGCCGTGTCGCCGTCGGGCGCGCCCATGGTGCTTGCTCGCGTGAAAGCTGGCGCGCCTGGCGCAGGCGCCGGCCCGGTGGGCGTGCCTGCGCTTGGCGCCCGAGGACGCCCCGGCAAAGGGGGTGAAGAGAGCACACGAACAGCAGGCCAAGAGCGCGATGAGAACCGTGAAGCGAAATCGAGCCACGTCCAGGCATCGGCCGGCGAGCGCCCGAACATGAGCCCCGGCACCGGCGTTGGACCGCTATGGCGGCGGATCGGCGGCCTACAGGCTGAGCACGCGGCCGAGGATCTCGCGCATGATCTCGTCGCTGCCTCCGCCGATCGGGCCGAGGCGAGAGTCACGCGCGGCGCGCTCGACCCAGAGCTCCTTCATGTAGCCGGCGCCGCCGTGGATCTGCAGGCAGGCGTCCATCAGCTCGAAGGAGGCGCGCTGAGTCAGCAGCTTGGCCATCGTCACCTCGCGCAGCGGCTCCTCGCCCGCGACGAAGCGGCGCAGCGCGTCGTAGGTGACGCAGCGGCAGGTGTAGACGGACGTGGCGAGGTCGGCGAGCTTGTGGCGGATCGCCTGATGGCCGCTCAACGGGCGGCCGAACGCCTGGCGCTCGCGCGCGAACTCGGCGGTGCGCTCCCACGCGAGCCCCATCGCGCCGACCGCGCCGAGCGCCATCGCGAGGCGCTCCCACTGGAAGTTGGCCATGATCAGCTTGAACCCCTCGTTCAGCTCGCCCAGCAGGTTCTGCTCGGGGACGAACACGTCCTCGTAGGCGATCGTGGCCGTGTCCGAAGCGTGCCAGCCGAGCTTCTCGAGCTTCGCCGAGGTGACGCCCTCGCCGCGGTCGATTATCAGGAACGAGATCCCGTGGTGGCCGCCCTCGGCGGTGGTCTTGACCGCGGTGACGATGAAATCCGCGCGGACGCCGTTCGTGATGTAGGTCTTCTCGCCGTTCACGACCCAGCCGCCGTCCACCCGCTCGGCGCGCGTGCTCAGCGCGGCCACGTCCGAGCCCGCGCCCGGCTCGGTGATCCCGAGCGCGCCGATCTTCTCGCCGCGGATCGCGGGCACGAGATAGCGCTGCTTCTGCTCCTCGGTCCCGAACTTCCAGATCGGCGGCGTGGCGATGTTGATGTGCGCGCCGATCCCCGCGGCCGTCCCGCCCGAGCCGGTGCGGGCGAGCTCCTCGATCAGCACCGCCTCGTGCAGGTAGTCGCCGCCCTGCCCACCGTACTCCTCGGGGTACTTCAGCCCGAGCAACCCCTGCGCGGCGAGCTTCGCGAACACCTCGTTCGGAAACCAGCGCTCGTCCTCCCAGCTCTGCGCGTGCGGCGCCAGCTCACGGTCGATGAACCCGCGGATCGACTCGCGCAGCTCCTCGTGCTCGTGAGTAAAGGGGGGCGTCGGCTGTGTCATGGGCTCGTAGTCGTGTAGTTCCAGGTGGTGCATGCACCACCTGGCCGATAGGCGCATGCGCCTATCGGTGGAGCCGCACGTGTGCGGCTCCAAGGGAGGGCGGCATGCGGCCCTCCCGGCCTCGTCGCATGCGACGAGGCCCTCCCAATCAGCTCATAATCGAGCATGCGACCCGTCCCGTTCGATCAAAGACCGTAGGACCGCCCGATCACGTCGAGCATGATCTCGTCCGTGCCCGCGCCGATGCGGTTCAGTCGCGCGTCGCGCCACACGCGCTCGACACCGTACTCGCGCATGTAGCCCGCGCCGCCGTGGATCTGGATGCATTCGTCGGCCACTTCGCACAGCACGCGCGAGGCGTGCAGCTTCGCCATCGAGATCTCGCGCACGGGGTACTCGCCGTTGTTGAACCGCCATGCCGTGATGTAGGTCATCTGCCGCGCCGACTCGATTTTGGTGGCCATCTCGGCGAACTTGTGGCGGATCACCTGGAACTTGCCGATTTCGCGGCCGAACGCCTTGCGCTCGTGCGCGTACTGCAGCGTCCGTTCGAAGCACTTCTGCGCGCCCGCCACCATCCCGGCCGCGCCGATCAACCGCTCGCCCTGCAGCTCCCACATGATGTGGTAGAAGCCCTTGCCCACCTGGCCGAGCACGGCGCTCTCGGGCACGCGCACGTCCTGGAAGGCGAGCAGTGCCGTGTCGGAGGCGTGCATGCCGAGCTTCTCGAGCTTCTTCTCGCGGATCACGCCGGGTGCGTCCATCGGCACGAGGAACAGCGTGAAGCCGTCGTATCCGGCGTCCGTGTCCGTCTTCGTCACGAGCACGATCACGTCGGCGCGGTGGCCGTTGGTGATGTACGTCTTCGACCCGTTGATCACGTAGTCCTCGCCGTCTTTGACCGCGCGCGTCTTGATCCCTTTCACGTCGGAGCCGGCGTCGGGCTCGGTGATGCCGAGGCACAAAATCTTCTCGCCCTTGATCGCGGGCACGACCCACTCCTGCTTCTGCTCCTCCGAGCCGAACGCGAGGATCGGCGGCATCGCCATGTCGGTGTGGACCGCGATACCCATCGCGAGGCCGCCGGAGTTGCCGTTCGTGATCTCCTCCGCCAGCACCAGCGCGCTGTAGTAGTCGCCGCCCTGCCCGCCGTACTGCTCGGGCTTGTCCAGCCCGAGGAAGCCGAGCTCGCCCATGCGCGCGAACACCGAGTCGGGGAACGTGCTCTCCTCCCAAACCTCTGCGTGCGGAGCGAGCTCTTTGATCGCGAAGTTGCGGATCGACTCGCGCAGCTGTTCGTGCTCGTCGGTGAAGATGAAATGCTTGCGCTGGCTCTGATGGTCGGGCTTGCGCACGCTCTCGGCGGTGGCGGCCATGTGATGCGGGTCTCCTTGGTCTCGGCTGGGTGTGGGGGCCAAGCTATCGCAGCTCCACGCAAAAGTAAACAGTAGGACTGCTCACTTCCCGCATTGCGCGGTAGCGGTTAGGATGGCCGGGTGCCCACTGAAAAGGTCCTCTACGGCGTTGACGAAGCTGGCGTCGCGACGATCACGCTCAACGATCCCGACACGCGCAACGCGCTCTCCGCGGAGTTGCTGGACGGGCTGATCGCGGCATACGAGCGTGCGCGCGACGAGCACGAGGTGCACTGCGTGGTGCTGTGCTCCTCACACGAGCGGACGTTCTCCTCGGGCGCGAACCTCGGCGGCTTCGCGGGCGATGAGGCGCTCGTGCACAAGCACTTCGGCTCGGAGCGCTTCGTGGGGCTGTTCAAGCTGATCGGAGAGCTGGGCAAGCCGACGATCTGCGCCGCGCGCGGCCACGTGCTCGCGGGGGCGCTCGGGATCGCGCTCGCCTGCGACCTGATCCTCGCCACCGAGGAGGCGACGTTCGGCACGCCGGAGATCAACATCGGCGCGTTCCCATTCATGATCATGGCGCTGATCTACCGCAACGTGCCGCGCAAGAAGGCGAACGAGCTGCTGCTGCTCGGCGAGCGCTGGAGTGCGCAGGAGGCGCTCGCGGCGGGGATCGTCAACCGTGTGGTTCCCGCGGGCGAGCTCGACGCGACGGTCGCCGATTGGGCGGTCAGACTGGCCGGCAAGTCTCCCGTGATCATGCGCCTCGGCAAGGAGGCGATGCGCCGCCAGATGGACATGGGGCTGGACGATGCGCTCGACTTCCTGCGCGCGCAGCTGAGCCTGGCACTGTCCACCGAAGACATCGTGGAGGGCGTGACCGCGTTCTTCGAGAAGCGCGAGCCGCAATGGAAAGGCCGTTGATGAGCACACAGGAGACAGTCTCGCTGCTGCGCCCCTTGGTTGAGGACCTCGAAGTGCGCCGCGCGCAGATCTCACTCGGCGGGGGCGAGGAGAAGATCGCCAAGCAGCACGCGCGCGAAAAGCTCACCGCGCGCGAGCGGATCGCGCTGCTCGTGGACGACGGCACCTTCGTCGAGCTCGGCATCCACGCCCGGCCGCATTTCTCCCAGCGCTCGATGGACGGCGTCGATGCGCCCGCGGACGGCGTGATCACGGGCTACGGCAAGGTCGCAGGCCGGCTGACGGCGGTGTGCGCGTACGACTTCACGGTGATGGCCGGCTCGATGGGGATGACCGGCGAGATCAAGGTCACCCGGCTACGCGAGCTCGCGCTGACGAAGCGGATCCCGTTCGTATGGCTGCTCGACTCCGCCGGCGCGCGTGTGCAGGAGGCCGCCGGGTCGCTGTTCGCGGGCTCCGGCCACCTGTTCCGCGAGGAGGTGATCATGAGCGGCGTGATCCCACAGGTCGCGGCGCTGATGGGTCCGTGCGCGGCCGGTACCGCCTACATCCCCGGCCTCGCCGACTTCGTGCCGATGGTCAAGGGCCGCGGCTCGATGGCTTTGGCAGGGCCACACCTCGTGCGCGCCGCCGTCGGCGAGGACGTCACCCAGGAGGAGCTCGGCGGCTCGCGCGTGCACTGTCGCAAGTCGGGAGTCGGCGACATGGAATCCGACGACGACGAGCACTGCATCGAGCAGATCAAGCGCTACCTGTCGTTCATGCCCCAGAGCTGCGAAGAGTCCCCGCCGATCCTGGCGGTAAGCGATCCGATCGACCGGCGCGAGGAGAACCTGCTCGACATCTTGCCGGAGTCCAACCGCAAGCCGTACGACATGTACGAGGTGATCCGCCGGATCGTCGACGACGGCGAGTACTTCGACATGAAGGGCCAATGGGCGAAGACGATCATCACCTGCTTCGCGCGCTTCGGCGGGCGCCCCGCCGGGATCGTCGCCAACCAGCCCAAGCAACTCGGCGGCATCCTCGACAACGACTCGGCCGACAAGGCCGCGCGCTTCGTGAACCTGTGCAACGCATTCGCGATCCCGCTCGTCTTCCTGCAGGACGTGCCGGGCTTCATGGTCGGCACGAAGGTCGAGGCGGCGGGCATCATCCGCCACGGCGCGAAGATGCTCTACGCGGTCGCCAACGCGACCGTGCCGAAGATCACCGTGATCACGCGCAAGGCTTACGGCGCCGGCTACTACGTGATGAACGGCCGCGCCTATGAGCCCGACCTGATCGTCGCCTGGCCGTCTGCCGAGATCAGCGTGATGGGCGCCGAGGGAGTGGTCGAGATCGCCTTCCGCAAACAGGTCGACGAGGCCGACGATCCAGCCGCCAAGAAGGCGGAGCTGATCGAGGGCTTTCGCAAGATCTTCGACGTGTACATCGCCGCCGGCAACGACCTGATCGACGACGTGATCGACCCACGCGAGACCCGCGAGACGATCTGCCGAGCCCTCGAGATGTCGGCCGGCAAGAAAGTCGAGCGGCCGTGGAAGCGCCAAGGAGTCGTGCCGGTATGAGTTTGGATCACCCCGTAGTCATCACGTGTTCCATCTCGGGTGCGATCGCCAACCGCGCGCAGTGCCCGGCGATTCCGTACACGCCGGCCGAGTATGCGGCCGAGGCGCGACGGATCGTGGACGAGGGCGGCGTGATGATTCACATCCACGCGCGCAAACCCGACGGCACGCCGTCGTATGAGATCGAGGACTTCGCTGCGATCTCCCAGGCGATTCGCGCGGAGGTCGGTGACAGCGTGATCGTGAACTTCTCGACCGGCACGATCGGGGTGCCGGTGGAGAAGCGGGTCGAATACCTGCGCGCCTGCCGGCCGGAGGTGGCGGCGCTGAACATGGGCTCGATGAACTACGCGAAGTACTCGCGCACGCGCAAAGAGTTCGTCTTCAAGATGGTGTTCGCCAACCCGTTCGACGAGATCATCGAGTTGCTGCATGCGATGAACGAGCTGGGAATCAAACCCGAGCACGAGTGCTTCGACATCGGCCACGTCGGCTCGCTCGCGCCGCTGATCGACATGGGCGTGCTGAGAACCCCGCTGCACGTCGACTGCGTGATGGGCGTCGTCGGCGGCATCCCGCCGACCGCGCGCAACCTTGCGGCGATGGTCGAGAACCTGCCCGCGGGCTCGCACTGGGGCGTGATCGGGATCTCGCGCGCCCAGTGGATGCTCGTCGCGGCGGCGCTGACCCTCGGCGGCTCGATCAGGGTCGGCCTCGAGGACAACCTCTATCTCCCCAACGGCGAGATGGCCAAGTCCAACGGCGACTTGATCGCAAAGGCCAGGCAGATGACCGAAGACGTCGGGCGCCGGCCCGCGACCGTCGCCGAGGCCCGCACGATGCTGAACATACCTGTGCCCGCACCCGTCTCGGTGTCCGGGCTCCCAGGTAGCACGAGGCAATAGATGAGCCTCCCGCTGGAGGGCATCAAGGTGCTCGACCTCTCCCGCCTGCTGCCGGGCGGTTTCTGCTCGTTGCTGCTCGCGGACTTCGGCGCGGACGTGCTGAAGGTCGAGGACACCGGCATGGGCGATTACATCCGCTTCTCCCCGCCCTACTACGAGGGCGCGCACGACAGCGCCAAGTCGGCGCTGTTCCTGTCGTTGAACCGCAACAAGCGCTCGATCCGCCTCGACCTCAAGCACGAGCGTGGCCGCGAGGCGCTGCTGCGACTCGTGCGCGAGCACGACGTCGTGCTCGAGTCGTTCCGCCCCGGCGTGCTCGACCGGCTGGGAGTGGGCTACGAGCGGATGCGGGAGGAGAACCCGGGAATCATCTACTGCGCGATCACCGGCTACGGACAGGACGGCCCGCGCAAGGGGGCAGCCGGACACGACATGAACTATCTCGGCCTGATCGGGCTGTTGGGCCTGACCGGCGAGCGCGGCGGCAACCCGGTGCAGGCCGCGGGGCAGATCGCCGACCTCGGCGGCGGTGCGCTGATGGCGGCGTTCGGGATCGTGGCCGCGTTGCGCGAGCGCGACGGAGGGCCGGGACAGCCCGGTTCCGGCGAGGGGCAGGTCGTGGACGTGTCGATGGCCGACGGTGCGCTGTCGTGGCTTGCGATGGTCGCGGGCGCCTATTTCGCCGACGGGACGGTGCCGCGCCGGGGCGATCTGCCGCTCGCGGGCTCGCTGGTCTGCTACCGGCCGTACGAGTGCGCCGACGGATGGGTGACGCTCGGCGCGCTCGAGCCGAAGTTCTGGCAGGCGTGGTGTCAGGGCGTCGGCCGCGCGGACCTGATCGCCAAGCAGTTCGAGCGCCCGGGCTCTGCGGCGCACGGGGAGGTGCAGGAGATCTTCAAGCAGCGCACGCGCGAGCAGTGGGAGGCGTTCGCGCGTGAGCACGACTGCTGTCTCGAGCCGGTGCTGGAGCTGGACGAGGCGCTCGACTCCGAGCTCGTTCGCGCGCGCGAGATGGTCGTCGAGATCGAGCAGCCCGGAGCCGAGCGTCCCGTGCGCCAGCTCGGAGTCCCCGTGAAGCTGACACGCACGCCAGGTGACCATGCGCGCCTGCCCGGCCCGGCGCTCGGCGAGCACACCGAGGCGGTGCTGCTCGCGGCCGGCTACTCCGAGGCGGAGGTCGCCGAGTTGCTGCAGGCGGGCGCGGCCGCGGGCCCGGCCCAGCCGGTGCAGACGGGGCAGGGCGCGGCGACGTTCCGGGCGTGAGCCGGGGCGTCGGGGCCCGGGGCGCATGGAGCCGACAGGTATGGCGAGGAGCGCGAAAAGCATGGCGACGAGCATGAAGACAAACGTACCCACAGCTGGGACGGCAATCGAGATCGTGAGCAGCCGTTGCTGAAGATGAGCGAGCTCGCGGAGCGCTCCGGCGTGAGCGCCGGGACGATCAGGCACTATCTGCGCGAGGGCCTGCTCGGCGACGGCGAGGACATCGTTCGGACGAGCCGCAACATGGCCTACTACCCGCCCGGGTACGTGCAGCGGATCGAGCTGATCAAGCGCCTGCAGGAGGAGCGGTTCATGCCGCTGCGCGTGATCAAGGGCGCGCTCGCGGAGGACCCGGAGCGCGTGCGCGCGTTGATCGAGCTCGAGGATCGCATCCTCGAGCGCGCTCTCGCCGGGGCGGAGGAGCGCAAGCGCGTATCCGCGAAGGAGCTGCGCGAGCGCTATGAGATCCCGCGCAACGTCCTGCAGCGCCTGGCGGAGATCGGCGTGCTGACGCCAAATCGCAACGGTTACGACCAGGATGATGTGAAGATCGTCGAGGCGATCGCGAGCTTCCGTGCGGGCGGCTATGACGAGACGCTGGGGTTCACGGTGTACGACACGCTGCGCTATCGCGAGGCGCTGCAGCCGCTCGTGCAGGCGGAGGTGCGAGCACTGCTGGAGCGACTGGCGGGCGAGGTCGAGGTCGAGCGCGCGATGGAGATCGTCGCGGCGGGCGTCGAGCCGCTCCGGGAGCTGATCGGCGCGATGCACTCGAAGCTGCTGCTGGCAGAGCTGCGCGAGCACCGCGCGCGCTGAGCGAGCCTCAGGCTGGAAGGCGTATCGGCTCGAAGGCAAGCACTCCGGCGAGGACGTCGTAGTGACGGTCGAGATGGAGAACGGCGGCCTGATGCTGCTGGGCGCAGGCGGCGATCAAGAGGTCGGGGATCGGGAGACGGTGGCGGCCTTGCCGCGCGAGCTCTCTATGAGCAGTCACGGCGATCGCAACGGTCTCGGTGTCCATGCGCAGCTCACGGAACGCGGTGAGATTCTCCTCTATCTGCTCGTACTCTTTGGCCGAACGGGCACCGTAGAGCATCTCCAACCGCACGACCGCGCATAAGCAAATCTCTCCAAGTTCGAGCGTGCTGGGCGTGGCCCGTTCCAGCGCGGACTTGTCAGCCAGCAGCAGCTTGCCTAATGCCACGCCTGGTCGTCTCTGATCGCGTCCCAGTCGACGGTGCGGCGCAAACCCGCAAGTGCGGCGCACTGGCGCTCGCGTCGCCGGCTTGCCTCGGCGTCCCGGTCACCCAGATGCAACGACTCACGGCCGGTCTGTGCCAAGCGCAGCAGCAGCTGCTTGCGGTTGTGGACATCCGGCCAGTGACGCTGGGCATCGTCGAGCAGATCCCGCACAAGGCCGGTATCGGTGATTGTGTATCGGGGATGGACGGTCGGCACACGATAAGTGTAGCACCGTTTATTTGGTGCCGCACCATCAGGGTAAGTAACGAGCGACGCTACCAGCGTGCGCGGTGGTGCTCGGTGACGCCGAGTCCGCGCGCCAGGGGGATGCCGCCGGGGAGCGTGCCCGAGAAGGTGCCGAACGGCGCGCGGTAGTCGCTGCTGGCGATCAGCAGGTTCTCGTGCCGGCGGCGCTCGGCCTCGGCGACGAAGCGCAGCTCGGAGCCGTCCTGCGGGCAGCGGATGAGCGAGAGGTCGGGCGCGAAGCTGACCGGGAAGACCTCGTGCGGTGCGCCGTCGACCCATACTGCGCGCTCCGAGCCCACGAGCGGGTCGTTGACGCCCGCGACCAGGTTCCACGCGAGGGGGGCTCCCTCGGGGCTCTCGCCCACGCCGGCGCTCCACCACCACTCCGTGTGGCGTGCGTGATAGCCGGCGGTGTCGTCGATCGTCGCGAGCGCCTCGATCTTCCGCGGCGGCTTGCCGTCGAGCGCGATCACGCCGTGGGCCGCGACGCCGGCCTGCTTGCGCGTCCACACCTGGCCGCGCCCGTGTGTGCAGCGCGCCTCGATCCCCCCGTCTTCCTCGAGGGACAGATCGAGCAGCACGCCGCTGTCGCGCACGCGCAAACCCCCGCGGTCCAACTCGACGGCACCGCGGCGCGGCAGCAGGCGGGTGCGCTCGCGCAGGCGGCTGTTGTCGCGGGTGAAGACCGCCCAGAAGGACTGTCTCGCGGGCCCCACTTGGATCAGTGCCGCGCACGCCAGCAGCTCCTCGCAGAACACGCCCACGTAGCGCCAACGCTTCAGCGGCCGTCCGTCGCGCACGAGGCGCATCCGGCTCCCGTCCCGTGGCGACGCGTCCATAGCCGCCGCGGCGGCCACGGGCGTTATGCTTGGAGTTGTTGACTGACCAGTCAATCTATTCTGCGGATGGAGCTTGGCGGGACCTGAGAGGATCTGCGGTGAGATGTCGTTGGAGGAGGCGTGTTTGTGAAGGTCGCGGCAGTACAGCTCAACTCCACCGCCGATCGCGCCGCGAACCTGGCGAGCGCCGACCGCCTCGCCCGCGCCGCGGCGGTGGACGGCGCGAAGCTGATCGTACTCCCCGAGAAGTGGTCGGTCATCGGCTCCGAGCAGGATCTGCGCGCCGGCGCCGAGGAGCTGAACGTAGCGGGGGGTGATTTGGCGGGATCGGCCGGGGGTGGGCAGGGCGGGGCGAGCGACGATCGAGGTGGTTCGGCCGGATCGGGCGAGGAGCGAGGTGGTTCGGGTGATGGGCCGGCGATCGCCTGGGCGCGCGGGCTCGCGCGCGAGCTCGAGATCGACCTCGTCGCGGGCTCGATCGCCGAGCGCGTGCGGGGCCGCGAGAAGCTCGCGAACACCTCTGTGCACGTCGATCCGCAGGGGGAGGTCAAGGCGGTGTATCGCAAGGTGCACATGTTCGACGTCGAGATCGACGGCAGGACCTATCGCGAGTCCGACGTGGAGGAGCCGGGCGAGGAGGTCGTCCTCTCACGGACCGCCGACGGCGTCGAGCTGGGAATGTCGATCTGCTACGACCTGCGCTTCCCCGAGCTGTTCCGGATCCTCGCCGTGCGCGGCGCGCGCGTGATCGCGCTGCCTGCGGCGTTCACGCTGCCGACCACGCGCGACCACTGGGAAACGCTCGTGAAGGCGCGCGCGATCGAGAACCAGGCGTTCGTGATCGCGGCCAACCAGATCGGCCCCCATCCCGGCGGCATGCGCTCGGGCGGGCGCTCGATGATCGTCGACCCCTGGGGCGTCGTGCTGGCGCAGGCGCCGGACCGCGAGGGCTACATCGCCGCCGAGCTCGACCTCGCGCGCCAGCTTCAGATCCGCGCGCAGCTGCCGGCGCTCGCCAACCGCCGGCCGGACGCATATCGGTGGCTCGGGGAGGCGCACGCATGAGCACCGCACGCGCAAAGGCCACGCGGGACAAGCGGCGCCTGATCCTCGACGCGGCCGTGCGCGTGTTCGCCCGCCAGGGCTTTCACGCCTGCCGCGTCGCGGACATCGCCGACGAGGCCGGTGTCGCCTACGGTCTCGTCTACCACTACTTCGCCTCCAAGGACGAGATCCTCGACACGCTCTTCCTCGAGCGCTGGAACGTGATGCTCGAGACGATCCGCGCGGTCGACTCGGAGGCGATCCCGGTGCGCGCGAAGCTCGAGGCGATCGCGTCGTTCATCGTCGACAGCTACCGCCACGATCCCGACCTGATGAAGGTCATCATCGTCGAGGTCACGCGCGCGGCGAACTCGTTCGGCCAGACCCATCTCGGCCAGATCCGCGAGGCGTACGAGCTGATCGGCGAGATCGTCGTGAAGGCTCAAGCAGAAGGAGTGTTCCGCCCGGAGATCGACGCGCAGTTCGCCGCGATGGCGTTCTACGGGGCGATCGAGCAGATGCTCACCGGCTGGATCTTCGGCCTGCTGCCGCAGGGCGAGGAGCAGTTCGAGCGCGCGAAGTGGCTGGTGCTCGAAACCGTCTGCGGAGGCCTCGAGAGATGCCGCAAGCAAGGCTAGCGTCGAGTGAGCGCCTCGCGCCGCCTGCCGGGTCTCCACGAAGACCGGCCGGCATCCGGCGCTCGTCCGAGGTGGTCCGCCGCGCGCAACGAGACATATGCAGGTCGTGAGATTGGACGCGACCTCCGCGGGGAATAGACTGACGCACATGAAGGAGAACGAGATGGCCAAGCGCCTTACGTGGTCTGCCCTGCTGGCGGGGATCGGCGCACTGTCGAGCATTCTCGCCAACCGCGCCGCCGGTCTGATCTGGCAGCGGGTGTTCGACGAGGAACCGCCCGAGTGAGCGGACACTCCTCGCCCCCTCCGGGTCGGCCGCCGCGACTCGGCCCCGCCGCAGAACATCGCGACGGCGATCACCGAGGTCTCCGAGCGCGCGACGCTTCTCGTCCGCGAAGAGATCGAGCTGGCCAAGGCCGAGGTCGACCGAGAAGGCGACGAAGCTCGTCAAGGGCGCGATCGTCGGCGCGGCCGCCGGGATCTTCTTCGTGATGGCCCTGATCTTCGCGCTCGTCGGCTTCGCGTGGCTGCTCTACTACTTCCTGCCCGGCAACGACTTGGACGTTCTTCTGGGGCTTCTTCGCGATGGCCGTGATCCTGCTGGTGCTCGGCGCCCTCGCCGGCCTGATCGCCGCTCGGGCGGTCAAAGGAAGCTCGCCGCCGGTGCCGAGCATGGCGATCGAGGAGGCGCGCAAGATCCGCGAGTCCGTCAGCGCGAGCCCAGCTGCCGCCGTGCCGGCGCCGGGGGCTCAGCCCCGCCGCCGGTGGCCGCCGCGCACGCGCCGACCGCGCAGGGAAGAGCTGATGGCGCAACGCTCGCCGGGAGAGATCCGCAGCTCGATCGAGAGCAACCGCATGGAGCTGGCGGTCTCGGTCGATCGCCTGCGCGGAGAGGTCACGCATCTGACCGACTGGCGCGGGCACGTGGAGCGCCACCAGCGCGAGCTGGCGATCGGCGCCGCGGTCGTCGGCCTCGTGCTGACGCAGACGTTTGCTTCGCCGTAGACGGCGATCAGCCAAGTAGCGTTCGCGGCACAGCGCCGACGCCGATCAGCCCAGGGCCCGTGTAGGTCCCGATCACGGGGCCTACCTCGGAGGTGAAGACCGACTCGAGTCGAAGATCTCCCGGCAGCGGTCGATCAGCCGCTGTGCCTGCTCGGGCGCCTGGATGTGCTGCACGACCCACCCGTCGGACCCGTTCGCGTGGAGTTCCTCGGCGTACCTGACCATCCGCTCGAACGCCCGCCCGGCGGTGCGGACGCGCTCGACCGGCACGATCTCGTACTCGAGCGACAGGATCGGCTTGATCTTCAGCGTGCCGCCGATCCACGCCTGTGCCTTGCCGACGCGCCCGCCGCGCCGCAGGTACTCGAGCGTGTCCAGGCAGAACCAATTTTCAACGCTTCGCGCGTCGCGCGCACGCGCGCGATCACGGCGTCTTTGTCGCCCCCGACGCGGGCCGCCGCGCACGCCGCGAGCGCCAGCAGGCCCGTCCCGCCGCACGCGGTCTCGCCGTCGATCACCTCCACCCGCTCGCCCAGCCCCCGTTCTGCGAGCAGCCCGTGCGCTTGGCGCGCCGCCTCGCACGTGCCCGAGATGCCGCCCGCCAGGTGGATCGACACCACGTCTTGGCCTGCCTCGATCAGCGGCTCCCACACGGTCAGGAAGTCGCCGATCGACGGCTGCGAGGTCGTCGGCAACTCCGGGTCTGCGCGCAACCGCTTGTAGAACCCGTCGAACCCGTCCGCCATCTCGAGCTCGCGCTCGGGGGCATCCTGCCAACCGACGTACAGGCTGACCTGATGGATTCCTTCCCTGTCCGCGAGCGCACGCGGCAGGTAATGCGTGCTGTCGGTCGCGACCGCTACAGAGGACATTCGGCGCGAGACGCTACACCAACGCCTTAAGCCAACGCCTGCGCGAGCTCTCCCGACTCGTACATCTCGGTGACGATGTCGCACCCGCCGACCAGCTCGCCGTTCGCGAACAGCTGGGGGATCGTGGGCCAGTTGGAGATCGCCGAGAGCTCCTGGCGGATGCGCGGGTCGGGCAGCACGTCGACGGCCGCGAACGGCACGTCCAGCTCCTGCAGCGCGGCGACGGTGCGCGCCGAGAAGCCGCATGCCGGCGCCTCGGGCGTGCCCTTCATGAACAGGAGCACCTTGTGCTCTGCGATCGCCTCCGCGATCGCGTCGCGGATCGGGTTCTGCTTGCCGCTGCTCGTGAGAGCCTCGCCCACCGGGCCGGGCCGGCTGTTGGACATCGGAAGGTCTCGCATGGTGCTGGGTTCGCTGCTGGACATGAGGGCTCCTGGCTTTTGCTGTGTCGGTGGTCTGCTGAACGGCTCTGTGTCGGGTCTGCTGATGTCTGGGTCTTCAGTGGGTCGGGGCCTGCGCCGGGACCTGCGTCTTCAGCGACAGCGCGTGGATCGCGCCGCCGATCTCCGCGCCGAACACCTCGTACACGAGGCGGTGCTGCTCGATCAGGCTGCGTCCCGCGAAGGCCTCGGCGGTGACGGTCGCGCGGAAGTGATCGCCGCCGCCGGTGTAGTCCTCGACCTGGGCCTGCGCGCCTGGGATTGCGGCTTCGATCCGCTGCTTGATCTGCTCTGGATCCGGCATTTCGTATTCAGCTTAGCCGCTATACTTTGGAAAGTCTTGGAGCCGTCCACAGGAGCGAAGCGATGATCGAGATCAGCGACAAGGGTGCCGAGAAGGTCCACGAGTTCCTCACCTCCCAGGAGGCCGACGTGAGCATGGCGGGCCTGCGCGTGGGCGTCCGCGGCGGTGGCTGCTCCGGCTTCCAGTACCAGCTGGCCTTCGACGAGCAGCGCTCCGACGACGCCGTCTTCGAGACCCACGGGCTGAAGCTGCTCGTCGACAGAGAGAGCCTTCCCTTCGTCAGCGGCTCGACGATCGACTACGAGGAAAGCCTTCAAGGCGCGGGCTTCAAGGTGTCGAACCCCAACGTCGTCGCCGCCTGCGGCTGCGGCTCGTCTTTCCGCGTAGCCGAGGAGGAGCAGGTCTCCGCAGTCTGACGGTGGCTGCGCGGCGGCGCCGGAGCAGCCTTTTCCGACGGTGAGGTAATACGCACTAGTATTACAGTGCTAAGCTGTCGCCATGCGAGTGACGAGCAAGGGCCAGGTGACGATTCCACGGGACGTTCGCAAGCGGCTCGGGATCGCTCCCGGCAGTGAGGTCGACTTCGAGCTGGACGAGCGCGGTGCGCGCCTGATATGCGCCCGCACCAGCAGGGGTAAGGAGATCGTGGCTCAGATGCGCGGGGCGGGAACGGTCAAGATGACCACCGACGAGATCATGGCGCTCACTCGTAGTGAGGACTGAGCCACGTGCAGGCGGTGTCCTTGTCGATGCCAATGTCCTGCTGGACATCTTCATCGAAGATCCCGTCTGGATGCTCTGGTCGGAAACGGCGCTCGTCGAGGCGCTCGACGTCGGTCCTCTGATCATCAACCCGATCGTCTATGCGGAGATCTCGGTTCGCTTCGAGCGGATCGAGGAACTGGAGGAAGCGCTGCCGCAGCAGATCGAGCGCGAGGCGCTTCCCTGGGAGGCTGCGTTTCTCGCAGGCAAGCGCTTTCTCGCCTACCGTCGCCACGGCGGACCGAAGCGCTCTCCGCTGCCGGATTTCTACATCGGCGCTCATGCGCTCGTCACCGGCCGCGTATTGCTGACCCGCGATGCGAGTCGCTACCGCACGGCGTTCCCGTCCCTTGCGCTGATCAGCCCTTAGTGAGCCTTCTGCCCGTCGGCCTGCGTCGCCTGACCCCCGATCGCCTGCGCGACGATGTGCGACTGCGCGCGCTCGCGGTCGGGCTCGGGCTGATTCCACCGCGCACGATGCACTCGGCCGAGGACGCGCGCGTGCTGCTGGACGCCGCGCGTGGCGCGCGGCGCGTGGTCGAGATCGGCGTCTACGAGGGCTCCTCCGCGCTCGCGCTGTGCGACGCGCTGGGAGCGGGTGCGGAGTTGCATCTGGTCGATCCCTTCGGTCGCCATCCCGACGCTCTTCCCTCGGGTTGGGGCGCGACCGAGTGGGCCACGCGGCGCGTCGTCGAGCGCGCTGCGCGCCGATGCGGGGAACAGGCGCCGAGCGTCCATTGGCATGTCGTCCTCTCTTCCGAGCTCGCCTCGCGCTGGTCGGGCGAGGCCGACCTGGTGTTCGTCGACGGCGACCACTCCGAGTCCGGTTGCGAGCTCGACTGGACCTGCTGGCGCCCGTTCGTCCCCGTCGGCGGTCACATGGTCTTCCACGACGCGCGCTTGGGGCGGCCGGGCGGGCGGGGGCTGCCCGGGCCCACGGCGGTCGTCACGCGCTGCTTTCGCATCGGCTCCGGAACGCCGGGCTGGGAGATCGCCGCCGAGGCTGATCGTACGGTCGCGGTGCGGCGAACCGGCTGAAGCTCGTGCTCCGGGCGGCGCTGATCGCGGTCCTGGCGCTCCTCTGGGTCTGTGGCTGTGGCACCTCGAGCGCGCGGCACGGCACGGCGAGTGTGGTGGAGCTTTCTCCCGGCCCCGGATCGGCACTTCGCTCGGGGGGCCCCGCCTTCGGGCTGACCGAGGACAACGCCGACCTGCTGTGGAGTCCGGACGCACCGTCCAGACCCGCGCGCTTCCTCACCGCCCGGCGTGAGCTCACGGCGCTGCACCCCACCTACGTGCGCCTGCTCGTCGACTGGGCTGCGCTGCAGCCCGACCCCGACCGTCCCTCTGCGCTTGAAGCGCTCGTCAGCGGCTGCGCGCGCGACGTCGGCCCCTGCGGCGCCTACGCCGGTATCCGCGCTGAGCTGGCGGCGATCGCCACCCAGCAACGGGCGGCCAGCGGGATTCGCGGCGGCGAGTTTCGGGTCGTGATCGACATCTTCGGCGTCCCCGCCTGGGCGGCCCGTCCGCCCTCGGGCTGCGAGCTCGCGGGGACCACTCCCTTCTCGCGGCCGTTGCGTCCCGAGGCGATCGCGGGCTATCGCGCGCTGATCCGCTCATTGCTCGGGCTCGCCGTGCGCGCGGGTGTGGCGCTCGAATGGTGGAGCCCCTGGAACGAGCCCAACAACTCTGTCTTCATCAGTCCCCAGCGCGCCGCTTGCACCGCCGAATCCCCGGCCCTCTCACCTACTGTCTACGCCGCGCTCGCCCGTGCGATGGCCGCCGAGCTGGGAGCCGACGGGGGCGTTCACCACATGCTCCTGGGCGAGCTCGACGACTCGCTCACCGACTCACCTCATCGCACGAGCATCGCGCGCTTCGTCGCGGCGCTGCCCGCCGACGTGATCTGCCTGGGCGACGTGTGGTCGATCCACGATTACGCGGCCCGCGACGCGTCCGCATCCTCCGGCGACCCGGTGGAAGCGCTCGAATCGGCGCTTTCCGCGCGCGGCGCGTGTGCGCGAGACGCCCCGATCTGGGTCACCGAGGCCGGCGCCGGCGCGCCTCATCCCGGCCGCCCGCGCCCCGCGGGCGCGCTCGAAGAACGCGTCGGCTGCGAAGCGCTGGCGGCGCAACTGACCCGCTGGTATGGCAACCCCCGTGTGCAAGCCGTGTTCCAGTACACCTTTCGCGAGGATCCTGCCTTCCCGGTGGGCCTGCTCAGCGCCAACCTCTCACACCTCTATCCCGCCTACGACCTGTGGCTCGACTGGTCGCGCCTGCGCGCCGCCGGTGAGCCACCGCCCGCGCCAGCCGCCGGGTGCTCGTAGGCTGAGTACTTGAATGCGCAGGTCGTCGGAATGCTCGACGGGCAGCTACTGGCTGAGCTCTCAGGCGGCGGCGAGCATCGGCTGGAGCGCATCGGCTGCCAGATGCTCCGCGGGCAGGGTGAATGTCAGCGTATTCTCGCGTTCAAGTGTCCTGCGGACGTTAAGCAGGGTGATGCCGATCACCGCGCCGGTGTCGTCATAGTGGATCGCGTGACCCTCAGGGGTCTCGAGGCCCCACGCCTCCGCCTGGGGCTGGCCTACGTTCAGATAGAGCACATCACCAAGCGCGTCGTAGTGATGGTGGTCGAAGGTGGTGCCGGCGATCGTAATGGTCATGGCTTCCAGCCCCGCGGCGTATTCTGCTGCACGAAAGCGGTCACGACCCGCGCGGGTACGCTGTTGAAGTCTACAACGACTCGCAGCCAGCGCCGGGGGTGAAGGTCGCGGCGGTAGAACTGCTCTCGCCCTGCAATCGGGTCGTCCACGCGGTGGTCCGGGTGGGCGACAGTTCCGAGGATGAGATCGGCCTCATCCGCCAGCTTGGGCCGGCCAAGGGCGAGGTGCAGCCGTGTGTCCCTGTCGAAGATGACGACGCGGCCATCGGGATCGATGGTGTTCGGATGCTCGCAAGCCATCGCAAAACGCTACTGATCTCTTGGGATGGTTCTCTGGATCGAGCGCTTGGCCGGGTACTACCCCGGCTCGTTCGCCAACGAGCGCCACAGGTAGCGACAAGCCAGCGTGCGATACGGCCGCCACGGCGCGGCGATCAGCTCCATCGCGGCCGGGTCGGGCAGCCCGTCGAGGCCGTAGGCGCGTTCGATCGCGCGGCGAATTCCGAGATCGCCGGTGGGGAGCACGTCGGGCCGTTCGAGCTGGAACATGAGGAACATCTGCGCGGTCCACAGCCCGAGGCCCTTGACCGCGACGAGCTCTGCGATCGCATGCTCGTCCTCCAGCTCATCCAACCGCTCGAGCTCCAATTCGCCCGAGATCACGTGCTCGGCGAGCGAGCGCAGGTAGCCAACCTTCGCGCGCGACAGCCCCGCGGCGGCACGCAGCTCTTCGGGGTCGTCGTCCAGGATCTCCTGGGGCGTGGGCGCACGATCTTCAAAGCGCGCGGTCAGCCGCCCGTAGATCGACCGCGCCGCGAGCACCGACAGCTGCTGGCCGGTGATCGCGCGCACGAGCGCCCCGTAATGGTCGCCGCGGTCGGGGCGGCCGTCGCGGGGGTTCGGCAGCGCGCCGACCGCGTCGATCACGCCCGCGAGCACCGGGTCCGCGCGGCGCAGATGTGCGCGACCCTTAGGCAGCCGGCAGCGCCGCCTCGGGCTGGGTTGGAGGCTCTGCCCCGGATGGGGTCTGCGTCCCCGCCGTGGGCGAAGCGGTGAGCCTTACCGGCTCGCCGTCGAGCGCGTTCAGCGCGCGCTCCAGCGACATCGCCAAACACGTGAAGCTCGGCGTGTCGCGCACCGTGTACCTGGACGCCTCGGTCGTGCGCAGCCGCTGCACGAGGTCGAGGAACGTGCCGACGTCGTCGGTGTCGAACGCGACCACGAACTCCTGGTCGTCCAGCCCGAACGAGTACGTCGTGTGGTTGTCCACGCCCGGGTATTCCCGCCCGACCTCGATGTGGCCCTGCATGATCCGCCAGCGCTCGTCCGCCGGCAGCGCGTACCACGCGCGCGACTTGACGAACGGGTACACGAACACGTACTTGCCGCGAAACCCGCGCGGGGCGACGCGCTCGTCTTCGGAGTACTCAGAGCTCTTGCGCATCCCCAGGAACGAGTGGGGGATCCGCGCCCACTGCATCAGCCCGCTCTGCGACAGCACCACGTGCAGCTCGTGAATTCGGTCGAGGTTCTCCGCCTCTGAGATCAGCAGCAGCTCGGCGTCGCCGCGCGTGCCCACGAGCGAGAACGTCTGCAGCATGTGCCCGTCCGCGAAGTCCTCGCACGCCGCGATGAACTCGCGCTTGTCCTGCTCGCGCTGTCCGTTCTCGCGCCGCCGCCACGCGGGGTCCATCTGCAGGAACGTGTACTTCACGAAGTGCCGCTTGCTCATGTGCCCGATTATCGCACCGGCACGGGAGGCGGCCATGCAGCCGGTACAGTTGACCCGTGCGGATCGCGCTGCTGTCGCCGTACTCATGGACCTATCCGGGTGGCGTCACGCGTCACATCGAGTCGCTCGCGCACGAGCTGAACGCGAGCGGGGAGCACGAAGCGCGGATCCTCGCGCCGTTCGACCCCGACGACGCGCTCTCGCGCCGGCTGCATCGCGGCGCGCGCCCGCAGCCGCGCGAGCCCCCTTCGGGCTTCGTCTCGCTCGGGCGCACCGTCGGGCTGCCCGCCAACGGCGCCGTCTCGAACCTGGCGATCCTCCCCGGCGCGGTGCTCGCGCTGCGCGCGGAGCTGCGCCATGGCGGCTACGACGTCGCCCACATCCACGAGCCGGTCGTGCCGTTCGTCGGCTGGGACGCGCTCTGCTCGGCCGGCGAGCTGCCGCTCGTCGGCACGTTCCACACCTACTCCGAGAACGTCTTCTCAAACGGCTTCGCCGCCGGCCCGCTCGGCGCGCGACGGCGCATGAACCGCCTGCACGCGCGCATCGCCGTCTCCGAAGCCGCCGCCTGGACCGCTCGGCGCTTCTACGGTGGGCGCTACCGCGTGATCCCCAACGGCGTCCACCTCCTCGATGACCCAGGCGTGCTCGCGTACGCGCAACAGCGCCTTCAATCGAGCGACGCAGACAACCCACCCCTCCAAAACCTCTCCATCGCCGGGGTCGACCCGCCCGACCGGGCCGGGCCGCGCGCCCCGTTGCGCATCCTGTTCGTCGGTCAGGCCGTCGAACGCAAGGGGCTGCCGGTGCTGCTGCGCGCCTTCGAAGCGCTCCGCGACCACGTCCCCGCCACGCTCACGCTCGTCGGCGCATCGCCCGAGGAGGTCGCCCACATGATGCTCGACGACCGCGGCGTGCGCGCGCTCGGCAAGGTCTCCGAGCCGCGCAAGCTCGCAGAGCTCGCGCGCGCCGAGGTCTTGTGCGCGCCCTCGCTGCACGGCGAGAGCTTCGGCATGGTCCTCACCGAGGCGTTCGCCGCCTCCACGCCCGTGCTCGCCTCGGACATCCCCGGCTACCGCGACGTCGTCCGCGACGGCCTCGACGGCCTGCTCACGCCTCCCGGCGACGCGCTCGCGCTGGCCGAGTCACTGCGCCGGCTCGCGCTCGACGAGCCCCTGCGCCTGCGGATGGCCGCCGCCGCGCGCGCCCGCGCCGAGCGCTTCGCCTGGCCCACCGTCGCCGCCGAGGTGCTCGACACCTACGAGCGGGCCCGCGCCGTCGGGCGGCCCGTCACCCCGCTCACACGCGCCGCCGTGCGCCACGGCCTGATGCCCGCCGACCTGCTCCCGCGCATCCCCGCCCAGCGACTTGCAACGCTCGAGCCCGCGCGCGTGCCGCCGGCAGAAACCCCATCCCCGGGGAGCTCGGCACCCGGCGTGCCGGATCGGGCAAGGCGGCTCTCCTCGCACCCGGCGGCCACCGCGTCCGGTCGCTCCCTGCGCACGCTGCGTCGCCTCGCCCTGCTGCTCGCCTGCGCCGGTGGCCTCGCGCTCACGCTGCTCGCGCTCACGCGCATCGGCGTCGACCGTGTCGCCGCCTCGCTGCTCGCGTCGAGCCCCGGCCTGCTCGCCGCCGGGCTCGGGTTGATGTGCGCCGCGATGTTCGCCCGCGCGATCGCCTGGCATTCGATCCTCGCCGCCGCGCCCACGTGGCGCAAAGCCAAACGCCGCGACGCGATGCAGGGCACGTTCATCGGCGTGCTGATGTCCGCCACCCTGCCCGCGCGCCTGGGGGAGCCCTCGCGCGCGCTGATCGTCGCTCGCCGGCTCGGCCGGGCGCGCGAGACGCTGCCCGTCGTGCTCGGCACGATGGTCTCGCAAACGCTGCTCAACCTGCTCGCGCTCACCCTGCTCGGGATTGCGATGTTCTCGAGCTTCGATCCACTCGACGGCCACCATGGCCTGTTGATCGCCGCCGCGCTGGCCCCGCTCGGCGCGCTCGTCGCGGTGCTGCTTGCGCCCGTGCTCGTGCCCCGCGCCGCGGTCTCCCGCTCGCGCCGTCTGCAAGCGCTGATGGCCGTGCTGCGCGCCTCGCTCCTGCGCGTGCGCGACGGGCTGCGCGTCTTTCGCCACCCGCGCCAAGCGGCCGTCGCGACCGTCCTTCAGCTCTCCGCCTGGGGGCTTCAGTGGATGTCCTGCTGGCTTCTGCTGATGGCGCTCGGCCTCGACACGCGCGTCGGCGTCGCCGGCGCCGCGGCGGTGCTGTTCGCCGTCAACGTCACCGCCGTCGTGCCCGCCACCCCCGCGAACGTCGGCGTCTTCCAGGCCGCCTGCGTCGCGGTGCTCGCCGGCGCGTACCACGTCTCCACCCCTGACGCGCTTGCCTACGGGATCGTCCTGCAGGTCGTCGAGGTCGCCACCGCCCTGATCATGGGCCTGCCCGCGCTGGTCAACGAGGGTTTGTCCTGGAAGGACGTGCGCCTGCGCACGATGCACGCCGCCCCGGTCAAGCTCGGGCCGTTGCCGGACGGGGCGGCCGGCCTTTCGCGCGCGGAAGGGTAGGGGCGACGGGGTAAGGCTCGCGGTTACGGCATGATGGGGGTATGGCCTCTCGCCCCCAAGCCCGCAGCGTGAAGATCGACAAGGACGAGCGAACCGGCTGGTCATCAGATCGCCCTCGCCCCGACGGCGCGCCACCGCGCCCGCCCGACCTGACCGTCCACTGTCGCATCCTGCGTCCGACGGACCGCCTGCGCTACTCGCCGGGCAGCCTGCTGATCGTCGTCTCGGCCTCCGCGGCCGAGCGCGAAGGCTTCGTGGAGCGTCTGATCGAGGACCGCGCCTCGCTGCTGTCGCTCGGCAAGGTCCGCTCCCTGCTGGCCGGACGCGTGGCCGAGGAGGAGGTCGAGACGCGCGCGCAGGAGCTGCTGCAGGCGGCCGTCGCGAAGCGCCTGGAGAGCAAAGAGACCGTCGTGATCGCCGCTGAGACGCTCGCTGCCTCAGAGCGCGAGCCCTTCTTGCGGACGGCCGCCGCGCTCAAACGCCCGCGTCATTTGATTTTGCTCGAGACCGCGCGCGACCAGGTCTCCGAGGAGGATCTCGCCACGCTCAACGACCTGCGCCGCGCGCTCGACGCGGGCGAGCTCGGGGGGGAGGGCTTTCAGACCGTGCTGCGCCTCGGCGGGGGGTCGGCCGCGGAGGTCAAGCGGATCTTCTTCCGGCCTCCGCCTCGCGACGACGATTAGTGGTTCGTCCTTTAGTTTGTTGGTGCTTGGAGGGGTAGGTCGTCGTCCCGAAGATCGTCTGTGAGGCCCTTAGCCCTCACCGTTCGGTGCCTGCTGCTCTCGTCCCAGGACAGGGCTGATCGATTGGCTGTCGAACGGTTTCCACAGCCACCTTTGAGGTCTTCAGCTTTGCGAGCGACCAGTCATCCTGGGGCTCGACGTCCGGCTGAACCGTTAGCACAAGATGGTGATAGACGCCAAAGACTCCTTGACGCTCGCGCAAATGGGCTTCAAAAACCGTCTCCCACAGGATGACTCGACGCGACCGCCAGGGTATGACCTGACGTGAGCGACTAATTGTGAGGGCACTATCATCGATGACAAAGACCGGACGTCGTTGAAATGTCCGCCGAACATAGTACGTAAAAGGAAGACCTATAAAAGCAACTACGATGACAGTCGCTTCTACGTTGTCCTTCGATATTTCCCGTGATACGGCACCAAAAAAAAGTACCCCAAAAAAAACTGCTGCGGCGAATGCCAAACGACGGTTAACTCCTACAGATATTTTGCTCTCCGTGGACGCCTCGTTCATGGAGTATTTACCATACGAGTCCCAGAACTGAACCCGTCGCTCCCGACGCAGCAACAGCGCTCGTGCCGGGAACGAGTCCAGTCGATAGCTCCCCAGCAAGGCCTGCCACAGTACCCTGACCAACAGTGGACAGACTGGGTGATTCTCCTCGAACTCTCTTTTGAATCACCGATGCCACACCACCACTAGCAAGAGGACTAATAATAGGTCCAAGGCGTGGCAATCCACCCAAGACGGCATCGAGACCTGCCCCGACACCAGCCCCGGCAGCGGTTCCGGCCTCCACGCTCGCATCTAGTCCTCCGATATTGGACGCTTCGTTGTATTCGATCGAGCAGGTTTCAAGGCCACCGTTCAGGCCAAAGGCGCCACGCAAAGCAGCCGTCCCTCCGGCGCAACGGGCGTGTGAAGCCGTCCCAGAAGCCAACGAGGCGCGTGCCGACCTGCGACCAGGAAGGCGTGCCGGGAATCCCGAAGATAAGGCCGCTGGGATCGTTCAGGTTGAGAGGGTTGTCCGCAGCGTACGCGTAGGGCAGTCGCGTCATGTCTGCGAGCGGATCGACGCTCATGAACTGCGCGGTAGCCGGGTCGTAGACCCGTGCCCGCATGTAGACCAGTCCCGTATCCGAGCTGGTGTATTGGGCGTCATAGCCGAGTGGGGTGGTCGTGGTTCCTTCGCAGGTGGGGGCGCCGTACGCCCCGTAGGTGCATTTCCCGGTGACGGTCCCGGTCGAGCCGGTCAGCAGGCGGGTTGAGCCCTGCTGATCGTGGTGCAGGTAGGTGACGGTGCCTCCACTTGAGACCTGCTCGACCGGGAGGCCGCCCGACCCGTAGATGTAGCTGTCCGTCCCGTCGCTGAGGATCAGCGGTAGGCCTTCGGTCATGTCCCAGGCGAGGAAGGTCGTGGTCCCGGAGATCGTCTGGGATGCTCTGAGTCCTTCGCCGTTGTAGGCGTAGGTGTCTTTGATTTCGCTGACGGCGCCTTCTTTGGGCCGTTCGACCGAGGTCAGGTCCCCTGCCTGGTCGTAGCCGTATGTGGTCGCCGGGCCGGTGCTCGGGGTAGCTTTGGTCGTTACCGACGTCGCTACAGCGCTCGTGCCCGTCGTCGCCGAACCTGAAGAGAGGGCGCACGATGATCCCCTGCTAATCGTTGCTGTCATGAGCCGCTGCTCGCGCATCTTCTAGCGTAGTCATCGCGTCCACTTCTCCTCGTGTCCTTGAGCGGAGATTGGAGGAGCCAAAGAACGAGCCCATGTAACCCTGCGGTACACGTGCGACTGTCGGTAGGCGCCTGCGGGATTCATCCGTCGTCACTACCCACATCCATTCCGTGTCTCGGCGGCGCCAGGGCTTCCATTCGAACGCCGTGATCTTTGACCAAGGCACGTGCTCTCGGTGAAACGCGTAGTGAAGGACGAGCGCGTTCTGGTTGATCGTGACTCCCATGCGCCGAGAGAACATGACATCGCATACCGCAAACGCTGCCAGAGTAATCGCGACACTGACCGCTCTCTGTTCCAGCGAGCGAGCCTGCGCCACATTGGGTACGACAAGCACCGTGCCTAGCACTAGGATGATCAGGTACCTTGAAATGCGGCGCGACCGGGCGCCTTGATAGCGACCGGCCGCGCTTCGTGTTGTAATTTTGGCGCCGTCGGGCCTAGTTGTGGGCTGCATCTAGTAGTCCCTGGGTCACGACTGGACCGCCACGAATGAGCGTCCTAGCCAACGCGTTCGCACCCTGCTTGGCCGCAGCACCAGCGGCGAATTTGCTGAGACCCCCGAAACTTAGGAGGAGCGAGTTGACCGTCTCTTCGGCGCTGAGTTGTCCCGGATTGCACCAGCCGGTTTCAATCCCTTTGGCGATCACCGACGACGACGAGTCGCTCCACGCTGCAGCGAGCAACGCGGGACACGCAGCATCCGTTGCTGGAACGGCACATCCAAGCAGAGCCATACCATCGACAAAGGCCGGACGCGTAACCAGCCACGGTAGATTGACCGCGCCGCCGGTTACTTTGTTGAGTGCTTCGGCCCCTTGGTAGGCAACATTGCCACTCGACGTCGGATCAAAGCAGTCACCAAAATCGCCGAGCGAGCCTAGGCCGCAGAGCCCGCTTGGATCGCTTCCGCTGAGAGGGTTGTCGTCGACGTAGTTGTAGTGCGCCAATGTGAATCCGACAAGCGGATCGACGCTCAGGAACTGCGCGGTGGCCGGGTCATAGACCCGTGCCCGCATATAGACGAGCCCGGTGTCCGAGCTCGTGTACTGCCCGTCATAGCCGAGCGGGGTGGTCGTGGCGCCTTCGCAGGTGGGGGCCCCGTACGCCCCGTAGGTGCATTCCCCGGTGACGGTCCCGGTCGAGCCGGCCGGGACGCGAGTTGAGCCCCGCTGATCGTGGCGACCGCGATTGTGCCGGGTCACAGTTGCTCTACCACGCACACTCACACGGCTGCGCCTGGCGGGCGTTTACGCCCCCACCATATCTGGAGATTGACTTGCGCGAATCCACAAAGCCACGTACCGGCGCCGACGACAAGAACTATCAACAGCCATCTCGGTGCATCCAGGAGCACCAGCAATCCATAGACGATGATCTGCGGTGGAAGAAGCCGTAGATACAAGCGACGTGTGTACTGGCGTTTCATCTCTAACGGGGCTGTGCGCCGCGGTGGCGCGCCTAGAAGCCTGATTGTTAGCGAAAGTAGCCGCTGCCTCATCACTTAACCTTCTCGTAGATCAGGTAAGCGACACCGCCTAGACTTCCTGCGGCGGCAAGCGCGCTCGTCCCAATAAAGAAGTAATGATGACCGGTAGCCTCCATAACTTCATTCGCGAGCGTGCCCCAACCCGCCACTCCTGCACCCTCCTCAGCTCCGGCTGCCTCCTCTCCTGCACCGCTCACGTCGAGAGCCCCTACGAGCGCACCCTTGAGGCCGGACGCCACGGACGCAATGTAACCGCACCCGTTTTCGTAGGATTCGATCTCCTTTTCGTAGTAGCGAATGGGGTTAAGCGCGCTTTCGGATATGACGTTGCCTTCGGTCCAAAAGCTTTCGCTGAACGGGTTCCAGCTGCTGAGCCCCGAAGCGTCCCCGTGGTTCAGAGGGTTGTCGCTGGCATAGTTGTATGGCGCACCCGTGATTGCCAGCATCGGATCAACCGTGAGGAACTGCGCGGTGGCTGGGTCGTAGACGCGTGCCCGCATGTAGACGAGCCCGGTGTCCGAGCTCGTGTACTGCCCGTCATACCCGAGCGGGGTGGTCGTCGTGCCTTCGCACGTGGGGGCTCCGTACGCGCCATAGGTGCATTTCCCGGTCACGGTGCCTGTCGAGCCGGTCAGCAAGCGGGTGGAGCCCTGCTGGTCGTGGTGCATGTAGGAGACGGTGCCCCCGCTTGAGACCTGCTCGACCGGCAGGCCGCCCGGGCCGTAGATGTAGCTGTTGGTCCCGTCGCTGAGGATCAGCGGCAGGCTTTCGGTCACGTTCCAGGCGAGGAAGGTCGTCGTGCCCGAGATCGTCTGCGAGGCCCTGAGCCCTTCGCCGTTGTAGGCGTAGGTGTCTTTGATTTCGCTGACTTCGCCTTCTTTGGGACGTTCGACCGAGGTCAGGTCCCCTGCTTGGTCGTAGCCGTATGTGGTGGCCGGGCCGGTGGTGGGTTTGGTTTTGGTGCGCTCCCCGAGTTCGTCGTAGGTGTAGGTCAGGCTGGGGCCTGTTTCGAGCTGGTCGGCTTTGTTGTATTTGTAGGTTCCGGTCCCGATCGTCGTCGCGTTGTTCGCGGCGTCGTATTTGTATTCGCCGCCGGATTTCGTGAGGCGATTGTTTTCGTCGTAGGTGTTTTCCGTGATTTCAGCGCCGGGCAGCCCTTTGGAGGTGGTCTTTTTGAGTTGGCCGTCGTTGTCGCGGGTGTAGACGAGCGACGCGAGCGTTTCGGCGCCTTTGAGCATCTTGGCTTCGGTCATCTGGTCCGCGTTGTTGTATACGTACTTGTCTTCGTCTGTGGTTGCGCTTGGGAACAGGGTCGTCGCCGGCTGAGAGTCTTCGTTGTACGTGAATTTGGTGATGTTCGCGGACCAGTCCGTGACTTTTTCAAGCCGACCGGCGTTGTCGAAGGCGCGCGTCACGCTTTTCGTGTTGGGATAGGTGATTTTCGTCTGCTGGTTGGCGAGATCGTATGTGTATTTGCTGACTTCTTTGTGACCGTTTTCGCTTTCGGTCAAGCGGTCCAGCTGGTCATAGGTGTATTTCGTCGTGCCCGTCCCGTCGGTCATCTTTGTCCGGTCGCCGTCTTTGTCGTATTCGTAGGTGACGGTCGCCGGTTTCCCGCTCGAATAGCTGACTTCGGTGAGCCGGTTTGCCGGGTCGTATTTGTAGGTCGTGGTGCGTTTCGCTGCGTCTTCGAGTTTTTTGAGGCTCCCCGCAGCGTCGTATTCCTTCTTGGTCACTCGGCCGAGGGCGTCGGTGACTTCCGTGGGCTCCTCGACGGGGTTCCGTTTGTATTTCGTGATGTTTTTGTTCCCGTCGGTCTGGCTGAGGACCTGTCCGGCCCCGTCATAGCCGGTTTCGGTGATCGCTTTGTTGGGCGCTTCGACTTTGATCGGCTGGTTATCCCCGTTGTAGGTGTATTTCGTCGTGTGCGAGTTGCCGTCGATCATGGTTTCCACGTTG
This sequence comes from uncultured Solirubrobacterales bacterium, assembly GCA_963784875.1. Classification (GTDB taxonomy): domain Bacteria; phylum Actinomycetota; class Thermoleophilia; order Solirubrobacterales; family Solirubrobacteraceae; genus Palsa-744. Next base: position 75,359 of record CAWATE010000003.1, read on the forward strand.
CCGTCGCCGTCATAGGTGTATTTCGTGGTGTGGGCGAGGGGGTCGGTGATCTTCAGCGGACGGCCCTGGCTGTCGCGTTCGGTTTTGGTCGTGAATTCCGTGGGTTTGCCGCCCGTGATGTTGCCTCGCGGGCTGACGGTGGCCGTCTCCTGGGAGTCTTCGTTGTATTCCCAGGTGCGCTTGTCGGTCAGAGGATCGATTTCGGCGGTGCGGTTCCCGTGCGTGTCGTATTCGTATTTCCACACGCGTTTGAGGGGATCTTCGACGCTTTCCAGTTCGCCGGTGGTCTTGTATTTGTATTTCGTGGTCTGCGTTTTGCTTTCTGGAGCGGGCCGTTCGATCGTTTCCGGGTTGCCGTGGGCTTCGCGTTTGATCGTCGTCGTCTCGCCCTTCGGCGAGGTCGTCGTTGCCACGTCGTGGGTCGAGTCGTAGGTCCATTTTGTTTCGTTTTTGTTCGCGTCGAGCATGCTCGTGCGATCGTTCGCTGCGCTGTAGCCGTATGTGGTCGTGTGCCCGTCGCCGTCGGTCACGCTCGTGATGTAGCCGCCTTCGTTGTAGGTGAAGGATTCGGTCGTCGCGCTGGCGGTCCCGTAGCCGCGAGTGATCGAGGACGGCTCGTCGTTGCTCGTAAAGCGCTCGTCGGTGACGCTGCCGGTCGTCATGTTCGTGATTTTGGTTCGGAACGTTTCGTATTCAAAGGTCAACGTTGTGTTCGGCGGGTCTTTCTGGTTGATCACCTGATGAGAGCCGTTGTATTCGTTGATCGTTTTGCCACCACGGCCGTCGGTCATTTCGGTGATCTGGTGCGAGCCGTCGTATTTGAACTGCCAGCGCAAGCCTGCTTCCGCCGGCTGCGTCACGCTCTTGAGGTTCCCGCCTTCATAGGTGTATTTGACGACGTGTTTCATCGGGTCTTCGGCGCTTTCGACGAGGCCTTCGGCGTTGTAGGCCAGTTTGATCGTGCGGCTCGTGGGATCGGTGATGGTCGTCAGCTGGCCGGCTTCGTTGTAGGTGAGCGTGGTCGCGTTCCCGTTTCGGTCGGTCACGCTTTCCAGGCGACCGCTACTGCCGGCAAATTTGTATTTGACCTGGCTCGCCAGCGTCAGCGTGTAGCCGGTAGCTTCCGTGCCGCTCAGCGAGTCCTGCGTCCAGGCCGCCGCGGTGAACGCGCCGCCGGTGCCTTCGGTGAACGGCACGGTGCTGCCGTTGGCCTGGTAGAGCGTGGTCAGTCTGCTCGTTTTGTTGACCACGAGGTGGTCGCTGAAGGAGCTCGTCCAGCCATAGCCGAATGCGCCTTTGCTTTCGCCCGCACCGGCCTGGGAGTTGTATGTTCGCGTCAGGTTCAGGCCCACGCCGCGTCCGCCGACCGCCAGGTCGGTCTGCGTCTCGAAGTAATTGCCTGTGGCGCAGCTCACGGGATCGCCGCATGTCGGGTGTGCCTGATTGGGGGCGTTTTCCGCACCGCTGCCGTACTGCGTAGACTGTTCTCGTGAGGTCACGGGGATCGAAAACACGAAATGTCCCGCCTGTTCCTGAATTGAACCAAGGTTTTCAAATGGGACCTCTACTTCAACAGTGTTGCTGCCGACCGTTTTCTCAAAGGTTCCTTTGTTCACGATCTTTGGTGGTGTCCCGGCTACTGGGAAATCCCAGAATTTGCGTGCTTCTCCACCTTCGAGTTCGACGGCGAACGTGCCGGAATTGACGAGCTGTGCCCCTTCCGACATAATAAACCGTCCGGCTGACATTTTTAGTGTGCCTTCGTTATCCAACGAATAGCCCACCATAGTTAGGTTTTCTTCGACGGAGCTCATAGCAATCGCTCCTGGCACGCCGGGCTCCAGCACCGTGGACCCCGAACCGGACATGGTGTCCGTGAAGCCTTTCACGGAGAACGATTCCGAAACCTTTAGGATGCCAGAACTTGCCAGGGTGGCATTTTCCATCGCCAAAGAGTTCGTCGTTAGCGTCGTCGTGGAATTGAGCAGCCCAAACGAGCCGCCGGTAAGCGATAGGTTGCCAACCGACAAGGCACCTTCCAAGAGTCCAAGCGTCCCGGAAGACACAGCAATTTCATTGCTATGCCCATGCAACGCTTCAGCCGTGACGCTCCCGCCCGCCACCCGTGTCGTTCCCGCCCAGGTGCTCGCGGCAAGCGAAAAGGCGCCTCCAGCAAAACTGACTGATGCGCCTTCCGAGGATATCCATTCCGCCGTAGAGTTCGACGAGCCCCCCCGCGTAAACTGAAGCTGCCCTTTTTGTGCATTGGTCACACCGTGATTTTCGAAGTACACCGCGTCAATAAAGGGCCCGGCACCTTCTGTCTTCGCCCAAGTCCCGGTATTGACGACCTTTGGTTCGGGCCCTGTTTCGGGGTAGTACCAGATGCGTGGTTCTCCACTTTCCGCATTTGCATGGAACACGCCCGAGTTTCTAATAGCCGCGCCTTCAGACAACAGCAATTTGCCTTCGGGGAACGTCATTGTGCCTTCGTTGATAAGCGCACGCCCCACTAGCGAACTCGCGCTGCTCGGCGTCGAGCCCACCGATCCTGTGGCGCCCGACTGCAGAACGGTCGACCCCGAGCCAGACATCGTGCTGCCGAATCCACTCCACGAGAGCGAACTGGACACATCGACGGTGCCAGCGCCAGTGAGCGTTCCGCCGCTCAGTATCAGCGTAGACAGGCTCGACGCTTCCAAAGCATTGGCTACTTCGAGTGAGCCGTTAGAGATAGAGAGCGTCCCTTTCCCCTGAACCACCCCGGTCTGATTGGTCCCTGATGTGACATCGACCGTCTTCCCCGACCCGATGCACGCGACATCGGTGGAGGTTGGCACTTTGCCGGTTGACCAGTCTTCCGCGGTCGTCCAGTTCCCTTCGCCTGGACCCGACCAGCTGTCCGTACAGAGCGATTCAGCCGAAGCCCCCGGCGCCAAAGTCAGAATCGCCACCAGCAGCGTGGCCAAGCACCCGGCACTCTTCACCGCAAGAGCATCGGCCCGCAGGCGACACGACAATCCCGCACGAACTGCCGGCCGACCCCTGCCGAGACTTGCGTGGCCCGCGTCGCCGCCCGCGTGTTGACTGACCCGGTGATCGAATGGTTCTGGCGAACGCGAAGAGTGCATGTCGTATCCCTTTTTGGCGGGGTGTGACTAGGCCGCACAACACGGATCGTGCAGCTCTTACGAACTTGTATCGGTTTGTCCGCGTCCCGCGCTACTGCAATGTGCACGGTGGGGGTTCCCAAGACGTTGCGTATTGCCAAGCCCGCTCAAGAGATACCCACATAGTTTGAACAGCTCCAATCTCATTCGGAGCATCCACCACGCTGAGGTGACTGGGTCCCTACCGAGCGCCGCCGAGGTCCTCCAAGCGCAACGCCACCTCCAGCTCGGCCAGGCAGGTCGGCAGCGCCCGGCCGAGAAGCTCCCCAGTCGTCTTCAGACGCTGTTCGACCGTCTGGCGTGTCACTTCCAGTGCGTCGGCCGCCTTGGAGACGTTGCGCCCCGCGGCGAAGTAGCGGCGCAGCGTCTCGCGCAACGCCGCCCCGCCGTCGCGCTGGCCCTCGAGCGGCGAGAGGAACGTGTCCAAGAGCCATCTCGCCAGCACCTCGTCACGCAGCACCGCCGCAACCAGCGCGACATCGCCATACCGTGTCACCCGGTCCTGGCTGCGCAACGCGACCAGCAGCGCCGCCTGTGCCTGGCGGTGTGTCAGGCGCCAGCCGTCGAGCCCCCAACCGGGCCCCCCGATCGCAAGCGACACACGCGGACGTTCCGCAGCGGACACCATGTGCGCGACATCCGCGACCGAGACCCTTCGCCGGCCGCCGAGCCACGCCCAAACCGTCTCACTGCCACGGGACACGAGCAGGAGCTGGCGATCAGCCCCCTGCGCCATCTCGCGAAGGGCCTCCCGGGCCCCGACGCCCGTCGCGATCGCGCCGAGGTGCCAGGCGTCGAGCTCATACCCCAGCTCAGCCGTGGCGAGCGGCTCACCGGCGAGCAGCCTCCGCGCGAGCTCCGCACGGCGCTGCTCACGCGAACGCCCGGCCCGCTCGGCCTCGCGCATGTACTCGACGGAGACCTGGGCCATCAGACGTTCGAGCAGCAATCCCTGTATATCCAGAACCTGACGCAGGACCTCCGGTGCAAACTCGGCGGCTTTGGCCATGACAAACCCGACGAGACGCCTGTGGCCGGCGGCGTAGCGCAGCAGAACCGTCTCGAGGCCCACGCCATTGCGAGCGGCGCGCTGCGCCTGAGCGACCGCCACCGAAGGGATCGGCCCTGACCACTCATCTCCCCGTTCGATGCCAACGAGGATGTAATCCAAAGAGCCCGCGACACTTGCGCGCAAACCCGCCATGTACTCGGCGTCCTCGCTCCCGGCCGGGCCGGCTGGGCCCGCATCGAGGACATGGGCAAAGAGCGCTCGCTCGATCTCTGGGCGGTCCGAGCGCAATCGCTCGACCAGCCCGGACCGTCCGTCGATGAGCGATCTGCCTCGACCGTTTTCGAGCCGACTCACAGCGCGCACCAAGCCTCTAGGCGAGAGCCGGCTCGCCTGCCTGTCCTTCCTCAGGGAGGGTCCCCGTCAGGGGGTCCTCCGCTTCCACCGCCCCGTCCGGCGGGTCCTCGTCGTCGAGATCGCCGAACAGCGACGGGTCGCGGCTGGAGCCGCGGATCAGGTCGTCGGGCGAGCCGTCTGGAAGCAGGCGGCCCTGGCGCGTGCCGAAGTAGATCGCCTGCGGGTGGTGGGCCACCAGCGCGAGCGTCGACTGCTCGGGCTCGGGCGCGTAGCCGTCGGTGATCGTCATGCCGATCTGCTCGAGGTGCAGGAGCCGCTCGACCTTCAGGTGCTCTGACTGCTCGGGCACCGCGGGATAGCCCCACGAGTAGCGCCGGCCCTGGGTGTCCGGGATGCCGAGCATCTGGCGGACCTTCCAGTGCAGCCATTCGGCGAGCCCCTCGGCGGTCTGCACGCCGAGGCCGTGCACGAACAGCTGCTCGGCGAACTCTCCGTCGGACTCGAGCTTGGCCATCAGCTCGGTCACCTCTGAGCCGACGGTCACCGCCTGCACCGCGATCACATCGAGCTCCGTGGGCGGTGAGCCCTTTGCGGACGGCTCACCCGCGACATCGACCGCCGGGCGGTAGAAGTCGGCCAGGCAGATGCGGTCGCCCTTGGGCTGGCGGGGGCAGACGAAGCGTGTGAGCTCGCTCGCCGCGTCGGCCGGGTCGAGCGTCGCGTCGGGTCCTGCCACGCGGGGTCGAGCACGACGATGTCGTTGCCGAGCGCGTAGCAGGGGAAGAAGCCGAGCAGCGCGCGCGGATGCAGGTAGGTCTGCTCATGCCACATGCGCTCCAGCCGCGGGCGGAAGTCCTCGCGCAGGAGCTTCTGCCACGCCTCGCCTTTGACGCCGCGACCGCCCCAGTGCAGCTTGAACAGCACATGCGTGTCGAGGTGGCGGTAGACCTCGTCCAGGTCGACGGAGATCTCCTGCACGCCCCAGAACGGCGGCGTGGGGACCGGCACGTCGGCGCGCGCGGGCGAGCGGACGGAGTCGTCGGCGAGGTCGACCTCCTCGACCGGCGCCTCGCCCTTGGCGCGGAACTCGGTTGCGCCCGCGCGCAGCTTCTCGACCAGCGCCGTGTGCGCGTCTGCGTCGATCAGCTGGTCCATCACCGACAGGCCCTCGAAAGCGTCCTTGCAGTAGAACACGCCCGGCTCGTACTGCTCGTCTGAGTCTTTGCCGCCGGGGTAGAGCGCGCGGTAGGAGAACGCGCGGTTGATCGCCGCGCCGCCGATCAGCACGGGGTAGTCGAGGTCCTTTGAATGCAGCTCCTGAATGCAGGCCGGCATCTGCTTGGACGTCGAAACGAGCAGGGCCGACAGGCCGATCGCCGTAGCGTCGTGCTCCTGCGCGGCGTCGAGGATCGTCTGGATCGGGACCTGCTTGCCGAGGTCGACGACCGTGTAGCCGTTGTTCGTGAGGATCGTGTTCACCAGCGACTTGCCGATGTCGTGCACGTCGCCGAACACGGTCGCGAGCACGACCGTGCCCTTCGTGTAGCCCTCGATCTTGTCCAGGTATTTCTCCAGCTGGGCGACCGCCTTCTTCATGACCTCGGCCGATTGCAGCACGAACGGCAGGATCAACTCGCCCGCGCCGAACTTGTCGCCGACCTCTTTCATCGCCGGCAGCAGCACCTCGTTGAGGGTGGGCACCGCGCCGATCTTCTCGACGCTGCGATCGATCTGGTCCTCGACGCCGTCCTTGCGGCGGCGCAGGATGTGGAAGTGCAGCGCCTCCTCGGGCTCCATTCCCTCCGTGGGGTCGGCCGCGCCCTGGCCGGCGGTGTCGTCCTCTCCTTTGGACTCAAAGTGCGCGATGAACCGCTCGAGCGCGTCCTCACGGCGGTTGTACACGAGGTCGTCGGCCAGCTCGCGCTCCGTATCGGAGATCTCCGAGTAGGGGGTGATGTGGTTGGGGTTGACCATCGCCAGGTCGAGCCCGGCCTGGACGCAGTGGTGCAGGAACGTCGAGTTGAGCACCGCGCGCGCGCCGGGGGAGACGCCGAAGGAGACGTTCGAGACCCCGAGCGAGGTCTTCACGTGCGGGATCTCCTCCTTGATCGCTTTGATCCCCGCGATCGTCTCCACCGCCGAGGGTCGCCACTCCTCGTCGCCGGTGGTGAGCGTGAACGTGAGGCAGTCGAAGATCAGCAGCTCCGGGTCGAGGCCGTGCTCCTCGCAGCACAGGTCGCGAATCCGCCTGGCGATCTCGACCTTGCGCGCGGCGGTCTTCGCCATCCCGACCTCGTCAATCGTCAGCGCGATCAGCGCCGCGCCGTGGGCGAGCGCGAGCGGGACGACGCGGTCGAGCTTGTCGCGGCCGGCCTCGAGGTTGACCGAGTTGACGATCGCCCGCCCGGGGATCTGATCGAGCGCGGTCGCGATCACCTCGGGCTCGGTCGAGTCGATCTGGATCGGGGCGGGCTGGGTGAGCGAGACCTTCTTCGCCACCAGCCGCATCTGCTCGTCCTCGTCTGAGCGCTCGGTCAGCGCCACGCACAGGTCGAGCACGTGCGCGCCGCCTGAGACCTGGTCCTCGGCGATCTGCACGAGCCCGTCGTAGTCGTCTGCGAGCAGCAGCTCCTTTGCCTTGCGCGAGCCTTGCGAGTTGACGCGCTCGCCGACCATCGTGGGACGCGGCTCCTGCACGAGCGGGGTGGCGGCGATCATCGAGGACAGGTGCGGCGGGCGCGGAGCCGGCCGGGCGGTGACCGGCCGGCCGTCGGGCCGCTCGGCAGTGCGCCCGACGCGCTCGACGATCGCCGCGATGTGCTCTGGTGTCGTGCCGCAGCAGCCGCCGACGACGCCGACGCCGTAGCGCTCGACGAACTCCTGCAGCGCCTCCGCCAGCGGGATCGGCTGCTCGGGGAAGATCGTCTCGCCGTCGGGGCCTTGCAGCGGTAGGCCGGCGTTGGGGATGCACGCGACCGGGACCGGGCAGAACTCGCCGAGGAAGCGGATCGCGTCGCGCATGTCCTGCGGCCCGGTCGAGCAGTTCAACCCGATCACATCGACCTTCAGCGCCTCGAGCGTGGCCAGTACCGCGGAGATGTCGGTGCCGAGCAGCATCTTGCCGCCGTTGGGCAGCAGCGAGACCGAGGTGTGGATCGGGAGCGTGCGCCCGGTCGAGGCGAAAGCCTCGCGCGCCCCGAACACGGCGGCCTTGACCTCGAGGATGTCCTGGGCGGTCTCGACGATGATCAGGTCGACGCCGCCGTCGATCAGCCCGGCGGCCTGCTCGGCGAACACCTCGACCAGCTCGCGGAAGCGGATCTGCCCGAGCGAGGGGTCCTCGGAGGCCGGCAGGTACCCGGTCGGCCCGATCGAGCCGGCGACGAAGCGGCTCTCGCCGGCCGCTTTGCGCGCGATTTCCGCGGCTTTGGTGTTGATCTCGACCGTGTACTCGGCGAGGCCCCACTCCTCGAGCTTGATCCGCGAGGCCTGGAACGTGTCGGTCTCGAGCACTTCCGCGCCGGCCTCGAGCATCGATGAGTGCACGCCCTCGATCACGTCCGGGCGGTTGAGCACGAGCGCCTCGTGGCACTTGCCCTGCAACCCGCCGTAGTCCTCGGCGGTCAGCTCGAACTGCTCGAGCGTCGCGCCCATGCCGCCGTCGTAGACGACGACGTGCTCGGAGATGGCTTTCAGGTAGTCGCGCACCGTCAGCCAATGCTAGCGGCGAGGCGGGTTGGGGCTGTGGCCGAGGTTGAATAAGCGAGGCGCTTGTTATAGGTTATTAGATAATCTATAATAAGGGTCGATCGTATTCAGGGTTATGAGGAGACCCCAACCCATGTCCAAAGTCATCAAGCGCCGCTGGACCAGCGACATCGGATCGGGTGTGCCCCGCAAAGATCGCCGGTCGTGTGAGTACGAAGCGTACGTACCGGATCTATTGACAGGCCGACAGATAACGCTCGGCGGAGATGTCGCGGCCGACGTGGCAGAGGCGGAGGTCGCGATCGCGCGCTTGGACGTCGAGGCGTCCGCGCTGATCGGAACCGAGGCGCTGGCCCGCATCCTGCTGCGCGCGGAGTCCGTCGCCTCGTCCCGAATCGAGGGCCTGCAGGTCGGCGCAGGCAGGCTGCTGCGCGCCGAGGCGACGCGCGAGCTGGGCGGGGACGTCAAAGACGTCACCGCTTCGGAGGTGCTCGCGAACATCGACGCGATGCGCTTTGTGGCCCAGGGTGTGGGTCCCGGGGACGAGCTGGAGTTGGAGCAGTTGCTCGAGACACATCGACGACTGTTGAGCGGAACCTGGCTCCAGGAGCACGCCGGTGTCGTGCGGACCGAGCAGAACTGGATCGGCGGCAGTAGCCACAACCCATGTTCAGCTGCGTTTGTGCCGCCGCCACCCGAGCAAGTCGTCGGCTCTGCTCGAAGACCTGTGCGCTTTTTGCAACGAAGACTCGCTGCCGGTCGTCGCCCAAGCGGCGATCGCCCACGCGCAGTTCGAGACGATCCACCCGTTCGTGGATGGCAACGGCCGCACCGGGCGCGCGCTGATCCACCTCATCTTGCGCCGCCGCGGCCTGGCGACCCGCGTGCTCGTACCGGTCTCGCTCGTGCTGGCGACGTGGGCGAGCGACTACATCGACGGGCTCACCGCCTTCCGCTATCGCGGCCCGGCAACGGCGCGAGCCGCCCACGAGGGGATCGACACGTGGGTGGCCCGGTTCGCCGCGGCCTGCACCCGCGCGGTGGAGGATGCTGTGGCCTTCGAACGGCGGATCTCATCGATCCAAGGGGCTTGGCGTGAGCGACTGGGACCGGTCCGCGAGGGCTCCTCCCTTGACCTGCTCGTGCGCGCTCTGCCGGGCGCCCCCGTCTTCACGGTTGCGGCCGCCGCGGCACTCCTGGATCGCAGCTTCGCTGCCGCCAACGAGGCGATCAAGCGACTGCTCGACGCCGGGGCGATCCGACAGGTGGGCATGGGCGCCCGCAACCGCACGTTCGAAGCGCGCGAGATAGTCACCGCGTTCACCGACCTCGAGCGCAGTCTGGCGAGCCCCGCAGGGAATACTCGTCAATCCCCACCCGTACGAAAGACCCCGCTCGTTCGTAGTCACACCCGGAGGGTTGCAACCAAAATACTCAGCTAAGCGGGTCCTTTGAACTTCGGCCCGACCGATCCGCGAAGCGGGCCGTCCGGTCGGGACGAAGTCAAAGGATCGCGCGCTACTTGATGAACAGCATCTCCGAGTACTTCGGCAGCGGCCAGAGGTCGTCCGCGACGATCTTCTCCAGTCGATCGGCGACATCCCGGACGTCATCCATCGCGGGGATGACGGTGTCGCGGATGTAGGTCGCCCACTTGGCGGGCGTGGAGTCGGGCTGGTTCTCGGCGAGGTTCGCGTCCTCGAGCTTGAGCTGGGCGAAGTGGAGCTCTTTGATCAGCGGCTCGACCTCGCCGATGAGGTCCTCGAGGCCACTGGCGCGGAGCTCGTTCAGATAGCGCACGGCCGCCGGCAGGATCATCGTGCGGGAGATGCCCGAGGCGGTCTCGGACTCGATGTTGATGTTGACCGCGTACTGCTCGGTGAACACCTCCAGGCGCGACTCGAGCTCGCGCTTGGAGAGGACCTTGTATTTCTTGAACGCGGCTACCGTCTGCTTGTCGACGAGCCACGGCAGCGCGTCGGGGGTCGTGCGCAGGTTGTAGAGGCCTCGCTTCTCGGCCTCTTTGTGCCACTCGTCGGAGTAGCCATCGCCGTCGAAGACGACCTGCTTGTTGGCGGTCCAGGCATCCTTGACGACCTTCGCGACAGCTTTCTCGAGCGTGGCGCCGGCCCCTTTGAGCGCGGTTTTGAGCGCGCCTGAGAGCTCGTCGACCGATTCGGCGACGATCGTGTTGAGCACGGTGTTCGGCCACGCCGGCGAGGCGCTCGAGCCGAGCGCGCGGAACTCGAACTTGTTGCCGGTGAACGCGAACGGGCTGGTGCGGTTGCGGTCGCCGCCGTGCAGCGGCAGCGGCGGCAGCACCGGCGTGCCGAGGCCGAGGAACGAGCCGGGCTTGGAGGCCTGCACCTTGCCGGCCTCGATCGCGGAGAAGACCTTCTCGAGCTCCGCGCCGAGGAAGATCGAGATGATCGCCGGCGGCGCCTCGTTGGCGCCGAGGCGGTGATCCTGACCGGCCGAGGCGATCGACGCGCGCAGCAGCGCCTGGTGCTTGTTGACGGCCTGGATGACGGCCGCGCAGAAGAACAGGAACTGCGAGGTTCTCCGACGGCGTGTCGCCGGGGTCGAGCAGGTTCAGCCCGGTGTCGGTGCCCATCGACCAGTTGTTGTGCTTGCCCGAGCCGTTGACGCCGGCGAACGGCTTCTCGTGCAGCAGGCAGACGAGGCCGTAGCGCCGGGCGGTGTTCTGCATGATCTGCATCGTCACCATCTGGTGGTCGGAGCCGACGTTGGAGTTCTCGAAGATCGGCGCGACCTCGAACTGATTGGGCGCGACCTCGTTGTGGCGGGTCTTGATCGGGATGCCGAGCTTCGCGAGCTCGAGCTCGACCTCGAGCATGTAGGCGAGCACGCGCTCGGGGATCGAGCCGAAGTAGTGGTCGTCGAGCTCGTGGCCCTTCGGCGGTTTGGCGCCGAACAGCGTCCGTCCCGTGGTAACGAGATCGGGACGTTCGAAGAAGTACTGCTCGTCGATCAGGAAGTACTCCTGCTCGCAGCCTGTAGTCGTGAAGACGCGCTTGGCGTCATCGACGCCGAGCAGCTCGAGCGCGCGCACGGCCGCGCCGGAGAGCGCGTCCATCGAGCGCAGCAGCGGGATCTTGTGGTCGAGCGCCTCGCCCGTCCACGAGGTGAACGCCGTCGGAATGCACAGCAGCGCGCCGTTGGGGTTCTCGAGGATGAACGCGGGCGAGGTCGGGTCCCAGGCGGTGTAGCCGCGCGCCTCGAACGTCGCGCGGATGCCGCCGGTGGGGAACGAGGAGGCGTCGGGCTCGCCCTGGATCAGCTCCTTGCCGGAGAAGTCGGCGATCGCCGTGCCGTCGTCGGCGGGGCCGTAGAAGGAGTCGTGCTTCTCGGCGGTCGACCCGGTCAGCGGTTGGAACCAGTGCGTGTAGTGGGTGGCGCCCTTCTCCATCGCCCACTCCTTCATCGCCTGCGCGACCGCGTCGGCGAGCGAGGTGTCGAGCGCCTCGCCGCGCGCCAGCGTCTTCTGCAGCGCCTTGTACACGTGCTTGGGCAGTCGCCGGCGCTGGACGGCCGGGGAGAAGACGTTCGAGGCGAACACCTGGTTGCCGGGGAGGGTCAGGTCGGGCGAGCCGAGCCCGCTTCCGTTGGCGCTCCACTGAGCGGCGGTGACGTTCTGCTGGCGGGTCCGGGGCATGAGCGGGGTCGATTCCTCCTGGAAGAAAAAGGTGGGATGGGCCTTGCAGGGCAGCGAAAGCCGCACGCAATCGTAATGGCAAAACCTCGCGAGCGGGCGTCACCGTTGGCGAAATCAGGAGCGGGAACTTTCGACACCCGGCCAAGCGACCCGGTGGGAGACGATGGGAGACACGTTCGCGTGTCTCTCCACAACGCAGTCGGCACCGGTCACCGCAGCCGGCGGTGAGGCGGATGCCTGTCAGCCCGAGGCGGGGTTTACCGCCCGGACGGGTAGGTCCCGGCCACGATCCGGCCGGTGGTCGGGTCGATGTGCCTGCTCGGGGGAGCGGGGGCGATGTCGGCGGTGAAGCTTCCCCGCACAGGCGACCCGGAAGCAAGCCGGGCCCTGGACTTGCCGGCGAGGCCGGCGGCGACGGTGAAGTGGACTGTGTGCGTGCCGGCCCTCACGGGCGTCACCTTCCAGCGGAAGATCGCGGTGTGCCCGGCCGCGAGCGGGCCGAGCGCCCACGTGTCGACGTAGGCCGTCTGGGCGCCGCCGGCGGGGCTGACGGCTTCGCTTGGCACAGGCGGGTTGGCGCGCTTGCCGGGCCCCTGTTCGACGACCCACACGGGACGCCGGTTGGAGGCGAGGAGGGGGTAATTGGAGGTGTAGGCGAAGGAGTCGACCGAGACCGCCACGTTCGGCGCCGCATGGGCGCCCGTGTTGCGGATCTCCAGCGCGAGGGTCGCCGGGCGAACCATCGACTGCTTGGCTGGGAAGCTCGCGTGGAGGACCTTCAACGTGAATGTGCCGGCGCGTTCGTGCGCGTCCTGCTGGGCGAGGCCGCCACAGCCGGTCGCGCCGAGCACGACGCTGGCGCCGAGAAGCATTGCCGCGAAGACCCTCCCCCTCACGATGACGCCACGATACAGCAGAGGGCCCACGCCAGAACAAATGGTGGCGTGGCCCAGAGGGTGGCGCGCAGGGGGCGCATGGCGTAGAGTTCGCCCAAGCACCGATCGCGAACGGAGGAGGGGTCAGAGGAGTCATGGTTCGCAGCACCGCCGAGCGGGCGTTCCTTCCGGCCAGGCATCTGCTCGAGGAATTCGGGGACATGATGATCCTCACGGGCAGGACCCTATGGTCCGCCTTGCGCCCTCCGTACCCTTACGGCGGCGAGCTCGTCTCCCAGTTCCTGTTCGCGTTGCGGCTGGCGTGGCTGCCACTGCTGATCTCGACGGTCGCGATCAACTACGGCGCGCCGGGACTGCAGGCGGCCAACTTCCTGACGATCCTCGGCGCGGTCGACCGGCTCGGCGGCTTCTTCGTGCTCGCCGCGATCCGCGAAATCGGCCCGCTGATCACCTCGATCGTGCTCGCCGGGGTCGCGGGCACCGCGATCACGGCCGATCTGGGCGCGCGCAAGGTGAGGGAGGAGCTCGACGCGCTGCAGGTGCTTGGGGTGGACCCGGTCAAGAACCTCGTCGTGCCGCGGTTCCTCGCGCTGATGGTCGTGACCGGCCTGTTCGACATCTACGCGCTGCTGTTCGGCATCTTCGGCGGGATCCTTGCGGCGCTCATCAACCATCAGCCGCTCGGCCCGTTCTGGGACACGCTGTTCGCGAACGCGTCGGTGACGGACCTGTGGGGCTCGGTGCTGAAGACGACGATCTTCGGGGCGATCATCGCGATCGTGTGCTGCTACAAGGGCATGACCGCCTCCGGCGGCGCCGAGGGCGTCGGTCGCGCGGTCAACCAGGCGGTCGTGACCTCGTTCCTGGGGATCGGCGCGTTCAACTACGTCTTTACGCAGACCTTGTTGGCCACTCACCCGCAGATCTTGGTGATCAAGTGAACGAGATGTTTGCAATGCCGCGCGAATGGCTCGCCTCGAGCGGCGAAATCGGTGCGTTCGGGCGCCACATGATCCGTGATGTGTGGGGCCTGCGCGTGTTTCGCTTCTTCGGCGAGGCGTTGCGTCAGTCGGGGATCCTGATCGTCGGCTCGACCGCGGTGATCTGGTCGCTGGTGTTCATCACCGGCCTGGGCACGTGTGGGATCGAGGGCGCGTACTTCACGCAGGCTCAGGGAGCGCCCGCATATGCGGGCGTGTTCACGGCGTGGTGCAACCTTCGCGAGGCCGTGCCGTACGCGTTCGGGTACATGATGGCCGCGAAGGTCGGCACGGGCATCGTGGCTGAGCTCGGCGCGATGCGGATCTCCGAGGAGATCGACGCGCTTGAGGTGATGGGGATCGACTCGATGACGTTCCTGTGCGCGACGCGCCTGCTCGCCGCTTGGATCGTGCTGCCGTTCATGTACATCTCGGCGATCGGCGTCGCCTACCTGGCGTCCTACCTCGCGGTGGTGGAACAGATCGGATACACCTCGGCAGGGGGGTATCTGCTGATCTTCTGGCAGTTCCAGAACCCGCTGGACTTCTTGTACAGCGTGGTCAAGGGCATGAGCATGGCCACGGCGATCGTGCTCGTGGCTTGTTACTACGGCTACAACGCCAGTGGTGGGCCCGTGGGCGTGGGCACGGCGACGGCGAAGTCGATGGTGCTCAACCTCGTGCTCGTGAACCTGATCGGCATGCTCGGCACGCAGGTGTTCTGGGGAGCGAACCCGCGAGCCCCGATCGGAGGCTGAGGCCGGTGTCGGACTCGGAGGAGCAGCGCCCGGGTGGCCTCCCGGCTCGGGACGGCGGAGAACGGGCGGGCGCGGCGGGTGGCGTTCCCTTGTCAGAGATCGCCGCGGACACGGGCGGAGGGGATGGAGCCGAGGAGGTGGCCAACGCCGGGGTGGTGCTCAATCCGCCGGCGCGCGAGGGCGAGGAGGAGGAGTTCCAGTACCACACGGGAACGATCCGCCCGTCGAAGGAGCCTGACGCGATCGAGTTCGTCGACGTGCACAAGTCGTTCGGGCGCAATCACGTGCTGCGCGGCCTGAGCATGGGTTTGCCGGAGAACAAGATCTCGATGATCATCGGCCCGTCGGGTACGGGCAAGTCGGTGTGCATCAAGCACATCGTCGGTCTGCTGTATCCCGACGAGGGCGACGTGCTGGTGCACGGCCAGTCGATTCCGAGCCTGCCCGACGCCGAGCTGTTCGAGATACGCAAGAAGTTCGGCGTGCTCTTTCAGGACGGCGCGCTGTTCGGGTCGCTGAACCTGTACGACAACGTCGCGTTTCCGCTGCGCCAGCACACGGAGAAGGGCGAGGAGGAGATCGCGGAGATCGTCAACCGCCGCATGCGCGAGGTCGGTCTGGGAGGGGAGGGCACGAAGATGCCAAACCAGCTCTCCGGCGGCATGCGCAAGCGCGCCGGGTTCGCGCGCGCGCTCGTGCTCGATCCCGAGATCGTGCTGTTCGACGAGCCCGACTCGGGGCTCGATCCCGTGCGCACGGCGTTGCTGTGCGAGCTGATCAAGGAAGTCCACGCCGAGAACGGCGGGTGTTATGTGGTGATCACACACGACATCATGAGCGCGCGGCGAGTCGCCGAGCACATCTCGGTCCTGTGGAAGGGCCGGATCGTGGAATCGGGGCCCGCGGAAGAGCTTTTCGCGTCAGAGAACCCGTTCGTTCGCCAGTTTCTCTCAGGTGAATCGGCGGGCCCCCTCGGCATGGAGTGAGTACCGCTCGGTTTCTCTCCGCCCTGGTCGCCGGGGCGACTCGCCGGCCGCTGCTGACGGTTGCTGTTGCGATCGTGCTGGGGCTGGGGGGTGCGGCGTTTGCGTCGCGACTGCATCCGAGCGCGGCCACGAGCACGTTCGTGTCGAGCTCGAGCTCGCAGTACAAGCAAACTCAGCGCTACTACAAGAACTTCGGCGAAGAGCCGATCGTGGTGCTGGTGAAAGGGGGCTTGCAGCAGCTCGTGCTCGGCTCGGACATCGATCGGCTGGTCGGACTGGAGGGCTGCCTGTCGGGCAACGTCCCCGCCGCCGCGCTGGCGCACGAGGGTGGACGGAACGGGCCTTGCGGGCAGCTGGCGAAGGCGCGGACGGTGAAGGTCGTGTTCGGGCCGGGCACGTTCGTCAACGAGGCCGTAACTCAGATCGACGAACAGCTCGCCGCGCAGTCCAGACAGGCGCAAGCCCAGGCTAAGCAGGCGCAGAGGGTTGTCACGAAGGCCGCGCTTCAGCGCGGGCTGACGGCGACCGAAGCGCAGGCGCTCGGCAAGCAGGCGAGCAAGATCACGACGGCGCGCTTTCAGGAGAGCCTTGCGACGCTTGCGCTGCAGTACGGTCTCACCGCGCAGCCGAGCCTGAACGACCCCAACTTCGTCTCGACGCTCGTGTTCGACTCGAGCAAGCCGGCCGGCACGCCGAAGCAGCGCTTCGCATATCTGTTCCCGAGCAGAGAATCGGCGCTCGTCTCGGTGCGGATGAAGGCGGGTCTGTCCGAACGGGCGAGGACGCGCACGATCGCGCTGATCCGTGAAGCGGTGCGGATGAAGCAGTGGCGGCTGCAGCATGGCGAGTCCTATCTGGTGACGGGCGAGCCGGTGATCGTCGCCGACCTGAGCAACGCGATCGGGCGGGCGATCGAGGTGCTGCTGGTGGCCGTGCTGCTGGTGATGGCGGGAGCGCTCGGTCTGGTCTTCTCCGGGCGGCCGCGGCTGCTGCCGCTCGCGGTGGCGCTGCTCGCCGCGGGGCTCACGTTCGGCGCGCTGTCGATCGCCGGCGCGCCGCTGACGATGGCCTCGATCGCCGTGCTGCCGGTGCTGATCGGGCTCGCCGTGGACTACGCGATCCAGTTCCAGTCACGCGTGCACGAGGCCGCGGAGGACACCGGGGATGGTGATGGGCACGACATGGGAGCGGCCGTGCAGCGTGCAGCGATGCTTGGCGGTCCGACGATCGCCACTGCCGGCGCCGCGAGCGCGAGTGCGATGCTTGTTCTCGCTCTGTCTCCGTGCCGATGGTCCGCGGCTTCGGGCTGCTGCTGGTAGCAGGGGTGGTGATCGCGTTTCTGTGTGTGCTCACCGCGGGCGCGGCGATGCTCGTGCTGACGGGCGATCGACGCCGAGGCACCGAGCCTCGAGGACCCGAGCCTCCGCGGAGATATGTTGCTCTTCTCCGATTCCTTCCAGCGCGAAATGGTTCTACCCGAGAACGATCTCTTTTTTTGTATGAACACATCCGCTCCCTGGCGTCTGCCACCGGCCGGTGGGTGGGGTCCTCGTGGCGGGGCGCGCGCGAGCTGCTGCTCGACAATGGCCTGACGCGGGCGGTGTCGACGGTGGCGCTGGGGTACGCGGTTCGCAGACCTGAGCGTCTGCTGAGCATCGGGCTTGTGCTCGCGGTGCTCGGCTGGGGTCTCGACACGCAGACGCAGGTGCAGACCGACATCACGAAGCTGGTACCCCAGAGCTCGAGCTCGTTGCAGAGCCTTGACACGCTCGAGCGGATCACGGGCGTGGGGGGGGAAATCGATCTGATGGTCTCCGCCAAGAACCTGACCAAGCCGGCGACGGTCGAATGGATGAGCACATACGAGAGCGCCGTGCTGAAACGGTTCGGCTACAGCGAGGCGGGTGGCTGCCGCAAGGCCCGGCTATGCCCCGCCTTCTCGCTGCCGGACCTGTTTCACGTTCAGGCCGCCGGCACGTCCAAGGCGCCGAAGCTCAAGCAGGCCGAAGTAAACGGTCTGCTCAGCGTGATCCCGCCGTACTTCTCCCAGGACGTGATCGCCCCCGACAGGCGTGTGGCCACACTGGCCTTCGGCATCCGCCTGATGGGCCTCGATCGACAGCAGCAACTGATCGAAGAGATGCGCTCGAGCCTGCACCCGCCCAAGGGGGTGAGCGCCCAGCTCGTTGGCCTGGGGGTGCTGGCGGCCCGGTCGGGCACGGAGGTGGCCTCTCCGTGGCGCCGGATAGAGTCGCTGATCGCCGGCTTGGCGGCCGTGGCGCTGGTGCTGCTGATCGCCTTCCGCGGAGATCGCCGCCGGGCGCTCGTGCCGCTCGTGCCGATCGTCCTCGCAACGGGATGGTCCGCGCTGATCCTGTTCGCGGTGCGCGTGCCATTGAACCCCATGTCGATCACTCTGGGCTCCCTGGTGATCGCGATCTCGACCGAGTTCAGCGTGCTGCTGTCCGAGCGCCACCGTCAGGAGCGGCTGGCCGGCTACAGCACCGTCGAGGCTCTGCGCCGCAGCTATCGCCGCACGGGCGCCGCGGTGGCTGCCTCGGGGGTCACGGCGATCGCCGGCTTCGGGGTGTTGGCGCTGTCGGACATCGCGATGCTGCGCGACTTCGGCCTGGTCACGCTGATCGACCTGAGCGCGTCATTGGCCGGGGTGCTGGTGGCGCTGCCGGCCGCTCTGACGATCGCAGGCACCCCCGCCGAGGGGGGTGGCCGCGACGGCGAGCCGGCGAGGCTGCGGCGAGCCCTGGGCCAAACGCTCGCCGGTCTAGGTCTCGGTGGCCGGGGTCGGACACGCCATGAGCCTGTCTAAGGGTCTGGTCGGACACGCCGTGAGCCTGTCTAAGGGTCTGGTCGGACACGCCGTGAGCCTGTCTAAGGGTCTGGTCGGACACGCCGTGAGCCTGTCGAAGGTCTGGGTTGGACGCCATGAGCCTGTCTAAGGGGCCCGTCTCGAGACATCCCAAGTGACTCAGGGAGCTGAGTTGCCGAACGGATCGCAGGAAAGCCGGCGTTACGGGCCTTACCTGGCGGTGCTGGGCCTGGTGATCCTCGTGCTGGTCGCGATCAACACGGCGCTTACCAAGCCCACTGGTGTCGCCGGCCTGCAGCCGGGCAGCGGGCTGCCCCCGTTTGCTGTGCCACTCGCAACGGGCGTCGTGAAGGGCGATGCGAATGTTGCCACGCGGGCGGACGACGGGGAAGCGGGCGGCCGTCCAGCCTGCTCGGTGAGGGGTGTGGGGATACTCAACGTGTGTCAGCTCTACGAACACGGGCCGGTGGTGCTGGCGTTGTTCGTCGACGCCGGCTCCTGCCCGACGGTGCTGAGCGACATGGAGGCGCTCGCGCCCTCGTTTCCCGGCGTGCGGTTCGCGGCGGTGGCAATCAAAGGCGACCGCGGAAGCTTGCGCAAGCTGGTGCGCTCGCGCGGCCTCGCGCGTGTCCCGGTCGGGATCGACCAGGACGGGGCGCTGGCCACGCTTTACAAGGTTGCGAGCTGTCCACAGGTGACGTTCGCCTACCCGGGTGGCATGGTGCAGAGCAAGGCGCTGTTGACCCGGCCATCGCGGGGTGTGTTGCGCGCGCGCGTGCGGGAGCTCGTGGCGGATGCGCGGGCACGGGGCTGGAAGGGCCAGGGCGGATGAGCCGCGAGGGGCCGAGCGGGTGAGCTGCGAGGGGCCGAGCGGATGAGTTCCGCCGATGTGCAGCCGTTGCCGGGGTGGCGCGCGCGCGAGGTCGAGGAGGAGCTGCCGGGGCTCGACATGCTCGTGATCCAGGCGCAGTTCACGGGGGGCAGAGAGCTGACGGGCGACTCTCCGCGGGAGATCCAGGATCGCCTGCGCGAGCTGTCGAACCACTTCCGAGGCGCGCAGGCCGTTGCGATGCGCCGCGAGCCGGTCCCCGCCGCATATCGCGTCTTCTTCCGTCATATCGGGCTGGATCCCGATGTCGTGCGCACCCCGATCGAGGCGGCGGTGCTCGAGCGGATGGTGCATGGAGGCTTTCGTACCGGTGGCCTGCTGGAGGATGTGTTGAGAATCGCCCTGCTCGACACCGGCGTGCCGGTTTGGGCGCTCGACGCGAGCACAGTGGAGGGCCCGCTCGGGATCCGTCCCAGCAGCGAGGGGGAGCCGCTTGGGCGCGACGTGGATGCGCCGCTGCTGCCCGCCGGTCGCCTGGTGGTCGCCGACGCCTCGGCGGCTCTCGCGGTCCTGTTCGGTGCGCTCGCCCCGAGACACAAGCCCGTGGCCGGCACCCGCCGGCTGGAGCTGTTCGCCGTGCGTGTGGCCGGCGTCCCGGCGCTGTACGCCGAGGAGGCGCTGTGGAGCTGCCATGCGGCGATCGAACAGATGTGAGCGACGCTCGGGACCGGTCCGGAGCATCTTGCGAGGTCACGAGCGAGGGCGTTCGACGCTGGTAGAATCCGTGCCTCTGACGCTATGGGAGGAGCCGGGTGTGATCGCCCAGTCCGAGCAGCCACAAGTCATCGATTGCGGAGCTTCGAACGCGGAGCAGGGGGCACGTCGCGCTCTGCGCGGGCAGATCGCGAGAATGGAGCGAGAGCTGTCGGGGATCGTCGCCGACACCTTCCCCCACATCTCGCCGATCTCAGACCCGTCCGGAGGCGCCTTCGCGTCGGGTGAGGTTCGCTGTGCGGAGCACATGCGCTCCGGTCCGTGCCTGCTCACGCTGGCGGAGCTCGAGCGGATCCGCGACAGCCTCGCCGGCCGTGTACAGGATCTGCGCAGGAGGGCGGTAGAGCGCGACGAGCACGAGCGGAGCTCACACGAGCTGTTGAGGCGTATGAAGCTCGAACCCGGCAGCTACAAGTTCGTGCGCCTGCCTGTGAAAGACCTCGGCGAAGGCGGCTGTGGCGTATGGGAGGTACGTCCGCGGCTCGGCCTGATCGGGATGCTCGCCGGTTGGTGGCAGGTCAAGCTCTCCTCGGGCTGCCCGTTACCCAGGGGCCACGCTGCGGCGTGGCCCTCTCCCATGCACTTCAAGCGGACCCCTTGGAGGCTGTCTCAAAACTGTTTGAGACTATTCTTCCGCGGACCCTAACATCACCGCGAGCGTGTGACGCTGACGATCGGTCATCGATCCGATCGTCTTCTTCTCCGGCATCGGTATCTGGGCGAGGAGCTTGCGGCAGCGGGCTTGCCCCCAGCGACGCTGACTCATCAGCAGATCGACGATCGCCATGCTGCGCGCTTCCCACGGACATTCGAGGATCACCGTTGCGACGTCGAGCTCGCCCATGGCCACCCGGCGCTTGAGCTCGGCGCGGGCGAGACGGACCTCGTTGGCTCGTTCCAGGGCACGCATGTACTGCGGACCGGCAGGGGCGATCGTCGCTGTCGCGTTCATGTGGGCACTCTCCCCGTTACCGTCGCGAGCGATCGCGCCGGCAACATGCTTGCTTGATTTTTGACGGGTAAGCGTTCGTCACGACCGTCCGAGACCCATTCGCGACGGGTCGCGGCCTGTCCCGAAACACAGTCGCCCCGAACTCGACGGCGGGGTGGGGGGCGAACCTCGAACGGTCATGCAGAGCGCTCCTCCAAGCTATGCCAGGACGAGGCTCGCGGTCAACACCTAGCTCGACGTTCGTGCGCTAGAAGCGGCCTTTTTTGTTGTCGTAAGGACTTGTGAAAAAACGGACAAGACCCGAGACGGGTCGAGCGAGGCGTGGGGCCACGCGCTCGCCTCGCGATCGACTCGTCTTCGATCTCCGTCTGGTGAACCGTTCGAGGAGTCGGTAGCGGGCCTGCTCGACCTCAGTCTGCTGGTCTGACTGGGGGACGCGGCAGCGGGCCGTGCTGATCCTCGAACGCGAGTTTGACCCGCGCGAACACTTCCAGCGCTCGATCGAGCGTACGGGTGTCGTGCGTGGCCATCACGCTGGTGCGCAAAAGCGCCCCGCCGGGTGGGACGGCCGGGTGCAGGGCACAGTTCGTGAACACCCCGCCGTCGTACAGAGCGCGCCAGAGCAGCGCGGCCTTCCAGTCGTCGCCGACGAGCACCGGGACGATCGGGGTGACGACCGCCCCCACCGGAGCGTCCTCGCCCGGACCGAGTCGCACGGGCTCGCCGCTCAGCACATGGAAGCCGAGCGCGCGCAGGCCGTTGGCCAGGTAGCGCGCCTGCTCGAGCACGGCCGCCAGCAGCGCGGGCCCCTCCGGGGAGCGGATGATTCGCAGGGCCGCGAGCGCCGCCCCGAGCGCCGCCGGGACAGCGGAGGCGGTGAAGAGGAACGCGCGCGAGGAGATCCGCAGGTAGTCGATCACGTCGGCCGGCCCGGCGAGGAATCCGCCGCAGGAGGCAAAGGACTTCGAGAAGGTGCCCATCCTCAGGTCGACGCGGTCCTCGACTCCCAAAAGCTCGGCGGTGCCGGCGCCGCGTGCGCCGAGCACTCCCGCGCCGTGGGCCTCGTCCACCATCAGGCGGGCGCCGTAGCGGGCGCACAGCTCGGTGATGTCCACGAGCGGCGCGACGTCGCCCTCCATCGAGAAGACGCCGTCGACCACCACCAGGACGCCGCCTCCGTCCCGCTGTGCTCGGGACAGGGCTCGCTCCAGCTTGTCGAGGCGGCCGTGGCGGAAAGGCCGCATCTTGGCCTTCGACAGCAGCACGCCGTCGAGGATCGAGGCGTGGTCGGCGGAGTCGACGATCACCGTGTCGGCGGGTCCGAGCAGCGTGCCGAGCGTGCCCATGTTCGTCTGATGGCCGGTGGTGAAGACGATCGCGTCGTCGGTGTCCATCCACGCGGCGAGCTCCCGCTCGAGCTCCAGATGCAGTGGGGTGGTTCCGTTCAGCAGGCGCGAGCCCGTGAGGCCGGTGCCGTAGCGGTGCAGTGCGTCCTCGGCGCCCTTCATCACGCGCTCGTCCGCGGTCAGCCCGAGGTAGTTGTTCGACGCGAGCATGATCCGCGGGGCGCCCTCCATCTCGACGACCGGCATCGCGGGCGACTCGACGGTACGGAAGTAGGGCAGCAGGTCGGCCTCGCGCGCCGCGCGCAGCACCTGCTCGCGGTCGTGACCGCGGACCTTGGCGAAGACGTCCTGCGGAGGCGCGCCGGACGAGCGCTCGATCGGGCTTACGGAGTCGTCTGCCGGAGGTGCGCCGGGCGAGTGCTCGACCGGGCTTGCGGAGTCGTCTGTCGAAGTAGGCATATAAGGTGGGATCAGTGAGCGTGTCTGAGCGAACGGGCGTCCAGGTCACACCGGTCTCCGGCAGGGCGGACCTGAAAGCCTTCATCCACCTGCCGTTCCGGCTGCATGCTAACCATCCGCTGTGGGTTCCCCTGCCGAAGCTCGAGCGCTGGGTGTTCTTGAACCGTAGGCTGAACGCTTTCTTCAGCCATGGCGAAGCCGAGTACTTCCTTGCCCGGCGCGACGGACGAGTGGTGGGGCGGATCACCGCCCAGGTCAACCACGCGTTCAACGACTACCAGAAGAAGCGCTGGGGCTGGTACGGGTTCCTGGAGTTCGAGGACGATCAGGAGGTCCTCGACGCGCTGCTCGCAGCCGCCGAGTCGTGGTTGCGCGCGCGGGGAATGGAGCGGATGATGGGTCCGGCCGACTTCTCTATGAACGAAGAGAGCGGCATCCTGATCGAGGGCTTCGAGCTGCGTCCGATGATCAAGCAGCCCTGGCACCCGCCCTACTACCGGCAGCGCATGGAGCAGGGCGGGATGAGCAAGGCGATGGACCTGCTGATGTGGAAACTCGAGGTGACCGACCGCAAGAAGGTGCTGCCGGTGATCTGGGAGCTCGCGGAGAAGGTGCAGTCCGAGCACGGGATCAGGGTGCGACCGATGCGCCGCCGGCAGCTGCGCAAAGACATGGACGCATTCGCCGAGGTCTACAACGCCGCATGGTCTGAGAACTGGGACTTCGTGCCGTACTCGAAGAAGGACCTCGACGCCTATGCCCAGGAGATACAGCTCGTGTTCGACAAGCACTGGTGCTTCATCGCCGAGCGCGAAGACACCGGCGAGGTGGTGGGCATGGCGATGACCTTCCCCGACGTCAACCAGGTGCTCGAAAAGATGAACGGCCGGTTCTTCCCGCTCGGCTGGTGGCATTTTCTGCGCAAGGGCAGGATCACCGACCGGGTGCGCGTCGGCTTTCTCGGCGTCAAGCCCGAGTACCAGCACACGGGCGTGGCGGCGAAGCTCTACCAACTGCACTTCGACGCGGCCGAACATCGCCCGCAGAAGGGCGGGGAGATGGGCTGGATCCTCGAGACCAACACCCCGATGAACCGTGGCATGGAAGCGATGGGTGCAGAGGTGGTCAAGCGCTATCGGGTCTACGAGCGGCTGTTGGAGGCGGGTTCTTAGAACCGGCCCAACACCGCCGCCTCCATCTCTAGACTCGTCAGGATGAGCGAGCCGGTAGAGCCAGACGCGGTTGGCGGGGACACCGAGGAAGTGGACGCGCTCGTAGTGCTGCCCGAGGCGCAGGTGCTTCTGCCGGAGGCGTCCTCGCGCGCGATGGTCCCGGTCGCCCAGGCCGCGGCGGTGGCGGCCGGCGGATTTGTCGCGGGCGCAGCGGTGGTCGGCCTGATGGGCCGTCGTCGCGCTCGGTCTCGCGGGTTGACCGTTCCACGTCGGCGGGGCGGGAAGGAACGCACGCGGGGGGAGGAGCTACTGCAGATCGTCGGTAGTCGCTCGCTGCTCGTCGACGTGCATCTCCTCGGTGGACGCGGCGGCTCTGGGCAGTAGGCCGCCCGCTACGCGGGACGGCAAGGACAGGTGCGCCGGCTTGCGGGAGCTGCGCCAGGAGGTGAGACCGGCGAGTGCGTTCACGCTACCGCGGCGTCTGGGCATGGACGGTGTGACGCGCAGGCGGGGAGGCGTGATCGAGCGGCTGCTGCACGACGAGCACGGCGAGCCCGTGGTCGTGCGAGTGGCGCAGACGGCGCCCGACGCGGTGCTGTTCGGGGCATGCGCGAGGAGCAGGCAAGGCGCCGAGCACGGGATCGCGCGCATGCGCTTCGCGCTGGGCGTCGACGACGATCTGCGCGCGTTCTGCAAGCGGCACATGGGAGACCCGCTGATCGGCCCCTCGCTGCGACGCCGACCATGGCTACGGGTGGGCCGCAGGCCCGAGCCGTTCGAGGCGCTCGTGTGGGCCGTGTGCGAGCAGCTGATCGAGTACGAGCGGGCGGCTGCGATCCAGGGTCGGCTGGTGAGGCGCTGCGGGCGGCGCTGGACCGGTCCGGAGGCCGCGCGCTGGGCGAGCGGGCTGCGCGACCTGCCGACGGCCGTAACGCTGGGCGGGGTGGCGCCGGCCCTGCTCGAGTCGTGCGACCTCGCGGGTGCGCGCGCGCTTGCGCTGAGACGCGCGGCGGGCGAGGTCGCGAGCGGGCGCGTTGACCTGCACGGGGAGAAGCACGAGCGCGGCTGGAAGCGGCTGCGAGCGATCCCCGGGATCGGAGCGTGGACGATCGAGATGCTGGCGCTGCGCGGGCAGGGCCGCTACGACCAGCTGCCGGCCGGCGACCTCGGGCTGCTGAAGCTCGCCGGGCGCATCCTCAGCGGGGGCGATCCCTGCGCGCGCGCGAGCGAAGACGAGGTGCGAGAGCTGTTCTCGCCGTACGGCGAATGGGCGGGGCTGGCCGCGGTGCACGCCGCCGGGCTGTAGGCATCAGCGCACATGTTCGCGCTCGAGCAGCAACGCGAACGTGGGGCACGCCAACGCGGCTCGCCGGGCGTGATCGACCAGGCTGTCCGGCACGGGGCGGCCGTCGATCACCGGATAGCCCCACTCGTCGAGTGAGATGCGCTCCGGCAGCAGCTCGGCGCACATGCCGTGCGCCTCGCACGTGATCGGGTTCACGCGCAAGCGGTGGCTCATCGCGGCCACCTCCCTGCCCGTGGTGCTCCGGCCGGACGACCCACGCCGCTCGTCTCGCGCGATGCGGCTCCGGTCGGTACGGGCAGCGGCAACTCGCCGGGTCGTGCACACGCCTCGCAGCGCCCGTGCCGGGCGTGATCGGCGAACTCCGCGGCGAACGTCTCGGCGGCGCTGAGAACGAACTTGACGGCGCCGTCGGGATGGCGGCAGGCGCCGCGACCGCGCGCGAGCGAGGCGAGATGGGCGATGCGCTCCGTCGCGCCGGCCTGGGCGACACCGCCGGCGATCTCCTGAACGGTGGCGGCGATCGCGTCGAGGCCGTGCACGCACGGTCCGCACTGGCCGGTGCTCTCATCCGCGAGCCAGCGTGCGGCACGAGCGGTTTCGGCCACGGGGCAGGCGTGCTCGGAGAGCAACAACACGACGCCGGTGCCCAACGAGGCGCCATGGGGCGCCAAGTGGTCGTTCGACAAGGCGAGATCTCCCAGTGCTCGCCGCCGATCCACGTGCCGCCGTAGCCACCCAGCAGGACGGCGCGCGGACGGGCGGTCGTGCCTCCGCCGGCTTCGATCAGCGACGCGAGCGACGCGCCGTGCTCGATCTCATAAACCCCCGGATAGGCCACCGGGCCCGCGAGGGTCACGAGGGCCGAGCCGGGCTGGGAGGGTGTGCCGAGCCGGCGAAACCAGTCGGCGCCGTGACGCGCGATCAGCGCGATGTGCGCAAGCGTCTCGACGTTGTCGACGAGCGTGGGCCTGCGCCCGATCCCCGCTTCGAATGGCATTGGCGGGGTGAACGTCGGCTTGGCGGCGCCGCCGTTCAGCAGGCTTAGGAGCGCCGACTCCTGGCCGGCGACATAGCCCGTGGGAGCGGTCGTCAGATGCAATTGCGGCGAGCGATCGGGCGTTCGCGTCACGGACCGTTCCTCGATCGCACGGGCGAGGCTCTCATGGCTCGCGACCGCGGACTCGCACACGCACAGGATCAGCTCCTCCGCACCGACGGCCTGAGCGGCGAGGATGCCACCGTCGAGCACCAGATGGGGCGCCGTTTCGAGCAGCGTGCGATCCTTGAGGCTCGCGGGCTCGCCCTCGGCCCCGTTGGCAACGACGACCGCTCGGCGACCGCGTTCGACGACCGCCCGCATCTTCCTGGCGGTGGGGAACGCCGCGCCGCCACGACCGAGCAGGCCGGCGCGCTCGACCTCCTCGATCAGGGCGTTCGCGCCGGCGCGTCGCCGCCGTCGCAGGCGCTCGTGCGCGGAGGGCGGCGGCCCGTGAACCTCCAGATGGGCGGCCAGCCCGAGCGGGCCCTCGTGCGCCTGAACACCCAGCAGCAGGCGAGGCAGCGCGGGCATGGCGTGCTCGTGAGCGATGGTCGGGGGCTCGATCGCCGTCGACGGCGAATCGCTCATCGCCCGCTCCCACTCTTCGCAGCTGCCTTGGAATGGGCGAGCAGCGAGGTCGGGGTGTCCGAACGACGCGCCCATTCCGAGCCGAGCGGGCCACTGGGAAGCCACAGCAGCAGGAACACGGCGAACGCCCCGGCGCCGCCGAGCGCCGCGCCGCGTAGCCGCGCGCGCTTGGGCCCGGTGAGCACCCGCGCGAGCACTGCGCCTGCCACGATCGCCACGCAGGCGAGGCTGAGCGCAAGCATCCACGTGCTTTTGACGTCGCTGCCGGTGCCGAGACCGTGCAGCAGCGCGATCGGCCAGCTCGCGTACGTGAGCCAGTGGATCGCCCGCCAGCTCGTGTAACCGATGCGCTGGCGCAGCAGGCTCGTGAGCGTCACCGCCAGCAGCAGATCGAACGCGACCGCCCCGAGACCGAGCCAGAAAGGACGGTAGGAGCCCACGAACGGCACGAAGGCGTCGATCAGCGGGATCGAGGCGAAGCTGTCGAGCACCGAGGTGAGGATGTGCAGGATCAGGAACACCATCGCCAGCAGCGAGACGTTGCGGTGCAGCGAGTCCACGACGAAACGTGGCCATAGCGGGGTGCTCCAGCGCTTGACGTCGATCACGCCGAGAGCGATCGCGAGCGTCAGCAGCAGCAGTGCCATCGCGCCGGTCGAGCGCGTCAGATACCAGTAGGCGCTCGGTCCCGCGGCTGCCGGCAGCGCGGTCATCCTGGGGGCCAGCTTCCCACCGTGATCACCTTCCCGCTGTGATCGAGCAGCCGCGCCGGCAGGCCCAGCCGCTCGAGCCACGAGGTTGCTCTGCGCGAGCGCACGAGTGCGGCGGTCGTCGCGATGTTCGCATCCGCGCAGCAAGCGGCCGCGACGCTCACCGTACGCCAGATCGTCCCCGCGGGCGCCTGTGTCACGGGATCGATGATGTGGTGCATCGTGTGGCCGCCGTGACTCCAACGCCGTACCGCCGTGCTCGAGGTCGCAAGGCCGCCGGAGACGATCGATACGGTCTGCCCCGGTGCGGAAGGATCGCTGCGGCAGTTGTCGGTCACCCGTATCCGCCAGCCGCCGACGGGCGCCTCACCACAGGTCGCGACGTCGCCACCGATCGAGACCAGCACCCCGCAGCCGCTCGCTTGCGCGGCGCGATCGGCGGCGCGATCGGCCGCCCACGCTTTGGCGCTCGCCCCGAGGTCGAGCCGGATCGGGCTCGGCACGCGCACGGTCGATCGTGCGCGGTCGAGAATCACCGACCGCCAGCCGGCGATAACACGTGCGGCGATCGTTTCGTAGCCTCCGGGCTCGTCGCGTGGGTCGCGCGCGCCCCGCGGATGCAGCTCGCGGAGTTCCTCGGGCGTATCGTGTGCCTCGGGCGTTCCGCGTGTCTCGGGCGTTCCGTGCGGCTCGGGCGTTCCGTGCAGCGGGGGCTCGCCGTGTGGCGGTGTCAGAAGCAGCCGATCGCGATCGTACCCAGCCATCTCCAGCGCGCGGCCGAGCGTCGGATCTACATCTCCGCCCGTAAGCTCGGCTCCGCGCAGGGCCACCGTCAGCGCCTCCAGCAGTAGCGGGCTGATCCGGGTCGGACGGCCGCCGGCTCTGTTTACTCGCGAGAGCTCGGAATCCGCGCGGAAGCGGCTGCACGCGCGATCGATTGCGTCCAGCTCCCGCTCGACCGTCGTGCGCGCGACCTCGAGCGCAGCGGGATCGGTCAAGCGCAACACGACGCTCGTGCCGAGCGCCTCCCACGTGGCGGTGGTCAGCTGCTGCGCGGTCCTCGACGGACTTTCCATCTCAAGATCCACCGGAGACAACGGGAGCCGAGGTTTCTTGAGACGGCGCCGCTTCAGCAGGGGAAGCCGATTCGTTCGTTGGTGTCGATTCCTGCGCGGGGGCCGATTCTTTGGCAGGCACGGATTCTTCTTTGGCCGCGGGTTCTTCTTTGGCCGGCGCGGATTTCTGCGCGGGTGTCGATTCCTTCGCAGTCGTGGTTTCACTGGCCGTGGCCGATTCCGATGTTTGCGGTGCCTGCGCAGGCGGATGGAGCGCCGCACTCGGCGAGCTCGTTGAAGAGCTGTTGCTCCTGGAGGAGGACGCGCCGGTGCGCTTACTCGCCTGCCCGCGCGCGCTTTTCGCCTTGGCCGCCGTTGCCGAACCGCTCTTTACGGCGGACTTACCCGGAAAAGCGTGTGCCGCGACGTCGGTCAGCACGCCGGTGATGACGACGCTCCCCGCAATCAACATTCGATTCACACGGCCGAGCCTGTGCAGGGCGGCGTCGCGAGTCCGAGTGGTGTGACCGGGGGCATTCGTCGATTTACGGTTGCGCATCATGCAAAAGAGTGTGTGGAGGTTGGCTAAGGATCGGATAACCGCATGGTGAGAAAGCTCATCGAAAATCCACGCAGGGAAGATTGCGCGTGCCCCGACGCTTATCCTTGGAAAAGATGAGCTCCGCCTTGGATCCGGGTCGCGAGCGCGCAGGGCCCTCGTCCTCGCCCGCGGGTCTGCCGGGCGTAGGGCCCTCGCCCACGGGTCTGCCGCGCGCTGGACACGACGACGCCGCTGCGCTGAGCGCGACCGCCGAGTCCGCCCGCGTGCTCCTGATCGAGGACGAGCCCGGGATCGTCGACTTCGTCAAACGGGGATTGGAGGCTGAGGGCTTCACGGTCGAGGCGGCGCTTGACGGGGTCGAGGGTGAGCGGCTGGCGTTGCGGGAGGACTTCGACGGGATCGTGCTCGACCTGATGCTGCCTGGTCGCCCGGGTCTGCAGATCCTTGCCGCCGTGCGTCGCGCCAAGCCGAGCGTGCCGGTGATCGTGCTGACCGCTCGCGGCGAGATCGAGGATCGCGTCGAGGGGCTCGACGCGGGCGCCGTGGACTACCTGGTCAAGCCCTTTTCGCTGGCCGAGCTCATCGCGCGCGTGCGCGCACAGCTGCGTGTCCTCGCCGAGGCGTCGTCCGCGAGCACGCTCAGCGTCGAGGGCATCGAGGTGAACCTGCTCACCCGCAAGGTGCGCCGTGGCGCGCGGGCGGTCCAGCTCTCGACGACCGAGTTCGAGCTGCTGGTCCACTTGATGCGCCACCACGGGGAGGCGGTCTCGCGCGAGCAGATCCTCAGCGCGGTGTGGGGCTACGAGCACGATCCGGCGACCAACGTGGTGGACGTCTACGTCGGCTATCTGCGCCGTAAGCTCGCAAGCCCTGAGGAGCCGGCGCCGATCTACACGGTGCGCGCCGTTGGCTATCGCCTCGGTGGCAAGACCTGAGTGCCATGAGGGCACTCATCCGCCGCCGGGCGGCCATCGGGCTGCGCTGGCGCTTGGCGGGTTGGATCGCGGTGGTGACGCTGATCTGCATCGGGATCGTCTTCGTCGCCGTCTATCGCGGCACCGGGACTCAGCTGCGCGGGCAGATCGACCGCGAGCTCGGCGGCGACGCGAGCGAGTTCGCGCACAATCTCACGGTGAGTAGGGTGGGCACCGCAGGAGCTCTCTCCCAGGCCGCCACCCGGTATGTGCGCGACCAGCCGTTCAGCGCGAGCTCGACGCTGCTGTTCGCGATCGTTCCGGGTGCGCCTACGAGTACGAACCGCCCCGAGCTGCTATCGCCGTCCGGGGCCGACCACGGCGAGACGGGCGCCGAGCAGGACCAGGAGAACCGCCTGTCGAAACGCATGCTAACCGCGCCCGAGGCCTACTCGACGCTGTCGCTGCCGGACGTCGGCAACCTGCGCCTGCTCAAGCGCCTGGTGCGCGTGCCCGGCGGGCTTGGCGCGACGATCGGGGTGGGGGAGCCGCTGGCCGCCGTGGCGCACGCCCAGAGCGGGGTCGCCCGCACGTTCGTCCTTGCCGGCGTGCTCGCGCTCGCCGGCGCCCTGCTCGCCGCCTACCTGGTCGGCACACGTGTGTCGGCCCCGCTGCGCCGCATGGCCGCTGTTGCCGCCCGCGTCGACGCGGGCGACCTGCACCCGCGCATTCAAGACACCGGCGGTCAGAGCGAGGAGGTGAAGGTCATGGCCGACTCCTTCAACCACATGCTCGATCGCCTCACCGACGCGTTCGCGAGCCAGCAGGCCTTCGTCGCCGACGCCTCCCACGAGCTGCGCACGCCCCTGACAGTGATCCGCGGCCAGCTCGAACTGCTCCTCGCCCAGGAGCGTCCTGCGCCTGAGGAGATGCGCCGCGTCGAGCGTCTTGTGCAGGCCGAGATCGCACGCATGGGACGACTGATCGACGATCTGCTGCTGCTGGCAAAGACCGAGCAGGCGCGGTTCCTGCGGGTGGAGCCGATCGATCTGCCGAGCTATGTGCGAGAGCTCTGGGACGGGACGAGCCTGCTCGCACGGCGCCGGTTCGAGCTTGGACCGATCCCGGCGGGCAAGTTGAGCGCCGATCCCGATCGCCTGGCGCAGGCCCTGCGCAATCTGATCGGCAACGCGATCGACCACACCACCCCCGAGCAGGGGCTGGTGCGCATGGGTGTCGAGCGCGTAGAGCACGTCGGGCGTGTCCAGGAGAGGGTCGCGGACGACGACAGGGTCGCGCCGCGCGCGTGCATCCGCTTTCTGGTCGAAGACGACGGGCCCGGAATCGCGGCCGATCAGCTCGAGCGGGTCTTCGATCGGTTTCACCGCACGGACGCGGCACGCGATCGTGCGTCCGGCGGAACGGGCTTGGGGCTGGCGATTGTGCGGGCGATAGCCGAAGCCCATGGCGGTCGGGTGACGGCCGGAGCCTCGCCGGAGGGAGGCGCGCGGATCGTGCTCGAGCTTCCCGGCGAGAGCGAGTGAGGACGCGGCTACTGCTCGTCGTCTCGGCGGTAGCCGAGTCGGGCGGAGATACGGTCGGCGGTCGCGATCAGATGGGGGCCGAGATGCTCGACGAGCTCCTCGAGCGCGATCGTCGAAGAGTGAGCAGAGATGCTGACAGCGGCTATGACGTCACGGTCCACGCTGCGAACCGGGGCGGCGATCGCGTGAAGCTCGGGCGCGAGCTCCTGGTCGTTGATCGCGAGCCCGTCGTCCAGCACGCTTGTCAGCTCCTCTTCGAGCGCCCGCTTGCCGACGATCGTGTTAGGGGTACGTTTCGTCCGTGCCATCTGCGCGATCAGCGCACGCCGCTCGGGCGCCGGCAGATGAGCTAGCAGGATCTTCCCCATCGCTGTGCAATAGGCGGGCATTCGCGAGCCTGCACGCAGGCCGAGGTCGACCTTGAGCTGGGCGCGGCGGTGTCCACGCACACGGTCCACGTAGACGATCTCTGTGCCTTCGAGCACGGCCAGGCTCACGGTGTAGGTGCTCTGCCTGCTCAGCTCCTGGAGATACTGATGGGCGTGCTCGCGCAGAGACGTGGAGCTCAGCGCGGCCATGCCCAGGTTGGTCACGCCCAGTCCCAGCCGGTACTTGCGTGAGGCGCCCTGCTGCAGGTAGCCAAGCGCGACGAGCGTGATCACGTAGCGGTGGGTGGTGCTGCGGCTCATGCCGAGCTCGTCGGCGATCGCGGCGATGCCGAGCACCGGGCGAGCGGGCGTGAAGCAGCTGAGGATCGCAAGGCCCCGCTCCAGCGACTGTGAGTAGCGTGGCTCGCGCAGGCTGGGGATCGACCAGGAGAGTTCCTCGGTGGTCAAAGTACGTGTCCTAGGCATGGTGCACTCTCCCGGCTTTGTCGGCTGGGTGCGTCATCCTGCCACCGGCCGGCGGTATCCCCGGCTGCGTGGATCCTGCTCGAGCAGTCCCACGGCCAGCAGGGTCGTCATGTAGCGGTGCGTGGTGCTCGGGCTCATGCCGACCTTGTGGGCGACATCCGTCACGGCCAGCTCCGTCCCGTCGGCGGGGAAGCAGCTGAGCACGAGCAGGCCCAGCAGGAGGGAGCGCGAATGTCGCGGGCTCTCCGACAGCGCGAGATATTTGGAGGTGAACGTGCGCTGGTCGCTTAACCCTCGCAACAGCCCGGACACGCCACTGTCGCCTGAGACCCTGCGAACCACGTCATTGATCTGGGCCTTGGAGAGCTCGATTGAGATTCCGCTCTTGGTCATTGGGATCCTGGGGTCAGACGCTTAAGGTGCGAGCCGAACGCCCGCGAAGACGCCCGGCTCGACCATTGGCGAGACAAAGCGGGACTCAGGGATAGGCACATGGCGCTCTATCCATCATCACGCACAAATGATTATGTCTAGGCACTTATGGTTCAACAAGTAGAAAGTTGAATGTTCTAATTTAGAGCAATCCATTCGAATATCACGTTTCACTCGAGATGCTGTCTTTTGTCAGAGGTTACTAGACGCGTCCCGTGGACGCACAGCGGGTTGTCTGCATGCTCGGGCGGCGGCTCAGCGCCCGTCCGTGAGGCAGGCTCTGAGCCGGCCCGCGGCGCGCCGGGCACCCATCACCAGCATGGTCGGCGCGGCGAGATCGCCCATCGTCGCGAGCACCTGCCGCTTGGCGAGCAGCGCACCGGGCAGCGACGCCTGCGGGTCGGACAGGTAAAGGCTCGCCATCGCCGCCAGGAGCATCGCGTGGTGGTTGGCCCGGGGAAGCGAGCGCGCCCGGCGCACGGACTGGGTTGCGATCATCTCCAGCCGCGTGGCCGTTTCAGCCGGCGACAGATAGCAGTCGATCAGGCTGCGCTGACCGGCGCTGGTGGTGTCCTCCTGCCGGTCGACCAGGCTGTCGAGCAGCGTGTGAAGCGCGCCGATCCACGGGTAGTAGGCGTTTTCCAGCGCCGCCGTCTGCTCGTGGGTCAACAGGGGATCGGCGGCGGCGGTGATCAGCGCGAGCACCGCCAGCGAGGAGCCGGCCGCCGCGCCGGTCTCCCACCACCTCAGTCCGGTATCTGGATGTGTTTCCGCACTTGCCCACCGCGCGAAGGCGTCGTGAGAGCCGTGGGCGTCACCGTGGTTCAGGCTCTGATAAGCGACGATCCGCTCGGTCGCCCGGCGCACGGCGGTGGCCGTCGCGGCATAGGAGGGAAGCGTGCCGAGCGTCGCGCGGCAGACCTTGACGAGATCTTCGAGGTAGCCATCGTCGTTGCGATGCGAGTGGTGCGCGTAGTAGTCCGGGCTCGAGCTCTGTGGCTCCACCGCAGTGAGCAATGCCTGGTTGAGCTGGCGGCCGTTGACGATCGGATCGGCGCTTGGCTGCTCTGAAAGCGTGTCCAGGTAGTCAAAAATCACCTGATATGCGGTGAGCGCGCGGATGACCGGCCGCCGGCCTCCTCGCGGGACGAAAGCCGCGAACGCGACGGCGCCCTCGAGGCTTTTGCGCTTTGCCTGTTGAGAGTCGAGCGCCAGCCGTCGGAGCACCGGATCGCGGATTTCGCTCGCTCGCGACTGCCAGCGACGTACCTCGCTGCCGAGGCAGGGAAAGACGCTGAGCCAGTACCGTCGCGCCGCCCCGGCGAACGTCGTCGCGAGCGCCAGGCGGCGTCCGACTGGTGGTCTCTGCATGAGCACAGCTTCGCGCGAAACTACTGAGATCCGAACCGATGATTGGATTACTCCTGAAAACTCGCACGCGCCGGGACTCTCGCCGCCAGCAGACCGGGGACCGCGATCACCGCCATCGCGATGCCGGCCACCAGTCCCAGGGTGATGAATATGCGCAGCGAACCGAACGAGAACGGCGCCGGGAACCCGGTCGTCAATAGCAGTGCCCGGGACGCAAGCGCATGCCCGTAGACCCCAAACACGGCCCCGACCGCGCAGCCGATGCCGAGCACGATCGCGCTCTCCAGCAGCAGCGCCCGCCACAGCTGGCCCCGGTCGTAGCCCTGGATCTTCAACGAGGCCAGGCGAGGGCGCCGCTGCAGGATGACCGCGCTGAGCGCCGATGCGACCGCCAGCGCAGCGGCGATCAAGAGCAGCGTCGCAATCTGGCTGAGGCTCTTCACTCCCTGGCCAACCGTGTTCTCCACCTCGGCGATGCGTTCGCCGGAGGTCAGCACCCGCAATCCGCGCTGATATCCAAGCGCCCGTTCGACCGCACGCCTGCCGGCGTCAGGCGTCACGCCCGGCTGCAGGCCGATCGCAAGCGTGGTTGGTTCGGTGCTCTGCCACCAGCGACTGTAGTCGCCGGTGTTGATCGTGATCGTTCCCGACGGCCAGCCGATGTTCGTCGTGACAGCCGCTACGCCAAGACGTACGGGTCCTGACGGGGTCGGCAGGGAGAAGGAGTCGCCCGGTCGCAGCCGGCGTTCGTCGGCAAAGCCGCTCGATACCGTCGCCCAGCCGCCCTTGCGCAGCAGCGCGGTCGCGTGCGTGAGGTCGCCTTCCAGCAGCTGGCTGGAGAGGATCATGGTCCTGTTGGCGACGGGCGTGGCGCGAATCCACAGCCGTCGGTGGCCGACATCCAGGAACCCTCCCTGGTGGGCACGCACCGAGGCGATCCCCGGCGCTCGCGCGATCGCTTCGAGAGAAGGGTCGACGTGGAAGCTGTCGGCGTCGAAGATGTTCGCGCTCGGCGTCACCCACACCTCGGCCGTGCTCCACTCTTGGACGATCGCCTGATCGAGGCCGTGGAGAAGGTCGTGCTGGGCGCCTCCCACAGCGACGCTTCCGTAGACGGCAAGCGCGGCGATGCCGGCCATGGCGATCGAGCGCGTCGAGGCGGCGCGGAGCTCGCGCGCGCTGAGCAGCAGCGCGCTGCTGCGTACGTGCTCGCTCAGACGAGCCAGACCGCGAGCCGCTCCCGCGAACACGATCGGGATCATGCACAGCGTCGCGAGCGCAAGCGCAACTCCTCCCGCGATCGTCAAGCTCGGCGCGATCAGCACCAGGGCGCTCACTAGCAGCAAGAGCAGGACGCCGCCGCCGCCGAGCGCGATCGCCGCACGGCCATCGAAGCTCTCGCTGCCGCTGCCCGTCGTGCGATACACGGCGTCGCGTGGACGGCTCGCGCGCAGATCGAAGACCGGAAGCAGCGACGCGAGCAGCGTCGCGAGCACGCCACATCCGAGCGCGAACACCACGGCCGCCGGGTGGACGGTCTGCTGTGAGCCGATCGGGAACGCGAACGCGAGGTAGGCGGGCACCTGGTGGAAGAGCGTCCGCGACAGCACGTCGCCCAGCACGACGCCGACCGCCGAGGCGATCGCTCCGAGCGCCAGGGCCTCAGCGCCCAGGATCATGAGGACCTGACGCCAGTCATAGCCATGCATCCGCAGATCGGCGGTGAAGCGCCGCCGCTCGGGCACGGTCAGCAGCATCGCGCAGAGCGCGAGCAGAAAGCCGACCATCACGCTGATCGCCGAGAACAGCGCGGTGGACTGGTCGTTGGGCTTGGCCGCTTCCTTGAGCAGGCGCAGCTCGTTATCGGCGGGCAGGACATCCAGGCGCTCGCCCGCGATCCGCATTAGCTCGCTGCGCACCAGCCGGTCCGCGCCGGGGCGCGGCTTGACGAGGATCAGCGTTACTCGTCGCGTGAGCCCCGTCAGTCGTTGCGCCGTCGCGAGCGGTGCGATCGCGACCGGGCTGGTCGCCAGGGCGCCGAAGAGTGAGCTGTCCAGCACCCCGCCCGTCTTGACCTCATGTGAAACGCCGGAGGAGAGCACGGCGATCCTCGTGTTCGGCTGCGCGCCGATGGCTCCGGCGATCGTGTTTGGCAGGATGATGCCGCCCGCGAACCGCAGACCGCCCTGTCCGAAGTCACGTGTGCCGAGGCTTCCGAGGGCGATTACGCCGGGCGTCAGCCCCAGCAGCTGGACCGACTGACGACCGTGAGGGCCGACGAGCGCGACGTTCTCGCGCAGCACAGCAGCCGAGACCTGCACGCCCGGCAGTCTTTGGACGGTGCTTGCCAGCTGCTGTTCGAACCCGGCGGGCGAGCGCGCGGCGATCTGCAGTCGCGCGGAGCCGACGACCTGGTGGACGAGCTCGCCCGCCGAGCTCGTCAGGCTCGCGTTGGCTACCAGCACGCCGAACACCAGCGCGACCCCGACCGCGATCCCACTGCCCGCGAGCAGCTCTTGGCCTGTATGAAGGCGCAGCCGCCGGCCGCAGATGTGCGCCAGCATGCTCAGCCGGACGCCCAGGAT
Organism: uncultured Solirubrobacterales bacterium; assembly: GCA_963784875.1. Classification (GTDB taxonomy): domain Bacteria; phylum Actinomycetota; class Thermoleophilia; order Solirubrobacterales; family Solirubrobacteraceae; genus Palsa-744. Next base: position 112,218 of record CAWATE010000003.1, read on the forward strand.
CTTGGGGTTCAGCGGTTTGCTCACAGCCGATCGCTCACGGCTGTGTCGCTGTCAGCTCCGCGTCCAGCCCCTCTGCGAGGCGTCCGTCGCGCAGGGTGTGGACGCGGTCCGCGAAGGATCTTGCATCGAAGTCGTGTGTGACCAGAAGTCCGGGGATCCGTCGCTCGTGACAGATGTCGCGCAGGAGCGCGAGTGTCTGGCGACTACGCTCGGAGTCGAGGTTGCCGGTCGGCTCGTCGGCGAGCAGCAGCCGCGGCTCGTTGACCAGCGCACGCGCGATCGCAACCCGCTGGCGCTCGCCCATCGAGAGTCGCTCCGGCGTGTGCTCGGCCCGTGCGCCGAGGCCGACCCGCTCGAGCCAGGGTCGTGCTTTGCGTCGCGCGTCGCGCAACGTGTAGCCGGCGCCGGTCAGCTTGATCGTCGCGTTGTCGAGCGCCGAGGTGTTCGCCATCAGGTGAAAGGACTGAAACACGAAGCCCACGTCTCGCAGGCGGTAGCGGGCGCAGTCACGCTCGGACATGGCGCCCACGTCCTGCCCGTCGAACAGGACGCGTCCATGGTCCGGTGACATCAGGGCCGCCGCCAGCAGCAGCAGCGTCGTCTTGCCCGAGCCGCTCGGGCCATACAGCGCGACGAGCTCTCCGTCGTCGATCGAGAGGGAGACGCCGTCGACCGCTTTGACTATCTCTCCGCCGCTGGAATAGTGCTTGACGACATCGAGCAGCTCGAGCGCGCTCACCGCCCGCGACGCTCCGCTCCGGCCAGGCTTCGCCTAGGAAGCCGCACAACCGTGCTGCGCTCATCGGTCGAGCAGAGCTCGCCGTCGGCGATCGACATCAGCACCTGGGCGCCATGCAACGGAGCCATCTCTTCGGAGGCGATCATCAAGGTCATGTTCTGCTCGTGCGCGATCGTCCGCATCAGCGCATAGAGCTCCTCGCGCTCGCTCAGGCTCGGCATCACCGCCGGCTCGTCCACCAGCAACAGGCGTGGTCCGCGAACGATCGCTTGCGCCAGGACGATGCGTGCCCGCTCGCCGATCGACAGCGACCTTGCGAGCTCGTCCGCGCCACGCGCCATGCCCACGAGCGCGAGCGCCTCACGCGCTCGGTGCCTGGCGTCGCGCAGCGCGGGGCCGTCGCTCCCGAGCGACAGTGCCACGTAGTCGACGACGCGCTCCTTCGGGCTCGGTCGCCAGTCGTCCGCCGAGACGAAGCCGATCGCTGTGCGCAGCAGGCGTTCGCGGCCGACCACCGACATCTCGGTGAGGTTTTGGCCGGCGAAGATGACGGTCCCTGCGCTCGGCTCCTCGACTCCCGCCGCGAGACGCAGCAGAGTCGACTTGCCCGAGCGTCGTGCGCCGAAGATCCCGACGAACATGCCCCGCTCGACGTCGAACGACTCTTCGTCGAGGACGACGATCTCCCGAGTTCCGTCGGGGTAGCGCTTGCTCACGTTCATGAACGAAAGCAGCGACCCCTTCGGATCTGTGGCGCTACTCGGTCGCCGCATGTTCCCTGATGCGTCTGCGGGTGCGTTGCGACCAGGCGATCTCCTGCCGAAGCTGTCCGTCGACGGCTTCGCGTGTGCAGTCCATGAACAGGGCCTTCCACGAGCGCTGGCCCTTATGGGCCGCAGGAGCGAGCTTCAAGAGCTCGAGACATTCCCGCTCGTACTGACGCAGCGCCGCCAGCAGCCGCGTTGCGTCCTCCTCCCTTGCAACAGCGAGCTTTGCCTGCAGCCCGACGCGCACAGGCCCCCTCGGCAGAAGCGTCTCCATCCACCGTGTCAAAGCCTCGGCGGTGAGCTCGGTTGGGTAGTAGACGGAGTGCGTGCCGCGCTGATTTCCCCGCTTGGGCTCCTCGTTGGCTGACGCGAGCCCGCCGTCCTCGAGCTGTTTCAACAGCCGATAGACATCGTTGGGGTTGATCCTCCATGTCTCCCCCAGACGGGTGAGCAGACGGTTCGCCAGCTCGTAGCTGTGCCCGGGACGCTCGAGTAGGAGTCCGAGCAGCGCTCCTCGCAGGGAGGCCGAGGTCCCCCGCATCCACTCAGTCTTCTCTGTGCTCCCCCGCGACATCGCTCCTCGTCTCAAAGATCCGACCGTAGAAACAATACTCAACTCTGCGACGGAGCGCTGAATCATTCCGATACATCGGCAAGTCCCTGGGCCTCGGGCCTCCGCCGGATCGGGTCGAAGTGCGCCTGCGATCAGCCGAAGAACAGCTCGGCCGTCTCATACAGAGCCGGATCGAGCAGCTTGGGCTCGCGCAGCGCGTCGGCCAGCGAGACCTCGACGATCTCGGTCCCCCGCAATCCCACCATCGTCCCGAAGCGCCCGGCCGCGGTCGCCGCCATCGCGGCCACGCCGAAGCGGGTCGCGAGCACGCGGTCGAACGCCACCGGCGTGCCCCCGCGTTGCACGTGACCGAGGATCGTCACGCGACTCTCGTACCCGGTCCGTCGCTCGATCTCCGCCTCGAGCGTCACGCCGATCCCGCCGAGCCGCGCGTGGCCGAACGCATCGGTGGCAATAGCAGGGCGAGCCTCGGCGGTGGCGGCCTGCGCCACGGCTCCCTCGGCCACGACCACGATCGAGAAGCTGCGACTGCGCGCGTGGCGGCGGCGCAGGTGCGCGCAGACCTGCTCGATGTCGAACGGCCGCTCCGGCACGAGGATCGCATCGGCTCCTCCCGCGATTCCGGCGTGGGTTGCGATCCAGCCCGCATGCCTGCCCATCACCTCGAGGACCATCACGCGGTTGTGCGACTCCGCCGTGGTATGCAGGCGGTCGATCGCATCGGTGACGATCTGCACGGCCGTCTGAAAGCCGAACGTCACGTCGGTCCCGCCGAGGTCGTTGTCGATTGTCTTCGGCACCCCGACGATCGGGATCCCCGCTTCATGCAGGCGCAGCGCCACGCCGAGCGTGTCCTCGCCGCCGATCGGGATCAGCGCGTCCACCCCGCGCGCCTTTAGCGTCCGGCGGATCGCAGGCGTCCCGTCGCGATCCTCGGCGAACGGGTTCGTGCGCGAGGTGCCGAGAATCGTCCCGCCGCGGGGGAGGATGCCGGCGGTGCTCTCGAGCGTCAGCTCGATCGCGTCGTCTGCGAGCACGCCGGCCCAGCCGTGCAGGAACCCGACGAAGCTGTTCTCGCCGTCTTCCGCGAGTCCCCTGCGCACGACCGCTCGGATCACCGCGTTCAGGCCCGGGCAGTCGCCGCCCCCTGTGAGCAGGCCGACGCGTGCCATCTCAGCGAGTGTCCCGGGACATTGATCTGGCCACTAGATGCCTTCCCCGGCAGGAACTCGTTGGTGAAGGGCGGCAAGCCCCCGTTCGGTTCGTGTCGAAGCAGCTTGTGCGAGTACATCCACTCGCCGAACGCCGCCCACGCGGTGGAACTCTGGTAGCCGTATGGCTTGCCGCCGGCGGGCAGCGTAGCCGGGAGCGTCTGCTCGATCGAGGTCAGCTGGAGCTTGGGCTCCAGCGACGGGTTGGCCTTGACGAGGGCCGCGGCCGCGGCGGACGGGTCGGCTCCCACCCCGCGCTCGCCGCGGGTCAGCGCCTGCAGGAACGCGCGCAGATCCTGACCGCGGGTGCGCGCCTCGTCCTCGCGTACCACCAGCACCAGCTCCTCGTATGTGGGCACGCCCGCTCGATCGACGGGGATCGTGATCGGATGCCTGTGCAGCAGCTGGAGCTGCAGCGCCTCGTAGTTCCAGTATCCGCCGAGCGTCGCGGCCACCTTCCCGGAGAGCATCGCGGGCACGATGTTGAAGCCCACGTTCACTTCTCGCACCGACGCCGGGTTCACGCCGGCCGCCTGCAGAGCGGTCTTCAGCTCGGCTGCCTGATAGGGGATGCCGGCCGTGCCGACGGTCTTGCCGGCGAGATCCGCGACGCTCGATACATGGTGTCCGGGCAGCGCGATGATCGACGTCAGGGGGCGCTGCACGAGCGCCGCGACCGACACCAGCTTCAACCCTTCGTCGCGCGCGAGCAGCAGCTCGGGCTCGTAGGAGATCGCCATGTCCACCTTGCCCGCGGCGAGCAGCTTCAGCGGTTCGGCCGTTTCCGACGGGACCACCGGACGGACGTCCAGTCCGACGGCGCGGAAGTCGCCGTTCGCGATCGCGGAGTAGAGCGGAGCATGGTCGGCGTTGGGGAACCAGTCGAGCATCACCGTGAAGGACTTCGCTCCAGACGCGGAGATCGTGTCCTGCTTGGCGCCACAGGCGGATATGCCCATTGCGAGAGCGATCAGAACGCCGGATACGACGACGATGCGGCGGACGCTGGTACACGGCAAAACGCTCAACTGGCGCCTCCTCTTGGTCGGTTGGCCCACGGCGCCAGTCGGCGCTCGGCGAGGGCGAGGGTGTAGAAGCAGAGGATCGCGAACACGAACAGCACGACCGCCGCCGCGTACGCGCGGGGGGTCTGCAGGGCGGTGAGATCGGAGTTGATCTCGCGTCCCAGACCGGCGTAGGCGCCGGTGGTGGCAGTCTGGGACTCGGCGATATAGGCGCCGATCACGCCGACCGTGACGGCGATCCGTGCGCCGCTGATCGCGGCCGGGAACGCCGCCGGCAGCTCGGCAAAGCGAAACGACTGCAAGCGCGACGCGTCGAGCGTGCGCAGCAGCTTCAGCTGATCGGGATCGACCGCGGCGAGCCCATCGACGGTCGTGACGAGGACCGGAAAGAAGCAGATCAGCACGATCACGACGAGCTTCGGCAGCAGGCCGAAGCCCCACGAGAGCACGAGCAGCGGCGCGATCACCGCGATCGGCACCGCCTGGGAGCCGACCGCGAGCGGATAGAAGGAGCGTCGCAGCAGCGGTGACAGATGGATCAGCACAGCGAGTGTGAACCCGAGCGCGAGCGCGAGCGCCAGCCCGAGCCCGACCTCCTCAGCGGTGATCGCGAGGTTGTGTCCGAGCAGGGAGGCGTTGTTCCACAGCGCTTCGGCGATCGCGTGTGGCGCCGGCAGGATCGAGGAGCTGGTGGAGCCCGAGTTGGCGTATAGCTCCCACGCGCCGAGCACCGCGATCGCGAGCAGTACAGGGGGCGCCGCAACGGCGGTCCGGCGCCTCATGTGTCCAGGTCCTGCTTGTCCATGCTCCGTGTGTCCAGGTCTTGCGTGTCCATGCTCCGTGCATCCAGGTCCTGTGTGTCCAGCCCCAGCGCGAGCAGCGCCCGCTCGCGCAACGCAATCACCTTGGCGTCGGTGCGCGAGCGTGGGCGGGGGAGGCTCACCTCGAGGCTTGCGCGCACGTGCCCAGGGCGGGGGGACAGCACCGCGACCCGGTCGGCGAGCACGATCGCCTCCTCGACGTCGTGGGTGACGAGCACCACCGTGCGCGGTTCGCGGGCCAGTGTGCGACCCAGCCAGCTCTGCATCTCCGCGCGCGTGATCGCGTCGAGCGCGCCGAACGGCTCATCCAGGCAGAGGACGGGCTTGCCCGAGAGCAGCGTGCGCAGGAACGCCACGCGCTGGCGCATGCCTCCCGAGAGCTCGGCCGGATGGGTCTGCTCGAAGCCGGCCAGCCCGAGCTCCGCGAACAGCCTGCTCGCGCGCGCGCGCGCCGAGGCTCGAGACTGTCCGGCGATGCGCAGCGCGAGCGCGGCGTTGTCGACGGCGCTCAGCCACGGGAGCAGCAGGTCGCGCTGCGCCATCAGCGCCGCCGGTTCGCACGCGATCGAGCCGTGGTCGGGGGACTGCAGGCCGCAGATCAGCTCGAGCAGGGTCGTCTTGCCACAGCCGCTCGCTCCCACGACGGCGAGCAGCTCGCCGTGGGCGGCCCGCAGCGAGACGTCCGAGAGCGCCTGCACTACGGCCCCCTGGCGGTCGCGGTAGGCATGGCTCACCTCCTCCACGCACACGCTTTCCCCACCCTTGCTCGTCGTCTCGCATGGGTCTGTCTCTGGCGATCTACGCGCGGGCTTCAACCCTGCCTGCAGCACGTCTCTCCCTCCGCGGGCATTACCCCACAGGTTCAAAGGGTCGGCGCCGGGGGATTCGCTTCCGGTGCGCCATCTCAGCCGGCCTGTCCCGCCAGCCCCCCTGCTGTCTGTTGCCTGCTCTGTCTGTCGCCGATGCTACCGCGCGGCGGCGATGACCGGGCGGGTCAAGGCTCGTACGAAATCCTCGAGCTGCGCGGTGGTCCAGCACTCGAACGCGGTGCAGTGCTGCTCATAGGCCGAAATGACGGAGTCGCCGTAGTTCCAATACAGGCGTGGCTCGGGGTTCAGCCAGAACGTGCGCCCGGCGCGGGCGGCGATCTGGGCGAAGATGTCGGCGCGGGGGTCGCGGCCGTTGGTGCGCGCGTCGCCGAGCACGATCACGGTCGCCCGGGGGTGCAGATCGTCCTGCACCTGTGCGAGGAACTCCGACCAGACCCGTCCGTAATCGGTGTAGCCGGAGATGTCGGCCACGCCCGCGTCGCCTGCGATGCGCTCGCTGACAGCTTTGAAGTTGCGCTCGCGTTCGAAGATGTCGGTGACCTCGGAGATCCGCTCGATGAACACGAACGAGCGCATCTTGCGAAACGTGTCGTGCAGCGCGTGCAGCACCGATAGGAAGAACACCGACGCCGAGGTGACGCTCGTGGAGACGTCGCAGAGCACGTAGATCTCGGGACGTTTCGGGCGTCGCGGGCGGTACTTGAGAACAACGGGAACGCCGCCGGTCTGGAGCGAAGCGCGCATCGTGCGGCGCACGTCCACGTGCGCGTGGCGGCGGTGGCCGCGATTCTGCATCCCCTGCGTCGCCAGTCGCCGGCGCAGCTGGGCGACCACGCGGTGCACGGCCGCGAGGTCTGCGAGCGGCCCGGACGGCAGGGCGCGGTCCAGCTCGCCGAGGGCGCGCGCGGGGGGAGGGAGCCGGTGCGCTCGATCTGCTCGCGTTCGAGCTCTCTGCGCAGCAACGCCTCGAAGCGGCGCAGCGCGGCACGCGGCAGGCCGTCGCGGCGCGGGTCCTCCGGCGGCAGCTCGGGCTGGGGCTCGGCACGCAGCCCGAGCGCGCGGCGGATGCGCTGGACGTCCACGCCGATCACGCCCGAGCCCTCCTGGCGGCGGCCGAAGGCGGCGATCGCCATGCGCGCGAGGTCGCGCATCGCGCCCTCCGAGCCGTCGCGTAGGGCGGCGGCGATCTGCGCGCGCAGCGCTTCCAGTTGTTCGTCTGTCAGCTCGTCGAGGTCCAGGCCCGCGGCGGCGGCCGTGTCGTCGTCCTGCTCGCGGATGCCCTGTTCCGCCGCGGCGAGCTCGACGGCGCGGAAGAAGAAGCGGTCGAACACGAGCTCGAACACGCGCCGGTCCTCCTGGCTCTTGGCGAGCGTAGCGGCCAGCGCCTCGCGGAAGTCCTGCTGCTCGGTCCAGCCGATCTCGCCGAGCACGGCAAACGCGTCGAGCAGCTCGGAGGTTCCGACCGCGACGCCTTCGCGGCGCAGCTCCTCGCCCAGCTGCAGCACTCGCGCCGAGAAGCCGTCCGGCTCAGGCGACATCGGCGGGCGAACCCAGCTTCAGCCCGACCCGCTCGGCGACCACGTCCATGTCGGTGCGGTGCTTGACGATCACCGACATCGTCTCGGTGAAGGTCACCTGATCGATGTCATCGACGCCGAGCAGCAGCAACGCGCGCGCCCAGTCGATCGACTCGGCGATCGACGGCGGCTTCTTCAGGTCGAGCGCGCGGACCATGCCGATCACCTCGACCAGCTTGCGCGCCACGGTCTCGGACAGGTCGGGGGCGTGCAACCGCACGATCTCGAGCTCGTGCTCGAGCTCGGGGTAGTCGAGCCACAGGTACAGGCAGCGACGCTTGAGCGCCTCGGTCAGCTCACGCGAGTTGTTCGAGGTGAGCAGCACTACGGGATGCGTGCGCGAGCGCACGAGCCCGAGCTCGGGGATCGAGATCTGGAAGTCGGACAGCACCTCCAGCAGCATCGCCTCGAACTCCTGGTCGGTCTTGTCGATCTCGTCGATCAGCAGCACGACCGGCTGCTCTGAGGCGATCGCGCTCATCAGCGGTCGGGCGAGCAGGAACTCCTCGCCGAAGATGTCCTCCTGAACCGCGTCCCAGCCGGTATCGGACGCCTCGGCCTGGATGCGCAGCAGCTGCTTGCGATAGTTCCACTCATACAGCGCCTTGGCCTCGTCCAGCCCCTCGTAGCACTGCAGGCGCACGAGCTCGCGGCCGAGGTAGGCCGCGAGCGACTTGGCGAGCTGGGTCTTGCCGACGCCCGCCGGGCCCTCGACCAGCACGGGCTTGCCCAGGCGGGTCGCCAGATAGGAGACGAGCGCGGTCGACTCGCCGGGCAGGTAGCCGACGGCGCGCAGGCCCTCGGCGACGTCTGCGACGGAGGTGGGCGCCGGGGAGGGGGGAGCGGTCATGCTCAGCGCAATGATACGGGGACCGGTTGGACGATCTCAGCTCGGGTCGGGCGGCGATTCCTCGAAGGACAGCTGCTCTGTCGCTTTGCTGGCTGCCACAGGACGCCGCACAGTCGGCTGGGGGGGAATCTGCGGCTGCGGTCTCGGTGCGGGAGGCTGAGACGGCGGCGGAGGGCGGCGCGGGCGTCGCAGCGGGGGCTCGGGTCGGGCTGCCGCGCGCATCCGTGAGCCGGTATAGGCAAGCAGGCCGGCTGCCGCCAGCGCGAAGAAGATGCCCCATTGCACCCCAATGTTCGCCGCGATGCGGTGGCTGTTGATGCCGGGCTTGTCGAACAGCCGGAGAATCAGCAGCAAAGCTGTCCAGGTCCCCGCCGCGGACACCACCGCGCCGTCGCCGCCGGGCAGGTGGAACTTGCGACCCTCGGCCCGCGCGTACAGCAGGTAGAGCACGGCCACGGCGACCAGCAGCACGGCGGCCTCGACGAACGAGAACACTTGGAAGGCGTTCAGATTGCGGCTCTGCAGTGGTGCCGTGCGCGGCTCGTTGACGACCGCGTTCTGCTGGTACCACGGCAGCAGCATCGTCACGAACAGCGCCAGCGCGGCGCCTCCCGCCAGACGCTGCTCGCGCCCGAGCTCCCGCCAAATGCCTGTCAGGCGCGACATCGGCTCGGGACGCCTTTCTGCCCGGTCGTGGCGATGGGGCCCATGGCCCTCAGTCTAGGCTCCACGCCCCGGGGTCTTCCGGACTTTACGCAACAGGGTCTTCCGGACTTTACGCAACAGGGTCTTCCTGGCTCCACGCCCCCGGGTCTTCCGGCTCCCACGCAACAGGATCCTCCGGGCTCCACAACAGGATCCTCCACGATCGGCGATTCCCGATCGAATCGCGGCGTCAGTGCGCCTTCGCGCCCTTGGCAAGCACGATCGTGCCGGTCGCCGTGGAGAAGTTGCCGGCGAGGTCGGTGGCGGTGAGCGTGATCGAGTAGCTGCCCGCCTTGGCCGGCGTGAGCCACAGCAGCCGCGGCTTGCCATGTGCGACCGTGGCGCTGTTCCTCCACACGACGTGGCTGCCCTGACGGACGGTCAGCGAGACGGTCGAGATCTTCGACAGCGACAGCTGCACGCCCGCGCGCGAGCTCGTGGGGAGGGCGGTCGTGATCAGCGATAGGACCGGCGGTGTGTGCAGGTCGGCGGTGAAGTGCTGGGCGGTCGTGCAGTAGATCGCGTCTCCCGGAATTGGGGTTGGCGGGGTGGTGGTTGTCGCGGTGGCCGCGATGGCTCGTGCGGCGTGCGCGGTGGCTCGTGCGGCGTGCGCGGTGGCCGGGAGCGAGGCAAGGGCGGCGCCGGTGCCGCCTGTTTCGGATGTGCCACTGCCCGTGCTCCGGGGCGGGCTCGCCGGTGCGGGGGCCGGTGTCGGCGCGGTGGTGGTCGACGTCGGTGTGGGGGAAGGAGCGGAGACCGCGGGCAGCCCTTTGCCGGTGCGTTCGCACAGGTGCTGCAGGAATTCACTCAGCAGTTCGTGGTAGTTGAGGTCGGATTCCCCGAGCTGGTCGTACATCGACCAGGCGCCGGTGTCGTAATGGGGGGTCTCGGCGCGCGCCTCGGCGTCGCCGGCTTCGAACAGCTGCAGGCCGAGCGGGTCTTTGGTGATCGAGGTGTAGTCGTAGAGGCCGACCAACGACTGGATGAAGCCGTTGAGGATCCTGTCGCTCGGCGCGTAGGTGTACTCCGCGTACTCCGCGCCCGCGGCCGTCTTCACGCGCACGCCTTCGGGGGGCCCCTTCTCGAAGATGGGAAGCGCCTGCTGGGCAGCGGTCAGATCTGCAGGTTCTTTGAAGCGCGACCACGCGCGGGAGAGGACCTGCAGCGCCGTACCCTGCGAGAGCCCGCTGGTCCATGGCGGGGAGCCGCCGTCGAAGTGGAACATGTACTCCCACGCGATCCCGCCCGCGCGAGCGGTGGCCAGCGGCAGGACTTCGCTCAGCAGTTGCTTCAGGTTTTCGTTTTCGTGACCGGAGAGGTAGTAGCCGTTGGCCTCGCCGAACGTCCCCAGCCACTGGATCTGGATGCCTTGACCGACGTAGTACTCCCAGACGAGCTTGCTTTGAGGAAAGCTCACGCGCTCTCTGCTCGAGATCAACGGTTCGGTCGTCCACCACTGACGGTTGCGTTCGAGCGTGAGGAAGACGACCGCGAGCCGTGTGGGCGTGAGCTTGTTCGCGGCGGCCATCTGCTGCGTGTTGGCGATCACCGCGGCAAGCTCTGTGTGGCGCGTGCCGGTGAGCTTCTTCAGCGAGCGCAACGCCGCCGTGTAGGCGGAGGTGTCCTGACTGTAGACCGCTTCTGTGATCGCGCCGCTGCCCTTCAGCGAGAGCAGCGCCGCCGGAACGCTCGGGCCGTGGCCGTGGCCGGCGGTGGCGGCGGACGCCGGGAGGACCGCGGCGATTCCGCTCGTCACGAGCAGGCAGAGGAGCAGCACGATGCGAAGACGCCGAGCGCGCATCGCGCCGATGCTACTCGTGCTCGTGCTCCAAGTCATCCGGTTCCAACTCCTCGTCCTCGTCTTCGTCGAGGTCCAGCTCGTCGCTCTCGATGAGACGGTCGCCGCCGGGCTGGTAGGTGACCTGGAAGCGCTCGATCAGCTCGTCGCGGCGCGGCTCGTCGAGCGGGGAGTCATCGGAGATGAGCACCCATTCGGCGTCCGCGAACTCGTCGGTTTTGAAGATCTCGTGGTCCACGTCGGGCGAGTCGTCGACGACGATCAGCACCTCGGTCTGCGGGTTGAAGTAGGTGCCGGGGCGGATCGTGAGCTCGTCGAGCTGAAAGTGGCGGGGGTCGGTCATGGCGCGTTTATACCCGACGACGAGGTCGCATCGCGAGCCTGAACGCCGCTGTGCGCGGTCAGGGGGTTAGTTCCTGCAATGTGCGCGCCACCTCGGCCTCGACGTCGAGGGGGTCGAGGCCTTTGCGCAGGCGGCGTTCGTTGCGGGCGACGACTAGCTGGCGCACCTCGTCGGCAAGGCCCGCGTCGTGGACTTGCGGCGCGGCGGACTCGAGCAGGCGAGCGACCTCGGCGTCGATGTCGAGCGCCGGCTTGCCGCTGCGCACGAGGCGGGCGCTGCGGGCGCTGAGCATCTGGCGGATCTCGCGCTCCTGCTCGACGCGCCCGAGTGGGGAGTCGAGCGCCGGCGCCGCCTGTGCGCCGGCGGATGAAGGGCCGTCGTGGGAGAGACCACCGTGCCCGATCTGGTCGTACAGGCTGTCTCTGCCGCCACGAGTGATCGCGAACAGCAGCGCCATCAGCAGTGAGAACGCGACGGTACCGAAGACCACGAAGTTGAGACCGTTGATCGCCATGCCGGGCGCCACGTTCGGAAGCGCGTTCTGCACAGTGAGATTGTTGCTCATCGAGCCGCTCTCCGCTACTCTCTGGCGAATCCGCGACATTGACTGACCAGTCAATCTACTTTCCGCGCAAGCGCTCAAAGCCAGTCAGGAGATCACGAGAATGGTCGATTTCACGCTCACCGACGAGCAGAAGAACCTGCGCGAGATGGCGCACGACTTCGCCGTCAAGGAGATTCGCCCCGTCGCTTGGGAGTACGACAAGGACGGCACGTGGCCGCAAGACGTCATCGAGAAGGCCTGGGACGTCGGCCTGATGAACTCCCACATCCCCGAGGAGTACGGTGGCGCCGGCGCCGGCTATCTCGACGGCTGCTTGATCGAGGAGGAGCTTTCGTGGGGCTGCTCGGGGATTCAGACCTCGCTCGGCTGTAACGGGCTGGCGACCGCGCCGATCATGCTCGGCGGCTCGGAGGAGACCAAGAAGAAGTACCTGGGCATGCTGACCGAGGCGCCTAAGCTCGCGTCGTTCTGCCTGACCGAGCCCGACGCCGGATCGGACGTCTCCGGAATGCGCACGACCGCCGTGAAGCAGGGCGACAAGTACGTGATCAACGGCTCGAAGTGCTTCATCACCAACGGCGGCTACGCCGACTACTACACCGTCTATGCGAAGACCGACAAGGACGCCGGGCATCGCGGCATCTCGGCGTTCGTGGTCGAGCGCGACTGGGGCGTGGTGGTGGACAAGAAGGAGGACAAGCTCGGCCAGCGCGCTTCGAACACGGCGACGATCTCCTTCAACGACGTCGAGGTTCCCGCCGAGAACCTGCTGGGCGAGGAGAACGCCGGGTTCAAGCTGGCGATGATGACGCTCGACCGCACCCGTCCGGGCGTCGCCGCGATGGCCACGGGGATCGCGCGTGCGGCGTTCGAGTTCGCGACCGACTACTCCAAGGAACGCGTCCAGTTCGGGGTGCCGATCGCGATGCACCAGGGGATCCAGTTCATGATCGCCGACATGGCGACCGAAATCGAGGCCGCGCGCCTGCTGACGTGGAAGTCGGCGTTCATGCTCGACAACGGCGAACGCAACTCGCTCGTCTCCTCGCACGCCAAGCGCTTCGCCGCCGACGCCGCGATGAAAATCGCGACCGATGCCGTGCAGGTGTACGGCGGCTACGGCTTCATCAAGGAGTATCCCGTGGAGAAGCTGTTCCGCGACGCGAAGATCATGCAGCTGTACGAGGGCACCTCGCAGATCCAGCGGCTGGTGATCGCGCGCGAAACGCTCCTTCCTCGGCGCGTGGAGGAGCCGGCGGCGGTAGCGGTGTAGGGCGGGCCGTTTATCCCTGTAAGAAAAATCTAAAGTAGCGCCACCGAGCTGCCGATCGTTCGACCATGTCAGGTCAACGCACGAGTGTGCGAAGCGAGCGGATCGATCAGGGGGGGTCAGCGGCGGAGTCCTCAGCGGGGACGCCGGTCGAGGGCGTCGCACAGCCTTTGACGGCGCCGCTCGATCCCGCGCACGACTTGAGGCGTCTCGGTGAGGCGTTGAAAGCGCGCACCGACGATGTGGTCGAGGCGATGGTCAGGCGCTCGGAGGAGTCGGGTCATGTGCTCGACGACGTGGTCGAAGAGAGCTTTGCGCGGGTCGGCGCGGTCTCGACGATCGCGGTCGCGCGGTGGATGGCCGGAGAGGGCGCGGACGTCGCCCGCGAGGTGGGGCAGGAGTCGTGGCACATCTTCGGGCAGCTGGCAGCTCAGCGTGCGGCGCCGCTGAACGAGGTGACCAAGCGCTGCCTGCGCTGGCGCGACGCGGCGGATGACGTCGTGCGCGAGACCGCGATCCGGCTTGAGCTCTCGCCGGAGGTGCTCAAGTGGGCCGTGGGCATGTTGCAGCGGAGCCTCGACGTGACGCTGGTGCGCATGTGCCAGTCCTTCGAGGAGGAGCGCTGGCGCGCGCACGAGGAGCTGACCCGCCGCCAGGAGGAGCTGGCGTTCCTGGCGACCCACGACGCGCTGACGGGCCTGCCGAACCGGACGTTGATCTTGGACCGCGTCGAGCAGATGCTGGTGCGCTCCCGTCGCAGCCAGGCGCCGGTGGCCGCGCTGTTCATCGACCTGGACAACTTCAAGAGCATCAACGACACGCTCGGGCACGGCGCCGGGGACGAGCTGCTGCGGGCCGTGGCCGCGAGGCTGCAGGGCGTGGTGCGTGACATCGATGCGCTCGGGCGTCTCGGCGGCGACGAGTTCGTGGTGGTCGCCGAAGGCATGTCGCTCGACGCGGGCCCCGAGCTGATCGCCGAGCGGTTGCTCGAAGCGCTCAAACAGCCGTTCGAGTTGCAGGGGCCGACAGCAATCGCCTGCCGGTGACGGCCAGCGTCGGGCATCGCCGCGGGCGATCGCGCTTCCGCGGAGGAGCTGCTGCGCGACGCCGACATCGCGATGTACCGCGCGAAGTGGGACGGGCAAGAACCGCTACGTGGTGTTCGAGTCCGGGATGCAGGACGCGGTGCAGAGCCGGATGGAACTGGAGATGGACCTGCGCGATGCGCCTGCAGAACGAGGAGTTCTTCCTCGTGTATCAGCCGACGTTCGACCTGCGCACGATGAGCCCGACGGGGATGGAGGCGCTGATTCGCTGGCGCCACCGGTGCGAGGGATCGTCCAGCCGGACGATTTCGTCCCGCTGCTCGAGGAGATCGGCGCTGATCACCGAGGTCGGGAGGTGGGTTCTGAGAGAGGCCTGCCGCCAGGGCGCGGCATGGCGCGCCTGCGGCTATCTCGTGGGCATGGCGGTCAACGTCTCAGCGCTGCAGATCGACACGGACGAGTTCGTCGCGGAGGTAGAGCGATGCGCTGCAGACGAGCGGTCTGGAGCCGAGCGCGCTGACGATCGAGATCACCGAGACGGCCCTGATGGGCAATGCGGACGAGACGGCCGTGCGGCTGGGCGGCGGTCAAGCGGCTGGGCGTGCGGATCGCGATCGACGACTTCGGCACGGGGTACTCCTCGCTGGCTTATCTCCAGCGCTTCCCGGTCGACGCGTTGAAGATCGACCGTTCGTTCATCTCGCGCCTGACGCATGACCAGGAGGGCGAGACTCTGATCCGCACGCTCGTGCAGCTGGGCAAGTCGCTATCGATCGAGACGCTCGCGGAGGGTATCGAGGAGACTTCAGAGCTGTCGCTGTTGAAGGAGGAGCAGTGCGACAGCGGGCAGGGCTTCCTGTTCGCCCGTCCGCTCGAGGTGGAGGCGTGCGAGACGTTCCTGAGCGACTGGATCGGCGGCAAGGGCTCGATTGCCGAGAACGTTGTGACACCCCACGCTGAGGCTTGAACGGCGCTGTCCGCGCGCCGACGGCAGTTTTTTGGGGAGACAATCTCGCGCGGCTCCCGAAACCGGGTCCGTGTCGCCGGTCATTTCGCACGAGGGTCGCGCCCGCGCGTTTTCGTGCGCGTGTACTAGGCTCCGCGGCTGCAGGCGGGCGCCCCGCAGAGATAGACATAGGAGACCGACAAGCATGTTCGTGTTCAAGGCCGCTGTTGTAGGTGCCGGGACGATGGGCGGGCAGATAGCTCAGACGATCGCGGCCGCCGGGATTCCGGTCGTGTTGAAGGACATCGACGACGCGCTCGTGCAGGCGGGCCTCACGGAGGCGCGCAACGTGACCGCCGGCCAGGTCGGCAAGCTGGTGGAGAAGGGCAAGCTCACGGCCGAGCAGGGGGAGGCGCAGATCGAGGAGATCCTCGCGCGCATCCACGGCACGACCTCTTACGAGGGCTTTGGCGACGTCGACTTCGCGATCGAGGCGGTGCCGGAGCGGATGGCGATCAAGCAGAGCGTGTTCGCCGAGCTCGACGCGGCCACGCCGGGTCATGCGATCCTCGCGTCGAACACCTCCTCGCTGTCGATCACGGAGATCGGCGAAGCGACCTTGCGCCCGGACAAGGTCGTCGGCTTCCACTACTTCTACCCGGCTTCGATCATGCCGTTGATCGAGATCGTCGAGGGCGATGAGACCTCGGCCGAGACGGTCGGCGCGGCGGTCACGTTCGCGCAGGCGATCCGCAAGCAGCCGATCACCTGCGGCGAGGTGCCGGGCTTCGTGGTCAACCGCATCCTCAACTCGGGAATCGCCGAGGTCTGGCGCATGCAGGAGGAGAAGGGGTACTCGATCAAGCAGATCGACGAGGGCGTCGGCGCGGCCGGTGTCGTCCCGATGGGTCCGTACCTGCTGGTCAACCTGCTCGGCCTCGACACCGTCCTGCACGTCGCCGAGCACCTCGTCGAGTCATACGGCGAGGAACGGTTCTACGTGCCGAAGGGCATGCAGAAGCTGGTCGCCGACGGCAAGCTCGGCGCGAAGAGCGGCGGCGACGGGTTCTACGATCCGCAGGGCGAGCCGAACATCCCGGGGGATGCGGCACCGGATGTCGAGGAGCTGGTCGAGCTGCTGTCGTTGAAGACGCTGCTCGAGGCGTGCCTGGTGCTCGAGGAGGGCGTGGCCACTCATCGCGACATCGACTTCGGGATGATGGCCGGCGCCGGCCTCGACCCGCGGCGCGGCCTCTTGCCGCCGTTCATGAAGGCGGACGTCGAAGGGCTCGACAAGGTGCTCGAGCGGATGGAGAACGCGCAGGAGCGCTACGGCGAGCGGTTCACCCCGCCGACGATCTTGCGCCGCCTGGTCGCCCAGGGCCGGCTGGGACAGCAGAGCGGGCAGGGCTTCTACGCCTATCCGCAGGCCGACGCGGAGCAGCCGGCCGAGGTCGTCAAGCTCGAGACGCGCTCCGACGGCGTGGCGATCGCGTGGCTCGCGAACGGTCAGATGAACTCGATCTCCCCGCAGGTGATCGAGGACCTGGGCAAGGTGTGGGAGCGGGTCAAGGAGTCGTCTGAGACCCCGGTGCGGGCGCTCGTGATCGCCTCGTCGAACCCGTTCCTGTACTGCGCGGGCGCCGACATCAAGGCGTTCACGACGATGGACGCGGCCGGCGGCGAGCAGCTGATCCACGCCGCGCACGCGCTGTTCAAAGAGCTCGGCTCCGAGGGCGTCGCCACGATCGCCGCGGTCAACGGCCTGGCGTTCGGTGGCGGCTGCGAGCTCGCGATGGCGTGCGACGTGCGGATCGCGGCGCGCTCGGCGATCTTCGGCCAGCCGGAGATCAAGCTGGGGATCATCCCGGGCTTCGGCGGCACCCAGCGGCTGCCGCGGCTGGTGGGGACGAACAAGGCCCTGGAGATGAACCTCGTCGGCGACCCGGTTCTCGCCGAGGAAGCGTTCGAGCTCGGTCTCGTCAATCGCGTGGTCGAGGATCACGAGCTGCTGGACACCGCGCTCGCGTGGGCGCGCAAGCTGGCCGGTCAGGCGCCGATCGCGATGGAGCAGATCAAGCGCGTCTCCGGCGCGGGCGAGCTGGACGAGGGGATCGAGGCGGAGAAGCGCGCGTTCGCTGCCGTGTTTGCGAGCGGGGACGCGAAGGAGGGCATCACGGCGTTTCTCGGCAAACGGGCGCCGAGCTTCCGCGGGGCTAAGCAAGGGCCTGGTGGAGAGAGGGACGGTGCGCTCGCGCGCGACACCACCGTCGGAGGTAGACCGCTTGGCGAAGCTGGTGCGCGGCGCGCGCTCGGTCGTCGCGCTGACCGGTGCGGGCATCTCGGTGCCGTCGGGGATCCCGGACTTTCGCTCTCCCGGGGAAGGGATCTGGGAGAACGTCGATCCGATGGAGGTCGCCCACATCGACACCTTCCACAACGACCCCACCGGGTTCTGGCACTTCTACGGCCACCGTTTCTCTTCGCTGGGCAGCAAGCGGCCGAACGAGGCGCATCGCGCGCTGGTGGAGATGGAACGGCGGGGGCTGCTCGACGGTGTGATCACCCAGAACATCGACATGCTGCATCGCAAGGCGGGCACCGAGCAGCTGATCGAGGTGCACGGCTCGATCGCACGCAGCTTCTGTTTGGTCTGCGGAGGGAACGTGCCCCAGCTGGAGGTGCGTGCGCGCGCGCTGGGCGACCCGCACGGCGTGCCGCGCTGCGCGACCTGCGGCGATCCGCTGAAGCCCGACGTAGTGCTGTTCGGCGAGGCCCTCTCCGACAAGGCGATGGAACGGGCGCGGGAGCTGTGCGAGGGGGCGGGCCTGCTGCTGTGCATCGGCTCCTCGCTCGAGGTCTACCCCGTCGCGGGATTGCCGCAGCTGACGCACGAGGCGGGTGGCGCGGTGGCGATCATCACCAAGGGCCCGACCCCGCTCGACGAGCTCGCGAGCGTGCGGCTGAACGGGGATGTGGTGGAGGAGCTGACCGCGCTGGCGAAGGCGCTGAAGCTCGACTGAGCGCTCAGGTGATCAGGCGCCGACGACGGGGGTCGCTAAGAGCTCGTCCGGTCAGGCGCCGACGACGGGGTGGCGCTAAGAGGTCGTCCGGTCAGGCGCCGACCGGGGTGTCGCGCACGAGCTGTCGCGCCGGGTCGATCTGCCAGCGATCGGCCAGCGCCGAGAGCTCATCGTCGAGGGGCCAGCGGTCGGCACGGGGAGGGCCTTCGTGTTCGCTGCTTGCGCCCTTGAGCGTCATGCAGCCCGTGTTTTCGCCGATCGCGCGGATCTCGCTCAGCTCGGCGGGCGAGAGGCGCACGTCGCCGGGCAGCGCGGCCAGCTCTGCGCGCTTGTCCTCGATCGCACGTGGAATCGGGCCCCCGCCCACCCCGCGCTCCTGGATCAAGGTCGGCGCGACGCAGCGGACTGCAGGTTGGGAGAGGTTCCAGGCGCAGGCGAGCTGGAGCATGCTCAGCCGGTGGCGCTCGGCGTAGGGGCGCAGACGCTCGAGCCGCTCGCGCCCCTCTGACACCCAGCCGTCGGGTCGGAACTTGCGGTGGTCGTGCTCGGCGAAGGCGTGATCGGGGAGCACGTCGTCGTGGAACAGCCCGCCGTAGTCGACGACGCGCGTGATCAGGGAGACGTCGTGCGTGGCGGCGGCGTCGAGCACGAGCTCGCCGGGCCAGGGCTCGAGCGGGTTGAGGATGATCATCGCCCAGTCAATCAGCGCGGAGAAGCGCTCGAAGCAGTCGATCAAGTCGAGCGTGAACCCGTTCGCCGGGCCCGGAGCGACACCGAGCAGGCGGGTTAGGCCTTCGTCGCGGACCGCCTGCAACCCCTGCCACACCGCCGGGCTCGTATAGCCGGTGCGGTCGGGGTTGTGCAGCAGCAGCAGGTCGAAGCGCTCGACGCCGAGGCGCTGCAGGCTGCGCTCGGTGGCCATGCGGATGTAGTCGGCGTACTCCTCCGGCGCGCGCAGGCGCGGGTCGGTGAAGCGGGGAAAGCCCTTCGCGCCTTCGCGCTCGCCGTCGTAGAAGTCGTGGCCGATCGCGCCCACCAGGCAGTAGCTGTCGCGCGGCAGGCCGGCGAGCGCGCGGCCGAGCAGGGTGTCGGCCTCACCGGCGCCGTAGGCGTCGGCGGTGATGACCGTGTCGATGCCATCGCCGGGGCGCAGCAGCGCCTGCAGGCGCGCGTCCTCGAGCGGCTCGCCGAAGTGCATGAAGCGCCCGCCGCTCCACGTGCCGAGCGCTGTCGTGGTCGGGTCCATCGTCATTGGCCCCAGGTTAACGGTCCGGTGTGCGTGGGTTCCGGTCCGCTCCGTGCGGGTCCGTTGTCGGTCGGGCGTCGGCTCGGGGCGAGCGGATTGTGATCGTCTTGGCGAGACCGCTCAGAAGCCGGCCGCGGTGCGCGCGCGAAGGGCGGCCTCCAACCGCTCGAGCGCGTGGCGGACGATTTCCTCCTCGGGTGTCTTTGAGCTGCCTGGGAGCGCGGCGCGGGCCTGCGCGGCAACGGGGCCACGCAGCTGCTCGAGCTCTGCGATCCGGATCGCGAGGTCCTGGCGGTTCTCCTCGCGCAGCTCGGGCACGGCCATCGCGTATGCCAGCTGCAGCTCGGCGGCGCCGTGCGCGAGCCGTCCCTGATCGAGGTCCAGGCGCGCGCGCAGAGTGTGCTCCTCGCACTGCAGCGGCCGTTCGCGCGCGGCCAGCAGCCGCGCGAGGCGCTCGTCGACGCGGAGCGTCGTGGCGCGGCGATGCTTGCGCTTCAGGGGCTTCCCCCAGGGGAGCTCGACGGCGTGCAGCCAGCGGCCGTCGGCGACCTGCTCGCCCTCGCCCCACCCGACCCTGAGGGTCAGGGCCTGCTCGGGAGAGACCTCGCGCGCGTAGGGGTCGGCGGAGGCGACGCGCTGGGCGTGCAGGACACGGTTGAGCACGGCGAAGGCCCCGCTCACCTCGCGCTCGGAGTCGAGTTCTGAGAGCCATGCCCGCGCCTGGCGTTCGGCCGACAGCGACACGGGATCGACGATCGTGGCGCGCGCGGTCAGCACCGGCGTGGGCTCGGGCTCGGGCGCCACGGCACGCGCGCGGGCGGCTCTGCGTCGCAGGATGCCCGCGTCCGCGCCAAGCGGGGCGCGGGCGGCGGGGAGCGTCGCGAGGACGACCACCCGCTCGGGCTCGCCGTCGGTCTCGGAGCGCAGCAGATAGCGCCCGTCGGCCGGCCCGAGCGCCCAGGGGAACTCGCATTGGACGAACAGGAACAGCCGCTGGGGACCATCGGGCACGGCTGCACCGTATCCTTCTCCTCTCGTCGGAGTCCGCAGACGGACGGACCGCTTCGCACCGCAACGGATTCTGCCGCGATTCTGTCAACGAGCACGAGCGAGCTGGGAGCCACATGTCAGACGCGAGCAACGCTGTGAAGAACCTGCGCGAGCGTCTCGCCGGCGCGGGCGAAGACCACCTTGGCAAGGCGCTGTCGGACCTGCTCGACAACCCGCTGCTGACGGGGACGATCGGGCGGGCGTTCGACGCGCGCGAGAAGGCCGCTCAGGCGCAGGAGCTGGCGATGGGCGTGCTGAACATCCCCTCGGCGGCCGACATCGAACGGCTGACCCGCAGGCTGCGCTCGGTCTCGCAGCGCTTGGAGGGGATCGAGGACGGCGTCCATCGTCTCGACCGCGCGCTCGCCACGCACGGGGTCGAGTCGCGGCTGTCGAAGATCGAGGAGCAGCTGGGGACGATCACGAAGAGGCTGGGCGACGGGGAGCCGACGGCGCGCAAGTCCTCCCCGGCCGGGGCGGCCAAAGCGCGCAAACCGGCGGCGGCGAAGTCCACAAAACCCCGCACAGGCCGTTCCGCGCCCTCGACCCGCGCAGGCAAATCCAAGCGGGCATAGGGCCGTCGACCGCTTGGTGGAGCGGTTTTTGGGGGGTGTTGACAGTTACCCCTTGCTTTTGGCGGCGGTTTGTGTATATATTTGTTAGTAGAGGTGCTCCTGTGTTGGGGGCATGGAAATAGGCTGGGTTTGGGTCGGTCTTCTGGATCGGTGTCAAGCGCGCGCTGTAGGGGATTGTTGGGAGAGGGGCCGGGTCGTAATGATGAGGGGTCGTGTTCGCGTGAGTCCGGTAAGGACAGATGTGAGGGGTGTCGTTGCGTGCCTGGAGGGGTCCGTAGCTAGATGCGTCAGCGTCGCTGACACATCTCTCTCTCTCTCTCTCTCTCTGCACCGGGTTTATTAGGCTCTAGGCCTAGTTTTGGCGCCTTTCTTGGCGCTTTTTTCTTTCCTGTAGCTCCGGGTTATCGTTGGTGTCCTCGCGCGTGTGAGCGTGGGATGTTTGCCGGCGGGGTGGCGTGATGGCGTCTGGTGCTCTTCCGGCACGGGATCGCGTTGAGCGTGGCTCAGGGAGCCGCGGGGGTAGTAGTGGTGTGGTGCGTCGTCGTGCGGTCGCGAAGACGCGTACGCGGGCGCATGATGGCGGGGTTTCCCAGATGCAGCGCGCGAGGTTGCTCGGTGCGGCTGTGCCGGCTGTCGACGAGCTGGGCTGGAGCGGTGTGACGGTCGGGGATATCGCGGCGCGGGCGAGGGTGTCGCGTCGCACGTTCTATGACTTGTTCGCTAACCGCGAAGAGTGTCTCCTCGCGTTGCTCGACGAGACTGTGGGACGCGTCGAGCATGACCTCGCAGTCATGAGTCTTCACGAGAAGGCTTGGGTTGAGCGTGTCCGCACTGGTTTGTGGAGGATCTTGTGTTTCCTTGATCGCGATCCGGCGCTCGCACGGGTGTGCGTGGTGCAGAGCGCACGTGGCAGCAGGAGGGTGTTGGAGGCACGCGAGGAGATACTCGCACGCCTGGCCGGTGCGGTCGAGGATGGTTGCTCACATAGAGGGCATGGCGCACACGTTCCGTCCGTGATCGCGGAGGGTCTCATCGGTGCGGTTGTGGCGATCGTCTATAAGCGCCTCCTGAAAGGTGAGCGAGCACCGCTGACTGACTTGCACGGCGATCTGATGGGAATGATCGTGCTGCCGTATCAAGGTGCAGCAGCGGCGGGCAGGGAGCGCAAACGCCACAGCCCCGAGTCGCTTCTCAGCACGATACGAGCCGCGTCCTCAAGGCAGAGCAACCAGCGTGAGGACGATCCGTTGCGGGATCTTCCGATGCGTTTGACGTATAGGACCGCACGGGTGCTGGGAGTAGTCGCGCAGCACACAGGTGTGAGCAACCGTCTCGTGGCAGAACGCGCGGACATCACAGACCAGGGACAGGTCTCAAAGCTCTTGGCGCGCCTGCAACGCCTCGGGCTGCTCACAAACACAGGAGAGGGCCACACGCGTGGCGAGCGCAACGCCTGGCAACTCACACCACTAGGCGAACGCGTCACACGCCAACTCAACCTCGACGAAACCCCAAGTACTTCAACCCAATACACGTGCGTAGCGCCGAGCGCCGCCACGTTCGACTCCCCAAAGGAGAAATAAACTGATGTCCTCAGCACTACGCAAGCACATAACCCCCGCGACGATCCTGGCCTTTGTAGCCCTCGTCTTCGCCGTGACCGGCGGCGCGTTCGCCGCGAGCGGTAACGGTGGCGGCTCGCCCGCCAAGGCAAGCAGCTCGACCGCGCATGCCACGTTGACGGCGAGCGCCGCCAAGTCCAAGGCCAAAGCCAAAGCCAAAGCCAAGGCTGGACCCCGCGGCCCCGCTGGCCCCAAGGGCGCGACCGGCGCGACCGGTCCCGCGGGCCCGGCTGGACCGGTCGGCGCCACTGGTCCCGCCGGGGCTCCGGGGCCGCAGGGGCCCGCAGGCGCCAATGGGGCGAATGGCACCAACGGTGCAAGCGTGGCGAGCAGAGAAGTAAAAGCCGGAGAAGCCGCTTGCGAAAAACTCGGCGGAACGGAATTCACGGCGGCCGGCGCCAAAACAACCGCATGCAACGGCAAACCCGGTACCACAGGCTTCACAGAAAGCCTTCCGCCCGCGAAGACCGAGACAGGCACGTGGACCAGCGGCAACTTGAAAGCAAAAAAAGAAGAATCCGAAGGAACGCTCGTCGCGGTCTCATTCCCAATCCCCCTATCCGGACCTCTGTCGGCACGCGGATCAGCTCACTGGATTACCGCTGCTGGTAAGGAAATCAACGTCGAAGAAGAAGAAGTAGAAAACACCGGAGCCTGTAAAGGCGGCTCCTCCGAAAATCCAATCGCTGAACGTGGAAACCTCTGCATCTACGTAGCGTCATCTTTCAACGCCAAGTCGCCGGGCTCGATCAGAATCCAAGACCCCGCGGCCGGTGGGGTGCAGGAAGGCACGGCCGGACGCACAGGAGCGATTTTCAACGTCACACCCGTCAGTACGGTGCTCGCTGAACAAACCTACTCTGCGACGGGCACGTTCGCGGTCACAGCCCCGTAGTGCTCACGGTATGGGCTACCGAGCTCGTGCAGCGGTAGCCCATACCCCTCGTGAAGCTGCGCTCAAGCCAGTACCGCCCGCAATTCGCAAAAGCGACAACAAGAGACTCGAAAGAAGGCCTCAGGAACTGATATGGACAAAATTTCTCAGCACGATAGCCTCGACGCGGCGCCTGGTCCTCGGGGATCAGCCCTCATCATAAGCCACGGCGGCCCGCACCCCTCACTTCGCGCGATTCTCGCCGGGGCCATCACCGTGCTTGTTTTGGCCGGCCTCATGCCGCTAACTGCCTCTGCCAAGCAGGCACGTCTGTTGACCGGCAGGTTCGGCGCTGCCTCTACCGCCCCCGCGAACCCATACCCGCTGAGGAGAGGTGGCCGGGTTGCCGTGGACGAAACAACCCACGACGTCTACGTGACCGACGTACCCGGACAGAGGATCGAGAAGTTCGACGCCGACGGCAACTTCCTGTTGATGATCGGCACCGAAGTGAACAAGACGGCCATAGAAGAACTCCGCCCCGAAGCCGAACAGAACCTCTGCCCCGACAGCGGTCACCCTACCGACGTCTGTCAAGCCGGGAGCTCCTCCGACAGCCCGACGGCATTCGACAAGCCCGAATTCATCGCCGTCGACAACTCCTCGGACCCTTCGCGTGGCGATCTGTATGTCGGCAATGCGGGGCGCGGCGAAAACGCGATTCAGGCAGTGAAAGTCGACGCCACGGGGGGCACGTTCACTCTGAGCTTCGCAGGCAAGACCTCGCAGCCGATCCCGTTTGACGCGCCTCATCTTCAGGTCGAAGGTCCACACAGCATGCAGGCAGCTCTGGAAGAAATCGTTGGCTATGGCAACACCCGCATCTTGGAATCCCCTGCCGGCACGTACTCGATCGAATTCGATTCCCAACTGGGGTTTCAGGATCTCCCCGCGATGACGGCGGACTCCTCCGCGCTCACCGGCGGCGCGGCGACAGCTACCGTTTCCACGACACGGCACGGCTTCAGCACCGCACGTATCGCAAAGCTCGACCCAACAGGCAAACCGATCACATCCTGGGCCGAAGGCGGCGCGCTGAACGGGTCCAACGTGAGCAGTCCACCGGCACTATTCCCGGGCCCGTTCGTCGAACTCGAAGGTGCTGCGGTCGATGCAACCGGGGACCTCTGGGTCCTGGGGAGCTCTGGCAAGGTGTTCCGCTTCACAGAAGACGCAAAATACCTTACCGACTGGAAAGACCCCGAACCTATTCGCCCCGTCGAACTCGCTGTCAGCCCAGCGGAAGTCGTCTACTTTCGCGACAAAGAGAACGAGGTAGGCAGCGCGGACAGCACCGGCCGGCTCCTCGGGGTGATCGCGCCGTCCAAGGCCGAACTCGAACAATTCCGGGCAAATGCGTTTCAAGCCCACGGCGTAGCCACCGACCGACTGAGCGGCGACCTCTACGTCGACGGTGTGCAGGGCCCCTTCGCCGACGAAGAAGGGCTCGTCCAACGCTACGACGCGAGCTGCCATCCGGCTTTCAGCGAAGAATCTCCCCAGCCGGGCTGCGCGGCCGTTGAAGCGTTCGGCGTCGGCGGCGTCCTCTCGAAGACTCTCGGCGGCCTCGCGACGGACGCCAGCACTCCCGCCGACAGCGTCTACGTCGTAGACGGAGATACCGTCGCGACATTCTCGCTCACGGTACCCGGCGTCGTGACGACAGCACCGACCGACCCTACGAGCAGCTCCGCTACGCTCACCGGAACCGTCGACCCAGCCGGTGTCGAACTCGATTCCGGGCTCGAAGGGTGCCGCTTTGAATGGGGCGAAAGCACCACTTATGGGCACGTCGTGCCTTGCGACAGGACGGCGGCGGAAATCGGCGCCGGCAGCGGACCAGTAGCGGTACACGCAGCCATCACGGGGCTCGAAGCGGGAAAGACCTACCACTACCGTCTCGTCGCAGCGAACGCCAACGACAACAACAGCATCATCGAACAGCCGAGCTTCGGCGAAGACGTCGGCTTCGGACCGCCGCTACTCGAGCCCGCGTCTGCACTCTCTGCCAGCGCCGCAAGCGCCGTTCTGGCGATCGAAGTCAACCCCAATGACCTCGACACGCGCGTGCGCCTCGAATACGGCCTCGACACAAGCTACGGCTCGACGACGCCCGACGTGGACGCCGGCTCTGCCGGTGCGCTCCAGACCGAGAGCCTCGAACTGGCAGGGCTGAGCCCGGACACCACCTACCATTATCGCGCCGTCGCCGAAAACGTGCTCGGAGAAGGCAGCGAACGCGTGATCGGCCCCGACCAGACGTTTTCCACCGAGCCGAAAACAGGGTTCTCCCTGCTCGACAACCGTGCCTGGGAGCTCGTCTCCCCCCCCGACAAGCACGGAGCGAACATCGAAGGACTCGACGAAACCGGCGTGATCCAGGCGTCGGATGGCGGCGACGCGATCTCCTATCTCGCCAACGCTCCCACCGAAGCCGGCGCGGCAGGCAACGCGAACGCCAAAGTTCAGGTCCTCTCAGCACGTGCGTCCGGAACGTGGTCCTCGACCGACCTCGCGACGCCCCACACCCAGCCAGTCGGGACCACCGCAGGACCCGGAGCCGAGTACAAGTTCTTCACCCCCGACCTTTCCTTGGCAGCCGTCGAACCGACAGGCGCCTTCGACCCCGCCATATCCTCCGAAGCCAGTGAAAAGACCCCCTACCTCCGGACAGATTTCCCCCCGGGCGCGCCCGGAGCCTTCTGCTCAGGCTCCTGCTATCAGCCTCTTGTGACCGCGGGCAACGTCCCCCCCGGGACCGCGTTCGGCGAAGAAACACGCGATTGCAGCGGCGTCTTCTGCGGCCCGCAGTTCCTCGGCGCGACCTCCGACCTCAGCCACATCCTGCTCACCGCGAAAGCGTCGCTCGTCGAAGGAGCTCCGCCGAATAGCCTCTATGAGTGGTCCGCCGGGCACCTGCAGGCCATCAGCGTGCTATCGGAAGGCCACGGATTCGACCAGCACACACGCATAAAAGAACTACCAGTCGGTTCCATCTCTGCGGATGGGAGCCGTGTCGTGTGGGCGGAAGACCAAGAACAATTCGTGAGCGGCCGTCACCTCTACCTACGCGACTCAGCCGCCGGAGCGGGCGGGGAAACGCTCCGGCTCGACCGCGTCAAGGGCGGCACGGGGACGGGCGTCGTCAAACCAGAATTCCAGTCTGCCTCCAGCGACGCCTCGCTCATCTACTTCACAGACCAGCAGCAGCTCACCCCCGGCTCGGGCGCTCGCTTGGACGAGCCGGATCTCTACCGCTGCCAGATAGTCACCAACGAAGCCGGCGAACTCGAATGCGACCTAACCGATCTCACCCCCCCGAACGGGCCAGAAAGCGCCGACGTCCTAGGCGTGATAAGGGGCGCCGACGCAGACGGTGCCTTTACGTACTTCGTCGCACAAGCCGCGCTCGCGCCGGGTGCTTCCCCCGGAGACTGCACAGCGCAGCACGCAAACACGATCGCGGAAACCGAAGTCCAATCTTGCAACCTCTACCTCTCACGTAAAGGCGCCACGACCTTCATCGCGTCCCTCTCCGGTGTCGACCGCATCGACTGGAAGCCGTACGGCACCGCCCGCCTCTCGCCGAACGGCAAGCGGCTTGCGTTCATGTCCGAGCGTCGCCTCACCGCCTACGACAACCGCGACGTAACGAGCGGTAGGCCGGTCGCCGAGGTCTACACATACGACAGCGAATCGGGCCAGCTCCGCTGTGTCTCGTGTGATCCGACCGGCGCGCGGCCGCACGGCGTCGAATACGAAAAGCTCCTGCACGGACTTGACGGTGGCGCCGGCGGCGGAGCGCCGGAACCGGAACGCCAAGAGCTCGTAGCGGCAAAAGTTCCGGCTTGGACCGGGATGAACAGCGGCGGCCGTGAATCGGCCTACCAGGATCGATATCTCTTTGATTCCGGGCGCGTCTTCTTCGACAGTACCGGTGCCCTCGTGCCGCAGGACTCCAACGGGACGATCGACGCTTACGAGTACGAGCCGGTCGGCGTCGGTGACTGCACAGAAGCCAGCCCGACGTTCACCACCCGCTCCTCGGGCTGTATCAACCTCCTCTCCAACGGGCTGTCCCGAAAGGAATCGGTGTTCCTCGACGCATCGGAATCCGGGGACGACGCCTTTTTCCTCACCTCAGCACAGCTTTCAAAGCGCGACAGCGACAGCAGCTATGACGTGTACGACGCTCGCGTCGACGGTGGCGAACCCGAACCGGTCAAACCCGTCGAATGCCTTGGCGCTGCTTGCCAAGGCGTTTTCGAACCACCAAACGACCCCACGCCGAACTCGTTGACCTTCCAAGGCCCCGGCAACCTCGTGGCTCCCCTCATCCCGCCGCGGACCAGCAAAACCGCCATCCACCGCACAAATCAGGGTAAAACGCCTCGTCCGGGTCTCAAGTCCTGCCGAAAACTGCATAAGCGACGTCCGCGTCACGCCTGCGAAGTGCAAGCCAGGAAACACTTCGGACCGATCAAGAAGGGCGCACCCGCGCCCCACAAGGCCACCCCGCGCCGGAGGACCAGCCGATGAGAAACCTTGCACGAGCCCTGCTCCTCGCCGCCGTCATCGTCCTCGCTGCGGATGCCTCCCCGGCGCTCGCGACCTCCCCCTGGTGGCAGGTGATCTCCTCCGCACGACCTGCTCAACTCCCGGCCCAGCCCGGCTCGACCGCGGAGCTTGCCCTCACCGCCGAGAATCTCGGCGACGCCGTCCTCACCACCTCAACGAGCTCACCCGTCCTGATCGCAAACACACTGCCTGAAGGGCTCGAAGCCACCGCGATCGCCGGCAGCTCACCGGGCAAAGAAGGCACGCCGCAGGCGCCCTTCCCACTTCAATGCTCGCTCGCGAAACTCTCGTGCACCTTCGAAGGCACGCTCGCCCCCTACGACACGCTGGAAGTCCGTATCGCTGTGAGGGTCAAGCCAGGAGCACACTCGGGAGAAGCCAACCAGGTTTCCGTCTCCGGCGGCGGCGCGCCCCCCTCCTCGCTCGCCCGCCCGCTGACCTATGGTGAAGGGCCGACGCCGTTCGGTGTCGACGAATTCCGCACCCGCTTCGAAGAAGAGGGCGGCGCGCTGGACACGCGTCCGGGCTCACACCCCTTCCAAATGACCACCACGGTCGCGATCAACCAGGGTCCCGACACCTCGCCCGTCGAAAACGTCGTACACAAGCCAAACGTGCAGCCTGTTGCGCTCACGAGAGACGTGTTCACCAAGTTCCCCGCCGGCTTCATCGGCGATCCCGTGCCGGTCCCGGTATGCACCCTCGGCCAGTTTCTGGCGATGCAGGTCGGAGGCGGACCGGGCCAAGACCCCGAAAACAACGCCTGCCCCGCCCAGAGTGCCGTCGGTGTTGCCTCGGTGACGATCAACGAACCGTCGGCACTGGGGTACGCAACGTTCACGGTGCCCCTGTTTGCCGTCGAATCCTACTTTGGTGAGCCCGCCCGCTTCGGCTTCGTCGTGCCGATCGGCAACGTCCCCGTGCTACTCGATGCCTCCGTGCGGTCCAATCCAGGCGAAGGTGCGGTGCCGGGCCTGAGCGAAGATTACGGTCTGAACGTCGACAGCAGCCAGATCGATCAAACCGCGGGCCTGATCAGCGCGCGCGTGACGGTGTGGGGCACTCCGAACGACCCGCGCCACGACAACTCGCACGGCTGGGGATGCCTGTTCGAAGTACGCGGGGTCGGTCAGCACTCGCCGTGCAATCAGTCCCACGAAGCGCTGCCGCCCGCGTTCCTTACCACCCCGACGACATGTGATGCACCACTACAGTCCTCTGTGGAAGTGGACTCCTGGGGCGCAGCCGGGCGTCTTCACCGACACGCTCCCATCCGAACCCGCACCGACCCTCCAGGCCTGTAACAGGCTGCCCTTCGCGCCGACCGTCTCGGCCACGCCGACGACGCGCAGCGCATCGAGCGCCAGCGGCTTGGACGTGAACGTGGACTTCCACGACGAAGGCCTACTCAGCCCCGAAGGCCTTTCGCAGTCGCGCCTGAGAAACACGGTCGTCACGCTGCCCGAAGGCTTCACGATCAACCCCTCGGCCGGCGTCGGCCTGGTCGGCTGCACCGAAGCCGACTTCGCTCGCGAGGCTCTTACATCCGCTCCGGGTGCGGGCTGCCCGAATGAAGCGAAGCTCGGCACCGTCGAAATCCAAACCCCGGTGCTCACGCAGGCTATCCAGGGCTCGCTCTACATAGCTCAACCATACGAAAACCGGTTCGGCTCGCTTGTAGCGTTGTACATCGTCGCGAAGAACCCCGAAACCGGTGTGTTGATCAAACTCGCCGGCAACGTCACGCCGAACCCCCTGACCGGTCAGCTCGTCACGAGCTTCGCGAACACGCCGCAGCTGCCCTTCAGCCACTTCAACTTCCATTTCCGCGAAGGCTCCCAGGCGCCGCTGATCACGCCCCCCACGTGCGGCACTTACACCACGCAGGCGGTCCTGACGCCCTGGTCAGACCCGTTCGCCCCGGTCACCGACAACGCCTCGTTTGAGATCACCAGCGGCGTCGGCGGCGGCGCCTGCCCCACAGGCGGCGTCCCACCATTCACCCCGGGCATCCAATCCGGGATGCAGAACAACAACGCCGGCGTCTTCAGCCCCTTCTACCTGCACCTCACCCGAACCGACGGCGAACAGTACATCTCCGGATTCTCCACCGACCTCCCACCCGGCCTCACCGGGAACCTCTCAGGCATCCCGTTCTGCCCCGAGACGGATATCGCGCTCGCGCGCAGCAAGTCCGGCGCAGCGGAGGAAGCCGCGCCGTCGTGTCCCGCGTCGAGCCAAGTCGGGCACACCCTCGTCGGCACCGGTGTCGGCGCCGTCCTCGCCTACGTCCCCGGTAAGATCTACCTCGCCGGGCCATTCCACGGCGCACCCTTTTCCCTCGTGTCGGTCACCTCCGCGAAAGTTGGACCGTTTGACCTGGGGACGGTGGTGCTGCGGTTTGGGTTGAGCATCAACCCGTACACCGCGCAGGTCAGCGTCAGCCCCACCAGCAGCGAACCGATCCCGACGATCATCAAAGGCATCGTCACGCACGTCCGTGACATCCGCGTCTACATCGAACGCCCCGGCAACGCTCCGTTCACGTTGAACCCGACGAGCTGCGCGCCGATGGCAATCGGCAGCACCCTCAACAGCCCCCAGGGTGCGAGCGCGACGGTCACCAGCCCGTTCCAGGCTGCGAGCTGCGCGAACCTGAAGTTCAAACCCAAATTCGCCGTCACCACCTCCGCAAAGACGAGCAAAGCCAACGGCGCGAGCCTACACGTCGCCCTGACCTACCCTGTGGCGCCGCAAGGTACGTCAGCTGACATCGCGAAAGTCAAAGTCGAACTCCCCAAGCAGCTCCCCTCACGCCTGACGACGCTGCAGAAGGCATGCACGAACGCACAGTTCGAAGCCAACCCCGCCGGCTGCCCGTCCCCGTCGGTGATCGGGTCGGCGAGGGCGGTCGTGCCGAACATTCCCGAACCATTGCAAGGGCCCGTCTACTTCGTCAGCCACGGCGGCGAAGCGTTCCCGTCGCTTGAGATCGTGCTGCAGGGCTATGGCGTGAAGGTGATCCTCGTCGGAGCGACGTTCATCAGCAAAGCCGGCATCACCTCCACCACCTTCAAGGCAGTCCCCGATAACCCCGTCACCTCGTTCGAACTGACGTTGCCCGAGGGGAAGTACTCCGCCCTGGCGGCGAACGGGAACCTCTGCACCCAGAAACTGACGATGCCGACCGACTTCACCGGCCAAAACGGACTCGAGACCGACTACAAGACCGCTGTCAGCGTCACGGGCTGCGCGAAGGCGAAGGTCTTGACTCGTGCGCAGAAGCTCAAGGCGGCGTTGAAGGCGTGTAGGAAGGATCGCTCGAAGGCTAAGCGAGCGAAGTGCGAAAGGACAGCACGGAAGAAGTATGGGCCGGTCAAAGCCAAGACCAAGAAGAGGACTGGGGCTAAACGATGATCAAGCAACAACAGGAGGAGGGGGGCCGGATGCTCACACAGACAAGGAACGGATCAAACGGTATGGCCGAGATGGCCGGGACGGAGGGTATCGCCGGGAGGGGCGCGAGGCGGGTGTTCAGGCGTGTGCTGCTCGCCGCGGTGGCTGGCGTGTTGGCGCCGATGGCGTTCTTCGGTGGCGTCTCTTCTTCGGCGTTTGCTGCACCGACGGGCGTGTTTGCTGCGTTTGCGCAGTGCCCGACGAGCATTCCTGGTGTCGCGTTGTGCCAGTACATGGAAGTGACGGGTGGGGAAGTCGCGGTCGGGTCGTTGCGGGTGCCGGTGGATCGTCCGATCGTGCTTCAGGGTGGAGCGATCCCGACGGGCGGTTCGAACTTCAACGAATACTTCTTGTTGCCTGCCGCTAACGGCGAAAGTATCTCCCAGACCGAACTGGAAGTCCCTGGGGGATTGTCGAGCGTGATCGGTTGTCCGAGCTTCAGGGATGGCAGGGGCTTTTCTCGGGGACACAGGCATGATCTGTGCTCGCGATTCTGGGGTTGGGGCGCGAGCCGGGTCAGCGCGACGATCGAAAGCGTCGCCGGACCGACGAACCCCGCGATCCAGAACATCGCGGCGCTAGTCGAAGAAAAGGGCACAGCGCTCACGTTCCCAGCACGGATCCATCTGAAGAACCCGGTACTGGGCGAAGGGTGCTACCTGGGGTCTGAAAGCTCCCCGATAGAGCTCCACCTAACCGACGGCACGACCAGCCCTCCACCACCGAACCAGCCAATCACCGGGAATCCTGGCATCCCTGCCAGCGAAATTGAAGAAGGGTACGAAGCGCTCACGACGAGCCAGAGCACTCTCGTGGACAACTCCTTCTCGGTGCCTCCCGCCGAAGGCTGTGGTGGCGAGCTAGCGAGCATCATCGACCCACTGCTCGACCATACCCTCGGCCTCGAATCACCGGCCGGTCACAACACGCTGATCCTCAACGCAACGAACAAGATCGCCGAAGTGGAAGCGGTCCTCGCAAGCGAAAGGTTCCCGCCCAAACCAAGCCCCGAACCGCCGCCACATCACCACCATCACCACCACTGGTAAGCACTGACACTGACAAACCCGTGGGGGGAGGATCGCCACCAACACGACGATCCTCCCCACTCACAGGCGGGCCTCGGCCGCGGCCGTGGGGCAGCGGCCACCCCGAGCCTGTCGGCAGCTCCGGCTCTGGTAGATAGAGCCAGATGGCTCTATGATTAAGAGCCATCATGAACCCGTTCAGGTACAGCAGCCCGGTGGACCCGCCGGAAATGATCGACCGGGAGCGAGAGCTGCTCGAGCTGCTCGAGCTCGCTGAGGGAGCGCACAATACCCGCTTGGTCGCTCCGCGCCGCTATGGCAAGAGCTCGCTGCTATACGCGTTGCAGGCGAGGGCGGGGAACCTCGGGATGGTGCCTGTGTACGTCAACTTCTTCGGCGTGGTGACTGCCGGAGACATCGCCGATCGGATCGAGATTGCGTACGGAAAGCAGTTGCGCGGGTCGCTGGCGCAGTGGTTCGACGGTGTCAGGGCCACCTTCCGGATCGGTGGGGGGGCGATTCCGGCGAGCGCGGAGATCAGCGTCGACGCTCGTGCTCAGCAGCCGCTGCTGGAGCGTCTGGCGTTGCCGCTGCGGCTGTTCGAGAAGCACGGCAAGCGCTGCCTGATCGCGTTCGACGAGTTTCAGGATGCGCTGACGGCGAATGATCGCATCGACGCGGTGATTCGCAGTGAGATCGAGCGCCACGGTGATGCTGCCAGCTACGTCTTCGCCGGATCTCACGTCGGCATGATGCGCGAGCTGTTCACCGACAAGCGTCGCGCGTTCTACGCGCAGGCCCCTCAGGTCGATCTGCCGCCGCTTGACCAGGAAGACGTCGCGGCGTTCATAGCCGACCGGTTTCAGGAGAGTGGCAAGCGCGCCGGCGAGGCGCTCGCGCCGCTGCTGGAGCTCGCGGCGGGTCATCCACAGCGCTCGATGCTGCTCGCCCATTTTCTGTGGGAGGAGACTCCCGAGCGCGGGGAAGCGGACGGGCAGACCTGGGCGGCCACGCTAGCGCGCGTGCTCGAGGTCGAGGCGGCCGAGGAGCTGCGCGCGGCGTGGACGGTGCTGAGCGCCAGTGAGCGGCGAGCGTTGCTGGCGATCTCGGCCGGTCAGTCGCCGTACGCACGGTCCACTCAACGCCAGGTCGGCGGCTCGCGAGGCGGTGCGATGGAGCACGCGATCAGAACGCTGCTCGATGCCGGTGAGCTCGTCGAGGATTCAAGCGCATCGACGGGATATCGGGTCGTCGACCCATTGCTCGCTTACTGGATACGCGCGGGACGGCACAGCAGATAGGAAAACACCCTTTGATCTGCTCGAGGATTCACAAGGCGGGGCAGATCGTCGTCATCCTCCCAGGCGAGACGGGCAGCTCTGATTGCGCGTGGCGTGCTCAGGCGCGCAGCGCTGCGACTGCGGCGGCGCCCATCGACTCGGCTGCGGTGAGGAGGGCATGGTCGTCGATGCGTGTGCGTTTGCCGTCGGGGGTGAAGGTGTCGGATACCGCCAGGACGCACGCGACGGAGATCCCAGCGCGTGCGCCGACGGTAAAGAGGGTCGCGGACTCCATCTCGATCGCCAAGGCGTCCGGCGGGTAGCCGCGCGCGCGTGTGTCGGCGTCGTCGTAGAACAGGTCGACGCTTACGACCGGCCCGGCGTGTGCTGTCGGCGCGGCGTCGATCAGCGCGCGCGTGTGGAGCGGATCGGCGGGGACTCGCTCTTCGGCGCCGAGCGCGCGTGAGGCGCCGTCGGCGCAGATCGACTCGCGTGCGATCACGAGCTCGCCGAGGGTGATGTCGGGGTGCAGCGCTCCGCACGTGCCGACGCGGATCGTGCGGCGCGCGCCGAGGGCGATCAGCTCGGTGAGGACGATCGCGGCGGATGGCCCGCCCATGCCCGTGCTCTGGATTGTCAGCGGCTCGCCGTCGGCGAGGGCGGGGCCGGTGTAGCCCCACAGGCCGCGATGGTGGTTGAACATGCGCGGTTGGTAGATCAGCGTTTGTGCGAGCGCGAGCGCGCGGCCCGGGTCGCCCGGCAGCAGCACGCGCTCGGCCAGCTCGGCGGTGGGGCGCAGGTGCAGCGCCTGGGGATGCGCGGGCGTGTCGACGGGGCTGGGCTCGGTGGGATCGGGTGGTGTCATGGGCGGCGACTTTAGCGTGGTAGAGCGGTTTTTGGGGGTGTTGACAGTTACCCCTTGCTTTTGGCGGCGGTTTGTGTATATATTTGTTAGTAGAGGTGCTCCTGTGTTGGGGGCATGGAAATAGGCTGGGTTTGGGTCGGTCTTCTGGATCGGTGTCAAGCGCGCGCTGTAGGGGATTGTTGGGAGAGGGGCCGGGTCGTAATGATGAGGGGTCGTGTTCGCGTGAGTCCGGTAAGGACAGATGTGTTGGGGATGGTTGCGTGCCCGAGGGGGCCCGTAGCTAGATGCGTCAGCGTCGCTGACACATTCTCTCTCTCTCTCTCTCTCTCTCTGCACCGGGTTTATTAGGCTCTAGGCCTAGTTTTGGCGCCTTTCTTGGCGCTTTTTTCTTTCCTGTAGCTCCGGGTTATCGTTGGTGTCCTCGCGCGTGTGAGCGTGGGATGTTTGCCGGCGGGGTGGCGTGATGGCGTCTGGTGCTCTTCCGGCACGGGATCGCGTTGAGCGTGGCTCAGGGAGCCGCGGGGGTAGTAGTGGTGTGGTGCGTCGTCGTGCGGTCGCGAAGACGCGTACGCGGGCGCATGATGGCGGGGTTTCCCAGATGCAGCGCGCGAGGTTGCTCGGTGCGGCTGTGCCGGCTGTCGACGAGCTGGGCTGGAGCGGTGTGACGGTCGGGGATATCGCGGCGCGGGCGAGGGTGTCGCGTCGCACGTTCTATGACTTGTTCGCTAACCGCGAAGAGTGTCTCCTCGCGTTGCTCGACGAGACTGTGGGACGCGTCGAGCATGACCTCGCAGTCATGAGTCTTCACGAGAAGGCTTGGGTTGAGCGTGTCCGCACTGGTTTGTGGAGGATCTTGTGTTTCCTTGATCGCGATCCGGCGCTCGCACGGGTGTGCGTGGTGCAGAGCGCACGTGGCAGCAGGAGGGTGTTGGAGGCACGCGAGGAGATACTCGCACGCCTGGCCGGTGCGGTCGAGGATGGTTGCTCACATAGAGGGCATGGCGCACACGTTCCGTCCGTGATCGCGGAGGGTCTCATCGGTGCGGTTGTGGCGATCGTCTATAAGCGCCTCCTGAAAGGTGAGCGAGCACCGCTGACTGACTTGCACGGCGATCTGATGGGAATGATCGTGCTGCCGTATCAAGGTGCAGCAGCGGCGGGCAGGGAGCGCAAACGCCACAGCCCCGAGTCGCTTCTCAGCACGATACGAGCCGCGTCCTCAAGGCAGAGCAACCAGCGTGAGGACGATCCGTTGCGGGATCTTCCGATGCGTTTGACGTATAGGACCGCACGGGTGCTGGGAGTAGTCGCGCAGCACACAGGTGTGAGCAACCGTCTCGTGGCAGAACGCGCGGACATCACAGACCAGGGACAGGTCTCAAAGCTCTTGGCGCGCCTGCAACGCCTCGGGCTGCTCACAAACACAGGAGAGGGCCACACGCGTGGCGAGCGCAACGCCTGGCAACTCACACCACTAGGCGAACGCGTCACACGCCAACTCAACCTCGACGAAACCCCAAGTACTTCAACCCAATACACGTGCGTAGCGCCGAGCGCCGCCACGTTCGACTCCCCAAAGGAGAAATAAACTGATGTCCTCAGCACTACGCAAGCACATAACCCCCGCGACGATCCTGGCCTTTGTAGCCCTCGTCTTCGCGATCACCGGCGGCGCGTTCGCCGCGAGCGGTAACGGTGGCGGCTCGCCCGCCAAGGCAAGCAGCTCGACCGCGCATGCCACGTTGACGGCGAGCGCCGCCAAGTCCAAGGCCAAGCCCAAGGCGAAGGCCGGCCCCCGCGGCCCCGCCGGACCCAAAGGTGCGACCGGCGCGCCTGGTCCGGCGGGTCCCGCTGGCCCGGCGGGCGCCACAGGACCGGGCGGAGCCCCGGGTCCGCAGGGACCCGCGGGCGCAACCGGTGCTACGGGTGCCGCCGGCGCGACCGGGCCGGCGGGACCCGCAGGTCCCAAAGGCACGAACGGCATCAACGGCGCGATCCACCCGGGCGAAACGCTTCCCTCCGGTGCTAGCGAGACCGGGGTGTGGTTCGCCGAGGACGCCAGCGGCGCCAGCCGATCCCCAGCGGTGATCTCCTTCCCGATTCCTCTTGCAGTGGAACTCACCTGGGGCGAAGGCATACCCGGAGAACCGGAAAACCAGGTGCACTACATCAACCCGAAAGGCGAGGAAGTACCTACTGGGGGAAAAGAAGTTCCCAGCTCGGCTTGTACTGGAAGCGCCGCGGCGCCGACTGCAGCCCCAGGTAACCTGTGTATATACGCGCACAAAGCGCCGACGGAAGGTGAAAGCGGTACCAACGAAGGCATCAGAAATCCGACGGGCGGTAAAACATTCAACCTCGGCGCAGCTACGTCCGGCGCGTTGCTTGAAGGCGCCGTCGGCGGCACGTCCTTTGGCACCTGGGCGGTGACCGCACCCTAGCCCCGACCAGGCCACGCTTCGCGGAAACTGATCCCAATGCTCCCCGGGCACAGTGCCGGGGAGCAGGGCTTCACACAAACACCGCACACAAACCACGCCGACCGTATCGCCAATCAGATCGTCGATGCCACGCCTCACCAGATACAACCACGGACCTAGGAGCAGAAAGTGAACGCAGAGCCAAACGCTTCACAGAGTCGAACCAGCACGCTGGCATGTGCCGCTCGCTGCGGGGTCCTCGCCTTGCTCTGCGTCTGTCTGCTCGCGCCGGCGGTGGCCCAGGCCAAGCAGGCGCGGCTGTTCGCCGGTAGCTTCGGGGCAGCCTCCTCCACGCCCGCCGATCCTTATCCGCTTTCGGCGGCTGTATCGGTCGCGGTCGATCAGTCCACCCACGACTTCTACGTGGCAGACAATCCAAATTCCTTCACCGGAGCGCGGGTCGAGAAGTTCGACTCCACCGGACACTTCCTCTTCATGCTTGGCGAGCGCGTCAACAAGACTGCGATCGAAGCGAGCCGCCCTGAATCCGAACAGAACGTCTGTCCCGCCCCCGGTCACCCCGGCGATGAATGCCAGGGCGGCAAAAACACTTTCCTGGGTTCGACGGCACTCGAAGAACCCGCGCACCTCGCCGTTGACAGCTCCTCGGGCCCCTCCGAGGGAGATCTCTACGTCGCGAACGACGGTAGTGAGGGGGTTCCGCCTCCAGGCCTGATCGAAAAGTTCGACCCCTCCGGTCGACTGATCGAAAGCTGGGGTGTCAAAGGCCAACTCAACGGGTCCGCCGTCGCGAGCCCCCCGGCGGCCGCGGCTGGCCCCTTCGGCTTGATCGGTGGCATCGCCGTCGACCCATCCGGGAACCTCTGGGTTACCGAACCAAAAAAGGGGTCGGGCAGAAGCGTCACTTTCGAGTTCCGACAGGACGCGGGCCTCGTCACCGACTGGTTCGCACCAGACCTAAGCGGAGCCATTGCGGTCGATTCCGAAAAGAACGTCTACATCCAAGAGACGAATGGTGTCCAAAAGTTCGACTCATCGGGCACGAATCTCGGGTTGGTCTCGCCCTCGAAGGCCGAAATCGAAGAAAGCAAAAAAAAGGGGACTGGTAGCGAGCTACTCATCACTGGGATCGCCCTCGACTCCGCCAGCGGCGAACTCTACATTGACAGAAAAAATGGCGTTGTCCTTCGTTTCGACGCTTCTTGCCAGCCGGTCTTCACGGGCGAAACCCCCGAACCCGGTTGCACCCCCGCCGAGGTCTTTGGTGCCGGCCTGTTCTCTAGTTCACCTGGCGGTCTTGCGATCGACTCCGCCGCGGCTGCCGACCCCCTTTATGTCGCCGACAGCACGGATGTCCCCGTCTTTGCATTTTTGACTGTCCCGGATGTCAGTACGGGCAAGCCGACTGGTCCTGCTGCAACGTCGGCCATCCTGAACGGTACCGTTGACCCTGACGGTGTTGCGCTCACTGAATGCTTCTTCGAATGGGGTGAAGGCAGTGGCGCCACTTACGAACACAAGGCGGCCTGTGAGCCGTTTGCGGGCTCGATTCCCGCCGACTCCCAGGAGCACGCCGTCAAAGCGCAGATCGGTGGTCTGCACGCGGGCGGGGGCTACCACTATCGGCTGGTCGCCGCGAACGCCAACGATGTCAACGGGTCGATCGACCAGCCCGAGTTTGGTGGTGACATCACGTTTGGGCCGCCGCTGATCGAAAGTACTTCCGCGCTCGGTGTGACTGCGACCAGCACTGTGCTGCAGGCTGAGGTCGACCCCAACGATTTCGACACGCATGTTCGCTTCGAATACGGCACGGAGGCCGGTGTCTACACTCACGTCACCCTCGGGCAGGACGTTGGCGCTGCGGGCTCCACCGAGGTCGCCTCCGTTCTGATCCAGGGACTTGTGCCCGCCGGCACCTATCACTATCGTGCGGTCGCCGAAAACGCTCTCGGCGAAGGGGCGCAGGCGGTGCTCGGTGCCGACCGTGTGTTTACCACCCAGGGCACCGCGCTCTCGCTACTGCCCGATGCCCGCCAGTGGCAGCTCGTCTCCCCGCCCGAAAAGCTCGGCGCGCTGCTCGAATCGTATAACCAGGAAGGGGGCCTGATCTGGGCCGCCGCCGATGGTCACGCGATCACGTATCTCGCGAACTCCGCTACCGAACCCGAACCGCCGGGCTTCAACAACGAGGAGCAGGTTCTCTCCACCCGCGGGAGCACCGGCTGGTCCTCACAGGACATTGGTCTGCCGGACACGGCCGCGACAGGCATCGCGATCGGGCAGGGTGAGGAGTACCGCTTCTTCTCTGAAGACCTCTCCGCTGCCGCGGTTCAGCCCTTCGGCCAGTTCGACCCGCTGCTCTCGCCCGCGGCGTCGGAATCGACGGCATACCTGCGCGACAACATCACGGGCGCCTATACCCCGCTCGTCACCGGCTGCCCCGCCGCCGGGCCCTGCCCGGCCGCTGTCGAAGCGGCCGCCGACGTCGAACCGGGCACGGTCTTCGGCGAAACCGGCCGATGTGCGCCGCACGCCAATAATCCGGCTGTCGCCCAGTGTGGCCCTGAGTTTTTGGGTGGCACTGAAGACCTCAGCCATATGGTGCTGAGCTCAAGGGCACCGCTGAAGGAAGGGGCCGGGCGTGAACAGCTTTATGAGTGGGCGGCAGGGAAGCTCACGCAGGTCAGCGTCCTGCCCAATGGCGGTCTCGCGCCGCCCAGCCCAAGCTTCAACCCGGAATCTCGCCACATATCCAAAGACGGCTCGAGCATCGCGTGGTCCTCGGGGGGAAACCTGTATGTGCGCGACGTGTCCAGGGAAGAAACGGTGCAGCTCGATAAGGAATGTCAGATCGTCGAAAACAGCGCGGAGGAACTCGAATGCGCCCTCGCTCACCTGACAACCGTCGGCGGCGAAAGCGCGCAGGTCCTGGGTGCCCCGCTGGGCGTCACTCGGGATGGCTCTTCGATCTACTTCGTCGCTACGGGTGTTCTCACCGCGAGCCCTAACTCAGCGGGCGAGACGGCGATCGGCGGGCAGCCCAACCTCTATCTGCGCCGCGGGTCTACCACCACATTCATCACTACGTTCTCGGCGGAAGACGGCCACGACTGGGCTGGCGGCTCCGAAGGACCGGCGCGGGTTTCTCCC
Organism: uncultured Solirubrobacterales bacterium; assembly: GCA_963784875.1. Taxonomy (GTDB): domain Bacteria; phylum Actinomycetota; class Thermoleophilia; order Solirubrobacterales; family Solirubrobacteraceae; genus Palsa-744. The sequence goes on from CAWATE010000003.1 coordinate 152,536, forward strand.
AACGGGGAATGGCTGGCCTTCATGGCGCAAGGCTCGCTCACCGGCTATGACAATCGCGACCGGGTGACGGGCCGGCCCGCCGCCGAGGTCTACCTCTACGATGCCGCTGCCGGCCGCTTGCTCTGTGTGTCTTGCAACTCGACCGGCGGTCGTCCTGCCGCTATCGAAGCCGGACAGGCGAAGCTCGTCGGCGCTGAAGAAGACTGGCCCGCGCAAGCGCTGGTCGCCGCCAGCCTCCCCTTGACATACAAGATCAGCCTTGGGACGGCTGGCCATCAGCCGCGCTACCTTTCCGACTCGGGGCGCCTGTTCTTTGATGCGCGCGATAGTCTCGTCCCGCAGGACACGAACGGCTTCGAGGACGTCTATCAGTACGAGCCGCCCGGTGTGGGTGACTGCAGCGAAGCTGTCCCGGCCTTCAGCCCGGTCTCCGAGGGCTGCGTCGGGCTAATCTCCTCCGGTACCTCCGGTTCGGAATCGGCTTTCCTTGATGCCTCGGAAAACGGTAACGATGTGTTCTTTCTGACGCGCTCGAAATTGGTCGTTGCCGACGATGACTCTGCCTTTGACGTTTACGACGCGCACGTCTGCTCGGCTGAGGTGCCGTGCTTGCCGCCGCCTCCGCCCGCACCGCCGGCCTGCGTGGGCGACGCCTGCCAGAACCCCGTGGCGGCGCCCAACGATCTGACCCCCAACTCGTTGACGTTCTCGGGTCCGGGCAACCTGATCACACCACTGGCGCCACCACCAACGAAGATCGCAAAGAAGGCGGTCAGGTGCAAGAGGCCCAAGAAGCTGAGCCACGGGAAGTGTGTGAAGGACAAGAAGAAAGCAAAGAAGGCAAAGAAAGCAAGGAAAGCCACCAACGAGCGGAGGGCAAAGTCATGATGCGTCGGCAAGGACGAACGTTCGGAGTCTGCGTTGTGCTGGCCACAGGTGCACTGCTCCTCGCTGCTTCGCCCACGCTCGCGGCGTCTCCCTGGTGGCATCTGATCTCCGGCTCGCGCCCCAGCTATATCGACCCGGGTTCGGCCCGCGACGAGGTACAGGAACTGACCGTCAGCGCGACGGCGGGGGCCTTTACGCTGAATAGCGCGGGGGACATCACCGCGCCGATCGCGTTCAATGCGCCGGCCGCGGCCGTTCGCTCCGCCCTCGAGGCGCTGCCCGACGTCGGCGCCGGCAACGTCGAAGTCAGCGGTGGGCCCGGTGCGAGCGCTCCCTACCTGATCACCTACGTCGGCGCACTCGCCGATCAGGCCGTCACGACGCCTACCGCCGACACATCCAAACTGAACGGAGCGGGCAAATCGGCCGCCGTGGTGGAGCTCGCCGCCGGTCGCTCCGATGGGGAGATCTATCTCATCGCCTTGAATCTCGGCACCGCCGACGTCTCCGCCGGCGCCCAGTTCAAGGACGTGCTTCCTGCCGATCTCAAAGCGCTGTCGATCACCGCCACCGAACCGGAAATCGAAGCCAACTTCCTCAACCGCGGGCTGATCCCCTGCGAACTGGCCACCCTCACATGCACCCTCTCCAATCCTTTGGTGCCCTATGACGACGTCGAAGTGCGGATCGCCGTCAACGCCGAACCCGGTGCGGCGAGTGGCGCGCTGAACGAAGTCATCGCGTCGGGCGGCGGGACAGCCGCGGTGGCGCTCAAACGCCCGGTCACGATCAGCTCCGCGCCGGTGCCGTTCGGTGTCGAAGACTATGAAATGGCCCTCGAAGAAGAAGGTGGCGCCCCCGACAATCAGGCCGGCTCCCACCCCTTTCAGTTCACGACCGAGATCGAGCTCAACCAGGAACAGGAGACCGCGCCTCCGCACACCACCGAGCCCGAAGTAGCCCCTCCGTCACTAGGCAAGGATTTCAACTTCGAGCTGCCGCCCGGCCTGATCGGCAACCCAACCCCGCTGCCGCGGTGCACCCTCGCCCAGTTCTACAAGTTCGGCAACCAGACCGTCGACCCCGAATCGAACATCTGTCCTCCCCAGAGCGCGGTCGGCGTGATCACCGTCGCCGTCCACCTACCGACCCAGCACTATCTCACCGTCACCGAGCCGATCTACAACCTCGAACCAGGCTTCGGCGAGCCTGCCCGCTTCGGCTTCTTCGTCGTCATCGCCAACGATCCCGTGATCATCGACACCTCCGTGCGCAGCGGCAGCGACTACGGCATCACAGCCAACGTCCGCAGTCTCAGCCAGAGCAACGCGCTGCTGTCCTCCACCGCCGTATTCTGGGGCACCCCCGGTGACCCTCGCCACGACGGCCAGCGCGGCTATGGCTGCTTGCACGAAGCCCGCGGCATCACACACCACGATCCTTGTCTCGTCTCCGAAGGCCAGGCCCCGGTTCCGCTCTTCTCGCTGCCGACCCGCTGTGGAAAGCCGCTGCAGACCAGCGTCGAAGCGAACTCGTGGACGGATCGAACCTTTGCCGACTTTCCGGGTAGCTTCCTGCCCTCGGCCCCTCTCGTCGGCTGCAACCAGCTCGTGTTCAGCCCGACGATCTCAGCCGAACCGACCGCGGAGAGCGCCTCCTCACCCTCGGGGCTCGACTTCAACCTGGATTTCCACGACGAAGGCCTCGTCAACGCCGCCGGCACGGCGCAGTCCCAGCTCAACAAGACAGTGGTGACGTTGCCCGAAGGCTTCACGATCAACCCCTCGGCGGGTGTCGGGCTCGCCGGCTGCACCGAAGCGGACTATGCGAGGGAGACGGTTGAGTCTGCTCCGGGGGCGGGCTGTCCCAACGACTCGAAGCTGGGGACGGTCGAAATTGAAACGCCGCTGCTGGCGCAGAAGATCCAGGGCTCGATCTTCATCGCGCAGCCATATGAAAACCCGTCGGGCTCGCTCGTCGCCCTGTATGTCGTCGCGAAGAACCCGGAAACGGGGATCCTCGTCAAGCTCGCGGGGGAGGTCACCCCGAACCCAGTGACGGGACAACTCGTGACGACGTTCGAAAACAATCCCCAGCTGCCATTCGATCACTTCAACTTTCACTTCCGTGAAGGTCAGCAGGCGCCGCTGATCAGCCCCCCGACATGCGCGGTCTATACCCTCCAGGCGACGCTGACGCCGTGGTCTGATCCCACCGCGGCCCTGACGGACGCCTCGTCGTTCACGATCACGAAGGGCGCGGAAGGCGGCCCATGCCCCGCCGGTAACACTCCCCCGTTTCGCCCCGGGATCCAGTCCGGGATGCAGAACAACAACGCGGGCGTATTCAGCCCGTTCTACCTGCACCTAACCAGGACCGACGGCGAGCAGTACATCTCCGGGTTCTCCACCGACCTCCCACCAGGCCTCACCGGCGACCTGACCGGCATCCCGTTCTGCCCCGAGGCCGACATCGCGGCCGCCCGCGCGAAGACCGGTGCCCAGGAGGAAGCCGAACCGTCATGCCCCGCGGCAAGCCAGGTCGGGCATACGCTCGTCGGCACCGGCGTCGGCGCGGTCCTCGCATACGTCCCCGGGAAGGTCTATCTCGCCGGGCCGTTCGATGGCGCTCCCTTCTCGCTCGTGAGCGTCACCTCCGCGGTCGTCGGCCCGTTCGATCTCGGGACAGTCGTGCTGCGCTTCGGGTTGAGCATCAACCCCTACACCGCACAGGTCAGCGTCAGCCCGACCTCCTCAGAACCGATTCCCACGATCATCAAAGGGATCGTCACGCACGTCCGCGACATCCGTGTCTATATCGAACGGCCGGGCAACGCGCCGTTCACGCTGAATCCCACGAGCTGCGCGCCGATGGCGATCGGCAGTACCTTGAACAGCCCCCTGGGTGCGAGTGCGACGGTCACCAGCCCGTTCCAGGCCGCTAGCTGCGCGAACCTGAAGTTCTCCCCCAAATTCGCGGTCTCCACCTCCGCGAAGACGAGCAAAGCGAACGGGGCGAGCCTGCATGTCGCGCTGACCTACCCGGCGGCGCCGCAGGGCACCTACGCCGATATCGCGAAGGTCAAAGTCGAACTCCCCAAGCAGCTCCCGTCGCGGTTGACGACGTTGCAGAAGGCGTGCACGAACGCGCAGTTCGAAGCAAACCCTGCTGGGTGCCCATCGCCGTCGGTGATCGGGACCGCGAGGGCGGTGGTGCCGAACATTCCCGAACCGCTGACGGGGCCGGTGTACTTCGTCTCCCATGGTGGGGAAGCGTTCCCGAGCCTCGAGGTCGTGCTGCAAGGCTACGGCGTGAAGGTGATCCTCGTCGGCAGCACGTTCATCAGCAAAGCAGGGGTCACGTCGACGACGTTCAAGACCGTTCCGGACAATCCCGTCAGCTCGTTCGAACTGACGTTGCCGGAGGGCAAGTACTCGGCGCTGGCTGCGAACGGCAACCTGTGCACGCAGAAGTTGACGATGCCGGCGGACTTCACCGGCCAGAACGGGATGCAGGCCGACTACAAGACCGCGGTCAGCGTCACCGGGTGCGCGAAGGCGAAGGCCCTGACCAGATCACAGAAGCTCGCCAGGGCGCTGAAGACGTGCAAGCGGGATAAGAAGAAGGCCAAGCGCGCCATGTGCGAAAAGACGGCGCGGAAGAAGTACGGGCCGCTCAATGTCAAGCGCAAGGCCAAGAAGAAGAACCAGGCTAAACGATGATAAAAGCAAAGGAGGGGGGCCGGATGCTCGCAAACGAGAGGACAGAGGCGAACGGGATGACCGGGATGGAGGGGATCGGCAGGATGGGTATGGGGAATGTGTGTAGGCGTGTGTTGGTTGGTGCGTTGGCGTCGTTGGTGTTGTTGGGTGTCGTGTCCTCGTCGGCGCTGGCTGCGCCCACGGGTGTGTTTGCTGCGTTCGCGCAGTGCCCGACGAGCTTCCCGGGTGTCAAGTTGTGCCAGTACGTGGAAGTGACGGGTGGGGAAGTGGCCGTCGGTCCGTTGCGGGTGCCGGTCGATCGTCCGATCGTCCTTCAGGGTGGGGCGATCCCGACGGGGAGCCCGAATTTTAACGAATACTTCCTGCTGCCTGCCGCCAACGGTGAAAGTGTCTCCAATACCGAACTCGAAGTTCCCGGGGGACTGTCCAGCGTGATCGGCTGTCCGGGCTTCAAAGATGGCAGGGACCATTTCCGGAGGCACAGGCTTGATGCGTGCTCCCCGTTTCACGGCTGGGGCGGGAGTCGGGTGAGCGCGACGGTAGAAGGTGTCGCCGGGCTCACGAACCCCGCGATCCTGGACGCAGCGGCCCTCGCCGAACAAAATGGCGCGGCGCTCACGTTCCCGGCCAGGATCCACCTGAAGAACCCGGTGTTGGGCGAAGGGTGCTACCTGGGGTCTGAAAGCTCCCCGATAGAGCTGCACCTCACCGACGGCAAGACCAGCCCCCCACCACCGAACCAGCCGATCACCGGGAAATCTGGCAACGCGGTCAGCGAAATAGAAGAAGGCTACGAAGCGGTCACGATCAGCCAGAGCACGCTCGTGGACAACTCCTTCTCGGTGCCCCCTGCCGAAGGCTGCGGCGGGGAGCTAGCGAGCATCATCGACCCGCTGGTCGACCGCGCCCTCGGCCTCGAATCACCGGCCGGACACAACACGCTGATCCTCAACGCAACGAACAAGATCGCCGAAGTGGAAGCGGTCCTCGCAAGCGAAAAATTCCCGACCATACCCAGCCCCGAACCACCACCACACCACCATCACCACCACCACTGGTAAAGGCCCAACATTCCGGAGGGAGGATCGCCATCGACACACGGCGGTCCTCCCTGGCAGGCGTTCTCAGGGAGCCGGGTAGAGCTCTCGGGATGTCCGGGGCGTGCGGTCGGGGTGGCGGCGCTCGAGCGTGCGATCTCGGCGGGGTCGCCCAGCGGCTAGGCGACCGCGCCAGGGCTGGCTGGGGCCCAAGAGTGGTCGCGGAGCCTCCACCAATGGCTTCGTAGCGAAGCGAGCATGGGCGCATAAACGGCTTTGTAGAGCGGTTTTTGGGGGGTGTTGACAGTTACCCCTTGCTTTTGGCGGCGGTTTGTGTATATATTTGTTAGTAGAGGTGCTCCTGTGTTGGGGGCATGGAAATAGGCTGGGTTTGGGTCGGTCTTCTGGATCGGTGTCAAGCGCGCGCTGTAGGGGATTGTTGGGAGAGGGGCCGGGTCGTAATGATGAGGGGTCGTGTTCGCGTGAGTCCGGTAAGGACAGATGTGTTGGGGATGGTTGCGTGCCCGAGGGGGCCCGTAGCTAGATGCGTCAGCGTCGCTGACACATCTCTCTCTCTCTCTCTCTCTCTCTCTGCACCGGGTTTATTAGGCTCTAGGCCTAGTTTTGGCGCCTTTCTTGGCGCTTTTTTCTTTCCTGTAGCTCCGGGTTATCGTTGGTGTCCTCGCGCGTGTGAGCGTGGGATGTTTGCCGGCGGGGTGGCGTGATGGCGTCTGGTGCTCTTCCGGCACGGGATCGCGTTGAGCGTGGCTCAGGGAGCCGCGGGGGTAGTAGTGGTGTGGTGCGTCGTCGTGCGGTCGCGAAGACGCGTACGCGGGCGCATGATGGCGGGGTTTCCCAGATGCAGCGCGCGAGGTTGCTCGGTGCGGCTGTGCCGGCTGTCGACGAGCTGGGCTGGAGCGGTGTGACGGTCGGGGATATCGCGGCGCGGGCGAGGGTGTCGCGTCGCACGTTCTATGACTTGTTCGCTAACCGCGAAGAGTGTCTCCTCGCGTTGCTCGACGAGACTGTGGGACGCGTCGAGCATGACCTCGCAGTCATGAGTCTTCACGAGAAGGCTTGGGTTGAGCGTGTCCGCACTGGTTTGTGGAGGATCTTGTGTTTCCTTGATCGCGATCCGGCGCTCGCACGGGTGTGCGTGGTGCAGAGCGCACGTGGCAGCAGGAGGGTGTTGGAGGCACGCGAGGAGATACTCGCACGCCTGGCCGGTGCGGTCGAGGATGGTTGCTCACATAGAGGGCATGGCGCACACGTTCCGTCCGTGATCGCGGAGGGTCTCATCGGTGCGGTTGTGGCGATCGTCTATAAGCGCCTCCTGAAAGGTGAGCGAGCACCGCTGACTGACTTGCACGGCGATCTGATGGGAATGATCGTGCTGCCGTATCAAGGTGCAGCAGCGGCGGGCAGGGAGCGCAAACGCCACAGCCCCGAGTCGCTTCTCAGCACGATACGAGCCGCGTCCTCAAGGCAGAGCAACCAGCGTGAGGACGATCCGTTGCGGGATCTTCCGATGCGTTTGACGTATAGGACCGCACGGGTGCTGGGAGTAGTCGCGCAGCACACAGGTGTGAGCAACCGTCTCGTGGCAGAACGCGCGGACATCACAGACCAGGGACAGGTCTCAAAGCTCTTGGCGCGCCTGCAACGCCTCGGGCTGCTCAGGCTCCGAGTTCTTCAATCCAATACGCGTGTGTGGCGCCTGTCGCTCCCACGTTTGACTCCGAGGAGGAGAGATAGGCATGTTTTCAGCTATACGCAAGCGTGTCACGCCCGCGACGGTGATCGCCACCATCGCCCTCGTGCTCGCGATGAGCGGTGGCGCGTACGCCGCCGGCAAGTACCTCATCACATCCACCAAGCAGATCAGCCCAAAGGTCTTGAAATCGCTCACTGGTAAAACCGGTCCCGCGGGTAAGGCGGGCACAAACGGCGCTCCGGGCGCGAACGGCGCTCAAGGTCCTGCAGGCGCAACGGGCCCCACGGGTCACGCGGGCGCCAGTGGCGAAACAGGCGCCGCCGGTCCGGCAGGTGCAGCGGGCGCTTCGGGTAAAGAAGGGAAAGCGGGCAAAGAAGGCTCGCCCTGGACCGCCGGCGGCATCCTCCCCTCAGGTAAGACCGAGACCGGCGTGTGGACGGCGAACTCCGGCGGTCCCGAAGAGAAAGGGGCGATCTCGTTCACCATTCCCCTCGCCAAAGCGCTTGTTTGGAGCGAAGAAAACACGGGCGAACCAAAAAACCAGGTCCACTTCATAGACAAAGAAGGAAAGGAAGTCGTCAACAGCCTCGACCTGGTCGAACACTCGACCGCTTGCCCGGGCACGGTCTCAAGTCCAGCGGCCGAACCCGGCAATCTCTGCGTTTACGGAGGTCGGGAAGAAGGCGGCCTCGCGAGCTCGAACGAAAGCATGTTCGATCCAAACGGTAACCGCCAGGGCGCAGGTACGTCGGGTGCCATCTTGGCGCTTCTAGCAAGAGGACGCGAAGCGTCGGGCTCGTGGGCGGTCACCGCGGAATAGGAATGTGCTCCCTCCCTGTACGCACGCGCGTACCGGGGAGGGGCTTCGTCTCCATCATGAACGAGGAAAGGCAGACTGTGCACAGCAAAGGCGCCAAGAGATCTCCGCAGAAGACGACGACCTATCGCCTCGATGCGCTGCGGGCCGCTCCGGGAGTGAACCGATGCCGGGCCATCGTGCGGAGCTTACTGGCCCTTGGCGTGACCGTCTTCATCTTTACGGTTCCGCCGACGGCGGGGGCCGAACAGGCACGGCTCTTCTCGGGCTCCTTCGGCGAAGCAAGCTCCACCCCCGCGGATCCCTACCCCCTCGGCGGTGTTAGCAGCGTCGCGGTCGACAGTTCGTCTCACGATGTGTACGTCGGCGACAGCCCGGCAAGCCACCGGGTGGAGAAGTTCGATTCCTCCGGGCACTTCCTGTTCATGCTGGGCTTGGAAGTCAACAAGACCGCGGTCGAAGAAAGCGCGACACGCAAATCCGAAGAGAACATCTGCCCCGCCGCGGGCCATCCCGCGGATGTGTGCCAGCCAGGCACCGGAGGTGCGGGTGCAGGGGCCTTTCTTGATCCGCAGGACCTTGCCGTCGACAACTCCGCGAGCCCATCGAAAGGCGATCTGTACGTCGCCAACACTGGTGAAGTAGACGAGCTGCAGACTGTCACGGTGACGGCGACTGGCGGCACGTTCACGCTCAGCTTCGAAGGGGAAACGACCAGCCCGATCGCCTTCAATGCGCCCGTCGAAGAGGAAGTGGCCGGCTCGGTCTCCAAGGAGCTGCACGTGCACCCGAAGATGGAGGGAATCGACGCAACCGGCGCTCCAGGGAAAATCAGGCTCGAATTCATCGCCCCCCAAATCGCCGGCAGGAGCTTTCCTGCGCTGGGGTGTGATGGTTCAGCGTTGTCCGGTCCCGGCGCGTCGTGTGTCGTCGCGGTCCAGCGGCAGGGCTTCAGCGCGAACGTGGTGGAGAAGTTCGATTCGTCGGGCCAGCCCGTCGCGAGCTGGGGCGAAGGCGGAGTACTCGACGCGGCCGCGGTTACGAGTCCGCCCGCGCCCGTGACGGGACCCTTCGAAGAGGTGGATGGTCTCGCCGTCGACACGACGGGCAACCTGTGGGTCAGCGCGAGCCCGCGCGCCGGTGGCGGGTCACTCAGGGGCAAGGTCTTTGAGTTTGGTAGCGACTCGGGCTTCCTCAGCGGGTGGTTTGGGGAATCCGGTGAACTCGCGGTGGACACAGCGGACAACCTCTATTTTTCGAGCGGAGGACCGGTGCGTCAGTTCAGCTCGGTGGGCACAGAGATCGGTGTGGTCGCGCCGTCGGCGTCGGATTTCTTCGAAGACAACTTCACCCAGGGTGATGAGACGCTCGATGCAACTACCGGCAGCCTGTACCTCGCGGGTACTGAAGGGTTCTTCAACGCCGGAACTCTTCGCGGCGTCGTCAAGCGCTATGAACCCTCTACCTGCCATCCCGTCATCACCCACGAAACCCCCGAAACTGGCTGCGCCGCCGTCGAAAGCTTCGGCGCTGGGCTGATCAGCCCCAATGGGGCACACCCGGTCGCGGTCGACCCGGCGACAAACGCTCTGTACGTCGGCGACCAACAACACGTGACGTCGTTCTCGTTCTTGACCGTCCCGGACGTCACTACGACCAAGCCCGCCGGCCCGTCCTCGAGCTCGGCCACGCTCACCGGCGTGGTCAACCCAAGCGGTGTCGAACTGAACGCGGGGCTGACGGGCTGTCGCTTCGAATGGGGTGAAACGGCGGCGCCCTACGAACACACGGTTGCATGTAGCAAGACCGCCGCGCAGATCGGCAAAGGTAGCGAACTCGTCGAAGTCGATGCCGTGGTAAGCGGGTTGCAGGCCGGCAAGACCTACCACTACCGGCTCGTCGCGTCCAACGCCAACGATGTCAACGCGAGCATCACCGAACCTAGTCTCGGCGCCGACATCTCCTTCGGGCCGCCGCTGCTGGAAAGCGCATCGGCGCTTGACGTGACCGCAACGAGCGCCACGATCCAGGCGCAGGTCAACCCGAACGACCTCGACACGCACGTCCGCGTGGAATACGGCGCCGAAGCCGGCGCCTACACACAGTCCACCCCCGCGTCCGACATCGGCTCGGCAGGCACCGTCCAGGCTCCCACCATCGAACTCAGCGGGCTGGCCCCCGGCGGCGTCTACCACTACCGCGTCGTAGCTGAAAACGTCCTCGGCCAAGGCCCCGAAGCCGTCGACTCCCCCGACCGCACCCTCACCACCCAAACCGCGAGCGCGCTCACGCTCCCCGACGACCGCGGCTGGGAGCTCGTCTCACCCCCCGCAAAGCACGGCGCGATCATTCATGGGCCCAGCGGCCTTGATCCCATCCAGGCCGCTGCGAGCGGCAGCGCGATCTCCTACCCCGTGAGCTCGCCCACGGAATCGGGCGCCGCGGGCGACGCCGACAAAGTCCAGGTGCTCTCCGCTCGTTCGGCGACGGGATGGATCTCTCGCGACATCGTCACCCCCAACTCCTTGATACACGGCGCGGCACCAGCGGAATACAGGGTCTTCTCCCCCGATCTGTCGCTCGCCATCCTCGAACCAGACGGCGGGTTCTCGCCGGAAATCTCACCGGAAGCCTCCGAACAGACGCCGTACCTGCGCACGGACTTTCCCGCCGGGGACCCCGCGGCGCTCTGCACCATCAGCTGCTATCGCCCTCTCGTCACCGGGGCGCCGGGCTTCGCCAACGTCCCTCCCGAAACCAAGTTCGGGCGCGAACAGCTGGTGCCATCAGAAGGCCAAAGCGCTCAGGCTGTCAGCTTCCTCGGCGCCAGCCTCGACACCCGGCACATGGTGCTCGAATCGACCGCGCCACTGGTCGAAGGCGCTCCTGAAAACAGCCTCTACGAGTGGACGGAAGGCCGGCTCGAACTGATCAGCATCCTTCCCGGCGGGACACCCGCAAGCAAAATCGCGCCCGAACTCGGCGGTAAGCGCGTCCAGCGAACCGCCATCTCCCTCGACGGCTCTCGTGTGGTGTGGTCGGAAGGCGAAGGCGCCGGCCAACACGGGCATCTTTACCTGCGTGACGTTCCGGGCGAACAGACGCTCCAGATCGACCACGACGAGGGTGGATCCGGCGAAGGGCCTGTCCACCCTGCCTTCCAGATGGCTTCCGCCGGTGGCTCGGTTGTGTTCTTCACCGACGAACAGCGGCTGACGCCAGACTCCGGTGCAGCCAAGGAACACGCCGATCTGTATCGCTGCGAGGTGATAACCGGAGAAACGGGCGAGCTCGAATGCCTGCTCACCGACCTCTCGCCGGCGGACGGAACGGAAAGCGGAAACGTGCGCGGAGTGCTTGGCGCCAGCAGCGATGGCTCCTCGCTCTACTTCGTCGCGAACGGGGTCCTCGCGCACAACCGGGTCGACCCCGGGTCTGGTACCGAAGAAGCCGCGCCAGGCGGCTGCGGCAATCTCCGTCTCGAAGAACAGGGCACGGCGGCCTGCAACCTGTATCTGCACCGCGAAGGCGCGACCAGCTTCATCGCACGGCTCTCTGCAGCTGACTATTACGACTTCCGGCCGGAAGGACCTGCGCGCGTGTCCGGCACCGGCCAGTGGCTCGCGTTCATGTCGCAGCGATCGCTGACGGGCTATGACAACCGCGACCTCAGCACCGGGAAACCCGCCGCTGAGGTCTACCTCTACAACGCCGATTCAGGCCCCACGGGGCTCATGCTATGCGCGTCGTGCAACCCGTCTGGGGCCCGGCCTCATAGCCTCGAATATTACAAGCTTCAAGTGCCGCAGGGCCTCAACAGCCTGCTGGACACTTGGGATTCAAGAGCGCTCGTGGCAGGCTTTCTCGTCGGCGCGAACCAGGTCGATGAAGGTAAGGTCACCCCGTATGCGGCTCGTACCCTGTCTGATTCGGGGCGCGTGTTCTTCGACTCGACAGACGGTCTGGTCTCCCAGGACACGAACGGTACTGAGGACGTGTACGAGTTCGAGCCGCCGGGAGTAGGCACCTGCACCGAAGCCACGGCAACTTTCGTCTCGCGCGAGGGCGGCTGTGTGAGTCTGATCTCGTCGGGCGCTTCTGGAAGGGAATCGGCGTTTCTCGATGCTTCTGAAAGCGGCGATGACGCCTACTTCTTGACCGCCGCGAAGCTCTCGCCGCTGGACACGGACAGCGCTTATGACGTGTATGACGCGCGGGTCGGCGGTGGTGACAGCGAACCGGAAAAGCCGATCGAATGTCAAGGTGATGCGTGCCAGGGCTTTGTCGCGCCTCCGAACGACGCGACCCCGGATTCGTTGACGTTTTCCGGTCCGGGCAACCTCAAACCGTTGGCGCTGCAGGCGCCGACGGCGAGCAAGCCAAAGTCGAAGAAATGTCCCAAGGGCAAGAAGCTCAAGCGCCACAAGTGCGTGAAAGCGAAGAAGACCAGCAGGAGCAAGCGAAAAGCACACAATACGACGAGCAAGCGGAGGGCAAAGTGATGAGGACCTATCTCCGCCAGGTAGTGCTTGCGGCGAGCGTGGGCTTGCTCGCGACCCTCGGTTTCGGAGTCGCGCCAGCGTTCGCGAATTCGCCCTGGTGGCTATTGAGCTCGGGCGCGCGGCCGTCAGATCTTCCCTCGCAGCCAGGGGAAACGGGCGAGATCGTGCTGCTGGCGGAGGATGTCGGCGACGCGCAGGCCAACGGCAAGCCCGGAAGCGGTGAGCCGATCGTCATTGCCGACGTGCTGCCTGCCGGGCTGGAAGCGACGGAAATTGGCGGAAGCGCGCCTGCGCCGGGAGATAACATTCTAAACGCGGCCGGCGTACCCTGTTCGTTGGCGCGCCTGTCGTGCACGTTCGAAGGTGTGTTGGCGTCGTACACGATGCTTGAAGTGCGGATCAGGGTCAAGGTGAAGCCCGGTGCTCACACAGGTGAACAGAATCAGGTGAACGCGACGGGTGGTGGTGCTCCGTCGGCGACGTTTTCGCGTGCGGTTACCTTCAGCTCCGAACCGACGCCGTTCGGGGTCGAAGACTTCCGCAACCGCTTCGAAGAAGAGGGCGGCGCGCCTGATAATCGTGCGGGCTCGCATCCCTTCCAGATGACGACGAGCGTGGAACTCAACCAGGGTCCCGACACGAACCCGGCCGAAAACCGAGGTAACAAGCCTAAGGTCGAGCCGGTGAACACGGCGAAGGATGTGTTCACGAAGTTTCCGGTTGGCTTCGTTGGCGACCCGACGCCGGTGCCGACCTGCAGCATCCTGCAGTTCCTGGCGTTTCGTGGCTCGGCCCCAGCCGGAGAAAACCAGGAACAGAACAGCTGCCCCGCGGAAAGCGCGGTCGGTATCGCCACGGTGCGGATCTTCGAACCTGTCTTTCTCAAGTACGCGACCTTCACGGTGCCGTTGTTTGAGCTTGAACCGGAATTTGGGGAGCCGGCGCGCTTTGCCTTTGCGATCGTCATCGGCGATGTGCCGGTGGTGCTGGATGCGTCGCTGCGCTCAAGCGCGGGTGAAGGCGCGGTCCCTGGCGTCGGCGAAGACTACGGGATCAACGTTGATTCGACCAACATCACGCAGGCGGCTGGATTGCTGAGCGCGACGGTGACGGTGTGGGGCACGCCTGGTGACCCGCGACATGACGCCGATCGGGGCTGGAGCTGCATGTACGAATCGTTTGAAGCCGATCACGCTCCGTGTTTGCATCCGGAAAACAAGCGGCCGCCGGCGCTGTTGACGCTGCCGACGACGTGCTCAGGTCCGTTGCAGCAGTCGGTGGAAGCGGATTCGTGGGCGAAGCCGGGTGTGTTCGGGGACTATCTGCCCTCAGAGCCAGCGCCAACGCTTGTTGGCTGTAATCGGTTGGCGTTCGCTCCGTCGGTCAAGGCGTCGCCGACAACGAGTAGCGCGTCGTCTCCCAGTGGCCTGGATGTGAATTTGGATTTCCATGACGAAGGGCTCACGAACAGTGAAGGTCTGACGCAGTCGCGTTTGAAGGATACGGTCGTGACCTTGCCGGAAGGGTTCACGATCAACCCGTCCGCCGGTGTCGGTCTCGTGGGCTGCACGCCCGCGGAGTACGCACGGGAGACCGTGGGGTCCGCTCCCGGGGAAGGTTGTCCAAACGAATCGAAGTTGGGGACGGTGGAACTCGAAACGCCGGTGCTGACGCAGAAGATCCACGGCTCGCTGTTCATCGCGCGGCCGTATGAAAACCCGTTCAACTCTCTCGTGGCGCTGTATGTGGTCGCGAAGAACCCGGAAACGGGGGTGTTGATCAGACTCGCGGGCAAGGTCACCCCGAATCCGGTCACGGGGCAGCTCGTAACGACGTTCGCAGACAACCCGCAGCTCCCGTTCAGCCATTTCAACTTCCACTTCCGTGAAGGTCAGCAGGCGCCGTTGATCACTCCCGCGGCGTGTGGGACGTATGAAACGCATGCGCAGCTGACGCCCTGGGCAGAGCCCCTCACCTCTATCACGGATGCGTCGTCGTTCCAGATCACCAGCGGCGTCGGTGGGGGCGCGTGTCCCTCCGGTGGCGTGCCGCCGTTTGCGCCGGGGATCCAGTCGGGAATGCAGAACAACAGCGCGGGCGCGTTCAGCCCCTTCTACCTGCACCTCACGAGGACCGACGGCGAACAGTACATCTCCGGGTTCTCCACCGATCTCCCACCGGGTCTGACAGGCGATCTGTCGGGGATCCCGTTCTGCCCGGAGGCAGACATAGCGCTGGCGCGTAGCAAGTCCGGCGCCGCGGAGGAAGCGAGCCCGTCGTGTCCCGCGGCGAGCCAGGTCGGGCACACCCTCGTCGGTACGGGCGTCGGTGCTGTACTGGCGTATGTCCCCGGGAAGGTGTATCTCGGCGGTCCGTTCGACGGCGCGCCGTTCTCGCTGGTGAGCGTGACCTCAGCGGTTGTCGGCCCGTTCGACCTGGGCACCGTCGTGCTGCGCTTCGGGTTGAGCGTCAACCCGTATACCGCGCAGGTCAGCGTCAGCCCCGCCTCCAGCGAACCGATCCCCACGATCCTCGACGGGATCGTCACCCACGTCCGCGACATCCGCGTTTACATCGAACGGCCGGGGAACGCTCCATTTACGCTCAACCCTACGAGCTGCAACCCGATGGCGATCGGCAGTACCCTGAACAGCAGCCTCGGCGTGAGCGCGACAGTCACCAGCCCGTTCCAGTCCGCGAGTTGCGCGAACCTGAAGTTCGCTCCGAAGTTCGCGGTCTCGACACAGGCGAGGACGAGTAAAGCGAACGGTGCGAGCCTGCACGTCGCGTTGACGTATCCAAGCGCGCTGCAGGGTACGTACGCCGACATCGCGAAAGTCAAAGTCGAACTGCCCAAGCAACTGCCCTCGCGGTTGACGACCTTGCAGAAGGCATGCACGAATGCGCAGTTCGAAGTCAACCCGGCGGGATGTCCGTCGCCGTCGGTGATCGGTAGTGCGACGGCGGTGGTGCCGAACATCCCTGAACCGTTGGTGGGCCCGGTGTATTTCGTCAGTCACGGCGGGGAAGCGTTCCCGAGTCTTGAGGTTGTGTTGCAGGGCTATGGGGTGAAGGTGATTCTCGTCGGCTCGACGTTCATTAGCAAAGCCGGTATCACCTCGACGACGTTCAAGGCGATACCGGACAATCCTGTCAGTTCTTTCGAACTGACATTGCCCGAGGGCAAGTATTCGGCACTCGCCGCGAACGGCAACCTCTGCACCCAAAAACTCACGATGCCCACCGACTTCACGGGGCAGAACGGGATGGAAGCGGATTACAAGACGCCGGTCAGCGTCACGGGCTGCGCAAAGGCGAAGGCGTTGACCCGCGCGCAGAAGCTCAAAGCGGCGCTGAAGACGTGCAAGCAGGATCGCTCGAAGGCGAAGCGAGCAAAGTGCGAAACGGCAGCACGAAAGAAGTACGGACCAGTCAAAGCCAAGCGCAAGGCCAGGAAGAAGAGCAGGACCAAACGATGATCAAGCAAAAGGAGGGGGGCCGGATGCTCACACGCACAAGGACCAGGATGAAAAGCCCGACGACTAGGAGCGGTCTCGCGGGGATGAGGGACGCTGGGCACTTGCTTAGACGTTCCCTGTTTACACGTATCCCGCTCTGTGCGATCATGCTGCTGGTGTTGTTGGGTGTCGTGTCCTCGTCGGCGTTTGCTGCGCCGACGGGTGTGTTCGCTGCGTTTGCGCAGTGCCCGACGAGCTTTCCTGGTGTCGCGTTGTGCCAGCATGTCGAAGTGACGGGTGGGGAATTCGCGATCGGGTCGTTGCGGGTGCCGATCGATCGGCCGATCGTCCTTCAGAGTGGAGCGCTCCCAACGGGGAGCTCGAACATCAACGAATACTTCGTGTTGCCGGCTGCGAACGGCGAAAGCGTCTCCCAAACCGAACTAGAAGTCCCCGGAGGGCTGTCCAGCGTGATCGGCTGTCCCAACTTCAGAGACGGCAGGGATTTTTCCCGAGGGCGGCGCAGGCACGATCCGTGCTCGCGGTTCTGGGGTTGGAGCGCGAGCAGGGTCAGCGCGACGATCGAAAGCGTCGCCGAGCCGACGAACCCAGCGATCTTGAACCTCGCAGCGCTCGCCGAAGAAAAAGGTGCGGGGCTGACGTTCCCAGCGAGGATCCATCTGAAGAACCCGCTATTGGGCGAAGGGTGCTACCTGGGGTCTGAAAGCTCTCCGATAGAGCTGCATCTCACCGACGGCAAGACCAGCCCTCCGCCACCGAACCAGCCGATCGCCGGGAAAGCCGGCAATACGGTCAGCGAAACAGAAGAAGGCTATGAAGCGGTCACGGTCAGCCAGAGCACGCTCGTGGATAACTCCTTCTCGGTGCCTCCCGCCGAAGGCTGCGGTGGGGAGCTAGCGAGCGTCATCGATCCGCTGGTCGACCGTACCCTGGGCCTCGAATCACCGGCTGGGCACAACACGCTGATTCTCAACGCAACGAACAAGGTGGCTGAAGTGGAAGCGGTCCTCGCAAGCGAAAAGTTCCCGGCCAAACCCAGTCCCGAACCACCACCACACCACCATCACCACCACCACTGGTAAAGGCCCAACATTCCGGAGGGAGGATCGCCATCGACACACGGCGGTCCTCCCTGGCAGGCGTTCTCAGGGAGCCGGGTAGAGCTCTCGGGATGTCCGGGGCGTGCGGTCGGGGTGGCGGCGCTCGAGCGTGCGATCTCGGCGGGGTCGCCCAGCGGCTAGGCGACCTCGCCAGGGCTGGCTGGGGCCCAAGAGTGGTCGCGGAGCCTCCACCAATGGCTTCGTAGCGAAGCGAGCATGGGCGCCTAAACGGCTTTGTGGAGCGGTTTTTGGGGGTGTTGACAGTTACCCCTTGCTTTTGGCGGCGGTTTGTGTATATATTTGTTAGTAGAGGTGCTCCTGTGTTGGGGGCATGGAAATAGGCTGGGTTTGGGTCGGTCCTCGGGATCGATGTCAAGCGCGCTGTAGGGGATTGTTGGAGAGGGGCCGGGTCGGTAATGATGAGGGGTTGTGTTCGCGTGAGTCCGGTAAGGACAGATGTGTTGGGGGTCGTTGCGTGCCCGAGGGGGCCCGTAGCTAGATGCGTCAGCGTCGCTGACACATCTCTCTCTCTCTCTCTCTCTCTGCACCGGGTTTACTAGGCGCTAAGCCTAGTTTTAGCGCCTTTCCTGGCGCTTCTTTCTTTCCTGTAGCTCCGGGTCATCGTTGGTGTCCTCGCGGGTGTGAGCGTGGGATGTTTGCTGGCGGGGTGGCGTGATGGCGTCTGGTGCTCGTCCCGTCCAGGATCGCGCTGCGCGTGGCTCAGGGAGTCGCGCTGGTAGTGGCGTGGTGGTGCGTCGTCGTGGGGTCGCGAAGGCGCGTGTGCGTGTGCGTGGTGGTGAGGTGTCCCAGATGCAGCGTGCACGGTTGCTTGGTGCGGCTGTCCCGGCTGTTGACGAGTTGGGGTGGAGCGGTGTGACGGTCGCGGATATCGCCTCGCGTGCGCGGGTGTCGCGGCGCACGTTCTATGACCTATTCGCCAATCGCGAAGAGTGCCTGCTCGCGTTGCTCGAGGATACGGTGGGACGCGTAGAGCGGGATCTTGCAGGCTCGAGTCTTTGCGAGAAGGCTTGGGTTGAGCGTGTCCGCACGGGTTTGTGGAGGATCTTGTGTTTCCTCGATCGTGACCCAGTGCTGGCACGGGTGTGTGTGGTGCAGAGCGCGCGTGGTAGCAGGAGGGTGTTGGAGGCGCGTGAGGAGATCTTGGCTCGCTTGGCGGGCATGCTCGAGGATGGCCGCTCGCAGGGGACGCGTAGCGCACATGTGCCACCCGTGACTGCTGAGGGTCTTATTGGTGCGGCTGTCGCGATTGTCTATAAGCGCCTCCTGAACGGTGAGCGAGCACCGCTGACGGACTTGCAGGGAGACCTGATGGGGATGATGATGCTGCCGTTTCAGGGTGCGGCGGCGGCTGGTAGGGAGCGCAAGCGCCGTGCCCCTGAGCCACTGGCCGGCACGGCACGGAGCGTATCCACCACGCGGGGAGAAGCGTGATGATGATCCGTTGCGGGAGATCCCGATGCGCTTGACGTATCGGACCGCACGGGTACTGGGGGTGGTCGCGCAGAACGTGGGCGTGAGTAACCGTCTCGTGGCCGACAATGCCGGGATCACAGACCAGGGCCAGGTCTCAAAGCTCTTGGCGCGGTTGCAACGCCTCGGGCTGCTTGTGAACACCGGAGAGGGCCACTCCCGCGGCGAGCGCAACGCCTGGCAGCTCACGCTCCTAGGGGAGCGTGTCACTCGCCAGCTCGATCTTGATGGGAGCTCGAGCTCTTCGGATCTTGATGGTAGCTCGTGTTCTTCAGTCCAATACGCGTGCGTAGCGCCTGTCGCTCTCACGTTTGACTCCGAGGAGGAGAGATAGGCATATGTTCCAAGCACTACATAAACGCATCCACCTTAGCCCCGCGACGGTGATCGCCACGATCGCGCTCGTATTCGCGATGACCGGCGGCGCCTACGCCGCGAGCAAGTACCTGATCACCTCCACGAAGCAGATCAGCCCGAAGGTCTTGAAGTCATTGCAAGGCAAGGCGGGAGCACGCGGCGCCACCGGACCACAAGGACCCGCCGGAACAGCCGGCACGGGTTCCCCTGGTTCACAAGGGCCTGCCGGGGCGGGGGGCTCGAAAGGCGAAACAGGCGCGGCGGGAGCCACCGGCAAAGAAGGCGCGCCGGGCAAAGCCGGCAAAGAAGGCAAAGAAGGCAAAGAAGGCTCGCCGTGGACCGCCGGCGGCACACTACCCTCTGGCAAGACCGAGACCGGCGTATGGGCTGACGAAGCCGCGCTCGGGACGCACCAGCCGGCCCAGATCTCGTTTCCGATTCCCCTGGCCGAACCGCTTTTGTGGAGCGAAGACAAGCCCGGCGAACCGGAAAACCAGGTGCACTACATCAACCAGCTGGGTGAAGAAGTGCCTTCCATACCACCAGCACAACCATTGCCGAGTCACCCGGCTTGTCCTGGCACGGTCGCAAAACCGGAAGCCACGGCCGGGAACCTGTGCATCTATGCACACTTCGCCTCCCCGACCGGCAACAACGAAAATATCACCAATCCTGCTGGCGGCCCAACATCCGGCTTTGGTGCCGCGACCACCGGCGCTCTGCTCGAAGCCGCGGAATCAAAGGGCACTTGGGCGGTGACGGCCAAATAGCCGTCGGCCCGCCAGCTTCGACGCGTTGGCTCCACGGGAGGACAGCTCCTCTCGTGGAGCCCTTTACGCAGCCTCTGAGAACCTGATGACGATGAGAAAGGCGACAAGCGTGACCTATCACCGACGTTCACCGAAGCTACCGCGGAGCGCGATCGGTTTCCGCACGCTCGTAGCAGTCTCGCCTGTCGAGTTGTGCGCGGGGCGATCGGCGTCGAAAGCCGCTCGTGCTCTATTTTGTGTCGCGGCGGTACTTGTGCTCGCCGCGATCATGCCGTCGCTGGCGTTGGCCAAGCAGGCGCGTCTCTTCTCTGGGTCTTTCGGCGAAGCGACGTCCGTTCCCGCGGACCCCTATCCGTTGCAGGCAGCGGGTGCCGTCGCGGTCGATAACTCGAGTCACGATGTCTATGTGGCCGACCCTGGCAATTTCCGTATCGAGAGGTTTGACTCCACTGGTCATTTCCTCTTCATGCTCGGCTTGGAAGTCAACAGGACCGCGGTCGAAGAAAGCGCGACCCGCAAAGCCGAAGAGAACGTTTGTCCGTCCCCCGGGCATCCAACGGATGTCTGTCAGGCGGGTAAGGCAGGCGCCGGTGCGGGTGCCTTCCTGGAACCGAGCTATCTAGCGGTCGATAACTCGGTAGGTCCGTCGAAAGGCGACCTCTATGTCGGTAATACCGGCGAACTGAACGAGGAACAGACGATCGCGGTGACCGCGACGGGCGGTACGTTCACGCTCAGCTTCGAAGGAGAAACCACAGCCCCGATCTCGTTCAATGCGCCTCCCATAATAGGCGACGGTCCTGGAAGCGTCGAAGCCGCACTGCACGCACTGCCGAAGGTTGGCGAAGCCGAAGTACAACTTTCTCCGTTTTCTCCGGGCAGGTATACGATTACGTTTGTCTATCGTGGAAGCGAAGAACTCCAGGGCAAGAATGTTCCGCAGATGACCTGCGACGCTTCGGGACTGTCGGGTCCCGGTGCGTCTTGCGTGGCCGCGACGAAGCGTCAGGGTCTCACTGCCAACGTGGTGGAGAAGTTCGATCCCTCGGGTCAGCCGATCGCGAGTTGGGGCGAAGGCGGCGAGCTCACAGGGGCCGGTATCACGAGCCCGCCCGCGCCTGTGGCGGGACCGTTCTTTCGCGTGCATGGGATCGCCGTCGACCCGTCGGGGAACCTCTGGGTCAGCGCCGGAAAGGGAGGCCTGAGCGTGGACAACAAGGTCTTTGAGTTCGCTAGCGATTCGAGCTTTGTCACCTCGTGGGCTCGGGAAGATGGTGAACTCGCTGTGGATGCCTCGGGCAACCTGTACTTCGACAATGGCCCTGTTCGGAAGTACACCTCTGTGGGAGCAGAGATCGGCGTGGTTGCTCCCTCGGCCGTGGAATTCGTCGAAGACAACTTCACAACGGGCTTTGAGGCGCTAGATCTCTCTACCGATAGCCTCTATCTCGCTGGTAGCGAAGGTTTTCCGGCAAAACCGGGGACTGTCCATGGCGTCATAAAGCGCTACGAGCTTGCTACGTGCAATCCGGTCATCACGCTCGAACCCCCGGAACCCGGCTGTAGCGCCGTCGAAAGCTTCGGTGCCGGTGTTATCAGCACTGCGGCGGGGCATCGCATCGCGGTGGACCCGACGACGGACGCTTTGTATGTCGATGATGGCGGGCATGTCACGTCGTTCTCGTTCTTGACCGTGCCCGATGTCACTACGGATAAGCCGGCGAACCCGACCGCGAATGCTGCCACGCTTACGGGCGTAGTCAATCCGAGCGGTATCGAACTGAACCCGGGACTGGAAGGCTGTCGCTTTGAATGGGGCGAAACGGCCACGTACGGACACACCGTTCCTTGCGATAAGACCGCTGCTCAGATCGGCGCCGGCGATGCACCGATCGAAGTCCACGCCGCGATCAGCGGGCTGCAGGCGGGCAGGACCTATCACTACAGGCTTGTCGTCGCGAATGCCAACAACGTCAATGCGACCATCACCGAACCGAGTCTTGGCGCCGACGTCCCGTTCGGTCCGCCGCAGCTTGAAAGCGTGTCGGCGATTGACGTGACGGCCACGGGCGCGACCGTTCAGGCGCAGGTGAACCCGAATGACCTCGACACCCATCTACGCGTGGAATACGGCGCCGAATCCGGGGTCTACCCGCAGTCGACCTCCGCGTCCGACGCCGGCGCGCTCGGCACGGTCCAGGCCGCTGCGATCGAACTGGTAGACCTCGCGCCGGGCGTCCTCTATCACTACCGGGTCGTCGCGGAAAACGTCCTCGGCAAAGGCCCAGAAGCCACCGTCACCTCCGACCACACCTTCACCACCCAACCCGTCAGCTCCTTCTCGCTCCCTGACCAACGCGGCTGGGAGCTCGTCTCGCCGCCTGTGAAGCATGGGGCGCTGATCAAAGGGCCCGTCGGTCAAGAACTGGTCCAGGCTGCCGCGGATGGAAGCGCGATCTCCTATGTGGCGAGCTCGCCAACCGAACCAGACGCTGCGGGCAACGCCGACAAGGTCCAGGTCGTCTCCGCCCGCTCTGCCGCCGGGTGGTCCTCGCTTGATATTGCCACGCCCAACGTCGCAATCCACGGGGGAGGGGCGCCGGCTGAATACAGGTTCTTCTCTTCCGATCTGTCGCTCGGCATCGTCGAACCTCTGGGTGCGTTCGCGCCTGAAATGTCCGCCGAAGCCTCGGAACAGGCGCCTTACCTGCGCACCGACTTTCCCTCTGGGGACCCGGCGGCGATGTGCACCACCGCTTGCTACCGTCCGCTCGTCACCGGGGCACCCGGGTTCGCGAACGTCCCTCCTGGCACCAAGTTCGGTAGAGAACAGCTGATTGACTGCGGCTCCTTCTGCAAAACTGAAGTTGTCGATTTTATGGGCGCCAGCCGAGACGCGGAACACATTGTCGTGACATCCACGGCTCCGTTGATCGAAGGCGCCCCGAAAGACAGTCTGTACGAGTGGACCGAAGGCCGGCTGGTGCTAATCGACTCGCTGCCCGGAGGGGCAGCAGTGCCCCCCAACCTCTCCGTGGAACTCGGCGGCGAACGTCATCAACAGACTGCGATCTCCACCGACGGCACCCGCGTCGTGTGGTCTGATACGACGGGGAACAACGTCGCGCACAAGCAGCACCTCTACCTGCGTGACGTCCCGGCCGAACAGACGCTTCAGATCGATCTCAACAAGGGCGGGTCCGGGAAAGGCACTGTAGAAGCCGGCTTTCAAATGGCTTCCCCCGATGGGTCTGTGGTGTTGTTCACCGATGAACAGCAGCTCACCCCAGACTCCGGCGCCGGTGCGGGACACGCCGACCTGTACCGTTGCCAGGTGATAACGGGGGAATCGGGTGAACTTGAATGCGTGCTCACCGACTTGTCCCCCGCAAATGGAGTCGAAAGCGCCGACGTGCGCGGTCCGCTAGACTCCTACGGCGTCCACGGTGGGATTGTCGGCGCTAGCGAAGACGGATCCTCGGTCTACTTCATAGCCAACGGCGTGCTCTCGCACAACCAGGTCGAACACGGCGCGGGACCAGAAGAAGCGCAGCCTGGCGATTGCAGTTCTGCTACTAGCAGAGAAGTAGAACTCGCGGAGTCGTGCAACCTTTATCTCTCACGCGAAGGGACAGTGACCTACATCACACGGGTCTCTTATAAGGACAGCACGGAACTTGCGCTACTAGGTCCGGCCCGCGTCTCTTCCAACGGCCAGTGGCTCGCGCTGATGTCGGAACGGCCCCTCACCGGCTATGACAACCGCGACCGAACCACCGGCAAGCCCGCCGTCGAGGTCTACCTGTTCAACGCGGCCGCGGGCCCGACAGGAACGCTGGTCTGCGCTTCCTGTAACCCCAGCGGCGCCAGGCCTCACGGTGTGGAACCCCGCCAACTCGGAGAACCGCGTGGTATCAACAGCCAGAGCACGGGGAGCGGGCGGGGCCTTCTCGCCGGGTTTCTGCTGGACTCGGTCGAGCTCGCGGGTCCGATTATCGCTCCGTATCGGCCGCGTACCCTGTCTGACTCGGGGCGCCTATTCTTCGACTCGACGGATGGCCTTGTCTCGCGGGATTCGAACGGGACGGAGGACGTCTACCAGTATGAGCCGTCGGCGGTCGGCAGTTGTACGGGTTCGTCCTCGACCTTCTCTCCCAGCGCCAGTGGCTGCATCGATCTGATCTCGTCAGGCGTCTCGGGGCAGGAATCTGCGTTCCTGGACGCCTCGGAAAGTGGTAACGACGTGTTCTTCATCACGGAGGCGAAGCTTTCGCCATTCGACACGGACAACGCGTATGACGTGTATGACGCGCGTGTCGAAGGTGGCGACCGCGAACCGGAAAAGCCGGTCGAATGTCAGGGGGATGCGTGCCAGGGCTTCGTCGCCGCTCCCAGCGATGCGACGCCCGACTCGCTCACGTTCTCGGGTCCCGGCAACCTCAAACCGCTGGCCCTCGCGGCGCCGCCGCCAACCACCAAGGCTAAGCCGAAGAAATGCCCGAAAGGCAAGAAGCTCGAGCACCGCAAGTGCGCCAAGACAAAGAAGGCCAAGACAAAGAAAGCCGGTAGAGGTGGGCACCGCGCCCGCAAGACGGTCAACACACGGGGGGCAAAGTGATGGATAGTCAGGTTTGTCGGGTCGTGCTCACGGCCACCGCTTTGCTGCTCGCGTCGCTGGCGCTTGGTTCGGCCCCGGCGCTCGCCGATTCGCCGTGGTGGCTGCTCAGCTCCGGCTCGCGTCCGAGCGATCTCCCCTCCGAACCCGGCGCGACGGGTGAGATCACGTTTACCGCCGAGAACCTCGGCGACACACCGGTGGATGCCAGGCCTGGGAGCGGTGAACCGGTGGTGCTCTCCGATGTTCTTCCGGCCGGCTTGGAAGCGACTGAAATCGGTGCCAGTGCGATTCAGCCGATCTTCACGGAACTGGCTAGGGTTCCCTGCTCGCTGGCGACGCTGTCGTGTCGTTTCGAAGGGATCCTGGCGCCGTACAGGAACCTCGAAGTACGCGTGCGGGTGAGGGTGAAGCCCGGTGCTGCCTCTGGCGAAGCCAACGTAGCCGGTGCGACTGGTGGCGGCGCTCCGGCGGCGAGCATCTCACGGCCGGTTCTGTTGAGTAGCTCGCCGACCCCGTTTGGCGTTGAAGAGTTTCAAACGCGTTTTGAAGAAGCCAGTGGAGCTCTCGACACACGGGCGGGATCGCACCCGTTTCAGATGACGACCGTGGTCGAGCTCAACCAAGGCCCCGACAGCGCACCAGCCGAAAATGGGGCACACAAACCCGTCGTGACGCCGGTGGGTTTGGCAAAGGACGTGTTCACCAAGTTCCCTGTCGGCTTCATCGGTGATCCGGTGCCCGTGCCGACGTGCAGCATAACCCAGTTCCTCGCGTTCAGAAACGGGATCGATGAAGATGCAGAAGACAATCTCTGTCCCGCGGAAAGCGCCGTGGGCGTAGCGAGCGTTCGTGTACGCGAACCGCTGTTGCTCGACAACCACACGTTCACGGTTCCGTTGTTTGAGCTTGAACCGGAGTTCGGCGAGCCGGCACGCTTCGGCTTCGCGATCCCGCTCGGTGACGTGCCGGTCGTATTGGACGCCTCGTTGCGCTCGGGGAGCGGTGAAGGCGCTGTGCCCGGGGCCAGTGAAGACTACGGGATTAATGTCGATTCGAGCAGCATCACCCAGACGGCCGGGCTGCTGAGCGCGACGGTGACGGTGTGGGGTACGCCTGGTGATCCTCGCCACGACACTACACGGGGGTGGAGTTGCCTCAATGAATCCTTTGGTATCTCTCACGGTCGTTGTGTGCATCCGGTAGGCAAAAAGTCACCGGCGTTCTTGACGTTGCCGTCTACGTGTGGCGCGCCGATGGAGGCTTCGGTGGAAGTGGATTCGTGGGCGAACCCGGGCGCGTTTGAGGATGTTTTGCCTTCAGAACCGTTGCCTGCGCTTGTTGGTTGTAACCGGTTGGCGTTCGCGCCCGCGGTGCAGGCGTCGCCGACCGCGAACAGCGCATCTTCGCCCAGCGGCCTGGACGTGAACCTCGATTTCGATGATGAAGGGTTGACGAACAGTGAAGGTTTGACGCAGTCGCGGTTGAAGGACACGACGGTGACGTTGCCGGAGGGGTTGACGGTGAACCCGTCTGCGGGTGTTGGTTTGGTTGGTTGCACGAATGCTGATTTCGGGCGGGAGGCCTTGAGCTCGACTCCGGGTGCGGGTTGTCCGGATAGCTCGAAGTTGGGCACGGTCGAAATCATGACGCCTGTGTTGACGACACCGATTCATGGTTCGTTGTTTATCGCGCAGCCGTTTGAAAACCCGTTTGGGTCGCTGCTGGCGTTGTATATCGTGGCGAGGAATCCGGAAACGGGGATCTTGGTCAAGCTCAAGGGGAAGGTCGCACCGAACCCTGTGACGGGACAGTTGGTGACGACGTTTGCGAACAACCCGCAGGTGCCGTTCAGTCATTTCAACTTTCATTTCCGTGAAGGTCAGCAAGCGCCGCTGATCACCCCCCCGACATGTGGGACGTACACGACCCAGGCGGAGCTGACGCCGTGGGCTAACCCGTTTGCGCCGCTGGCAGTGGGCTCCTCGTTCAACATCACGAGTGGAGTGGGCGGAGGGGGCTGTCCGTCGGGCGGCGCGGCGCCGTTCACTCCGGGGATCCAATCGGGGATGCAGAACAACGATGCGGGAGCGTTCAGTCCGTTCTATCTGCACCTGACGAGGACCGATGCCGAGCAGTACATCTCTGGCTTCTCGACGAGCTTGCCGCCCGGCCTGACGGGTAATCTGACGGGGATCCCGTTCTGCTCGGAGGCCGCTATTGAAGCGGCGCGGCACAAGAGCGGTAAGCAGGAGGAAGCCGAACCGTCATGTCCTGCCGCGAGCCAAGTCGGGCACACCCTGGTCGGTACAGGTGTGGGTGCGGTGTTGGCGTATGTTCCTGGCAAGATCTATCTGGCGGGCCCGTTTCACGGTGCTCCCTTCTCGCTGGTGGCGGTGACCTCGGCGGTTGTCGGCCCGTTTGATCTGGGAACTGTGGTGTTGCGGTTCGGGTTGAACATCGACCCGTATACGGCGCAGGTCAGCGTCAGCCCGACCTCCAGCGAACCGATCCCCACGATCATCGACGGGATCGTCACGCATGTGCGTGACATCCGGGTCTACATTGAACGTCCGGGTAACGCCCCGTTCACGTTGAACCCGACGAGCTGTAACCCGACGACGATCGGCAGCACCCTGAATAGCCCGGGCGGCGCCAGTGCGATGGTCGCCAGCCCGTTCCAGGCGGCGAGTTGTGCGAACTTGAAGTTCGCGCCGAAGTTCGCGGTGTCCACGAGCGGGAAAACGAGTAAAGCGGATGGTGCGAGCCTGCACGTCGCGCTTACCTATCCGAGTGCTCCGGCGGGTACGTTTGCGAATATCGCAAAGGTCAAAGTCGAACTGCCGAAACAGCTCCCGTCGCGGTTGACGACGTTGCAGAAGGCGTGTACCGCGGCACAGTTCGAAGCGAACCCGGCAGGATGCCCGTCACCCTCAGCGATCGGCACCGCGAAGGCGGTCGTGCCGAACATTCCCGAAGCGTTGACGGGTCCGGTGTATTTCGTCAGTCATGGTGGCGAAGCGTTCCCGAGCCTCGAGGTCGTGCTGCAGGGCTATGGCGTGAAGGTTGTCCTTGTCGGCTCGACGTTCATCAGCAAAGCGGGGATCACCTCGACGACGTTCAAGGCGGTCCCTGACAATCCTGTGAGCTCGTTCGAACTGACGTTGCCCGAGGGGAAGTACTCCGCGCTCGCCGCCAACGGCAGTCTCTGTAATCAGAAGCTGACAATGCCGTCGGACTTCACCGGGCAGAACGGGATGGAGGCGGACTACAAAACCGCGGTCACCGTCACTGGGTGCGCGAAGGCTAAGGTCCTGACCCGTGAGCAGAAGCTCAAGGCGGCGTTGAAGGTGTGCAAGAAGGATCGCTCGAAGGCGAAGCGAGCGAAGTGCGAAGGGGCGGCACGGAAGAAGTACGGGCCGGCTAAAGCCAAGACCAAGAAGAAGGCTGGGACTAAGCGATGATCAAGCAACAACAGGAGGAGGGGGGCCGGATGCTCACACGCAAGAAGATTAGGATGGCCAGGACGGAGAGTCCGAGAAGAAGGATGGGGGGCACGACCGGGAGGGGCGGTGGGAGCGTGTTCAGGCGCGTGCTGCTCGGTGTGATGGCTGGCGTGTTGGCGCCGGTGGTGTTCTTGGGTGTTGGATCGTCTTCGGTGTTTGCTGCGCCGACGGGTGTGTTCGCGTCGTTTGCGCAGTGCCCGACGGGCTTTCCCGGTGTCGCGTTGTGCCAGTACATGGAAGTGACGGGTGGGGAATTCGCGATCGGGTCGTTGCGGGTGCCGATCGATCGGCCGATCGTTCTTCAGAGTGGAGCGCTTCCGACGGGGAGCCCGAACTTCAACGAATACTTCGTGCTGCCGGCTGCGAACGGCGAAAGCGTCTCTGCGACCGAACTTGATGTTCCCGGGGGGTTGTCGAGCGTGATCGGTTGTCCGAGCTTCAGGGATGGCAGGGACTTTTCTCGGGGGCATAGGCATGATTCGTGCTCTCGGTTTCGTGGGTGGGGCGGTAGTCGGGTGAGCGCGACGATAGAAGGGGTCGCTGGGCTCGCTAACCCCGCGATCCTGGACGTGGCGGCTCTCGCCGTAGAAGAAGGACCTGCGCTCACGTTCCCGGCCAGGATCCATCTGAAGAACCCGCTATTGGGCGAAGGGTGCTACCTGGGGTCTGAAAGCTCTCCGATAGAGCTGCACCTCACCGACGGCAAGACCAGCCCTCCACCACCGAACCAGCCGATCACCGGGAAAGCAGGTATCCCTGCCAGCGAAATAGAAGAAGGCTATGAAGCGGTCACGACGAGCCAGAGCACGCTCGTGGACAACTCCTTCTCGGTGCCTCCCGCCGAAGGCTGCGGTGGGGAGCTAGCGAGCGTCATCGACCCGCTGGTCGACCGTACCCTCGGTCTTGAATCACCAGCCGGGCACAACACGCTGATCCTCAACGCAACGAACAAGATCGCCGAAGTAGAAGCGGTCCTCGCAAGCGAAAAATTCCCGGCCAAACCCAGTCCCGAACCACCACCGCACCACCATCACCACCACTGGTAAAGCCAGACAAGCCGGGCGTGGGAGGATCGCCACCAACACGGCGATCCTCCCACGCACGTTGGCGAGCGTGGCCCCCGACGATAACGAAACGGGCACGCTTGCGCATGCTACTGTATGTGCATGTCGATTCTGTCGCATCGTACCCAGCTATTGCTCGACGACGAGCGCCACCGCCGCTTGGAGGAGGAGGCTCGCCGTACGGGGAGGTCGGTTGCGTCGCTTGTACGTGAGGCGATCGATGTGCGCTATGAGCTCGAGGAGCAGAGCGCTGGTCGCCGCCAGGCCGCGACCGTGCTGCTTGATGCCCCCCGACCGAGCGACCCGGAGCCTGACTGGGCCGAGGTCGAGCGGGAGATGCTCGACTCCTCGACAGCATCTGACCTGCCGTGAAGCGGGTGCTGGTCGATACGAACGTGATCCTGTATGCGATCGGCGGCCCCCATCCCTATGCCGAGCCGTGCCGGCGCATCCTCGCGCTGGCCGGCGAGGGGCGTATCGAGATGGAGGCGCCGGTTGATCTCGTACATGAGGTTCTCCACCACCGCGCGCGTCGTCTCGGCGATCGCCGCCAGGCGGCAACCGAGGCACGGGCGGCCGCGAGCCTCTGCCGGCTGCATGCCGTCGAGCCCGCGGACGCCGCTCACGCCGCCGAGCTGTTCACCGGCTCGGAGCGACTGTCGGCCCGCGACGCCGTGTTCGCCGCGATCGCGCTCCGCCACGATCTGGAGACGATCCTCTCGGCTGACGGCGACTTCGACGGTCTGCCGGATCTACGCCGTTTGGATCCGCTCGACCCGGCGGCGATCGCTGAGCTCATCGCCATCTGAAACGGACTGGTCAGCACAGTATCTCTGTAACGAGTCGTAAGCCGGGAACAGGTGGTGCTGTGGTCGTCGTCTTACTGCAGTAGTTGGTAGGGGACGTTGAGTGCGCGGTAGGTGCGCTCGGCGCGTTTGTCGCGGGTGATGAGTTCGAGGTTGTGTTGGAGTGCGGTGAGCGCGATCAGCCCGTCGTAGGTCGCCCCGCCGCTGACGCCGGCGGCGGCGAGCGTCCTCGGCGCGGTTGCGCAGCTGTTCGCATCGAGCGTGGCGTAAGTCGTGGCCAGGCGTTTGGCGAGGACGGTTGCGGCTGTCCTTGCGTCGACGCGGTGTGGCGCAGGGAGTCGCGTGAGGACGCTGTAGGTCTCGATCGCGGCGTGCGCGATCGTCGTTTTGCAGGTGGCCAGCGCGTCGGCTGCGGGCTCGTGCGCTGGGTGGTCGGCGAGTAGCGCGGCGACCGCGATGCTGCTGTCGGCCGCTTTTCTCAACGGTGCTCGCGTGTGGCTTCGAGCGTGTCGCGAATGTTTTTGTCGGTGAGTGGTGTGCCGGTCGCGGCGATGCTTGGACCGTGGGGCCCGGCGATCAGCGTGACGGGCTCGTGGGGGTTTGAGATCTCGAGGTGTCCGTCGACGATGTCGATCTCCAGCGCGATCTCGGGTGTGAGCCCGAGCTCGTCGCGCAGCTGCTTGGGCACCACCACCCGCCCTGCTTTATCGATCGTCACTTGCATGGTAAGAGCCTACCACGGCAATGGTAGTAACGGCTGGGTCTCGCCAGCCGGCCTTCGTCTTCGGGCGTCTTGGGTTGGGGGGTTGACGTTGTGTGCGGGATGTGCTTATCTAAAGGCAAGAGGTGTCCTGTGTTGGGTTGGGATGCCTGGTAATAGGTTGGGTTTGGGCCGGTTGTCTGTTGGATCGGTGTCAAGCGCTTGTAGCAGGGGATTGTTGGGGAGAGGGCCTGATCGTGATGATGAGGGGTTGTGTTCGCGTGAGTCCGGTAAGGACATGTGTGATGGGGATCGTTGCGTGCTCTGAGGGGCCCGTAGCTAGATGCGTCAGCGTCGCTGACACATCTCTCTCTCTCTCTCTCTCTCTCTGCACCGGGTTTATTAGGCAAACAGCCTAGTTTTGGCGCCGGTTCTGGCGCTTTTCTCACTCGTCTAGCTGGTCGTCGCGTTTCCGCGTGCGTGGGGGGCGTGTGATGGCGTCTAGCGCTCGTCCGTCACGGGATCGTGCTGCGCGGGCCGGTGGCAGTGGGGCCGGTGGTGGTGGTGGGGTGCGTCGTCGTGGTGTGGCTGCGGCGCGTGTGCGTGATGGGGAGGTGTCCCAGATGCAGCGCACGCGTCTGGTGAGGGCTGCGGTGGCGGTGGTGGACGAGTTGGGCTGGTCTGGGGTGACGGTCGCGGATATCGCGGTGCGGGCACGGGTGTCGCGGCGCACGTTCTATGACCTGTTCGCCGATCGTGAGGAGTGTCTGCTGGCGGTCTTCGAGGACACGGTTGCTCGTGTCGAGCGTGATCTCGCACAAGCAGGCCTGGAGGGCGTCTCGTGGGTTGAGCGTATCCGCAGCGGTTTGTGGAGGATCTTGTGGTTCCTTGATTGCGACCCGGTGTTGGCGCGGGTGTGTGTGGTTCAGAGCGCGCGCGGCTCACGGCGTGTATTGCAGGCTCGCGAGGATGTCCTCTCGCGAATAGCGAGCATCGTTGACGAGGGACGCTCCCAGAACGCGCGTGCGGCGCTGGCGCCGCCGTTGACTGCCGAGGGCCTCGTCGGTGCGGCTCTCGCGATTCTCTACAAGCGTCTCCTGAATGGTGAGCAAGCACCGTTGAGCGATCTCCACGGGGAGCTGGTGGGGATGATCGTGCTGCCCTATCTAGGAGCGGCGGCGGCGCGCAGAGAGCGCAAGCGTCAACCACCGCAACAGTCTGAGATGGCTGGTGCAGAGATCCCGCGAACGTCGGCGGACGGTAGGGAAGACCCGTTGGGAGACGTCCCCATGCGTCTGACGTACAGGACCTCACGCATCCTCAGCGCGACCGCGCAACGTCCGGGAGCGAGCAATCGCGTGATCGGCGAGCACGCCGGCCTCACAGACCAGGGCCAGGTCTCAAAGCTCCTAGCGCGCCTACAACGCCTCGGGCTGCTCACCAACACAGGTGACCGCCAGGCACGTGGAGAGCGCAATGCCTGGCAACTCACACCACTGGGCGACCGCGTCACCCACCAGCTCGATCTTGACGGGACCCCGAGTTCTTCAGTCCAATACGCGTGTGTAGCGCCTGTCGCTCCCACGTTTGACTCCGAGGAGGAGAGATAGGCATGTTGTTCTCAGCTATACGCAAGCGTCTCACGCCCGCGACGGTGATCGCCACCATCGCCCTCGTGCTCGCGATGAGCGGTGGCGCGTACGCCGCCGGTAAGTACCTCATCACATCCACCAAGCAGATCAGCCCAAAGGTCCTCAAGTCATTGCAGGGCAGGGCGGGAGCACGCGGCGCCACTGGACTGCAGGGACCCGCGGGAGCGCCAGGCGCGGGCTCCCCTGGCCCGCAGGGCTCCGCCGGAGCGGCCGGTCCGAAGGGCGACACAGGCGCGACAGGAGCCACCGGCGCACCGGGAGCACCGGGCACCAACGGGAAAAACGGCACGAACGGCAAAGAAGGCTC
Source organism: uncultured Solirubrobacterales bacterium (assembly GCA_963784875.1). Taxonomy (GTDB): domain Bacteria; phylum Actinomycetota; class Thermoleophilia; order Solirubrobacterales; family Solirubrobacteraceae; genus Palsa-744. Next base: position 185,063 of record CAWATE010000003.1, read on the forward strand.
GCCGTGGACGGCCGGGGGCACGCTTCCCTCGGGTAAGACGGAGACAGGCGCTTGGGCGGTCGCAAAAGAAGGCGTCACCAAACCCGGCGATGAAAGCGTCGAAGTAGACGGCGCCAAAGTCATAGTCTCCTTTCCTATTCCACTTGCGAAAGCGCTCCGATTTAGCGAAGAACGACCGGGGGAACCCGCCAATCAGGTGCATTACATCAACCAGCTCGGCAAGGAAGTGCCGACGGTCGCGACCGAAGTAGCGAGTCACCCGGCTTGCCCCGGTACGGCGGAGACGCCCGAAGCTTTGCCCGGGAACCTCTGCATCTACACCGGTGTCGCCGGAAACCGTCTTGGAACAGCGAATGACCAATTCGCTTTCAGCGAAACGATCACTGACCCAGGCCACCCAGGTGCGCCAGGCACAGGAACGACGGGCGCCCTCATGTCGGGCGAACCTGGCTCAGCCGCGGGCACCTGGGCAGTCACCGCCGAATGAGCGTCGTGGCGATCATGCTCTGGCACCAAGGCACCCAAATGAGACCATGGACTAACTTGTCAATGCGCAACACAGACGCCCTGAAATCAAACGAGGGATTTGATAGTGCGACGGTTCGGCCACCGTGCACCTTCCTAGGTCGTTGCTTGGAAGTGGCCGCTGCACTCCTTCTGTCGCCCAGGCGCGGGCGGCCCTTGGTCTGCGCCGCTGGCGCCGCGCTCGTCGTACTGCTGGCAGTACCGTCTGCCCTCGGCGCTCAAGCGAGGCTTTTCGCAGGTTCGTTTGGGGGCGCCGCCTCGACGCCCGCGAATCCCTATCCGCTCAACCGCGTCGAAAGCATCGCTGTCGACCGCGCCACGGGAAACGTCTACGTGAGCGACCCGAGCAACTTCCGTGTCGAGCGCTTTGCGCCGAACGGACAGTTTCAGTTGATGATCGGACGCGAAGTCAACAAGACCGCCGTCGAAGAAGGACGCACAAGCGAACAGAATGTCTGCCCGGCGCCCGCGCACGAAGGTGACGTGTGTCAGCCGGGCACCGCCGGTAACGGGCCTGGGCAGTTCCTAGAACCGAGGTTCCTCGCTGTCGATAATTCGACCGGCTCCGCGCAGGGGGACCTATATGTCGCGAACAACGGTGCCGTCAACGAGATTCAGGAAGTCACCGTCACTGCGACAGGCGGCACTTTCACGTTGGGCTTCGAAGGAGAAACCACGAAACCGATTGCCTTCGATGCGAATCGAGGATCCGAAGACGCCGGCACAGTCAACGGCTCGCTGCACGAACGACCGCGTCTGAAGGGAATCAACTCGCAGGGCGGCAACGCGGGCCCGAACTTCACGCTGGAATTCACCAGCAACGGTGTGAATAAGTACGGCGGCAAGGACGTGCCGCAAGTGGTGTGCGACGGCGCCGCCCTGACCGGCCCTGGCGCCTCCTGCACGGTATCCACCAAACGCAACGGGTTTAGCGCCAACCTCGTTGAGAAGCTTGGCCCTTCCGGAGCACCCGTAACGAGCTGGGCCGAAGGCGGCCTCCTTGACGCGAAAAACATCGTCAGCCCGCCTGCACCAGTTGCGGGTCCCTTCAAAACGGTCTTTGGGATGGCAGTCGACGCGGGCGGAAACCTCTGGGTGAGCGGTGGCAGCGAGGAAAGTCCTTCCACTCGGGCAGTCTTCGAGTTTGATGGCGACGCACACCTCATATCCGGCTTTACCGGGCAGTCCGGCGAACTCGCCGTCGACGCCGCAGACAATCTCTACTTCAACAACCTGCAGGTCGACGAGTACACGGCGGCAGGCACTCGAATAGGCGTCATTGCCCCGTCGGCGCAAGAAGCCCAGCTCGATGGATTTGACTTGACCCGCGAGGCGATCGACCTCTCTGCGGGTACGCTGTACCTCGCCGGCAACCAACATCCGCCCTCCGGCTCAAGCGAAGAAGGAGTGGTTAAGCAGTACGAACCAGCCTCCTGTAACCCCGTCATTACACGTGAACCCCCGGAACCTGGCTGTCCGGCGACCGAAACCTTCGGCGGGAATGTTCTCAGCCCGAGCCGCAGCACGGCGCACCCGCTGGCCGTCGACCCCGCGACCAACGCCCTCTACGTCGGAGACGGGCCACAGCTGAGCAAGTTCGCGCAGTTGACCGTACCGGACGTTACGACCACCGAGGTGATCAGCCCCACGGCGACCAGCGCGACGCTCACGGCCAAAGTAAATCCGGGTGGCGTGGAACTCAACCCCGGCCTCGCTGGGTGCCGCTTCGAATGGGGCACGACGGCCGCTCCATACGAACACCAAGCGCCCTGCGACAAGACACCCGCGGAAATCGGTACGGGCTCGGCACCGGTCGAAGTGCGTGCAGCGATCACGGGGCTCTCCCCCGGAGTCACCTATCACTATCGGGTTGTCGCTGCCAACGCGAACGACGTCAACTCGAGCATCACCGAACCGGCGATCGGAGCCGATGCGACGTTCGGACCACCCCTCCTCGAAAGCTCTTCGCCGATAGACGTTAACGCCACGGGTGCGACGCTCGAAGCGGCAGTGGACCCGAACGGCCTCGACACGGGGGTGCGCATCGAATACGGAACCGCCGCGGGCGTGTACACAGCCGCGACCACCTCGAGTGACCTCGGCGCCGGAAGCACCAGTGCAACGGCCGTGATCGAAATCGCTGGCCTGACCCCAGGCACCGAATACCACTACCGCGCGGTAGCGGAAAACGTCCTGGGAGAAGGCGCCGAAGCCGTGCTGGGGCCTGATCGCACGTTCACCACGCAGACGAACGGCGAACCCGAACTCCCCGATCACCGGGGATGGGAACTCGTGTCCCCGGTTGACAAGCATGGTGGCCGCGTCAAGGGCCCAACGGGCGCCCACGTCACCCAGGCGGCCGCTGACGGCAACGCGTTCACGTACGCAACCACCTCGCCGACCGAAGCCGGCGCAGCCGGCAACTCGGACAACGTGCAGGTCCTTTCGACGCGAACCCCGGCCGGTTGGTCTTCTCGCGACCTCGCGACGCCCCAAATCGCCCCGACGGGGGGTTCCCAGCCCTCGGAATACGAGCTGTTTTCAACTGACCTGTCGCTCGCCGCTGTCGAACCGCTAGGCGAATTCGACCCCGCCATCTCAGGTGAAGCGAGCGAACAGACTCCGTTTCTGCGTACAAACTTCTCCCCGGGAGCACCGGACGCGAGCTGCGAACTGCAGTGCTACCGCCCGCTCGTCACCGGAGCGCCAGGGTTCGCAAACGTGCCCACCGGCACACACTTCGGCCACATCCTGAACTCGTTGGTCGGGCCGGACGTCGGATTCCTCGGCGCATCCGCAGACCTACGGCACAGCGTGATCAACTCGGTAGCGCCGCTCGTCGAAGGCGCGCCGGGCGGCCTCTACGAGTGGACGGAAGGCCGCATCGCGCTGATCAGCCTGCGGCCAGGCGGAGCTCTCTCCGAAACCGCGAACCTCGGTAGTGCGGGTTACGCACAAGACGCGATCTCCCCCGACGGCGCGCATGTGATCTGGTCAGAAACCCCTGGCGTCGCCAACAGCGAAGCGCACCTGTATGAGGCCAACACCGAAACAGACGAAACAGTGCAGATCGACGTCAATCGTGGAGGCAGCGGCCAAGGCGCGGTCACCCCTGTTTACCAGGGCGCCTCGGCAAATGACGAAGTTGTCTACTTTACTGACGAGCAGCGGCTTACGGCCGACTCAGGAGCCGTCAGCCAGCACCGCGATTTGTACCGATGCCAGATCATCTTCACGGAAGCGGGTGGAGAATGCGAACTGGCGGATCTGACTCCGGAAACCGAAGGGCAGGCCGCGAGCGCGGACGGCGTGCTCGGGACCAGCGAAGATGGGGGAGTAACCTATTTCGTCGCCGACGGCGTGCTCGCCGGCAACACCGTCGACAACGGATCCGGGTCCGAACAAGCGCAGCCGGGAAACTGCTCCGACCACGGGGGGTCTCGACAGTCACAGCGGGAAGCGCACTGCAACCTATACATGTGGCGAGCGGGCACCACTACCTTTATCACCAGGCTTTTGGGGGCCGACTCGCCCGCGTTTGGCGGCCACACGTCCAGTGTCCTCTCGCCCGACGGGCAGTGGCTTGCGTTTATGTCCGAGCGGTCGCTCACCGGCTACGACAATCGAGACCGGGAAACAGGCGCTGCCGACGCAGAGACGTATATCTACGACGCGGACTCACCAGGCGCCGCGCCCCTTCACTGCGTGTCGTGTGACCCGAGCGGCCGGCGCCCGCACGGCGTGGAATATGTCCAACTCACACCGGGCAGGGCGCATAATGACAACGTGCTCGCTTGGGAAGGTGCAGAGCGCGTCAGCGGCTTCCTCCCGGGCGTTTACACGCTCGAGAAACACCCGCTTATTGAGAAGCCGCACGAGCTCTCAGACGCTGGTCGTCTGGAGTTCAACTCGCTCGACGGTCTCGTCCCCCAAGACGCCAACGGCGCTCAAGACGTGTATGAGTACGAGCCCTCCGGCGTTGGTACTTGCGATCTTCACGACCGCAGGTACATAGGCCACCTCGAAGGCTGCCTGGGCCTGCTCTCCGGCGGGATGTCGGGAGAAGAATCGGTCTTGCAGGACACATCGCGCAGCGGCGACGACGTGTTCTTCATGACGACGGCGAAACTCTCACCGCTCGACCTCGACAGTGCCTATGACATCTATGACGCCCGCGTCGGCGGAGGCGACGCGCCGCCAGCCCACCCGATCGAATGCCAGGGGGACTCCTGTCAGGCCTTCGTCGAAGCGCCGGCCGACACGACCCCGGGCTCGCTGATCTTCTCAGGGCCAGGCAATCTCAAACCGCTCGCCCCGGCGGTCACGCCGCTTCCGATCAAAAAGACGAAGTGTCCCAAGGGACGACGGCTGAAGCACAAGAAGTGCCTCCGCAGCAAGCCCAAGCGGCGAAGCAAGGGACACAACAGCAAGCCGCGGACACAAGCGCATCACGGCGGGAGGACAGGACGATGAACCGCTCTCTCAACCGACTCCTGCTCGTGCTCGCGTCGGCCACCGTCGCTGTAGCTGCCTTCGGTACCGGCCCTGCGCTGGCAGCCAAGCCATGGTGGCTCCTGCGGTCCATGTCGCGTCCGTCCGTGCTCCCGACCCAAGCCGGCGAAACGGGCGAGATAGCCGTGGTTGCAGAGGACGTGGGTACTGCTGCGGTAGACGCCAGGCCGGGCGCCGCATCGCCGGTCGTGCTCCATGATGTCCTGCCCGAAAATCTCGAAGCCGTGGCGATCGGCGGCAGCTCGCCCGCGTTCCAAAACCCCCCCAACGAGGTGGCCGAAATCGGTGTCTGCTCCCTTACACACCTGACGTGCACCTACGAAAAGAAGTTGCCGCCATACACCCAGCTCGAAATGCGCATTCAAGTCAAGGTCAAGAACGGCGTCCACACCGGCGAACTCAACCGCTTGGAAGTGAGTGGCGGTGGCACGCCGACGGCAAGCACCTCGGCGCCGATCACGGTCGGGGAAAACGGGACGCCCTTCGGCGTCGAACGCTTCACCACCGGCTTCGAAGAAGAAGGGGGCCTTCCCGACGACCAGGCCGGGTCCCACCCGTTCCAGATGACAACCTCGGTCACACTGAACCAAGGCGCAAACACCTCCCCCACCGAAAATCTAGGTCACAAGCCTGACGTGAGACCTGCCGGTATGGCGAAGGACGTGTTCACGAAGTTTCCTGTCGGCTTCATTGGCGATCCGACTCCTGTACCGGCCTGCGGCATGGAGCAGTTTTTGACCTTCATCGTGAGCGCCCCCGCCAACTCCAACCAGGAAGAGAACCTCTGCCCCGCCGAAACGGCGGTCGGCGTAGCGTCTGTGACGATCTACGAACCGCTGGTGCTTGGATATTCGACGTTCACCGTGCCGCTCTTCAATGTGGAAGCGGAATTCGGTGAGCCCGCCCGATTCGGTTTCGCTATCCCCATTGGCGACGTCCCAGTGCTCCTCGACGCGTCACTGCGGTCGGGGCTCGGCGAAGGGGCGGTCCCTGGCCAGAGCGAAGACTACGGAATCAGCGTCAATTCGACGAACATCACCCAGACCGCTGCCCTCATCAACGCTACCGTCACCGTCTGGGGCAGCCCGAGCGACCCCCGACACAACGCCTCCCGCGGCTGGAGCTGTATCTACGAAACGACCGAAGCGGATCACGCACCGTGTGTCCACTCCGAAGCCAAACACCCGGCGGCGTTTCTCACGACACCTACATCCTGTGGCGCACCGATGCAAGCCTCCGTTGAAGTAGACGCGTGGGAACACCCCGGCGTGCTCGAGAACAAGCTCCCAGCGGAACCGTTGCCCGCGCTGACCGCCTGCAACCGGGTTCCCTTCGCCCCCACCGTCCAAGCAACCCCAACAACGAACAGCGCCTCCTCGCCCACCGGCTTGGACGTCAATCTCGACTTCCACGATGAAGGCCTGACGAGCAGCGAAGGCCTAACCGAGTCGCGGCTCAAGGACACAACCGTCACGCTACCTGAAGGTCTGACCATAAATCCCTCCTCAGGTGTTGGTCTCGCCGGCTGCACGACCGCCGACTACGCACGGGAGAGTCTCAGCTCGAAACCGGGCACCGGCTGTCCTGACGAATCGAAGCTTGGCACCGTTGAAATCGTTACGCCGGTGCTGAGCGCGCCGGTCCACGGCTCGCTGTTCATCGCGCAGCCCTTTGAAAACCCGTTCGGCTCTCTCGTCGCCCTGTACATCGTCGCGCGAAATCCAGAAACGGGGATCTTCATCAAGCTCGCCGGCAAGGTCACCCCCAACCCGGTCACCGGGCAGCTCGTGACGACGTTCGAAAACAACCCGCAGCTGCCGTTCAGCCACTTCAACTTCCATTTCCGTGAAGGCCAGCAGGCGCCGTTGATTACACCCCCGACGTGTGGTGTGTATACAGCGCAGGCGGAACTGACGCCGTGGGCGAACCCGCTCACGCCGCTGACCGAGGACTCTTCGTTCAGCATCACGAGTGGTGTTGGCGGCGGCGCGTGCCCCTCCGGGGGTGTCCCGCCGTTTGCTCCGGGTATCCAGTCGGGGATGCAGAACAACAACGCGGGGGCGTTCAGCCCGTTCTACCTGCGTCTGACGAGAGCCGATGCCGAGCAGTACATCTCCGGGTTCTCAACCGATCTGCCGCCGGGGTTGACGGGTAACTTGTCGGGGATCCCGTTCTGCCCGGAGGCAGACATCGAAGCGGCGCGCCACAAGACCGGCGCGCAAGAGGAAGCAGACCCGTCGTGCCCCGCCGCCAGCCAGGTAGGGCACACCCTCGTCGGCACCGGCGTTGGTGCGGTGCTTGCGTATGTCCCCGGGAAGGTCTACCTCGCGGGTCCCTTTCATGGTGCGCCCTTCTCGCTTGTCAGCGTGACTTCTGCGGTCGTCGGCCCGTTTGACCTGGGCACCGTCGTGCTGCGGTTTGGGTTGAGCATCAACCCATACACGGCGCAGGTCAGCGTCAGCCCCACCAGCAGTGAACCGATTCCGACGATCATCGATGGGATCGTCACGCATGTCCGCGACATCCGCGTGTACATCGAACGACCTGGGAATGCGCCGTTCACGCTGAACCCGACGAGTTGCGCGCCGACAGCGATCGGTAGCACCCTCACGAGCAGCCAAGGCGCGAGCGCGACGGTCAGCAGCCCGTTCCAGGCAGCGAGCTGCGCGAGCTTGAAGTTCGCACCGAAGTTCACGGTCTCGACATCCGGGAAGACCTCCAAAGCCGACGGTGCGAGCCTGCACGTCGCGCTGACCTATCCGAGTGCGCCGCAGGGGACGTATGCGAATATCGCGAAGGTCAAAGTGGAATTGCCGAAGCAGCTCCCGTCGCGGTTGACGACGTTGCAGAAGGCGTGCACCAGTGCGCAGTTCGAAGCGAACCCGGCAGGATGCCCATCACCGTCAGCGATCGGTACCGCTAAGGCGGTTGTGCCGAACATTCCCGAACCGTTGGTTGGGCCGGTGTATTTCGTCAGTCATGGTGGCGAAGCGTTCCCTTCGCTCGAGGTCGTGTTGCAGGGGTATGGCGTGAAGGTTGTCCTTGTCGGCTCGACGTTCATCAGCAAAACGGGGATCACCTCGACGACGTTCAAGGCTGTCCCTGATAATCCTGTGAGCTCTTTTGAACTGACGTTGCCGGAGGGGAAGTACTCGGCGCTTGCCGCGAACGGCAATCTCTGCGGTCAGAAGCTGACGATGCCATCGGACTTCACCGGCCAGAACGGGATGGAGGCGGACTATAAGACGGTGCTCAGCGTCACGGGCTGCGCGAAGGCGAAGGTCCTGACCCGTGCGCAGAAGCTCAAGGCGGCGTTGAAGGTGTGCAAGAAGGATCGCTCGAAGGGGAAGCGCGCGAAGTGCGAAGGGGCGGCACGGAAGAAGTACGGGCCGGTCAAAGCCAAGGCCAAGAAGAAGGCCAAGAAGAGCGGGACCAAACGATGATCAAGCAACAACAGGAGGAGGGGGGCCGGATGCTCACACACAAGAAGACCAGGATGGCCAGGGCGGAGAGTCCGAGAAGGATCGAGGGCACGACCGGGAGGGGCGGTGGGAGCGTGTTCAGGCGCGTGCTGCTCGGCGTGATGGCTAGTGTGTTGGCGTCGATGGTGCTCCTGGGTGTAGTGTCCTCCTCTGCGCTGGCAGCACCGACGGGTGTGTTCGCTGCGTTTGCGCAGTGCCCGACAAGCTTTCCCGGTGTCGCGTTGTGCCAGTATGTGGAAGTGACGGGTGGGGAAGTGGTCGTGGGGCCGTTGCGGGTGCCGATCGATCGGCCGATCGTTCTTCAGAGTGGAGCGCTCCCGACGGGCGGTCCGAACTTCAACGAATACTTCGTGCTGCCGGCTGCGAACGGCGAAAGCGTCTCTGCGACCGAACTTGATGTTCCCGGGGGGTTGTCGAGCGTGATCGGTTGTCCGAGCTTCAGGGATGGCAGGGACTTTTCCAGGGGGCATAGGCATGATTCGTGCTCTCGGTTTCATGGGTGGGGCGGTAGTCGCGTGAGCGCGACGATAGAAGGGGTCGCTGGGCTCGCTAACCCCGCGATCCTGGACGTGGCGGCTCTCGCCGTAGAAGAAGGACCTGCGCTCACGTTCCCGGCCAGGATCCATCTGAAGAACCCGCTATTGGGCGAAGGGTGCTACCTGGGGTCTGAAAGCTCTCCGATAGAGCTGCATCTCACCGACGGCAAGACCAGCCCTCCGCCACCGAACCAGCCGATCACCGGGAAAGCCGGCAATGCGGTCAGCGAAATAGAAGAAGGCTATGAAGCGGTCACGACGAGCCAGAGCACGCTCGTGGATAACTCCTTCTCGGTGCCTCCCGCCGAAGGCTGCGGTGGGGAGCTAGCGAGCGTCATCGATCCGCTGGTCGACCGTACCCTGGGCCTCGAATCACCGGCTGGGCACAACACGCTGATTCTCAACGCAACGAACAAGGTGGCTGAAGTGGAAGCGGTCCTCGCAAGCGAAAAATTCCCGGCCAAACCCAGTCCCGAACCACCACCGCACCACCATCACCACCACTGGTAAAGCCTGACAATCCGTGGGAGGATCGCCACCAGCACGGCGATCCTCCCACACACGTAGATGGGGGTTTGGCCGCGAGCCCGTGGATGCGGCCACGCTCGGGTCGTCGATCTTCGACTCGTCGACGGTCCGGTGGTTGCACGGGCGGCGACTTTAGACTGCTGCCGATGGCGACGACACCTCCCGCCGGCTCTCCCGAGGACCGTCCAGGCGGCGAGCTCACGCTCGCGCAGGTCGCAGCGCGCGCGGGCGTCACGCCCGCGACCGTGCGGCGCTGGGTGAAGGAGGGGCTCGTACCGCAGTTCGACGGGACCTGGACGCCCGCCGCGGCCTCGCACGTGCGGATCGTCGCGCGGCTGCGCGAACGCGGGCATACGGTGCAGCGGATCAAAGAGGCCAGCCAGAGCGGCCGGCTCGCGTTTGGGTACATCGACGAACTGCTGCCCAGCTCCGAGGCGCGCTACACGCTGCGCCAGGCGGCGCGCGAGCTCGACGTCGACGAGGCGCTGATCGAACGGCTGGTCAGCGCGATGGGCCAGAACGCGCTCTCGAGCGAGGAGATCACCGAGGAAGACCTGCAGGTGCTGCGCTACGGCGCCGAGGTGCTCGCCGCGGGCCTGCCGCTGCCAGCGCTGCTTCAGATCGTGCGCGTGTACGGACAGGCGATGGCGCAGGTCGCCGACGCCGAGGTGCGGCTGTTCCATCTGTACCTGCACGAGCCGCTGATGCGCGAAGGGGTGCCCGGGATCGAGGTCGCGCAGGCGATGGAGGGCATGACGCGCGAGATGCTGCCGTTCGCCGCGCCGTTCATCAACTACCTGCACGGGCGGATGCTCGGGTACTTCGTCGAGCAGGACGTGATCGGCCACATCGAGGCCGACCTCGGCGAGGAAGCCGTGGAGGAGGGACGGATGCGGGTCGCGATCGCGTTCGCCGATCTCGCCGGCTACACGAAGCTGACCGAGGAGCGCGGCGAGGCGGAGGCGATCGGCGCGGTCGAGCGGTTCGTGGAGACGGTCGAGCAGACCCTGCCGATCGACGCGCGCGTGATCAAGACGCTCGGCGACGAGACGATGATCGTCGGCGCCGACGCCGCCGCGCTGACCGGCTGGGCGGTGGGATTGGGCGCGGAGCTGCCGCCGGGCTCGCCGCCGCCGCGGATCGGCATTCACAGCGGCGCGGCGCTGTACCGCGACGGCGACTACTACGGCCGCGAGGTCAACCGCGCGGCGCGCGTCGTCGCGCGCGCGGCGGGCGGCGAGGTGCTCGTGACGCGTCCCGTAGTCGATACGGCCGGCCGGGTCGACTCGCTCGCGTTCGAGCGCATCGGCGAGGTCGTGCTGAAGGGCTTCAACGAGCCCACCGAGCTGTTCCTCGCCTCCGCGAAGCGGGAATAGGCGGTGACGCCCGAGGAGCTGTCCGAGCGGGTGCGGCGCGAAGGGCTGCTCGGCGAGACCGAAGCGGTCATCGTGATGGTCTCCGGTGGACGGGACTCCGTCTGCCTATTGGACGTCGCCGTGGCGGTCAGGGGCGCGGCGAGCGTGCGGGCGCTGCACGTCAACTACGGCCTGCGCGGGGAGGATTCCGACGCAGACGAGCTCCACTGCGCCGAGCTGTGCACGGCGCTCAGCGTCAAGTTCGATGTCGTGCGGGCCGTGCCCGACAAGCGCGAGCCGGGGAACCTGCACGCGTGGGCGCGCGAGCTGCGCTACGGCGCGGCGATGCGGCTCGCCGAGGCGCTGGACGGGAGCGAAGAGCGTGTGCAGGGGTTGTCTGAGCCGCGGGAGTCGCCACGGTCGCCGGGTTTGCCAGGGTCTAGATCGGCGCACCGGACGCGCATCGCGGCCGCACACACCGCCAGCGACCAGGTCGAGACGATCCTCTACCGCCTCGCCGCCTCGCCCGGGCGCCGCGCGCTGCTTGGCATGGCGCCGCGCGAGGGCCGCCTCGTCCGACCCCTGCTCGGCGTCACGCGCGCGCAGACGACCGCCTACTGCCAGGCCCGCGGCCTCGCCTGGCGCGAGGATCAGAGCAACGACAACGAGCGCTTCGCACGCGCGCGCGTACGCAGCGGTTTGGTCAACGCGTTGCGCGCCGTGCACCCCGCCGCCGAGGCCAACGTGCTGCGCACCGCGGCGCTGCTGCGCGAGGAGACCGTCCTGCTGGACGGTCTCCTCGACGCGGAGCTCGCCGGCGAGCAACACATCGCGATCGCGCGCCTGCGCGAGCTGCCCGACGCGCTGCAGCGCATGATCGTCGTGCGCCTCGCCGAGGACGCCGCCGGCGACTACGTCCCGCAGGCGGGCGCGCGCGTGCGGGAGATCCTCACCCTGGCCGAGCGGGGCGGCCGGGCGGAGCTGCACATCGGCGGCTCCGTCAGCGCCGTGATCGAGCGCGGCGTTCTGACGATGACCAGACTTCCGCCGCGCGCTCCGGCCTGAGCGCTACGCTACCCCGCCGGCCGCCCCGCGGGCGGCCCCTTCAAAGCCTTACACTCCCCGATGTGGCCACTCCCGCGCGCGTCGCAGCCGAGCCAGGAGTCGGAGAGGTGCTGATCAGCGCCGAGGACCTGCAGAAGCGGGTCGCCGAGCTGGGCGGGGAGATCTCGCGCGCCTACGCCGGCAGGCCGCTGCTGCTCGTCGGCGTGCTCAAGGGCGCCGTGTTCTTCCTGAGCGACCTGATGCGCTTCATCGACATCCCCGTCGAGATCGACTTCATGGCCGTCGCCTCCTACGGCTCGGCGACCGACTCATCCGGGGTCGTGCGGATCCTCAAGGACCTCGACGCCTCGATCGAAGACCGCGACGTGCTGATCGTCGAGGACATCGTCGACTCCGGCCTGACGCTGCAGTACCTGCTGCGCAACCTCGGCTCGCGCCGCCCGCGCTCGCTCGAGGTGTGCGCGCTGCTGATCAAGCCCGAGCGACGCAAGGTCGACCTGCCGATCGGCTACGTGGGCTTTGAGATACCCGACCGCTTCGTGGTCGGATATGGGCTCGACTACGCCGAGCGCTACCGCAACCTCCCGTTCGTAGCCGCGCTTGAGCGCTAGAAAGTCGGGTGTCTCATGGTACGCTAGGAGACTGGTGGCCACCACTTCAGACGGCGCCAAAACCTGCAGGATCTCGTTATGAGCCGTTTTTTCAAGAGCGCCGCGTTCCCGATCCTCATCGTTGTGGTGTTGGCGTTCCTGGCTGTCAAACTGATCAGCCCCAGCTCGCCCAACCACCGCAAGCACAGCTACCAGACGCTCGTCGGCAAAGAGCTGCCCGCACGAGAAGTCGAATCGGTCGAGTTCAAGAACAAAGGCAAAGCGCTCGAAGTCAAGCTCAAAAACAAGGAAAACTACGAAGTCGGCTACATCGACCAGGCCGCGCCCGAACTGATCAAGGAACTGCGCACCGACGGCGTCAGCTACAACGTCGAATCGGAAAAGTCCTCCGCGCTGCTCAGCCTGCTCGAGTACGTCCTGCCGTTCGTGATCTTCCTCGGCTTCTGGATCTTCCTGATGAACCAGGTCCAGGGGGGCGGCTCGAAAGTGATGTCGTTCGGCAAGTCGCGCGCCAAGCGCCTCTCCGCCGACTCGCCCAAGATCACCTTCCGCGACGTCGCGGGCGTCGACGAGGCCGTCGAGGAGCTGCACGAGATCAAGGAGTTTCTCGAGAACCCCAAGAAGTTCCAGGCGCTCGGCGCGCGCATCCCCACCGGCGTGCTGCTCTACGGGCCGCCGGGCACCGGCAAGACGCTGCTCGCGCGCGCGGTCGCCGGCGAGGCGGGCGTGCCGTTCTTCTCGATCTCCGGCTCCGACTTCGTCGAGATGTTCGTCGGCGTCGGCGCCTCCCGCGTGCGCGACCTGTTCGAGCAGGCCAAGCAGAACTCCCCCTGCATCATCTTCATGGACGAGATCGACGCCGTCGGGCGCCACCGCGGCGCCGGCCTCGGCGGTGGGCACGACGAGCGCGAGCAGACGCTCAACCAGCTGCTGGTCGAGATGGACGGCTTTGAGGCCAAGGACAACATCATCATGATCGCGGCCACGAACAGGCCCGACATCCTCGACCCGGCGCTGCTGCGCCCCGGTCGCTTCGACCGCCAGATCGCCGTCGACCGCCCCGACCGCAAGGGCCGCGCGAAGATCCTCGAGGTGCACACGCGCGGCAAGCCGCTGGCGAAGATCATCGACATCGACGCGCTCGCCGGCCAGACCCCGGGCTTCACCGGCGCGGACCTCTCCAACCTGATCAACGAGGCCGCCCTGCTCTCCGCCCGCACGGGCAAGCGCGAGATCGGCCAGGTCGAGCTCGAGGAGGGGATCATGCGCGTGATCGCCGGCCCCGAGAAGAAGACGCGCGTGATGAGCGAGAAGGAGCGCCTGATCACGGCCTACCACGAGATGGGCCACGCCCTGGTCGGCCACTTCCTCGAGCACTCAGACCCCGTCCACAAGATCTCCGTCATCTCCCGCGGCCAAGCGCTCGGCTACACGATCTCGATGCCCCAAGAGGACCGCTTCCTGACGACCCGCGCCGAGCTGAAAGACGCGATGGCGATGACCCTCGGCGGCCGCGCCGCCGAGGAACTGATCTTCAGCGAGATAACCACCGGCGCGTCGAACGACATCGAGAAGGTGACCGCCACCGCCAAGCAGATGGTGATGCGCTTCGGCATGTCCGAGCGGCTCGGCCCGCGCGTCTTCGGCCACGACCACGGCCAGCCGTTCCTCGGCCGCGAGTTCTCCACCGAGCCCGACTACTCCGACGAGATCGCGCGCGAGATCGACGACGAGGTCCGTCGCATCATCGAGTCCGCGCACCAGCGCGCGCGTGACATCCTCACCGAGCACCAGCACGACCTCACGAAGATCTCCGAGATCCTCGTCAAACGCGAGACGATCGAGAAGGAGGAGTTCCTCGCGCTGCTCGCGGGCAAGAGCGAGGAGGAGGTGTTCGGCGTGGCCGACGACTCCGCCGCCAAGCCCGAGCTGCCGGCACCGCCCGCGGCCGCCGACCGCGCCGAGCGCGAAGCGCCGCGCACCGTGCCCCGCCCCGGTCTTGCCGGTGGCACCGCGGAGATACGCGGCGCCGATCCAGAGCGCCCGGAGATGGCCTGAGCGCTGAGCCTGTCCGTCGCGGCGGTTTTCGCCTGATGGGCATCGTCAACGTCACGCCCGACTCGTTCTCCGACGGCGGGCTGTTCCTCGATCCCGGCGCGGCGGTCGCGCATGGGCTTGACCTGGCGATGCAGGGCGCCCACATCCTCGACGTCGGCGGCGAGTCGACGCGGCCGGGGGCCGAGCCGGTCGGTGCCGAGGAGGAGCTGCGCCGGGTGCTGCCGGTCGTCGAAGGGCTCGCGGTCGGTGAGGTCGCCGCGGGCGGGATCGCGGCCGGTGGCGGATCGACACGCGCGCGTCCGCAGATCTCGATCGACACCTCCAAGCGGGCCGTCGCCGAGGCGGCCCTGGCGGCCGGGGCGAGCCTGGTCAACGACGTGAGCGCGTTCCGCGCCGATCCCGAGATGGCCGGGTTGGTCGCGGGCAGCGGGGCGGAATGCTGCCTGATGCACATGCTCGGCTCGCCGCGCACGATGCAGCGGGCGGGCGGGCCCAAGTACGACGACGTAGTCGACGACGTCAAGGCGTTCCTCGAAGAGCGTCTCCGCTTCGCGGTGGACGAGGGCGTGCGCGAGGAGCTGATCATGCTCGACCCCGGCATCGGCTTCGGCAAGACCGTCGCACACAACCTCGCCCTGCTGCGCCGTCTCGGTGAGCTGACCGCGCTCGGGCGCCCGCTCGTGGTCGGAACCTCGCGCAAGAGCTTCCTCGGCCGCATCGTTCGCGCCGAGGCGATCGGCGCGGCCGAGTCGGGGTCGGGTGTCGGGAGCGCGCCGACGGTCGAAACGGCGTCAGGCGCGACGGATGCGACGAGCCGCCTGCCGGGGACGATCGCCACGAACGTGCTCGCGCTCGAGCGCGGCGCGAGCGTGTTTCGCGTGCACGACGTCGCGCCCGCGCGCGAAGCGCTCCTCGTCGCGGCTGCTACGTTGGGTCACTGATCATGAGCCCCACCCACGGCGAGGACCCCGACGACCTAGAGGACGACGCCGAGGACGCGGACGGCGCGGGCTACGACGACGAGGGCGATGACCGGGACGAGGATCGCGAGGAGGAAGAGGCGGTCGAGTCGGTCACGATCGAGATCACCGGACTGTCGCTGTACACCCACCACGGGGTCAGCGAGGCCGAGCGCGAGGTCGGTCAGCGGCTGGTGCTCGACCTGCGCCTCGACGTCGGCGAGACCGACGCGACCGTGACGGACTCGATCGAGGACACGGTCGACTACGCCGAGGTCTGCCAGCTCGTGGCGCTGATCGCTCAGCAGCGCTCGCACAAGACGCTCGAGCGACTGTGCTCCACGATCGCCGACCGCCTGCTCGCCGACTACGACCTGGAAGGGGTGTGGGTCAAGGCCGCCAAGCCCGAGCCGCCGATCGCGCTGACCGTGGACGAGGTCTCGGTCGAGGTCTGGCGCGAGGCCGAAGGTTAGGCCCTGCCCGGGGGCTCGGGCGGTCTGCGCGAAGAGCGCTCAAAACTTTCCCTTGACAAGTTAGTTAGCAGTCACTCATAATAAAGACCGTGCACCGACAGAACCACAGACGAACGACGAGCGAACCGTGATCGGGCGCCTGTCGGAGCTCGCGGTCGGGCACACCCGCCGCGTGCTGATCCTCGCGGGCGTCTTGTTCCTGCTTGCGGCGGCCTTTGGCGCCCCGGTCATCTCGATCCTCAAGAGCCAATCCTCGGACTTTCAAGATCCGCACGCCCAGAACCAGCAGGTGCTGCGGTCGATCGAACACGCCACCGGGCAGTCCGCCTACTACGGCGTGGCGGGGCTGATCTCGAGCAAGACCGATATTCGCGGCGACGCCACCGCCCAGGCGCGGGCGGCGCACGTGGTTGCGCTGCTGTCCAAGCAGGCGGGCTTTCAGCGCGCGCTCGACTATCCCGCCACGCACCTCCCCACGCTCGTCTCGCGCGACGGTCGCCAGACGGTAGTGCTCGCCGCTTTTGCCACCCGCGACCGCTCGGCCGAAGCGGTCGAACGCGTACGGCCGCAACTCACCGGCTCGGACGTGCGCCTGGGGGGTAGCGACGTCGCGTTCAACGAAATCAACAAGCGCACCTCCTCCGACCTGGGGACGGCCGAGGCATTCGCGTTCCCGATCCTGCTGCTGCTCTCGTTCTGGGTCTTTCGCGGTCTGATCGCGGCGGCGTTGCCGCTCGTGGTGGGCGGGTTTGCGATCGTGATGACGTTCCTGCTGCTGCGGCTGATCGACCAGTTCGCGGGGCTGTCGATCTTCGCGGTCAACCTCGTCACCGGCCTCGGCCTCGGCCTCGCGATCGACTACAGCCTGTTCGTGCTCGCGCGCTACCGCGAGGAGCTGGCAGGCGGCGCCGACACGCGCGCGGCGATCGCCGGCACGCTGCAGACCGCGGGGCGTACCGTTCTGTACAGCTCGCTGGCCGTCGCCGGCGCGGCCGCATCGATGCTCGTGTTTCCGCTGCGCTTCCTCTACTCAATGGGGGTGGGGGGCGCGCTCGTGGCGCTGATGGCGGGCGCGATCTCGCTGGTCGTGCTCCCGGCCGTGCTCGTCGCGCTCGGCCCTCGCATCGACGCGCTCGCCCCCGCCCGCTTGCAGCGCAGCGCGGCCCGCTCGGCGCGGGCGACCAGCGAGGGCGCGTGGTTCCGGCTGCGCGCGGGGTGTCATGCGCCGCCCCGGCGCCGTCGCGCTCGTTACCGCCGCGGCGCTGATCGCCGTCGCGCTGCCGGCGCTGCGCTTGCAGTTGACGCCGGCCGACGCGCACGTGCTGCCGGCCTCCTCGCAGTCGCGGCAGGTGGCGGAAGCGATCACGCGCGACTTTCCCGTCGACGGCTCGCAGACGACCACGATGATCGCCTCCGCGCCGGCCAACGGCGCTCGGCGCATGACTGCGCTCGCCGGCCGGGTGCAGCTCACCGCCGCCGGCCAGGCGAGCCTCGCGGGACCACCGCGCTATCTCGGTCGCCACACATGGGAGATCGAACTGCTGCCGCACGGCGTCGACGGCTCGCCGGCAAACCAGCGGCTGGTCCATCGGTTGCGGGCGCTGGCCAAACCGCCGGCGCTGCTCGTCGGCGGCGCGACGGCGTGGTTCGTCGACCAGAAGGCGGCGATCGCCGCGAATACCCCGCTCGTGCTCGCGATCCTCGTGCTCGTCACGGGAGGGTTCCTGTTCCTGATGACCGGCTCGCTGATCCTGCCGCTGATGGCGCTGACGATGAACCTGCTGACGGTCGCCGTCGGGGCCGGGCTGCTCGTGCTGATCTTCCAGGATGGCCACTTCGCGAGCCTGCTGGGCTTCAACCCGATCGGCGGCCTGGAGGAGTCCAACCTGGTGTTGCTGTTCATCATCGCCTTCGCCCTCTCGACCGACTACGGCGTGTTCCTGTTCGGGCGGATCAAGGAGGCCCACGACGACGGCCTGCCGACGCGCGAGGCGGTCGCCTACGGCCTCGAGCGCACCGGCCGGCTGGTCACCGCCGCGGCGCTCCTGTTCTGCGTCGCGATCGGCGCGTTCGTGACCTCGCACATCTTCTTCGTCAAGCAGCTCGGCGCGGGCGCCGCGCTCGCGGTCGCGATCGACGCCACCGTCGTGCGCGCGCTGCTCGTTCCCGCGCTGATGGGCCGCCTCGGCGAGCGCACCTGGTGGGCGCCGCGACCGCTGCGCCGCCTGCACGCACGTGTGGGCCTGCGCGAGGGCGTTGGGCGGCGCGACGGCAAAGTCGGCGAGGGCGGTTTGGAAGAGGCTTCCGCGTGAGCGCGACGAGCACGGGCGAGCTGTTCCGGGCGACGATCGAGCGCGGAGACATCGACGGCGTCGGCGAGCTGCTGTCTGATGAGATCGTCTTTCACAGCCCCGTCACCTTCCACCCGTTCATCGGCCGCGAGACCGTGACACGGTTGATCGGACTGGTCGCGCAGGTCTTCGAAGACTTTCATTACACCGACGAGCTGCAAACAGGCGGGGCGCACGGCCTGATCTTCCGCGCGATGGTGGGCGATCGGGAGATCGAGGGGATCGACCTGCTCCGCTTCGACGAGCAGGGCCTGATCGCCGACTTCACCGTCATGCTGCGCCCGCTCTCCGCGCTCGTGCCGTTTGCACAGGCGATGGGCGAGAAGGCGACGGCCGCCGGGTTGCAGACGACGCGTTCGTAAGGGCCCGATCTGCACGACGCCACCGTGAGGTTGCCGGCGGCGCACGATAGCGTGCCGGTCATGGCACGAAGAATCGGACTGCTCGGGCTCGGATCGAACGTGGGCGAGCGCCGCGTACACCTGCAGGGCGCAGTCGACGCGCTGGCAGCGGCGGGCGTACGCGTGCTCGGGAGCTCGTCGGTATACGACACCGATCCCGTCGGCGAGGTGCTCGACCAGCCGAGCTTCCTCAACGCCTGCCTGCGGATCGAGACCGAGCTGGAAGCGCTCGAGCTGCTCGAAGCGGCCAAGCGCACCGAGCGCGAGCTGGGTCGCGCCGACGCGGACGTTCGCCACGGGCCGCGCGCAATCGACATCGACGTCCTGCTGCTGGGCGAGCTGGAGCTGAACGAGGAGCGCATGCAGCTGCCGCACGAGCAGCTGCTGTGCCGGCGCTTCGTCCTGATCCCGGCGCTGGAGCTCGACTTCGGGCTCTCCACGCCCGCCGGCACGCGCTTGGCGGACGCGCTGGCGGCGCTCCCGCTCGACGAGGGCGTGCGCTGGGCCGGGCCGCCGCTCGATCTGCCGGTCGGAGCATGGATCAGTGGACGATGACCTTGCCCTTCATCCCTTCGCTCTCGTGGATCGTGCAGCTGTAGCCAAACGTGCCCGACCGTGTGAACCTCACGGTGTAGGAGCCGTGAACCATCGTGCGCGAATGCAAGCCGTGAAAGGTCACGTTGTGTTCTTCTCTGTCGGCCCACACCCACCTGACGCTTTCGCCACGGTCGATGCTCAGCGTGCCGGGATGGAAGCGGACGTGCTCGAGGATCACCGTATGGCTGCTTGCCGTGCGCACGCCCGCGCTGCCGAAGGCGTCGACGGGAATCGCCGTGGCAGCTGCCCCCGTCGTCACGGCTGCCGCCACCGCCGCCACAAACAGACAGAGCGTCCTGTTCATGCGAACCCCTTTCATGCTCGATCGATCCGGATCAGGACGCAACGGAGGGAGAACGCTCACTCCAGCTGGCGAGCCGCAGCAGCGTGGCGCCGCTCACGCCACGCCCCGACACAACGCAAAGATGACCATCGCGCAGCCACGTGACCACCGGTGCGCCGTTCTCGTAAGACAGTCGGTAGGGCACTTTCCCGTGCCAGGCCACAACTCCACCCCCGATCGTCGGCGGCGCGCCGCCGACGATCGCATAGCCGATCCGCCGGCCGCGAGCGTCGGCGTAGAAGACGGTCGTCATCGCGTGCCCGGCGACGCGATCGCTGCGTCTCCCGGTCGAGCGCCAGCCGAAGCGCTCTCCCCAGTATGGAAACGAGACGCCGTCGACAGCGGCGGCGAGCTGGGAGCGGTTGCCAGCGCTCTCCGTCGGCGCGGACGCGGTCGCCGCGCGCAGGGTCGGCGCGGACGCCTCGCGCAGGCTCATCGTCGCATGGCCGCCGCCTCCGCTCAGAACGATCGCGAGCACGGCCGCTGTCACCGCGGCAAGCGCCGTCGTCGCGAACAGGCCTCGTGCGGATGTAAGGGCTCCGGCCAGGGTTCCGGCCCGCAAGGCATGGGGCCTGGCCCGCAATGGCCGGCTCCGGCGCTCAGAGACGAGGGCCCGCATCTCGCGGTGCAGCGAGTCGGGCGCGGGCGTGTCGATCGAGCGCACGAGCTCGACCAGCTCGGATTCGGTGCGTGGACGTGGGTCGCTCATGATGTGCTCCTACTTGGCAAGACTCCGCCCGGCTTCGTCTCTTCCCGACGGGTCGGCGCTCCTTGGGACGGCTGGGAGTCGAGCGCCGCGGTGGCGTCGTCCGGCTCGGGCAGGAGCTGCTTGGCGAGCTGGCGGCGAGCGCGGAACAGCCTGGTCGTGAGCGTCGCCTCGCGCACACGCAGCGCGCGAGCCGCCTCGCGGTAGGAGAGACCGAGCACGTCGACGGCGACCAGCGCCATGCGGAAGTTATCCGGGAGCGAGGCGATCGTCGCATACAGCTCCTGCATCTCCAACGCTCGCTCCGGCTGGCCCGTCGGGCGGTGGTCGGCGGCGACGACGTCCTCGAGCGTGGCGACCGTGACCGGCCGCCGGCCGGCGGTGCGGCGGTTGGTGAAGAACGTGTTGCGCAGCACCCGCATCAGGTAGTAGATGTCGTCGTCGCCGTGCAGCACGCGCGGGCGCGAGAGCACGCGAGCAAACGTCTCCTGCACGAGGTCCTCGGCGTCCTCGCGCGAGCCGCACAGCGCCCACGCGGCGCGATATAGACGGTCCACGTGCTGTGTAAGGGACTGCGGGTCCAGGGTGCGCATCGGGTTTTCGGGCGCGCGCTCCGACGACGAGGGAGGGACGACCGGTCCTGCGACTGTAGCGCCCGCCGACCGGGGCGTGCCGGAGGGTCTGAGCCTACGCGGGCGCGCCCGCGGGCGCCGGGAACCACTCGGCGGGCAGCAGCCCTGCCTCGATCTCGCCGACCATCGGCGGGAAGTAGCGCGTCAGCCCGGCGGCGGGACGCTCGGCGATCAGCGGGCGCACGTCGCCGATCGACATCAGCAGACGGACCGTCCCGCCGATCTGCAGGTCGGCGGCATTGGGGCGATCACCGCCGAGCAGGCCCTCGGCGATCCACCCGTCGATGCGATCGAGATTTCCCGGGAGCGCCGCCAGATCGGCGCGCGCAGTCTCGTCGCGCGCCTTGTTCTTGCCCGCCATCAATTTGGCGGTGAGCGGCAGGGCGGGGCGCATCAGCGGACGGGGAAGGGGGAGCTTGGCGTCTCCCGCATAGCTCTCCATCGCGGCTGGACGACGCAGGAAGGCGACGTCGATGATGCGGCGGGGGACGCTCTGAAAGACCTCATCGCCCCAGCGCTCGGCCTCGAGCAGCTTGGCGCGGACGGGGTCCTGCTCGGGAGGCAGAAGCGCGGGCTCGGGGACGAGCTCGTCGAGGCGGCGCATGATCGTGCGCGAGCCGACGAGGCGCTCGCCGTCGATGCGCATCCCCGGCACCGTGCCGCCGCCGTAGCGCAGCGGGCCGATCAGGATCTGGGTCATCGGCAGCAGATCGACGCGGTCGTAGTCGATCGACTTCAGCTTCAGCGCCACTTCGACGGCGGCGCAGGGATGGGAGCCGGGGAGCACGTAGAGCTTGGCGTTCATCTTGTCGATTCTCCCGGCTGGGAGCGGTCGTCCAGCGCGGTCGAGCGGGTTGAATGCATGGTGATCATGCTGCCGAGCATAATGGTCGGCCATGTTGCTTGTCGTTGACGTCGGAAACACGCAGACCCATTTCGGGGTTTACAGCGGCGAGGAGCTGCTCGAGCACTGGCGCTTTGCGACCGTGCGCCAGTCGACCGCGGACCAGCTCGGTGCCGCTCTGCGCAACCTGCTGGAGCTGCGCGGGTACGGGTTCGACGACGTGAAAGCGTCGATTGTGTCTTCGACCGTGCCGCAGCTGGAGCCCGAGTGGACGGCGATGGCCAGCCGCTATCTGGGCCACGAGATGCACGCTGTCGGGCCGGGGACGAAGACGGGCATGGCGATCCGCTACGACAATCCCCGTGAGATCGGGGCGGATCGGCTGGTCAACGCGGTCGCGATTCGCGAGCGCTTCGGCGGGGCGGCGGTGTGCGTCGACTTCGGCACGGCCACGACGTTCGATGTGATCTCGCGTGAAGGGGAGTATCTCGGCGGTTCGCTGATGACGGGCATCGAGATCTCGCTCGAAGCGCTGTCCGAGCGTGGCGCACGGCTGCCCAAGGTCGATCTCGCGCCGCCGAAGAGCGTGATCGGCAAGAACACGATCGACGCGATCCGCTCTGGCGTCGTGTACGGGTACGCGGGCGCGATCGACGCGATCCTGCGGAGACTGTACGACGAGCTGGGCGAACGCACGGCCGTCGTCGCCACGGGCGGGCTCGCCCACCTGGTCGTGCCCTACACGGAGGAGCTCGAGGAGATCGACGACCTGTTGACGCTCACCGGCCTGCGGTTGCTGCACGAACGCAACGCTTAGCAGGCGTTCGCGCGCGCCTGCGCAATCATGCGGAGATGACGAGGTCGCTTAAGGACTCCTGGATGCTCGGCCCGCTGGAGGTGCCGAACCGGGTTCTGCTGGCGCCACTGGCGGGAATCGGCAACTGGTTCGTGCGGTTGCAGGCCAAGCGGTTCGGCGCGGGGATGGCGGTCTCGGAGATGGTCTCCTCATATGCGATCCGCTACGGCAACGAGAGGACGTGCACGGAGATGCTGCGTATCGACTCGCGCGAGCGTGCGAACGGCCCGGTGTCGATCCAGCTGTTCGGCGAGGACCCGGCGACGATGCGGATCGCGGCGGCGCATGTGGCCGAGCGGGGGGCGGATGCGATCGACATCAACATGGGCTGTCCCGTGCCGAAGGTGCAGAAGACCGGCGCGGGCGCCGCGCTGTTGGCCGACCCCGACCGTGCAGTCGCGGTGGCGCGCGCCGCGCGCGAAGGGGCCGCTCTCGGCCGTGACGGTGGGCTGCCGGTGACGGTCAAGCTGCGCTCGGGTCTGCGTCCGGGCGAGCAGAGCGGCGTCGCGCTCGCGCATCGCCTGGT
This sequence comes from uncultured Solirubrobacterales bacterium, assembly GCA_963784875.1. Lineage (GTDB taxonomy): Bacteria > Actinomycetota > Thermoleophilia > Solirubrobacterales > Solirubrobacteraceae > Palsa-744. The sequence continues at coordinate 208,423 of CAWATE010000003.1, forward strand.
GGAGGAGGCGGGCGTGGCCGCGATCGCGTTTCATCCCCGCTCGGCGGCGGTGCATCACAAAGGCGTTCCGGACTACGACCTGGCGGCTCGCCTGGTCGAGTCGTTGCCGGCGCCGGTGATCCTGACGGGTGGCTTGAGCGACGCCCCCCACACGCGCGAGGCGTTCGAGCGAACGGGAGCCGCCGCGGTGATGCTCGCGCGGGGAGCGCTCGGCAACCCGTGGCTGTTCGCTCAGCTGCTCAGACACGACACCGGGATGACCGACGCCGGCAGGACCTCGTCGCGCGCGAGCGCGCCCACGCGCAACGAGGTCCTGCACGAGCTCGATTGGACGATCGACCGCGCCGTCGAGCACCTCGGCGAGGAGCGTGCGACTCGCTACCTGCGCAAGTTCTATCCCTGGTATGTCGTGCGCCTGGAGCTGCTCGCGCACGACGCGAAGCGATTGCAGGCTTCGCTGCAGGCGGCCGAGTCGCTTGCGGAGGTAAGGGAGTTATCGAGCGAGGCGCTCGAGTTCGAGTCCGCTGCGCTCGCCGTTCCCGCCTGAGCCCGCCCCCCAAACCATCAGCCACGGAGGGCGGACGTTCTCAGCCGGCCGACCGCGAAGCGGTTGGTGGGCCGGCGAGAATGCCGTCCCGGAGCCCGCTGAGAATGCCGTCCCGGGAGCTATACTGCTGCGCTCGCTGCGCCCCCGCGGGCGGCGGTCCCGCCTGAAGGGCGGGTTTTTCTCGCTCAATGCCAACCCATCGAGGGTCACATGCCGAAGGACGTAATCCTCACCCCCGAAGGACTGGACAAGCTCAAGGAGGAGCTCGAGCTGCTGTCCACCGAGAAGCGCCGCGAGGTGGCGCAGCGCATCAAGGAGGCGCGGGAGTTCGGCGACATCGCCGAGAACGCGGAGTACGACGACGCCAAGAACGAGCAGGCGATGCTCGAGAGCCGGATCGCGACGCTACAGGAGAAGTTGCGCATGGCGACCGTGATCGAGACGAAGGACCTCTCGACCGACGTCGTGCAGATCGGCTCGGTCGTGCACGTCAAGGACGAAAAGACGGGCAAGTCGGTCAAGTACACGATCGTCGGCTCGGCGGAGGCCAAGCCGGAAGAGCACAAGCTCTCCAACGAGTCGCCCGTCGGGCGTGCGCTGATCGGGCACAAGCGCAACGAGACGGTGGCCGTGAAGGTCCCGCGCGGCCCCGCGCGCAAGCTGAAGATCACGAAGATCGACGTCGGCCTCCAGTAGCCTCACCGCAATGGGCGGAACCGAGGAGCGTCCCGTGGAGGCCGGGTCTGCGGGAGCCGAGTCCACGGATGACAAACGCACGGGGGTGGAGTCCGCGAGCGCGGAGCCCACGAGCGCCCGGTCTGCGGATGCCGGGCCTGCAGACACCGGGACCGGCAGGCACGGCCTGGCGGAGCTGATCGCCGAGCGGCGCGCGAAGGCGCTGCGACTGAAGGAGTCCGACCCGAGCGCGTTCCCGTACGCGTTTCCCGGCGTGGAGCCGGTCGCGAGCGTCCTCGAGGCCTACGCGCACCTGGCCGCCGGGGATGAGACCGAGGAGACCCACCGGGTCGCGGGGCGCGTGGCCGCGCGACGGGGCTCCGGCAAGGCCGCCTTCCTCGACCTGGTCGACCGCTCCGGCAAGATCCAGCTGCACGCGCGCCTGGACGTGCTCGGCGAGGAGGCGTTCGCGCGCCTGACCTCACTCGACCTCGGCGATTTGGTGGGGGTCGACGGTGCGCCGCTGCGCTCGCGACGGGGCGAGCTGTCGCTGCGCGTCGAGGGCTTTCAGATCCTCGCCAAGGCGTTGCGCCCACCGCCGGACAAGCACGCCGGGCTGAGCGACGTGCAGACCCGCTATCGCCGCCGCGAGCTGGACCTGATCGCGAACGAGGATGCGCGCCGGCTGTTCGTCGACCGCGCGAAGATCATCTCGGCGGTGCGCGCCTATCTCGACGGGCAGGGGTTCGTCGAGGTCGAGACGCCCGTGCTGCAGCCGCTGTACGGCGGCGCGGTGGCACGTCCGTTTACGACCCACCACAACGAGCTGGACCGCGACATGTATCTGCGGATCGCGACCGAGCTGTATCTCAAGCGGCTGCTCGTCGGCGGCCTGGAGCGTGTGTACGAGCTGGGCAAGGACTTTCGCAACGAGGGAGTCTCGGCCAAGCACAACCCGGAGTTCACAATGGTCGAGTGGTATGAGGCCTACGCCGACTATGAAGACGAGGCGCATCGCCTGGAAGAGCTGATTCGCGGGGCGGCGGCGGCAATCGACTACGTCGGACCGTTCGACTTCGGCTCGCCGTTTGCCCGTATGACGCTGGCGGAGGCGATCGAACAGAGAACGGGCTACGGGGAGATGGACGTGTCGAGGGCCGTTGGCGCGCGGGAGGTACCGACGGCCGCTGGCGCACGCGAGGGCATCACGACGACGACGCCCGGAGTCGACATCTTGGCCAATCGCGATCGCGATTCGCTTGTGGCCGACATCCGGCGGTGCGGCTGCCCGATCCCGATCGAAGGCCGTGGCTGGTCGCAGCTGGTCGACGATCTGCTGTCCACCTACGTCGAGCCCACGCTGGTCCAGCCGACACTCCTGTTCGACTTCCCGATCGAGCTCTCACCGCTCGCGCGCGAGCACCGCTCCAAGCCCGGGCTGACCGAGCGCTGGGAGGCGTTCGTGGGGGGCATGGAGATCGCCAACGCGTTCAGCGAGCTCGCCGACGCCGACGCCCAGCGCGAGCGCTTCGAGGCGCAGCGGCGGTTGGGCGCCGAGGGCGACGAGGAGGCGCAGCCCTACGACGAGGCGTTCGTGCAGGCGCTGGAGCAGGGCATGCCTCCGGCCGGGGGCGTCGGCGTGGGGATCGACCGGCTCGTGATGCTGCTCACCGGCCGCGACTCGATTCGCGAGGTCGTGCTGTTTCCGGCGATGCGCGACTGACCCGCGTCGTGGGGGCCTGACCGCCTCGGGCCGGGGTGGCCGGTTGGTAGACTGCCGGGAAGGCGTCATAGGACCACACACACATAGCGGTGGAGAGGCGTTCAGTCCTCGCAGGAAGGAATCAGCACCATGTTCGAGCGATTCACAGAACGAGCCCGGCAGGTGGTCGTTCTCGCGCAGGAGGAGGCGCGCACGCTCAAGCACAACTACATCGGCACCGAGCACATCCTGCTCGGCCTGCTCCGCGAGGAGGAGGGCCTTGCCGCGCGCGTGCTCGAGAGCTTGGACATCACCGTCGAGCGGGTGCGGGCCCAGGTCGTGCGGATCGTCGGCTCCGGCGAGGAGGTCACCTCCGGGCAGATCCCGTTCACGCCACGCGCCAAGAAGGTGCTCGAGCTGGCGCTGCGCGAGGCGCTGAGCCTGGGCCACAACTACATCGGGACCGAGCACATCCTGCTCGGTTTGGTGCGCGAGAACGAGGGCGTGGCGGCGCGCATCCTGCTGGACTTCGACGCCGACTCGGAGAAGATCCGCAACGAGGTCATCCGCATGCTGTCCGGTCCCGGTGGACGCCGCCAGGGCCAGTCCGGAGGCTCGGGCTCGGGTGCCGCCGGCGCGCCCGGCGAGGGCAAGAAGTCATCGAAGCTGCTCGACCAGTTCGGCCGCAACCTGACGAAGCTCGCCGCCGACGGCAAGCTCGACCCGGTCGTGGGCCGCGAGACGGAGATCGAGCGGATCATGCAGATCCTCTCGCGCCGCACGAAGAACAACCCGGTCCTGATCGGCGAGCCCGGCGTGGGCAAGACCGCCGTGGTCGAGGGCCTGGCCCAGCGGATCACCAACTCCGACGTGCCCGAGCTGCTGAAGAACAAGCAGATCTACACGCTCGACCTGGCCGCGCTGGTCGCCGGCTCGAAGTACCGCGGCGAGTTCGAGGAGCGGCTGAAGAAGGTGATGAAGGAGATCACCCAGCGCGGCGACATCATCCTGTTCATCGACGAGCTGCACAACCTCGTCGGCGCGGGCGCGGCCGAGGGCGCGATCGACGCCGCCTCGATCCTCAAGCCGGCGCTCGCCAGAGGCGAGCTGCAGACGATCGGTGCGACGACGCTCGACGAGTACCGCAAGTACCTGGAGCGCGACTCGGCGCTCGAGCGGCGCTTCCAGCAGATCCGCGTGGAGGAGCCGACGATCGACCAGACCGTCGAGATCCTCAAGGGGTTGCGCGACCGCTACGAGCAGCACCACAAGGTGCAGATCACCGACGAGGCGCTGCGCGCCGCCGGCGAACTGGCCAGCCGCTACATCTCCGATCGCTTCCTGCCCGACAAGGCGATCGACCTGATCGACGAGGCCGCCTCGCGGATGCGGATCAAGTCGATGACCTCCCCGCCCGCCAACAAAGAGCTCGAGGGCGAAGTCGAGACGACCCGCCGTGAGAAGGAGGCGGCGATCGAGGCTCAAGAGTTCGAGAAGGCGGCGGCGCTGCGCGACAAGGAGCGCAAGCTGACGAACAAGAAACGCGAGCTCGAGCAGGAGTGGGAATCGGGCGAGACCGGCGATCGTCCCGCGATCGGCGAGGAGGAGATCGCCGACATCGTCTCGATGTGGACCGGCATCCCCGTGTTCAAGCTGACCGAGGCCGAGACGCAGAAGCTGATGCGGATGGAGGACGAACTGCACAAGCGCGTGATCGGCCAGCATCCCGCGGTCGAGGTCATCTCCAAGGCGATCCGCCGCTCCCGCGCGGGGTTGAAGGACCCCAAGCGGCCGACCGGCTCGTTCATCTTCCTCGGCCCGTCGGGCGTCGGCAAGACCGAGCTGGCGCGCACGCTCGCCGAGTTCCTGTTCGGCGACGACGACGCGATGATCAGGATCGACATGAGCGAGTACATGGAGAAGCACGCGGTCTCACGGCTGGTCGGCTCGCCGCCCGGCTACATCGGCTACGACGAGGGCGGCCAGCTGACCGAGGCGGTCAGGCGCAAGCCCTACAGCGTGCTGCTGCTCGACGAGATCGAGAAGGCGCACCCGGACGTGTTCAACATCCTCCTGCAGATCCTCGAGGACGGGCGGCTGACCGACGCGCAGGGGCGTACCGTCGACTTCCGCCACGCGATCGTGATCATGACCTCCAACATCGGCGCCGCCGAGATCGCGCGCAACACGCCGCTGGGTTTCGCCGTGTCCGACGACGAGACCGGGATCACGTACGAGGACATGAAGAACCGCATCATGGGCGAGCTGAAGAAGGTGTTCCGCCCCGAGTTCCTCAACAGGATCGACGACGTGATCGTCTTTCACAAGCTGCAAAAGGACGAGATCAAGCAGATCGTCGAGCTGCTGCTGCTGCGCATCCGCGAGTCGATGGCCGAACGCGAGCTGCAGCTCGAGCTGACCGACGAGGCCAAGGACCTGCTGGTCGAGAAGGGCTGGGACCCGTCGATGGGCGCGCGCCCGCTGCGCCGCGCGATCCAGCGCTACATCGAGGATCCGCTGGCCGACTTCGTGCTGCGCGAGCAGCTGACCCCGGGTGCCACCGTCGTGATCGATCCGACTCCGGAGGATGAGGAGGGCGAGGTGCGGTTGACGATCGTCAAGCCGAAGAAGCAGAAGACGCCGGTCGGCGTCGGCGCGGCCGAAGAGCTCGCCGCGGACGAGGGTTCGCCCGAGGACGTCGGCGAGTCGGGCGACGAGTCGGCTTAGAACCGCATCTGCCGTCCCCGACGGTGCGTAGGCTCAGAAGATGGCTCGCGGAACCATCCAAGTGTGCTCGGAGTGCGGCTTTCAGACCGCGCAGTGGCTCGGGCAGTGCCCCGGGTGCGAGGCGTGGAACACGCTTGTCGAGGAGCGCGTCCCGACCACGCGCGCGGTCGGCGGTAGCGGCGTCCGCGCACGCGACCGCAAGCCAAAGCTCGCGCCGCGCCCGCTGAGAGATGTCGGCGCGGCGCCGATCGCGCGCATGTCGACCGGGATCGGTGAGCTCGATCGCGTGCTCGGCGGCGGGCTCGTGCCGGGCTCGCTCGTGCTGCTCGGCGGCTCACCCGGGATCGGCAAGTCGACGCTCACGAACATGGTGCTCGGACACCTGCAGGACGCCGGTAGCAGGACGCTGTACGTGAGCGGCGAGGAGTCGGCCGAGCAGGTCAGGCTGCGCGCCGAGCGCCTCGCCCCCGGCGCGCTGAAGGTGCCGATCCTCGCCGAGACGGACCTCGACACCGTGCTCGACACGCTCGCTGGAGAGGCGCCGCACGCATGCGTGATCGACTCGGTGCAGACGCTCAACTCCGGCGAGCTGTCCGGCGCGCCGGGCTCGGTCGGGCAGGTTCGCGAGGTCGCGGGGCGGATCATGGAGCTCGCGAAGGCGCGCGGGATCGCGGTGATCCTCGTGGGACACGTGACCAAGGACGGGGCGCTCGCGGGGCCGCGCGTGCTCGAGCATCTGGTGGACTGCGTGCTGCAGTTCGAGGGCGAGCGCGAGCGGCCGTATCGCGAGTTGCGCGCGCTGAAGAACCGCTTCGGCTCCACGAGCGAGTCCGGCCTGTTCGAGATGCGCCAGGGCGGTCTCGTGGAGGTGCTGGACGCCTCGGCCAGGTTCGTTGCCGAGGCCACGCGCGCCCCCGGGAGCGTGGTGCTCGCGGCGATGGAGGGATCGCGGCCGCTGCTGGTAGAGGTGCAGGCGCTGGTGGCCCCCTCAGAGCTCCCCCGTTCGGGGACAGGCGAGCAGCCGCGCCGGGTGGTGTCCGGTCTCGACCGCAACCGGCTCGCGCTGGTGCTCGCGATCCTCGGCCGTCACGGCGGCATCGGCACAGGCGGCTCGGACGTGTTCGTGAACGTCGTCGGTGGCGTGCGCGTCGACGAGCCCGGATGCGACCTGGCCGTCGCGCTCGCGGTCGCGAGCGCGAGCCGGGGGGTGGCGTTGAGCGGGACGCCCCGCGCGTGCTTCGGCGAGCTGGGGCTGACCGGCGAGCTGCGCTGGGTGGGCCACCCCGAGCGCCGTCTGGAAGAGGCCGCAAAGCACGGGTTGAGTGCCACGATCGCACCGCCGCAGAGCGGCCCGGGCGCGTGTGAGGCGGCCACGCTGCGCGAGGCGCTGGCGGCCGCCCTGGGAGCCCAGGCGAGGCGCCCGGCACGGGCCGCGGCCTGAGCGTTCTCGCGAACTCGGGCCCGAGAGCCTTTCCCGGCTCGGGCCCGGACGTCGTTCTTCAGTCCAGGAGCCGCGGAATAAAGGCCCGATGCTTTAGAATGGGTTGTCGTGGCTCCACGATCCGGCGAAGATTTAGACAACGAAGTAAGACCGGAGCCGGGGCTGATGAAGGCGCTGGAGATGATCGCTCCCGGCACGTCGCTGCGGGAGGGGATCGAGAGCATTCTGCACGCCCGCACAGGAGGGTTGATCGTGATCGGCGAGCCGGATGACCTCAGTTTCTTGAACAGCGGCGGGATCAAGCTCGAGATCGACTACACCCCCGCGTTCCTCTACCAGGTGGCGAAGATGGACGGCGCGATCATCCTCAACGCGAACGCGACGAAGATCACGATGGCAAACGTCCAGCTGATGCCCGACCCGACGATCCTCTCGCACGAGACGGGCACGCGCCATCGCACCGCCGAGCGTGTCTCCAAGCAGACCGACGCGCTGGTGATCGCGGTCTCCCAGCGGCGCGAGGTCGTCTCGGTATATGTGGACGGCGCGAAGTACATCCTGCAGGACATCCCCGTGGTGCTCGCCAAGGCCAACCAGGCGCTGGCCACGCTCGACAAGTACCGCACCCGCCTGGACCAGGTCTCCACCCGGCTCACGGCGCTCGAGTTCGAGGGCGGGGCGACGTTGCACGACGTGCTGACCGTGCTGCAGCGCGCCGAGCTGGTGACACGCATGGCGGTCGAGATCGAGCGCTACATCGTGGAGCTGGGCTCAGAGGGCCGCCTGATCGAGATGCAGCTGGAGGAGACGATGGTGGGCACCGCGGCCGAGAAGGCGGCGCTCGTGCGCGACTACCTGTATGGGGGCTCCGACGAGGCGTTCGCGGCCGCGCTCGAGGAGATCGGGCGGCTGGTCCACCAGGACCTGCTCGACTTCGGCCGCATGGCCGAGCTGCTCGGGTACGACCGCAAGCTGAACACGCTCGACTACCCGGTTTCCCCGCGTGGCTACCGCGTGCTGGGGCGCATTCCCCGGCTGCCGAAGCTCGTGGTCGCGCAGATCGTGGGCGAGTTCGGGGGCTTGGACGAGCTGCTGGCCGCGACCGACGCGGAGCTCGAGGCGGTCGAAGGGGTGGGGGAGATCAGGGCGAAGGACATTCGCGAGGGCTTGCGCAGGCTGCAGGAGCTGAACCTCGTGGACCGCTACCTGCAGACGTGACCGAAAGTTTCAGACACGGGCAGCCACCCGGTTGGCCGCAAACGAAGGAGGACACCATTCCCGCACAGGCAATTGATGACGCAACGGCATTGATCGAGGAGCTCGAGGTAACCCGCGAGGTCGAGTTCATCGAGTTCGAGCTTGGCGACCATGTCGTCTATCCCCATCATGGCGCGGGGAAGGTGCTGAAGAAGGAGGAGATGGAGATGGCCGGCGTTCGGCGCGAGTATCTGACCATCAAGATCCTGCACAACGACATGACGGTGAGAGTCCCCACCGAGAACGCCGCCTTGGCCGGTCTGCGCCGGGTGATCGACGAGGAAACGGTGCAGAAGGTGCTCGACGTCCTCCGCGACACGGTCTCGGAGATGCCCAAGAACTGGAACCGCCGGTTCAAGCACAATCGCGACAAGATCAAGACCGGCGACATCTACGAGCTGGCCGAGGTCGTGCGCAACCTGTCGCTGCGCGAGTCTGAGAAGGGGCTGTCGACCGGCGAGAAGCAGATGTTCACGCGCGCCAAGAAGATCCTCGCCTCAGAGCTGATGTACGCGCTCGACAAGGACGAGGAAGACGCCGAGAGCTACCTCGACGAGCTGCTCGCCAACTCCGCCACCAGCCAGATGGCGATGGCCAAGTAGGGGCCTTTCACGCACGCGGCATCGGCACCGGCACGGTGTGCATGCCGCGTGCGCGACAGACCCTCGAGCCCGAGACTCCTGAGCGATGGCTGTTGCCCTGATCGTCGCCGCCGGGCGCGGCGAGCGCCTGGGGGCCGACCGCCCGAAGGCGCTCGTCGAGCTGGCCGGAGCCCCGCTGGTGCAATGGAGCATCGCCGCGCTGTGTGGGGTGGGCGAGATCGAGCGGATCGTGCTCGCCGTGCCGCCGAGGATCTCGGCGGCCGGAGCCGTAGTCGAGGTGGACGGCAGAACGATTGCCCTGTCCTCGCAGGGAGCGCTGCATGGGCCGGTCGACGTCACGGTCGTGGAAGGTGGGGCAGCGCGGTCGGAGTCGGTACGCCTGGCGCTGGCCGCCGCCGGGCCGGGCGATCCGGTGCTCGTGCATGACGCGGCACGGGCTTTGGTGACAGCCGAGCTCGCGGAGGCCGTGATCGCGGCGCTCGCGGCCGACGGGGATGCCCAGGCGGCGATCGCCGCGACGCCTGTGAAGGACACGGTCAAGCGGGTGGGGGATAGCGGCGCCGTGAGCGAGACGCTCGACCGCTCGAGCCTGTGGGCGGTGCAGACGCCGCAGGTCTTCCGCCGCGCGGCGCTCGAGCGCGCCCTGGACGTACCAGCGGAGGTGTTGGCCGAAGCAACCGATGACGCCTGGCTGATCGAGCGAGCCGGGGGCAAGGTGCTCGTGGTCGGGGCGAGCGACGAGAACCTCAAGATCACCACCCCCCTGGATCTGGAGGTCGCCGAGCTGCTGTTGGCTGCCCGCGCACGCGCACGGTCTTCCGCCGGGCCTGCTTGAATCAGCGCCCCAATGCTCACCGACTACCACCTGCATTTGCGCCCGGACGATGTCGAGGCGAGCGCTGCCGAGTACTTCACCGAGGCGAACGTCGAGCGCTACCGCACGGTCGCCGGTGAGCGCGGCATCGCCGAGCTGGGCGTCTCCGAGCACGTGTATCGCTTCGAGCAGGCGCTCGAGGTCTGGTCCCATCCGTACTGGCTCGCGAACGCGCGCGACGATCTCGACGCCTACTGCTCGTTCGTGCGCGAGCGCACCGATCTGCGGCTCGGGATCGAGGCGGACTTCGTGGTCGGCGGCGAGGACCGCATGGCCAACCTGCTGCAGGCGCGCGACTTCGACTACGTGATCGGCTCGGTGCACTTCCTGCGCGACGAGGCGATCGACATGGACGACTACAGCGTGTGGGATCGAGGCCACAGCGCGGAGGACGTCTGGCGGCGGTATTTCCAGACGCTGGGCGAGGCCGCTCGCAGCGGGCTGTTCGACGTGCTGGCGCACCCGGACCTGGTGAAGGTCTGGGGCGGCGAGCGACCGCTGCCCGAGGGCGATCCACGTCGTTACTACGAGCTTGCGATGGACGGGATCGCCGAGGGGGGGATCGCCGTGGAGGTCTCGACAGCGGGGTTGCGCAAGCGCGGCCGCGGAGCTGTATCCGGCGCCGGCGTTCCTCGAGATGTGCATCGATGCCGGCGCGCCGGTGGCGCTCTCGAGCGACGCCCATCGCCCGCAAGACGTGGGCGCCGACTACGAGCGGGCGCTCGAGCTGTTGAGCGAGCTGGGAGTGCAGGAGCTGTGCGTGTTCGAACGGCGCGAGCGGCGCCTGGAACCGATCGGCGCGAACGCGGCGAGCCGAAGATGACGCTGGTCGGGATCGGCTATGACTCGCATCGTCTGAGCGAGGGTCGTCCGCTGATCCTGGGCGGCGTGCAGATTGACCACGAGCGCGGCCTGGACGGCCATTCCGACGCGGACGTGCTCGCCCACGCGGTGATCGACGCGCTGCTCGGGGCGGCTGGGCTGGGGGACATCGGCGAGCACTTTCCCGACACCGACGAGCGCTTCAAGGATGCCGACTCGCTGCATCTGCTCGGGACTGTCGTGACGAGCGTGATCGCCGCGGGGTTTGCGATCGTCAACGTCGACTGCACGGTGATGATGGAGAGCCCGAAGCTCGCTCCGCACCGGGGCGCGATCCGTGCTCGCCTGGCAGAGGCGCTCGAGCTGGCGCCCGAGCGCGTGAACGTGAAGGCGAGCACCGGCGAGGGGATCGGGTTCGTCGGCCGCGGCGAGGGGGTGGCCGCGCTGGCGATCGCGAGCCTGCGCAGTCGTTGAGCACCTCAGCTGGGCAGTGCACGCGTCCACTAGGGTTGCGCGCTATGCGTGAGATCCTCCTGCACGACACCCGCTCCGGCGAGCTTCAGCCGCTGCATCCGCGCAATCCCGGGCGTGTCGGCATATACGCGTGCGGGCCGACCGTGTACAGCCGTATCCACATCGGCAACGCGCGACCGTTTGTCGTGTTCAGCCTGCTGAAGCGGTTTCTCGAGCACGAGGGGTACAGCGTGAGCCTCGTGGTCAACGTGACCGACGTCAACGACAAGATCTACGACGCCGCCCGCGCTCAGGGCCGGGCGAGCGCCGAGCTGGCTGCGGAGATGACGGAGCTGTACCACGCCGATATCGACGCGTTGGGCCTCGGCCGCCCCGATCACGAGCCGCTGGCATCGCAGACGATTGGACCGATCGTCGACTACATCCAAACGCTGATCGATCGAGGCCACGCCTACGCGGCGGACGGGGACGTCTACTTTCGCGTGCGCTCCGACGAGCGCTACGGCAGCCTGTCTCATCGCCGCCTGGAGCACATGGACCAGGGCGAGGGGGGAGAGGGCACGGAGCGCAAGCAGGACCCACTCGACTTCGCGCTGTGGAAGGGGCACAAGCAGGGCGAGGATACGAGCTGGGATGCGCCGTGGGGCTCGGGCCGGCCGGGCTGGCACATCGAGTGCTCGGCGATGGCCGAGCAGCTGCTCGGCGCCGGCTTCGACATCCACGGCGGGGGCTCTGATCTGGTCTTTCCCCACCACGAGAACGAGGCGGCGCAGACACGCAGCGCGCGCGGCGAGGAGCTGGCGAGGCTGTGGATGCACAACGGGATGATCCAGCTCACCGGCGAGAAGATGGCCAAGTCGGCGGGCAACATCGCGTTGCTGGGAGAGGTGATCGAGCGCTACGGCAGGGATGCGGTCGTGATGTACCTGGCCTCGGGCCACTATCGCCAGCCGCTGGCGTTCTCGGACTCCGAGCTGAAGGACGCAGAGCGCCGGGTGCAGCGCATTCGCGACGCGCTCAGACGGCTCGCTCGTGGCGTCGCGAGCCCACCTGACATGGCACACCACAAGCAGGGGTTCTTCGACGCGCTGGCGGGCGACTTCAACACGCCCGCGGCGCTGGCTTCGCTGTTCGAATGGGTGCGCGAGGCCAACCGCCGCGAGCCGGGACTCGGTGATAATGGTCTGCGCGAGGAGGGAGTCGGTGACAATGACCTGCGCGAGATGCTGAGCGTGCTGGGGCTCGAGGGGCTCACCCCGCTCGAGGTGGTCGGCGACGTGGCCGCGATCGACCCCGCGGCGCTCGCGCTGCTCGAGCAGCGCGAGCGGGCGCGCGAGACGCGGGACTTCCAGACCGCCGATCGCGTGCGCGAGGAGCTGCGCGCGCGCGGCTGGGAGATCCGCGACGGGCCCTCCGGCCCCGAGCTGATCCCAGCGCAGACGTCGCCGTGATCCTCTACGGGCGCAATCCCGTCAAGGAGGCGTTGCGCGGGCGCCGCAAGCACGCGGTCAAAGAGGTATGGGTAACGGCGGGCGTGGCGAGCGAGGCATGGCTCGAGGGCATACGGGTGCGGAGCGCCTCCGCCGAGGAGGTGCAGCGGCGCTGCGGCTCGGCTGCCCACCAGGGAGTCTGCGCGGACGCCGGCGCCTACCCGTATGCGGGGGCCAAGGAGCTGCTGTCAGGCGAGAGCCCCCTGATCGTCGCGCTCGACCAGGTGCAGGACCCGCAGAACCTGGGATCGATCTGCCGCACCGCCGAGTGCGTCGGTGCGGCGGGGGTCGCGATCCCCGAGCGCCGCGCGGCCGAGGTGACCCCGGCCGTGTGCAAGGCGTCTGCCGGAGCCGTCGAGCATCTACGTGTGGCCCGGGTGCGCAACCTCGCGGACTTCCTCGCCGACGCCCGTCGCGCCGGGTGCTGGTGCTACGGCGCAGGCGTCCCCGCCACCGCCGGTGCGCAGGCCGCATCCGGGCGGGGAGGTGCGCGGGGTGCGACCGGGCGAGCGTCGGCAGGGGAGTCGCCGGGGGGGCGAGCGCCGGCGGCATACGACGCGCCGGACTACAGCGGCGGGGTCGTGCTCGTGCTGGGCAGCGAGGGCGCCGGCCTGCGCCCGCGGGTAGCCGGGGCGTGCGACGAGCTGATCGCGCTGCCGCTACTGGGGGCTGTCGAGTCGCTTGGCGTGAGCGCGGCTGCGGCGGCGCTGCTGTACGAGATCTTGCAGAATCGCGGACGGACGTCTTGACAACGGTTCATAACTGTGCAAGGCTCGCGCCAACATAACTCTGAACCTAAGGTTGATGAAGCCTTGGGCATGAATAGCTTTGGCGCCGGGGGAGGAGTGCGCCACTGAGCAAATTTGGGCCTGCCCTGACACGGGCGTCCCGAGAAAGGATCTGCTCGTGGCACGAATCACCAGTCACTCTAACTCTGAAGTAAAGGTCGAGGATGGGTTCTTGATCGCCTTGGCGAAGCAGGGCGATCGCAACGCATACGAGAGTCTCGTCAGGCGCTACCACGGGTTCGTGCGCCTGAAGGCCTCCTCCTACTTCCTGGCGGGGGGCGACTCCGAAGATCTCATCCAAGAGGGGCTGGTCGGCCTGTACAAGGCGATCCGCGACTTCCGCACCGACCGTGAGTCGAGCTTTCGCAACTTCGCCGAGCTGTGCATCACCCGGCAGATCATCACCGCGGTGAAGACCGCCACGCGCAACAAGCACACGCCGCTGAACCAGTACGTCTCGTTCTCCTCCACCCCGGCAGGCGCGGGCGACGACGTGCCCACGCTCGACCAGATGCTGCCCGGCCCGACGGTGCACGACCCGGTCAACCAGGTGATCTCCTCCGAGGAGCTGCGCTCGCTCGTGGGCTGCCTGTCGACCGCGCTGTCAGAGCTCGAGAGTCGCGTGCTCGGCCTGTATCTCGACGGCTACTCCTACGAGCAGGTCGGCGTGCGCCTGCAGTGCGATACGAAGACCGTCGACAACGCTTTGCAACGCGTCAAGCGCAAGGTCGGCACGCACCTCGACTCGCGCGCGGTGGCCGCCTGAGTCCAGCGAGGCCGCCGGCGTGCCGGTCGCCTAGGGCGGGCCTGGCCAAGAGCTGTGGCCGCCCCGGGAGGGACGGCCACAGACCGGCGATGCGCTGTCGGGACCGTGGCGCTCGGCTCGGTGCTCGCTCGCACCTGGCCAAACGGTCCCTCGGCCGTCGCTATTCCGCGAGCGGTGTTTCCACTTCCGTCCTGCTCGTCGTGCCTTCGCCCGGCATCGACGAGTTACCCGGAGACTCGGGCGTGAGCGCCGACGCCGGCGCTGGGGTCACCGCAACGGTGAACAGCTGGCTGACCGCGCGGCCATTGTCCGGTCCGCCGGGGATCTCGATCCGGAAGACCTTCGTGCCCGGGACGTAGACCTGGTGGACGATCGAATAGGTCGACCCCGGCAGCACGTGCCCGACCTGCACGACATGAAAGCCCGCGCCCGTGGCGTTCTGGCGCTCGAGGTAGATCACGTGGCCGGTGTGGTCCGGTGCGACAGTGCCCTTGAATTCCAGCGTCTGTCCCGCCTGGATCGTGGTGGCGGAGATTTCGGCAGTGAGCACGTCTTTCACGCCCTCATACAGCACCGCGGACCTCAACACGCGGGCCTTGCACGCCCCTATGTTCGCAGGCGCTTTGGCGCAGCTCGGATCGGAGCTCTGGACTCGGTACAGCGTGCTGTAGACGGGCGTCTGCGCGGCGAAGCTGTAGTTGCCGCTCGCGTCCGTGGTCGCTTCCGCCACCGGACCGAAACCGTGCTGGTGGACGGTCCGGGCCAACAGCGTCACCGGATGTCCGGCCGCCGCGCCTGCGACGGTGCCCGAGATCGTCACCGACTGCCCGTAGCTGATCGGATCGGCGGAGCTCAAGATCGTCAGATTCGGGTTCTGTGTTTGGGAGATCTCATACTCGAGCGGTGTCGAGGCGCTCGGGATGTTGAGCCCGTCGCTGCGCACCAGCACGCGGATGCTCGCGTCGCCGGGCACGCGAAAGATGTGCGTGATCGAATAGGTCCCGCCCGTCGTCACCTGCCCGACGCCGATCCGATGCCATTCTTCGCCGCTGATTGCGTTCTGGCGCTGCAAGATCACGCGCGCGCCGACATCCGTGCCGGGTGTGACGGTCCCGCTGAACGTCTCCTGATGGGGCGCCCCGGTTTCGATCTGGGTCCCTTCAGGCGGCCCGGTGAGCGTCACCTGCGCGGCGACTCTCAGGCGCCTGCGTCCGCTCTGCGCACCGAGTGAGCGAACGTAGAAGTTGACGTTCGTGCTCTCGGGCGCGGTCGAGAACTTGTATGCGCCGTCGGTTTCCGTGGTCGTGCTCTGAACCGGGACGAAGCCCGCTGTGCCGGCCACGTGTGCATACAGCTGAACCACCGGACCGGCGGCGCTCGCGCGGCGACAGGTCAGACGACCTGATATTTCGGTCGCTTCCCCGGCCGTGATCTGGCGGGGCGAGATGTTTTCGATGTTGATCCGGCAGCGCCCACGGGGGCTTGGATGCTTGTGAGCCAGCGCTGCGGCCGGGGCCAGCGCGAGCAGTGAGGTCGCGGCTATGACAGCCGGAGCCAGTTTACGAAGGCGCATTGCGCTTCCTCCCGTTCTGAGGTTCCGTTGGGTTTGGTTGAACATCTACGCCTACGACCGCCCGTCCCCCTCGAAGGTTGGGCAGTTGTGCTTCAGACTCAGCGTCGCATCTGTTTGATCCGACTGCGCGTGAGCCTGGGCCAGATTCGGGGACGTCGCATCAGGGTCAGCAGCAGTGGCAAGGAATCGAAGTAGGTGAACCGCTCGGTGGCGAGTCCATCCTCGTTGAGAACGAAGCGGTCGACAGAGGGCCAGGAGATGGGGGCTCCGCTTGCTGTGCCGCGGACCGTGAGCTCGATCAGAACGCCATCGGAGGTGGCGCCCCAGCGGTGGACCTCGACGGTCATGTCGGGGATCAGCTCGAAAAGCTCAGCGAAGGTGCGCTTGCCGGCCTCCAACCCGTATGTGCTCGAGACCATTGGCGCGGAAAGATGAGCGTCGGATGCCAGCACTGTGTTGAGGCGCTCGACCAGTGGCGCTTGCCAGAACTCCACGAAGCGCCTGACGAAGTCCGCCGCCAGATCCTGATCCATCCCCGCACCTTACCTCGAGGTCAGTGTCGCGATCGAGGATCCCCGAGACGAGCTGCTTCTCCCGCCCTGGCGTGTCGCCCGGCCGCTGCGGCTAGCAAGTCTGGAGATTGTGTACCGGGAACTCCTTCACGTCCGGTGGGTTCGGAAAGCCCCGATCGCCGAGCCCGTGAAGGCGAGGCATGAGCCGCTCGCCGACGAAGCGATCGAACGCCTCACGCGACTCCCAAAAATCGATCACGGCCCAACCACCGTCGACTGGGCCGGCCGAATGGACAATCAGCCCACCGGGAGGGTCGCTGTCGATCTCCATCACCCCGTGAGCAGCGTCGTAATGCTCCTGCGTCCCACCGACGAACTTGAGTCTGATACCTACAGCCATCTTGAGTTCCCTCCTCGAGTATGTACAACCACGCTACTCCTTTGCGGAAGCATTCTTTCCGGCTAGGGGGGCGGCTATCGTTTCCTGGCTTTCTACGAGAGGTGTCTTCGGGGCGGCTTTTGTGCCCGTGCCGCTGCTGGGCGTCGGGGTCGGGATGCCGTCGCCTGTGCTTTCGGCTTCCGTGCCGGAGCCCGTCGATCCGGGTTCCTTGCCCGAGCCCGTTTCCTGCGTCGGGTTCGTTTCTCGAGTTTTTGCTTTCCCGGTCTTCGAACCGGCTTTTCCTGTCCCGGCGCCTGTCGTTCCCGTGGTGGTGGTGTTGGCACCGATGGTCGAGATGCCGGTGCCGGGGGCTTCCGATGAACGGGGATGTCTTTTATTCGCGCCGCCTTTTGCGCCTTCTGGCGTGATGTTCCCGTTTGGTGTTGCGGCGCCCGTTGTGGGCGTGAGAGCGGGGTGGGCTTTCCGGCGTGGGGAGCGTGCCGGCGCCGACACCGGTACGACGGGAGGTTTGATCGCCGGTTTGATCGGCGGTTTGACCCGCGGGTGTCGGTGATGAAGCGCTTTGTGTCTGGCGCGAAGCCTTGCGACGCGCAACCGGCGAAGCCGTGCCGCCTTGCGGCGAAGAAGCGTTCGTCGGTGACGCAGATTCGCACGATGCTCCGCGCGGATCTCTGCGCGGAGCTCATTCGCGCGAGCTTCTCGACGAGTCGTGCGCGAATTGTCTAAAGCGCCGCTCGTCCCCTGACCTGGAGCTCTTGCGAGCTGCCCGACGCCGGCCGGCGTCGCTTCACTCGGCGCGAGCGTGCCGGCGGTGCTCATGAGCGGGTTCGCACCACCGAGAACAGCCAGATCGGTTTGCGATTGCACTCCGGCCGAGCTTGCGAGCGGAAGAGCCGTCGGTGATCCCTGAGCGAGCGAGCTCGACGGGCCGGAGTTCACGGCGACGATGTCCTCCCTCTCGCCTCGTCCGACCGCCTCGGCGATGGCGACCCGCGCAGCTATCGCTCGGTGCGAGGTCGCGTTCGTCGCGCGGCTGTGCGCTGTCACTGCGCCGGCGGCGGCCATCGCCATGACCGCTCCGCCGACGGCCAGCTTCGCGACCAGCCCGCCACCGATCAGTGCGCCGGCACCTCCGGTGCCGGTGGCTGTAGCTCCGACTCCGGTTCCGCCCGCGGACGCGAGACCGCCCATTCCGCCAAGACCGCCGGCGCCGCCAAGACCGCCGGCGCCGCCAAGACCGCCCGCGCCTCCAAAGCCGGCCACGGCCCCGTGTGCCGCGCCGTGCCCGACGATCGCGACCAAGAGCCCCGCGCTCGGCAGCACCGGAAGCACGGCCCCGAACGACTCGCGCTGGGCCCTCACCGCGAGCTGGAAGTCGCGACAGCCCTCGCACAGCTTCAAATGACGGCGCAGCGGGCCGCGTCGCAGCTCGCCACCGCGACCGACCGCGAGCTGCTCGCGCATGTCGCGGCACGACGCGTCGCGCGCGTCGCGGTCGGCGATCAAGGAGCTGCGCGCCTGATAGATCAACGCCTTGACCTTGCTCACCTCACACCCCACGATCGTGGCGATCGTGCGGTGCGGCAGGTCCTCGAGCTCGGCCAGCAGCAGTGCCGAGCGCTGGTCCTCGGGCAGGCGGCCGATCCCGGCGAGCAACTCGCGCAGGTCCTCGCGCCGATGCACGTCCTCAGACAGTCCCGCCAGCGCCGGAGTGCGGTCCTCCAGCTGCGCAGTGGGCCGCCTGGCGGCGATCGCCGACAGACAGCAGTTGCGCGCGATCGCATACAGCCATGGACGCAGCTCGCGCGGCGCGCTCCCGCCGAGCAGTGCCCGATGGGCTTTGATGAACGCCTGCTGCAGCGCGTCCTCCCCCTCGTCGCGGTTGCCGAGCATGTGCCGACAGTAGGACAGCAGTGGCGCATGGTGGCGCTTGAAGATCGCCTCGAACGACCGCTCGTCTCCTTCGCACACCCGCTGCACGAGCACCGCGTCGGATCTCGATTGGCGGCGGCGGGCTCCCCGTCGGCCAGGACCGGGGGACTCGGCAGTGGCCAGTGGATCGAGTTCAGCGGTGGGCATCGTTCACCGCCCACGTGCCGCTTGGGGGCATGGCGATCTGTCGCGGTCATGTACTCGCATCACCGCTGAAACCCCCCCAAGGTTGGCGAGTTGCGCGGGATCCAATGGTGTTCCTGCGGTGAGATGGTTCTCCCCCCACCGCTCCTTGTGTGTGATGAGGCTGCTCGGCTCTACCGCTCTTCGGCTTTTCCGTCTTGGCGACGCCGGACACGTCAGCGGTTTTCGGACCGCTATGTGGCCGCCGTGATCGCGGTCCGATTTCCGCGAGATATCGGCCGCTGCATGTGTCACGGTGTAGAGGTGGATCTCGATTCCGACAGGCTCGACCTCGACGCAGATCGCGTCTGGCACGCGATCGAAGCGTGCGATCCCCGTTTCGACGGATGGATCTTCTGCGGTGTGAAGACGACCGGGATCTACTGCCGTCCGAGCTGTCCGGCACGGACGCCCAAACGGGAGAACGTTCACTTCTTCGTGTCGGCGGCCGCGGCCCAGGGGGCCGGCTTTCGCGCCTGCAAGCGCTGCCGTCCGGACGCGACACCGGGCTCGCCCGAGTGGGATCTGCGTGCGGATCTCGTCGGCCGGGCGATGCGGTTGATCGCCGACGGGGTGGTGGATCGCGAGGGGGTCGGCGGCCTCGCCGGCCGTCTCGGCTACACCGAGCGGCACGTGCATCGCCGGCTCGTGGCCGTCGCGGGCGCCGGTCCGCTCGCGCTCGCGCGTGCCCAGCGAGCCCAGACCGCCCGCATCCTGCTCGAGACGACCGCGCTGTCGATCGCCGGCGTGGCGTTCGCGGCCGGGTTTCGCAGCGTGCGCCAGTTCAACGCGACGGTGCAGGAGATCTTCGCCACGGCGCCGAGCGCTCTCCGAGCGCGGGCGCGGCGGCACGGGCGCTCCGAGGACAGCGGCGCGCTGTCGTTGCGTCTGCCCTACCGGGCGCCATTGGACGGGGAGGGACTGATCGCGTTCCTCGGGTTGCGAGCCGTTCCCGGCGTGGAGGAGGCGATCGACGGCGCCTATCGCCGCAGCCTACGCTTGCCGCATGGCACTGGCGCCATCGAGCTGCGTCCCGCCGATGGGCACGTGCAGGCGCGCTACTGGCTCACCGACCTGCGCGACCTCGGCGCCGCCATGCAGCGATCGCGCACGCTGCTCGACCTCGACTCCGACCCGCAGAGCGTGGTGGACGTGCTGGACGCCGAGCCGCTGCTCGGGCCGCTGGTGCGCAACGCACCGGGACGGCGGGTGCCCGGCGCCGTGGACGGCAGCGAGCTCGCCGTCCGCGCCGTGCTCGGCCAGCAGGTCTCGCTGCGCGGCGCCGCGACGCTTGCCGGCCGCCTGGCCGCTCACTGCGGCGAGCAGCTCAATCGTCCGCTCGGGGCGGTGACGCACGTCTTCCCTTCGGCGCAGGCGTTGGCCGACAGCGGCCTCGACGGGCTCGCGATGCCCGCCGCTCGCAGGCGCGGCCTGCTCGCCCTGGTCACGGCGCTCGCACGGCGGGAGCTCGTGATCGACGCCGGCGCCGATCGTCTCGACGCGCGCCGCCGGCTCCGCGCGCTGCCGGGGATCGGCCCGTGGACGGCCGAGTACATCGCGATGCGCGCGCTGCGCGACCCCGACGCCTTTCCGGCGAGCGATCTCGGTGTGCGCCACGCGCTCGAACAGCTCGGCCGGGATGGCCGCCCGAGGGCAGCAGAGACGCTCGCCGAGGGTTGGCGACCGTATCGGGCCTATGCCGTCCAGCATCTCTGGGCCTCGCTCGCGCCGGCGGCGCGCGCGACGCGCAAACCTACGTCCAGCGACGAAGCCGGTCGGCTCGCCGCGTAAAGGAGTTGAGTCGAATGTCAGCCACCGTCCAAACCGTCTCCGAGCAGCGCTTCTACACGAGCATCGACAGCCCTATCGGCGAGCTGCTGCTGCTCGGCGACGGTCACGCTCTGCGCGGGCTGTACATGCAGCAGGGACGCAAGCCTGTGAAGATCGCACCAAGCTGGGAGCGCTCGGAGGAGGTGCCCTTCGCAGATGTGCAGGAGCAGCTGCGCGAGTACTTCGCCGGCGAGCGCACCACCTTCGACGATCTGCCGCTCGCGCTCGACGGCGCACAGTTCGAGCGCCGAGTCTGGCGCGCTCTGCAGGACATTCCCTACGGTGAGACCGCGAGCTACGGCGAGATCGCCAGGCACGTGGGCCAGCCAGGCGCCGCGAGGGCGGTCGGCCTCGCCAACGGCCGCAACCCGATCGCCGTGATCGTCCCCTGCCACCGCGTGATCGGCGCGAACGGAGCCCTCGTCGGCTACGGCGGCGGCCTGGAGCGCAAGCGGCTGCTGCTCGAGCTCGAGCAGGGGCAGGGACGTATGCGGCTGTAAGAACTGTCTCAAGTGCCCGACCTGCGGGCCTGCACGTGAGCGCGGCGTCGATGGGCGTGATAATCGACGGGACTTTTGGGTAGGAGCACCAGAACGACGTCGAACAAGGAGACCGTGGCGGCTATGACCGAGGGCAAGACCAAGCTGATCCAGTATCTAAACGAGGCGTACGGCTTGGAGCGCCGACTGGAGACCGCGCTACAGGCACACCTCGCACTCGCGACTCGCGCCACCTACAAGCAGCGGCTGCGCGCCCACCTAACCGAGACCAAGCGCCACGGCCGGGATGTGCGGCGGCGCATCAAGCAGCTCGGGGGAACGCCTGAGACAATCGACCTGCCGGGGCCCGACGTGGTCTCCGATATCGCACAGACCGCGGTCGCCGGTGCGCAACGCGCCGCGGCGCTTGCGCAAGGCCCACTCCACGCCCTCCGCGGCACAGGTGAGGAGGAGAAGCAGCTCAAGAACGCCAAGACCGAGTACGCCTCCGAGGCCGAGGAGATCGCCACCTATTCAGCCATCGTCGTGCTCGCTGAAACCCTTGGCGACACCGAGACCGTGCGCGTCGCGCGAGCGATCCTGCGGGATGAGGAACGGATGAGCACGTTCCTTGGCAAAGAGATACCTCGCATGGTCAAAGCGGTCGCGAAAGCGGAGATCCCCGCCAGCCAGCGACCCACGCGAGGCCGTCGTGCAAGCTCCTCTCGCGCAAGTGCCTCCCGGACTCGTAGGGCCAGCAGTCCGACTCGTAAGGCCAGCAGTCCCAAAGCTTCTGCTCGCTGACGGCTTGTGCTGTCGATGGCGATATGACCGCAGATGCGGCTCGGCAGAGTGCCGCCAGCCCCCGCTACCGGCCTTCGGCCTGCGAACATGAGCGCAGTGACCATCGTCGAGCTTTGGCGTCGCGGCCAGGTGGGCTGGCCGCGACGCTTTCCGATTGCGCAGTTCCCGAACTCGCCGCTGCTGCTCGCGTTCGCCGGGTGGGGACTGTCGGCCGAGGCCGGTGGTACCGCACACGACATCGGTCGTGCGGTCTTCACGCTCGGCCTCGCCGTATGGGCGTGGGAGGAGGCAGTGGGTGGGGTCAACTGGTTCCGCCGTCTCCTCGGAGCGGGAGCGCTCGTCTGGATCGTCGCTGGCCTAGCCGGCGAGCTCAGAAATCACTGAGCCGATAACGCTCGGAGGAGGCGAGAGCCTTCATGCCGCCACCGTCGCGCCCCGCGGCCTGAGGTTCGCCTGCCAGTTGGCCAGTGGCAGCAGGAGCAGGATTGCCCCCAGCGCGATGAGTATCCATCCGGCGAGGGTGGCGATGGTGCCGACCAGTGACCATCCCCAGGCGTTTAGCAGCAGGCCGCGCAGGGTCTCGCCTTGGAAGAGAGTCGCCTTCTCTGCGGCCAGCTTTGTGTTGGTTGGTGCGGCGAGGGCTGCTGTACTGACCTGTGCGTAGGTCAGTCCGCCGGCGATCTTTGAGAGGTGCACGTTGATGAAGTCGTTCGCGTATGCCTTGGCCTGGCTACCTGTGGTGAGTTGCTGACCCGCGTACTGCCTCACACCGGGTAGCAGCTCGGGGCTGTTGGAGGCAGGGAAGAAGATCTTCTGTGGGACGAGCTGGTCGTGGACGACCTTCTTGTCATAGCTGCCTCCCGCGACGGCGATGATTCCGACGAGCACGATGCCCAACGCGGCGACCGTTGCGATCGAGGTCAGGCCGGTGAGCTTCGCCAGTAGCGGGCTTCGCGGCGACCGGGGGCGTGGCGAGCTCTGTCCACTGGCAACAGGGTCGGCAGTTTCGATGGGTGGGACGCCGTTGCCGGCCGTCCCTACATATGGGTCGGACAGTACTGAGCTGGACACGGTGGGCCTCTTTTCGTTTGGTGTGCGCGTCAGCGCCAGCGACCTGAAGAGCACCGCGGACTTGAATAGCGTAGCATGAATTCTAGATCAAGGAAATTCATTTCTAGGAATTGGAGTCTAGATACGCTAGTCTCTGTCCATGGTCGAGGTTGCCGCTCATCGCTGGAAGTTCCTGACGAACCACGCCCAGGTTCTCGCCTGCATCGCCCACGATCCAGGTGTGCTTCTACGAGAGATCAGCGAGCGAGTCGGAATCACCGAACGGGCAGCCCATCGGATCGTCACGGAGCTCGCCGACGGCGGCTACATAACACGGGAGCGCGACGGACGTCGCAACCAGTACACGATCCAATCCGGCCTACCGCTCCCCGACCGCCTCGGCCGCGTACAGCGGATCAGCGACCTGCTCACGATCCTGATCGGCACGAGCGAAGAGAGGACGGATACCCCACGCCCTGAGCCGTCCAAACGCAGCAAGCCGGCAAGAGCGGCAACGCCTCCCCGTGAGTAGCGCTCGGCTGCCGGCCTTGTCGAGGCGGGCGGCGATCAGCGAGCTCTCGTGGTGCCTGATGGTCCCGGTGTGGTAGCCGAGCGGGTTGTAGCCAGCCTCGTGGGTGCCGAGGGTGCGCACGCCCAGGGACAGGTCAGGGGCAGAGGGGACGGCGGCGGTACGATACGGACGCCCGCCGACGTAGCTCAGCTGGCAGAGCGCCGCTCTTGTAAAGCGGAGGTCGCCGGTTCGATCCCGGCCGTCGGCTCTCTTCGAGCCGGCCTGTAACCCGACTCGGACGAGCGGGTATCGAATGGCATGAAGCATCACGGCGCGGACCTGGACAGCTTGCGCGAGCGCGCCCTCTCGCGTGGTGTGAACCCTGTCCTCTACTGGACGCTGCGCGCGATCATCGTGCCGTTCTTCCTGTTCTACTTCCGCCTCGAGCGCATCGGCCGCGAGCACCTGCCGTCCAGCGGCCCGCTGCTGCTGGCCGCCAACCATCGCAGTTTTCTCGACCCGTTCGTGATCGGCACGCTCGTGCGCCGTCCCGTCTACTACATGGCCAAGCGCGAGCTGTTCGAGCGTCGCTGGCAGGCGTGGTTGTTGAACGGCCTCGGCGCCTTCCCCGTCGATCGCGGCGCCGGCGATGCCCACGCGATGGACACCGCCCGCGCGATCCTCGCGCGGGGCGACTGCGTCGTGATCTTCCCCGAGGGCACCCGTGTGCGTCCCGGCCCGCTCGGCGATCCCCGCCGCGGCGTCGGCCGTCTGGCGCTCGAAACCGGCGCGCCCGTGGCGCCGGTCGCGGCGATCGGGACCGAGGACGTCCGCCGCGGCTGGCGCATCCGTCCGCGCAAGGTGCGCCTGCGCGTCGGCCGCCCGCTGCTGTTCCCGACGGTCGAGCACCCCTCGCCCCCGTTGGCCGCCAGCGTCATCGCTCGGGTCTGGGCCTGCGTCTGCCTGCAATGGGAATGGCTGGGCGGCGTGGGAGTCAGGCGCGAGGACGGAGACCGGCCGCGCCGCACGCCCGCGCGCCGCAGGCGCGCCCCTCAAAGCTCCTCCTCCGCCCGCGAGGAGGCCCGCGCCGCCTGAGTCCTTCTACACCGGCCATCGGTGGTCGGGGTGGGGAAGGCCGGTGGATAGGGTGTGCGATGAGTGGACGAGACCCCGCAGAAGTCAAAGGCGCAGCTCGACATGGAGTTCTCCGACCTCTATCGCGCCCATCTGCGCGACGTCTACAGCTATGCCTACTACCGCATCGGCGATCACCACGACGCCGAGGACCTGACCGAGCAGACCTTCCTGCAGGCCTATCGTCACTTCGAGCGCGCTCAGCGCGAATCGCACGGCCGCCCGCTGCGGCCCTGGCTGATCCGCATCGCCCACAACCTCGCCGCGAACCTCTACCGCGACCGCTCGCGCAAGCCGTCCTCGCCGATCGACGACACCACGCCGCTCGCGGCACTGCACACGACCGAGCAGCTGGTCGAGGGGCGCGACGAGCTCAGCCGGGTGCTCGACGGGGTGCGCGAGCTTCCGGACGATCGCCGCGAGGCGCTGATCATGCGCTTCGCGCTCGGCATGGACAATCGCGAGATCGCCCGTGCCCTGGGGCGCTCCGACGGCGCCACCAAGGTGCTGATCCATCGCGCGATCAAACAGCTCGAGGAGATCGTCGGCGAGCGGGATGGGAGGAATCCCGATGAGTGAGGCCTTGCCCGGCTTCGAGCGTTTGCTGAGCGAAGCGCTCGCCCCGGTGGAGCCGCCCGCTGACCTCGCCAACCGGCTGGAGGGCACGCTCACCAGCATCACCGAGCTCGCCGCGGAGGAGCTCGAGGCGTGGGAGCTGTCGGCGATGCGCGACCCGCGCAACTGGGCTCGCCCGGCCGCGGCGCTCGTGGCCGGTGGCGCCGCCGGCACTGCACTTTTGCTCCTGCGCGCCCGCCATCGCGCGCACGGCCGCGGCAGCGGACCCGCCGCCGGGCTGACAACGCTCGCGCGTGACACCACCGAGCGCGCGCTGCGCGATCTCGGCCGCGAGACGCGCAAGCTGCTCGGCGATCGCTGATCTACGAACAGTTCCGTCAGCGGGCATTCTGACCGCGCGAAGTGATTGAATGCGCACGCGCTCGATTACGTGGCTCTGATCCACGGCGACCGACCCGCACGTATCAATGTCCGACATGGCCCGCTACAAGCGCTCGGTGGAGTCCGCCACCGCCTTTCTGCACCGGCTCGCCGACGAGGATCTCATGCGGCTCGTCGCGCGAGAACGACTCCGCCGCGTTCGCGATCATCTACGACCGTCACGCCACCGTCGCGTTCTCGCTCGCCTTTCGTATGTGCGGCAAGCGCGCGATCGCCGAAGAGGTCGTCCAGGAGGCGTTCCTCTCGGCCTGGCGCGGCGGCACGCGCTATGACCGCACGCGCGGCAGCGTGCGCACGTGGGTGCTCGGCATCGTGCACAACCGCGCGATCGACGCGCTGCGCCGCGGCATCGTGCAGGACCGCGGGCGGGTCAGCGACGAGGGCATCGAGGAGCGCGTGGAGGCGCCCGAGAGGACCGACCGGGAGGTCGGGCGCCGCGACGAGGCGCGCGAGATTCGCGCTGCGATGGAAGATCTGCCCTCCGAGCAGAGTCGTGTAATCGAGCTGGCCTACTACGGCGGCTTCACCCACACCGAGATCGCCACAATGCTCAACACGCCGATCGGCACAGTCAAGGGACGTATGCGCCTGGGCTTGCAAAAGCTGCGCTCGCAGCTCGGCTACATGCAGGTGACCCCGTGAACGAGCCCGAGGCCGTGAACGAGCCGATCCGTCCCTGCGAGCGCATCGACGATGCCGCCGCCTATGTTTTGGGCGCGCTCGAGGAGTCTGAGCTCGACGTCTACCGGGGCCATCTCGCCGGCTGCGCGGCCTGTCGCGACGAGGTGTTGCACCTGCAGCCCGTCGTCGACTCGCTGGCGGTCGGCGTGCCGATCGTGCAGGCGCCCGGCGGCCTGCGCGCCCGGCTGATGGCAGTCGTGCACGGCGAGGCCGAACTGCTGCGCGCGGCCGGTCATGACGCCGATCGTCCGGCGCGCGCGCGACCACGTCGCTTCTGGCTGTTCCCGTCGTTGGCCTCCGCCGGCGCCCTGGCTGCAGGGCTCTTGATCGGCGCGCTTGCGATCGGCAACAGCTCGAGCGTACGCACGCGAGTCATCCAGGCCACGGTCGTCGCCCCGGGTACCCACGCCGACGCCGCGCTGCATCAGACCGGCTCGCACGTCGTGCTGGAGCTCGTTGGCTTTCCTGCGCCGCCGCGCGGGCGGATCTATGAGGTGTGGCTCGAGCGCGGCGCCCAGCCGCCGCAGCCCACCGACGTGCTGTTCTCAGTCACGCTTGATGGCAACGGCTCGGTCGTCGTGCCAAGCGATTTGCGGGGTGTGACCAAAGTGCTCGTCACCGACGAGCCGCTCGGCGGCAGCCCGCATCCGACGCGCAACCCGGTCGTCGTCGCCCCGATCTGACCCGTGCGCGCTGTTCGTGCGCGGACAAGGCTCCGGTAGCGGATACGCTCTGCGCCCCCATGGCCACCTGCTATCGCCACCCGTCGCGCGAGACGGGCGTCTCCTGCTCCAACTGCGGGCGGCCGATCTGCCCCGACTGCATGACGCCGACCCCGGTCGGCATGCGCTGTCCGGAGTGCTCGCGCCAGCGCACGCGCGTGAAGACGATGCGCAACATGGCCAAGGTCCCGCGCGTGACCTATGCGCTGATCGCGATCAACGTCGTCGCGTTCCTGACCGAGCAGGGCCAGTTCTCGCTGTTCGGCTCGAACCTCCACGGCACGGTGATCGACGAAGGTGTGATCGATCGCTTCGACGTGTCGGTCAACCACCAGTACTGGCGGCTCGTCTCGAGCGCGTTCCTGCACGAGAACTTCATCCACATCGGCTTCAACATGTACCTCCTCTACCTCCTCGGCCTGATGCTCGAGCCTGCGATCGGCTCGGTCAGGTTCGCCGTCATCTACCTCACCGCGCTGCTCGCCGGCTCGTTCGGCGCGCTGTTCGCGACCGCCGCGCCAAGCCTCGGCGCCTCCGGGGCGGTCTTCGGGCTGATGGGCGCCGCCGTGGTCGAGCTGCGCTCGCGCAACCTCTCCGTGATGGAGTCCGGCATCGGCGGCCTGATCCTGATCAATCTGGTGCTCAGCTTCAGCCTGGCCAACATATCCGTCGGCGCTCACCTCGGCGGCCTGGCCGGCGGCTTCCTAGCGGGCTCCGCGATCCGCTACGCCGACGGGCGGCGCCTGCCGGCGCTCGGGCTGCTCGCCTGCGTGCTGCTGTGTGTCGCGGCCGTCGCCGGGGCGCTCGCGGTGGCCGGCGCGAGCGGCGCCGGCCTGGCATGACACGCAGGCTCGATGCCGACGGCGCGATCATCTATTCTCGCGGTTGCCCACGATGACGGTTCTCAACGATCAGGAGATCGAACAACGCCTCGCCGGCAGTGAGTGGCTTCGTGAGCGTGGGCTGCTCGGCGAGGGCGAGGTCATCGCGCGCGAGCTGAAGCTCGTGGACTTCGCCGCCGCGATCGCGTTCGTCGAGGGGGTCGCGGCCGCGGCCGAGGCCGCAAACCACCATCCCGACATCCTCGTGCACGGCTGGAACAGAGTGCGTCTGGAGCTCTGCACCCACTCCGAGGGCGGCCTGACCGACGCCGACTTCGAGCTGGCGTCGCGCATCGACCAGCTCGCGTGAACGGCCTGAAGCTGATCCTCGCGGTCGTGCTGATCGCGATCAACGCGTTCTTCGTGATCGCCGAGTACGCGCTCGTGCGCTCGCGTCGCGCGCGCCTGGAAGTCATGCGCGACGAGCACGTCAAAGGCGCCGCTCTCGCACTCGAGCAGCTGGCGAGCATCAACGAGTACATCTCCGCCGTGCAGATCGGCGTGACGATGACCTCGATCGGCATCGGCGCGCTCGGCGAGCCCGCGCTCGCCGAGATCCTCAAGGGCGCGCTCGGCAGCGGGCTCGGCCACGGCCTCGCGGTCGCGATCGCGGTGATCGTCGCCTTTCTGATCATCGCCTCTGCGCAGCTGGTCGCGGGCGAGATGGTGCCGAAGTTCTACGCGATCGACCGCGCCGAGACCGTCGCCCGGCGGGTCGCCCGCCCGCTGCGCGCGTTCGCGATCCTCTTCCGCCCCTTCATCGTCGTGCTCACCGCCGTCTCGGACCGCATCCTGCGGCTGCTCGGCGTCGACATGAGCCTCGAGCGCCGCGGTGGCTCGCCTGACGAGCTCAAGCGACTGATCGCCGAGTCGCATGCGGGCGGGCAGATCGACCCGGGCGAGGCGGGCATGCTGACAGGCGTCTTTCACCTGCACGAGCAGGAGGCGCGTCAGGTGATGACGCCGATCCCTGCGGTCGTCACGATCGACGTCTCCCAAGACGTCGAGGCGGCGCTGCAGCTGTGCGTCTCGAGCGGGCACACCCGGCTGGTCGTCACCGAGGAGGACAACCGCGACCGCGTGCGCGGGATCGTCCACGCCTCCACGCTCGCCCGTCAGCTGCTGCAGGAGGGTCCGCACGCGTCGGTGGCGCCGCTCGTGCACGACGCGCCGATCGTGCCCGAGACCAAGCCGCTCGACGACCTGCTCGCCGACCTGCAACGAGAGCGGACCTCGATGGCGGTCGTCGTCGACGAGTACGGCCGCGTCGCCGGGATCGTCACGGTCGAGGACATCATCGAGGAGGTCGTCGGCGAGATCACAGACGAAACCGACCCGGCCGCCGGCGAGGTGCGAAAGCTCGCGAGCGGCGACTGGTTCGTGCGCGGCCACGTCGCGGTCACCGACCTCGCCGACTACGGCCTCGACCTGCCGGTCGACAGCGACGCGTACAACTCCGTCGGCGGCTTCGTCTTCGCCGAGCTCGGTCGCCTCCCGCGCCGGGGCGACACCGTCAACGCCGACGGCTTCTCGATCCGCGTGGAGTCCGTGCGCGACAACCGCATCGAGGCGGTCCGCATCCGCGAGCGCCGCCGCCCGTCGGCGCCGTCCTCGGGCGCCGATCGCGACGACGGAGATTCCTAGAGGCCCCGAAGACACGTCCGGCCCGCGGGGGGAGCGGGCCGGAGCGTGTGCACTGGGAGGAGGCGGGTGTGCGTTTGCGACTTACCGTAGTCGCATGTACAAGTATCCCCGCCGGGATGAACGCCAGCTAAAACCTCGGCTCAGGCGAAATAAATTCTCACGATAAGCCGGTTCGGCCTCTTAATAAGAGTGGAACCCGCGCCCGCGCTTGCGCCCGAGCGCGCCCTGCTCGATCAGTTCTGTCAAGCGAGCGGGAACGGGCTCGCCGATCGTCTCTCCGATCGAGGCCGAGACATCCAGGCCGACGAGGTCGAGCAGCGCCAGCGGCCCCATCGGGTGCCCGGCGCCGAGCTGCATGCAGCGGTCGACGTCGGCCGCCTCCATGCCGGTCTCTTCGAGTAGGCGCACGGCGCTGAACAGATACGGGAAGAGCAGGCGGTTGACGACGAACCCGGGCACGTCGGGAACGATCACGGGCGTCTTCTCAAACGTCTCGCACAGCGTGATCGCGCGCGCGCGTGTCTGCTCGCCGGCCGTGGCAGGGAAGATCAGCTCGACGAGCTGCATCTTGGTCACGGGGTTGAACACGTGCAGCCCCACGAACCGCTCCGTCCGCCCGCTCGCCTCGGCGAGGCGCTCGACAGACAGCGAGGAGGTGGTGCTCGCAAGGATCGCTTCGCCGTCGACGATCCCGTTGAGC
Organism: uncultured Solirubrobacterales bacterium; assembly: GCA_963784875.1. Taxonomy (GTDB): domain Bacteria; phylum Actinomycetota; class Thermoleophilia; order Solirubrobacterales; family Solirubrobacteraceae; genus Palsa-744. The sequence goes on from CAWATE010000003.1 coordinate 238,641, forward strand.
TCGCCCAGCAGCCCCGCCTTGATGGCGTGGTCCTCGACGACCGCCTCGACCACGAACGTGGCTTCTGCAAGCGCTCGCGGGTCGGTCACGACCTGGACGTGATCGGGATCGATTTCGGCGCCCATCCGCGCGAGCGTCTGCTCGACCTTCGCGCGCGCGCGCTCGGCGGAGTCGACGGACCGTGCCAGCAGCAGCACCGGACCATGGTGAGCCGCGGTGGCGGCCAGCCCGCAGGCGATCGCGCCGCTGCCGGCGATCGCGAGGCGCTCGCCGTTCATCGCTGTGTGCCCGCTCATGTTGTGGTCGAAATGGTGATGGTGGTTGATGATGGCGCTTTGCGAGCAATCCGAGGAGATTGACTGACTGGTCAATCTATTCTCGGTGGGGCGCGGTAGAGTAAGTGATACCCCATCAACATGCCGCGCAAGACCTTAGGAGGACTGTTCAGTCATGAGGCAACCAGAGGGCCGCGAGGTCGTCATCGTCGAGGCGGTGCGCACGCCGATCGGGCGCGGGCACAAGGAGAAGGGCTACTACAAGGACACCCATCCGAACGAGCTGCTCGGCACGGTCTACTCCGAGGTGATCGCCCGCTCGGGCATCGACGCGGCAGAGGTCGAGGACGTGATCGCGGGCTGCGTGCAGCAGTTCGGCGAGCAGGGCTTCAACATCGCCCGCAACGCCTGGCTGCAGGAGGGCTTGCCGATCGAGACGCCCGGCACGACCGTCGACCGCCAGTGCGGCTCCGCCCAGCAGGCTGTGAACTTCTCCGCGGCGCTGATCGCCGCCGGCGTGCACGACGCGATGATCGGCTCCGGCGTCGAGCACATGGGGCATTTCCCGTTCTCGGCCGGAATGAAGACGCAGGAGGACTTCGGCTTCGCGTTCACACCCGAGCTGATGGCCAAGCACAACATCGTCGGCCAGGGACTCGGCGCCGAGATGATCGCCGATCAGTGGGAGATCTCCCGCTCAGAGCTCGACGAGCTCGCCGTGCGCTCGCACCGCCTGGCCAACCAGGCCACGCAGGAGGGCCGCTTCGAGCGCGAGATCGTGCCGATGACGGTCGACGGGCAGGAGCTCGTCGCCGACCAGGGCATCCGCCCCGACACGAGTCTCGAGACGCTGTCGCAGCTGAAGCCCGCGTTCAAGCCCGACGGCAAGATCACCGCCGGCAACGCCTCGCAGATCTCAGACGGCGCCGCGGCGGTGCTGCTGATGAGCGCCGAGAAGGCCTCCCAGCTCGGGCTGAAACCGCGTGCGCGGATCGTCGACCAGACGACCGTCGGCTGTGACCCGGTGAAAATGCTCGAGGGGCCGATCCCGGCGACGCGCAAGATCCTCGATCGCAACGGCATGAAGATCGACGACATCGACCTGATCGAGATCAACGAGGCATTCGCCCCGGTGGTCGCGGCCTGGCGGCGCGAGCACAACCCGGACATGGACCGCGTCAACGTCAACGGCGGTGCGATGGCGCTCGGGCATCCCCTCGGCTCCACCGGCGCACGGTTGATCACGACGCTGCTGCACGAGCTCGAGCGCTCCGACAAGGAGATCGGGTTCGTGACGATGTGCTGCGGCGGCGGGCTGGGCACCGGCACGCTGATCCAGCGGGTCTGAGTACGTTTTGATGGGCCGGCCTCTGGGCCGGCAGGCGGGGTATCGCGTGGCGCCAATAGGCGTCGCGCGAAACCACCGCCGAGATCAGCCGCCGCTTGGCCCGCCGCCGGTCCAGTTGACCGCGACCGGCGGGAGGGTCAACAGCGCTTGCCACGTGGCCGCTTCGGTCTTGCCCGTCGCTGCGATCCCGTGTGCGGACTGAAACGAGGCGAGGTTGGCGGCGGTGCTCGCGTCGAAGATGCCCGTCGTCGCCTGTGCGGGGATCGCGGAGGCGAGGTGCTCCTGCATCCACAGCACGGGATCGCCCTTGTTGCCCTGTGCCAGTTCGGTGTAACCCGGATTAGGCGTGACGCTCGTCAGGGGGGTGAGCGCTTCGGTCAGCGCGGTCCAGCCGCTGCTCGGGGTTTCCTGCCAGTCCCACCACGACAGGCCCGTCGCGCCGTAGTCGACCGCCTCCTCGCGAAAGCGCACCAGTTCGCTGCTCGACGGGTGGTTGTACGTCTGCCCGAGCGGGAAGATCGGTCGTCCGTACACGCGGTTTGAGATGAACGTGTTGGCGTAAGCGGTGTCGACCGAGTTGCCGATGTCCTTCCAGTACATCTGCGGCGCGTTGAACTGCGCGCCGTTGGGGCCCATGAAGACGGAATAGGGAAACGACGTGTGGTAGTACACGTACGGGAACGAAGCGAGCCCCAGCGGGTAGGCCGCGCCGATCTTCGCGCGTAGATCGGTGATGTAGGTCTGCGCCGCGCCGTAATGGCCTTCGTACTCCGCCTCAGCGTCGATCACGAGGCAGTCCGCGCCGTTGGCGACCGCCTCGGCGCCGAGGTTGGCCTCGCCTGCGGGGTTCGTGCCGTACACGTACTGCCACCCGCACACTTTCAGCCCGTTGGCGTGCAGTTCGGCGACCAGTTGCGGCGAGAACTGGCTCCAGTAGTTGCTCGAGCCGTCGGAGCTCTTCACGAACAGCGTCGTCACGCCCGCCGCGTGCGCCTGAGCCACGATCGCGGCGACGTTGCCGCCGTCGGAGTGGTTCACGTACCAGATCCACATGCCCTGCCCTTCGAACGCGCTGGCGGTCGGTGCTGCGCCGACGGCGCTCGGCGCGGCAGCCGGCGGCGGGGTCTTCGGCGCGGGCGGGTGCAGCGCGTGGTTGTACACGTAGATCGGCCCGTAAGAGCTCGTGTAGCGCGAGTGGCTCAGCAGCACCATGATGTGCCCGGAATGGGCGTTCTTCGGGACCGTCACCTCGAGGCCCGCCGCCTTGGGGGGCTTGTGCAGATGGGCATAAGGCGAGACGCTCGAGATCCGCGCGCCGGGGGAGTGGGGGAAGGCCACCGCCATCCCCGCCGTGAGGCCCTTGCCCGAGATCAGCAGGACGCCGCGTGCGGAGACCTGGTGCGGGTTGCCGCTGCAGCTCGCCGCGGGCGTGCAGCTGACGCTCGTGATACGCACCGTCGTGACGTGCAAACTGGGGGAGGCCGTGGAGGCGCCGCCGGTCTTACCCGTACCGCCGGCCGGGGCGCCGCCGGTGGAGGCTGCGATTGCGGGTCGCGGAAGCGTGCACAGGCAGCACAGCGCAAAGGCCATGACCACAGCTGAGAAAAACGTTAACCGCTTCTTGTGGGCGCCTGTGCTCATCAAGAAAATCCCTTCTACGCTGGAACACCCGCGTGTGCCGGTCGGCGACAGTCGAGGGTAATCGCTCTGTCCGCGCAAACCGACCGGCGGTACAGAAGTTGCGACTCGGAGCGGTTTCAGCCCCAGCGGAAGCCCGTGGCGGACGGGGTCGGCACGAGCGGGCTGGAGGGCAGGTCGGCGGGCGGGTCGGGCAGGTTGTAGCCACCGGGCGCGACGTCGTTCGGCGTGTCGGGATGAAACAGCGAGGCGAGATACTGGATCTGTCCCCGCCCGTGCCCCAGCTCCGACTGGCCCCCGCCGTAGGTGGAGATGTCGTTGGCGGCGCAGTAGTCGTAGGTGTCGAGCAGCGAGCGCAGCCCGCCGAGGCGCGAGGGCTTGATGTTCAGCGTGCGCGGCTTGAACGGCAGCGCTTCGACGTCCGCGACGGAATGGATCGGCGCGTCCCAGGTGATCCGCTCGTGGTGGGCCGCGAGGATCGGCTCGGTCTCCTCCGTCAGCTTCGGGTCCTCGATCCACGCGTCCGGAAATGCCTCCACGATCCGCTCGTACAGCGCGGGATCGGCCGGGTTGTCGACGATCGTGCCCTCGTACTGGCCCTTCAGGTCGACGGAGTCGACCGCGCCGAGCGCTACGAGCCCGGCGATCAGCTCCGCGTCCCACGAGGGCGTCGGGTCGAGCTTGAAGCGCAGCCCCGGCGCGATTTGCAGGCGGCGCTCGACAGGCGCGAGCGAAGGTGGCTCGCCGAGGCGCAGCGAGGCGACGAACGTGACCGGCCGCGGCTCGCGCCCGAGCGCCGCGTGCAGCGTCGTGCCCGCCTGGCGCAGCGCGAGGTCGAGCGCGGCCGAGTCGAACGCCCAGTTGCGATACAGCCGGAACTCGGGCCGCTCGGGGGGCCGCGGGAACAAATCGAGCGAGCGCAAACGCTCGGCGAAGCTCGCGATCGTGAAATCGCCGCTCAGCGGCAGCGTCGTAGGCGAGCGCTGCAGCGCCTCCTGATCCTCGACCGCATACGTGACGTCCTCGCCGACGCCCTCCTCGCCGCCTCCGTGCAGGTGGATGACGGTCGTCTTGCGCACGAACTCGCTCGAGAACGCGGTCTGCAACGGCTCGAGCTCATAGCGCTCGATCCGCACCGGCAGTCCGGCGAGCAGCTCCCACGTGGCGCTCACGGGCCGGTCTCGCCTTCCAGGCGGGTGACCAGCTCATCGAGGCGCAGCTCCTCGAGCGCGTCGCCGACCGCCGCGAGCTCGCGCGCGCACAGCTCGATCAAGCCCTTGCCCTCGGCGACCAGTGCGAGCGTCTCGTTGAGGCTCGCATCGCCGGAGTCCAGCCTGCGGATGATCTCCTCCACACGCGCAGCCGCCGACTCGTAGGTCTGCGAAGGCTCCGTCTCCTCGCGGAGCTCGGCCGGGGGATGCTTCGCCTGGCGATGCTCCGCCGCTGACGCCGACGGTCGGGGATCGGTCGCTGGAGAGTCGTTCATGGCTTGGCGATCTTCGCAGGGACGGCGTCGTCGGCGAACCGCAGCCGCACTTTCTCATGTGCGCGCGCGCTTGCCGCGGTCGTGATCGGCTCCCCATTGGACGACTGCACGAGCGCGTAACCGCGCTCGAGGGTTCGCTGCGGGTCGTGGGCGGCGAGCGCGAGCGCGAGCCGCTCGAGCTCGCGCGGCTTGCGGCGGCGGCAGTCGAGCAGCGCGGAGTCCCCCTTGCGCCGCAGCACGAGCGCGCGCCTGCCGGTCAGCTCGCGCTCCGCCTGCGCGCGCCGCCGTGCGCCTGCGCGGATCTCCCGCAGCTGCTGGTGCAGGCGCGTGCGCTGGCGCTCCAAATGCGCCGCGGGCGCGCGCGATAGGCTCGCGAGCAGGCGCGCCCGGGAGAGCATCGCGCGGCGGCTCTGCTCGCGTAGGCGCGTCGCAGCCACCACCTGGTTCGCCCGCGCACGCGTGCAGTCCACACCGACGGCGGCCTCCGCCGCGTGGGTCGGGGTCGAACAGCTGACGGCGGCGACGTCGTCGAGCAGGGTGCGATCGGTGTGGTGCCCGACTGATGAGATCACCGGCACCTGAAGCAGCGCCACCGTGCGGCACAGCGTCTCGTCACAGAAGCACAGCAGGTCCGCGAGCGATCCGCCGCCGCGCGCCACGATCGCCACCTCGATCCCCCCGACCGCGGCGAGGTCGCCGAGCGCGCGCACGATCGCGGGCGCGGCATGGCGATCCTGCACGGGCGCAAAGCCCCACACCACGCGTCCCGCCCAGCCGCGCCGCGAGAGGCCGGCAAGGATGTCGTCGCGGGCCTTGCCCCCCTCGCCGGTGACAACCCCGATCGTGCGCGGCAACGGGGGGAGCGCCAGGCGCTTCTGCAGCTCGAGCAGGCCCTCGGCCGCCAGCTGCTTGCGCAGGCGTGCGATCCGCGCGAGCAGATCGCCCTCGCCGGCCACGCGCAGGTCGGCGACCGCGAAGGAGAAGCCGGGGGATGAGGTCGTGCTGCCCGGGTAGTAGTCGCAGCCGCCACTCACCACCACCTGCATCCCGTCCGCGGGGGGTCCTGCGGCGTGGGCGCAGATCGCCTCCCAATCCTTCAGCCAGATCGCGCACGGGATCGAGCCGGTGGGGTCGCGCAGCTCGAAGTACACGCGCGCCCGTGACGGTCTTAAGTTCACGAGCTCGCCGACGAGCTGCACGCGCGCGAACGAGCGCAGCCGGCCGCGCAGGGCGCAGGCGTACTCGCCGACGGGGAACGGCCCGGCGAGCCCACTGCCCGGTATCCCCTCGCCGTTGCCGCCGTCGCCTGCTGCGGGCGTCGCCGCGGACGATGAAAGCGTGGACATCCAACTGAGGTTAGACGCTACGATCGACGGCAATGTGGCGCATCCAGTCAAGCTCCGGCCGCTGACGTCGTGGCCAGCCGCGGCAAGAGTCGTAACAGCCACCGACGTGGACGCTCGCGCAAGCGGCGTCCCTCCGCGCCGGCCGGGTCCGCGCCGCCCCACGCGCAAGTCGCTCGAGCCAAGCCTGCCTCCACACGGGCCGCCAAGACCAAGCCGGCGACGGGCGAGCGCCCGCAGGCGCCGTGGCACCCGCTGCCGCTGTCGGAGCTGCTGATCCTGATCGGCGCGATCGGCACCGTGGTGGGCATCGCGCGCCTGGGCAACGGAGCCGCGCAGGACGCGCCCCTGCTGTTCGCCGGGCTCGCCGCGGTCATGATCGGCACGATCGAGGTCACCCTGCGCGAGCACCGCAGCGGCTACCGCTCGCACATCCTCCTGCTCGCGCTGCTGCCCACGATCCTGTTTCACACGGCGACGATCCTGATCGTGTCCGCTTTCACGCCCGCGCCGCGCGCGTTGAACGTCGGGCTGCTGATCCTCGACGCGGCGATCTTCGCGGTCCTGTTCAAACTGCTGCGCGCGGGCTTCGCCGACGCGCGCCGCGAGCGCGCCTTCGCCACACGGCGATAACGGGGCGCAATCGGGGTGGTGCGCGCGTGCACCGCGGCACTGCGATCCGGCATTGCGCGCGCCCGCGTCGCGCGGAGCCAATCAGGCCGGCGTGGAAGCGTCCAGCGCGAGCGACGGTAGCGGGCGCAGGTCGACCCCGGCCGGGTCCTCGCCGCGGAGCTCGCCCTCGAAGCCCAGCCGCTGCAACCGCGCGATCTCGCGCTCGCCTTCGACGCGCGCGGGATGACCGGGCGGCAGAGGAGCGATCAGCTTCGCGATGCGGTTGCGCAGCTGCAGCGCGAAGTGCGGGGTCGAGGCGCCCATCAGCTGGCGCACGTCCTCGACGGTCCCCGCATAGGCGCCCTGCCCGTCCGGCAGCCGGCGGGGATCCTCGGCCTGGCTCACTCGGCGCGACTCGGTGTCGTCGACATGGCTCGAGTGGAGGAGGTCATTCGGTGAAGGAGGCTGTCATTCGGGGGCGGGTGGCGCTGACGGTTCTTCTTCGACCGTCGCTTTGCCCGAGGCCTTGCTGGGGGAGATCTCGAGCAGCGAGTCGATTTCGGCTTGTACGGCGGCGGAGATCGAGCTTCCGATCAGCCAGCCGTGATTGTAGAAGCCGCGGACCGGCGGTGCGCTCGCGTTGTAGCCGGGCTGGATGTCGCCGAGATAGGTGCTCAACGGGCCCGGTATCGAGGCGGGGCTTTCGAGCAGCAGCAGCGGTGCGTAGTCGCCGTGGGCGGACAGCGGCGCGGCCGCCGGCGCGGCGAGCGGATCGGAGGCGAGCGCGAACACGAGGCCATGCCCCGCTTCGTGGACGCCCCACCCGAAGGATCCGTGGGCGAAGCGCGACACCGCGATCGCGTTGGCGGCCGGGCGGTCGCGTTCGGCGGGCGAGGCGACGGCGATCGGCACGACCGGGCCGAGACGCGCGAGCGCCGCCAGCGCGCGAGCGCTGATCGCCGACGGCCCGACCGCGTAGATGGTCGGCCGGCCCAGGCTCGAGAGCACCGCGGCCGTCGCCGTGGGCACGCCGGCGGCCGCTACGAACAGGATCGGCGCGCCGCTCTCGGCGGACAGCCCGGCCGCCCCCATCGCGAGCGCGGGCGGCCCGTCGGCCGCGGTGACGATCACCTGGTGCGGGGTCGCTCCGCGGGCGGCGCTCACGATGCGCTCGATCGCCGCGGCGACGGTCGCGGGTTCGCCGCCGGGCACGGCGTACGTGCGATAGCCGCCGGGCACCGCCGCGGAGGCTCCGACGCGGATGACCTGGGCCCCGCCGACGGCGGCCGCCCCGCGAGGACGCATCGCCGCGAGCGCTTCCGCGCTCACCGACGGGAGCGTCTCGCCGTCGCTGTACAAGAGTGGCGCGTTTAGCGGAGCGCTCGCGAGCGAAGCCGCCGCGAGCGAAGCCGCCCAGTCGTGCTCGTCGACGAGCACGACCGCCTGCGGTCTCGAGGCGTCCGTGAGCCCGGGATACACGGCGCGGGCAACCGCCGCCCCGTCGCTCGCCGGATCGGCGCCACCGAGCCGGACCGTGTTCTTCGTGGCGACTCCCGCCGCGCCGCTCGCTTTCACCGGGGTCTCGATGGAGCCATTGGGGGCGGCTCGCGGCGGCGTCGACTTGCCGCAGCCCGCGAGCACCGCGCCACAGGCAAGGAGCGCCACGACGAACAGCCGGGGCGAGGAGCATCGCATGGCAGGACCCTAACGAATTCCCCGCAATTGCGAGGAATTCGCGGGAAAAGCGGTGCATGTCGTGCAAGCGTCATTGCACTTTGCTAGCCTGCCGCCGAGAACGCCGAATCCCTGACCAGATGTCAGGGAACGGGGGACCCAAGTTGTTGGGGCGAATCCCACGGTAGACCCGTGAGAAGCGCAGGCTCTTTCAGCGCTAGCCCGTCAGCTAACCCCGCAGGCCGACGAAAGAGGTTGTGGTTGTGCGGGTGCGAACCCTCAGCAGCACGGTTTTCTGCAGTTTGACGGCTATGGCCGTCCTTGCCACGCCCGCGCTGGCGGGCGGCACCGGCGGCGTCTCGGCGGCGCCGACCCGGGCCAAGCCGGCGGCACCGCTCCACGCGGCCCCGATCACGGCGCGCACCACCAACGTCACCTACACCGGGCCCGTGTACGAGAAGACGGCCACTGGCGAAGTCGTCCCCTACCAGGCCCCGTCGGCCGCCGGTCAGAGGACCGCCTCGACCGCCTCGAATCCGACCGGTGGCAGCCCCGTCACCTCGAGCCCCGTCGGCGGGAGCCCCGGTGCTAGCGCCGTCGTCAAGCCCGACCTGCTCGTCCCCGGCACTCTCGCACGCTTCGTCGACGGTCTCGCGGCGGCGCCGATGTCCGCGCCTGCGTCCGTGCAGCAGATCATCTGGGCCGGCAACCAGCTGATCGGCCTGCCCTACATCTTCGGCGGCGGCCACGCCTCGTTCGTCTCGCCGGGCTATGACTGCTCGGGAACGGTCTCCTTCGCGCTGCACGGCGCCAGCCTGCTGGCGGCGCCCGAGGACTCCTCTGAATTCGAAACATGGGGGTCGCACGGCATCGGGCGCTGGGTGACGATCTTCTCCAACCCCGGCCACGCCTACATGACGGTCGCCGGCCTGCGCTTGGACACGAGCGCGGCCGACGATCCCACCAACGAGCAGGGCCCGCGCTGGCGCCCGCTGCGCCAGGGCAACGAAGGCTACGTCGTGCGCCACCCGCTCGGACTCTGAAAGCCTTCTCCACGAGCATGCCATGCACAGCGGCGACTGCGGGTCTCGTGTCGGCTAGGCTTGAGACCGCCGGCCGATCGCCGATCGGCCGCCCCGTCGTGGCAACGCAATAGGAGGATCAGATGGCCGGATTGACCGGGCGCATGTCGACAGTCGTGAAGGCGAAGGTCTCGAAACTGCTCGACCGAGCCGAAGATCCCGCCGAGACGCTCGACTACAGCTACCAGAAGCAGGTCGAACAGCTGCAGAACGTGAAGAAAGGCATCGCCGACGTGGTGACGGCCAAGAAGCGGCTGCAGATACAGGAGGCGACGCTGAAGCAGAGCGTGGTCAAGCTCGACACGCAGGCTCGTCAGGCGCTGGCGGGCGGCCAAGAGGATCTGGCGCGCACGGCGCTCGAGCGCAAGAACGTCGCCCAGACCGAGCTGCAGGGGCTCGACACGCAGGTCACAGAACTCGAAGACCAGCAGCAGAAGCTGACCGACTCAGAGCAGAAGCTGCGCGCGAAGATCGAGGCGTTCCGCACGAAGAAGGAGGTCATCAAGGCGCAGTACTCCGCGGCGGAGGCACAGGTGAAGATCTCCGAGGCCGCGACCGGCGTGGGCGAGCAGATGGCCGACGTCGGCCTCGCGATGCAGCGCGCGGTGGACAAGACCGAAAACATGAAGGCCCGCGCGGACGCCGTGTCCGAGCTCGAAGCCGCCGGCACGTTCGACGACATCACGGCGCTCGGCTCCGGCGAAGACGACATCGATCGCCAGCTCAAGCAGCTGTCGAGTCAACCGGAAGTCGACGACGAGCTGGCCAAGATGAAGGGCGAACTGGGACAGGGCGCGGGAGCGCCCGCGCCTCAGATCGCCGCGGCGGGGGACGGCCCCGCCGAGGCTCAGCCGCCGGCCGAGGGCGGGCAGTCATGATCGTGCGCATCTCCGGCGAGGATCAGTACGTCCTCGCAGACAGCGACTCCGGGCGGTTGAACGAGCTCGAGAACGCGGTCGTGTCCGTGGTCGAGGGCGGCCGGGAAGACGGCTTCAAGGACGCGTACAAAACGCTGCTCGATTTCGTCAGGGCGCATGGAGAGCGCGTCGGCGACGATGAGCTCGAGACCTCCGAGGTGATCCTGCCTCCGGCGGACCTCACGTTCGCGGAGGCCGGCAAAGAATTCACGGGCGAGGGTCTAATCCCGGACTGAGCGTCTGATGGTCGTGGACCAAGCAGTCCAAGGATGCAGGCAGCGTGGCGTGCTGGCCGAAACGGGGATGCGAGCGAAGCGAGTGTCTCCCGGCTTCGGTACGCGTGCTGGCCGATCGGTGATCCCGTCGATCACCGATCGGTAAGGACGCAGGAATGCGCAGCGTCCACGTCCGTCAGATCGGGATGCCCCAGAGCGGGAACCAGCGCTCCAGTTCCGGCTCCATCGGCAGCTCTGAGGCCATCTGCGCCTTGATTCGCAGCTCGCGCTCGGTATCGCGCTGCTGCTCTCCCGCGGCCGGCACGAACGGGTACCAGAAGCCGCGCTTGTAGTTGTAGATGAAGTAGATGCGCCGCTTTTGCGCGTCGAGGAAGGAGAACACAGCGCACAGCAACCGCTCGCCGTGGCCGGCGGTCTCGATCGAGCTGGACACAGCGTTGATTCCGACAGCGAGATCTTCGACCGAGGGTGCGCCGTCGGGGTTGCGCAGCACCATCCAGCGGTAGCCGAAGCTGTCGTCCTGTGTCGCGACTCGCGTGCCGGAGTCGCCGCCGGTCGCCGTCACGACTTCTTCCATGTCGCGCAGCGTCGCTTCGAACTCGCTCGTGGCGAGCGCCTGAAAGACGATCGCGGCGGTCCCCGTCGGATCGATCTGGTGCGCGGACTCGAGCGTCACGTACGCGGTCGAGATCGCGAACAGGCGGTCGGGCGCCGGGCCCTTGACCGTGTGACGGCCGGTGAGGGCGTCGAGCAGGCCCACGGTCAGGCGTTGCTCTGCAGCTGGGACTCGAGCCGCTCGAGCGCGGCCAGTCGTTGCTCCAGCGGGGGATGGTCGGCGAAGATGTTCATCAGCGACTTCTTCGTGCGCGCGGGCAGGATGAAGAAGGCGCTCATGCCCTCCGCCTTGCGCAGGTCCTGGGTGGGCACCCGCTCCATCGTGCCGCTGATCTTCAGCAGCGCCGAGGCCAGCGCGCTGGGGCGCCCCGTTAGCACGGCCGAGCCGCGGTCGGCGGCGAACTCGCGGTAGCGCGAGAGCGCGCGCAGGAGCAGGAAGGAGATCGCGTAGACCGCCGCCGAGACGAGCACGACGATCATGATGTCCTCCTCCTCTTCGCGGCGTACGCCGTAGCCGCCGCCGAAGAACAGCGCGAATTGGGCGATCGTGGAGGCGAGCGTCGCGAAGAAGCTCGCGAGCGTCATCACCATCACGTCGCGATTGATCACGTGGGTCAGCTCGTGCGCCATCACGCCTTCGAGCTCGGCCGGCGAGAGCAGATCGAGGATCCCGCGGGTCGCGCATACTGTGGTCGCCTTCTTCGAGCGGCCCATCGCGCAGGCGTTCGGCATCGAGGTCTCGATCACGCCCACCCTCGGCTTCGGCAGGTCTGCCTGCACGCAAAGCCGCTCGACGATCCCATGCAGCTCGGGCTCCTCGGCTCGGGGACACCTCCTTGACGCCCATCGTCGCCAGCGCGATCTTGTCGGAGGCGAGGAACTGAACCACCAGCAGCACGACCGCCACCACGACGATGATCCCGGCGCCGGCACCGGCGGCGAACAGCACCCCTACGAACACCGCGTAGACCAGCCCGAGCAGGAACATGGTCAGCAGCATCCGCGCCTGCAGGCCGGTGTCTTTGCCGAAGCTCTCGGTCGTCTTGGCCATCGGTGATTGTCGCAGAAGCCGATGCCGTGCCCGCGAGTTCGTGCGCGAGCGATGCCAGGCGTACTGAGCAGTGCCCGAGCGATGAAGCCAGAAGTAGAACTGCTCGGCATCTCGATCAAGACCTTCGGCGTGATGTTCGCGCTCGCCTTTCTCGCCTGCGGCGCGGTCGTCGCCAGGCGTCTGCGCGAGCTGGGGCGCCCTGTCGACTGGGCATATGAGATCGTCTTCTCGGCGCTGCTCGGCGGCGTGATCGGCGCGCGCGGGTACTACGTGATCCAGAACTACGACCAGGTCAAACACGACCTGCTCGGCTCGATCTTCTCCGGCTCCGGCCTCGTCTGGTACGGCGGCGCGATCGGCGGCGCGATCGGCGTGATCGCATGGATGCACCGTCGCAAGGTGCTCGAGCTTCAGATGTTCGACATGTGCGCGATCGCGCTCGCGCTCGGCTATGCGATCGGGCGTATCGGCTGTCAGGTCTCCGGCGACGGCGACTACGGGATCCGCTCGCACCTGCCGTGGGCGATGGGCTACCCGCACGGCACCGTGCCGACGCCGCCGGGGGTGACGGTGCAGCCGACGCCGATCTACGAGACGGTCGCGATGTGCCTCGTTGCCTACGTGCTGTGGCAGTTGCGCGACCGTGTGCGCCCGGGCGTGGTGTTTGCGCTGTACCTCGTCCTGAGCGGACTCGAGCGTTTCCTGGTCGAGTTCGTCCGCCGCAACAAGGAGATCCTCGTCGGCCTGACCGCGCCGCAGGTCGAGAGCGTCGGGCTACTGCTGGTCGGGTTGGCGTGGCTGGCGCTGATGGCGCGCGCGGGCAATGGTGTAGGTGGCCTGCGCGCGAAGGCCTCCATCCCTCGCCCCACGCCGGCCTGAGCACCCGGCTCAGGCAGGCTCATCACTCGCCACAGGCGCGGGCTGGGACTCGGCCGCGGCGTGCGAGCCCAGAGCGCCGATCACGCCGGCGCCCAGCGCGGCGAGCGTCCAGCCCAGGCCGGTGCGCTCCCGGCCACGCGCCCCGTCGAGTGAGAGAGCGCCGGGCCCGGCGTCTACCAGCGCGAGCGCCGCGGCGATCAGGACGAGGTTGTACTCATAGCCGCCGTTCGTCACCCACGGACCCTTGCTCGCGTGCACGCGATGGATCGCGGTCAGCATCGTCGCGACCAGCACCGACGCGGCGACGGGCGTCTGCAGACCGAGCGTCAGCAGCGCACCGCCGCCCGCCTCGGCGGAGCCGGCGGCGATCGCGTTCTGGCGTCCCGGGCGCAGGCCGAGCTGCTCGAACATCTGCCCTGTCGCGTCGAGGCCGTTACCGCCGAACCAGCCGAACAGCTTCTGTGTGCCGTGCCCGACGAACAGCCCGCCCACGACCAGTCTCAGCAGCAATCGTCCGATCTTCATCTCTCGACCTCCGTTGGTTTGTCGCCTGACCGAGTATGCCCACCAACTACCCCGTCTCGGAAAGCTTCAACTCGAATCACCCGATCGGAGAGCGTCAACGCGTCGTGACCGGTTCGGCGGGTCCGTCCGACGAGTCCTTCGACCGCAGGCGATAATCCCCGGATGGCCATCGGCACGACCCTCTCGCACGTGTTCCCCCTCGGCAGCCGACTGAACGAGCGCGGACGCCTGGAGGTCGGTGGCTGCGACACGGTCGAGCTGGCGCGCGAGTTCGGGACGCCCGCGTACGTCGTGGCCGAGGACGACCTGCGCGCGCGCGCGCGCGCGTTCCTGCGAGCGGGCGAGGAGTCGGGCCACGCCGACTTCCACGTCGTGTTCGCCTCCAAGGCGTTTCCCTGTACCGCGGTGCTGGGGCTGTTCGCCGAGGAAGGTCTGTGGTGTGACGTCGCCTCGGGCGGCGAGCTGTATCTGGCGTTGAACGCTGGCTTCGCGCCCGAGCGGATCGTCGTGCACGGCAACGCCAAGTCCGAGTCGGAGCTGCGTGCGGCGCTGCGGGCGCGCGTGGGGCTGATCGTGATCGACAGCTTCGACGAGATCGATCGCCTCAAGCGCCTGTCCTCAGAGCGCGTGCACCGTCCAGGACGTGCTGATCCGGGTGACGCCAGATGTGCGGGGCGAGACGCACGAGAAGATCTCGACCGGCCAGGCCGACTCCAAGTTCGGCTTCTCGATGGCCGATGTCCCCGACGCGATCGAGCGGATCGAAGGCGTCGATGGGCTCGCGCTCGTCGGCTTGCATGCGCACGTAGGCTCGCAGCTGCTCGAGCTGGAGCCGTTTCGCCGCGAGGTGGCCGAGCTCGCAAAGCTCGGCGACGGGGTGGGCGGGTTCTCCACCTATGACCTCGGCGGCGGGCTCGGCGTCGCCTACACCGAGGCCCAGGCGCTCCCGCCGGCGATCGAGGATTACGTCGGCACGCTGCTGCGCGCTGCGGCCGAGCAGGGGATGGGCGGGGCGGGCAAGCGCCTGCTGATCGAGCCCGGCCGGGCGCTGACGGCGAACGCCGGAGTGACGCTGTACACGGTCGAGAGCGTCAAGCGCAACGTCTCCACATGGGTGGCTGTCGACGGCGGGATGTCTGACAACCTGCGGCCGATGCTCTACGGCGCGGCCTATGAAGCGCACGTCGCCGATCGTTTCGCGGGCTCGACGCGGTGTGTGCTGGCCGGCAAGCATTGCGAGTCCGGCGACGTGATCGTGCGTGAGGCGCTGCTCGACGACCCGCGCCCGGGCGATGTGATCGTGACGCCGGCCACCGGCGCGTACGGTTACGCGATGTCGTCGAACTACAACGGTCTGCCCCGTCCGCCGGTCGTTTTCTGCAAGGACGGAGACGCGCGCGTGGTCGTGCGGCGCGAGGGCTTCGAGGATCTGACGGCGCGCGATGTCCTCTGAGCCGATGCGGGCGGAGCCCTTCAAGGTCGGCCTGCTCGGCCACGGCACGGTCGGTTCGGCGTTCGCCGCGCTGCTCGACGAGCGGGCGGGGGAGATCGCGCGCTTCAACGGCCGCGCGCCGGTGATCTCGGGCGTGCTGACGCGCTCGCGCGGCGATTTCGTGGAGATCCTCGCGGAGGCCGATCTGATCGTCGAGGTGATGGGCGGGCTCGAGCCCGCGCGGGAGCACCTGCTGGCCGCGATGCGTGCCGGCAAGAGCGTCGTCAGCGCGAACAAGCAGCTGCTGTCCCAGCACGGCGAGGAGCTGTTCGCGCTCGCCCGCGAGCACGACGTGCGCCTGCGCTTCGAGGCCGCCGTAGCCGGCGCGGTGCCGGTCGTGCGCCTGCTCGAGGAGTCGCTGGCGGCCACACCGATCGAGCGCATCCACGGGATCGTCAACGGCACGACCAACTTCATCCTGTCCGAGATGGCCCGCGGCAGCACCTACGCGCAGGCCCTCGCCGAGGCGCAGCGCCTCGGCTACGCCGAGGCCGACCCGAGCGACGACGTGAGCGGCCGCGACGCGGCCGCGAAGATGGCGATCCTCGCACGCCTCGCGTTCGGGGCGCCTGTTCATCTCGACGACGTCCCCTACGAGGGGATCGAGCACCTGCAGGCAGACGACCTTGAGTACGCCCGCGAGCTGGGGCTGGGGTTGAAGCTGATCGGGACCGCCGAGCGCCGCGACGGCGGGCTGTCGGTGCGCGTCTATCCCGCGTTCCTCTATGCCGGGCATCCGCTCTCCTCGGTCTCCGGCCCGTTCAACGCGGTCACCGTCGAATCGGAGGCGATCACCGAGATCACGATGTCAGGGCCCGGCGCCGGCGGCCTGCAGACCGCGAGCGCGGTGCTGGGCGATGTGGTCAGCGTGATGACGGGTGGCGCGCGCCCGCCCGCGCCACCACTCGCCCTGCGCCTGCTCGAGGACGTTCCGAGCGCGTTCTACGTGCACCTGGAGGTGGCCGACCGCCCGGGCGTGCTCGCGGCGGTGACGCGTGTGCTGGGCGAGCAGGGGGTGTCGATCAAGTCGATCGTCCAGCGCGGCATGCAGGAGAACGCGCGCCTCGTGATGGTCACCCACCAGGTCGCAGAATCGCGCCTGCGCGCGGCGATCGCGCTGCTCGAGGCGTCGGACTTCATACGCTCCACACCGCGCACGATCCGCGTAATCGAAGAGGAGTTCACATGAACGCGAGCGAGACGCCTCCCGTCCTCCCAGAGGTTTCGCGCGTGCCGCTGCCGCGTGTCGAAGGCGCGGCGTTCTCGGGTGTGCACGTGCCGCTGATCGAGCGCTATCACGAGCGCTTGCCGTTCGAGCCCGGCGACAAGCTCGTCAGCCTGCAGGAGGGCTCGACGCCGCTGTTGCGCGCGCCGGTCATCTCGGAGATCGTCGGCGCGACGGTGCGGTTGAAGCTCGAGGGCGCCAACCCGACCGGCTCGTTCAAGGATCGTGGAATGACATGCGCACTGTCAGCCGCAGTGCGCGATGGCGCCAAGGCCGTGATCTGCGCCTCGACCGGCAACACGGCGGCGAGCGCCGCCGCATACGCCGCGCGCGCAGGCGTCACCTGCGCGGTGATCGTGCCCGAGGGTAAGATCGCGCAGGGCAAGATGGCCCAGACGCTTGTGCACGGCGCGCGCGTGATCTCGCTCGCCGGCAACTTCGACCAGGCGCTGATGCTCGTGCGCGAGCTGACCGCGTCCCATCCGATCGTGCTTGTCAACTCGGTCAACGAGTACCGCATCGAAGGTCAGAAGACGGCTGCGTTCGAGATCGACGAGGCGCTCGGCGGGGAACTCGAAGCGCTCTGCATCCCGGTCGGCAACGGCGGCAACATCACCTCCTACTGGCGCGGCTTTCGCGAGGTCGGCGCCGCGCCGCGGATGCTCGGCTATCAGGCCGAGGGCGCGGCGCCGCTCGTCGAGGGCAAAGTGATCGAGCACCCCGAAACGGTCGCCAGCGCGATCCGGATCGGAAACCCGGTGCGCTGGGAGGACGCGATGGCGGCGGCGACCGATTCGCGCGGCGCGATCCGCGTCGTCAGCGACGCAGAGATCCTCACCGCCTACCGGCTGCTCGCCTCGCGCGAAGGGATGTTCTGTGAGCCGGCCTCCGCCGCGTCGGTCGCCGGGCTTCTGAAGTACGGCGCTGAAGGCGCCGAGCAGATCGTCTGCGTGCTCACCGGACGCGGTCTGAAGGACCCGGAGACGGCGATCGCCAACAACGACGGCAAGGTGATCCAGTGCGTCGCCGAGACGGCCGCGATCGAGGAGGCGGTGCTGGGTGGTGCGTAGGCGCCTCGTGCGCGTGCCGGCATCCTCGGCGAACCTGGGTCCCGGGTTTGATTGCATGGCGACGGCCCTCGCGCTGCACATGGAGCTCGAGGTGGTCGAGACCGGCGAGTTCGTGGTCGAGACGGACCTGCCGGTGGCAAAGGGGCGCGAGAACTTGTGCGTGCGGGCGTTCGAACGGCTGCACCCGGCGGACGGCTTCACGTTCAAGATCCGCTCGCAGATCCCGTTGGTCGGGGGTCTCGGGTCGAGCGCCGCCGCAGTCGTGGCTGGGCTGATGGCGGCTGACCACCTGTTCGAGCTGGATGTCGACCTGCTGGCGCTGGCCACCGAGATCGAGGGCCACCCCGACAATGCCGCCGCGGCGCTGCGGGGCGGGTTCGTCGTGTGCGCCGACGGCGACGCCACGCGCTTCGATCCCCCCACAGGGCTCGAGGCGCTCGCGGTCGTCCCCGAGCGACCCGTGCAAACCCGTCTGGCGCGCGAAGTGCTGGCGAAGGAGGTGCCGATCGAGGACGCCGTGTTCAATGTCGCCCACGGCGCGCTGCTCACGCTCGGCCTGCTCACCGGCGACTGGGACACGCTTGCACGCGGGCTGCAGGACCGTCTGCACGAGCAGCGCCGCGCGGACCTGTTCCCGCGCTCCTACGCGCTGGCGCGGCGGGTGCGCGAACTGGGCGCGCTCGGTGCGACCATCTCCGGCGCGGGACCGACGTTGCTCGTGTGGTGCTTCTACGAGCAGACCGGAGCGGTCGCTGAGGCGCTCGGGCCGGAGATCGACGGCTGGGCGCAGCTGGTGCGAGCGCCGTTCGAGCCGCAGGGGGCTTACGTCAGCCAGCTGTAGCAGGACGGCGCAGGCGGGTGAGCACTTCGTCCGCCAACGCGACGTAGTCTGAGCCCAGGTCGGGCCGGTGCTCGAGGATCGACTTGGCCCGCTCGGCCGACTCGGCGTAGGCGATCGAGGCTCGGACGACGGTGTCGAAGACCTGCTCGCCGAAGCGCTCCTTCAGCGAGACGAGCGCCTCGCGCGAGTGGACGGTGCGCATGTCGGCGAGGTTGAGCAGCACCCCCAGCAGCGTCAGCTGCGGGTTGAGGCTCTCACGCGCGAGCTCGACGACCTCCATCGCCTGCTCGACGCCCTGCAGGGCGAAGTACTGAGCCTCGGCGGTGATGAGCGCGTGGTCGGCGGCAACGAGCGCGTTGACGGTGAGCAGGCCGAGCGAGGGTGGGCAGTCGATCAGGATCACGTCGTACTCGCCCGGCAGCTTGGCCAGGGCGCGCCTGAGCGTCAGCTCGCGGCCCATCTTGCCGCCCAGCATCAGCTCGGCCTCGGCGAGGCTCAGGTTGGCGGGAATCAGATCCGCGTGGATCGCGTCGGCGGCCTTCGCCCGTCCGGAGAGCACGTCGGCGATCGTCGGCTCGACGTCGGGCGGCAGGTCGAAGTAGTCGGAGAGGTTGCCCTGTGGGTCGAGGTCGATCGCCAGCGTGGACACGCCGCCATGGCGGAGCACGTCGGCGAGGGTGCGTACGGTGGTGGTCTTGCCGGTGCCGCCCTTTTGGGAGAGCACGGCGATCGTTTGGGTGGCGCTCGCCATATGCGCAGGCGATACTACGCCGCGCGGAGCCCTGGGCGCCAACCGCGCTGCTCGGACTGCCGGCCGCGGGGTCTTCGGACTGCCAGCCGCGGGGTCTTCGGACTGCAGTCGCGGCCTTCGGCCTACACCCACGCGGGCTCTGCGACCGGCCCGGCTTCGAGCCGCCGACGCCTGGCTTCGGTCTGTCAGTGGATGGCGTGCTGCGGCTTTGAGCCGCCCGCGGACGCATCGGCGGCGGCGGTCTGCGGCCGGACGCTGAGGAAGCTCAGCCGGTAGCGGCCGACGATGATCTCATCGCCGTCTTTCAGCACCTTGCCTTCGATCCGCGCGCCGTTTACGAACACGCCGTTCAGGCTGCGATCGTCGAGCACGCGCACCCCGTCGGGCTGGCGCACGATCAGCGCGTGGCGGCGGGAGACGGTTGGGTCGTCGAAGCGCACGTCCGCGGCCAGGCTTCGCCCGATACGCGTCCACTCGCGAGTGAGCGCGATCGTCCGCACCTCGCCGCCCTCCTCGTAGGAGATGTACTCGCCTGGCTGCTTGATCCGTTCTCTGGCCGTTGCCAGCTGGGCTATGTGGTCGGCGGCGGACTCCGAACGCCAGAGTGGGCTTCTGCCAGTCTGCGTCTCTGCCAGCGCGCTCGCGTGCTCGCCGAGCGGACGCCTAGCATCGGCGCGCCCGGCGCCGAACAGGGAGGCGCGTACGAAGTCCCGGCCCCCGCAGCCCGGACAGTCGGCGAGGGGGTCCGAGCCGGCCAGTGTCAACACGTATCCGCAGTGCCGGCAGCGAAACGACCCCGCCCCGACGATTGTGCCCGAAGTGAGTGAGTTCATCCTGCCGTCCCTTTCTTCCCGGCGGCTCCCGAAGCGCTGCCGATCGAGGTAAGCATGTGGATCATAACAACCCTGTCAACACCGACTACGTCTCAAGTTCTGATCAGCAATATCTAGCATCTCCACCACGTGAGCGATGATTCGCATGAACATCTGTTGTCTACCCGCCCCGGGTTTTCGACAAACCGGAAGGAGCTCGGCCGGCGATGGCGAATCCGAGCGATCATGGCTCTGTCGATCACTCATGTGGAGCAGCTCGAGCGCTTCCTGCTGCGGCGCGGGGTCGGTGCGCTCAAGGCCGATCGCCACTGCTGCGCCGACTGCGGGCGCACGCCGCTGACGGGCGAGCACGTCCATCTGTATGACGGACGCAAACAGGGGATCGTTTGCGAGCTGTGCCGGACGCTGCGTCGCGACGCCCCTATCGCGAGCGAGCTTGTGCGCCACTGCGAGCACGGCCACACGGTTCGCCTGACCGCCCGCGCCGCGTAGACCGTTCGCGCCGCGTAGCCGCGTAGTTCGGTTGCGCCGCGTGCTGCCACGCCGCGGACTCCGCCCGCGTCGGCGTAGTCCGTTCGCGCCCTCAGGCAGGCGCCGGTCCGGAGCGGACATTAGACTTGGCGGGCAATGGACGCCATGACCGTTTCGATCGTCGTAGACGCCCCGCGCGAGCGGATCTTCGACTATCTGCAGGACATCGCCAACCATTCCGAGTTCACCGACCACTACCTGGTCGACTGGCATCTCACGCGGATCGACTCGGTCGGCCGGGGCGCCGGCGCGCGCTTTCGTGTGAAGGCCCCGGGCAACCGCTTCAGCTGGGCCGATGTGACGCTTGCGGAGGTCGAGCGCCCCCACCGGATCGTCGAGGTGGGGCGTGGCGGCAAGAACAACCGCGTCCGCACGCTCGGCGTCTACGAGCTCGCGCCGGGCGCGCACGACACGACGCGTGTGCGCTACACGCTCGAGACCGAGCCCGCGAAGCTGTCCGACCGGCTGATGGAGAGCTTCGGCGCGCGCGGCTGGCTGAAACGCAAGAACGAGCGCTCGCTGCGCCGGCTGCGCTCGATCATCGAGCGTGGCGAGGGCCGCGGCGCGCGCGTGACCGTCGCCGCCGGATAAACTGCCGCGTCGCTATGTCCAGCCGCCTGCGCAAGCACTCAATCGTCCTGCTCGCTCTGCTCGCGCTGCTCGCGCTCGGCGCGTGCGGCGATTCCCACACGAAGGTCACCACCGGGACCTACGCCGGCGAGTCCGGGCAGAACGCTCCCTATCTGAACGTCGGCCCGCTGATCTACGAGGTTCAGCTCTCGCGCGAGCTGAACCCGACGAACGTCGAAGACGCCACCTACCTGCAGGGGCTGAGCCCGGCTCAGCGCAAGCTCGCGCCGGGCGAAGAGTGGTTCGGAGTGTTCGTCCAGGTCTACAACAACACCTCCCAAGCGCTGGCCGCCGCGACGAGCCTGACGATCGCCGACACCCAGGGCAACACCTACACGCCGCTGACCCCGGCGCAATCCAACCCGTTCGTCTACGTCGGCGGCCTCGTCCCGGCCAAAGGCCAGCTGCCCGGGGCCGGCTCGATCGCCGACGCCGATGCCGTCCAAGGGATGCTGCTGCTCTACAAGATCCAGATCGTCTCGCTCGACAACCGCCCGCTCGAGCTGAAGATCGTCGATCCGACGGACGCGGCGCAAACGGCCTCAGCCGAGCTCGATGTTTAGTGTCGTGAGTCACTAGCGGCTGGCTTGCAGCCCCGCTTCGAGCACCTGCCGCGCGACGGGTGCCGCGGTGTCGCCACCGGCGCCGTCTTTGACGAGCAGCACGGCGACCGCGATGCGGGGGTGTAGCGCCGGGGCGAACGCGGCGAACCAGGCGTCGGTGTTGCTCGCTTCGCTCGCGGCGCCCTTGCAGGTTTCCGAGGAGGAGCTTTCTGAGCTTTCCCCTGCGCTGCCTTCCTTCGCGCCCGCTTCTTCGGCGCTCGAGCACGTGGTCGCGGTCTTCAGTTCGGCCGTTCCAGTCTTGCCCGCCACGGTCAGGCCGGGGATCGCGGCGGAGGTGCCCGTGCCCTCGCGCACGACCGCGATCATCAGCTTGCGCACGGTACGCGCGACCGCGGCGCTCGTCACCACGGGGCCCGGTCCGGCCGGCGATTCGAGCGCAAACGTCGGCTGGGGGCGATGACCGCCGTCGCCGATCGTGGCGGCCACCGTCACCATCTGCAGGGCGCTCGCCAGCACCTGGCCTTGGCCGATCGCGGTCGAGCCGAGGTCGAGTTCGCCCTGGATATGGGACGCGGGCGGCAGGGTGCTCTCAGCCACGCCGGGGATACCGGGCTCGTGGTTGAAGCCATAGCCTTCAGCGATCGCCACCAGCCGCGTCGCCCCGAGCTTGACGCCGAGCGGCGCGAACACCGAGTTGCAGGAAACCGCGAACGCGAGTTCGAGTGTGCCGCCGCATTCCTCGCCGTTGGCGTTGCTCAGCTTGACGCCGTCGAGGGTCGCGTAGGTGCTGTATCGGTAGGAGCTGTGGGGAGTGGCGAGCCCTGCCTGCAGCACGCCGCTGAGAGTCACCATCTTGAACGTCGATCCCGGCGGCTGCAGGCTGTCCAGGCCGAGCCCGGCGACGGCCAGGATCTGCCCGGTGGAGGGCTGCATCGCGACGATCCCGCCGAGCTTTCCGCCGAGCGCGCTGACGGCGGCGCGCTGCACCGCGGGGAAGACCGTGCTGCGTACCGCCGGAGCCGCAACCGGCGTCGCCGAGGCGAGCGCGCGCTGTCCGGCCAGCAGCTCCCCGCCGGGCGACCCGCGCAGACGGTCGTCCAACGCCTGCTCCACGCCGCTCACGCCGACGATCGCGCTCGCGGGCGTGCCCTCGGCTTCGAGCGCCTGCAGCTGGGGCGCCGGGACCGGGCCGACGTCGCCGATCACCGCGCTCGCCGCTGCCCCCAACGGTGAGGCGCGCTGCCCGGCGCTCGTCGCGGCGCCTTCCGCCAGCACGCTCCCGTCGCGCGCGAGCAGCGTCGCGCGTCGCGGCAGCTCGGTGTGGCGGCTGAGCAGCTCGCCGGGGCGAAGGCCGGGGAAGGCGGCGGAGCGCGACCATGCGACGCGCGCGCCTTCGCCGCCCTCTTCGACGATCTTCAGCTCGAACCCAAGCGTCAGCGTGCCGAACAGGCGGGTGCGTACGCGCACCGGCACGCTGACGAGCCCGCCGGAATCGTCGCGAGGCTTGCCCACGACCTTCAGCTGAGTGGCGGTGGCCACGGTCAGGGCGCTCCGGTAGGCGCTTGCGAACTCGCCGATCGTCGTGCGTCGCCGGGAGGGACCGTCGAGGTCTCCATACATCGCCGCGTAGTCTCGGTGCGTCCAGGCCGCGACGAAGCGGGCGGCGAGCGTATGCGCCGTGGAGGAGGTGTGATCGGCGCCGACGATCGCGCCGATCGCGAATGCCACGACGGCCAGGGCGATCATCGGACGTCCACGCCGCGCCCGCCGAGCCTGGCTCTCGGTCAATCGGACGCGCATGGTGAGAAGGTCGGCCGAGGAATGGCGGTGGTGCCCGTGCGTGTGGCGATTCCCGTGGGAGCGGTGGTGCCCGTGCGTGTGATGGTGCCCGTGTGCGCGGCGACGCCAGTGCGTAGGTACGGGATTGCCCGCGCGGAGGTACGCGGGCGCGATAGAACATTGCAGATGACGCAGCTGGACTGGATCATCGTCGCGTTCGCGGCCATCCTTGCCTCATTCGGCTTTCGGCGGGGGTTCATCGTCGGTGTGCTCTCTTTTGGCGGGTTCGCACTCGGTGCATTCCTCGGAACCCGGCTAGGTCCTCTTCTGCTGCCCCAGGGCTCCGTCTCGCCCTATGCGCCCGCGTTCGGCCTGATCGGCGCGCTGCTCGCGGGCGCGATCCTCGCCAGCGGCCTGGAGGGGCTCGGTTTCAGGCTGCGTCGTTCGCTGATCGTCCCCGGCATGGGTCTGCTCGACGGCCTGCTCGGTGCGGCCCTCGGTGCGGCGCTCGGTCTCGGCATCGTGTGGATCGTCGCGGCCGTGGCGGCCCAGACGCCCGGGCAGGATCGGCTGCGCTTGGACATCCAGCGTTCGACGATCCTGCGCGAGCTGAACGTCCTGATGCCTCCCACGGGACCGATCCTGAACGCGCTCGCGCGCTTGGACCCGCTGCCGCAGGTCGCGGGCCCGTCGCCAAACGTCGCGGCCCCCCAGCCCGCGGTCGCGCGCGCGCGTGGCGTGGCGCGTGCCGGCCGTAGCGTCGTGCGCGTGCTCGGCACCGCTTGCGGCCTCGCGATCGAGGGCTCGGGCTGGGTGGCCGAGCCGGGTGTGGTCGTGACCAACGCGCACGTCGTCGCGGGCGAGCAGGACACGACCGTCGAGGTCGGCGGCTCCTCGCCGGAGCTGCCCGCCCGCCCGATCGCGTTCGACCCGACCCACGACATCGCTCTGCTGAGAGTGCCCGATTTGAACGTCCCGTCGCTGCCTCTCGTGTCCGAACCGCAGTCGGGTCGTGCCGGGGCGGTCCTCGGCTATCCGCAGAACGGCCCGTTCGACGTCCAGCCGGGACGGATCGGGCGCACGCAGACGGTGCTCACCGACAACGCCTACGGACAGGGCCCGATCTCGCGCCTGCTCACGCCTTTGCGCGGCCTGGTGCGGCCCGGCAACTCCGGCGGACCGCTGGTGGACGTATACGGCAACGTGCTGACGACCGTCTTCGCCAGCACCATCGGCGGCGGGCCCGGGGGCGGCTATGGGGTGGCGAACAGCACCGTCGCCCACGCCCTTGCCGATGCGGGCAGCAGCCAGGTGTCCACCGGGCCATGCGCCTCTGGATGAGTCAGGGCCCGCGCCTTCGGGTTCCGCCTGGCACCGGTAAATTTCAGGTTCCGGCGGGCGCGGGGCGCGTGCTCGCGCGCGGGTGTGCAGCGCGCTTCGGCGCGACCGGCGCCGCGGCCGCGCCGGCGCTCGGGCGGGGTTTTGCCGGGCGACGTTCGCGGGCGGCGCTCGCCTGCGCCTCTTCCGCTGCAGCGGCGACGATCTGTCCGAGATGTGCGTCGATCGCTGCTTGAACCGTCGACAGGCGGCGCACGAGCAGGGTGCGAACCAGCTCGAGCTCCTCGGCGTCGAGCAGCGCCGGGCCGTTGCCCAGTCGTGACTGCTTGACGACGGGAGCGACGCCGGGATGCTCGGCTTCGATCTCGCCGAGCGCGCGCTCCAGTGCCGCGATCTGGGTGCGCAGCAGGCGCCGCCGCTCGAGCGCCTCGTCGTCGGGGCGCGGAGGGGACTCGGGCGAGACGTACAGGGCCGCCGCGACCTCACGTGGGTCGACGCCGGTCGCATGCGCCTCGCGGGCTGCGTTGGCCGCGATCGCTCCCACCGCGGAAGGCCGGCGCGGCGTCGGCCCGACGAACGTCCCGCTGCCCTGCTGGCTGTCGATCAGGCCCTCCTGCTCGAGTCGCTGGTAGACGGTGCGAACGGTATTTACGTTGACGCCGATCTCCTCCGCCACTTCGCGCAGGCCGGGCAGCCGCTGGCCGGGAGCGAAGCGGCCGTCGCCGATGCGCGTGCGCAACGCCCATGCGAGCTGTACCCCGATCGGCACATCGGCGCGTCGATCGATCGCGATCCCCAGCTCGGCCGATTCTTGCGACTGCGACATGACCCTTACGTTAGCGATCGATAGGATGGATTGACAGTGTTCTAGTCAACTAGTACTTTAGTGCAAGCAGGTAGTTACCACCTCTGAGAAGGGAGCTGGATCCGTGGCCGCACCGATCGTCGCTCGATGGATCAACCGCCCGCACCGCAAGAGTCGGTGGGAGGGCCGGCGGTTCCTGCGCCGGGCGCTTCTCTGCCTAGGCACGCTGCTGTCGGCTTCGCTTCCGCTCGCGCCGCTCGCCTGGGGGGCTCCGGCGGTAACGTTCACGGCCAAAGCTGTCCCGATCCCGGGCTTCCCCGGCACTGGCAACATCCTCGGCGCAGGTGCCGCGGTGGAAGTGCAATTCTCCATCGAGGGAACAGAATATGGCGGCTTTCCATCGCCGCTGGTAGAGCTCAACGCATTCGCGCCGGCCGGGCTCAAGGTGGCCTCGACGGGATTCGCGACCTGCGCCCAGCCGGTGCTCGAAGCCGGCGGCGCCTCCGCCTGCCCGAAGAAGTCGAGCGCCGGCCCGCCTGGCGTCGCGCTCGGGGTTGTCGCCTTCGGTGGCGAACGTGTCCCCGAGCAGGTCTCGATTCGGGAGTTCTTCGCTCCGTCCGGCCTGTTCTTCTACGCCGAAGGCAAAACGCCGGCCTCATTTCAGATCATCGAAAAGGCGCATTGGGTGACGGCCGCTCCCCCGTTCGGACCGGAGCTGATGGCCGAAGTGCCGCTCGTCGAAACGGTGCCCGGCGCCGACGACGCCTCGGTCACGGCCATCAAAGCGAAGGTCGGTGCGGCTTACAAGAAGGGCGGCAAGACCTTTTCCTACATCACCCTGCCGAAGAAATGCCCGCGAGGCGGCTTTCCCGCGAAGGCGGAACTGAAATTCCTGAGCGGCGAAGTCGTCACCGTCACCTACTCGGTCCCGTGTCCCAGGCGTTGACCCGGCCGTGCCTCAAGGGCTGAGAGACAAGCCGCTCGAATCGCCGCAGTTGCCCGCACCATCCACGTTCGTACGGGGGCGAGATCTGGCCGGGCGGGCGTTGCTGCCGGCGCGTAACACGCTGGAGGAACTGGGCGACATGATGCTGCTCACCGGCAGGACGATCTCCTCCGCGCTGAGACCTCCCTACCCGTACGGCGGCGAGCTCGTCTCCCAGTTCCTGTTCGCCCTGCGGCTCGTCTGGCTGCCGCTGCTGATCTCGACGACCGCGCTCAGCTACGGGGCGCCGGGCCTGCAGAGCGCGAACTTCCTGACGATCATCGGCGCCGTGGACCGACTCGGCGACTTCTTCTTCATCTTCGCCGTGCGCGAAATCGGTCCGCTGATAACCGCCGTCGTCGTCGCGGGAGTCGCGGGCACCGCGATCACGGCCGATCTGGGCGCGCGCAAGGTCAGAGAGGAGCTTGACGCGCTGCAGGTGCTGGGTGTCGACCCGGTCAAGAACCTCGTGGTGCCGCGGTTCCTCGCGCTGATGGTCGTGACGGGGCTGTTCGATATCTACGCTCTGCTGTTCGGCATCTTCGGAGGTATCCTCGCGGCGCTCATCAACCAGCAGCCGCTCGGCCCCTTCTGGAGCACGCTGTTCGCGAACGCGTCGGTGACGGACCTGTGGGGCTCGGTATTGAAGACGATCGTCTACGGGGCGATCATCGCGATCGTGTGCTGCTACAAGGGCATGTCGGCCTCCGGCGGCGCCGAGGGCGTCGGTCGGGCGGTCAACCAGGCGGTCGTGACCTCGCTGCTGCTGCTCAGCCTGTTCAACTACGTCTTCACGCAGACCCTGCTCGCCACCCATCCGCAGATCATCATCATCAAGTGATCGCGCGCGGTCTCAGGTCCCACCCGCTACGCTGACCGCCATGTCGAAGACCCTGGTCATCGCCGAGAAGCCCTCCGTGGGGCAGGATCTCGCACGCGTGCTGAAAGGCCCGTTCCAGAAGAAGGAGGGCTGGCTGGAAGGGCCCGAGCACGTGATCACGTGGGCGGTCGGCCATCTCGTGCAGCTCGCCGAACCGGACGAATACGATCCCAAGTTCAAGCGCTGGCGGATGGACGACCTGCCGATCGTGCCTGAGAAGTTCAAGCTGATCGTGCGCGACGAGCGCTCGCGCAAGCAGATGACGGTCGTCACCAAACAGCTCGGCCGCGACGACGTGGGCGACGTCGTCAACGCGTGCGACGCCGGGCGCGAGGGCGAGCTGATCTTCGCGTACCTGTATGAGAAGGCAAACGCGTCAAAGCCCGTGCGGCGGCTGTGGCTGAACTCGATGACGAACGCCGCGATGAAAGACGCGTTCGCGTCGCTGCGTCCCGCCGAGGAGTTCGCGCTGCTCGAGCAGGCCGCGCGCTCGCGCTCGGAGGCCGACTGGATCGTCGGCATGAACGCCACCCGCGCGGCGACGATCCGCCTGCGCAGCTCGTTCGACGGCGCCGTGTCGTTGGGGCGCGTGCAGACGCCGACGCTTGCGATCGTGGCACGTCGCGAGGAGGAGATCAAAGCGTTCGAGCCCGAGCCCTACTGGCTGGTCGACGCGACGTTCGCGGCGGGGCCGCTGGACGGGGCGCAGGGCGAGAGCGACGGCGAGCGCACCTACAAAGGCCGCTTCCACGCCGGGGCCAAGCCGCGGATCGCGACCGAGCAGGAGGCTGTCGCGATCGTCGAGGCGTGCACCGGGCGGCACGGGACGATCACGAAGCTCGAGAAGAAAGAGCAGCGCGAGAAAGCGCCGATGCTGTACGACCTGACGACGCTGCAGCGCGAGGCGAACAACCGTTACGGGTTCTCCGCGCGCAGGACGCTGTCGGCGGCGCAGCGGCTGTACGAGGAGCACAAGGCGCTCACCTACCCGCGTACGAACTCGCGCTACCTGACCAGCGACATGGTCGAGGAGATCAAGCCGATCGCGGAGCTGGTCGGCTCCCACGCCGAGTATCGAGCTGCCGCGGAATACGTGACAGGCCTCGATCTGCTGCCGCTGGGACGGGTGGTCAACAACGAGAAGGTCACCGACCACCACGCGATCATCCCCACGCGCTCGCAACACATGCTCGACCGCATGGGCTCAGACGACAAACGGATCTACGACATGGCTGCCAGGCGCTTCCTCGCGGTGTTCCACCCGGAGGCCGTGTTCGAGAACACCAAAGTCGAGACGACCGTGCCGGCGGGCGAGACCGACAAGGACGGCGGGTACGTGTTCCGCACGCGCGGCAAGCTGCTGCTGACGCCCGGCTGGCGGGGGGTCTACGACGAGGTCGCGGCCGAGGCCAGGCCGAAGGGCGAGGAGGACGAGGGCGCCGACCAGCAGCTGCCGCGCCTGCTCAAGGACGAGCAGGTCGACACTCGCGAGATCGAGAGCGCGCGCAAGGAAACCAAACCGCCGCGGCGCTACAGCGACGCGTCGCTGCTGGGCGCGATGGAGACGGCGGGCAAGCTGGTCGACGACGACGAGCTGCGAGAGGCGATGAAGGACTCCGGGATCGGCACGCCGGCCACGCGCGCGGCGATCATCGAGCGGTTGATCGCCGTCGGCTACATCGAGCGCGACGGGCGCGCGCTCGTGGCCAGCGAGAAGGGGCTGAACGTGATCAGGCTGCTGAACGAGCACATGCTGACCTCGCCCGACCTGACCGGCAGCTGGGAGCACCGGCTCGGCAAGATCGAGCGTGGAGAAGACTCGCGCGAGAAGTTCATGGGCGACATCGCCGGGTTCGCGCAGGAGACCGTCAAAGAGCTCGACGAGACGCTCAAAGACGTGAAAATCCCGCGTGCGAAGCTGGGACCGTGCCCGATCTGCGGACACGAGATCGTGGAGAACCGCAAGGGCTACTCCTGCTGGGCGCGCAACGACCCCGGCTGCGGCTTTGTGATCTGGAAGGGCAAAGCGAGCAAGCAGCTGCCGATCGCGGTCGCGCGCGAACTGATCAAGACGGGTTACACCTCACGCGCGGTCACCGGCTTCAAAGGCCGCTCCGGGCGGTCCTTCCGCGCGCATCTGGCGATGAGCCAGACCGAGGACGGCAAATGGCGGGTCGAGTTCAACGAGGAGTGGGCCAAGGAGGGCGCCAAGCCCCCGGAGGCCGAGGGCGACGGCGACGGCGAGGGGACGACGGAGGCGAAGGCCAAAGAGGATGCGTCCAAGCCTAAGCCCAAGAAGGCCAAAAAAGCCGTCGCGGCGCGCAGCGCGGCATAAGGTTTTCGCGAGGCGTTCTCAGGGGAGACACGCTCGCGTGCTCCTCTACAGCCCTCGAGGCGCCGGCCACCACAGCCGGAGTTTCTGCGTGGGCGATCTCGCTCGGGCAGGCGGGTCGATCTCACTCGGGTAGGTGACTG
Source organism: uncultured Solirubrobacterales bacterium (assembly GCA_963784875.1). Classification (GTDB taxonomy): domain Bacteria; phylum Actinomycetota; class Thermoleophilia; order Solirubrobacterales; family Solirubrobacteraceae; genus Palsa-744. The sequence continues at coordinate 268,520 of CAWATE010000003.1, forward strand.
AAGGGTCGTCGGGCCCGTGCGCGAGTATGGGTGGGAATGCCCATAACGCTGATCACAGGGCCCGCGAACGCGGGCAAGGCCCAGGTGGTGATGGACTCCGTGCGCCGGCATCTGGCGCACGGACAGGAGCCGCTCTTGATCGTGCCGACGCGCGCGGACGCAGACCACTACCGGCGCGAGCTGGCCGGGGAGGGGACGGCGATGGGGGTGCGGGTTGAGCGCTTCGAGGGGCTGATCGGCGAGACCGCGTCGCGCGCGCGCGTGACCGGCCCCGTGCTGAGCGGTCTGGCGCGCGAGCAAGTGCTTGCCGCGATCGCCACGCGCGCCGGCGCAGCGGCCACGCCCGGGTACGTGTGCGCGCTGTCGGCGTTCGTCGCCGAGCTGCAGGTGCGACGGGTGACACCGGCGAGGCTGAGCCGGGCGCTGAGCGAGTGCGCTCTCGAAGCCGAGAATGGTCATCGCGTCGGGGCGCTGTTCGAGCAGTACAGCCGCCGCCTGCGCGAGCTCGGGCGCGTCGATCCCGAGCAGCGGGCGGTGCACGCGCTCGACGCGCTGCGGCGCGAGCCGGCGCTGTGGGGTGCGACGCCCGTGCTGTTCTACGGGTTCGACGACCTCACACGGCTGCAGATCGACGCGATCGAGACGCTCGGCGCGACCGTGGACGCGCCGGTCACGGTATCGCTGACGTATGAGCCGGGACGGGTGGCGTTCGCCGGGCGTGCGAACGCGTTCCACGCGATCGCGCCGCTGGCCGCCGAGCAGCGCGTGCTGGCCCCGCGTGCCGACTACTACGCCGTTCACGCGCGCGCGCCGCTGAGCCATTTGGAGCGTTCGCTGTTCGAGCCCGGCGGGGCGCGCGTGGATCCCGCGGACGCGGTGCGGCTGCTGGAGGGCGGCGGCGAACGGGCCGAGCTCGAGCTCGTCGCGCGCGAGATCGCCGCGCTGCTCGAGAGCGGCATGGCGGCCGAGGAGATCGCCGTCGTGCTGCGCGCGCCGGGCGTGGCGGCGGATCTGATCGAAGAGGTGCTCGCCGCGGCGCGCATCCCCTACGCGCTTCAGCGGCGCAGGGGGTTTGCCGACACGGCGATCGGCGGTGCGCTGATCGGATGGCTGCGCTGTGCGACTCCGGAAGGCGACGCGGCGGACCTGCTCGCGTGGCTGCGCGCACCCGGCCTGCTCGAGCGTCCCGAGTTGGCCGACTGGCTGGAGGCGGCGGCGCTGCGCGCGGGTGCGAGCAGCGCCGGGCAGGCGCGGGCGTTATGGGAGCGCAAGCACTGGCGGCTGCGGGCGATCGACCAGCTGGGCGAGGCCCAGCGGCGCGGGGGGCGGGCGCTGATCGAGCGTGCCACGCGCGAGCTCGATTGGCTGTTCAGCGCGCCCAGGCGCGGGCAGGCGAGCCTGATCGGGAACGAGCAGACCGAGCTCGACGAGGCGCGCGCGCTCGTCGCGGGCACACGCGCGCTGAAGGCGCTCGGCGAGCTCGAGCGTGTCGCGCCCGAGGCGGCGATTGTGGATGCGAGCGAGATCGCGCGCGCGCTCGAAGGGGTCGAGATCGTGAGCGGCGAGCGTGCGGCGCCGGGCCGGGTTGCGGTGCTCGATCCGCTGGCGCTGCGCGCGCGCAGGGTGCGCGCGCTGTTCGTGTGCGGCCTGCAGGAGGGTGTGTTCCCGGCGCCCGCGCGGCCGCAGCCGTTCCTCTCCGAGGAGGAGCGCCGGCGGCTGGCCGAGACGGCGGGCCTGCGGCTGGGTGAGCACGAGGACGCGCTCGCGGCCGAGCGCTATCTGCTGTATGCGGCGGTCTCGCGCCCGCGCGAGCGGCTCGTGCTGAGCTGGCACGTGGCCGGCGACGACGGCGCGCCGACGGCGAGGTCGCTGTTCGTGGACGACATCTGCGACCTGTTCGACGAGAGCTTGACCGAGCGCGTCTCGCGCCGGTCGCTGGGAGCGGTTGGCTGGTCTGACTCTCCCATCGCGCCGGCACCCGTGCGCCCGCGAGGACCGGCGCCGTTGGGCGACGCGGAGCTGCTGGCGGAGCTGCGCTCGCACACGTGGTCGGCGTCATCGCTCGAGGTTTGGATGAGCTGCCCGATGCGTTGGCTGGTAGAGCGGCTGCTGCGCGTGCGCGACCTCGACCCCGACCCCGAGCCGATCGCCCGCGGCGGTCTTGCGCACGCGGCGCTGAAGGACACGCTGGAGGCACTGAAGCTCGAGACGGGGTCGGCGCGGCTGACCCTCGCGCGCCTGGAGCGGGCTCGCTTCCTGCTACGGGCAGCGCTCGCGGAGAACGAGAGCGAGTTCCCGCTATCGGCGGCGCCGGAGCGGCGGCCGGGGATGCGCCGCCGGCTGCAGGCCGACCTGGAGCGCTACCTGCGCCACGCGGCCGAGTGCGAAAGCCCACTCGAGCCCAGCCGGTTCGAGCTCGGCTTCGGCTTCGAGGCCGGCGACGAGCGCGGCGGGGAGGACCTGCCCGCGGGGGCGAGCCTACCCGCGTTCGATCTCGGCGGCGGAACGATGCTGCGCGGGCGGATCGACCGCATCGACATCGGCAGCGGAGGGGAGGCGGTCGTCTACGACTACAAGGGCCGGATCGCGCCGCCCGCGGCCAAGTGGGGAGCGGCCGGAGGCAACGTGCAGGTCGCGCTGTACATGCGCGCGGTCGAGCAGCTGCTCGGGCTGCGGGCCGTCGGCGGCTTCTACCAGCCGCTGGCGGGCGGAGATCTGCGCGCGCGCGGCGTGCTCGACGAGGACGGCGGCATCGAGATCGAGTGCGTGCGGGGCGAGCGCCGCGAGCACGCAGAGACGCGCGAGATCCTCGATGGCGCGGTGACGGCGGCCCGCGAGGCCGCCGCGCAGGCGGGACGGGGCGAGCTGCGCGCGCAGCCGCGGACCTGTGCGTACCGCGGGGGTTGCGCCTATCCCACAATCTGCCGCTGCGAGGGCTGAACGGTGGACACGCCGCCGGGCTCCTCGCCGATCTCGAAGCACGTCCTGACCGACGATCAGGATCAGGCGGTTGCGCGACGGGCCGAGCCGCTGCTGCTGGCGGCGGGGGCGGGCACCGGCAAGACCTCGGTGCTGGTCGAGCGCTTCGTCAGAGCGGTGCGCGAGGACGGGGCCGCGCCGGGGAGGATCCTCGCGATCACGTTCACCGACCGTGCCGCGGGCGAGCTGCGCGAGCGGATCAGGGCGCGCTTCATCGAGCTGGGCGAGCGCGAGGCCGCGCGCGACACGGAGCGGGCGTTCGTGAGCACGTTTCACGGCTTCTGCGCCCGTTTGCTGCGCACGCACGCGCTCGCCGCGGAGCTCGAGCCGGAGTTCGAGATCCTCGACGAAGGGCTCGCTGTACGGCTGCGCGAGCGGGCGTTCACGGTCGCGCTCAGGGCGTTCGTCGAGGACGAGCGCCCTGAGGCGGTGGACCTGCTCGCCGCATACGGACCCGATCGTGTACGCGCGATCGTCGAAGAGGTATACGTGGAGCTGCGCAGTCGCGGTGAGCGTCTGCCGACGCTGCCACGGCCGGTGCTCGCGCCCGACGGGGACGGCGACGATCTTGCCGGCGCACGCGCGTGCGCGCTGCTGAACGAGCTGCTGCTGGGGTTCGGCCGTGCCTATGACGGGCTGAAGCGCGCCCGCGGCGCGGTCGACTTCGACGACCTCGAGCTGTGTGCGGCCCATCTGCTGCGGGAGCGGGCCGGCGTGCGCGTAGCCTGGTCTGAGCGGTTCGAGCTGCTGATGGTCGACGAGTTCCAGGACACGAGCCCGCGCCAGCTCGAGATCCTCGCCGCGCTCGAGCGGGAGAACCTGTTCACGGTCGGCGACGAGCTGCAGTCGATCTACGGCTTTCGCCACGCCCAGGTAAGCCTGTTTCGCGCACGCCGCGCCGAGCTGGAGAAGCGCGGCGCAAGCTTGCGCCTGGTGCACAGCTTCCGCAGCCGTGCACCGATCCTCGACGTGGTCAACGCGGTGTTCGCCCAGCGCTTCGCCCCCGGGTACATGCCCCTGATCGCCGCCCGTGCGGACGCCGAGGAGGACGACGAGCCGCGCGTCGAGCTGCTGTTGAGCAGCCGCCGCGGCTGGGGTGAGGACGGGGAGCGGTCGGGCTCATCCGCGGCGCCGCTCTGGCGCCACGCCGAGGCCGACGCGCTGGCCGGGCGCGTAGCCGACCTGGTGGCCGGCGGCCAGGCCCGGGCCGGGGAGGTCGCCGTGCTGCTACGCGCGGTCGGCGATCTGGACGTGTACGAGCGGGCGCTGCAGGCGCGCGGCCTGCGCACGCTCGCGGCGGTCGGCGGCTTCTGGGGACGCCAGGAGGTGGGGGATCTGCTCGCGTATCTGCGCGCGCTGGCCAATCCGCTGGACGAGCCGGCGCTGTATGGGACGCTCGCCTCGCCGCTGGTGGGGTGCTCGAGCGACGCGCTCGCGCTGCTCGCACGCGCGGCCGGCGCGGCGAAGCTGGGCGTATGGGCGACCGTGGGAGTCGTGGGCGTTCCCGGTTCGCGAGAGGGGGAAAGCGCCCTCGGGGCGAAGGAGGAGAGTGCTCATACTGTGCGCGCAGTGTCCGATCCCGGCGCGGAGCTGTCGGCGAGGAGGATCCTCGCCCGTCTGCCGGCGGAGGATCGCGCCGCGCTTGAGTCCTTCCACGACCGCTTCGAAGCTGAACGGCGGTCTGCGTCCCGGCGAACGATCTCTCAGCTGATCGAGCGGGCGGTCCTCGCCGGCGGCTATCGCGAGCACGTGCTCGGACTGGAGTGGGGGGAGCGGCGGCTGGCGAACGTGCACAAGCTGCTGCGCCTCGCCCGCCGTTTCGAAGCGAGCGAAGGTCGCGACCTGCGCGGCTTTCTCGACCATGCCGCGCGCCACCAGGAGCGCGCAAACGGAACGACGTCGGTCGTGGCCGAGCCCGACGCGCCCGTGGCGGGGGTCGAGCCCGACGCGGTGCGGCTGATGAGCATCCACGCCGCCAAGGGCCTCGAGTTTCCCGTGGTGTGCGTCGCCGATCTGGGGCGCGCGCCCAACATGGGCGTGAGCGACCTGCTGCTCGACGGCGAGCGCATCGGCCTGCGGCTCGCTCGGCTCGACGGGGCGGAGGCGATACCGTCCCTCGAGTTCGATGAACTCTGTCAGAATCGCAAGCGGGCGCAGGCCGAGGAGGAGGAGCGAATCCTATATGTGGCGATGACACGCGCGCGCGAGCGGCTGATCCTGAGCGGGAGCTGCGACTTAGAGCGCTGGCCGGAGGCCCGCCAGGGCGCGCCCACGATCGCCTGGCTCGGTCCTGCGCTCGCGGCGGAGCTGCCCGCGCTGGTCAAACAGCCGGGGCGGCCCGTTCACGATCTGGCCGTCGGCGTGAGCGGGGCGACGGTGCGCTGCCGACTGAACACGCCGGCGAGTGCTGGCGAGGTGGCGGAGGAGCGAGGACAGCCGCTGCCCTCGCAGCCTTCGCCTTCGCAACCCTCGCCCTCCGAGCCTGCCCCTGCACAGCTCTCATTCGCTGAGCTTTCATCTCTAGAATTTTCCCCTTTAGAACCCATCTCCCGGCCGCCCGGCCGCCATATCGCCGCGATCGAGGCGGTGCGGCCCGAGACGCTCAGCTACACGGCGCTCTCAGATCTCGAGCGCTGCGGATATCGCTACTACCTCGAACGGGTGCTCGGGCTGGCCGAGAATCGCGCTGCCACGCGGTCCGAGCCCGGGCGCGACGGCCTCGAGGCGCGCGCGCGTGGCACGCTCGTGCACAGGCTGCTGGAGAAGGTCGACTTCGCTCGGCCCGCTGCGCCCGCGCTCGAGGACGTCGCGCGGGCGGCCCGCGCGCTCGGCGTGCGAGCCGGACCGCGGGAGCGCGAGGAGATCGCGGCGCTCGTGGGCGCGGCGGCGGAGTCTGCGCTGGCCGAGCGCATCGCTGCGGCGGACGACGTGCGCCGCGAGCACCATTTCGCCTTCGCGACCGCGCCTGAGGCGCCGCTTGTGACCGGCGTCATCGACCTGCTCGCGCGCGAGGGAGTCGATGGCCGGCTGGTGGTGGACTACAAGAGCGACCGCGTCGGACCGGAGGAGGATCTTGCGGCTCTCGTAGCGCGCGACTACGGCCTCCAGCGCCTGATCTACGCGCTCGCCGTGCTGCGCGAAGGGGCTCGGCAGGTGGAGATCGTCCATTGGTTCCTGCAGCGCCCGCGCGAATGGGTCACAGCGCGCTATACGGCCGATGATCGTTCGCGACTGGAAGAGAGCCTCGCGGAGCACGTCACGCGCGCGTGCACGTCCGCGTTCGCGGTCAGCGAGCGTCCCCATCGAAGCCTGTGCCTGACCTGTCCCGGGCGGGGGAGCCTGTGTTCGTGGAGCGACGCCGAGACGATGGCGCGGGAGTAGGAGCCGTCGTGGCTTACGATCCCGCTCCGCGGCCCGCCGACGCCGAGCTGTTCGCGCGCTGTCGCGAGCACGGCGATGCGCTCGCGCGCGAGCAGCTGGCCGAGCGCTATCTGCCCCTTGCCCGCCGGCTGGCGCGCCGCTACCAGCGCGCCGAGGAGCCGCTCGAGGACCTCGTGCAGGTCGCCTCGCTGGGCCTGCTCAAGGCGATCGATCGCTTCGACGCGACTCGCGACGTGGCCTTCTCGAGCTTCGCCGTCCCCACGGTCCTCGGCGAGCTCAAGCGCCACTTCCGCGATCGCACGTGGTCGGTGCGCGTGCCCCGCGACCTGCAGGAACTCGCGCTGCGCGTCGACCGTACGGCCGGCGAACTGTCGCTGGCTAGCGGTCGTGCACCGACGGTGGCCGAGCTGGCGAGCGCGGTGGGCGTATCGGAGGAGCAGGTGCTCGACGCGCTCGGAGCCGCCAGCGCCTATCGCGCCGGCTCGCTCGACGCGCCCCGCTCGGCGCAGGGAGGCGACGATCCCGGCGAGCCGCTCGTGGGTGACGCGCTCGGCGTCGAGGAGGCCGGCTTCGATCGCGCCGAGGAGCGCGCCACGCTCGCGCCGCTGCTCGCGCGCGTTTCCCCGCGCGAACGCCTAGTCCTCAGGCTGCGTTTCGCGGAGGATCTCACCCAGGCCGAGATCGGCGAGCGCATCGGCGTCTCCCAGATGCAGGTCTCCCGCCTGATTCGCGCGGCGCTCGCGCACTTGCGCGAAGGGCTCGACGAGGAGCCGGATTCTTCCGTTTGACATGCGGCACCGACCCGACACGGGCCCCGGGGGGGCCGGTCCGCACGAGTTCCCGGCACGCAGAGGCATTGCAGGCATGCAAGGCAGAGGTCATCGCAGGTAGGCAGGGGGGCATTGCAGGCATGCAGAGTCGTTGGCCTGCAAGCACGCGCATTAGTTGACAGTCGATTACATAAAGGGTTGACATCTGCCAAAATCTTGTGACACTTGACATATGGCCCGCTCGATGTGGATGGGAACGCTGAACTTCGGCTTGGTCAGCATGCCGGTGAAGCTCTACACCGCGACCACCGGCAAGACCGTCCACTTCTGTCAGCTGCACGCTCACGACAACGTGCGCGTGCAGACCAAGCGCTATTGCCCGGCGGACGAGGCCGAGGTCTCCTTCGACGAAGTCATCCGCGGCTATGAGATCGCTCCCGAACGCTACGTGGTGATCGAGGACGAGGAGCTCGCGGCGATCGCGCCCGAGGTCACGCGCACGATCGAGATCGAGGACTTCGTCGACCTCGAGGAGATCGACCGGATCTACTTCGACCAGCCCTACTACGTGGTGCCGAACCGCGGTGGCGCCCGCTCCTACCGGCTGCTGCTGCAGGCCATGCGCGAAACCGGCAAGGTCGCGATCGCACGGGTCGTGCTGCGCTCGCGCGAGCGGCTGGTGGTTGTGCGCGCCTACGGCGAGACGCTGCTGATGACGACGATGGCCTTCGGCGACGAAGTTCGGCCCGCCGACGAGCTGAACGAGCTGCTCGCCGAGGTCGAGGTGGGGGAGCGCGAGCTCGAGGTGGCGCGGCGGCTGGTCGTCTCGCTGGCGGAGCCGTTCGACATCTCGAAGTACCGCGACACCTATCGCGAAGCGGTGCTCGACCTGATCGACCGCAAGGCCAGCGGCGAGGAAATCGTCGTGCAGCCGGAGCTGCGCGAGCGCGCGCCGGAGTCGCCGGACCTGATGAGCGCGCTCGAGGCTTCCCTCGTGCAGGCGCGCGAACGCACCGGCGAGGACGGCAGGCGCAGGACCAGCAAAGGCTCGGCGCGGCGCCTGCCGCCGGGGTCGAACGGAAAGGCCACGAACGGGGCGAAGGCGATCAACGGCGCGGAAGCGACCAACAGAACGAACGCGGCGAACGGGAAGGCCACGACCGGGGCGAAGGCGACGAATGGCGCGAAGGCGACGAATGGCGCGAAGGCGACAAATGGGGCGAAGGCGACGGACAGAGCGTAGGCGATCAAGGGTGCGGAGCAGACCGACCGGGCGAAGGGGACGGCGCTCAGTCGCGAGTCAGCGTGAGCACGAGCTTCTCCCCGGGCTCATCCCCGTCGATGACCACGCGCAGATCGTTCGACAGTCGCTCGAGAACGTTTCCCACGCCGGGGACCGCCGCGGCCGCGATCAGCCCGTGGGCCCCACGTTCGGTGAGCGCTTCCACGTGGAGCTCGACCCCGCGAGCGTCGCTCGCCACCGTGAACGCGAGCTGCCCGTCGCGCACGTGGGCGGGCGCGTGCGCCGCGATCGTGTCGCAGAGCAGCAGCGCGTCGTCCAGCCGGTCCATCGGCCAGTCAGCGCGGACGAGAACCATCGAGACGACGCGGCACAACACGGGCCCGGCCAACGGTCCTGCGGACAGGCGCAGCGACACCGCGTTCTCCTTGGCGACCGGCGTCTTCCCCTCGGGGTCGGTCACGGCACGCTCGGGTCTGCCGTCGCGCTCTCCCGTCCTGTGGCCTCCCGATGAGCGGAGCTGGCGAGGGAGAAGGTCATGCAGACCTCTGTGCGACCGTCCTCTGCGTGGCCGAGCTGCATCCCCTCGGCGAGCGACGCCATCAGCGGCAGCCCCAAGCCGAGCCCCGGGCTGTCCGGCCGTGGGACGATCCCCGGTCCCTCGTCGCGCACGAGCACCGTCAGCTCGTCCTCGGTCAACGTCGCCAAGACCTCGAGCGGCCCCTCGCTGTCCTCCGGATAGGCGTGGACGATCACGTTCGTGCAGGCCTCGGTGACAGCCAGGCGGATGTCCGAGACGATCTCCTCGTCGATCGCGAGCGCTTCGCCCAATGCCCCGAACGCATGGCGCACAATCGCTATGTTCTCGGCTCGCGCCGGAAGGGCCAGTTCCATGTTCGGCGTGGGGGGGCCCGGCGTCATCGGTGGCTCCTGTGATCCTGGAGTTCGCTTGTCATCGATGATGGTGCCCTGGATGGGGTCTTTTCACACATCGACGCCCTAAACGTCTCGTCGTTTCTCGTGGCTGCCCTGTCCGGGCGGCCAGAACGATCCTCCACCCAGCGGCAGCATAGCCCGCGAGCTGGACGTAAGCGGCTTGCCCGGCAGGCTCGGCCATTTGGCCCGAGCGGGATCGGACGGGCGACCGTGTATCCGACCGGGCGCGCCGGCGAGATTCCCTTGCGCGAGTGGTTTTCACGCGGTCTGCGCTGCTACGCTTTCTGGCTCCGCCTCAGGTGCCCGCCTGTGCCGCGCGGGGTGCGTCCACCCGTGCGGGACGCACCGTCCCAAGGGAGCACTTCCATGACTTCGCACATCAAGCAGCCGCCAAAGGCCGTCGGACTCTACGACCCTCGCTTCGAGCACGACGCGTGCGGCGTGGGCATGGTTGCGCGCCTGGACAACCTGCCCACGCACGAGGTCGTCGCGCGCGCGATCACCGCGCTCGAGAACCTCGAGCATCGTGGGGCCAACGGGGCGGACCCGCGCACCGGCGACGGCGCGGGGATCCTCATGCAGATGCCCGACGAGCTGCTGCGCGGGAGCTGCGACTTCGAGCTGCCGCCGCCGGGACGCTACGGCGTGCTGATGTGCTTCCTGCCGCAGGACGACGGGGTCCGCGCGCGCTTGGAGGCGCTGCTGGAGCGGACCGTCGCGGCGGAGGGGCAGCGGCTGCTCGGCTGGCGCGACGTGCCGGTGCGCGAGGAGCACACGGGCGAGGTCGCCGGCGCCTGCCGGCCGGTCGTACGCCAGCTCCTCGTCGGCGCTGGATCGGGCAACGGCGAGGGGCAGGCCCCGGCCGGCGGGGAGGGGTTCGACCAGGACGCGTTCGAGCGCAAGCTGTACGTGATCCGCCGCGTCTGCGAGCTGACCGCCTCCGAGCCCGGCCTGTACGTCGCGTCGAGCTCCTCGCGCACGATCAACTACAAGGGCATGCTGATCAGCTTCCAGCTGGCCGCGTTCTACCCGGATCTGCGCGACGAGCGCTGCAAGAGCGCGCTGGCGCTGGTCCATTCGCGCTTCTCCACCAACACCTTTCCCAGCTGGGAGCTCGCCCATCCCTATCGCGTGATCTGCCACAACGGCGAGATCAACACGGTGATGGGCAACGTCAACTGGATGCGCGCGCGCGAGTCCGAGCTGCGCTCAGAGCTGTTCGGCGCGGAGGACCTGCAGAAGATCCTGCCTGTCGTCAGCCCCGGCAACTCCGACTCGGCGACGTTCGACAACGTGCTAGAGCTGTTGCTGCTGGGTGGGCGCTCGCTGCCGCACGCCGCGATGATGATGATCCCCGAGGCGTATCGCAACCGCGAGGACCTGCCGGACGCGCTGAAGGGCTTCTACGCGTTTCACTCCTGCCTGATGGAGCCGTGGGACGGTCCGGCCTCGGTGGCGTTCACAGACGGGCGCGTGGTCGGCGCGACGCTCGACCGCAACGGGCTGCGCCCGGGCCGCTGGGTGGAGACGATCGACGGGCACGTCGTGCTCGGCTCGGAGGCTGGGCTGCTGGACTTCCCACCCGAGCAGGTAAAGCGGCTCGGGCGGCTGCAGCCGGGCAAGCTGTTCCTCGTGGACCTGGAGCGCGGCTGCATCGTGGCCGACGAGGAGGTCAAGCGCGAGGTATCCACACGCCGCCCCTACGGCGAGTGGTATGAGCGCAACGCGATCCCGTTCGCCGCCCTTGCGCCCTCCGACCAGGTGACGCTCTCCGAACAGCCGCTGCGTACGCGCCAGCGCCTGTTCGGCTACTCCCAGGAGGATCTGCGCGTGCTCTTGACCCCGATGGCCCGCGACGGCGCCGAGCCGATCGGCTCGATGGGCAACGACCTTGCGCTGGCGGTCCTCTCCGAGCAGGCGCCGCCGCTGTTCTCTTATTTCAAGCAGCTGTTCGCCCAGGTCACTAACCCGCCGATCGACCCGATCCGCGAGGAGATCGTGATGAGCCTCGCCACGAGCCTCGGCACCGAGCTGAACCTGTTCGCGGAGACGCCCGAGCACGCCCACAAGCTGGTGCTCGATCAGCCGATCCTGCTCAACCGCGAGCTCGAGACCCTGCGTCACGTCTCTCACGACGTGTTCGCGGCGCGCACGATCGACATCACCTGGCCGCTCGACGAGGGCGTCGCGGGGATGGGCGAGGCGATCGCCCGGATCTGCCGCGAAGCGCAGGAGGCGATCGCCGAGCGGGTCAACATCATCGTCCTGTCGGACCGCATCGTCGGGCGCAACCGCGCGCCGGTCCCCTCGCTGCTGGCGGTCGCGGCCGTCCACCACCATCTCGTGCGCGAAGGCACGCGTCTGCGCGCCGGCATCATCCTCGAGTCAGGCGAGCCGCGCGAGGTGCATCATTTCGCCACGCTGATCGGCTATGGCGCGAGCGCGATCAACCCGTATGTGATGCTCGAGACGCTCGACGAGCTCGTCTTCAGCGGGCGCATCGCGCGCGGCGACAACGGTGGCGAGGAGACTCCGCTAAGCGCCGAGGAGGCCGCGCAGAACGTCGTCAAAGCGCTCGGCAAAGGGCTGCTCAAGACGATCTCCAAGATGGGCATCTCCACGATCCAGTCCTACTGCGGCGCGCAGATCTTCGAGGCGGTCGGTCTCGAGCGGGAGCTGATCGACAGGCATTTCACCGGCACCGCCTCACGTATCGGCGGCGTCGGTTTGGAGGTGCTGGCGACTGAGGCGCTCGAGCGCCACGCCCGTGCCTATCCGGTCCCGCGCGACGAGCTGCTGCCGGTCGGCGGCGTCTATGCGTGGCGCCGTGACGGCGAGCAGCACATGTGGAATCCCGAGACGATCGCCCTCGTCCAGCACGCGGTGCGGGCTGTGAACGGTGACGTGGACGCCGCTTTGCGAGGCGACCGCGAGGCGCACACCGCGGTGCGGGAGAGCGAAGCGTTCGCGAAGTACCGCGAGTATGCCCACACGATCAACGAGGACGCGGCGCGCAAGGCCACCTTGCGCGGGCTACTGCAGATCGGCCCTGAGCAAGACGGTGGCCCCGAGCAGGAGCGCCACCACGAGGGGTCCGGGCGCGCGATCCCACTCGAGGAGATCGAGCCGGCGAGCGAGATCGTCAAGCGCTTCTGCACCGGCGCGATGAGCCTCGGATCGATCTCGCGCGAGGCGCACGAGACGCTCGCGATCGCGATGAACCGCCTCGGCGGGCGCTCGAACACCGGCGAGGGCGGCGAGGACCCGACCCGCTTCCAGCCAGATGCCAACGGCGACAGGCGACGCTCGGCGATCAAGCAGGTCGCCTCGGGCCGTTTCGGGGTGACGATCCACTACCTGGTCAACGCGGACGAGCTGCAGATCAAGATGGCCCAGGGCGCCAAGCCCGGCGAGGGCGGTCAGTTGCCCGGTCACAAGGTCGACGCCTACATCGGCTCGATCCGCCATACGACCCCCGGCGTCGGGCTGATCTCGCCGCCGCCGCATCACGACATCTACTCGATCGAGGACCTCAAGCAGCTGATCTACGACCTGCGCTGCGCCAACCCGCAGGCGCAGGTGTCGGTCAAGCTCGTCTCCGAGGTCGGCGTCGGCACGGTCGCCGCGGGCGTGTCGAAGGCCAATGCCGACCGTGTGCTGATCGCCGGCCACGACGGCGGCACCGGCGCCTCGCCACTGTCCTCGATCCAGGCGGCGGGCATTCCCTGGGAGATCGGCCTGGCAGAGACGCAGCAGACGCTGCTATTGAACAACCTGCGCTCGCGCATCGTCGTGCAGACCGACGGGCAGCTGAAGACCGGTCGCGACGTCGTCATCGCCGCGCTGCTCGGTGCCGACGAGATGGGCTTCTCGACCGCGCCGCTGATCGCCACCGGCTGCATCATGATGCGCGCCTGTCACCTGAACACGTGCCCGGTGGGGATCGCCACTCAGGACCCGGAGCTGCGCAAGCGCTTCAAGGGCACGCCCGAGCACGTCGTCAACTTCTTCTTCTTCGTTGCCGAGGAAGTGCGCGAGATCCTCGCCTCGCTGGGGCTGCGAACGCTCGACGAAGCGATCGGCCGCGTCGACCTGCTGTCCGCTCGGGGGGCGATCGATCATTGGAAGGCGCGCGGCGTCGACCTCACCCACATCCTGACCCACGTCGAGCTACGTCAGAACGCGCCCCGTCGGCGTGTGCAGCCGCCGCCGGCGGTGCTCGAGGACGCTCTGGACTGGCAGTTGGTCGAGCTCGCCCAGCCGGCGCTCGAGCGGGGCGAGCCGGTGCGGGCCGCGCTCGAGATCCGCAACCGCAATCGCTGTGTCGGCGGCATCCTCTCCAGCCAGATCGCGCGCGCACACGGCGCCGAGGGTCTGCCAGCGGACTCGATCGCCGTCGACTTCGCCGGCTCGGCCGGCCAGAGCTTCGCCGGCTGGCTGGCGCCCGGCGTGACGTTCACGCTGCACGGCGACGCCAACGACTACGCCGGCAAGGGTCTATCCGGCGGGGTCTTCGCGGTACGTCCGCCCGCCGCCATGGGCGAGGACTTCGTCGCTGAGCAGAACGTGATCGTCGGCAACACCGTGCTCTACGGCGCGACCGCCGGCAGGGCGTTCTTCCGCGGCTTGGCGGGCGAGCGCTTCGCGGTGCGCAACTCGGGCGCGTGGACGGTCGTCGAGGGCGTGGGCGACCACGGCTGCGAGTACATGACCGGCGGCCGGGTCGTGGTGCTCGGGCCGACCGGGCGCAACTTCGCGGCCGGCATGAGCGGCGGCGTGGCCTATGTGCTCGACGAGGACGGCACTTTCGCGAAGCGCTGCAACATGGGCATGGTCGGCTTCGACGAGCTCGCCGCCGCTGACGCGATCGAGCTGCGGACGATGATCGAAGAGCACCTTCAGCGCACCGGCTCGCCGGTCGCCGCCCGTGTGCTCGCGGAGTGGGACGGCCTGCTCGCGCGCGGCGCGTTCGTCAAGGTGATGCCCCACGACTACAAGCGCGTGCTGCTCGAGCTGACCGCCGAAGAGGGGCGCGCGGCGGGCGGCGGCGAGGCGTCCGCTTCCAACGGCGCGCTTCCCGGTGACGCTGTCGACGTGGTCGGCGCCCCGCACACGATCGCTGAGCCCGAAGAGGAGCCAACCTTCTGATGGGCAAGCTCGGCGGGTTCCTGCAGATCGAGCGTCACGGGCCATCCCAGCGCGATCCGGCCGAGCGGGCGCACGACTATCGCGAGTTCGTGCTCACGCGGCCGGTAGAGGAACTGCGCGAGCAGGGCGCTCGCTGCATGGACTGCGGTGTGCCGTTTTGCCACAACGGCTGCCCGCTCGGGAACCTGATCCCCGACTGGAACGACCTCGTCTACCACGACCGCTTCAAGGATGCGATCGCGCAGCTGCACGCGACGAACAACTTCCCCGAGTTCACGGGCCGGCTCTGCCCGGCTCCGTGCGAGGCCGCGTGCGTGCTCGAGATCCGCGAGGGCGACGCGGTCACGATCAAGCAGATCGAGAACGCGATCGTCAACCGCGCGTGGGATGAGGGCTGGATCGCGCCCGAGCCGCCACGGCGCGAGACCGGCCAGTCTGTCGCCGTCGTCGGCTCCGGCCCTGCGGGCATGGCCGCCGCCCAGCAGCTGCGTCGCGCCGGCCACCGCGTGACGCTGTTCGAGCGCGACGAGGCGATCGGCGGCCTGGTGCGCTTCGGCGTGCCCGACTTCAAGATCGAGAAGGCGGTCGTCGAGCGCCGGGTCGAGCAGCTGCTCGCCGAGGGCGTCGAGCTGCGCTGCGGCGTCGAGGTCGGCGGCGACTCCACGAGCCTGCCCGACGATGGGGGCTCCGGAAACGGCAACCGGGGTGGGGAGAGTGGCGCTCGTCATGAGATCCTCACCGTGGCGGAGCTGCGCGGCGGCTTCGACGCGGTCGTGCTCGCGACCGGCTCGCGCGTGCCCCGCGACCTGCAGGTGCCGGGCCGGGAGCTCGACGGTGTGCACTTCGCGATGGACTACCTCTACCAGCGCAACCGCTGGGTCGCGCGCGAGCACGGCCCCCAGCCCAGCATGCCCCAGCCGACCGCCGTGCGGACGATCACCGCGAAGGACAGGGACGTCGTCGTGATCGGTGGCGGCGACACCGGCGCCGACTGCGTCGGCAACGCGCTGCGCGAGGGCGCGCGCTCGATCGTCCAGCTCGAGCTGCTTCCCGAGCCGCCGGCGCACCGCCCCGACGACCGCACGCCTTGGCCCGAGTGGCCCGCGAAGTACCGCCTCAGCTATGCGATGGAGGAGGCGCAGAAGCTGCACGCGGGCGAGCAGGACTACTCGGTCACGACCACCCACTTCTCCGACGACGGCGCCGGCGCTCTCGCCGCCCTGCACATCGCCCAGGCCGAGCCCGCGCCGCCGTTCGGCCCGGTGGCGGGGACCGAGCGCGAGCTGCCCGCGCAGCTCGTGCTGCTGGCGATGGGCTTTCTGCATCCCGAGCAGCAGCTGCTCGACCGGCTCGCCGTGGAGAAGGATCCGCGCGGAAACGTCAAGGCGGTGAAGCCTTACACGACCTCGGTCGACGGCGTGTTCGCCGCCGGAGACGCCCGCCGCGGCCAGTCGCTGATCGTATGGGCGATCAACGAGGGCCGCCAGTGCGCGCGCATGGTCGACCGCTACCTCGCCGCCAAGCGCAACGGCACGGGCGGTGCGAGCGCTCTGCCGCAAGATGGCGGCGTTGCCGGCCACGCCGACGCCGACGAGGGCCCCGAGGGGCCGCCGCAGCACGTCGGGCCGGGGATCGAAGCAGGGTAGCCCTGGCGGGCCGCGGAAGGCCGAAGCACCTCAGAGCCGGAAGGCGCCGGGCGCGCGAGGTCTCGGCGACGGGTTGTTTCTTCTACGCTGCTTGCATGGCCACGGCGACCGCGAACGAACATCGACTTCCTCGCGCGTGCATCATCGGCGCCGGCTCCTCCGGCATCGCTGCGGCCAAGGCGCTCGCCGAGCGCGGAATTCCCTTCGACTGCTTCGAGAAGTCCGATCAGGTCGGTGGCAACTGGGTGTTCGGCAATCGCAACGGCATGTCCTCGGCCTATCGCGACCTGTTCATCGACACCTCCCGCGAGCGCATGGAGTACTCGGACTTCCCGATGCCGACCTCCTACCCCGACTTCCCCCACCACACGCAGATCAAGGCGTACTTCGACGACTACGTCGATCATTTCGGTCTGCGCGAGAAGATCACATTCGAGACGGGGGTGGAGCACGCGTCCCGGCGTGGTGACGGCGCCTGGGAGATCGCGCTCGAGGGCGGGGAGACGCGCCTCTACGACGCGCTGCTGGTCGCCAACGGCCACCACTGGAACCCGCGCTCACCGGAACCCGCGTTTCCCGGCGCGGACACGTTCACGGGTGAGCAGATGCACGCTCACTACTACAAGGACAACTCGATCTTCACCGGCAAGAACGTGGTGGTGCTCGGTCTCGGCAACTCGGCCGTGGACATCGCCGTCGAGTCGTCATACGCAGCCGCCCGCACGTATCTCGCCGCTCGCCGCGGTGCCTGGATCGTGCCCAAGTACCTGTTCGGCCGTCCGATGGACCAACGCCGCAACGACCCGCGCATCCCCTTCAAGCTCCGCCAGCGCCTTGCCCAGCAGCTGATCGTGGCTTACACGGGCAGGCCCGAGCGCTACGGCCTGCCCAAGCCCGATCACCGCTTCGGCGAGGCGCATCCGACGATCTCCGGGCGCGTCCTCGATCGCATCCAGCACGGCACGATCACGCCGAAGCCGAGCATCGCGGCGCTCGAGGGCGGTCGGGTGCGCTTCCTCGACGGCAGCGCGGTCGACGCCGACATCGTCGTCTACTGCACGGGCTACAAGATCACCTTCCCGTTCTTCGACACAGATCTCGTCGCCGCGCCGGACAACCACATCGAGCTGTTCCGCCGCGTCTTTCACCCGGACATCCCCAACCTGTTCTTCATCGGCCTGCTGCAGCCGCTCGGGGCGATCATGCCGCTCGCCGAGGCGCAGGGCGCCTGGGTGGGGGATCACCTGCGCGGCGACTACGCGCTGCCGGCCGCCGCCGCGCTGCGCGCGGACATCGACGCCGACCAGGCGGCGTTGCGCAAGCGCTACGTCGCCTCCAAGCGCCACACGATCCAGGTCGACTTCGACGACTACCTCTACGCCCTCGCCAAGGAGCGCCGCGCGGGCGCCGAGCGCGCGCGAGCGCAGGGATCTCTACCACCGACCGTATGCCGACCTTCTGCCGTCACAACCGCTTCATAGAGCGCTGCCCGATCTGCAGCAAGACGCTGCCCGGGGTCGCGCCGCCGGCCGCGGCCGGGACGAGCGGTGGCCGTCGGCCCGCTCCCGGGAGCGGGCCTAAGACCTCCGGGGCCGGGTCGGCGCGGGCGCGTGCCCGCGGGAGCGGCCCGCGCAAGATGCGCGTCGTGCACGAGGCCCGCGACGTGGACGACGGCTTTCGCTCACCGCTGCTGCCGGGCCTGCGCTCCTGCGCCGACGCCGAGCGCCTGGCCGAGGAGATCGCCTTCGCGAGCGCCCGCCTGCTGGCGCTCGGCGCCGCACCGCCCGCGGTCTATGGCGAGATCCGCGCGCGCGCCGAAGACGATCTGGAGCAGGCCACCTGGATGTGCTTCCTGTGCGCCTACCTCTCTCCGCTGGACCGCGAGGACTCGTTCGTCTTCATCCGCCGGGTACTCGCCGACGACGACGCCGGCTGGCGTTCGGGGTCGCTGCCCGATCTCGACGGGGCCTTGCTCGGGCCGCGCACCTCGCACGATCCCGCGCGCGGGGCGGAGACGCTATTCGCCTATCGCGGCTGGGTGGAGCGCTCCGGCGGGACCCAGGCGAGCGCCTTCACGGGGGACGAGGCCTGGAGCGATAGCCGCCGTTTCGGGCGGGTGTTCGAACGGCTCGCGCTGCCCGGCTTCGCGCGCATGGGGCGCTATGACCTGCTGGTCACGCTCGGGCGTCTCGGCCTGTATGGGCTGCGCGCCGACTCGCTGCACCTCTCCGCCGCGCGCGGTCCCGCGGGGGAGGATCTCGCGACGCTGGCCGCCAAGCGCGTGTTCGCGATCGGCGACGAGCTGATCCTCGAGCGGCGCGCGCTCGCGCTCGCCGAGGCGATCGACGCGCCGGTGGAAGCGCTCGACCTGGCGCTCGCCAACTGGGGCAACGGCAGGCGCGCGTCGCTCGGCTTCCGCGCTGACATCTCCGATCGCCATGCGCTCGAGCGCACCCGCGCGGCGCTAGAGTTGCCCGCGGAGGATGGGCCCGCGGATCCCGCCGCGGAGATGTCCTGAAGATCGATCGCGGGGCGAGCCGGCCGGGCCGGGCGTGTCGGGCGATCCTCGAAAAGTGCCGTCCACACGGACGCCTACAGTCCTGCAGATGCCGCTCTGCTTCATCGAGCCTCAGGACGCGATCCGTGTGATCGCGGAGTCGGTCGGTCGCGAGGCACGCCGTCAGTTGGTGGGCGAGGTCGTGCGCGCATGGGTGGACGACATCCCCGACCAGGAGCTGTCGGTCCACTACGCCAAGGCGATCGCCAGCCTCGACGAGGACGACCTGCACCTGCTGGCCGCCTGGCACGCCTCACTCGAGGTCGGCCAGCCGATCCCCAACACCGACTTCCTCGTCGGCGTGTTCCCGAGCCTGGGCGACAACCGCCGCGAGGCGCTGAAGATCGCCGCGGGCTTTCGCGGCGAGGAAGCCTTCCAGGCGGGCGTCTCCGAGGATCAGGCCCTGAACACCGTGCTTCCCCGCCTGTCGCGCGAGCGCGCGATCGAGCTGGCTACCGAGTGCATCCAGCTTTACATGTGGGACAGATTAGGTTGCGATAACTAAAACGCCGTGTGGCGGTAGACTCGGCACATGCCCACAGTCGACGATGTGATGGATGCCCTGTCGAACGTGATCGATCCAGAGCTCGGGTTGGACTTCGTCGAGCTTGGCTTGATCTACGGGGTCGAGGTCGATGACGGCAATGTGCATGTAACGTTCACGCTGACCACACCCGGCTGTCCGATCGGGCCGCAGGTCAACGAACAGATCGAAGAGTTCGTCGGTGAACTCGAGGGTGTGAAGACGGTCGAGTCCGAGATGGTGTTCACGCCGCCGTGGTCTCCGGAGAAGATGTCGGAGGACGCGAAGTTCGCTCTCGGCTACTAGTGTCCTGAGTCATAAATCGGTCAGTGTTTGCCGAATGGATGGACGTGTCTGACGCCGAGCTCAGGCCGGCGTCGTAACAGCCTCGCGCGCGAGCGACACCAGCCTCGCGAGTTCCTCGGCGATGCTCTCGCTGATCGTGTCGAGGTCGGGCAGCGCGTCGAAGTCGCCGAGCAGGCCGAAGTTCATCTGGCCGTTGTAGGACATGATCGCGATCGCCAGCGCGTGGTTCTCGGGCAGGAACGCGACCGGGTAGGCCTCGAGCATCTCGCGTCCCAGCACGTACAGTGGGAACTGCGGTCCGGGCACGTTCGTCACGAGCAGGTTGAACAGGCGCGTGGAGAAGTTCAGCCGCGAGGCCTGCGCGAGGATCGTCGGCGGCGCGAAGTTCTGCACGCCCGCGATCACCTCTGCGCCGAGCGCCTGCTTTGACTCCTTCAGACCGTCCATCGCCTCCGAGACGAAGCGCAGGCGCTGGACCGGGTCTGAGATGTAGACGGGCAGCGGCCCACGCATCGCGACGATGCGGTTGCCGCCCAGGCCGTGCTCGTCCTCGGCGCGGACCGACACGGGCACGAGCGCGCGCAGCTCCATGCCCTCGGTGCGGACGCCGCGCGAGATCAGGAAGGTGCGCAGCGCGCCCGCGACGACGGCGAGCACGACGTCGTTGACGGTGCCGCCGAAAGCGTTCTTGACGAGCTTGAAGTCGTCCAGGCGGCTGCCCACGCCGAAGTAGCGCCGGTGCGGACCGATCGCCGTGTTCAACGGAACGTCTGGGGCCGGGTTCAGGCCCGCCCATACGATCTCGCCGATCCCCTCGGCCGCCTCGCGGGCGCGCACGAGCGCGTGGTCGGGGTGGGCGAGCGCGTCGAGCGCGCCCTCGGCCAGCTCGATGCCGGCGCGCACCGCGCCGCGCAGCCCTGCAAGCAGGAGCTCTGCGGTCCCCGGCTCTGCGTGCGGCTGCCATGCGCGCCCGGAGTTGCGCAGCGGCGGCGGTTTGGGGGAGAGGTCGAACAGCACCGTCGCGAGGTCGATCCCGGCGATCCCGTCGATCAGCGCGTGGTGGCTCTTTGAGATCAGCGCGAAGCGGTCGTCCTCGAGGCCCTCGATCAGCCACATCTCCCACAGTGGCTTGGAGCGGTCGAGCTGCTGGGAGAAGATCCGCGCGGTCAGGCCGCACAGCTGCTCCCAGCCTCCCGGTGTCGGCAGCGCGGTGTGGCGGATGTGATACTCGAGGTTGAAGCTCGGGTCGTCGACCCACACGGGGCGCCCGCTGTCGATCGCGGTGAAGGCCAGCTTGTGGCGGTAGCGCGGCACGAGGTGCAGTCGCCGGCGGATCTGTTCGAGGAACTCCTCCATCGCCGGCGGCGGGCCCTCGACGATCGTCACCCCGCCGACGTGCATGTGCGACACCGGTCCCTCCTGGTGCAGGAACGACGCGTCGATCGGGGTCAGCCTGTCGAGGTGCCTTTGCGCCACGGGCTTAGGGTATCGGGCGCTCGCGTGTCGGGCGAGCGCCGACGGCGGTGCCGGCGCGGGCGATCCTCGCGCCGGTGCCGGCGCGGGCGATCCTCCGCGCGAGGACACCGGCGCCCGTCGCGGCGATCGACCGTCCGCGGGCCCCTACAATGGGCAGCGTGCCGAGCGCTGTTGCAAACACGGTCGAGAAGCTCCTGCTGGCCGCGCCGCGCGGCTACTGCGCGGGGGTGGATCGCGCCGTGCAGACGGTCGAACGCGCGCTCGAGCTGCACGAGCGCGCCCGTGTACGTGCGCAAGGAGATCGTGCACAACAAGCACGTCGTCGACCAGCTGCGCGAGCGCGGGGCGATCTTCGTCGATGAGCAGACCGAGGTGCCGGAGGGCGCGGTGTGCGTGTTCTCCGCGCACGGCGTCGCGCCGAGCGTGCGCGCCGGCGCGGCGCAGCGCGGCCTGCGCACGATCGACGCGACCTGCCCGCTCGTGACGAAGGTGCACCGCGAGGCGACGCGCTTCGCCGAGGAGGGCTACACGATCGTGCTCGTCGGCCACGACGGCCACGAGGAGGTCGAAGGCACGATGGGCGAGGCGCCGGAGCGGATCGTGCTCGTGCAGTCGGAGCAGGACGTCGACGCGCTCGAGGTCGAGGATCCCGAGCGCGTCGCCTACATCACGCAGACGACGCTGTCGGTCGACGAGACCGGCTCGATCCTCGCCCGTCTGCGCGAGCGTTTCCCGAGCATCGCCGGTCCCCGCACCGACGACATCTGCTACGCCACCACCAACCGCCAGGCGGCCGTCAAGCGGATGGCCGACGCCTGCGACTTGCTGCTCGTGATCGGCTCGCGCAACTCCTCGAACTCGGTGCGGCTCGTCGAGGTCGCGCGCGACTGCGGCACCGATGCGCTACCTGATCGACAACGCGGGCGAGGTACAGGAGGAGTGGCTCGACCGGCAGGCGCGTCGTGGGCATCTCCTCCGGCGCCAGCGCGCCCGACGATCTGGTGCAGGACCTGCTCGACTTCTTCCGCGCGCGCGGCGTTGCGGACATCTCCGAGTTCCACGTCGTCCGCGAGGACGTCCGCTTCATGCTGCCCAAGAAGATCCGCCCGCGCTAAATCGGCCGGCGGCGCCGCGTCCTGAGCGAACGCGCGCGGCCGGTCACCGGCGAGCGCAGGACGCCGCCGCGATGCGCACGCTGATCGTCTCCGACCTGCATCTCGGCGGCCTGCTCCGGCGTCGACGTGCTGCGCCGTCCCGAGCTGCGCGCGCCGCTGCTGGCCGAGCTGGCCGACGTCGATCGCCTCGTGCTGCTCGGCGACGTGCTCGAGCTGCGCCACGGGCCGCCGCACGAGGCGCTCGCCGCCGCGCGCCCGTTCTTCGAGGACTCGGTCGCGCGCTCGCCGGCCGCGAGCTGGTCGTGACCGCGGGCAACCACGACCACCTGCTGGTCACGTCCTGGCTCGACGCGCGCGCGCTGCACGCGCCCGAGCCGCTGCGTCTCGAGCAGCGCTTCGCGCCCGCGGAAGGCTCGGCGATGCTGGCCGCAGATCGCCGAGTGGGCGGCCCCGGCGCGCGTCGAGCGGCGCCTATCCGGGGTTGTGGGTGCGCCCCGACGTGTATGCGATGCACGGCCACTTCCTCGACTGCCATCTGACGATCCCGACCCTCGAGCGGCTCGGGCGTGGGCGCGATGGGCCGCCTGCTGGAACGGCCCGGCGAGCACGCTCGCGAGCGTCGACGGCTACGAGGCGGTGACGGCCCCGATCTACGCGTGGCGCGACGCGATGGCGCGCTACGCGCGCACCGGCCCCGCGCTCAACGGCATCGCCACGACGAACGCGTGGCGCGCGCTCGGCGGCGGCGGTGGCGGATCGAACGGCTCGGTCGGGGGCCTGAGCGCGCTCGCTCAACGGCTGCGTCGGCGCGCGATCGTCGGTGGCTTCCCGCTCGCGATCGGCGCGATGAACCGCGCCCGGCTGGGGCCGGTGAGCGCGAACATCTCGCTCGCTCGAGCTGCGCCGCGCGGGCCTGCGCGCGATCGGCGAGGTGGCGGCGCGACTGGACCTCGGCGACGCCCACGTGGTCTTCGGCCATACCCACCGGGCAGGTCCTCTGCCCGGCGACGACGCGCAGGAGTGGCGCGGACGCGGCGGTGCGCGACTGGTGAACTCGGGCTCGTGGATCTACGACGTGAGCTTCGTCTCCGCTCGCCGGCGAAAGCCCCTACTGGCCGGGCACGTGCGTGCTGGTGGAGGACTCGGGGCCGCCGGTGCTCAAGCGGCTGCTGATGGACCGCACTCATGCTGAGCTCGCGCAGATGCTCACGCCAAGTCCGGTCTAACAGGGAGGGGGCGGCGCCGGGTCAGGCCAAGCGCCGGGTAAAGCATGTCGCGTGGCACTCCACGCCCGGGCCGATCTCGAACTCGAGCACGCCCGGGCGTGAAGCACGTGGCTGACAGTTGACAGGCGCCCGGGTCGAGGTCGATGCGTCAGCCACCGTGTGGCGCTCTGCTCGATCAGCGGTTCGCTCATGCTTTCGACGGCAATGTCGCGCAAGTTGACCCGCACCGTGCCCGTGCCGTCGAACACCGCCCACACGCCGCCTGCTTCGTATGGGCCGGAGTAGGCGCGCGGCTGGTCGGCGGTCTGGGGGTCAGGAGCTTCGCGTCGGGGGCGTCCTCGGGGCGCAGCGGCGCGAGTGGCTCGCGTTCGACTCCCGAGCAGCTCCTGGATAGCCAGCTCGGTCTCCTCATAGGCGCCCTCGCCGTAGTGGTACTCGAACAGGCGCGCGCGGCCGTCGAACAGGTAGCTGGCGGGCCAGCCCTGGTTGCCGTAGTCCTCCCACACCTCCAGCTCGCTGTCGATCAGCACGGGATACTCGATGCCCGAGGCGCTCGACCGCATCGCGCACGGCCGTGCTCCTCGCGGGACGGATCGAAACCCGGGGCAGTGCACCCCGATCACGCGCAGCCCGCCTCCTCGTAGCGCTCGTGCCACGCCTTGACGTAGGGCAGCGTGCGCAGCGAGTTGGGGCGGCAGAAGTCCCAGAACTCCACCAGCATCGGCCTGCCCCGCTGGATGATGCTCGCCTGCAGTCCGACGCCACGTTAACCCACGGCAGCCGCACCGGAAACAGCGGCGCGGCGATCGTGTCAACAGGGGCTCGCAAGGGATGTCACCGCGCCCCTGAGAGGTGTGAGTCGCAAGCCTGCCAAGGACGCAGGTGAGCGGAGTGTGCACTGCACACAAGCGAGCGAGGACGCAGGCAGGCGCAGCGACCGTCAGAGAAGTCCCGCGCCTCTCAGCCGATGGAGCCGACCATCTCCAGCTGGATCAGCCGGTTCAGCTCGACCGCGTACTCCATCGGCAGCTCCTTCGTCACCGGCTCGATGAAGCCGTTGACGATCATCGCCGCGGCCTCGTCCTCGGTGAAGCCGCGCGAGCCCATGTAGAAGAGCTGGTCGTCGGAGATCCGTCCGACGGTGGCCTCGTGCGCGACGGTCACGTGCGGGTTCTGGATCTGGATGTCGGGCCAGGTGTCCGATTTCGAATCGCCGTCCATCATCAGGCCGTCGCACTGCACACGCGCTTTCGAGCCGCGCTGAGTTGTGGCCCATCTTGACCAACCCGCGGTAGCCCATGATCCCGCCGTCCTTGGAGATCGACTTGGCGAGGATGTTCGACGTCGTGTTGGGCGCGAGGTGGACGACCTTGGCGCCGGTGTCCTTGTGCACGCCCTTGCCGGCCACGCCGACGTTGAGGTGGTCGGCGCGCGCGCCCTCGCCCATCAGGAAGGAGCCGGGGTAGAGCATCACGTACTTGGCGCCCATCGAGCCGCCCGACCCACTCGACCGTGCCCTCGGCGTCGACCACGGCGCGCTTGGTGTTGAGGTTGTAGACGTCCTTGGTCCAGTTCTGCACGGTCGTGTAGCGCGCCTTGGCGCCCTCGTGCACGAAGATCTCGACGACCGCGGAGTGCATCGAGTTGACGCTGTAGGTCTGCGCGGTGCAGCCCTCGATGTAGTTCACCTCGGCGCCCTCGTCGGCGACGATCAGCGTGTGCTCGAAGGTGCCCTCGCCGGCCCCCTCCATGCGGAAGTAGGACTGCAGCGGCAGGTCGCACTTGACGCCCTTGGGGATGTAGCAAAACGCGCCGCCGGACCAGACCGCGCCGTGCAGCGCGGAGAACTTGTTGTCCTGCGCCGGCACGCACTTGGTCATGAAGTACTTCTGTACCAGCTCGGGGTACTCGGTGATGGCGGTGTCCATCGAGCAGAACAGGATCCCCTGCTTGGCGTACTCCTCCTTCAGGCCCTCGTACACGGGCTCCTGGCGCCACACGCCGACGACGCCCGCGAGGTGCTCGCGCTCGGCCTGGGGGATGCCAAGGTCCTCGTAGGTCTGCTTCATCTCGGCGGGCACGTCGTCCCAGCTGTTGAAGCGACCGGCGGTGGGGGGGGAGTAGAGGACGAGGTCGTCGAGGTTCAACCCGCTCAGGTCGGGGCCCCAGGTGGGGACGGGCTTGCGTTCGAAGATCTCCAGCGACTTCAGCCGTTTCTGGGCCATCCAGTCGGGCTCGCCCTTGACCTTCGAAAGCTCGCTGACAACCTCGCGCGAGATGCCCTGGCGGGCGCGCAGCTGACCCTGGTCGTCCTCGACGATCGGGCTGGGTTTGGCGATGGTCGTGCGGTCAATCGTGGCCATGAGGCTCCTCGCGGTGTGGCTTTGTGCGAATCCCGTGCGCTGCATTAGGAATTGTATCGAGACCGGCGATGGCGTCCCCGGCGATGGCAAGCGGCTCGAAGCGCTCCTCGCCTGAGAAGTTGAACGCCGTCGAGCCTCGCAGGCTCTCGGGCTCGGTCATACCGGCCACGCGTGGTCTCCGGTGACCGCGCCGCGGACGACCTTGAGGTTGAGCAGCGCGCACTTGCGGCGGGTGGCGGAGACGGGGATGCCGAGCAGCTCGATCATCCAGTCGGCGCCGAGCGCCTCGACCTCGCTCAACTGCATCCCGATCAGCTCCTCCGAGGCGATCGACGCCGACGCCTGCGAGATCGCGCAGCCGTGGCCGTGGAAGCGCAGGTCCTCGATGCGCCCCTCGTGCACGCGGATGTGGACTCCGAGCTCGTCACCGCACAGGGGGTTGTGCTCGAGCGCCTCGAGGTCGTGGGGCTCCAGCTCACCGAAATTTCGGGGGCGCTTGTAATGATCGAGGATGTAGTCGCGGTAGAGGTCGTCCATTAGTGCTTCCCGCCTACGCGCGTCGCTCAAACATGCGGGGCCTGGCCGGTGGCCGGATGTTCGACGGCCGACTCGTAAGGGCTGTCTCTGCCGCCGCCGGCTTCACAGTCCGAACACCTCGCGCCCGGCGAGCAGCGCGTCGACGAGCGCGTCGACGTCGCCTGGCTCGTTGTACACGCCGACGCTCGCGCGCGCGGTGGCGCCCACGCCGAGGCAGCGCATCAGCGGCTGCGCGCAGTGGTGGCCGGCGCGGATGCACACGCCGCCGCGGTCCGCCAGCTCGGCGACGTCGTGCGGGTGCATGCCCTCGATCGTGAACGAGGCGAGGCCGCCGCGGCGGGCCGCCTCCGGGGGGCCGGCGACGCTCAGGCCGGGCACCGTCGCCAGGCGCTCGAGCATGTATGCGGTCAACGCTTGCTCGTGCGCGCGCACTCGATCGATGCCGAGCTTTGACAGGTACTCGACGGCCGCGCCCAGTCCGACGGCCTCGGCGATCGGCGGGGTGCCGGCCTCGAACTTGTATGGCAGCTCGTTCCACGTCGCCGTCTGGAAGTCGACCGATGCGATCATGTCGCCACCGGTGAGGAACGGCTCCATCTGCTCGAGTAGCTCCCTGCGGCCGTGCAGCACGCCGACGCCCGTCGGCCCCAGCGCCTTGTGGCCGGTCCACGCGTAGAAGTCCGCGCCGAGCGCCTCCACGTCGACCGCCATGTGAGGGACGGCCTGGGCGCCGTCCACGAGCGATACCGCGCCCGCCGCGCGCACGCGCGCGGTCATCTCCGCGACCGGGTTGATCGTGCCGAGGACGTTGGACACGTGCGTGAACGCCACCAGCCGCACGTCGCCCCGCGCGAGCTCCGAGTCCAGCTGCTCCAGCGACAGCTCGCCGCGCTCGTCCACCTCCAGATAGCGCAGTGTCGCGCCGCGCTCGCGGCACAGCACCTGCCAGGGGACGATGTTCGCGTGGTGCTCCATCTGCGTGATCAGCACCGCGTCGCCGGCGGCCGACGTTGCTCGCGCGCCCCACGCGTACGCGACGAGGTTGATCGCCTCGGTCACGTTCTTCGTGAAGATCGTCGTCTGCGGGCTGTCCGCCCACGAATGTAGCGACTGTCTGCGGGCGCCGTCATAGGCCGCGTCGGCCTCCTGCGCGAGCGCGTACACGCCGCGGTGCACGTTCGCGTTGTGCTCGCGCAGGTGGTCGGCGACCGCGTCGATCACGACCTGCGGCTTCTGCGACGTCGCGCCCGAGTCGAGGTAGATCAGCGGACGATCGTCGAACGTCGCGCGAAGATCGGGAAGTCGCTCTTTACGTCGAGCGAAGCCTGCTCCACGCTTGTATGAGTGAGCGGCGCCTGGATGCCCATTGCCGTCACCGTCCGCAAATGCCGACAGCTGTTGTGACCGGCGCCGCAAGCGTTGTCGGGGAACTGCGTACGTGCTCCAGAAATAGCTAGCGACTGGTGGCATATGCCTCGATGTCCTCGCGCGCCGCCTCGAGCTTCTCGGCGACCTTCGCGCGCACCAGCTCTTCGAGCGGCTCGTCTGCGAGCTCTGCGATCAACGGCTCGAAGAAGCCCTCGACGATCACGCGCACCGCCGCGGGGCGGTCGAGGCCGCGCGTCTGCATGTAGAAGATCGCCGCCTCGTCGAGCTCTCCGACCGTGCCGCCGTGCGAGGCCGATACGTCGTCGGCGGACACGAGCACCGAGGGGATCGCGTCGACGCGTGCCTTCGGCGAGAGCATCATCGTGTGGATCTGCAGGTAGGTGTGGGTCTGCTGCGCGCCCGGGTCGATCTGGATCAGCCCCTCGAAGCTCGCGCGGCTCTCGCCCGTCGCCGCGCCGCGCCAGTGCACGTCGCCGCCGGAGGGGCCGGTCTCGTGCAGGTCGACCGCGAACAGGTCGAGGTGCTCGTGCTCCTCGGCGAAGAACAGGCCCCGGAACGCCATGTCGCCGCCAGGCTCCGTAACGGCCAGCTCGAGGTGCTGGCGCACGAGGTGCCCGCCGAGCAGTGCCGGCAGCCAGTGGCAGTAGGCGTCGCGCCCGACCCCGACGAAGCGCGTCGAGGCGTCGTACACCTCGCCGCTGCCCCAGTCCTGCACCTGTGCGAGGCGACAGCGCGCGCCGTCCTCGAGGTACAGCTCGAACGCGCCCGCGTGCAGCGACTGACCGTCGGTGAAGTCCTCCGCCAGGTCGTACTCGTGCACGCGGAACTCGCTGCTCTCGCCGCCGAGCACGAGCGTGCGCGCGTACTGCGCGATCCCGGGGCCGTCGATCGCGTAGACGATCTCGAACGGGTCCTCGACCACGACACCCTTGGGGACGTGCAGGAACGCGCCGCCGGTCCAGAACGCCGCGTTCGCCGCCTCGAGCTTGTTGCGGTCGTGCGTGAGGCGCTTGGAGTACCAGGGCGCGACCAGCTCCGCGTGGTCGCTGAAGGCGTCCTCCAGCGAGCACAGGATCACGCCGCGCGCCGCGAGCGCGGGGTCGAGCTCTACGTGGACGACCGTCCCGCCGCTCTGCACGAGCCGGCCCGCGCGCGCGCGATCGGGCAGCGTGCGCGTGACCACGCCCGGCACCTCGCCTCCGCCGGGCTCGCCGCCGGGAGGGGAAGCTCGAGCGCGTCGAGGTCGAGCGTTTGCAGCGTCGTCGTCCAGAACCCCGAGCGCCGCCACACGGGCAGCTCCGAATCCGCATAGACCTCGAGCGCCTGTTTGCGCAGGTCCGCGAGCGTGCGCACGCCGTCGCCCGCGCCTGCGCCGTGCAGCGCGTGGTAGAGCGTCGCCTCGCGATGACGGCCAGGCTTGGATTGCACTGGGGCGGCACCGTTCGTTGACACGCTCACCGAGCCGTTCGTGGTTGCCTCGTCCGGCTCAGACACCGTTGTCACCGGCCGCCGCGCCGGCACCGGCGCCCACTTCTTGGCGGATCTCGTCGTACCCCTCGCGCTCGAGGCGCTCGACGAGCTCGACGCCGCCCTCGAGCACGATCCGGCCGTCCATCAGGATGTGCACGAACTCGGGCTTGACGTAGTGCAGAATGCGCTGGTAGTGGGTGATGATCAGCGCGCCGAGGCCCTGCTCGTCGTGGAGCTTCTGTACGCCCTCGGCGACTGTCCTCAGCGCGTCGATGTCGAGGCCGGAGTCGGTCTCGTCGAGGATCGCAACGTCGGGGGCGAGCATCGCCATCTGCAAGATCTCCGCGCGCTTCTTCTCGCCGCCGGAGAAGCCGTCGTTCAGGTGGCGCGAGGTGAACGCTTTGTCGACGTCGAGCAGCTCGATCGCGTGCTGCAGCTGGTTGCGGAACTCCTTCACCTGGATCGGCTCCTCCCGCTTGGCGTTGATCGCCATGCGCAGGAAGTTCGCGACCGACACGCCGGGGATCGACACCGGGTACTGGAACGCGAGGAACAG
This sequence comes from uncultured Solirubrobacterales bacterium, assembly GCA_963784875.1. Classification (GTDB taxonomy): domain Bacteria; phylum Actinomycetota; class Thermoleophilia; order Solirubrobacterales; family Solirubrobacteraceae; genus Palsa-744. The sequence goes on from CAWATE010000003.1 coordinate 298,138, forward strand.
CCCGGCCTTCGCGCGCTCGTGCGGTTCCTTCTCGGTGATGTCCTCGCCCTTGAACACGACCGACCCCTGGGTGATCTCATACGAGGGGTGGCCGAGCAGCGTGTTGGCGAGCGTCGACTTGCCCGACCCGTTCGGGCCCATCAGCGCGTGGACCTCGCCGCGCGAGACGTCCAGGTCGACGCCCTTGAGGATCTCGCGCTCCTCGATGCGCACGTGCAGGTCTCTGATCTCTAGGTCGGCCATGTTCGATTATCGAGCTCCGGTTGTCAGGGGTTGCATGTCTAAAGCTGGGGCGGTCGGTCCGGTCAGCAGAGCGGGCGTGAGCAGCAGGTCGAGAGCGTCGTCTCGCGCAGCGTGCGCACGATCGCGAAGCGCACGCGCGTCCACAGCAGCTTGGTGGGGCAGACGTGGGCGGGGTCGGACTCGCGCGAGCACACGATCGACCCGTCGGACGCCTCGGAGATGCACTCGATCGGCGCGATCGACCCCTCGAGCGCCTCGACGACCTCGGCCATCGTGATCTCCGTGGGCGAGCGCGCGAGCAGGTAGCCGCCGCGCGAGCCGCGGCGTGAGTCGACCAGCCCGGCCTTGCGCAGCCGCGCGACCAGGTGCTCGAGATAGGCGAGCGGCAGCCCGTCGTGGGCGGCGATCTCCGCGAGCGGTACGGGATCTTCACCCGTCCCGCCGCCGCGCCGAGCCAGCTCGACCATCACGCGCACGCCGTACTCGGCCTTGGTTGAGAACATCATCTCCGCAAATACCTACCTGCGAGCTAGGGTATCAGCAGGGTTGTGACGCTCCCGATGGCGGTTTCGCGGGAGACACTTCGCTCGCTCGAGCTTGCGTATGTCATGAGCGAGCCCTTCCGGCGTGAGCTGTTCCGATTGGAACAGGACGCGCTCGCGGCCGGCGGTGTCGAGCAGGAAGACCGAGGCGGAGTTAGCGAACACTCCCCGTCCCGCGCTCGGGGGCGTGATCCCATATGCGCGCCAGACGGCGCGCAGCTGCGCCGGCGAGCCGGTCAGCCAGCGCACGCGCCCGGTGAGGGAGATCTGCGCGAGGAAGCGCTTCACCCGCGCGGGCGTGTCGGCCGCGGGGTCGGCGCTGACGATCAGGACCGGGGCGCGGGGGGGCCGAGTTCGTCGAGCGCGCCGCGGATCTGCTGGGCGATTACGACGCACGGCGCGCCGCACGTGGAGTAGAGGAAGGCGAGGGCTACGACCTTGCCGCGGTATTGGGATAGTGAGACGGTGCGGCCGCCGTTGGTCACATCGGCGAGCGTGAACCCGTGCGCGCGGGACCGCCGGCAGCGCCGCGCCGTCGAAGCCCGAGGAGGAGCTCGTGGAGGCGGAGGCGTCCGTACCTGTGGAGGGGGGAGGGTCGGCCGGAGAGGACCCGCCCGAGCACCCGCCGAGCACGAGCGCGGCAGCGAGCGTGGCGACCAGGGCAGTCGCGACGGTGAGCAAGGCGGTCGATAGATGGGAGGGCACGCGACGCAGGGTACGGGAGGAAGCTGCCGAGTCTCCCATCGCCCGTTTCGATCAACGACGGCGCTATACTTTGTGAAGTCTCCATGAATCCCGACCACGATTTAGGAGTTTTACGATGAGCCCGTCAGGCCCGGAGCTGCTCAGACAAGTCAAGAGCCAGATCGAGGAGGTCGACCCGGCCGAGGTTCACGAGCTGATCGACGAGGGCGTGGCGATCATCGACGTGCGCGAGACCGAGGAGTTCGCCGCCGGGCACCTGCCCGGGGCCAAGCACGTGCCCAGGAGCTATCTGGAGACACGGATCGAGGGCGTCGTGCCCGACCGCTCGACGCAGGTGATCCTCTACTGCGCATCGGGCAACCGCTCGGCCTACGCCGCGCGCACGCTCACCGAGGAGCTCGGCTACGAGCACGTGCGCTCGATGACCGGGGGCATCACGCTGTGGAAGGACCGCGGCTACGAGGTCGTGGTTCCGCGCGCGCTCACTCCCGAGCAGCGCGACCGCTACTCGCGCCACATGCTGATCCCGGAGATCGGCGCCGATGGCCAGCAGAAGCTGCTCGACGCCAAGGTGCTGCTGCTCGGCGCCGGCGGCCTCGGCTCGCCCACGGCCCTGTATCTCGCCGCGGCCGGCGTGGGAACGCTCGGGATCGTCGACGACGACGTCGTCGACCTCTCCAACCTGCAGCGCCAGGTGATCCACACGACCGAGCGGCGTTGGCGTCCCCAAGGTCGACTCCGCCGAGGAGGCGATCCGCGCGTTGAACCCCGACGTGAACGTCGTCAAGTACCAGACGCGGATCGACGCTTCGAACATCATGGAGATCATCGAGGGCTACGACGTGATCGTCGACGGCGTCGACAACTTCCCCACCCGCTACCTGCTCAACGACGCCACCGTGCGCCTTCGGATCCCCGTCGTATCGGCCTCGATCCTCGGCTTCGACGGGCAGCTGTCGGTGTTCAAACCGTACGATGGTCCCTGCTACCGCTGCCTGTTCCGCGAGCCGCCGCCGGCCGAGCTCGCGCCCTCGTGCGGCGCCAACGGCGTGCTCGGCGTGCTGCCCGGCACGATGGGCCTCTTGCAGGCGACCGAGGTCGTCAAGCTGATCCTCGACATCGGCGAGCCCGCGATCGGGCGCCTGCTGCTGTACGACGCGCTGGGCGCGACGCTCACCGAGGTCAAAGTCCACCGCGACCCGGAGTGCCCGATCTGCTCGCGCGACCCCGAGGACATAGCCGACGAGGAGCTCGGCGTGTTCCCCGATTACGAGGCATTCTGCGCCGCCGCAGGATAGGCTGCGCGCTCACATGGCGACGATCAAGATCCCACCGGTGCTGCGCGCGTCCGTCGGCGGCGAGAAGCAGGTCGACGCCTCCGGCGAGAACATCGGCGCTGTGCTGCGCGACCTGGCCGAGACGCATCCGGCCACGCAGAGCCAGCTGTTCTCCGCCGACGGCGAGCTGAACCGCTACGTCAACGTCTACCTCAACGACGAGGACGTACGCGTGCTCGACGGGCTGGACACGGCCGTCGGCGAGGACGACACGCTCGTGATCCTGCCGGCGATGGCCGGCGGCGCTAGCCTAAGCGGCGGTCGCGCCTACGGCCGGCTCGGAAGCCGGCGGCGTGCTCCGGCCGCCGGCACATGGCTCATCGCGTGCTCGGCCAGCGCGGTGATCGTCAGAGACGGGTTGACGCCGACGTTCGCCGGGATCGCCGAGCCGTCGCAGACGAGCAGGTTCTCGTAGCCGAACACGCGCTGGCGGGCGTCGAGCACACCCTGCGAGGGATCGGGCGCGATCACCGCGCCGCCGAGGATGTGGGCGGTCGTGGGGATATTGAAGAGCGCCTCCGTGACCGAGCTCTGGGCGATGCCGCCGGTGCGCTTGGCGAACCATTCGGCCGCCTGGTTGGCGATCGGGATGAACGTCGGGTTGGGGCGCTCGGGGTCCTGTTCGGTCTTCAGCCAGAACGAGCCGAACGGGCCTTTGCGGGGACGCAGCGCGATCGCGTTGTCGAGCGTCTGCATCACGAGCACGATGATCGTGCGCCGCGACCAATGCTTTGGGAACAGCACCTTCGCCAGACGCCTGGGGTGCAGCAGCGATCTGCCACAGCAGCTTCAACGGGCGGGTCACGTCGCGTGCCGTCGCCGACGAGCAGCGTGTAGAGCCGGTGCATCGAGTCGCCGTCGTCGCCGTAGGTGACGGTCTCGATGTGCGTGTTCGGGTCGGGGTAGATCGAGGAGGTGATCGCGACGCGTTTGATCAGGTCGTCGGGATAGTCCTCGGGCACGGTGACCGTCAGGATCGACTCGGAGTTCGTGCGCACCAGCTCGCCCAGACGCGCGCGAGATCGCGGCCCAGCGAGCCGTTCAGGCGGCAGCGCTGCAGCAGCTTGTTCGTGCCCAGCGGCCCGGCGGAAACGACCACCCCGCGAGCGCGCTGAACCCGGCGTTCCTTGCGCAGCCACGCGCCCGAGCGCACGCTTTCGACCTCGTAGCCATCCTCGCCGGAGCCCGACCCGAGCGGGCGGACGTCGATGACCGTGCGTTCGGGCATCACGCGCGCGCCGCGCTTCTCGGCGAGGTAGAGGTAGTTCTTCACGAGCGTGTTCTTGGCGCCGTGGGGGCAGCCGACCATGCAGCGCCCGCACAGCTGGCAGCCGGTGCGCTCGGGGCCCTCGCCGCCGAAGAACGGATCCGCGACGGTCTCGCCCGGCTCGCCGAAGTAGATGCCGACCGGCGTCCTTTTGTAGGTGTCGCCGACCCCGAGCTCCTCGCCGAGCTCGCGCAGCAGCTGGTCGGCGGGGTCCTCGTGCGGGTTTTCGACGACGCCGAGCATCCGCTGCGCTTCGGCGTAATGGGGCGCGAGCGCGCTCTCCCAGTCCCGCATGCCCGCCCACTGGCGGTCCTCGAAGAAACGCCTTCGGGGGCACGTACAGGGTGTTCGCGTAGCCGAGGCTGCCACCGCCGACGCCGCAGCCGGAGACGACCGAGACGTCTTTGAAGGTCGTCAGCCGGAAGATGCCCTTCATCCCCAGGCGCGGGTTCCAGAAGTAGCGCCTCAGGTCGGCGGTCGAGCTCGGCAGCTCGTCGTCGGCGAAGCGCCGTCCGCACTCGAGCACGCCCACCGAGTAGCCCTTCTCGGACAGTCGCAGCGCCGAGACGCTGCCACCGAAGCCGGAGCCGATGACGAGCCAGTCGAAGTCGAAGTCGGGTCCCATTCGGGGCACGACCATCCTATCGCCCAGGGCCGGAGCCGTCATCGACGACGCCGACTCGGAGCGTTCGGTGGGACCGTTCGGAGCCGTCGGGCAGGGCGCTGCGCGGACCCCGCTATATTCCGTGAAGTAATGGCGGCGGAGCGGCTCAGGAACAGGCCCTGCGGAGGCCGGTACGGGGATCTCGTGCAGTCGATCGGCAAAACGCCGCTGATCGAGCTGCCACGGCTATCGCCCAAGCCCGGCGTGCGCATCTGGGCGAAGCTCGAGTCGCGCAACCCGACGGGCTCGGTCAAGGATCGCGTGGCGAGGGCGTTGATCGAGGACGCCGAGGAGAAAGGCGCGATCGCCCCCGGGCAGACGATCCTCGAACCGACGTCGGGCAACACCGGCATCTCGCTGGCGATGATCTGCGCGCGCAGGGGCTACAAGCTGAAGGTGGTGATGCCGGAGAACGTGACGCCCGAGCGCACCCAGCTGCTGCGCATGTACGGCGCCGAGATCGTCTACTCGTCCGGCGCGCTCGGCTCCAACGGCGCGGTCGAGAAGGCTCTGGAGATGGCCACCGAAGACTCCTCGGTGTACATGCCCTACCAGTACGGCAATCAGGCCAACCCGAACGCCCACTACAACGGCACGGCGCTCGAGATCCTGGAAGAGCTCGACGAGGTCTCCGCGTTCGTTGCCGGCCTCGGCACCGGCGGCACGCTGATGGGCAACGGCCGGCGCCTGAAGGAGACATTCGGGGACGCCGTGAAGATCGTCGCGGCCGAGCCGATGCAGGGCGAGCCGGTGCAGGGGCTGCGCTCGCTGGACGACGGGTTCATCCCGCCGATCATCGACATCTCGCTGCTGGATCGCAAGATCTTCGTGACCAACAGCGACGCGATCGTCTGGACGCGCAGGCTGCTCGACGAGGAGGGCGTGTTCGCGGGCGTCTCGAGCGGCGCGATCGCCTCCATCGCAGTGCGCATCGCGGGCGAGCTGGACGAGGGCAACGTCGTGTTCGTCGTCGCCGACGACGGCTGGAAGTACCTCTCCAGCGGCATCTACACGCTGCCGGTCGAGGAGATCGAGAACCTCGACTCGACCGTCTGGTGGTAGATCGCTCCACGCGTCGTCGCGGTTCGCGCACGCGCGCACGCGCGCGCGCAAGACGTCGAGAGAGATGAACATCTCCCGGAGCTGCTCGACGTGCTGATCGCGCACGCGCGCGAGGAGGCGCCGAACGAGTGCTGCGGCGTGGTGGCCGTCGAGCCGGCCCGGTCGCCGGACGGCGCCGAGCGCGGCGCGCGTGCATCGCGCGGTCAACACCGCCGCGAGCCCGCTGAAGTTCGAGGTCGACGGCAAGGAGCTGCTCGGACTGATCGACGCGATCGAGCGCGACGGGCAGGAGCTCGGGGCGATCTACCACTCGCACACGCGCACCGCGCCACTACCCGTCGCAGACGGACATCAACTTCGCCGCCCACTGGCCCGGCGTGGAGTGGATCATCGTCGGGCTCGCCGGCGGCGAGCAGGCCGAGGTCCGCTCCTACCTGATCGACGGGGGCAGGTCGCAGAGGTGGGGCTCGAGGAGACGGTGCCGTGAGAGTGCTCGATGAGGACGCTCCGGTGAGGACGGCGATGTGAGCGACGGGCCGCTCGTGTGCCCGGACTGCGCCCGCTCCCATCCCGACAGCGAGCGCTTTTGTGCGGCGTGCGGCATGCCGCTGGTGTACGCGCCTGGACTCGAGGCGACTCCAGCCGGCGAGCGCGCGCGCAAGGCACGGAAGATCAAGCCTCAGTACACCGAAGGGCCACTCGTGCAGGTAGCCCGCGCTGAGAACCTGGCCCAGGCCGAACTCTTCAGGGGATGCTGCTCGAGGAGGGAATACCCAGCATGCTGCGCGGTCGATCGCGGGCTACGCGCCGTTGATCGGCGCACGCGAAATCCTGGTTCCCGAGTCGGGCGCCGAAGCGGCCCGCGAAGCGCTGAACTGGAGCGCGCCGCTAGACGAGGACGGGCTGGCCGGCCTCGCGCGTGATCGCGCGATCTCCTCCGAGGCGCGCTCGAACTCGGCGTCGGAGAGCACCGGGGTGCCCTCGAACGGGAGGTCGCGCTGCAGCTCGACCCATGCCGGGCGCCGTTGTACTCGTCCTTGACCTTGACCGTGACCGGTCGCGGGATGCGGTAGGTGCGCAGGAGCAGCACGTGCAGCGGCTGGTGGCGGCGCCAGCCGAGGCGCTTTTCGGCGTAGTCGGGCGTCCACACGTAGAAGGGGGAGAGCGCGTCGACGCAGCGCGGGTCGGCGATCGTGAAGTGGCCGGCGACTTCGGCCCAGGCGCGGATGCGCACGCGGTCGGGCTGCTGGACGGGCCGCCGGAGGTGAACGCGTGCAGCGGCGGCTCGCCGTCGCTCCAGACGCCCTCCTCGAGCGCGCGGCGCAGCTCGGGCTGATGGGACTCGCGCACCAGGTCGCCCGGCTGGTGGTCGAAGGTCGGGTAGAGGAAGAAGCGCTCGTGGGCGAGCCGGAAGGGCTTGCCGGGCTGGCGGATGCCGCCCTTGCGGAGGGTGATCAGCTGCTCGCCTTCCGCCAGAGCGCGGACGGTGACAGCCCATTCTTTGAAAGCAATTGGCATGAAAGTAGAAACGAACGAGATGAAAGGTGCGTCTGACTGAGTCGCTGCGCGCCACCCGAACCTGCGTGACGCGGCCGGTCCATTAAAGATACGAAATCCGGGCGAAAATCCCAAATCCCCTGCAAATTGGCGGCTTTTTTGGCGCTCGTGGTCGAGCGGTCGCACGCTGCGCGCGCTCAGGCGCCCGTCGTCATGCGCGCGAAGGCTCGACGTGCGAGCGCGCTACAGACGCTGTCCGGCAAGCCCCTCGGCGGCCTCGATCATCGCGGCGAAGTCCTGCTCGCCGTGACCGCGACCCATCGTGGCGGTGAGCAGGTCGCGCGCGTGGGCGGCGGCAGGGAAGGGCACTCCCGCCCCCTGGCCTCCTCCAGGCACAGGCGCACGTCCTTGAGCATGTGCGCGGTCTTGAACAGCGGTCGTGTAGTCGTGCTCGCGCATCGCGCCCGCCTTCAGCTGCGAGCTGCGCCGAGGCGCCCGAGCCGGCGCACACGACCTCCACCAACGCGTCGAGGTCGACACCGGTGGCGCGCGCGAGCAGCAGCGCCTCGGCGACGCGCGGCGGCGTTGGCGGCGCCGAGGGCGTTGTTGATGAGCTTGAGCATCTCGCCCTGGCCGAGCTCGCCGACGTGCACGATCAGCTTGCCCATCGTCTCGAGCAGCGGGCGCGCGCGCGCTCGAAGTCGCGCGGCTCGCCGCCGGCCATGATCGTCAGCGTGCCGTCCTCGGCGCGCGGGGAGGAGCCGGTCACGGGCGCGTCGAGCAGGCGCACGTCGCGCTCGCTGCAGCGCGGCGCCGATCCGCCGCGTGTCCGGCGGGGCGATGGTCGGACATGTCGACGCACAGCAGGCCCGCGCCGGCTCGCCTCGAGCGACGCCGTCCTCGCCGAGCAGCACCGAGGCCACCTGGTCGCCGTCGACGACCATGCTGACGACGATGTCGCTCGCGCGCGGCGACCTCGGCGGGCGTGGCGACCGCGACGGCGCCGTGCTCGGCGGCCCAGTGCTCGGCCTTGCCGGGCGTGTGCGTCCAGACGGTCAGCGGAAAGCCGGCGCGCGCGACGTTGGCCGCCATGCGCGAGCCCATGATCCCCAGGCCGAGAAAGCCGATCCGCTCAGTCATCTAAGGGTCGACCCTAAGCTCGGCAGCGGCGGTGAGCTCGCGGTTCTCGGTGTCGGCCAGGTGCTGATGGGAGGGGCAGTAGCCGTTGTGGGGCAGCGGCATGCGCTGGCAGGCGGCGCCCTTGCGGGTCGTGGCCCGGCACTGCGGCGCCGCGCCGCTCACCGCGGTGTAGCCCTCGAGCGGATGCTCGGCGAGGAACTGCTGCGCGTAGCCGATGTAGCGACAGACGACCTGGTGGACGTGCTGCTGGGCGCACATCGGGAAGTAGATGCGGATATCGCAGAACAGCGTGCGCTCAGGGCGCGCGAAGTAGTGGCGGTCGGTGGCCAGCCGCTCGACCGACCGCCTCGCAGGCGCGCAGCACGTGCTCGTGGTTGCGGTGGCGGCGCTCCCGGGCGGCGGAGGCAACGATCTGGGGCGCCAGCTCCCGGTAGATGGCCCTGCTGAACTGGTACATGGCAGCTATCCCCTTACCTTTCGGCTCGCTCGGTGATTGGAGCGCACTCGCCATTCCCAAAGACTCCGACTGCCTCCAAGACCTTTCCAAGACAGACAACACGTGCACGATCAGAAAGGACCGAGATAAAGAGCAGAAGGGGATTTTTTTAGAAAAGAGCCGGCTCTGTCGGCGCCTGGCTCGCGGAGGCGGCTCGGTGGAGCGCACCCGGCCCGCGGAGCGCCGAGCCGGCGGAGGTCAGGCCCAGGGCTGCCAGGCGATGTCCTCGCCCGGCGACGACGACATGGCGGTGGTCGAGAGCGGGATCGCGGGCGGGATGGTCCTCGCGGCGGTGCGCGCCACGGCTCTCCTCGCGAGCGAGCGCGCACGCGCGCGATCAGCCGTGCCAGCGGATAGGGATCGATCGAGCAGCCTGCTCAGGCCCTCGCCGGAGCGAGAGATGCCCGCGTCCTGCCACAGGGCGGCACGAGTCGAGGGGTGCGCGAGCGGCACGGGCGCGCTGGCGCGAAGCGCTTGCAGGTCCTCCGCGGAGCAGCGGCGCACGCGCGGGCTCAGGCTCGGAGAGGGCGGCGGCGACGGCGCGGCGGGCGAAGACGAAGCACTCCGACAGGGAGTTGGACGCGAGCCGGTTGGCGCCGTGCAGGCCGGTGCAGGAGGACTCTCCGACCGCATACAGGCCGGGGACGAGTGGTGCGAGCGTTCAGGTCGGTGAGGATGCCCCCCATCATGTAGTGAGCCGCGGGCGCGACCGGGATCAGCTCGCGCGTCGGATCGAGGCCGGCGTCGCGCAGCGCCGAGACGACGTTCGGGAAATGGGCGGGGTCGACGCATGCGCATGTCCAGGCCGACCGATCGCGCTGCCGCTGTGTGCGCGAGGCGCGCATGGATCGCGCGCGAGACCTCGTCGCGCGGAGCGAGCTCGTCGACGAAGCGCTCGCCGAGACGGGGTCGTGGAGGGTCGCGCCCTCGCCGCGGATCGCCTCGGTGACGAGAAAGCCCTCGCGCCCCGGCAGCGCCGATGACGGCGGTGGGATGGAACTGCAGCAGCTCGAGGTCGGCCAGCGCGGCTCCGGCGGCGTGGGCGAGGAGCAGGCCGATGCCCTGAGAGCCCGGCGGGTTGGTGGTGCGCGCCCACAGCGCCGCCGCGCCGCCGGTGCCGAGCACGAAAGCGCGCGCGGTGAGGATGCGACCGTCGTCGCAGATCAGGCCGCGACAGCGACGGTCGCCGGGATTCCGGCGGTCCACAGCGCGCGCGCGCGAGCACCCTCGAGCACGGCGATACGCGGCTCTTCGGCAACGAGCGCGGAGAGCTGGCGAACCACACGCCGCCCGGTGGCGCTGCCGCCGGCGTGCACGACGCGCCTGACCGAGTGTCCGCCCTCGAGGCCCAGCGCCAGCCGCCCGAAGCGGTCGGCATCGAAGCGGACGCCGAGCGTCTGCAGGTCTTCGACGCACGCGGGCGCGTCGCGGACGAGGACCTCGGCGGCCGAGTGCCTGACCAGGGCGCGCCCGGCCTGCTCGGTATCGCGTAGATGCAGATCGAAGCTGTCGTCCGCGGCGAGCGCGGCGGCCAGGCCGCCCTGAGCCCAGTAGGAGGCGGTCTGAGCCAGCGGTGTGGCTGAGACGAGCGTGACGGTGGCGCCGGCGCGAGCGGCGCAGAGCGCGGCGTAGAGCCCTGCTGCGCCCGCTCCGACGACGGCGATGTCGGCCTCGACGGAAAGACCGTCCTGCGTCGGCGTCACCGTTTTGGGGTGGGCGTGACGTCGCGTCGTATGGTTGGCAGCGGGAGGTTCGTGCCCGGGAAGGTCGTGGGGGCTTTGGCTATCCCAGAGGGAGTTGTGCGGCGAGTGCCCGTGCCGGGAACTGCAGCTCCAGGTGTGGTTTTCGCTCCGGGAGTAGTCGTCGCACCGGGCGTGTTTGTTGCACCAAAAGTAGTCGCCGCCCGCGGCGTGGCGATCGCACCGGGTGTCGTGGCGGCGCTGGTGTGGTCGCGGCGCCACTGAGCGCCCCGCCGGTGCTCGTCGTCCCCGGCGTCGTCGTGGTAGGGATCGCGGCGGTGGGGATCGCGGTGGTTGGCGTGGTCGTCACGGTGGTGGTGATCGCCGCCGTGGTGGTGCTCGAGCCGCCCGCGAGCTTGACGAGTGCGGCGGCGAGGACTCCGAGCGACAGCGCGATCACGGCGGCGATCACCGCGATCGGCGCCTTCCAGTTGGGCGAGGCAGCCAGGCGCGTGCGCGCGGCGGCCCCACAGCGCAGACACCACTCCTGCTCGGGATGAAGCGGCGCTCCGCACAGCGGGCAGGTCTCGCCCGCGGGAGTGCTGGGGGCGGTGGTGGAAGGTGGGGACGAGGGGTTGACGCTCACGCGCCAGAGTCCGGGGGGCGAACGATCTCGGTGGGCTGATCCACGTCGGAGGCGCCTGGCGTCGGCGCCGAGGGGGATGCCGGTTTTGAGGCGGACGTCGGTGCCGGGGCCGGCGCGGACATCGGGGCCGGAGCCGATGTCGGGGACGCTGGTGAGTTCGGGGCCGCTGCTGAAGCCGGGGCCGCTGCTGAAGCCGGGGCCGGCGCTGAAGCCGGGCCCGCTGGTGAGTCCGGGGTCGGCGTTGAAGTCGGGGCCGCTGCTGAAGTCGGGGCGGCTGCTGTAGCCGGGGCGGGCGTTGAACTCGGCGTTGGGAGGACCGCCCCCGGCGTGGGGGCCGAGGTCGAAAGGGGAGTCCCCACAGCCGTGGCCGGAGCGCCACCCACCGGGCGCTCGGCGTGACGGTCCATCGCCAGGCCGCAGTTGGGGCAGAAGCGATCGTCGCTGCCGTGGATCGCCGCGCAGCGTGGACATGCCGCGATGCCGGCCTCGCGCATGACCGTCACCGCCTGACGCTCCCGCAGCGCTGTCTCGAGCGTGCGCAGCTCGCTGTCGATGTGGCTGAGGGTCGAGAGCTTGGCGATCACCAGCGCATCGTTGCGCTGCCCGAAGCGATGCAGGTTGAAGACAAGCCCGCCCAGGTCGCGGTAGGCGAGCTCGCGCGCCTTGCGCAGAAAGCGCGCGCGTCGGCGCATGCGCCCGCGCGCGCCGAACCCGGGAGGTCCGGTCGGCACGGCAAGCTCGCCGTCGGCCGGTGGGCCAGCAGGCGTCTTCGTGGGGTCGGCTACGGGAGCCGTTCCGGTCGCGCTTTTCTCCACCGCCGATTCATGCTACCCGGCGAATGGGTCGTTAGGGGTTCGCGTGGACCTCGAGACGGCACGAGAGGGCGTTCGCCGATGGACGGCACGTTCACAGGGGGCTCATGCACGCGCATCGGGTCATGCACGCTATCCCGCTCGGGACGTGCGCTGCAGCGCGGAGCGCCATGCCTCGACCACTCGTTCGGCCATGATCCGATCGGAATAGCGCATCGCGCTCGCGCGACCGTCGATGCGTGGATCAGCGGCCTGCAGATGCGGTCGCAGGGCGCCGGCCCAGCGGGCGAGGTCGAACGGCGCGCACAGGGTGCCCGCGACGTCGGCAAGCGCCTCGGGATGGATGCCGACGGGAGTGGTCAGCACCGGCACGTCGCAGGCGAGCGCCTCGAGCACCGCCAGCCCGAAGCCCTCGTGCCCGGAGGGCATCAGCACGGCGTTCACGGCGTTGAACCACAGCGGCGCGCGGGCGGGATCGACGCCGCCGAGGACGAGCAGCTCGACGTCCACCTCGCGGGCCAGTGCAAGCGCGAGGTCGTAGCGCTTGATCGCGCGAGCGGGGTCGGCCGCGAACAGCAGGTAGGGCCGCTCGAGATCGAGCCCGAGCTCGGCGCGCGCCTGCGAGCGGGGAATCGAATGGAAGCGCGCGAGGTCCACGCCGCAGGGCAGCACCTGCGCGCGGGCTCGCGCTTTAGGACCCGGCAGTTCCTGCGCCAGCGAGCTCGATACGGCGGCGAGGAGGTCGATCCGGCCGAGCGCGACGCCGGTGATCATTCGCGTGCGGGGATGGCGCATGTCGTTGCCGTGCACGGTCAGCGCGTGGACGGGGGCCGGCACCGCGAGTGAAGGCCAGGCCGTCAGGCCATAGTGGGCGTGGACGATGTCGAAGGGTCCCGCCCGCCGTGGGTCGGGGTGGCGAACGGAGCGCCGAGGGCCGAAGCGGTGGCGCAGGTCGCGAGCCGCTCGCGCCAGGGCGCGCGCCCCCGGCGAGAACTCGTATAGCTCGACGTCGAGCCCGTCGAGTCGCCGCAGCGCGGACACCTGGTCGCGGACGAAAGTCCCGCGCTCGGGGTGAGCGGGGGAGGGGAGCATGTTGGATACCACGAGCACGCGCACGAGCACCGCTGACCGTAGCGCTCCGGACCCGCTGTGGAATGATTGGCTGATGGCCGATGACCCGACCAGCGCGGCGAACGCGCCCGGACAGAGCAGACGGCCGATCGGGGTGTTCGACTCCGGTGTCGGGGGTCTGACCGTGCTGCACGAGCTGCTGGTGAGGCTGCCGCAAGAGGACTTCGTCTATCTCGGGGACACGGCGAGGTTCCCCTACGGTGAACGCTCACCGGAGGAGATCGAGCGCTTCGCGGCGGAGATCACCGAGGAGCTGCTGCGCCGTCGCGCAAAGCTGCTGGTCGTCGCCTGTAACTCGGCGACGTCGGCCGCGCTGCCGAGCTTGAGCAGGCGCATGATGCAGACGACGTTGGGGCTGGACGTGCTCGGGGTCGTGCGTCCTGAGGCACTGCGCGCCGTCGCCAGCACGCGTAGCGGTCGCATCGGCCTGCTCGCAACCCCGACCACGGTTGCGAGCGGCGCTTACGAGCGGGCAGTGCACGCCGTCGATCCGCACGTGACGCTGCACGCGGTCGCGTGCCCCGACCTCGCGGCGGTGATCCAGGCGGGTGAGCAGTTCGACGAGCGCGCTGTGGCAACCGTGCGCGAGGCCTGCCGTCCGCTGCGCGAGGCGAACGTCGATACGGCGATCCTCGGCTGTACGCACTACCCGCTGATCGGCCCGATGCTGCAGCGGATGCTCGGCCCGCAGGTGACGCTCGTCAGCTCCGGCGCGGCGCTCGCACGCCAGGTCGAGCACGCGCTGAGCACGCGTGAGCTCTGCAATCCCCGCCCCGAGGGAGAGGGCGCGTACCGCTTTCTCTGCACCGGTGACGTGGAAGCGTTCCGCGAGCTGGGGACGCGCTTTCTGCAGATGCCGCTTGGCGAGGTCGAGCATGTCGAGCTGGCCGCGGTGGAGGCGATCGTGTGAGCCGCAGCTACGGACGTGGCTCAGGCGGGCTGCGGCCGACGAGCATCGAGCCGGGATTCGTGCGTACCGCGACGGGCTCCGCGCTGATCTCGATGGGCGAGACGCGCGTGATCTGCACGGCCTCGGCGCAGGAGAGCGTTCCGCGCTGGATGACGGGCAAGGGCAAGGGCTGGGTGACGGCCGAGTACGGGATGCTGCCGGCCTCGACGGGCGATCGCAAGCAGCGTGACATCTCCAAGGGCCGGGCGGACGGACGCGGCGTGGAGATCCAGCGTCTGATCGGCCGCGCGCTGCGCGGGACGGTCGACTTCCAGGCGCTCGGCGAACGGACGATCTACCTCGATTGCGACGTGCTGCAGGCCGACGGGGGCACGCGCTGCGCATCGATCACGGGCGCCTACGTCGCGCTGGCGCTGGCCTGCGCGCGCTTGCAGGAGAAGGGACGGCTGGAGCGCTCGCCGCTGACCGAATCGGTGGCGGCGGTGTCGTGCGGGATGGTCGCGGGCGCCGCGCTGCTGGACCTCGACTACGGCGAGGACTCAAACGCCGACGTGGACGCGAACGTCGTGATGACCGGCGCGGGCGGTCTGGTCGAGGTGCAGGCGACGGCCGAGCGCACACCGCTGTCGCGCTCGCATCTGGACGAGCTGCTCGCGCTCGCGGGCGAAGGGATCGAGCAGCTGCGAGCGGTTCAGGAGCAGGCGATCGGCGGGGTGAGCGACGGTTGAGGGCGTGGGCCCTGATAGAGGCGATGCGGCGTGAGTCATGAGCTCCTGCTCGCCACCCGCAACGAGCACAAGCGGCGCGAGTTCGCCCGCCTGCTGCCTGGCTGGGAGGTGGAGAAGCTGCCCGAGGAGGTGACGCTGCCGCCGGAGGACGGGGAGACGTTCGCCGAGAACGCGCTCGGCAAGGCGCGCGCCGCGGCGCGCGCGACGGGCCGCTCGACGATCGCCGACGACTCCGGCATCGAGGCGCAGGCTCTGGGCGGCGCTCCGGGCGTGCGCTCGGCGCGATACGCGGGCGAGGGGGCGAGCGACGAGGAGAACCTCGCGAAGCTTCTGCGCGAGGCCCCCGCGGGCAGCGCGCTCGAGTACGTGTGCGTGATCGCCTACGTCGACCCGAGCACCGGCGAGGAGCGCGTGTTCGAAGGCCGCTGTACAGGGCGCGTCGCGGAGGCGCCGCGCGGGGATCAGGGCTTCGGCTATGACC
Source organism: uncultured Solirubrobacterales bacterium (assembly GCA_963784875.1). Classification (GTDB taxonomy): domain Bacteria; phylum Actinomycetota; class Thermoleophilia; order Solirubrobacterales; family Solirubrobacteraceae; genus Palsa-744. The sequence goes on from CAWATE010000003.1 coordinate 313,478, forward strand.
CGGCGTTCCTGCCGAGCGATGCGCCGCCCGCGGGCGCCGGGATGGCCGCGACCGCGGGGACGGCAGGGACGACGGCGGCGATGACGATGGCTGAGCTCAGCGACGGGCAAAAGGATGCGATCAGCCACCGGGGCGCGCCGCGCGCGCGCTGCTGGCCGAGCTCGGGCTCACCTACAGCAGGTTGATCGCCGCCGAGATCGCGACCGCGAGACCGAGGCCGGCATAGCCGTTGTAGCCGGAGAGCAGCAGCAGCAGGGCGGTGAGGAGCGCGACGAACACGGTCACGCTCCAGGCGATGCGGGTGACTGACATCCCGCATTCTCGGTTCTTCGCGGCGCCCTGCGCGCGGGCTCGAATGCTGTGCCCGAGGCCCCGTGGCGGCTCCGCCCTCCGACGGTTGTCCGCACACGGTGTTAGTTTCGAGCTGGACAAGGCTTTACAAGCGAGGGAGGACGAGGTGACGAAGTCCGAGTTGGTCGATCAGGTGGCCGATCGCGCCGATCTGACCAAGCATGAGGCGGCACGGGCGGTCGACGCGGTGCTGGCGACGGTCGAGGACGCGCTGCGCCGCGGCAGCGAGGTGACGGTGTCGGGGTTCGGCAAGTTCCACGTGGGCGAGCGCGGTGCGCGACGGGGCGTCAATCCGCGCACGGGCGAGCGCATCCAGATCGCCGCCTCGCGCGTGCCGAGGTTCACCGCGGGCAGTGGCTTGAAGAGCGCGGTGAAGGGTCGCTGACCGCCGCCGTCTGGACAGCCTTTCGGCTTTAGACACGCTGACGGCGCGCGTGCGCGAGCGCGAGTCGCAGATCGTGCTGGGCATCGACCCCGATCCCGGTGGCGCTGTGGCCGGGCACGGAGGCGGTCAGGGCATCGGCGAAGGACGGGGTCGCCGGGCGCGACGCCGGCGCAGCGAGCCGCAGGCGCGATCGTCGGTCACTGTCACTCGCTGATCGATGCGACCGCAGCAGGCGTGCGTAGCGGTCAAGCTGCAGCTCGCGCGCTTCGAGGTGTTCGGCGCGGCCGGCGCCGAGGCGCTGACCGCCGTGGCCGAGCACGCGCGCGCGGCGGGCCTGCTCGTGATCGCCGATGGCAAGCGTGGCGACATCGACGTGAGCGCGCAGGCCTACGCGCAGGCGCTGTTTGGAGGCATGGACACGCCGTTTGGAAGCGTACGGGGCCTCGGCGCGGACCTGGTGACGGTGAACCCGTTGATGGGCAGGGACGCGATCCAGCCGTTCGTGACGGCCGCGCGTGCGGCCGGCGGCGGGCATGCTCGTACTGGTACGCACATCGAACCCGGGCGCCGCCGACTTCGAGGATCTCGAGCTGGCAGGGCGGAGATGCGGTCTGGGAGCGGGTTGGGGCGGTCGTGCACGAGCTGGGCGAGGCGGGCGTCGGCGAGGCGGGCCTGAGCGACGTGGGTGCGGTGGTCGGAGCCACCGCGCCGAGCCATCTGGCGCGCGCCCGCGAGCTGATGCCGAGCGCCATCTTCCTGTTGCCCGGCATCGGCGCGCAGGGAGGGCACGTGGAGAGCCTGGCTCCGGCGTTCGCCCCGGGGCGCGCGGGCGGGCTTGTCACAGCGTCGCGCAGCATCGCAAACGCCCATCGGCAGGCCGGCGGGATCTCCCGCCGCGGCCGCGGGCCGAGGCCGAGCGCCTGCGCGCGGCGGCGTGGGCGCTGGCGCGAGCGGGAAGCGCGGCGCTGACCCGATGATGTCTGGCGATCCGGAGCGCTAGCCTCTAAGCGGCCTCAGGCACAAGCTGGGCGCGTCGAAGGTGGGTGAGCAATGATCATCACGGTCACGCTCAACGCGGCGATCGACAAGTCGCTGTCTGTGCCGAGCTTTCAGCTCGGACGCCGTCACCGCACCGTCGAGCAGCGCACGATGGCCGGCGGCAAGGGTGTCAACATCGCGCGGACGTTGAAGGCGCTCGGCCAGCCCGTGATCGCCACCGGTTTCGCGGGCGGAGCGACCGGGACGCATATCGTCGAGCAGCTCACCGAGGAGTCGATCCTCAACGACTTCGTGCGGATCCGCGAGGAGTCGCGCACGAACACCTCGGTGCTCGACCCGACCGACGGGCAGCAGACGGAGATCAACGAACGCGGCCCCGCTGTGTCCGAGCAGGAGATCGAGCTGTTCCGCGACAAGCTGCTCTACCTCGCGCGCGGCGCCGCGATCGTGGTGTTCGCGGGCTCGCTTCCGCGGGCGGTGGCGCCCGACTTCTATGCCTCGCTGATCCGCGACCTGCAGCGAACGGACGTCACGACCGTGATCGACACCGACGGCGAGCCGCTGCTGCTCGCGGCGCGCGCCGAGCCCGACGTGGTCTCGCCGAACGTGCTCGAGGCCGAGGAGCTCGTGGGGCACGAGTTCGCCGGTGAGCAGGAGCGCTCGCTGGCGGTGCGCGAGATGGCGGCGCTCGGTCCGCGCGAAGCGATCATGACGCTGCCCGACGGCTGCTTCGCCCAGGTGCTCGTCGACGGCCAGCCGCGATTGAAGCGTGTGCGCATCGAGCCGCGGGAGCCGATCGCCAAGCGTGGCTCGGGCGATGCGTTTCTCGCCGGCTACGTGGCGGCGCGCTACGAGGGCCGCGCCGCGGACCAGTGCCTGCGCTTCGGCGTGGCCTGCGGGGCAGAGTCCACGGGACGCTTCGGCGCCGGGCTGATCGACCCGCGCGAGGCGCGACGGTTGATGGGAGACGTCGAGCTCTCCGATGTCTCGTTGCCGGTGCGCAACGTGCAAACCGCACTCTAAGGTAAGCTGAACGGCTTGAAGATCTGGAATCGCACATCCCTTGGCATGGTTGCCCTCGGCACGGCGCTTCTGATCGCCGGCTGCGGGGGAGGCTCGAGCTCCACCTCCGGCAAGGCGGCGAGTGTGGCCACGACGGCGAGCACTCAGGCGACGACTGCCACCCCGCCGGCCGCCAAGCCACCACCAGGGAAGTCGCAGAAGACGCCTACGACTGCCTCGAAGCCGAAGACGCAGCCCGCGAAAGCGCCGCCCGCGAAAACGTCGAGCACGCCAAGTCAAACTTCGAAGGCGCTGGCCGCGCTGGGCAAGGTCACGCTCACGAGCTCCGCGTTCACGGCCGGCGGCTCGATCCCCACCCGCTACACCTGCGATGGCGCGGACGTCTTCACCGCCGCTGGAATGGCATGGCGTGCCGCACGGGACCGCCGAACTGTTCCTGCTCGCGATCGATCTCAGCGGCAGCTCGAGCGACGCGATCCAATGGGCCGTCGGGGGCATCCCTCCGAGCGCGAGCGGTCTGTCGGCTGGCAGTCTGCCCGGGGGCGCGGTCGCCGGACTGAACAGCGCCGGCAAGGCCGGATGGGGTGGCGTCTGCGGCGCCAAGGGCCAGGTGCATCATGTCGCGTTCCTGTTCTACGCGCTGAAGCAGAAGCTCAATCTGAAGTCGGGGTTCAACCCGATCGTCGCCCGCAATGCGCTGAAAGGCTCGACGCTCGGCACGGGGCTGACCCTTGGCGTCTACAACCGCCCCTGAGACGGGCGACGGTCTTCGCAGCCGGGTCCTCACCCTCGGGTACAGGCAGTTGCTCGCGTGCACAGCACGCCACGCTCCTTGCTTCCTTGCTCTGCTTGGCCCTCTCGCCCGTATCAGGCGCTTTGCTTCATCCCCCGGCGACGTCGCGGCGTAGGAACACGAGATAGCCGGCGATCAGCGCCGGGACCCCGTATAGCGCGCAGACCCAGGCCGAATGGGCGATCGGCGCCCAATCGGTCGGGGTGCGCAGCAGGCCCTGCCAGTTTTGGAACTGTTCCGTGAGCAGGTATGGCTTGACGCCTTCGATGCCGGGGATCTGCGCGACGATGTAGAGCATGATCACAAGCCCGACCGTGCCGACCACCGAGGCGGCGCTGTTGCGGGTGGCGGTTGACAGCAGCACGCCGACCGCGACGACGGCGAGCAGGGGGATCAGGTAGCAGGCGTTGGCGGCGAACACCAGCAGCAGGCCTTCCGGCGCGGAGACGACCGAGCCCGAGAACGTGACGACGTGGTGAAAGCCCCACGCGGCGACCCCGGCAATCGTCGCCACGATCGCCGACAGGAACACCGCGATCGTGCCGTAGGTCATCGCGGCGAGCGTCTTTGCGGCGAACACCTGGCCGCGATCGACCGAGCGAGTGAGGATCGTCTTCAGCGTGCCGTTGCCGTCCTCGGCCGCGACGATGTCGCCCGCGACCAGCGCGGCGATCAGCGGCAGCATGAAGGCCGACAGGAACAGCAGCATCAGCACCGGGGTGGCGAGGCCGGACTGGGTGATGTGCGAGGCGAAGATGTTCTCGTTGCCGCGATCCTGGTGCTGGTGCAGGCTCTGGACGATCACGAAGATCATCGGCAGGATCGCCGCGAGCGCCAGCCCCAGGTAGGTGCGCTTCTGGGAGATGAGCTTGCGCAGCTCCCAGCGCCAGACGGTCAGCGTCGACGGGCGCCGCGCATGGCCGGCGCCGTGGGCGACCGGGGCATCCGCGAGAGGCGGATCGGCAGGGGAGATGGCGGTGGCGCTCATACCCCGACTCCGACGCCGCCGGCCTGCGCGTGATTGGCGGGCGTCCCGTCGTTGTGCGTATCGCCGTCGTGCGCTTTGCCGGACTCGGTCAGCCGGAAGAACAGGTCCTCGAGTGTCGCCAGCTCCGGTGTCAAGGCGAGGATGCCCACGCCCGCGGCGCCGAGCGCGAGCGACAGGGCGCCGACGTCTGACTCCTGCGCTTGAAATCCGAGGCCGTGCTCGCCGCTCGCGGCATGCTCGATCCCGGGCTGCGTGCGCAGGATCTCGAGCGCGCGCGCATCGTCGGTGCTGCGCAGGCGGTAGCCGGCCCCGCCTTGGCGGCGCAGGTCGGAGAGCGCGCCCTCGTAGACGACGCGTCCCGAGTCGACGATCGCGACGCGATCGCATAGCTCCTGCACCTCCGGCAGCTGGTGGCTGGAGAGCAGCACGGTGATCCCTTCGTCTGCCAGACGGCGGATCAGCGAGCGCATGTCGCGCATCCCTGCCGGGTCGAGGCCCGTGGCCGGCTCGTCGAGGATCAGCAACCGCGGGCGGCGCAGCAGCGCCGCGGCGATGCCCAGGCGCTGGCGCATGCCATGGGAGAAGCCGCCGACGCGGTGGGCGGCGCGCGGGCTCAACTCGACGAGCTCGAGGACCTCGGCGATGCGCTCGCGGGCGCCGTCGCCGTCGAGTGCCGCGAGCAGCTCGAGGTTCTTGCGCGCGCTGAGATACGGGTAGAAGCGCGGCGCCTCGACAAACCCGGCGACGCCCTCGAGCGCGCGGGCGCCGATGCGCATCGGATCGCGCCCGAACAGCTCGACGACGCCCGCGGTGGGCATGATCAGGCCGAGGGCCATACGCAGCGTGGTCGTCTTGCCTGCGCCGTTCGGTCCGAGAAACCCGTACACGTCCCCGGCACGGACGTTCAGGTCGATGCGGTCGACAGCGACGACCTCGTCGTAGCGCTTGACCAGTCCGCGCGCTCTTACCGGCGGGGCGTCCTCGCCCGCCTCCGCGGTCACCGTCAGAGGCCCTTGGCGACCGCTTCGAGCGGGGCTGGGCCGACCGCGCCGGCGAGCAGATAGCGCACGCCGGAGCTCTCGAAGCTGAGCAGCGTGCCCAGCTCGGTGGGCAGCTCGGTGGCTTCGACGCCGTTGATCTTGACCTTCTGCAGCCCTTCGGGCAGCGTCGTCTGGGAGCCCTGGCCGGTGTCCGTCTTGGCCTTGCTTTCGATCACCGCGATCGAGGTGATGCCGTGACCCTGGCTCGTGACGTGCGGGCGCTCGGCCGCGTGCGTGGAGGATTCCCCTGCGTCGCTGCCCCTGTGCGGGAGGACGACTTCTTCGACCTTCGCGTTCGCCGGCGGCGTGAACTCGAACACCGACGATTCGACGGGGCCGTAGGAGATCGAGGTGGACGCCAGTTCGAGCGCGGGGGCTGAGCTGGTCGAGGAGTAGATCGCTGCGCGCAGCGGCACGCCGTGGACCGCGTCCCAGGAGAGCTCGGCGCGTCCGAGCAGGCTGCCGCCTTCGTTGGGCGAGACGCGCACGGTGTAGGCCTCCTGGCCGGCGACGTCGGTCGGAGCCGCGCCGGACACGCTCACGTGCTTGCCCAGACGAGAGATCGCTTCTTCGATCTTTGCGACCGTCGGGACTTGATGGTCGCGGACGCCGTTTTGGAGGCCCCTTGTGTTTGGGTGCTGGAGCTGTCGCCGTCTGGTACGGCGCTGAGCCCGAGCTCGAGCCCGTCTTGTCGCCCGGTGCGCCTTCATGGGCCGGGATGATGTAGCGGTAGAGCGTGTTGGACGACGCGTCGTACATCGAGACGGTGTGCTGCCCGTCGTAGTAGATCTGGGTGTCGCCCTTCTCCGACTGCAGTTCCAGCCGCACGCGCCCGTCCTTGTCGATCCACAGCCTGCCGGAGGCGCCGGTGACGAGCGGGCTGGACGTGAGGCCGCCGCCGCCATTGCCGCCGCTCGTGAGGTTGGCGCCTTCCAGGAGGTGGTCGGTCAGCTGCACGTTTGCGCTGACGCCTTCCACGGGCGGCGCGCTCAGCGCGTCGTGCACCGCATCCGCCAGCGGCTTGGGTGGGGGTGTCGGGCCGGTGTCGACCGCGAGGGCGATCGCGGTCGCGGTCGCGCCCAAGGCCAGCACGAGCCCGCAGAGGAGCATCAGGCGGGAGAGTGGAAGGCGGCGAAGAAGATTGCTCATGATGTGACTCCCTGACTCAAGGGTAGCGCCGTAGCTTGGGCGCAGCTAAAGGTGGGAGACCTCTCACCGCGGGTCTCACCTGTCGAGCGCCTCCCCCTCATTGGCGCCGGCCGGATTTGGCCGTCCACCTGCACGTGGCATTTGCCACGAACAATCCTTCCGGCGATGGCTCGCTCGGTCATCCGGCGGCGACACTCGATATCTTCCCGCCCGCATGCTCGTCGCCGCCGTCATCGTCTTCTGGGTCCTGGTCGGGCTCGGAGTGTTCCTCCTCGCGATACGCGGCGGTCCCCGCGGCGCGCGCGAGTCGCTTCACACGGATTCAAAGGGGGGGCAGCGCCTGGTCGTGCTCGGGGTCGTCGTGATGTTCGCCTTCGGCCTGATCGTGCCCGCCTTCGTGCTGGTTTACAACGGCGAGCACAAGGCGAGCGCGGCGATCGGCGGAGTGCATCTGAACGGGCGTGAGAGCCGAGGGTCGCGAACTGTTCGCCCACGCGTGTGCCGTCTGCCACACGCTCGCCGCGGTCAAGTCGGGCGGACGCATCGGCCCGAACCTGGACGTGCGCGTGGGCGATGACATCTCCACCTCCGCGGGCCGCAAAGCGCTCGTGGAAAACGCGATCCAGGAAGGCCGCGCCCGCGGCCTGGGCCAGATGCCGGCGTTGCTCTATCAGGGCAGGGAAGCCGAAGACGTGGCCGACTTCGTGGCAGCTGTCGCCGGCCACTGAGCGATCGCCGGTTTGGCCAACCGTCGATAGCGGAGGGCGCGATCGTCGGTTAGGGTCCCGCGGGATGTCGCCAGAGCAGCCGAAAACAGCGGAGGACGTCAAGGCGCTCGTGGCCGAGCGCGAGATCCGCTTCATCCGCTTCTGGTTCACGGACGTCCTCGGCCAGCTGAAGTCGTTCTCGATCAACGTCGGCCGAGCTCGACGACGCGTTCGAAGCGGGGATGGGCTTCGACGGCTCGCTCGATCACCGGGTTCAACGCGATCGAGGAGTCCGACATGATCGCGATGCCCGACCCGACGACGTTCGCGGTGCTGCCGTGGCGCCCGGAGGAGCAGGGGGTGGGGCGGATGTTCTGCGACATCGTCACACCCGAGCGCACGCCTTACGAGGGCGATCCCCGCCACGTGCTGCGCCGCGCCGCTGGAGCGTGCGCAGGCGATGGGCTTCGACACGTTCAACGTCGGCCCCGAGCTCGAGTACTTCCTGTTCGCGACAGCAAGGGCACGGAGGTGCTGGACGAAGGCGGCTACTTCGACCTGACGACGCTCGACGCCGGCTCCGACGTGCGCCGCGAGACGGTGCTCGCGCTCGAGCAGCTCGGGATCCACGTCGAGTACACCCATCACGAGGTCGGCCCGTCCCAGCACGAGATCGACATGCGCTACGCCGACGCGCTGAAGATGGCCGACGACTGCATGACGTACCGGATCACGGTCAAGGAGTACGCGATGAAGTACGGCTGGCACGCGACGTTCATGCCGAAGCCGCTGTTCGGCGAGAACGGCTCCGGAATGCACACGCATCAGTCGCTGTTCAGCGAAGGCAAGAACGCGTTCTACGACCCCGACGACCAGTACTTCCTGTCCGACGTGGGCAAGGCGTTCATCGCCGGCCAGCTGAAGCACGCGCGCGAGATCTGCTCGATCTTCGCGCAGTGGGTGAACTCCTACAAGCGCCTGGTCCCGGGCTTCGAGGCGCCGGTGTACGTCGCCTGGTCACGGCGCAACCGCTCGGCGCTCGTGCGCGTGCCGCTGTATCACCCGGGCACGCGAGCAGGCGACGCGGATGGAGCTGCGCTGCCCGGACCCGGCGTGCAACCCGTATCTGACGTTCGCTGTGCTGCTGCAGGCGGGGCTCGAGGGGATCGAGAAGGGCTACGAGCTGCCCGAGCCGATGGAGAAGAACCTGTACCACCTGTCCGGCGAGGAGCGCCGGCGGCTGGGGGTCGAGCAGCTGCCGGAGAGCCTCGGCGAGGCGATCGAGCTGACCGCCGAGTCGGAGCTCGTGCTGCGCACGCTCGGCGAGCACATGTTCAACCGCTACGTCGAGATCAAGCGCCAGGAGTGGGACGACTACCGCGTGCAGGTCACGCAGTGGGAGCTCGACCGCTACCTGTCGATCCTCTGATCGGCCGGAGCGCCGGGTCTTGCGGGCGCCTGTGTCGATCAGGATGTGGCAGACGGCCCGGACGGCCGGTCCTCGCAGATCACCGTGTGCAGCTCTCGCGTGAGCTCCGCGACCTGATCGGGTCAGCTGCGGTGTTCTGCTCGAGCATCCGCGTGTGCTGCTCGGCGAGCGCCTTGTCCTCGATCGAGCACTCGCGCCTGCTGAGCCTCGTAGGCGTCGACGCGCTTGGCCTCCGCCTCGCGGTGCGCCTGGAAGGCGGCGTCGCGGAGCTTGTCGCGGTCGGCCTGGCGCGTCTGCGCGAGCAGGATCAACGGCGCGGCGTAGGCCGCCTGCAGCGAAAAGGCCAGGTTCAGCGCGATGAACGGATATTTGTCCCAGGCGATCGTCTTCGTGAGCGGCCAGCGCGTTGAGGACGATCCAGAGGAGCACGAGGCACGTCTGGCCGATGATGAACTTCGGGGTGCCGAAGAAGCGCGCGAATCGCTCGGCCTGCTCGCCGAAGGCGTCGCCGCCGAACGGGCGGTGATGGTCGGCCGACGGCCGCCTGCGGTGCTGGCGCATGCGGCAGCTTCGTTTCGGCCAGCGGCCGTGCGCAGTGTCCTGCTCAGTTGCTGGCCTGCGTCAAGCTCCGTGCGCGGCCGGCGGGACCGCGCAGGCGATCGGGCGCGCCGGGGAGAGGTGCAAGTGGAGCGCCTGCAGCAGGTGCCCGAACGCGGTCGGGTGGCGGGGGGCGATCTCGCCAGCAGCGCCGAGCACCGAGACCGCGTGGCGCTCGTAGTCGGTCTCGCCGGTGAGCTGCGCCAGGCGCAGCAGCCCGACCGCGGCGCTCGAGGCGCCCGGCGGGGATCGGGCTGTCCTCGAGATCCTTGCGCCGCGCGATCAGCGCTTCGCTGTCGGCGGCGGTCGAGAAGAAGCCGCCCCGCTCGGGGTCGGCGAAGCGGGCGATCGTCCGTCGGCCAGCGCGCGGCCTGCTCGAACCAGCGCTCCTCGAAGGTCGCTTCGAACAGCACGAGCAGCGCCTCGAGCAGGAACGCATGGTCCTCCAGGTAGGCGTCGATGCTTGGCCTGGCCGCCGTTGTAGGTGCGCAGCAGCCGGCCGTCGCTCGTCGCGCAGCTCGCGCAGCACGAACTCGGCGCAGCGCGGCGGCGTCAGCTGCGTCGAGGTGGCGGTGAGCGCTCGGCTCTCCCGCGAGCGCCGCGCCGGCGTCGGCCAGCGCGGCGATCATCAGCGCGTTCCAGCACGTCAGCCGCTTGTCGTCCAGGCCCGGGCGCACGCGCCGCGCGCGCGCCGTCGAGCAGGCGCGCGCGGATCCGCTCGCGCTGCTCGGCGCGTCGGGCGCGGGCCCGCGCGCCTCGAGGACGTTCAGCCCCGGCCGGGTGGTGCGGATCTCGAAGTTGCCCTGCTCGGTGGCGCCGAACCAGGCGATCGCCGCGTCGGCGTCCTCGCCGAGCAGCGCGCGCAGCTCGCTCGCGCGTCCACACGTAGAAGCGGCCCTCGACGCCCTCGGAGTCGGCGTCGAGCGCCGAGTAGAAGCCGCCCTCGGGGCCGCGCATCTCGCGCAGCGCCCAGTCGAGGGTGTCGCAGGCAGACCTCGAGCAGCGCGGTCCTCGCCGCAGGCCTGCCAGCCGTGCAGGTAGGCGCGCGCGAGCAGCGCGTTGTCGTAGAGCATCTTCTCGAAGTGCGGCACCGTCCAGGTCGCGTCGACGCGTAGCGCGCGAAGCCGCCGCCGACCTGGTCGTGGATGCCCCCGCGCGCCATCGCGCGCAGCGTCGCTGCAGCGCCATCTCGCGCTCGCTCGCGCGCGCCGCAGCAGGAACTCGAGACGCGAGCCTGCGGGAACTTCGGGCGCGCCGCCGAAGCCGCCGTTGCGCGCGTCGAAGCGTCTGCGCGCAGGCCGCGCACGGCGCGCTTCGAGCGCGCCTGCGAGTCGGCCGCTCGGAGGACGGCGTCAGCCGCGCCCCGCCGGACAGTCGCTCGCGCAGGCGCTCGCCGCCCGCGCGGATCTCCTCGCGGCGCTCGCTCCCAGGCCTCGGCGATCGCCTGCAGCACCTGCGTCCAGGCCGGCATCCCGTGGCGCGGCTCCGGCGGGAAGTAGGTGCCGCCGTAGAACGGCACCTGCTCGGGCGTGAGGAACACGTTCAGCGGCCAGCCGCCGTGGCCGGTCATGGCCTGCACGGCCTCCATGTAGAGCGCGTCGACGTCGGGGCGCTCCTCGCGGTCGACCTTGACGCAGACGAAGCTGCTCGTTCATCAGCCGCGGCCTGCGCGCGTCCTCGAAGGACTCGCGCTCCATCACGTGGCACCAGTGGCAGGAGGAGTAGCCGATCGAGACGAGCAGCGGCACGTCGCGCTCGCGCGCGCGTGCCAGCGCCAGTCGCCCCACGGCAGCCAGTCGACCGGGTTCTCGGCGTGCTGGCGCAGGTAGGGCGAGGTCTCCGCGGCGAGGGCGTTGGGCATCCAGGGGCAGCGTAGTGGCAAGCCACCAAGCGACCGGATCGGCTTGCCGGCGTGTGGGCGGGTCAGCGAATGTGCGGGTGGGCTTCGACCAGGCCCGCCAGCGGGAAGCGACGGGCGCGACGGCCATTGCGTCGCTGGCGGAGGAGACTCGCGAGAGCCGGACCGTGGCGAGGCTCAGGTCGAAGCGCTTTCCGCCAGCGCGCCCGTGACCTGCTTGGAGGTGGAGCCGACGGTGACTGTGCCGGAGGCGGCGCCGGGCCGGTGATGCGGATCGTCGCCGTCTGCAGCGCTCCGTCCTTCACGGGGATCGTGCCGCTGAGCTGGACGCCCGGGATGAGCACGAGCTTGCGCAAGGTCACGGTGGAGGTGCCGATCTTCGCGTATCCGCCGTGCAGACCGCCGAAGCTCGACCCGCTGGGCAGTTCGCGATCGGCCTGCAGCGTTGCGCCGATCACCTGGCGGTTGAGGTCGACGATCGTGTCGAGCACCGCCGTGAGTGTGCGCCCGGCCCGCCGCCGAAGCCCGGCGGCGAGTGCACGTAGGCGAGCTTTGTCGGGGTCAACGGCGTGGGGCTGAAGATGTTCTTTGTCGACAGGCACGGCTGCGAGGGTGCGTCGGCGAAGAAGGTTGCCACGCGCCTGCTCGGCGCAGCCGCTGAAGTCGGCGCCGAGCACGGAATGACCGGTGAACGGCACGATCAGCAGTTGCGCGTCGGGGATCTGCGCGGCGACCGTGCGGGCGTTCGTCGTCGGCGTTCTGAGGTCCTGCGCGCCGGAGAGGATCAGCGTCGGCACGTTCGGCAGCGTGCTCGGCGGCGGCGGGGTGGGCGATGCGTCGGGCCAGCCGGCGCAGAGGGAGACGAGGCTGTTGCTCAGCGCGGTGCTCGCGTCGAACGGGCGGAAGTCGGCGGCCGGCAGGGCGTGCAGCGCTGTGAGCGCTTCGGCCGTGCGGCTGGCCTGCGAGCCGGCTGCGATTCCAGGGAAAGGGAGTCTCCTCGCAGCTGGTAGTCAGATACAGCGCTTCGTCGATCTCTTGCGAGCTTTCGCCCGGCGTGTTGTTCGGCACGTTCGGGATCAGGCCCTCGGAGAGCAGGTGCAGACGCAGCAGCGGATCGGGGTCGTTGCGCAGCGCGGAACGCACGGCCGCCGGCAGCAGCGCTCGCAGGGCCGGGTTCAGATCGCCGGCCTCCAGCACGCCGAGCAGCCCAGCCTCGCTCAGCGTCGCCGTGTGGCGGTGTCCGGAGCCGTCGTAGACCGAACCGTCGAGGACGCGCTTGCGTAGCCGCCCGTTCAAGCTTGCGAGGTCGGCGAGCGGGTTGGATGCGATCCCGGCGCAGGCCCCGTTCGAGCAGAGCTCCTGGAGCGCGCGGTGCGATCGCCTGGAAGGTGGGGACCGCGAACGGTTCCGGCCCGCCGGGCGGCACGACCGAGTCGAGCACGAGTGCTTCGACGCGCTGGGGGTAGCGCTCGGCGTACTCCTCGGCGACCTTGGTCCCGTAGGAGGTCCCGTACAGCACGAGCTTTTCATAACCGCCGGCCTGGCGGATCGACTCGAGGTCTTCGACCGATTCCTGGGTGGTGTAGGCGCCGCGCGCGGGCCCGATCTGCAGCGCGCACCGTTCGGAGAGCCGGCCGGCTTCGATGGCGAAGCTTTCCAGCGCCGCGCAGCTGAGCGGGTCCGACACTCCGGTGCCGCGCTGGTCGAAGACGATCAGATCGCGGTCGACGAGCGCCGGGGCCAGCGCCTTGGCGGCGAATTCGCCGAGCGGGAGCGCGGCCTGGCCCGGTCCGCCCGCGAGCGCGACCACGGCGCTGCGGGTGGGCGTCGGGCCTGCCGGTTTGAGCTCGAGGCCCAGCGAGATCGTGCCCGGCACGGCGCCGTTTCGCTCGAGCGGGACGGGCAGGCTCGCGCAGCGCGAATGCGGGGCTGCTCGGTGCAGGGGCAAACGTGAGCGCGCTGGCCGCCGCCACCCGGCCGCGCCCAGGCACCGATCGAAGCAGCGCCGCCGCGAGCGCGACACCGAGCCGCAGCTTGCTTGATTGGTTGGCCGGCACGCCGCGCACGTTAGCGGCCGAGCTCAGCTTTCAGGCGAGCGAGTTCAGCGGTCGATCCGGTCTGCGCCGCCGATGCTCCTCCCGGCAGGGCGCCGAGCCGGGCGGCGCTCGCGTCGAGCGCGCTCGATCGACCGCCGGCGAGACGCACGCGCCGCCCGCCGAGCACGCCGGTCAAGGCCCTGTTCGGCCCCAGCCGCAGGGTGCCGTGGGCGGCGGCCGCGCCGCCGACGCTCAGCTGGACGATTTCCGCACCGATCTCACCTGAGATCGTGACGCCGGGCACGTAGGAGTAGGCGTGGAGCGCCAGCTTGCCCGCCGCGAAGGCCGCCCAGCCGGCGCGCAGACCGCCGATGTCGAGCGCCTGCGCCGCCAGACCGCCGGCCTCGAGCTGTGTGAGTTCCTGTAGCGCCAGCCGGCGGTTGAAGTCGGCCAGCGTGAGCGCGACCGCTTGGAGCGTGCGCCCCGGCTTGCCGCGCGTTCCCCGTGCGGGAGCGACGTCGGCCAGGTGCTTTGGCGCGAGCGGGACGACGCGCAGCAGCAGTGAGGGCGGCGCGGGCCTGCACGGCTTGAGCGTAGTGCCCGCGAACAGAGCCAGCAGCGCAACGTGTGAGCAGCTGCTCGGGTCGGTGCCGAGCACCGAATGACCGACGTCGGGCACCACCAGCAGGTGTGAGCCCGGGATCCGCGCCGCGACTTCGCGCGCGTTCGCCGTGGGCGTGCGCAGATCGTCGGCGCCGCTCAAGATCAGCGTGGGGACGGCGGGCAGCGGTGCGTCCTGCATCGCCGGGGGGCGGGGGTTGCGAACGGCCAGAAGGCGCAGGCATCGATATCGCTGAAGTCGAGCACGCTCGCTGCGGTGAACGGCGCGATCGAGCTCGGCGCGAGCTTCGCGATCTGCCTCCTCGCTTCGGCCAGCCGCCGGCGCGGGAGGAGGAGCGGTTCCACGGGAACTGCTCCTCTTCGCAGCTCGTCGCGTAGTAGAGGGGCGTGTCGAAGCTCTCGCTCGGGCTTTCCGCTTCGCTCTCCCCGCTTTCGGCCCGCGCGAGCAGGCGCGCGACGGGCGCCGTGTCGCCGCCCGCGGCCGCGCGAATCGCGGCGGGGAATTCGGCGCGCAGGATCGGTTCCAGGTCGCCGGCCACGAGCGCACCGAGCAGGGCGTCGGCGGAGATTCCGATCGTGTGCGCGCGCCCGTGGCCGTCGATCCAGCGGCCACGCCCGTCGCCTCCACCGAGGCGTGGGAGCAGCTTGGCGAGGTCGGCTGTCGGGGTTGCGGGTGATGTCGAGCGCACGCGCGCGCGGCGCAGAGCCGGCGCAGGATGCGTCCGATGGCCGCGAAGGTCGTGCGGCTCAGCGGATCGGGGCCGTTCGGGGGCACGACCGAGTCGAGCACCAGCGCTTCCACATGGCTCGGATATGCCTGTGCGTACTCCTCGGCGACCTTCGTCCCGTAGGACGTGCCGTACAGCACGAGCTTTTCGTAGCCTCCTGCCACGCGGATCGCCTCGAGGTCGGCGACCGTGTCGGCCGAGGTGTAGTAGCCGCGTGAAGGCCCGAGCTGGGCGGCGCATTCGGCGATCGCCTGTCCCGGTGGGCTGGCGCGGATGGGCTGTTCGAAGCGGTGGCACGACAGCGGATGGGAGAGACCGATGCCGCGCTGGTCGAAGACGATCAGGTCGCGGGTGGACACGATCGGCCCGAGCAGGGCGGCGAACTGTTCGGCGAACGGCAGCGCCGCCTGCCCGGGGCCGCCGGCGAGCGCGACGACCGCGCTGCGGACTTCCCCGACGGGCGCCCGGTGGCGGCGGATCGCGAGAGCGATCGTTTCCGCGGAGCCGCTGCCCGGATCCGATGGCACGGCGAGGTGACCGCAGGCGAAGTCGTTGCTGTCGCCGCACGGCGCGAACGCGATCTGCGCCTGCGCGGGGGCACGGCGGCCGCGCCAAGCGCGCAAAGGCCTGCCGTCAGGAGCATCGCGGCGATCTTCCCGACGGATCGTGGCATTGATCGGAATTTAGTCACTTCGCTCCCGCGCCGCGCCGCCCTGCCCGCCGATAAGGTCTTCTCGGTGTCCACAGAGCGTCAGATCGTCGAGGCTCCCGGCGCGCCGGCGGCTGTCGGGCCATACAGCCACGCGGTGCTTGTCGCCGGCGAGCTGCTGTTCTGCTCGGGCCAGATTCCCCTCGACCCGGCCACCGGCGAGCTGGTGGGGAGGACGCCCGCCGAGCAGGCGCGGTGTTGTCTCGAGAATCTGCGCGCCGTATGCGAGGCCGCAGGCGCGTCACTGGAGCGCGCGGTGCGCCTGACCATCTACATGACCGACCTCGACGCTTTCGCGGAGGTCAACGAGGTGTATGCGACTTTCTTCTCGAGTGAGCCCCCCGCCCGCGTGACGGTCGGGGTGGCGCAGCTGCCGAAGGGCGCTCAGGTCGAGATCGACGCGGTCGTCGCGCTCTAGGTGGCCGAGTTGATGCCGCTGCCGCTGTACTGCGGCTCCGCGACCGGCTCGGCACCGTAGAGCGCGCGGGTCAGCAGCTGCCACAGGGTCGCGCGCTCGCTCGGGTCGAGCGCCCGCAAGACGTCGTCCTCGATCGCTTCCTGGGCACGCTCGGCGAGGCCCAGCGCCTCGGCGCCCGCGGGGGTGAGCTGGACGACGTGGCGACGGCGATCGTCGGGGTCGCGCAGGCGGGTGGCATAGCCGTGCTGCTCGAGCTCGTTGAGCAGCAGCACGACGTTGTTGGCGTCCATGCAGAACGCCTCGGCCAGCTCGTGCTGGGGGCAGGCATCGTGGTCGCGCACGTAGCTGAGCGCGACCAGGTGGCGCAACTGCATCCCCAGGAGCTCGTCGCTGCTCCGCCGGTAGACCTGCTTGGCCAGCCGCGTGAGCAGCACCATCGAGCCCGGAGCGCATGATGAGGCCCTCTCAGAACCCATAGCGCGTGATTTTACACCATTCTCCATGTTCTCATCGTAGCAGCGATCATAAATTTTATACGGATCATCTCTATAACAATGATGATCCATGATATGGTGTGCTCTTCGCCACTGCCGAAGGAGCTACTCATGAGTCCCAGCACCGCCGTCAAGGAGTCAGAGATCGATACGACCGCGATCGTCGCGGCGCACGAGTCGCCCGCCGTCGAGTCTCGGTTGAGCGCCGTCGACGCGACGACGACCGAGGCCACGACCACGACCGAGGCCACGACAGCCGCCGAAACCACCGATCAGAGATCGGCCGGCAAGCGCGAGCGCCGCCGCTGGATCGCGCTCGCCGTGCTGTGCCTCGGCCAGCTGATGATGGTGCTGGACGCGACGATCGTCAACGTCGCGCTGCCGTCGATCCAGCGCGAGCTGCACTTCACCCAGGCGAACCTCACCTGGGTGATCGACGGCTACTTGATCACCTTCGGCGGCTTTCTGCTGCTCGCCGGCAGGCTCGGCGATCTCATCGGGCGCAAGAAGATCTTCCTCTCCGGGCTCGTGCTGTTCACCGCCGCGTCGATCCTCTGCGGTGTGGCCGACAGCCAGGCGATGCTGATCGGCGCACGCCTGATCCAGGGAGTCGGCGGCGCGGTGGCGTCGAGCGTGATCCTTGCGATCATCGTCACCGAGTTCCCCGAGCGGGCCGAGCAGGCCAAGGCGATGGGCATGTACGCGTTCGTCTCGGCCGGCGGCGGCTCGATCGGCCTGCTCGCCGGCGGGGCGTTGACGCAGTCGCTGAACTGGCACTGGATCTTCTTCGTCAACGTGCCGATCGGCGCGCTCGCCCTGCTGCTCGGCTGGGTGCTGATCGAGGAAAACGAGGGCATCGGCCTGGCCGGCGGCGTCGACGTGCTCGGCTCAGCGCTGATCACGCTCGCGACCATGTTCGGCGCGTTCGCGATCGTCAAGTCGAGCGACTATGGCCTGCTGTCCGCGCGCACGCTCGGCACGGCCGGCGCCTCGCTGGCGTTGCTGGGCGCGTTTCTCGCGCTGGAGGCGCGCGTGGCCAACCCGATCATGCCGCTGCGGATCCTGCGCCTGCGCATGCTGATGGGCTCTAGCCTGGTCCGCGGGCTGCTGATCACGGGCATGTTCTCTGCGTTCTTCCTCGGCGCGCTGTACCTCGAGCGCGTGCTCGGCTACGACGCGATCGACACCGGGTTGGCGTTCATGCCGCTGACGATCGCGATCGCCACGATGTCGATGGGCGTCTCGGCGCGCGCGGTGGAGCGCTTCGGCTCGGTGCCGACGCTCGCAGCCGGACTGCTGCGGGATCGTCGTCGGCCTGCTGCTGCTGGCGTTGCAGGGCATCCACGCGAGCTACTTCCCGGGCCTGTTCTTCGCGTTCCTCGCGTTGGGGCTCGGTGCGGGCGCCTCGTTCCTGCCGCTGCTGACGATCGGGATGGCCGACGCGCCCGCGCGCGACGCGGGCCTCGCCTCGGGCATCATCAACGTCTCGGTGCAGCTGTTCGGCGCGATCGGCCTGGCGACGCTCGGCACGATCGCGACCGACCACACGAAAGCGCTGAGCGCCAGCGGTGACTCGCTCGCGAGCGCGCTCACCGGGGGCTACCACCTCGCCTACGTCGTCGCCGCGACGTGCGTCGGCCTCGGCATCCTCGCCGCGTTCCTGATCCTGCGGCCGCCCGCGGCGATGCAGGAGGTCCCCCTTGCGGGGACAGGCGAGCATGTGGAGCAGGAGATGGCCGGCGGCAGGGATCGGGCTAGGGCTCAGCCCGCAACGCAGCTCGCCTGATCTTGCCGCTGGCGGTCTTTGGCAGCTGATCGACGAAGTCGACGATCCGCGGGTACTTGTAGGGGGCGGTCTGGCGCTTGACGTGCTCCTGGAGCTCGCGCGCGAGCTCGGGCGTCGGCTCAAAGCCCTCGCGCAGCACGATCACCGCGCGCACGACCGCCCCCCGGACCTCCTCCGCGGCCGCCACCGCCGCGGCCTCCGCCACAGCCGGGTGGGCGACGAGCGCCGACTCGACCTCGAACGGCCCGATCCGGTAGCCGGCGGAGACGATCACGTCGTCGCCCCGCCCCTCGAACCGCAGCCAGCCGCCCCCGTCCTCGCGTACGCGGTCGCCCGTGCGCCATGGCCCACCCCGGCGACGGTCCTGGACGATCCAGCTCCCGTCGCCCGCGCGGCGCACTTCATCGCCCAGGTAGCCGAGGAAGAACGTCGGCACCGTCATCGGGTTCGCCGTCAGCTCGCCGTCTTTGATCACCAGCCCCACCTCGGGCAGCGCTTGTCCCATCGACCCCGGCCGGGCCTGCTTGCCGAGCGGTGTGCCCGTCAGCTGCCCGGTCTCCGTCTGCCCGTAGCCGTCGCGGATCTGAAGGCCGGTAGCCTGCTCCCAGGCGTGCAGCACCTCGGGGTTCAGCGCCTCGCCGGCGGCCACCAGTCCGCGCAAGTTGGCGAACGGCCGTAGTGTCGCCTGCTTGGCGATCGCCCGGTACTCGGTCGGCGCCATGCACAGCACGTTGACCTGCTCGCGCGCAAGTATCTCCAGGCGCTCGTACGGGTCGAAGCGCGCGTCGTGCAGCACGCCGGCGGCCCCCGACAGCCATGGCGCGATGAACACGTTGCGCGCGCTCTTGCTCCACCCGCTCGCGGCGGTGCACCACACGAGCTCGCCTTTGCGCGCGCCGAGCCAGTGCCTGGCCTGCAGCTGCTGGCCGTGCAGATAGCGCTGCCCGTGCACCACCGCCTTGGGCTCGCCCGCGGTGCCGCTCGTGAACGTGATCAGGCAGGGGTCCTCGTCGCCCAGCTCGACGAGCCCCGCCGGCTCGGCCTTGAACAGCGCCTCGTCCGCCACCAGCGCCACCGGTATCTCCTCGCCGGCCGCGATCGCGGCCTCGAGCTCTACGCGGTTGCGCTCGTCGGCGATCACGAGCACCGGCCGGGTCACCGCCAAACGTAGTCGCAGGTCTTTTGCGCGCAGCTGCTCGGTGCAGGGCAGCGCGACCGCGCCGATGCGAAAGCACGCGCACATCGCCAGCACCCACTCCGGCCGGTTGCCGATCAGCGTCATCACCACGTCGCCTCGCTTCACCCCGCGCGCCTGCAGCGCGCCCGCCAGGCGCGCGCTGCGCTCGCTCACCTCGCCGAAGGTCCACTCGCGGCGCGTGCCGTCGCGCGCGAGCTCGAGCAGGGCGAGCTCCTGCGGCGGCAGCCAGTCGAGTACGTCGCGCGCGAAGTTCACGCCGGTATTCTCCCTGAAGACCTTCCAATACGACCTTGGAGCATTGATCAGATGGCCGTAGCCGCCACGCCGTACACCGAGAAGACCGACGAGCAGAAGGCGATCACCGAGATGGTGCGCCAGTTCGCCGACGAGCAGATCCTGCCGAACGCCGAGCACTACGACCACGAGGACGAGTTCCCGGAGCCGATCGTCGAGCAGATGAAGGAGCTTGGGCTGTTCGGGGTGACGATCCCCGAGGAGTACGGCGGCATGGGCCTCGACCTCACGACCTACGCGATGATCGTCGAGGAGCTCTCGCGCGGCTGGATCTCGATCTCGGGGGTCATCAACACGCACTTCATCGGCTCCTACCTGCTGATGAAGTTCGGCAGCGAGGAGCAGCGGCAGAACTACCTGCCGCGGATGGCCACCGGCCAGATTCGCGCGGCCTTCTCGCTGTCGGAGCCCGAGCTCGGCTCCGACGTGCAGGCGATCAAAACCTCCGCCAAGAAGGGCGAGGACGGCAAGTACGAGATCAACGGCCAGAAGATGTGGGTCACGAACGGCCTGCGCTCAGACCTCGTGTTCGTGCTCGTCAAGACCGACCCGAACGCCGAGAAGGCCCATCGCGGGATGACCTGCTTCATCGCCGAGAAGGAGGGCGGCGTCGGTGAGAACACGGGCGACTATGCCGGGCTGACGGTTCCGCCGCAGCTGCGCAAGATGGGCTACAAGGGCGTCGAGTCGACCGAGCTCGTGTTCGACGGGTACAGGTGTCCCGCCGAGAACATCCTCGGGGGCGAGCAGGCCGGGCTGAACAACGGGTTTTCGCAGATGATGGACGCGCTCGAGGTCGGCCGCGTGAACGTCGCCGCCCGCGGCGTAGGCATCGCCCAGCGCGCGCTCGAGCTCGGGCTGCGCTACTCGCAGGAGCGCAAGACGTTCGGCAAGCCGATCGCAGAGCACCAGGCGATCCAGTTCAAGCTCGCCGACATGGCCACCCAGGTCGACGCCGCACGTCTGCTGACGCTGCGCGCCGCGCGATTGAAGGACGCAGGCGAGCGCTCGGACCTGGAGGCCGGCATGGCCAAGCTGTTCGCCTCCGAGGCCGGCCGTTTCTGCGTCGAGGAGTCGTTTCGCATCCACGGCGGCTATGGCTACTCCAAGGAGTACGAGATCGAGCGGCTGTACCGCGACGCGCCGCTGCTGCTGATCGGCGAGGGCACCTCAGAGATCCAGCGCATGGTGATCGGACGCAAGCTGCTGCAACGGCATAAGATTTGATTTGCTGGGTTGGTCCGCCAGATCGATATTCGTTTGGGCGATAGCCGGGAGGGGATGATGGTTGTATGGCCGAAGACGCCAAGGCCCTGATCGAACTTGCCACGCGCAGGTTCATCGGCGAGGTGCCCGCACTGGAGCCGATCAAGCTGGTCGTCGGCGTCGAGCTGCGCGGTCGCGGGGACGTGCAGCACTTTCGCCTGGAGATGCCGGGCCTGAAAGTGACGAAGGGACCGGCCGCGGATGCTCGCGTGCACGTGAACATGCGCCGCGAGTTCTTCAACGTGATGGCCCGCGAAGCGAAAGTGCCCGACTGGATCGAGGCGTTCGCCTATGGCCAGGCCAAGGCCACCGGGCCCGAGCAGTTCCTGCGCTTGATCATCAACGTCGTCGAGCGCCAGCAGGAACGGGCACGAGTGCGCCACTCGCGCAAGCCGGGGTCCTAGCTGCCCGTCTAGCGGATCGTAGGCCAAGCGAGGAAAGGACGCAGGCGGCGTGGCGTGCTACGCACGCGAGCCGCCGAGGACGCAGCATCGCGCCGGCATACGGTCCGCTAGTGGTAGGACGTGAGCTGCTGCGCCAAGAATGCCAGCGAGGCCAGCAGGAATAGGCACATCGCGATGAGGGAGATGTTTTCGTTCATGTCGTCGTAGCTCCTCTGCTACCAACGATAGTGCACGGCGCGGCCGATCGCCAGCCTTAGGCGAGGACGGCGCCGCCGTCGTACAGCTTGATCACTTTGACGGCACCCTCG